>NZ_JACEFT010000014.1 GCF_013697085.1 Billgrantia kenyensis
GTGAACCGCCGTGGTACGGACCCGTATGCCCGGTGGTGTGAGAGGACGGGGGAGGCGACTCCCCCTCCTACTCGATTTCGGCGGGTGTACTTCCTCAGCCGGCCCGCTCGAACAGCAGGTTGTTCTCCAAATGGATGTGCTCCATCAGGTCCTCGCGGAATTCGCGCAGGCCGGCATAGAGCGCGCGCCAGGTGGTGCAGGCGCCCTTGGGCGGGGTGATATCGTCGGTCAGCAGCATCACCTGCTCCAGGTTCTCGCCGTGGTCGTCGTGCTCCTGGCGCATCACCGCGATCGGCCCCTGGGCCTGGGCGCCCAGGCCGCTGCGCAGCATGGGGAACAGGATCTGCTCCTCCTTCTGCATGTGGCTCTCCATCTCCTGATGGACTGCCATCAGCAGGTCGGCCAGCCCGTTGGGGCAGCTTTCGCGCTCGCCGTGGACCTGCTCTACCCGCCGCGCCATGCGGATCAGCTCGGGCAGCTGCTGACGGTGCACGTCGTGGTAGCGAGCCAGGATATGATCGATCAGCTCGTCATTGCTGGCTTCGCGCCAGTCGTGCTGTTCGCTGCTGGCGGCCGGCAGCGCCTCGAGCTCGGCGAGCAGTTTGTCCACATGCAGGCCGGCGCGCTCGGCGGCCTGGCGCAGGCTGATACGCCCACCGCAGCAGAAGTCGATGTTGTGGGTATGAAAGATGCGGGTCGCGCCGGGTAGCGACAGGGCGATGCGGCCAACGGTTTGTTCGAGCAGGTCCATGTGAAGTTCCTCTGTAAATGGGATGTCACCCTGTACAGAGCAAGCGCCGTGCCAGCTTTTAAATCCCTTTATTTTCAATGTCATGGGATAGATATGGTTAAAATCACCCTATCGTAGTAGGGTTGTATTGACCCTGTAAGGTGCTTTTTACCATGCTCGATGACTCCCTGCTGGCCGACCTGACCGCCGATCTGCCCAGTGCCGTACGCCTGCAGCGGCTGGTGCGCACGCTGCGAGAAGGCTTTCGCTGCGGTGCGGTGTGCCTGTTGCGACTCCACGATGACGTGCTGGCACCCGTGGCCGTGGATGGGCTGGTGCGCGAGGCGCTGGGGCGACGCTTCGAGGTGGCCCGTCACCCCCGCCTGGCCACCATCCTCACCAGTCGCCGTACCACCTTGTTCCCGCCCGATTCGACGCTGCCCGACCCCTACGACGGGCTGGTCGAGCAGCAGCCAGGCGAGCCCCTGCACGTGCACGATTGCATGGGCATCAGCCTGCACGTGGAGGGCGAGCCTTGGGGCGTACTGACCCTGGACGCCTTGGTCGCTGGCACCTTCGATGAAGCCGCACGCACGATGCTGGAGCGCTATGCGCTGCTTGTCGAGGCCGCGGTGCGCGTTTCGCGACTGGAGCAGGAGGTGCGTGCGCTGCGCATGTCGCAGCACGGAGTGGTTGAACATGCCGTATCAGGTGAGAGTGGTGAGATCCTCGGCCATAGTGCCGGGCTGCAGCGTCTGCTGCATGAGCTCGACGTGGTGGCCGACTCGGATCTGCCGGTGTTGCTGACGGGCGAGACCGGGGTGGGCAAGGAGCTCTTTGCGCGGCGACTGCATCAGCGCTCGCCGCGGGGTGATCAAGCGCTGGTACAGGTCAACTGCGCGGCGCTGCCCGAGACCCTGGCCGAGAGCGAGCTGTTCGGTCACGTGAAGGGCGCCTTTTCCGGCGCCACGGCGGATCGTGCCGGGCGCTTCGAGACGGCCGACGGGGGCAGCCTGTTTCTCGATGAAGTGGGCGAGCTGCCGATGGCGATCCAGGCCAAGCTGCTACGCGCGCTGCAGAACGGCGAGGTGCAGCGCCTGGGCGAGGACACCCCGCGCCGGGTCGACGTGCGAATTATTGCCGCCACCAACCGCCATCTGGCCGAGGGCGTACGCGACGGCTTGTTCCGCGCCGACCTTTATCACCGACTATCGGTTTATCCCGTTGCCATTCCACCACTGCGCGAGCGCGGTAGCGACGTGCTGGTACTGGCCGGTCATTTTCTCGAGATCAACCGTGCGCGACTCGGCGTACGCAGCCTGCGCCTGTCCTCGGCGGCCGAGGCGGTGTTGCTGGAATACGCCTGGCCCGGCAACGTTCGTGAGCTGGAGCACGTGATCAGCCGGGCGGCGATCAAGGCGCTGGGTCACGGCGCACGGCGCAACGATATCGTCACCCTGCAGCCAGAGTGGCTCGACCTTCCTCATGTCCAAGCGTTGAAAGCCACTCAAGGCATGGCGAACGGCCCCCCTGCACTCGACATCCAGGAGGTGACGGTGAACGACGTCGAACCGCTACGTCGCCAAGTCGAAACCGCCCAGCGCCGAGCGATTCGCGATGCGCTGGCGGCGTGCGGTGGCAATTGGGCGAATGCCGCTCGCCGGCTTGCCGTGGACCCCAGTAATCTGCACAAGCTGGCGCGCCGCTTGGGGATCAAATAGTTACGGATTGCAAGCCCTAGCGTTAAAATAAAGACCACATGTGGTGCTTGAACGTGGGTCGTCGGCTATATATGGTAGCCAAGGCCCCGGTTGGGGGCATTGGCACAGGCTTGACGCATATCAGTGCAGGCAGCCCGCGCCGAGCTTAGGATGGTCGGTTTGGTGGCCCTGTGCCGCGCTGAATCCACTGGTTCGCTCCACCGGAGAGTCGCTATGTTTCCGCTGCCCCTTGCTCGCTTGCCGCGCCCGCCCGCCCCGACCCGTCTGATTCGCACTCTTGATCCTCGTGTGCCGCTTACCTTGAAGCGGCAGCTGATCGAGCCGCTGCTCAACCGCACCTTCGCCGAGCCGCTGGCCGAGGGCGAGTTCGATGCGCTCGAAGGCCGCCGGATCTCGCTGCACGTCGATGACCTGGGCGTTCAATTGACCTTGACCCTCGAGGGGGAGCGCTTCCGGCTGACTCGCGAGGCGGGAGAGGCCACGATTCGCGGCGGCTGGCGCGAGTTTCTGTGCCTGGCAACCCGTCGCGAGGATCCTGATGCCCTGTTTTTCCAGCGTCGCCTGGTGATCGAGGGCGACACCGAGCTTGGCCTGATGGTCAAGAACCTGCTGGACAGCCGCGAGGAGGGCCTGGCCCAGGGCCGCCTCGGCGAATGGCTGGTGCGTTTCGAACGCATGGCGCGCCACGAACGTTGACCGATTTGACTTTTTGACCCTTACTGGAGATCCCTGCATGAGTACTTCCACCAAGGCCGTCAAGACATCCCACGAGGTGCCTATGCAAGCGCCCTCACGCGATATCTGGGACTCCAAGTATCGTCTCAAGGATCGTCATGGCCGGCCCGTTGACAAGGATGTGGCAGCGACCTGGGAGCGCGTGGCGCGCGCCCTGGCGGCGGTGGAAGGCGACAAGGCCGAGGAGTGGCTGCCCAAGTTTCGCTGGGCGCTGGAAAACGGTGCCATTCCCGCCGGGCGCATCATGTCCAACGCCGGCGCCGAGGACTACAAGCCGGCGGTGAGCCTGATCAACTGCACCGTCTCGCGCACCATCCGCGACTCCATGCACGACATTCTCTCCTCGGTGGTGGATGCCGGCATGACCCTCAAGGCAGGCTGCGGCATCGGCTACGAGTTCTCCACCCTGCGCCACAAGGGCGCCTTCGTGTTCGGCGCCGGCGCCGGTACCAACGGCCCGTTGGCGTTCATGGATATCTTCGACAAGATGTGCTTTACGGTAGCCTCGGCGGGCGGTCGCCGCGGCGCCCAGATGGGCACCTTCGACGTTGGCCACCCCGACGTGCGCAGCTTCATCGAGGCCAAGCGCGAGGCCGGCCGGCTGCGTCAGTTCAACCTCTCGCTGCTGATCACCGACGAGTTCATGGAAGCGGTGAAGAACGACGCCGACTGGCCGCTGGCCTTCCCGCTGCACGCCGGCGAGAAGGAGGATGTGAAGCCCGAGGACCTGATCTATCGCGACTGGCCGGTGATCGAGGACGCCTATACCGTCGATGCCGAAGGCCGCGTGGCCTGCCGCATCGTCGAAGTCATCAAGGCGCGCGAGCTGTGGGACACCATCATGCGTTCCACCTACGACTTCGCCGAGCCGGGCTTCATCCTGATCGACCAGGTCAACCGCATGAACAACAACTGGTTCTGCGAGGAGATCCGCGCCACCAACCCCTGCGGCGAGCAGCCGCTGCCGCCGGAAGGCGCCTGCCTGCTGGGTTCGGTCAACCTGACCCGCTTCGTCATCGACCCCTTCGGCAAGAAGCCACGCTTCGACTGGGAGCGCTACCGCAAGGTGGTGGCGATCTTCACCCGCATGCTCGACAACGTGGTCGAGATCAGCGGCCTGCCGCTCGAGGGTCAGCGCCGCGAGATCGAGGCCAAGCGTCGTCATGGCATGGGCTTCCTCGGCCTCGGTTCGACCCTGACCATGCTCAAGATCCCCTACGGCTCCGCCGAGTCGCTGGCCTTTACCGAGGAAGTTAGCCGCAACCTGGCCATCGAGGGCTGGAAGCAGGCGCTGGAACTCTCCCGCGAGAAGGGCATGGCGCCGATTCTTGCCGAGGACTTCGAGATCACGCCGAAGATGCTGCGTGAGCGTCCGGAACTCAAGAAGGACGGCTACGAGATCGGCGACAAGGTGCCGGGTCGTATCCTGCACGCCCGCTACAGCCGCTACATGCAGAAGGTCGCCGAGGTGGAGCCGGAGCTGGTCGCCGCGCTGGCCGAGCACGGCGCGCGCTTCACCCACCACAGCTCCATCGCGCCGACCGGCACGATCTCGCTGTCGCTGGGCAACAACGCCTCCAACGGCATCGAGCCGTCGTTCTCGCACCGCTACTTCCGCAACGTGATCCAGGCGGGCAAGAAGACCAAGGAGCAGGTCGAGGTGGTCTCCTTCGAACTGGCCGCCTACCGCCACTTCATCGCCAGCGACGCGGTGGAGAGCGACCTGCCGGACTACTTCATCACCGCCGACGCGGTCAGCCCCAAGCAGCACGTGGCGGTGCAGGCGGCGGCCCAGGTGTGGGTCGACTCGGCGATTTCCAAGACGGTGAACGTGCCCACCGAGTTCCCCTTCGAGCAGTTCAAGGACCTCTACCTGGACGCCTACGAGAGCAAACTCAAGGGCTGCACCACCTTCCGCTTCAACCCCGAGGCCTTCCAGGGTGTGCTGGTGCGCGAGGACGACCTCAAGAACACCACCTATGTCTTCGAGCTGGAGGACGGCGAGACGCTGGAGCTTTCCGGCGACGAGAAGGTGATCTACGACGGCGAGGAACACAACGCGGCCAATCTCTATGACGCGCTAAAAGAGGGAACTTATGGAAAGTGGTAACCGCCCGATCCGTCCCTGCGTCATGAAGACAAGTATTGAAGGAGCCTGCTGATGGCCGTCGAAATCAAGTCCAAGATCGTTTCCTACAGCGTCAAGAAGGCGGTGCAAGAGGCGCCGCTGGCCGACGAGAACCCGCTCACGGTACGCATTCCCTCGCGTCCGGAAGGGACGCTGGAGGCCGTCTCCGAGAAGATCTCCTACGTTGGCGCCGAAGGCCGCAAGAAGGTCTACCTGCTGGTCTCCTTCATGCCGGTAGAAGGCGTGCTCGACGGCAAGCGGGTGGTAATCGAGCGCCCGGTGGAGTTCTTCTTCCCCTCCGGCCAGCTCTCCAGCGAGCACCAGTGGATCACCGCCACCATGCGCAGCCTGTCGCTGGCCGCCCGCGGCGGCTACGTCACCCAGGCGGTGGCTGATCTGCGTAAGGTGGCGTGGGACAAGGGCCTGGTCCGCTGCGGCATGAACCGCTGGGGCAAGCCGATGTTTCACGACTCCGAAGTGGCCGCCATCGCCTGGTCGATCCAGCAGATCCTCTACCGCCGTGGGTTCCTCGATCAGGACGGCAACCAGGTGCCGGTGGAGGAGCTGGTGCGCCGCTACGCCCACCGCCTGACCCACGGCCATCCCTGGCAGCCCCCCACGCCTGAAGAGGAAGCCAAGGCCGAGAAGCAGGCCAAGGCGGCAGCCGCCGAAGAGAAGGGCGACGGCCCCACGGTAGTGGGCCACTGCCCGGAGTGCCGCGGCGAGCTGATCATGATGGATGGATGCCCGACCTGTTATGCAGGTTGCGGCTGGTCCAAGTGCGGTTGAAAACTGTCTGCGCTCGGCCATACGTCGTTAAAAATCGGCTCAAAGTACTCATTTACAGCTTGTAAACTCCGTCCTTGGACTCGCGACATCCCTGTCGCTCGCTCTTCGAGCAGCGGAGCTGCCCAAATCGGCTTTCCTGCCGATTTGTCGCCGATTTTTGCCTAGTCTGGCCATCGCTCGACAAGTTTTCCGTATAGCAGTAACTGGCTGCGCTCGGCCATCAAGGCCCAGAAGCCGGACTTGTTCCGGCTTCGTCGTGTCTGGGGTCAGGCGGCGACGATTCTGGGGCCGCCGTCGGCTTGCGGTAGGGTCATGTCGCCGTCGGTGATCACCACGTCGAAGTCGTCGAGCTGGGCGAAGTAGGCAGGGCGGATCTGGCCGACCTTGCTTTCGTCCACCACCAGCAGGCGCTGCTCGGCGCAGGCGATGGCGGCCTGCTTGGGCGCGACCTCGTGGAAGTGGAAGCAGCTCACGCCGCGCTGGGCGTGCACCCCGGCGGCCGAGATGAAGGCGCGGTTGATGCCCAGGCGGCCGATCACCGCGTTCATGTCGTCGCTGCCGAAGGAGCGTGAACTGGCATGGAATAGGCCACCGAGCAGCACCAGTCGCACCCCGGGCAGCAGGCTGACGGCGTTGGCGACGTTGAGTGCATAGGTCACCACCGTAAGGCGCTCGTGGCTGGCAAGCAGGTTAACCAGCGGAAGCAGGGTCGTACCGCAGTCGACGAACAGGGTGTCGCCATCGGCGAGGAAGCCGGCCGCTCGTTCGCACAGCCGGCGCTTGGTCATGGCATGGCTGTATTGCTGCCGGTCCAGGTCGTAGACCGGTGCGAACTGCGGGTTATCGGCCATCACGAGACGACCGCCAAGCAGCGTCATGGCGCCATCGCTTGCGTCGATGTCGCGACGAATCGTCATCTCGGAGACACCACACAGGCGGGCAGCGTCACGCAGATGAAGGGTGCCACCGCCAGCCAGCGCCTGCTGCAGGCGGGCCAGGCGCGAAACACTGCGGGCATTCAATGGCTTGCCTCCAAGTTTTCCTACCATGTGACGCAATGCGAAGGTTGCTTAGGTTGGCTCCCTATGCTGAGCCAGATGCCAGGCATTTTCCACTGCCGACACCAAGGAGACATGTCGCCTGGCTCACTTGGTGACGATTTCTGTTCATGGCTTTCCGCTCAGTTCATGCCCGTGTTGGCATTATCACATTCAATGTTATATTTTTAACATTGTGCGTGACATCCATCCACTTCCTACCCTATTCAGGTGCGGTTCCAGCCAAGGCCATCGCAGCACCAAAGGAAGGATCCCATGACTGCCATCATGAGCCTGGTCGGCATGGCGACGTTGATTGCCATCGCCCTCATCTTCTCCACCAGCCGCCGCGACATCCGCCTGCGAACCGTGGGTGGCGCCTTCGCCATTCAGGCCGGCATCGGCGCCTTCGTGCTCTACGTGCCGTTCGGTCAGGCGGTGCTGCAAGCGATTTCCGCCGGCGTCAGCCAGGTAGTGCTCTACGCCAACGACGGCATCGACTTCCTCTTCGGCGGTCTCGCCGATACCGACAACATCGGCTTCGTCTTCGCCATCAAGGTGCTGCCGGTAATCATCTTCTTCTCCTCACTGATCGCCGTGCTCTACTACATCGGCATCATGCAGTGGGTGATCCGCATCCTCGGCGGGGCGCTGCAGAAGGCGCTGGGCACCTCCCGCACCGAGTCGCTCTCGGCTACCGCCAACATTTTCGTCGGCCAGACCGAGGCACCGCTGGTGGTGCGCCCCTTCATCGCCCGAATGACCCCCTCGCAGCTGTTCGCGGTGATGTGCGGCGGGTTGGCCTCGGTGGCCGGCTCGGTGCTGGCGGGCTATGCGGCGCTGGGCATTCCCATGGAGTACCTGGTGGCGGCCTCGTTCATGGCCGCACCGGGTGGGCTGCTGTTCGCCAAGCTGATCATGCCCGAGACCGAGAAGCCGGTGGACGATGTGGAGGAGGCCAGCGAGGTGATCGAGGCCGAGGACAGGCCGGTCAACGTGCTCGACGCGGCGGCGTCGGGGGCCTCGTCCGGGCTGCGCCTGGCGGCCAACGTCGGCGCCATGCTGCTCGCCTTCATCGGTCTGATCGCGCTGGTCAACAGCATGCTCGGCGGCGTCGGCGGCTGGGTCGGCGTCGAGCAGCTTAGCCTGGAGCTGATCCTCGGCTGGCTGTTCGCGCCGCTGGCCTTCGTGCTCGGGGTACCCTGGGAGGAGGCCACCCTGGCCGGCTCCTTCATCGGCCAGAAAATCGTGGTCAACGAGTTCGTCGCCTACATCAACCTGTCGCCCTATATCGAGGGTGATGCGATGGTGGCGAACACCGGCCAGGCCATGAGCGGCCACACCATTGCCATCCTCTCCTTCGCCCTGTGTGGCTTTGCCAACCTCTCGTCGATTGCCATCCTGCTCGGCGGCCTGGGCAGTATCGCTCCCAGCCGGCGTCACGACATTGCCCGCTTCGGGGTCAAGGCGGTGCTGGCCGGCACCCTCTCCAACCTGATGTCGGCGGCCATTGCCGGGTTCTTCCTCTCCATCGGTGGAGTGATCTGATGGCCACCGTAAATTCTTTGCTTCGACAGGTAACGTCATGACCGAACTGCAGCAGGCCGCGCGCCAGGCCCTGGCGCTGATGGACCTCACCAGCCTCAACGGCGACGACAGCGACGCCGTAATTCACGAGCTGTGCGCCCGCGCCAACACGCCGGCGGGTCATCCGGCGGCGGTGTGCGTCTATCCCGCCTTCGTGCCAACCGCGCGTCAGGCGCTGGCCGAGCAGGGCCTGGCCGGCAAGGTGAAGGTGGCCACGGTGACCAACTTCCCCCACGGCGAGGCGGACGTGGAGCGCGCCGCGGCCGAGACCCGGGCGGCCATCGCCGCCGGCGCCGACGAGGTCGACGTGGTCTTTCCCTACCGTGCGCTGATGGCGGGCGACGCCGAGGTCGGCCGCGAACTGGTCGAGGCGTGCAAGCGCGAGTGCGGCGACGCCGTGCTCAAGGTGATCCTGGAAACCGGCGAACTCGAGGACGCCGGGCTGATCGACCGCGCCGGCATGCTGGCCATCGACGGCGGCGCCGACTTCCTCAAGACCTCCACCGGCAAGGTGGCGGTCAACGCCACCCTGAATGCCGCCAAGATCCTGCTCACCGCGATCAAGGCGAGCGGCCGCGACGTCGGCTTCAAGGCCGCCGGAGGGGTGCGCACCGCCGAGGATGCCGCCGCCTACCTGCAGCTTGCCGAGCGGGTGATGGGGGCCGAGTGGATCACTCCGGCGCACTTCCGCTTCGGTGCCTCGGGGCTGCTCGGCAGCCTGCTCGACACCCTGGGCGTCGAGCAGTAAGACAAGGGCTCGACGGGAGGCTACTGATGGCTTTCCGTGCGCTTCCTCAGGAGCTGATCCGCGCCAAGCGCGATGGCCAGGCGCTCTCGTCCGAGGAGATAGGCGAGCTGGTGGGCGGCATCAGTGACGGCAGCCTTTCCGACGCCCAGGTCGGCGCGCTGGCCATGGCAATCTATCTCAACGGCATGAATGCCGCCGAGACGGTGGCGCTCACCGAGGCGGTGCGCGACTCCGGTGAGGTGCTGACGTGGCGCGGCCTGGGCCCGGGGCTCGATCTGCCGGGGCCGGTGCTCGACAAGCACTCCACCGGTGGCGTGGGCGACCTCGTCTCGCTGGTGCTGGGGCCGTGGATCGCCGCCTGCGGCGGCTACGTGCCGATGGTTTCCGGTCGCGGCCTGGGCCATACCGGCGGCACTCTGGACAAGCTCGAGGCGATTCCCGGCTACGACATCGCCCCCACGCGGGAGCGCTTGCGCAAGCTGGTACGCGAAGCGGGCGTGGCCATCGTCGGCCAGACCGCCGAGCTGGCCCCGGCCGACCGGCGGCTCTACGCCATCCGCGACGTCACCGCCACGGTGGAGTCGCTGCCGCTGATCGTCAGCTCGATCCTCGGCAAGAAGCTGGCCTGCGGCCTCGACGCCCTGGTGATGGACGTCAAGAGCGGCAGCGGCGCCTTTATGCCCACTCACGAGGCGTCGTTCGAGCTGGCCAGCACCATCGCCGAAGTGGCCAGCCGCGCCGGCACGCCGACCACCGCGCTGCTCACCGACATGAGCCAGCCGCTAGCGCCCTGCGCCGGCAACGCCGTCGAGGTGCGCGAGGCGATTGCGTTGCTGACTTGTGAAAAGACGGGAGATAAGAGGGGCGGGCGTCTGCTGGAGGTAACCCGCACGCTTGCCGCCGAGCTGCTGCTGGCCGGCAGGCTGGCCAGCGACCATGAAGGCGCCCTGGCCCTGCTCGACGAGCGGCTCGCCAGCGGCGCTGCCGCCGAGCGCTTCGCGCGCATGGTGGCGGGCCTGGGCGGCCCCGCCGACCTGCTCGAACGCCATGACCGCCATCTGCCCCGGGCGGCAGTGGTGCGCCCCGTATACGCCGAGCGCAGCGGCCGGGTCACGCGCATGGACACCCGCGCCCTGGGCCTCGCCGTGGTGACGCTGGGCGGCGGACGCCGTGCGCCGAGCGATGCCATCGATCCTAGCGTTGGCCTGAGCGATATCGCCGCCATCGGCGAAGCGATCGACGGCGAACGCCCGCTGGCCTGGGTGCACGCCGGCAGCGAGGCCGATGCCGAGCGCGCCTCCGGCCAACTGCGCGCGGCCATCGAAGTGAACGACGTCGCGCTCGGCGACGTCGTACTGCCTACACTCATTCAAGACGTGATCCGTCGGGAGGCGCCATGACCCGTGCCATCGTGCTGGTACTCGACTCCTTCGGCATCGGCGCGGCCCCCGATGCCGAGCGCTTTGGCGACGCCGGGGCCGACACCCTGGGCCATATCGCCGCCGCCTGTGCTCATGGCCACTGTGACGGCGCTAGTCGCCGAGGACCGCTGGCACTGCCCAACCTGGGCCGGCTGGGGCTGTTCCACGCCCACCGCGAAAGCACCGGCGCCTGGGCCGAGGGCATCGAGGTACCGGTCGAAGTGATCGGCGCTTACGGCCACGCCGGGGAGATCTCCTCGGGCAAGGACACCCCCTCGGGCCATTGGGAGATCGCCGGGGTGCCGGTGCGCTTCGACTGGGGCTACTTCCTCGACCGCGAAGAGAGCTTTCCGCCCGAGCTGCTCGCAGCGCTGATCCGCGAGGGCGAGCTGCCCGGCGTGCTGGGCAACTGCCACGCCTCGGGCACCGAGATCATCGCCCGGCTTGGCGAGGAGCACATGGCCAGCGGCAAGCCCATCGTCTATACCTCGGCGGACTCGGTGCTGCAGATCGCTGCCCACGAGGAGTCGTTCGGCCTCGCGCGGCTCCACGCCCTGTGCGAGACCGCCCGGCGCCTCCTCGAGCCCTACAACATCGGCCGGGTGATCGCGCGGCCCTTCGTCGGCCAGAGCGCGGCGGACTTCACCCGCACCGCCAACCGCCGAGACTACAGCGTCGAGCCGCCCGCGCCCACGGTGCTGCAGAAGCTGTGCGACGACGGCGGCGAGGTGTTCGCCATCGGCAAGATCGCCGACATCTACGCCCACTGCGGGGTGACGCGCACGCTCAAGGCCAGCGGCCACGATGCGCTGATGGACGCCACCCTGGCCGCCCTGGACGAGGCCGGCGAGCGCTCGCTGGTGATGACCAACTTCGTCGACTTCGACACCCTCTACGGCCACCGCCGCGACGTGACCGGCTATGCCGCTGCGCTGGAGGCCTTCGACGCGCGGCTGCCCGAGCTGCTGGCCAAACTGCGCGACGACGACCTGCTGGTGATCACCGCCGACCACGGCTGCGACCCCACCTGGCATGGCACCGACCACACCCGCGAGCGGGTGCCGGTGCTGGCATTGGGGGCCGGGCTCGCTCCCGGCTCGCTTGGCGCGCGAGACACCTTCGCCGATATCGGCCAGAGCCTGGCGGCGCATCTGGGCCTGGCGCCCATGGCCGACGGCACGAGTTTTATTGCCTCTCCGCCTCAACCCGACCCTCTCGCTGCATAGGAGCCTGACATGGCGACTCCCCATATCCAAGGCGAACGCGGCATCTTCGCCGACACCGTGCTGATGCCCGGCGACCCGCTGCGTGCCAAGCACATCGCCGAGACCTTCCTCGAGGATGCCCGCGAGGTGAACAGCGTGCGCAACATGCTCGGCTTCACCGGCCGCTATCGCGGCCGCGACATCTCGGTGATGGGCCACGGCATGGGCATCCCCTCGGTCTCCATCTACGCCAAGGAGCTGATCACCGACTACGGCGTGCAGCGCCTGATCCGGGTCGGCTCCTGCGGCGCGGTGCGCGATGACGTGGCGGTGCGCGACGTGGTGATCGGCCTCGGTGCAAGTACCGACTCGGCGGTCAACCGCACCCGCCTCATGGGCCACGACTTCGCCGCCATCGCCGACTTCGAACTGACCCGCCATGCGGTGGACGCCGCCGCGGCCCAGGGCGTGCCGGTCAAGGTGGGCAACCTGTTCTCGGCGGACCTGTTCTACAACCCCCAGGGCGAGCTGTTCGAACTGATGAAGCGCTATGGCATCGTCGGCGTTGAGATGGAGGCGGCGGGACTCTACGGCGTGGCGGCGGAGTTCGGCGGCCGGGCAATGACCATCTGTACCGTCTCTGACCACATCCTCAAGGGCGAGTCGCTGCCCAGCGAGGCTCGCGAGCGCAGCTTCAACGAGATGGTCGAGGTGGCGCTGGAAGCGGTGCTGCGCGACGACGCGGCGGGGGCGGCATGAGCGACACCGTCGACCCGGCCATCGTTGGTGCTTTGATCGCCGTGCGCGGGAATGCCTACGCGCCCTACTCCGAGCACCCGGTGGGTGCCATGGTGGAAAGTGCTAGCGGGGCGCGTTTTTTCGGCGCCAACGTCGAGGTGGCCCACTACAAGGGGCTGTGCGCCGAGGCCTCGGCTATTGCCGCCATGATCAGCGCCGGCGAGCGGCGCCTGCATGCCGTTTACGTCATTGGCCCGGGGGCTCATCGCTGCACGCCTTGCGGTGACTGCCGTCAACGGATCAGAGAATTTGCCGGCGCCGACACCCAAATTTACGTGCTCGATGCCGAGGGCAAACTGCTCAAGCGCTACACCATCGATGAACTGCTGCCTGATGCCTTCGGGCCGGAGAACCTCAGCCACTGGAATTTATGATGCGTTGCTGTCAGGTGGCGGTGATCCTGCCTCCGCGAGGTAGTACCTCGAGACTTGGGCACAGACCCAGAAGATGACGGCAAGGATGATGAAGAACAGGCTGCCCGACACCAAGTTCCAACTGATGGGATACTGGTCGATGGCGACGAGATAGAACAGACCGGCCACCAGAGCGAACATCACGACGATGGCAGCTGCCCAGAAAAGAAAATACAGGGCGATTCCCAACTTGTTGAGCATGTCCCTCTCCTCAAGCGGTTCAAGGATTCCCCCTCAGCATAGTTCATCCCGATGACGGTGGGTTGCGCGCCGGTATCCTCGGTTGGCGAGTCGCATGAAGGCCGTGGTGTCGCCTGGGTTCACTCGCGCAGCTCTATATTTTCGAAGTGGGGAGCGAGACGCTTGACCAGGCCGGCGAGCATGCCTCGCGGCGGGGCGTTCTCCACCGGCTGGCAGTAGGCCGGATCGAGGCACTGGCGGGTGCGAGCCATCTGGATGGCGTAGTGGCGTACGCCGCAGTCGGCCAGGGTCAGCGCCAGGCGTTCCACGTCGTTCAGCTCGAAGTCGCGCCAATGCACGGTGGTGCGACATTCGAAGGCGACACCGCTGTCGAGCAGAGCCATCAGGCTCTGGCTGTTGCGCTGCCAAATGCCCGGCCGGCCGCAGATGCGGTCGAAGTCACCGCCGCGGCCCTTGACGTCGAGCCCCACCCAGTCGAGCCAGGGCAACAGGCGCGACAGCCGCCCCGGGTAGGAACCGGCGGTGTGCAAGCCGACCTTGAAGCCCATTGCCTTCACCTCGCGTACCGCCGCCGGCAGGGCGTTGTGCAGGGTCGGCTCGCCGCCGCTGAACACCACCGCCTCGAGCAGCCCCTGGCGGCTCTCCAGGAACTCCCGTACCGCCTGCCACTCGCTCTCATCGCCGCGGCGCGGCGCCATCATGTGGCCGTTGTGGCAGTAGCCGCAGCGCAGCGGACAGCCCTGCAGGAATACCACGCAGGCCAGGTGGTCCGGATAGTCCAGCGTGGTCATCTGGGTCATGCCGGCGACGGGTAAGCGGATGCCGTCGAGGGAGGCCAGGTGAGTCGGGTCGAGGTCGGTGGCGATCATCGAGAAGCTCCAATGCCGGGCGCAGGGCCCGGCCGCTCAGTCGGTCGAATATCAGGGCGTCAGGGCGGCGGCCCGCTCGGTGAAGTGGCGGCGCTCGCGGTGCTCGGCGCGCTTACCGACATTGAACTGGCTGGTTGGGCGGTGATAGCCCATCACGCGGGTCCATACCTCGCAGCGCTGGCGTTGTTCGGTGGGCAGGGTGTCGATGTTCGTCATGGGTTGGCTCCTTCCAGTGGTTGCAGAGACCGTGGGTTTATGCACGGCGATTGGTGAAAACGCTCAGGCCGGTACGGCCGCGGCGCGTCTTGCCAGCAGTGCTTCGTCGCACTTCGGGCAGAACTCGTGTTCGCCGGCCAGATAGCCATGTACCGGGCAGATCGAGAAGGTCGGCGTCACGGTGATGTAGGGCAGGCGGAAGCGCGACAGCGCGGTGTGTACCAGCTTGCGGCAGGCGGTGGCGCTGGAGAGCCGCTCGCGCATGTAGAGGTGCAGCACGGTACCGCCGGTGTAGCGGGTCTGCAGCGGGTCCTGGTGAATCAGCGCCTCGAAGGGGTCGTCGGTGTGCCCCACCGGCAGCTGGCTGGAGTTGGTGTAGTAGGGCGCCTCCGGCGTGCCGGCCTGCAGAATGCCAGGGAAGCGCTCGGCATCGGCGCGGGCGAAACGGTAGGTGGTGCCCTCCGCCGGGGTCGCTTCCAGGTTGTAGAGGTGGCCGGTCTCGGCCTGGAACTGCTGCATCCTGGTGCGCACGTGGTCGAGCACTTCGAGGGCGAGCTGGCGCCCTTCGGGGGCGGTGATGTCGTAGCGGTCGTCGCAGAAGTTGCGCACCATCTCGTTGAGCCCGTTCACGCCCAGGGTGGAGAAGTGGTTGCGCAGGGTGCCCAGGTAGCGCTGGGTATAGGGGTAGAGCCCCTCGTTCATCCACTGCTGGATACACTCGCGCTTGAGCTCCAGGCTGTCGCGGCCCAGCGCCAGCAGGCGGTCGAGTTCGCAAAGCAGGCCCGCCCGGTCGCCGGCGAAGCGATAACCCAGTCGTGCGCAATTGAGCGTCACCACCCCCAGCGAGCCGGTCTGCTCGGCGCTGCCGAACAGGCCGTTGCCACGCTTGAGCAACTCGGAGAGGTCGAGCTGCAGGCGGCAGCACATGGAGCGCACCATGTGCGGCTCCAGGTCGGAGTTGAGGAAGTTCTGGAAGTAGGGCAGGCCGTACTTGGCGGTCAGCGCGAACAGCCGTTCGGCATTGTCGCTCTCCCAGTCGAAGTCCGGGGTGATGTTGTAGGTGGGGATGGGGAAGGTGAACACCCGTCCCTGACGGTCACCGGCCTCCATCACCTCCAGATAGGCGCGATTGAGCAGGTCCATCTCCGCCTGCAGCTCGCCGTAGGTGAAGGGCTGCTCCTCGCCGCCGACGATTGGCACCTGATCGCGCAGGTCCGCCGGGCACACCCAGTCGAAGGTGAGGTTGGTGAACGGCGTCTGGCTGCCCCAGCGCGACGGTACGTTGAGGTCGTAGATGAACTCCTGGATCGCCTGCTTCACCGCTGCGAAGTCGAGGCCGTCCTTGCGCACGTAGGGGGCGAGATAGGTATCGAATGAGCTGAAGGCCTGGGCGCCGGCCCACTCGTTCTGCAGCGTGCCGAGAAAGTTGACCATCTGCCCCAGGGCGCTGGAGAGGTGGCGGGGCGGATCGCTCTCGGCGCGCCCGGGTACGCCGTTGAAGCCTTCGATCAGCAGCTGGCGCAGCGACCAGCCGGCGCAGTAGCCGCACAGCATGTCGAGATCGTGAATGTGCAGGTCGCCATCACGGTGGGCGGCGCCGACCTCGGCAGGGTAGACCTCGTCGAGCCAGTAGTTGGCGATCAGCTTGCCCGAGACGTTGAGGATCAGCCCGCCCAGGGAGTAGCCCTGGTTGGCATTGGCGTGCACGCGCCAGTCCGCGCGTTCGAGGTATTCGTTGACGGTCGAGGCGACGTCGATGCGGCGCGGGCCGGCCTGGCGGATGGGGGTGTTCACCGTAATCTCCCTATATGTGCTGCCGTTTTGCGTTTCTAACCACAACATATGGTGTGTGAAGGCTAAAGCCTTCGGCAGCGAGAGAAAATGATCCAGATCAGAAAAAGGCCAGTCGGAACGTCGGGAAACGACGAACCCCGCCGATTGGCGGGGTTCGAAGACGGGGGCAAAGGCGCTCATCGTGGGGCGGTTCAGCCGGCGGTCAGCCGGGTGTTGTCCATGCCCGGGCGACCGTGCCAGTAGCCGTCGCACACCTCGGCCTCGACCAGGGCCAGCGGGTCGGCGGTGGGCAGCTCGCCGCGGCGGGCGGCGTCGAAGGCCGCCACCACCTCGGCCATGCCCTCGGCGCGGGGGCTCAGCCGCGCCACGGCCACGCCCATTGCGGCCATGTCGCTGACCTCGTGGCGCAGGTCCTGACAGGCGCCAGAGAGGGTCTGTATGCCGTTGAGGGTGAACACCTCCTTGGATTCCTGTGAGCGCAGCGCCAGGCCTTCCGGGTACTTCTGGCACACGAACTGGCAGCGGTCCTTGGGCTTCTGGTGGCGCCGCGCGGTAAAGCAGCGCGACGACCAGGCCAGCGGCAGGTGGCCGTAGGCGAACACCTCGCAGGGCGCATCGAGCCCCTCGGCAGCGCAGTCGGCCAGCAGCCGGGCGAGATCGTCGCGAGACATCTCCACCGGCGCCTGCCAGCGGCGCATGCCGGCCCGGGCCATCACGCCGATGGCGGCCGGGTTGTAGAGGTTAAGTGCCGCCCCGGCAACGAAGGGCAGGCCGGCGGCGGCTAGGCGCTGCAGGGCGCTCTGGTCGTTGGCCTCGACCGTGAACTCGCCGTTGTCGCACAGCTTGCGCAGATCGCGCAGGTCGGCCTCGGACTCGATCAGGGTCTGGCTCGCCAGCACCACCTGCTTGCCGCTCTGGGCCAGCTCGCGGCCGATGCCGAGCCAGTCGTCGAGCTTCATGTCGCGGCGACGCGAGCAGACGGACTCGCCCAGGGTGACGATCTCCACCGGCCAGTCGGCGGCCTCACGGTAGAAGTCGGCGTAGCGCTCGCGGGTCCAGTAGAACAGCACTGGGCCCAGGGCGAGCTGCAGGGAATCGGATGACATGAAACCTCCTATTTCCAGCGGCGCTCGTAGGCACCCAGGGTGGTGGTGGCACCTTCGGAGACCTCGCCGAGGCCGGCCATCCAGGCGGGGTCGGGGTGGAAGCGCTCCGGCGTTCGCTCGAGGCGATCCAGCGCCTGGCGCCAGATACCGGCCACCTTCGACACATAGGCCGGGCTGCGCTGGCGGCCCTCGATCTTCACCGCGCTGATGCCCAGCTCTCGCAGCTCCGGCAGCAGCTCCAGAGTGTTGAGGCTGGTGGGCTCCTCGATGGCGTGATAGGTCTCGCCGCCGACCTCGAAGCGCCCCTTGCACAGGGTGGGGTAGCCGGCGCGCTCGCCCTCGCCGTAGCGATCGATCAGCACGCCGTTCAAGCGCGACTCCAGCCCCTGGGGCGTCTCCTCCCAGCGCACGTGGGCCGCTGGCGAGCAGACACCGCGGGTGTTGGGCGACTCGCCGGTGAGATAGGACGAGAGATAGCAGCGCCCCTCGGCCATGATGCACAGGCTGCCGAAGGCGAACACCTCCAGCTCCACCGGGCTCTGCTTCGCGAGATCACGCACCTGGGTGATGGAGAGCACCCGCGGTAGCACGGCGCGCTTGATGCCGAACTGGTCGTGATAGAAGCGCAAGGCCTCGTGGCTGGTGGCCGAACCCTGCACCGACAGGTGGCGGGCGAGATCCGGGTGGCGCCGTGCGGCGTAGTCGAGCAGCCCCATATCGGCCATGATCAGGGCGTCGACGCCGAGATCGGCGGCCTGGTCCACGGCGCGGGTCCACTGGTGCCAGCCGTCGGGCTGCGGGTAGGTATTGATGGCGCAGAACACCCGCTTGCCGCGGGCATGGGCGTAGTCGATGCCTTCGCGGGCGCGCTTGTCGGTGAAGTTCAGCCCGGCGAACTGCCGGGCGTTGGTGGCGTTCTGGAAGCCGAAGTAGACGGCATCGGCGCCTTCATCCACCGCCCGCTTCAGGGCCGGCAGGTTGCCGGCCGGGCAGACGAGCTCCATGTCGCTCTCCTCGCAGTCTGGGTAAACCCGACCATGCTAGTCGACTATGCTCGGGCGGCTCTTGATGAAGGTCATGGCGAAGCGGGATTGTCGCCGGAAGCTGACTTGGCGGCCCTGCCGAGGCAGGGCGCATGGGACCGGATGCCAGCATCACGCCGCATCGAGCGGCCGCGACGGGCCGAAGTGTTCGAAGTGGCGGCGATCCGCCTCGATGCCGAGCTCCGCCAGGGCCTGGTCGACTGCACTCATGAAGCCCTGCGGGCCTACGAAATAGCAGCGCGGGTTGGATTCCGGCAGGTAGCTCCGCAGCAGCTCGCGATCAAGGCGGCCGCGATGGTCGGCTTCATCGCCATGTTCATGGATGGCGACGGCCTTGAGCCGTGACGGATGTGCCTGGCACAGTGCATCGACTTCCTCGCGAAAGGCGTGGTGCCTGGCATCAAGGGCGGCGTGCAGATAGACCACCTGCCTGCCCTGGGCCAGGGCCTGTCGAGCCAGCGGCAGGAGTGGTGTCTGGCCCACGCCGCCGCTGACCAACAGCAGCGGCTCGTTGCCCTGCTGCAGCGTCAGCTCGCCGGCTGGAGGAAGCAGGTTCACGACATCGCCAACGTCCAGTTCGTCGTGAAAGTGGCGGCTTACCCGACCTTCGACTTCGCGCTTGATCGAGATGCGATAGGTCCGCCCGTTGGGCAAGTCCGACAGACTGTAGTGGCGATAGACCGGCTCGCCATTGATGTCGAGACGCACGCCGATGTACTGGCCGGGTTGGTGATCCGCCACCGGACCGCCGTCTTCGGGCTCGAGCACGAAGGAGCGGATCACGGCGCTCTCCTGGCGCGTGGTCGCGATGCGGAAGCGGCGCAGGCCGCGCCAGCCGCCTGGCTGCTCGGCAAAGGCCCGGTAGCGCCGCTCCTCCAGCTCGATCAGCAGGCCGGCCAGCTCATCGTAAAGGGCAGTCCAGGCCGCGGCGATCTCCGGGGTCAGGGCGTCGCCAAGCTCCTCGCCGATCGCGGCCATCAGGCATTCGCCGACGATGGGGTACTGGTCAGGCTGAATGCCTAGCGACACGTGCTTCTCGACCACCGTGGCCAGTACCTCCCGCGCTCTGGCAGGGTCCTGGCGCAGCTGCACGTAGGCCAGTACGGCGCCGGCCAGGGCGCGCTGCTGGGCACCGCTCTGCTGGTGCGCGGCATTGAACAGTGACGCCACCTCGGGGTAGCGCGCAAACATCAGGGGGTAGAAGCGCTGGGTGATGGCGTCTAGGTGCTGGGCAACCACCGGGGCGGTGGCTTCGATGAGCTGCTCCTGCTGCTGGGTGAGCATGCGTCTCTCCTTCGTCTGGGGGGGGTTATAATATGCATGTAAAATACATCTTTAATCCCGCACCATCCTGAGGCGTATTGTCGCGGTGTTCACGCGGGTTATCGGATAGGTCTAGAGCGCCCAGACCAGGGCCAGCAGCACGCCCCAGGCCATCAGGCCGAACGCAGTGACCGTGTAGGTCGCCGACATGACCATGATATCGTGCTTCTCGCGCTCGCAAAGCGCTTGAAGACCGTGATAGATCAGCCCACAGGAGACCATCAGCGCTAGCAGTACGCCGCTGACGATGAACAGCATGTCGGGCACGAACAGGGTCAGCGAGGCAAACCATAGCGGCAGTGGGGCCATTGCCGCCAGCAGATAGGCGTCGTTCAGCGAAAGTTTCAGCCGATGGGCGCCGGCCACGCCGTGGATCAGCCAGCCCATGATCAGGAAGGTGAGCAGCTCGGCGGTCAGCAGCGTCGGGGCGATCAGTGCCCAAGGGCGTTCGCTCAGGCCCGGCAGCAGGGCGTTGCCGTGCTGGTGGATGGCGTAGTGCAGCATGACAGGCGGCAGCAGCGACAGCGGCAGCACCACACGCAGGATCAGGGCATTCAGGGAAGGGCGCTGGCGCCGCAGCTGCTGCCAGCCACCCTCCTGGGTGAAGGGCAGTTGCAGGATATGGTTGATATCCATCAAGAGGCTCTCGCGTCAGGAAAAAATCATTGTTTTCCTTGGTTTAGCTGCGAGACGAGAGCCTGTCAATACCCCCTTCCTACAAGCCTATCTTGTGGGCCCGGTGGGTGAAGAAGATGCCACTGGGCGACTCGGCCGGCAGCCTGGCCAGCTCCTCGAAGGTGCGGGTGTCGTAGATCACCACCTCGTTGCTGTCGCGAGCCGAGATCCAGATCTGCTCGCCGCGTGGAGTGAACTCCTTGTGCAGGATGGATTTGCCCGGCTCCAGGGTCTCGATCACCTCATGGGTCTGGGTATCTATCACCTGTACCTTGTCGTTGAGTGGATGGGCGAAGGTGACCCACACCTGACGCTCGTCGGGGCGGCTCATGACGAAGATTGGCTGGCCATGCACTTCGATGCGGTTAGTCAGCGACCAGTCGCTGGTGTCGGCCACCAGCACCTCGTTGCGGCCCACGGCGGGGAAGAAGGCCTGGGTACCGGCCATGGCCCAGCCCTCCAGGTGGGGCATCTTGAACACCGGCAGGCGCTCCTCGCCGCGACCGTAGTCGGGCAGGATGCGCTTCACGCCGTTCTCCGGGTGCCACAGATCGAGCAGCGCCATGCCGTCCTCGCCGAACAGGCCGGCGATGTAATAGCGGCCGTTGGCGGTGATAAGGGCGTCATAGGGCATGCTGCCCACGTCGCGATACTTGGTCAGCTCGGGCTCCTCGGTGGACATGTCCAGGGTCCATATCTCGCCGGCCTCGAACAGGCTGAAGACGAAGATGTTGCCCGGAACGTCCACCACGCCCACCACCTTGGCCTGGTCGGTGGTGCCGTCGGGGCGCTCATAGGTGGCCGGCACGTCGATGACGAGCTCCATGGTCTCGGTGTCGAACACCTTCACTCCGCCCGGCTCGTAGTTGCCCACCGCAACGAAGCGGCCATCCTGGGAGATGGCGCCGCCGATGCTGTTGCCCCCCTGGATGATGCGCCCGTCGACCTCGCCGGTGAGCAGGTCGAGGCGGGTCAGCCCGCCGTCACGACCGAAAACGAAGGCGCGGCGGGCGTCGCGGGTGAACTTGACCGAAGCGTGGGAAAGGTCGCCAAAGCCTTCGACATGCCTCAATACCTTCCGCTGGGTGGTGTCGACCAGCGCCACGCTGCCGGTGGCGCGTTCGATGACCACGCCGAGATCCCCCGTGCCGCGAAGCTCCGGCCCCGCAGAGGGAGTCTCGGCCTGGGCCTGGCCGGCGGTCATCAGGGCCAGGGCACTGGCGGCAAGCAGTGTCTTCAGCGGATGTGGCATAGGCATGGCAGATCTCCGGGTCAGTCTTGTTGCAGCGTTTCCAGGGAGTTGTCGGTACGCAGGTGGTCGGCAATCCAGCGCGCCTCCGCATCGCTGAGCAACGTTTTCCAGCCTGGCATGGCGCTACCGGGTATGCCGTGCTGGATGATGTAGGTCAGCGCCTCGGGGCTGAAGGCTTCCATACGGTCTCGGGGCAGCGCCGGCCCTAGCCCACCACGCAGGGTCATGCCGTGGCAGGAGCCACAGTCCTGGTAGAGCAATGTTTTCAGCTCTGCCTGGCGCTCGGAATCGAGCGTGTCTGCGCGGGTCTCCGCCAGGGCGGCGGCTGGGAACAGCAAGCCGATGAGCAACAGGGACAGGGCCGGCAGGTGCATGGGGAAGCCTCTCGGTGCAACGAATGGAAAGCAATCCTGGGCTCGAGCGGAGCGCAGCGTTCCCGCAGTGTTGCGTTCCGACACCGCCATTGTTTTGACGAATGTCAATGGCTTGGCAAGTAGCGGCTGGAAGCCGGGTTTAAAGGCGCTTTGAAAATACCTCTTTTGACTTGCGTCAACAGCAGCGTCAATGGCCACTTTCGTAGCTGAACTCACATGTAAGATACCGCTTAAGACCATGCATCCACCATCGTCAGGTAATTGCCCATGGCTGCACTCGACGAACTCGACCGTCGCCTCATCGATGCCTTTCAGCGCGGCTTGCCGCTGGACTCCCGGCCCTTTGCCGCCATGGCCGAGCGCCTGGGAGTGAGCGAGGCGGCAGTGATCGAGCGCCTGAGAGAGCTGCAGCAGAGCCAGGTGTTGAGCCGGGTAGGGCCGGTCTTCGACCATGCCCTGGCCGGAGCCAGCCTGCTGGCGGCGGTGGCGGTGCCCGAGGCCGAGCGCGATGCGGCGGCCGCGGTGATCAATCGTTCGCCGGGCGTCAACCACAACTACGCTCGCGAACACGACTTCAACCTCTGGTTCGTGATGACGGCGGCCGATGAGGTCCAGCTCGAGTCCCGCCTCGAAGCATTGGAAGAGGAGCTGGGCGTGCCGGTGCTGCGCTTGCCGATGCTCGAGGGCTTCCACATCGACCTCGGTTTCCCGATTCCCTGGGCTGAGCTGGAGACGCCATGAACAGCCTTTCGATGCCCTCCACCTTGCCCCATCGGGGGGCTTCGCCAGAGCGGCTTCGGGCGCTGCTCGAGCGAGGCTTGCCGCTCACCGAGCAACCCTGGCTGGCGTTGGCCGAGCAGTGCGGTATGAGCGAAGACGAAGTGCTGGGCTGGGTCGAGCGCTGGCAGCACGAAGGCTTGATCAAGCGCCTGGGACTGGTGGTGCGTCATCATGCGCTGGGCATTCGAGCCAACGCCATGGTGGTCTGGGATCTGCCCGACGACATCGTGTCGGAGGTGGGGCGGCGGCTGGCCAAGGAGTCCGCCGTGACGCTTTGCTACCGCCGACCGCGGCGCCTGCCCGACTGGCCCTACAACCTGTTCTGCATGATCCACGGCACGCAGCGTGATCGCGTGCTGGCGTCGCTGGCCGACATCATCGAGCGGCAGCAATTGCATCAAACACCCCATCGCGTGCTGTTCAGCCTCAAGGCCTACAAGCAGCGCGGCGGTCGCTACACCCGTGAGGACGACAGCCATGAGCGTCGAGCTTGCCCACCGGCCTGAGCCGGCCGACCTGGATAGCGCCGATCGGCGCATCATCAACCGCCTGCAGGATGGCCTGCCAGTGGTCGAGTCGCCCTATGCCGAAGTGGCGGCGGAACTCGAGCTCTCCGAAGGCGAACTGCTCTACCGCCTGGAGCGGCTGCTGGATGACGGGGTGCTGAGCCGTTTCGGCCCCATGTACCACGCCGAACGCCTGGGCGGCGGCCTGACCCTGGCCGCGCTGGAAGTGCCGGAAGCCGACTACGAGCGAGTCACCGCGGCGGTCAACGCCTTTCCCGAGGTGGCTCACAACTATCGTCGCGAGCATCGCCTCAACATGTGGTTCGTGCTGGCCACCGAGACGCCCGAGCGTATTGCCGAGGTGATCGTGGCGATCGAGGCCGCCACTGGCCTTGCGGTCTTCAACATGCCCAAGCAGGAGGAATTCCATGTCCGTCTCCACCTGCCCGTCTGAGCCGGCCGAGGCCGCCGAGGGCGGCCTCGACGCCATCGACCGCGCCATCGTGCTGGCCACCCAGTCGGGCCTGCCGCTGGTACCGGATCCCTGGGGAGCGGTGGCCAGGCCGCTCGGCCTCACAGGCGAAGTTGTCCGCGCACGCATGCAGCGCATGCAGGAAAGCGGCGTGATTCGAAGGATCGCGGCGGTGCCCAATCACTACCGGCTGGGCTATGTGGCCAATGGCATGACGGTGTGGGACGTGGACGATGCCCATATCCAGCGACTGGGTCGCGAAGTCGCGACGATCCCGGGCGTCAGCCACTGCTACCGGCGACCGCGTCACCTGCCCGAGTGGCCCTACAACCTGTTCGTGATGCTGCACGGCAAGAGTCAGGCCGAGGTCGAGCGCCAGGCCGAGGCGCTGCGCGAGCGGCTCGGTGAGGCCTGCCGCGACCACCGCATCCTTTACAGCTCCCGCATTCTCAAGAAGACCGGCTTGCGGCTTGCACGCCAGCCCGGTCCGCCGCGCTGAGACCCGCGCCGCGCCAGAGGAGGTACCTATGTTCCGCGTCACCCGCTACGTCAAGTCGCTGCTGGAACCCACGCCAGTGCCACCGGCCCACAAGCCCCCCGGTCCGGTGGTGATCTGGAACCTGATTCGCCGCTGCAACCTGACCTGCAAGCACTGCTATACGGTGTCGGCGGACATCGACTTCAAGGGCGAACTCTCCACCCAGGAGGTCTTCAGCGTACTCGATGACCTCAAGCGTTTCCGCGTACCGGCACTGATCCTCTCCGGCGGCGAGCCGCTGATGCGCCCGGATATCTTCGAGATATCGCAGCGGGCCAAGGAGCTCGGCATCTACACCGGGCTTTCCACCAATGGCACCCTGATTGACGAGAGCAACATCGAGCGTATCGCCGAATGCGGCTACGACTACGTGGGTATCAGCATCGATGGTCTCGAGGCCACCCATGACGACTTCCGCCGTCGCAAGGGGGCGTTTCGCGAGTCGATGCATGCAGTGAAGCTGTGCAAGCAGCACGGCATCAAGGTGGGGCTGCGCTTCACCCTGACCCAGCAGAACTACGAACAGCTCGATGACATCCTGGCGCTGATCGACGAGCACGACGTCGACAAGTTCTACCTCTCGCACCTCAACTACGGCGGGCGCGGCCATCGTCACCGCAAGCAGGATGCCTGGTACCAGATGACCCGCGACGCCATGACCCGGCTGTTCGATCACTGCCGGGCGGAGCTCGAGCGCGGCATAGAGCGCGAATACGTCACCGGCAACAACGATGCCGACGGCCCCTTCCTGCTGATGTGGGCGCGCGAGCACTTCCCCGAGCAGGCGGAGGCGCTCGAGCAGCGCCTGGTCAACTGGGGCGGAAATGCCTCGGGTGAGCATATCGCCAACATCGACAACCTGGGCACGGTGCATCCGGATACGTTCTGGTGGGACCACGATATCGGCAATGTGCGCCAGCAGCCGTTCTCCGAAATATGGAGCACTACCCAAGATGAGCTGATGCAGGGCTTCCGCCAGCGCCCGCGTCCGCTCAAGGGGCGCTGTGCCGACTGCCGCTTCCTCTCGATCTGTAACGGAAACACCCGGGTACGGGCATGGAAAGTCACCAACGACCCCTGGGAAGAGGATCCCGGTTGCTACCTCAGCAACGAGGAGATTGGCGTCGAAGCGGACCGCCAGCGGCGCGTAGCGGCGCCCCATGACGCCATTCAGAGCGTCGAGCTCTAGGCCGTGAACATAAATCAAATGAGTTGACGCTTCGGGGAGAGGCCGACCATGACCACACATCGCCATTCGAGACACCTGAGTTTCGACCTTGACGAGGCGCCGCTGGCGCCCGGCGAGGTCGCCATCGTCGGCGCCGGTCCCGGCGACCCCGGGCTGCTGACACTGCGTGCACTGTCACTTCTGCAGCAGGCCGACTGCCTGGTGTTCGATCGCCTGGTGTCGCCGGAGGTATTGGCGTTGGCGCGCCCAGAGGCGAAGCGCTACTACGTGGGTAAGGCCTCGAGCCACCATTCGCTGCCCCAGGAGGAGACCAATGCCCTGCTGGTCAGGCTGGCCCGTGATGGAGAGCGCGTGCTGCGGCTCAAGGGCGGCGACCCCTATATCTTCGGCCGCGGCGGTGAGGAAGCCGAGTACCTGATCGAGAACGGCATCGGTTTTCGCGTGGTGCCGGGAATCACCTCTGCCTCCGGCTGTTCCACCTATGCCGGTTTCCCGCTGACCCACCGCGATCATGCCCAGAGCGTGACCTTTGTCACCGGGCATGCCAAGGCCGACGGCGAGCTGACCCTGGATTGGGCCGCCCTGGCAGTTCCCCACCACACTGCGGTGTTCTACATGGGGCTGGCCAATGCCGAGCTGATCAGCCGTGAGCTGCAGTGCCATGGTCTGCCCGCAGACCACCCGGTAGCGCTGGTGGAGCGCGGCACGACCCCAGAGCAGCGTCATGTGCTGGCGACCCTGGGGAATCTGGTGGAGGTGATCGAACGCGAATCGCTCAAGCCGCCCACTCTGATCGTGGTGGGGGAGGTGGTGCGTCTGGCCGATGCCCTGGCTCCGGGCATGACGCGCCTGACGCGAACCGATACCGATATCGAGCCATCCATGGCCATGAGGAGGCTGGCGCTGTGAGATCAACCAAGTTTCTGCTGGCCGCCACGCTCGGCCTGGCCCTCCCAGCCGTGCCGGCCCTGGCCGACGAGCCCGATCCCAACGTGCTCTACAATCATCACTGCGCGGTGTGTCACGGCGTGAGCCGCCTGGGCGGCATCGGCCCGGCGCTGCTGCCTGACAACCTCTCGCGGCTCAAGCCCGCCGAGGCCGTCGAGGTAATCCGCGACGGTCGAGCCGCAACCCAGATGCCTGCCTATGACGCATTGCTTGGCGAAGCCGAGATCGCCGCCCTGGCCGAATGGATCTATGAGCCGCCCGAGGTCGAGCCCAGCTGGACCGACGAGGACATCCTGGCCAGTCACGTGGTCAATCACGAGTACGGCACACTGCCTGACGAGCCGGTCTTCGAGGTCGAGGATCTCAAGAACCTGTTCATCGTGGTGGAGATTGGCGACCATCACGTCAGCCTGCTCGATGGCGATACCTTCGAGCGCATCACCCGCTTCCCCAGCCGCTATGCGCTGCACGGTGGCCCCAAGTACACGCCGGACGGCCGCTACGTCTACTTTGGCTCTCGTGACGGATGGGTGACCAAGTACGATATCTACAATCTCGAGGTGACCGCCGAAGTGCGCGCGGGCATCAACATGCGCAACATTGCCGTCTCTGCCGATGGCAACTACGTGCTGGCCGGCAACTACCTGCCGCATACCCTGGTGCTGTTCGATGCCCGTAACCTCGAACTGATCGCCTCCATCCCGGTGGAAGGCCTCAACGGTGAAACCTCTCGTGTCAGCGCCGTCTACACGGCGCCGCCGCGCAACAGCTTCGTCGCCGCCCTGCGCGACATTCCCGAGGTATGGGAGATCCGCTGGCCCGAGGAGCGCGCCGCCGGTGACGAGGCGCTGGTGGGCGACTTCGCCCTGCACCGCATGGAGGCGCCGGACTATCTCGACGACTTCTTCTTCGACATGGAGTACCGCTATCTGGTCGGTGCCGCCCGCGGCGGCAAGGGCGGGCAGGTGTTCGACATGGACGAGGAGGTCAAGGTCGCCGACCTGCCGCTGGAAGGCATGCCGCACCTGGGTGCCGGTATCACCTGGGAGCTCGATGGCCGCCGCGTCATGGCGATTCCGCATATTGACCAGGGGCTGGTGTCGGTTTTCGACATGACCGATTGGTCGCTGATCACCAATATCGAGACCGATGGTCCCGGCTTTTTCATGCGTAGCCACGAGAACTCGCCCTACGCCTGGGTGGATGTCTTCTTCGGTCCCAATCACGACCGGGTGCACGTGATCGACAAGCAGAGTCTGGAGATCGTCGAGACCCTGATTCCCGAGCCGGGCAAGACCGCTGCCCACGTGGAGTTCGATCGCCGCGGCGAGACGCTGCTGCTCAGCGTCTGGGATGACGACGGCTACCTGCTGTGGATCGACGGCAATACCCTGGAGGAGATCGACCGCATGCCCATGAAGCGTCCCTCGGGCAAGTACAATGTGTGGAACAAGACCCAGTACGAAGAGGGAACAAGTCATTAAAGCTCATTGGCTGCGTGGCGATTAAAAAGAAGCATTCTTGATACTCGTCATGAAGCCGCCCGGCGCGAATCGCCATAATGGATTCATCCAAGCGTTCAAGTCGGGTATCACGTCATGAAATCAGCCGCAGCCGCTCCCAGCCAGACGCACCTGCCCGTGGCGCGTCTGGCCTTCCGTCCCTTCTTCCTGTTGGCCGCACTGTTCAGCGTGCTGTCCATGGTGGTGTGGTTCGCCTTCTGGCATGGCGACATCCTGCTGAGGCCCCATGGTGGACTGATGTGGTGGCACCAGCATGAGATGATCTTCGGCTTCGGCGCCGCCGTGGTGGTGGGCTTCCTGCTCACCGCAGTGCAGAACTGGACCGGTCGCAAGAGCCTGAGTGGCGCACCGCTGCTCGGCCTGGTGGCGCTCTGGCTGGCGGCACGACTGCTGTTGGCCTACCCCATGGGACTGCCGACGTGGCTGCTGATCACCCTTGACGTGGCCTTCCTGCCGCTGGCGGCGCTGGCCATGGGACGGCTGGTGGTGGCGGCCCGGCTGTGGCGCAACCTGATGTTCGTTCCGGTGCTGCTGCTGCTGGCAGGCGCCAACCTGGCGATGCATCTGGGTGTGGCCCTGGGTAAATTCGAGCTGATTCGCGAGGGCGGCTATCTTGGCGTGCTGTTGATTGCCATGCTGATGGTGCTGCTGGGCGGGCGGGTCATCCCCTTCTTTACCTCGCGCAAGCTGGGGCGGCCCCAGCCGCAGCCGGTCGTGTGGCTGGAGAAGCTCACCCTGGTCTCGATGCTGGCGGTGGTAGTGCTGCAACTGCTGGTACTGCTCGGCGTACCGGTTCCGTCACCTCTCCTGGCGGCGGTCATGCTGGTTGCGGCTGTGGCCAGCCTGGTGCGTCTGGTGCGCTGGGAGGGGCATCTTACCCTGCACGAGCCGCTGCTGTGGGGCCTGCACCTGAGCTATGCCTTCGTGCCGGTCGGCCTGGCCATGTGGGCCATGGCGCTGATGGGTGCGTTTCGCGTCGAGCTGGCCTTGCATGCGCTGGCCATCGGTGGCATTGCGGCGATGATGCTGGCGATGATGGCGCGGGTATCGCTGGGGCACACCGGGCGTGAGATTCGTACCTTGCCGGGCATCGGTGTAGGCCTTGCGTTGATGTTCGCCGGTGCTCTGCTGCGCTCGCCGGTGCTGGCGATGTTCCCCCAGATTACCCACTGGACCTACAACCTGAGCATCATCTTCTGGTGCATCGCCTATCTCATCTTCCTGTTTCACTATACCCTGCCCTTATTGAGCGCCCGCGTGGACGGGCAGGAAGGATAGCCGGGAGAGCGCTAGGGACGGAGCCAGCCGATGATCGAGCACTACTTTCTGATCAAGCACCTGCACATGACCACGGCGGTGCTGAGCATCGCCTTCTTCATCCTGCGCGCCTGGTGGTCGGTGCGCGAGATCTCCCTACTGCAGCGGCGCTGGGTGAAGATCCTGCCCCACATCAATGACACCCTGCTGCTGCTGCTCGGTGTCATGCTCATGACCATGCTCTCCATGTGGCCGCATCAGCACCCGTGGCTGGCCGCCAAGCTGCTGGGCCTGCTCGGCTACATCCTGCTCGGTACCGTGGCGATCAAACGCGGGCGTACGCCGCTGACACGCGGCCTGGCCGCGCTGGGCGCCATCGTGGTCTTCTTCTATATCATGGGCACTGCCATGACCAAGGACGCCTGGTTCTTCCTACCCTGAGGGGGCGGTGTGATTCTTGGGCCGGCTTTCTTCGACGCGACAGGCTTCTATACTGAAGGCCTGGCGAGACATTCACCGCAGTACGAGGAAAACCGCATGGCAAATCAAGATCTTCCTTCCGGTGCCGGCAAGGTGGCCGATGACTATCCCGAAGTGTGGCGGGCCTTTGCCTCGCTGGGCAAGGCGTGTGCCGAGTCGGGCCCGCTGGATGCCCGTACACGGCGCCTGGTCAAGCTGGCTCTGGCGGTGGGCGGAGGCTCGGAAGGCGCCGTGCATTCGCATATGCGACGCGCCATGGATGAAGGCATCGAGCCAGAAGCGCTCAAGCAGGTCGCGATGCTCGCGATTCCGACCCTGGGGCTGCCGGCGGGAGTCGCGGCTCTAACCTGGATCGAGGACATCACCGACGCCAGAGACTAGACGGTTACTATTGGCGGGCCTGCTCGGCCCGCCGTGCGACAATCGGCCGCTATTCCCCAGGCCTGTAATTCCGCGACTCCCTTTCCTCATGCCTGCCGATTTGACGAAGGTCAATGCCGCTTCCACCCCGGGGCTGTACTCTTAAGATGCATTGAAGATGCTTGTTTAAGGGGTGGGGCTCGCCGACTTCGGTCGCTGGTCCCTGAAGTGTCACCAGCAAGGGGGAAAGGCCCATGACCGAAGGCCTCACCAAGGCGGCGGCCCGTAATATCTTTTACGGGGGCTCGCTGTTCTTTTTCCTGCTGTTTGCCGCACTGACGGCACACAGTCATTTCTACATCGTCAACACCTCGACCCAGCCCATGTCGGACTCCGTTCGTCTGGGCAAGCATGTTTGGGAAGAGCACAACTGCATCAACTGCCACACCATCCTCGGCGAAGGTTCCTACTTCGCGCCCGAGGTAGGCAACGTCTGGACTCGCTTTGGTGGTCGCGACAATCCCGAGGGTGCACGCATGGCGCTCGAGGCATGGATGAATGCCCAGCCCACCGGTGCCCCCGGCCGTCGTCAGATGCCTGCCTTCGACATCAATGATGAAGAGATGCAGGCCTTGATCGACTTCCTGGAGTGGACCGATTCCATCGATACCAAGGGCTGGCCGCCGCACCCGGCAGGCTGATCCAAGTTCCAGGAACCAAGGAGTCGAACGATGAAATATGAAACGCAGAAGGTGGCCTTGCCCTTCTTCATGCTGGCCATGGCGCTATTCGCGCTACAGATCCTCTTCGGGCTTGCGGCCGCGGCAGCCTATGTGTGGCCGCACTTCATGGCCGAGGCGATGCCCTTCAACATCACCCGTACCAGTCATACCAACCTCTTGATCGTGTGGCTCTTGATCGGCTTCATGGGTAGCACTTACTACCTGATGCCGGAAGAGGCCGAGAACGAGATCTACAGTCCCAATCTGGCCTACTTCCAGCTACTGCTGTTTGCCATTGCCGGTGCCGGTGCGCTGATCAGCTACCAGTTCGGCATCCACGAGGGGCGGCACTATCTCGAGCAGCCGCTGTGGGCGAAGATCGTAATCACAGTCTCGTTCTTGATGTTCCTGTTCAACACCAGCATGACCATGCTCAAGGGCCGCAAGACCGCCATCAACATGGTGCTGATGCTGGGCCTGTGGCTGGCCGCGGTATTCTGGCTCTTCGCCTTCTACAACCCCGACAACCTGGCGCTGGACAAGCTGTGGTGGTGGTGGATCGTGCACATCTGGGTTGAGGGTGTGTGGGAGCTGATCATGGCCTCGCTGCTTGGCTACCTGCTGATCAAGATGACCGGCGTCGACCGCGAGATCATCGAGAAGTGGCTCTACGTCATCGTCGGTCTGGCGCTGTTCTCGGGCCTGCTGGGTACCGGTCACCACTACTACTGGATCGGCACTCCCGCCTACTGGCAGCCGATCGGCAGCATCTTCTCCACGCTCGAGGTGATCCCGTTCTTCGCCATGGTGGTATTCGCCTTCTACATGTTCTGGAAGGGCAGCCGCAACCACCCCAACAAGGCCGCCATGCTGTGGACCCTGGGCTGTGCCGCCGTGGCCTTCTTCGGCGCTGGCGTGTGGGGCTTCATGCACACCCTGTCGTGGATCAACTTCTACACTCACGGCACCCAGATCACCGCGGCTCATGGCCACCTGGCCTTCTATGGCGCCTACGTGATGCTGATCATGGGTATCATCACCTATGCCATGCCGCAGATCCGCCGCGTGCAGCCCTATAACCAGGTGCTCAACATGTGGGCCTTCTGGATCATGACCTCGGCCATGTGGTTCATGACCTTCACCCTGACTTTCGCCGGTGTGGTGCAGACCCACCTGCAGCGGGTGCTGGGCATGAACTTCATGCAGGTACAGGCGCAGCTCGAGCTGTTCTACGTGATGCGCTTCGGCACCGGCGTCTTCGTTGCCCTGGCCGCCGCCATGTTCTTCTACGCGGTCTTCGGGCCGGCGCGCCAGCAGGTAGGCGCTCACGTCAAGCACCCCTCCATCATCGACCATGAGGCCGCCACCAAGTGAGCCACTGACGGGGCGCATGCCGCCCCGTCCGAGAAGGCTGGCAAGCCCACCCGCGAGCCGGCCTTCTCGACCCACGCCCCCTGGAGATCGCCATGTCTCAATCTGCTATCGCTGCTTCAGCCACTACCGCCTTCCAGCGTGACCTGCCCTACTACGAACCGGTCGGCAACGAGTGTTCGCTGTTCGAGCAGGCATACCGGCAGCGCCTGCCACTGCTGCTCAAGGGGCCGACTGGCTGCGGCAAGACCCGTTTCGTCAGTCACATGGCGGCGAAACTGGGCCGTCCGCTGTTCACTGTTTCATGCCACGATGACCTGACCGCCGCCGACCTCACCGGTCGCTACCTGCTGCAGGGTGGCGAGACCCGCTGGGTAGATGGCCCGCTGACCCGCGCCGTGCGTGAGGGGGGGATCTGCTACCTCGATGAGGTGGTAGAAGCGCGCAAGGACGTCACCGTGGTGCTGCACCCCCTGACCGATGACCGCCGCCTGCTGCCGCTGGAGAGAACCGGCGAGCTGCTCGAGGCGCCGGACGATTTCATGCTGGTAGTCTCCTACAACCCCGGCTACCAGCACATTCTCAAGTCGCTCAAGCCGAGTACCCGCCAGCGCTTCGTGGCGATGTCGTTCGACTTTCCCCCGCCTCGGGTGGAGTGCGATATCGTCGCCCGCGAGAGCGGCCTGTCGCATGAGCGCTGCGCCGCCCTGGTCAACCTGGCCGGTCGCCTGCGCGAACTCAAGGGCCAGGACCTGGAGGAGGGCGTCTCCACTCGCCTGCTGGTCTACTGCGCCACCCTGATTAACGCCGGCATGCCGATCCTCGAGGCCACCCGCGCCACCCTGGTCGAGCCACTCTCGGACGATCTGGACGTGCAGGAAGGGTTGCTGGAGTCGATTCGCGCCACTTTCGGCTGAGGAAGCACTGACACATTACTGCGCTCGATATCCTGATCGCCGGCGGTGCTCGGAATCCTCGTGTAGCAGGCTACACTCCGGTTGACTCGGAACCTTCGGTTCCTCGCCCCTTCGGGGTCATCCTCCGGATGTTTGTCGCTTCGCTCGGTTCTGCGCTCCGGCGGCGCCCAGCCTATCTTCGCTCGTGACATGTCTCAGCGCTCCCTTAATAGGAGTAGGAGGATTGGCCATGCAGTTTCTCGAGCTCGAAGAGTTCGTCGGTCGCCACTGGCATCGCTGGGCCTCCAGTGCGGCCAGCTACCAGCGCTATCCGGAAGCGGCCGTTTCCATGGAGCAGATGCGCCACGTGCTCGGCGTATTCTTTCGCGCCAGCGGCGGCGAGGCGGGCGTGGAAGTGGCGGCGATCGTCGCGCGTAGCTCGAACCACCGGCTGTCGCTGCGCCAGCGGCTTGGCTTCGACGACGAGGCCATCGACCAGGCGCGGCGCGACGAGGAGAACCTGCTGCTGCCGCCGCGCATCGATCTCTTTCCTGACGCCGAACTCAACCGTGACCTCTACTTCTGGCTGGTTGCCTACCTGGCAGTGGCGCACAAGCCACCGCTGCAGGGCGACCCGCTGCGTGATGACCTGGCCCGCCTGCGTGAGGCAGTACGCGCTCGGGACGCAGCGCTCGAGCGATTCCCCGGGCTTGCCGAGCGCTATCGCCGGCTGAGCCTGGCGCTGCTGCTGGTGCGCCCGGAACGTAAGCGCCTGCCACCGATGGAGCTGGCGCTGGAGCAGGCGCTGCGCGTGGTGCTCGGCGAGGAACTCGAGCTCGAAGGCTGGGCGAGGGCAATTCAATGCGCCGTGCAGGACCCGTCACTTCCCCTGGACGAGTTCAAGGCCCCTCGCGGCTATCGCCCGCCGCTACCGGTGCCGCTGTGGGGGCAGGTGGTGACACTCGGTACCGGAGCGGGGCGCGACGAGAGTCAGGAAGACCCCCACGAGGGCGAGACCAACAGCGCCCAGACCGTCAGCGACGGCAAGCGCAAGGCCGAGCGCAAGCGCCAGGACCAGACCGAGCGCGACGATCCGCTGATCGCCAACCGCTTCGAGAAGATGCTCTCCTGGACCGAGATGGTGAACCTCAACCGTCTGGTGGAGGACAACGAGGACGAGGAAGCCAAGCGCGCCGCCGAGCAGATGGAGGAGATCATCCTCAGCCCGCACAAGCAGCGGGCGGCAACGCGTATCAAGGTCGACCTCGACCTGCCGCCGGACGAGGCGGTCGGCGAGCGCCTGCGCGGCAAGCACCCCTATCACGAGTGGAACTACCGCAAGCAGCGCTACCTGCCCGACCACTGCCTGGTGCACACCGAACTGCAAAGCGAGGAGGGCGAGCAGTGGGAGCCCGACGCCGCCACCCAGCGGCGTATCCGCCGCGTGCGGCGTGAGTTCGAGGCGCTGCGCCCACGCCGCGAGACCCTGCGCGGTCAGTACGACGGCACCGAGCTCGACATGGACGCGGTGATCCGCTCACGCTGCGACCTGGCCGCCACCGGCGAGTCCAGCGACCGGCTCTACCAGGCCACACGCCAGCAGGCCCGCGACCTTGCCGTATCGATTCTGGTCGATGTGTCGCTCTCCACCGACGCCTGGCTGGAGGATCGCCGCGTGCTCGATGTGGCCAAGGAGGCGTTGCTGGTGCTGGGCCATGGCCTGGCCGGCTGCGGCGACGACTACAGCATCCACTGCTTCACCTCGCACCGGCGGCATCGGGTGTGGGTCAATACCCTGAAGACCTTCGACGAGCCCATGGGCGAGCGGGTGGCCAGGCGCGTCTCGGCGCTCAAGCCCGGCCACTACACCCGCATGGGCCCGGCCATTCGTCATGTGGCCAAGGAGCTCTCCGAGCGGCCCAACCGCCACCGGCTGCTGCTGCTGCTCACCGACGGCAAGCCCAATGACACTGACTACTACGAGGGCCGCTACGGCATCGAGGACACCCGCCGGGCGGTGCTCGAGGCGCGCCAGCAGGAGGTGCGGGTGTTCGGCGTGACCATCGACAGCGAGGCGCACCAGTATGTCTCTCACCTGTTTGGTCGCGGCAGCTACGCCATCATCAACCGGCCGGAGCATCTCTCTCTCGCATTGCCCGGCATATACCGCCAGATCATTGGCCACTAAGGGGAGAAAGATCATGACCGCCAATCGCCCCGCTATCGCCCTCGTCCTCGGTCTACTGGCCGCCTTCGCGGTGGTCATTCCGCTGGTGTGGGTGATCAACACCCAGGACTGGGGCATCCTGATGATGTTCGTTGCTCCTTTCGCCGTCTACGGCCTGATCCGCCTGGGTCGAAGGCTGGCGGAGTGGGCCGGTGTCGGACCACCGCCACCCTCGTATTGAACCTGTGCCACAGCCAACGGCGCCGCTATCCTCGATAGCTGCGCCGTTTCGTTGAGTCCTTACACGGGCCAGACTACGCCAGTTGGGCAACGAGATACCCCGATGCCACCAGCACCAGCGTGGCCAGCACCAGCCCGACGAAGGCGCCGCGCCAGGCCGGCGAGGCATCACTGAGACCTAGGTAGACCATCAGCACCCGATGAGCCTTGAAAAAGGTGGTGGCCAGCAGCAGGCCCGCCGACCACAGCGGCAGGGCGGCCAGGCGGGCTTCTCCGCCGAGTTGGGCGGAGAGCATGGTGATCAGGGTCAGTCCCATCAGCACCGCCCAGGTGATCAGCAGCCGGCGCGTGGCGGCGTTGCGAAGGGCGTTCTGCATGGCTCCCATGGGCTCACCTCAGCAGGTAGATGATCGGGTAGAGCAGGATCCAGATCAGGTCGACCATGTGCCAGAAGGCAGCAGCGGTCTCCACGTTGGCGTGGGAGATGCGCCACGCGACCAGGGCGATCAGCCCCAGGCCGAACAGCACGTGGGCGAAATGGAACCCGGTCAGCAGGTAGTAGAAGGTGAAGAAGGTGTTGGTCTCGGGCATGAGCCCTTGGCCGAGCTTGTCGGCGTACTCCACCACCTTGACCACGCAGAACACCACGCCCAGGGCGAAGGCAGCCCACAGCCACTGGCGGCAGCGTCGCACGTGCCCCGCCTTGATGGCCTGAACCGCCAGGGCAGCGAACAGACCGCTGGTCAGCAGCACCATGGTGTTGAGGCCGCCGGCCACCGGGTCGAGGAGCTGCTGGGAGGCGTCGAAGACTTCCCGCTCCCCGGCGCGCAGCCAGGCGAACAGGCCGAAGAAGGCGGCGAAGACCACCATCTCGCTGAGGATCAACACCCACATCAGCGGGTTGCCGGGAAGCGCCGAGAGCGGCCCCCAGCCCGGGTTGGGCAGCGGCCGCGGGTCAGATGTCGGGTAGCGGTCCGTCACTCAGCCCTCCGCGGCGACGGGGGTTCTCTCGAACTCGGCGCGAACGGCAGGCGTCGTCAGCTTCCAGCCGGCCCAGGCGAACAGCACCACCAGCACCGTAGCTACCATGATCAGCACGGACAGGGCGCCGATCAGGCCCGTCACCGAATCCTCGGAGCTGGCCATGTTGCCTGTATCGGCCATGAAGCCGAACGTCAGCGGGGTCAGGGCAGCACCGCCCAGTACGCCGACGAAGCCGGCCGCCATCAGGCCGAGGAAGGCCGGTCGTGCCCAGCGCCGCCGTTGCAGCAGCGCGACGGAGAGCGCCAGGGTCACGGCAGCTCCCACCATCAGCAGGCTGGCGAAGGTATTGCTGCGTTCGATCAACCAGGCCGCCCCACCGGTGAGCCCGCCGCTGCCGGCTTCCACGCCCAGTGAGGCGACCAGCGCATCGCCGGGCAGCAGCGGCAGGGTGAGCAGGGCCACTGTCAGCGTGGAGAAAGCAATGAAGCCCCAGGCGAGGCCGGTGACGGCGCTCGAGCGCGGTGACAGACTGGGATCAAGCGAAACGGCAGTGGTCATATCGTTTGCTCCTCAATCTTCCAGCGAGACCTTGGCCCCGCCGAACAGCAGGCTGCGAGGGTCATCGATGGCACGGTCGTTCAGCAGCCGGTTGATGCCCACGCCACTGCGACCGATGGTCCAGCCCAGGCAGGCAGTGAAGAAACCGTAGCCCAGCACCCAGGAAGCCCAGGAGGGCGCGCCGATCAAGCCCAGCAGGTACCAGGCGGCCAGCACCCCGGCACCGGCCAGGGCGCCGAGCCAGAAGGTACGGATCTGGAACTGAAGGTGACTTGCCACCCAGTCGGCGGTATTGCGCCGGCGCAGATGCGCGAGCAGTACGCCGATGGGCGCGGTCACCACCGCCATGATGCTGCCCAGGTAGAGAACGTAGATGACGGCCGCCAGGGCGCGGCCTCGCGTATCGAGCGGTGCGTCGGTTTGCGCATTGGAGTACGAGATGGTGGACATCGCTCCCTCCCGTGGGTGTGTCGACAGTTAAGGGGTATTGAGAATGCTTGTTATGGCTACTATGCCTTGCGCGGTGCTGGCTGACCTTGCCTTGGGTCAAACTCCACCTTGTTAGCAAGAAGGTTGGCAATACACATACTCCCGAGAGGCTGGAGCCGCTATCACTCCGGAGGGGGCCTGAACGGAACTCCGTTCAGGGGTTACCAGGGTTATGAATTCTTGCGGAGTCGCCTATCTGGGGTTACTATAACTCCAAAATGCACGGCAAGGAGCCGGGTGTGAAGAGTGCAGACCTCATCAAGGAACTGGAAGCGGATGGTTGGAGGTTGGACAGGATCAAAGGAAGCCATCATCACTTTCGCCATCCCCACAAGCCCGGCACCATTACCGTGCCTCACCCCAAGAAAGACCTGAAGAAGGGCTTGATACAGGGAATCAGGAAGCAAGCCGGCCTCAAGTGAGGCAGGTAGCCCCGGCCACCACACAGGAGCGATACTCCATGCACTATCCCATTGCGATCGAGGTTGGTGACGAGCAACACGCTTATGGCGTGGTCGTGCCCGATCTGCCGGGCTGCTTCTCTGCTGGCGACACTTTCGACGAGGCAATCGCCAATGCCCGTGAGGCCATAGAAGGACATCTCGAAAGCCTGGCAGAGCACGGCGACCCCATTCCCTCGGCTACCGCTATTCAGCAGCATCTGGAGAATTCCGACTTCGCCGGGTGGGTGTGGGCCGCGGTCGAGATCGACATGACCCCTTACCTGGGCAAGAGCCACAAGATCAACGTCACCCTGCCCGATCTGCTGATCAAGCGCATCGACAGCACCGTGGCGAAGCATGGCGATTACAAGAGCCGTTCCGGCTTCCTGGCCCGTGCGGCGCTGCATGAACTCGAGCGTCACGCCGACTAAAGCTTCGCTCTGAGGAAATAAGCCTCACAAAAAAAGCGGCGACCGAAGTCGCCGCCTGGGTGAGCCTTACAGGGCTCGGTTCAACCCCCCATCATGTCTTGCCTTGCGCCTGGGCTTTGGCCAGTTCCTGCTCTTCGATCATGCGGTCCACCGAGGAGACGTAGTACTCCTCGTCGAACGCGCCTTCCGGTTCCTTCAGCCAGATCAGGCAGATCAGCCAGCTGAGGAAGGCGCCGCCGGCGATGATGAAGAAGAACTGGGTCGGGGTGACGAAGGTGAAGATGGTCAGGTATACCACCGCCCCCACGTTGCCGTAGGCGCCGGCCATGCCCGAGATCTGGCCGGTGATGCGGCGCTTGATCGAGGGAATGATACCGAAGGTGGCGCCCTCCGCCCCCTGCACGAAGAAGGAAGTGAAGATGGTGATGGCAATGGCGATGATCAGCGGCCAGCTGGAGTTGAGCAGGCCCATCAGCACGAAGCCGATGCCGATGCCGAACATGTAGCTGAGCATTACGAAGCGGCGGTTGCCCATGCGGTCGGAGACCAGACCGCCCATGGGGCGTGCCACCAGGTTGATGAAGGCGAAAGACGCGGCGATCATGCCCGCGGCGGCGGCGGTCAGTCCCCAGGTCTCCTCGAAGAACATCGGCAGCATGGAAACCACCGCCAGCTCGGCGCCGAAGTTGGCGAAGTAGGTGCTGTTGAGCGCAGCCACGCTGGTGAAGGAGTACTTGTCATCCTCCGGCACGCCTTTCTTGAGGATCGGTACGTTGACCCGCAGGATCTGCACGATCTGGTAGATCACTACCGCGGCAATGACCAGATAGCAGATCAGGGCGCCGGTGGAGGAGAGGTAGCCCATGCCCTCGATGCGCCATACCAGGATGGCCAGACAGCCCACCAGCGGGATGGTCCAGAGGATCAGCATGATCATGTCGCGCCAGGAGCTCACCTCCATGGCGGCGGCCTTGCGCGGCTTGCGGTGCGCCTTGGCGTCGGGGCCGTCGGTGATGGCGAACCAGTAGAACACGCCGTAGGCGGCCATCACGATGGCGCTCATGCCGATGGCGTAGCGCCAGCCGTCGGGTCCGCCGAACATCGTCAGGGCGATGGTGGGCAGGGTCATGGCGGCCACGGCGGAGCCGAAGTTGCCCCAGCCGGCGTAGAAGCCCTCGGCGAAGCCGATGTCCTTGGGTTTGAACCACAGCGCGGTCATGTGGATGCCGACCACGAAGCTGGCGCCGATGGAGCTCAGTACCAGACGCGAGATCAGCAGCTGCGACATGGTGTTGCCGAAGGCGAACACCAGCGCCGGGATCGCCATAGTCACCATCAGCACAGAGAACACCCGGCGCGGGCCGAAGCGGTCCAGCGCCATGCCGACGATGATGCGTGCCGGGATGGTCAGCGCCACGTTGACGATGGCGAACAACCGGATGTCGTCTCGGGTCAGCCAGTCGACGCTCTTGAGCATGCTCGATGCCAGGGGCGCCATGTTGAACCACACATAGAAGGTGATGAAGAACGCGATCCAGGTCAGGTGCAACGCCCTGATTTCCGGACTGCGAAACTTGAAGACGGCGGACACTTTCATGGTCGTATCATCCTGAAGTGAAAGCGAAATTGGCCACTTATGACGGGGTGGCCGTCATGGGCTCGGCAGGATCAAGAGCGGACATTCGACGCGTCGGGCCAGGAAAGAGCTGACCTTGCCGAAGGTCATGTAGTCGAGTTCGTCGACGAAATAGCTCAACGACTGGGCAATGATGCCGCCGTCGGGCTTGCTGCTGTGACGGGCGATGACCAGCAAGTCCGGTTCGTGCTTCTTGGTGGCTTGCAGCAGCATCTTGCGAGCGTCGCCTTCGGCCAGGACCCAGTCGACATCGAAGCCTTCCTGAAGCGCGAAATCGGCGCCCTCCATGAGGGCGGCCTTCATCTCCTCGTAGCCCTGCTGGAACAGCTCCTCGTTGGCATCGGTGGAGTCACCGGGGTTTTCCGCCACCCCGACCAGGATCAGTGTGGGGGCATTGCAGCGAAACAGGCTGACGGACTGTGCCAAAGCCAGCTTGGCGTTGCGTGAGCCGTCATAGGCGATCATGATTTTCATGGATTCCCTCCCTTGAAGGGCAGGTTGGGGCCGTACCCCTGGGATGTTCCCGGGGCACGGCTGACGGCGTCAGGGATTTTTGACGTAGGCGTTGGGGCGCAGGTAGAACCACCAGTTGATCACCAGGCACAGCGCGTAGAAGATCGCGAAGCCGTACATGGCGAGCTCGGGGGTGCCGGCACGGATCTGGCCACCCATCACCACCGGGGCGATGAAGGCGCCGTAGGCGGCCACGGCGGAGGTCCAGCCCAGTACCGGGCCCTTCTGCTGGGCGTCGAAGATCACGCCGATGCTGCGGAAGGTGGAGCCGTTGCCGATGCCGCTGGCGGCGAACAGGATCACGAACAGCAGCATGAACAGGGCAAAGTAGCTGTTGGGATCGGAGGAGTTGTAGGCCAGCATCATCACGTAGCCGGTCACCGCCGAGGCCACCACCATGATCACCGAGATCACCTGGGTGACGATGGAGCCGCCCACCTTGTCGGAGACCCAGCCACCGAAGGGGCGGATCAGGGCGCCGACGAAGGGCCCGATCCAGGCCCAGGTCAGGGCGCTGGGGGCATCGGGGTTGACCACGCGGGTGACACTACCGTCCGCGGCCACTTCCATCATGTTGCCGAAGATGACGTTGATCGACAGCGGCAGTGCCGCCGAGAAGCCGATGAACGAGCCGAAGGTCAGGATGTAGAGCACCGTCATCGACCAGGTGTGCTTGTTCGAGAAGATGGCGAACTGCTTCTGGATGTTGGGCTTGATCTCGCCGGGGATCAGGCGCATCAGGGCCAGGGTCAGCAGGATGGTCACCGGCAGGGCCACCCACATGCCCAGCCACTGCAGGGTGACGATGCCCACCACGGTGGCCACGATGCCCACGCCGTAGAGGCCGAGGATCTTTCCGAAGGCCTGCGCCGGCGTGCCCGGGTTGGGCGTGATCGGGCGCAGGTTGTTCATGCCGAACCAGCCGAGGAAGGCCAGCGGCACCAGGAACACCAGCCAGATGAAGCCGGCATTCTGGATCCAGGTTTCGGTGCCGGCATCGATGCGGCCAATCAGAGTGCCGCTGGAGCTCTGCAGCTCCATGGAGCTGCCGGCCAAGGCGCCGAAGAGTCCCACGGTCATCACCAGCGGAATCAGGATCTGCATGGAGGTGACGCCGAAGTTGCCCAGGCCGGCGTTCATGCCCAGGGCGTAGCCCTGCTTCTTCTTGGGGAAGAAGGTCGAGATGTTGCTCATCGAGGCGGCGAAGTTACCGCCGCCGATGCCCGAGAGCAGCGCCAGGACCTGGAACACCCAGAACGGTGTGTCGGGGTTCATCAGCGCGACCCCGGTGCCGAAGGCGGGAATCATCAGCAGCGCGGTGGTGAGGAATACCGTGTTGCGTCCCCCGGCGATACGGATCATGAACGAGGCGGGAATGCGCAGGGTGGCCCCGGAAAGGCCAGCTATCGCGGTCAGCATGAACAGCTGATCGACGCTGAAGGGAAAGCCCAGGTTCTGCATCTGGGTGGTGATCATGCCCCACATCATCCACACCGCGAAGCCCATCAGCAGGCTGGGGATGGAGATCCACAGGTTGCGGGAGGCGACCTTCTTGCCCTCCTGCTCCCAGAACTGTTCGTTTTCGATATCCCAGTGCTCGATGTCGGCATTCTTAGGCTTGCCGGCACCGAGCTTGCCGATATCGGCGCTCGATTTAGCCATGACGTTTCCCCTTGAGTTTCCGCTGACCCCGCTTGCGACATCCGTCCTGACCGGGATCAATTCAGGTTCGGTTGAGGCAAAGATACGCCTCGTGAAAGTGCCGCGAAACCGGATGAAAAAGCTGGAAAATCAGGGAAATACCCCTTGAGAGGTAGCAGGGGTATTAAGCTAAGTCATTGTTTTTTCGACAAGGGGGACAGGCGCGAGGCAAGAAAAAAGCGCCTTGCCGGCGCCTGGAAGTCTTTGGAGGTATCCACACAGAATCGGCTTCCCTATCCCCGTCTATCTGCCGTCGATTCCTTCTTGCACGGCCCAAACCGCGGCCTCCACCCGCGAGCGCAGATTGAGCTTCTTCAGCAGGTGCTTCACGTGCACCTTCACCGTGCCCTCGGAGATGTCGAGCTTGCGGGCAATCAGCTTGTTCGAGAGACCGGCGGCCAGCTCGCGCAGGATCTCGCGCTCGCGCTGGGTCAGGCTGTGGATATCCGGCGTGGCCGGTGCCGTGCGCTGGTTGCGCAGCGCCTCGGCCAGTAGCGCTGTGAGGCTCTCGCTCACCACCATGCGTCCCAGTGCCGCCTGGCGCAGCTGACGCACCATCTCCTCGGGCTCCATGTCCTTGAGCAGGTAGCCGTCGGCACCGCCGCGCAGCGCTGCCACCAGGTCTTCCTCGTTGTCGGAGACGGTGAACATCACGATACGTCCGGCGAAGCCCGACTCGCGCAGTGCCTTCAACGTCTGGATACCGTCCATGCCAGGCATGTTGAGGTCGAGCAGGATCATGTCGGGGTCGAGCTCGGCGGCCAGGCGTACACCTTGCTGTGGCTCGCCGGTATCGCCGACCAGCTCGAGGTCGTCCTCCAGCTCGAGCAGTTGGGCCACGCCGCGGCGCAAGAGCGGGTGGTCGTCGATGATCAGGATACTGGCGGGGGTCTCGCTCACTGACTGGCCCATGGGTCTCAGTTTCCTTGGTCGTGAAGAGTGGGTTCGATAGCCGGTTGGCGGGTGATCAGGCGTGCCGTCTGTGGGGTGAAAATCACTTCCACACAGGTGCCGCCCTCGGTCCGGTTGGAGAGCTTGAGCTCCCCGCTCAGGGTGTGGGCCCGATCGCGCATGATGACCAGCCCATAGTGCATGGGCGGCGAATCGTCGCTCTCGAGGCCCACGCCGTCGTCCTCGATGCGCAGGAAAATGCGCGCCTCGTGGAATTTCACCGTGACGGCGGCCCAGTGCGCCTGGGCGTGCTTGTGGATATTGCTCAACGCCTCGCGGGCGATCTGCAGTACGTGGATCTCCTCGTTGGGGTTGAGCAGGTGGGGCGGCAAGTCGTAATGCAGCTCCACCGGCGCACCCATGCGCTCGGAGAACTCGGCGGTGGTCTGCTGCAGGGCCGACTGCAGGCCGGGGCCCTCGAGCTTGAGGCGGAAGGTGGTCAGTAGTTCGCGCAGCTGGCGATAGGCGCTGTTGAGCCCGGTGCGAAGCTCGTCGAACACCGCCGCCTGCATTTCCCGAGGCGCGTTCTTTTGCTGCATTCGCTCCAGCCTCGCCACCTGCATCTTGAGGTAGGAGAGCGACTGGGCCAGGGAGTCGTGCAGCTCGCGGGCGATGATGGTGCGCTCGTTCATCAGCGAGATCTGCTGCTCCTCCTCGATACGGCGCTGCAGGTAGACCGCCGTGGCCAGCTGGTCGGCCATGGCGTTGAGCAGGCGGCGCACGCTGTCGGAGAGGCGCTCCCCCTTGGGGTGCCATACCTCCAGGGTGCCCAGCATCTCGTCGCCCACGCTCACCGGCAGCAGCACGCAGTCGCCCTCCTCGGTGTCGGTCAGGCGTATGGGCCGGGGGGCGATCAGGCAGGCATGGCAGTCGTGGTCGCGGCAGTAGTCGGGCCGCCGTGCCGCGTGGGTGGCAAGAATCGGAATCGAGCGGTCGTCATGGGGATCATTGAGAGACAGCCGAATGGGGCCGATACCGAGTAGCTCGGCCACCCGGCGCAGCATCGGTGCGGCGCTGGTGCACAGGTCGTTGCCGCCGCCGTAGAGCGAGCGGCTTTCGTCATGCAGCACCTGCATGACCTGATTGCTGCACTCCAGCTCCTGGGTCTTGCGTTTCACCCGTTCCTCGAGATCGGCATAGCTCTCCCCCAGCTCCTGCGACATGGTGTCGAAGGTGCGGCCCAGCATGGCCAGCTCATCGCTGCCCTGAAGCTTGGTGCGCAGGGAAAAATTGCGCCGGGCGGCCTCGCGGGCCAGCACCATCAGCTGGCGCAGCGGTGCTACCAGGTTGTGGCGAATGTCGTAGAGCGCGATGGCGACGACCACGGCCGTCAGCCCCAGGAACAGGATCTGCAGGGCGCTGAGCAGGCGGATCTTGGCCTCGGTGTTCTGCTCGAGCTGATTGACCATGGCGTCGATCTCGCCTACCAGGCCATCCAGGGTGCGGTTGAGCTGCTCGGTGCGCACGTACTGGCTGACTACCGCTTCGCTCACCTGAGGCGCCAGTTCGTTGTGCCAGCGGCTGAGGATTTCGCGGTACTGGCGGCGCAGCTCGTGAGCCTCGGAGACGGGAATCGCGCCGGTCAGCTCGTCGCTGGCAAGGCGTTGCTCGAAGCGCTGCTTGAGTACATGGACCTCGGCACGGTGCTCCAGCGAGGGCACGCGCTCGTAGCGCTGCAGGGCGGCCACGATCTGGTAGGTGTTCATGCGCAGCGAGCCGGCGACGTTGATTGCCGCGGCATCGCCGCGGCTGCCACCGGCGACGGCCATGGTCACCACGATGCTGATCAGGGCCATGGCGCTGATCGCCAGCAGCGAGGCGACGATACGGGCCACGAGGGAGCGTTGCAGCAGTTTCATGTAAGGCGTGAGGTCTCCGGTCCGGTTGAGGCCACTATACCTCAGAGGGTAACCACTATACGCCAACGGAGCTAAGGGCTGAGTCATCCAAAAGAGATACCTCCTATGCCCTTTTGACGCCTTGGCAGGGGGGAACGAGAATCTCTTCGACTTCTCCACGAGACGACCGTTCATGATGACAGTGGAAGGCGGCTCTCAGGCAGGCGTGCAGGTCGACTACCGTTCGCTGGTGGTCGTGCTGCTGTCGCCGCTGGCTTTTGCCCTGGTGTTCGCCAGCTGGACCATCTTCGCCGTGCTGGGCGTCGAGCTGAAGCAGGTACTCCATTTCGGCGAAGTGCAGTTTGCCCTGTTGCTGGCCATGCCGATGCTGACCGGTGCGCTGGCGGCCATGCCCATGGCGGCGTTGGCACGTCGGGCCGGCGGCCGGCGGGTGATGATCGGCAGCCTGCTGCTGATATGCCCGTTCCTGTGGGCGATTGCCTACTCTGACGCCTACCTGCACTTTCTGCTGGCCGGCGCCGGGCTGGGGCTGGGGGCCGGCTCGCTGGCCGCCGGGCTGGTCTACGTCGCCTCGCTATGTCCGCGTCGGCATGCCGGCCTGGCGCTGGGACTCTACGGCGCCGGCATGCTCGGTGCGGGGCTCACCTACTTCCTGTTGCCGTTGATCAGCCAGGCCTACGGCTGGCCCATGGCGCCCAAGCTCTACCTGCTACCGGTGCTGCTGGTGGCGCTTCTGCTGTGGGTATTCGCCGAGGATGCACCGAGGAAGGTCTCCCTATCGGCTGAAGCGCTCGATGATCTCGAGCCCTCGCCCGAGTACGTCCGGGTTTGTCGGCGCTGGCTGCCGCCGCCGGCGGTGTGCCGTCTGGCGCTCTACTACAGCTTCTTCTACGGCGCCTTCGTGGCGCTGGCACTGTGGCTGCCGGGGTATCTGGCGGTGCAGTATCAGCTCTCGCTCAAGCTGGCCGCCTTGTGGGCGTTGGCCTTCACCCTGCCAGGCGGGGTGGGCCAGATCGTCGGTGGAGCGCTGGCCGACCGGCGTGATTTCCGCGACCTGCGCTGGTGGGTCAGCGCCTGCGTCATGGTGTGCCTGTTCCTGCTCTCCTACCCCGACTTCACCATGCAGATCCACGGCGTGCACGGCGACCTGTCGCTGCACTTTTCCATGCCGCTGTACGGCTTCACTGCGCTGCTGGCGGTGATGGGGCTGGCCATGGGCATCGGCAAGGGCAGCCTGATGTGCCTGCTCTACCGCGAGCACGGCGATGACATGGTTCGTTCGGGTGGCCTCGCACTGGCCCTGGGCGGGCTGTTCGCCGCGGTACTGCCGTTGATGTTCGTCTTCGGCAACGAATGGATCGGCATTCGTACCGCGGGATTCATGTTCCTCTATGCCGCACTTGCGGTGTGCATGCTGGCGATGCTGTGGGATAGCGCTCGCGCCCAGGCCGGCACGCGTCACCAGCGGGACTAACCCCCTTTCCCTGGGCCATCTATCACCTTGTGGGTAGAGGGGGTGTATATGGAGGTAACCTGGCAGTAATCCGCTTTTCGATGCTCCAGAATTCGCTTCAAGAACCTGCCCCGGCGGTCGTGTGGAACACGTCGCACGACACGGCAGGCGGGGTGGCCCGGGTGCCACGCAACACTTCAAGAAGCCTGGAGATCGACCATGAGTCACTTCTTAGATCGGCTGAATTTCTTCCGCAAGGCCCGCGAGCCCTTCGCCAACGAGCACGGCGAGACCCGCGAGGAGTCGCGTGGCTGGGAGGACGGCTACCGTCAGCGCTGGCAGCACGACAAGGTCGTGCGCTCCACCCACGGCGTCAACTGCACCGGCTCCTGCAGCTGGAAGATCTACGTCAAGAACGGCCTGGTCACCTGGGAGACCCAGCAGACCGACTATCCGCGCACCCGCCCGGACCTGCCCAACCATGAGCCGCGGGGCTGCCCGCGCGGCGCCAGCTACTCCTGGTACATGTACAGTGCCAACCGCCTCAAGTACCCGCTGATCCGCAAGCCGCTGCTCAAGCTGTGGCGCGAGGCCAAGCAGCAGCACGGCGACCCGGTCGACGCCTGGGCCTCTATCGTCTCCGACCCGGCCAAGACCAAGCAGTACAAGCGTGCCCGCGGCATGGGCGGCTTCGTGCGTGCCAACTGGGACGAACTCAACGAGCTGATCGCCGCCTCCAACGTCTACACCGCCAAGCAGTTCGGCCCCGACCGCATCATCGGCTTCTCGCCGATCCCCGCCATGTCGATGGTCAGCTACGCCGCGGGCAGCCGCTACCTGTCGCTGATCGGCGGCGTGTGCATGAGCTTCTACGACTGGTATTGCGACCTGCCGCCGGCCAGCCCGCAGACCTGGGGCGAGCAGACCGACGTGCCCGAGTCGGCCGACTGGTACAACTCCGGCTACATCATCGCCTGGGGTTCCAACGTGCCCCAGACCCGTACCCCGGACGCCCACTTCTTCACCGAAGTGCGCTACAAGGGCACCAAGACCGTCTCTATCACCCCGGACTACGCCGAGGTCTCCAAGCTCACCGACGAGTGGCTGTCGGTCAAGCAGGGCACCGACGCCGCCCTGGGCATGGCTATGGGACACGTCATCCTCAAGGAGTTCCACCTCGACAAGCCCAGCGCCTACTTCACCGAGTACGTGCGCAAGTACTCCGACATGCCTTTCCTGGTCGAGCTCGAAGCGCGTGAGGACGGCAGCTTCGTGCCCGGCAAGCAGCTGCGTACCAGCGACTTCGACGGCAACATGGGGCAGGACAACAACCCCGAGTGGAAGACCGTGGCGTGGGACGAGCTGTCCGATAGCCTCGTCGTGCCGAATGGCTCCATCGGTTTCCGCTGGGGTGAGAACGAAGAGAACCAGGGCAAGTGGAACCTCGAGGAGCGCAGCGCCGACGGCGCCGAGATCAAGCCGCTGCTGACCCTGGCCGAGCGCCATGACGACGTGGCTCGTGTGGCGTTCCCCTACTTCGGCGGCATCGCCCACGAGCACTTCGACCACGTGGCCGGCAACGAGCTGCTGTTCCACAGCCTGCCCGCCAAGCGCCTGAAGAAGGCCGACGGTACGGAAATTCTCGCCGTCACCGTGTTCGACCTGATGTGCGCCAACTACGGCATCGACCGCGGCTTCGGTGAAGACGACGGTGCCACCTCCTACGACCAGGTCCGCCCCTACACCCCGGCCTGGCAGGAGAAGATCACCGGCGTGCCTGCCGAGCAGGTCGCTCGTATCGCCCGTGAGTTCGCCGACAACGCCGACAAGACCCAGGGTCGTTCCATGGTCATCGTGGGTGCCGCGATGAACCACTGGTACCACATGGACATGAACTACCGCGGCCTGATCAACATGCTGGTCATGTGCGGCTGTATCGGCCAGAGCGGCGGCGGCTGGGCCCACTACGTGGGTCAGGAGAAGCTGCGCCCGCAGACCGGCTGGACCCCGCTGGCCTTCGGCCTCGACTGGCAGCGTCCGCCGCGCCACATGAACTCCACCTCGTTCTTCTACAACCACTCCTCCCAGTGGCGCTACGAGAAGCTCGAGGTCAAGGAGATCCTGTCGCCGCTGGCCGATCCCAGCCAGTACACCGGCAGCCTGATCGACTTCAACGTGCGCTCCGAGCGCATGGGCTGGCTGCCCTCCGCGCCGCAGCTCAACAGCAACCCGCTGCGTCTGGCCAAGGCCGCCGAGGCCGCCGGCATGTCGACCAAGGACTACGCCGTGCAGCAGCTCAAGAGCGGCGAGCTGGCCTTTGCCGCCGAGGACCCGGACAACGAGCAGAACTTCCCGCGCAACCTGTTCGTGTGGCGCTCCAACCTGCTGGGCAGCTCGGGCAAGGGTCACGAGTACATGCTCAAGTACCTGCTGGGTACCCGACACGGTATCCAGGGCAAGGACCTGGGCGAAGCCGGCGGCCAGAAGCCGGAAGAGGTCAAGTGGCACGACGAGGCGCCGGAAGGCAAGCTCGACCTGGTGGTCACGCTCGACTTCCGCATGTCCTCCACCTGTCTCTACTCCGACGTGGTGCTGCCGACGGCCACCTGGTACGAGAAGAACGACCTCAACACCTCGGACATGCACCCGTTCATCCACCCGCTGACCGCGGCCACCGACCCGGCGTGGGAGTCGCGCAGCGACTGGGACATCTACAAGGGCATCGCCAAGGCGTTCTCCGAGGTGTGCGTGGGCCATCTGGGCGAGGAGACCGATCTGGTCACCCTGCCGCACCAGCACGACTCCCCGGCGGAGCTGGCCCAGCCCGAAGTGAAGGACTGGAAGAAGGGCGAGTGCGAGCCGATCCCCGGCAAGACCATGCCGGCGCTGATCGAGGTCAAGCGCAACTACCCGGAAACTTACGAGCGCTTCACCTCCGTGGGCCCGCTGCTCGAGAGCATCGGCAACGGCGGCAAGGGCATCGCCTGGAATACCGAATCCGAAGTCGAGCTGCTGGGCAAGCTGAACTACCGCAAGACCGAAGGCCCGCACAAGGGACGACCGAAGATCGAGTCGGCCATCGACGCCGCCGAGATGATCCTGACCCTGGCGCCGGAGACCAACGGTGCGGTGGCGGTCAAGGCGTGGGGCGCACTGTCCAAGATCACCGGACGCGACCACACCCATCTGGCCACGCCCAAGCACGAGGAGAAGATCCGCTTCCGCGACATCGTCGCCCAGCCGCGCAAGATCATCTCGAGCCCGACCTGGTCCGGCCTGGAAGACGAGCACGTCTCCTACAACGCCGGCTACACCAACGTGCACGAGCTGATTCCGTGGCGCACCGTGAGCGGCCGTCAGCAGTTCTACCAGGATCACCCCTGGATGCGCGCCTTCGGCGAGAGCCTGCTGACCTACCGTCCGCCGATCAACACCAAGACCATCACCGGCTTTACGATGCCGGAGGACAACGGCAACCCGACCAAGGCGCTGAACTGGATCACGCCGCACCAGAAGTGGGGCATCCACTCCACCTACAGCGACAACCTGCTGATGCTGACCCTCAACCGCGGCGGCCCGGTGGTGTGGATGTCGGAGAACGACGCCCAGGAGATCGGCATCGAGGACAACGACTGGATCGAGCTGTTCAACGCCAACGGCGCCATCACCGCTCGGGCCATCGTCAGTCAGCGGGTCAAGGACGGCATGGTGATGATGTACCACGCCCAGGAGCGCCAGGTGAACGTGCCGGGCTCCGAGGTCACCAAGACCCGCGGCGGCATGCACAACTCCGTGACCCGGGTATGCCCGAAGCCGACCCACATGATCGGCGGCTACGCGCAGCTCTCATACAGCTTCAACTACTACGGCACCGTTGGCTCCAACCGCGATGAATTCGTCCTCATCCGCAAGATGAAGAACGTCGACTGGCTGGATGGCGAAGGCAACGACAGCGTTCAGGAGACCGTGAAATGAAGATTCGTTCCCAAGTAGGCATGGTCCTCAACCTCGACAAGTGCATCGGCTGTCACACCTGCTCGGTCACCTGCAAGAACGTCTGGACCAGCCGTGAAGGTCTTGAGTACGCCTGGTTCAACAACGTCGAGACCAAGCCCGGTATCGGCTATCCCAAGGAGTGGGAGAACCAGGACAAGTGGAAGGGCGGCTGGATGCGCCGCAAGGACGGCAAGATCGAGCCGCGCATCGGCGGCAAGTGGCGGGTGCTGGCGAACATCTTCGCCAACCCCGACCTGCCCGAGATCGACGAATACTACGAGCCGTTCGACTTCGACTACCAGCACCTGCATACCGCCAAGCAGGGCGAGCATCAGCCGGTGGCGCGCCCCCGCTCGCTGATCTCCGGCGAGCGCATGAAGAAGATCGAATGGGGCCCCAACTGGGAGGAGATCCTCGGCACCGAGTTCGCCAAGCGCCGCAAGGACAAGAACTTCGAGCAGGTGCAGGCCGACATCTACGGCCAGTTCGAGAACACCTTCATGATGTACCTGCCGCGCCTGTGCGAGCACTGCCTCAACCCGGCGTGCGTGGCCTCGTGCCCCAGCGGCGCGATCTACAAGCGCGAAGAAGACGGCATCGTCCTGATCGACCAGGACAAGTGCCGCGGCTGGCGGATGTGCATCTCCGGCTGCCCGTACAAGAAGATTTACTACAACTGGAAGACCGGCAAGTCCGAGAAGTGCATCTTCTGCTACCCGCGCATCGAGGCGGGCATGCCGACCGTGTGCTCCGAGACCTGCGTGGGCCGCATCCGCTACCTCGGCGTGCTGCTGTATGACGCCGACCGCATCGAGGAAGTGGCCAGCTCGCCGGACGTGCGCGACCTCTACCATCGCCAGTGCGAAATCTTCCTCGATCCCAACGATCCCGAGGTGATCGCCCAGGCCAAGAAGGACGGCATTGCCGACAACGTGATCAAGGCCGCTCAGGAGAGCCCGGTCTACAAGATGGCCATGGACTGGGGGCTGGCGCTGCCGCTGCACCCCGAGTACCGCACTCTGCCGATGGTCTGGTACGTGCCGCCGCTGTCGCCGATCCAGTCGGCCGCCGAGGCCGGCAAGGTCGAGTACGACGGCGTGCTGCCCAAGATCGAGTCGCTGCGCATCCCGGTGCGCTACCTGGCCAACATGCTCACCGCCGGTGAGGAGGAGCCTGTGGTGCTGGCGCTCAAGCGGCTGATGGCGATGCGCGTGTTCATGCGCAACCGTCACGTCGAAGGCAAGCACGACACCGAGGTGCTCGATGCCGTGGGCCTGAGCGAAGCCCAGGTCGAAGAGATGTACCGCTATCTTGCCATTGCCAACTACGAGGATCGCTTCGTGATCCCCACCAGCCACCGCGAGATGGCCACCGAAGCGTTCCCCGAGCGCGGCGGCTGCGGCTTCAGCTTCGGCGACGGCTGCCACGGCGAGAGCAAGCCGAGCCTGTTCAACGGCCGCAAGCAGACCAGCGCCCTGGTCAAGCCCGTCGACGTCTTCGACCCGAAGACCGGTAGCAAGGAGACTCACCATGGCTGAAGCAGCGCTCCAGATGTCCCATGAAGACATGATTCAGCCCGAGCTCGGCATGCGCAGCCTGCGCGTGCTGGCCCGCCTGCTGGACTACCCCACCGAGGCGCTGCAAGGCGCGGTGGATGAACTGATCGAGGCGCTCTACGTCGAGCGCCGCCTCCCGGCGGCGCTGCGGGGTGACCTGATGAGCTGGTGCCAGCGCATCAGCGAGGCCGACCTGCTCGAGCTGCAGTCCGAGTACGTGGCGCTGTTCGACAAGGGCCGTGCCCACTCGCTGCTGCTGTTCGAACACGTGCACGGCGAGTCCCGCGACCGCGGCCAGGCCATGGTCGACCTGATCGACGAGTACAAGGCCGCCGGCTTCGAGCTCGATGCCCGCGAACTGCCCGACTACCTGCCGCTGTTCCTGGAGTACCTCTCCACCCGCAGCGACGAGGAGATCGGCCGCTGGCTGGGCGAGATCCGCCACATCCTGGCGCTGCTCACTGCACGCCTGGAAGAGCGCGGTGCCGATCAGGCCCTGGTGACCCGTGCGCTGCTGGCGCTGATCGGCGCCGAGGAGGACGTCGAAGCGCAGCGTGAAGCCGTGCTCGGCGAGAAACGCGACGACACCCCCGAGGCGCTGGACGAAGTGTGGGAAGAGGAAGCGGTGCGCTTCTCCGCCAAGTCCGACGAGGACTGCGCGCTGCAGTCCGCCGAAGGACGCCGCCTGGCCGAGCGCAAGCGGCAGACCCAGGGCGAGGCGATTCGCATCCTCGACCCGGTCGATGCCGCCAAGAAACACTAACGGAGACCTGTCATGAACTACATCGATTCCCTGCTGTTCGGGCTCTACCCCTACCTCGCCGGCAGCGTCTTCCTGATCGGCAGCCTGCTGCGCTACGACCAGGGGCAGTTCACCTGGAAGACCGGCTCCAGCCAGATGCTGTCGTCGAAGAACATGCGCATGGCCAGCAACCTGTTCCACATCGGCATCATCGTGATCTTCTTCGGCCACCTGGCCGGGCTGCTCACGCCGAGCTGGGTCTACAGCCCGTTCATCAGCGCCGGTACCAAGCAGGTCATCGCCGTGGTGGTGGGCGGTATCGCCGGCGTGATGTGTCTGGTGGGCGGCGCCATGCTGTTCCATCGTCGTCTCACCAACCCGAGGGTGCGTGCCTCTTCCAGCACCATGGACACCGTGATCATCGGCCTGCTGGTGCTTCAGGTGGCGCTCGGCCTGCTCACCATCCTGCCCACACTGGGTCACCTGGACGGCGCCAAGATGCTGCAGTTCTCCGGCTGGGCGCAGTCCATCGTGTTTTTCCAGGGCGGAGCTGCCGCATACCTCGAGGGCGTGGGCCTGATCTACAAGCTGCACATCCTGGTGGGCCTGACCATCATCCTCGTCTTCCCCTTCACCCGTCTGGTTCACGTGTGGAGCGTGCCGATGGGCTACGTGACGCGGCGCTATCAGCTCGTCCGTCGTCGCACCGGCGGGGTCTGACAGGTTCAAGCCGGCTGTGCTCGCTTTGTTTCGCGAGCAATGGCACCACTCAAGGGCCGGGGAAAGGTGGACGAGGAGGTCTTTTGCCATGGATGGCAAAAGTAGCGCCCAGGGACGGGTTCACAGCGCCTCCTCGGAAACCTTGTCCCCGGGCCTGCCCCGGCAAGATTATTGAGGTAAATGACATGCAAATGATCGAGATCGCACAGCTGCCGGGCCGCTACGCTGCGCCCCCCGTCAAGGTAGGCGACAAGCCCATCGACGAGGACAGCATCGCCCGCGAGATGCAGTATCACCCGGCGGCGACCGCCGACGAGGCGAAACTGCTGGCCGCCCGCGCCCTGGTGGTGCGCGAACTGCTGCGCCAGCGTGCCGTCGAACTCGGTCTGCTGGCCGCCGATTCCCGTGACGAAGGCGAGCATGACGCCGCCATTGCCACGCTGCTGGAGCGGGAGCTGGAGGTGCCGGAGCCCGAGGAAGAGGCCTGCCGCCGCTTCTTCGATGCCGACCCCGAGCGCTTCAGCGAGCCGACCCGCATTGCCGTACGCCATATCCTGCTGGCGGCCGCGCCCGATGACGCCGACGCGCGGGATGCCCAGTACCGTCTGGGCGAACAGCTGATCGAGGAGCTCGCGGTGATTCCCGAGCGCTTCACCGAATTCGCCATGCGCCACTCCGCCTGCCCGTCGCGGGACGAAGGCGGCGAGCTGGGCTGGCTGGCCCAGGGCCAGACCGTGGCCGAGCTGGATCGCGCGCTGCAGCACCTGCCAGAGGGGCTGCACGACCGTCCGCTGGCATCACGCTATGGCTGGCACGTGGTGCTGATCGACGAGCGTGTCGGTGGCCAGCGCCTGCCCTTCGACCAGGTCGCTGAGCGTGTTCGCCACACATTGCGCGAACAGGCCACTCGGCGCGCCTTGCGCCACTATCTGCTGGTGCTCGAAGCTGAAATCGGCGTCGAGGGGATAGCGCTCGACGACGACAGCGCCAGCTCGCTGATGCAGTAGAAGTGCCTGCGCGGCGATTTCACCACGTATTCGTTCACAGCCCGCCCGGCGGGCGATGAGGAGCCGTCATGTCTCATGTTCACGCCAACGCTCGCTTCGTGCCGCTCGGCATCGCCGTGCTCACCGTCTCCGATACCCGTGGCTTCGACCGCGACGGCAGCGGCGACCTGCTCAGCGAGCGCCTGTCGGAGGCCGGCCATGCGCTGGTAGAGCGGCGCATCGTGCCAGACGATATCTACCGAATCCGTGCGGTGGTTTCCAAGTGGGTGGTGCGCGATGACGTGCAAGTGATCCTGGTCAACGGAGGCACCGGCTTCACCACCCGCGACACCACGCCGGAGGCACTGCTGCCGTTGTTCGACCGCGCGGTGGACGGGTACGGCGAGCTGTTTCGCCAGCTCTCCTATGACAGCATCGGCACTTCCACCGTGCAGTCGCGTGCGGTGGGCGGTGTCATCAACCGCACCCTGGTGTTCGCCATGCCCGGTTCGCCCAAGGCCTGCGCCACCGCCTGGGACGGCATCCTCGAAAGCCAGCTCGATGCCCGCACCCGCCCCTGCAATTTCGTCGCCATGGTGATGCCCGAGCAGCAGGCCTGCGGCACCCGTGAGCAGCCGGTAGTGCCTGACCGCGGTCAAGGAGTGCGCGCATGAGCTGTGCCACCCTTGCCAAAGGATTGCTCGACCTGGAAGTGGCGAGGGCGCGCATGATCGCGGCGGCCGAGCCGGTGCGGGGCGAGGCGCTGGTGGCCCTGGAGCAGGCCGCCGGACGGGTGCTGGCCCGTGACCTGACGGCTCGTCTCGACATGCCCGGTATCGACAACAGCGCGATGGATGGGTATGCACTGCGCCTGGCGGAACTCTCCGCTGCAGGGCTGCCGGTGGTCATGCGGGTAGCGGCGGGTGCCGACGTTCAGACCCTACCCGAAGGCGGCTGCGCACGTATCTTCACCGGTGCGCCGGTGCCCAGGGGGGCCGACTGCGTGGTGCCCCAGGAGCGGGTGCGGCTGGACGAGGCGGGGAGGATGCACGTCGTCGGCGAGGCCAAGCCGGGGGCCAACATCCGCCGACGCGGCGAGGAGTACCGCGAAGGCGACCCGCTGCTGTCGGCAGGCTGGACGCTGGATGCTCCGGCGCTGGCGATGCTGGCCAGTCAGGGCATTGCCGAGGTGCCGGTATTGCCCAGCCTGAAGGTGGCGCTGATTTCCACCGGCGACGAGCTGATCGAGCCGGGGGAGCCTTACGTTCCCGGGCAGGTCTACAACAGCAACCGGGTGATGCTCAAGGCGCTGCTGCAACAGGATGCGTGCGATGTCGTCGACCTGGGCGTCATTGCCGACGACCCCGATGCGCTGCGCGAAGCCTTTGCTTTCGCCCGCGACAACGCCGATCTGGTGGTGTGCACCGGCGGTGTCTCGGTGGGTGAAGAGGACCACGTCCGGCCCGTGCTCGATGAGCTTGGCGGGCTGTTCTTCCACGGCGTGGCAATGAAGCCGGGCAAGCCGTTCGCTTTCGGCTACCTGGATGACGGTTCACCTGAAGGTGTCCCGCTGATTGGCCTGCCGGGAAATCCGGTGGCCTCTCTGGTGGGTTGGCACATGCTGGCGAGACCCTTCGTCCAGGGCTGCCAGGGCCGCACCGTCGGACCATTACAACAATATCGCGTCCGCGCCGGTTTCTCACGGCGGGGGAGCCCGGGACGGCGTGAGCTGCTGCGCGTCACGCTCGATTGGCAGGGCGACCATCCGGTTGCCATGCTTGCCGGCGGACAGGGCTCTCATATGCTGCATGGGGCGAGCCAGGCGCACGGCTATCTGATGGTGGCCGCCGATACCGAAGTGGAGGAAGGTCATGAATACCCCTATCTACCCGCCGGGCAGTTCGTCGACTGACCTGCTGTTCAAGCCCAAGCAGCTGCGCGAGCTCATCCACGGCGTGCCCTGGCTGGGTGAGCTGGATGAAGACGAGGTCACTGCATTACTGCAGGACTCCGAGCTGCGCTCGCTGAAGACCCGGGAATGGCTGTTTCGCCAGGAGACACCGGCACACTGGCTGTATATCGTCATCAACGGCGCAGTGCGCCTGGCGCGCAGCGCCGGCGACGGCCGCCTGGCCACGATTCGCTGCGTCGAGCGCGGGGGCACCCTGGGCGAGCTGAGCATGGTGTCGAGCGCCGGCGTCTACCTCTACTCCGCCGAGGCACTGCGGCGTACTCATGCGCTGGCGGTCCCGGCCCAGCGCTGTCGCGAGATCATGGATCGCCAGCCGGCCTGCCGCGCCGAATTCATGAGCCGGCTGGCGCTCGAGCTCACCGAGCGCCTCGAGGATCTGGCCCTGCTGACACAGGCCGATGCCATGTCGCGGCTGGTCAGCTACATCCTGCGCCAGCTACCTTCGGGCCGCAGCCGCACGCCGCGAGTGGTGCGGCTGTCGATCCCCAAGCGCTGGCTCGCCGCTCAGCTGGCGATGACGCCGGAGACCCTATCGCGGCTACTGGCCAAGCTGCGTGACGGCGGAGTGATCAGCATCGACCGTCAGCGCCTCACGGTGCTCGACGAGCAGAAACTGCGCGACGCCATGCTGGCCGACGACTGAGGTCATCGGCGCGGGGTCGCGCATTGTACTGAAGGGAGGATGCATGTCCCGAACCGCGAACAAGCCTCGCACCCTGGTCTACTCCTGCTCCGGCTGCTCCGACGTGGCGCAGCTGGCCAACGACGTGGCCGTGCTCCTCGATCACACCGGCGTGGCCGAGATGTCGTGCATCTCGGGGGTGGGCGGCGGTGTGCCCGGCCTGGTGCGGACCGCACGCTCGGGGCGGCCGATCGTCGCCATCGACGGCTGCCAGATGCACTGCGTGACCCACTGCCTGGCCCGGGCCGGGGTGAGCGCCAGCGAACACGTCAAGCTCTACGAGCAGGGCTTTCGCAAGCGTCGTGGCCAGAGCTACGACGACGACACCGTCAACGAGGTGGCCGAACAGGTCGGCGAATTGATCGCCCGCCTGCCGATGAATGCCGAGTCTCACGTAGAAGCCCACGCGGAGAAGACCCCATGAGCCTGATCGACGGCTTCGGCCGCAGCGTGCGCTACGTCCGCCTCTCCGTCACCGACCGCTGCGACTTCCGCTGCGTCTACTGCATGGCCGAGGAGATGACCTTCCTGCCCCGGGCCAAGCTGCTGACGCTGGAGGAGATCGCCACGCTGTCGCGGGCTTTCGTCGAGCTCGGCGTGGAGAAGATCCGCCTCACCGGCGGCGAGCCGCTGGTACGTCGCGGCATCGAGGATTTGGTCAGCAAGCTAGGCGCGCTGCCGGGCCTGCGCGACTTCGGCATGACCACCAACGGCGCCGGCCTGGTCAAGCACGCCCGCGCGCTGTACCAGGGCGGGCTCAAGCGGCTCAACGTCAGCCTCGATTCGCTCGACCCGGCGCGCTTCCGCGCCCTGACCCGCACCGGTGATCTCGCCAGGGTCATCGACGGCATCCGCGCCGCCCGGGATGCCGGCTTTACGCGCATCAAGCTCAACGCGGTGATCCTCAAGGGGCGCAACGACGACGAAGTGCTCGACCTGGTCGAGTTTGCTCGCGCCGAAGGCGTCGACATCAGCTTCATCGAGGAGATGCCGCTGGGCCAGAACATGAGCCACGACCGCGGCGAGACCTTCTGCTCCAGCGACGACGTGCGCGGAGCCATCGAGGCGCGCCACGCCCTGCTGCCCACCACCGAAACCACCCTCGGGCCGTCGCGCTACTATCGCATGACCGACAGCGACTCGCGCATCGGCTTCATCTCGCCCCACAGCCACAATTTCTGCGCCGCCTGCAACCGCGTGCGGGTCACCGCCGAAGGCCGCCTGCTGCTGTGCCTGGGCAATGAGCACTCGGTCGACCTGCGCGCGGTGATGCGCCGCCACCCTGGCGATCTCGAACGGCTCAAGGCCGCCATCGTCGATGCCATGCAGAACAAGCCCGAGCGTCACCACTTCACCACCGACGGCGACGTGCAGGTGGTGCGCTTCATGAACATGACGGGGGGCTGACGGCGGCTTGCCACGTCGCATCGTTCCGCTGACTTGACCGGCACGGGCGTCAGGGGCAATGTCGGGGCAGAGTATCGCATCCTGCCCAAAGGTCGTTCCCATGCTCCCGGTCGCCTCGCACGAGCCCCTCTCGGTCGGCTTCGTCCTGTTGAACCGCTTCACCCTGCTGCCGTTTGCGGCCTTCGTCGACTGCCTGCGCCTGGCGGCTGACGAGGGGGACCGCAGCCGCCAGCTGCGCTGCCACTGGACCTTCATGACCAGCACGGGGGAGCAGGCCACGTCCAGCTGCGGCGCGGCCATCTCGCCCTGCGAGCCTTTCCGCGATCCGGCGAGCTTCGATTACATCGTGGTGATCGGCGGGGTGCAGGACGAGCGCGACCGGGTGGACTCCACGGCGCTGGCCTATCTGCGTCGCTCGGCGGATACCGGGGTGCCGCTGGTCGGGCTGTGCACCGGCGTCTTTGCGCTGATTCAGGCGGGGCTGATGAAGGGGCGCCGCTGCTGCGTGAGCTGGTATCACCACCGCGACATGATCCAGCGCTTTCCTGCCATCGAGCCCGTCGCTGATCGCCTGTTCATCGACGACGGCGACCGCCTCACCTGCGCCGGCGGCGCGGCGGGAGCGGACCTGGCCGCCTATCTGATCGAGCGTCACCTGGGCAAGGCCTGGGCGATGAAGAGCCTGCACATCATGCTGCTTGACGAGGCGCGCACGGGGGGGCATCCCCAGCCTCAGCCGGTGGTGTTCGGCAAGATCGAGGACCGCCTGGTGCGCAAGGCCATTGCGCTGCTCGAGCAGCACCTGGGGGAGATGATCTCCATGGAGGTGCTTGCCGAGCGGGTCGGTACTTCACGGCGCAACCTGGAGCGCCGCTTCAAGGAGACGCTCGGCGTCAGCCCGCAGAAGTTCTCCCGCGACCTGCGCCTGCGCTACGGCGTGTGGCTGCTGCACTACACCGGCAAGAGCATTACCGAAATCGGCGAGCGCTGCGGCTTCGCCGATACGGCCCACTTCTCACGCCACTTTCGTAGCGCCTTCGGCATGACGCCGTCGGAAATGCGCAAGAGCGTAAGCGAGCCGGGAGGCGCCCGGGTCGATCCCTTCTTCCTGCACGTCGAGGGCCGTCCGGCGCTCTGAGCCGGCCTGCTCCACCCGTCCGCTTCATGCGGCTTTGAGCTCTCTTCCCTGGCGCGCTTCATCAGCTCGAATCAATATGCCTGGGCTGCCGGCTCGACTCGGACATTCAGCAAGCCTGTCGCATTCGTTCAATCTTTCCTGCTTCCGGTTGCCTTTAATCCATGCATAAGGATTTCAAATTTTTCACCGGGTCAGGTAGCCGATAGATTCGAGGCAATACCTGCCGATACCCGACAACAGATACCAGACAACAACAGGAGTCAGTCATGAATCAGGTTGGTCTCGCCGCATTCGATTCTCAGGTTGCCGCCGCCATTGCCGACGAAGTGTCCCGCCAGGAGGCCCATGTCGAGCTGATTGCCTCCGAGAACTACGCCAGCCGGGCGGTGATGGAGGCCCAGGGCACCCAGCTGACCAACAAGTACGCCGAGGGCTACCCGGGCAAGCGCTACTACGGTGGCTGCGAGCACGTCGACGTGGTCGAGAAGCTGGCCATCGACCGCGCCTGTGACCTGTTCGGCGCCGACTACGCCAACGTCCAGCCCCACTCCGGCGCCCAGGCCAATGCCGCGGCCTTCATGGCCCTGGTCAAACCGGGCGATACCGTGCTGGGCATGAGCCTGGCCCACGGCGGCCACCTGACCCACGGGGCGGCGCCCAACTTCTCCGGCAAGCACTACCACGCCGTGCAGTACGGCTTGAATCCGGAGACCGGCGAGATCGACTACGAGGAGGTCGAGCGGCTGGCGCGCAGCCACAAGCCCAAGCTGATCATCGCCGGCTTCTCCGCCTACGCCCGCGTCGTCGACTGGCGCCGCTTCCGTGACATTGCCGACGAGGTGGGTGCCTGGTTCATGGTCGACATGGCCCACGTGGCCGGCCTGATCGCCGCCGGCCTCTACCCGAGCCCGCTGCCCCACGCCCACGTGGTCACCACCACCACGCACAAGACCCTGCGCGGCCCCCGCGGCGGCCTGATCCTCTCCGCTCACGGCGACGCTGACCTTTACAAGAAGCTCAACGGCGCGGTCTTCCCCGGCCAGCAGGGGGGGCCGCTGATGCACGTGATCGCGGCCAAGGCGGTGGCCTTCAAGGAGGCCATGAGCCAGGCCTTCGTTCGGTATCAGCAGCGGGTGATCGACAACGCCCGGGCCATGGCCGGTGTGTTTATTGAGCGCGGCTATGACGTGGTCTCCGGCGGCACCGACGATCACCTTTTCCTGGTCTCGCTGATCAAGCAGGGCGTGACCGGTAAGGACGCTGATGCGGCGCTGGGCCGCGCTCATATCACCGTCAACAAGAACGCCGTGCCCAACGATCCCCAGAGCCCCTTCGTCACCTCCGGCCTGCGCATCGGCACTCCGGCGGTGACCTCCCGCGGCTTCGATGCGACCGAGTGCGCCGAGCTGGCGGGCTGGATCTGCGACATCCTCGATGTGCTGGCCGAGCAGCGCAATACCGACGCCGTGGAGGCCGAGGTGCGCGAGAAGGTCGCCGCGCTCTGCGAGCGCCATCCGGTGTACGGGGTCGCCACCGCCGCCCCGGCCCACGAAACCGCCACCGCCTGAACGCCTAGGGTAACGGCCCCGCCCGCCGGGGCCGGTCGAGGAGAGACGAGATGCAACGCTATTCAGGATTCGGGCTGGCCAAGCACGCGCTCAGCCACCACGAGAACTGGGAGCGCCAGTGGCGCAACCCCACGCCCAAGAAGCAGTACGACGTGATCATCGTCGGCGGCGGCGGCCACGGCCTGGCCACCGCCTACTACCTGGCCAAGGAGCACGGCATCACCAACGTGGCGGTGGTGGAGAAGGGCTGGCTGGGTGGCGGCAATACCGCCCGCAACACCACCATCGTACGCTCCAACTACCTGTGGGACGAAGCCGCGGCTCTCTATGAGCACGCCATGAAACTGTGGGAAGGGCTCTCCCAGGACCTCAACTACAACGTCATGTTCTCCCAGCGGGGCGTCATGAACCTGGCCCACACCCTGCAGGACATGCGCGACGTCCAGCGCCGGGTCAACGCCAACCGCCTGAACGGCATCGACAGCGTGGTGCTCACCCCCGAGGAGATCCAGGAGATCGTGCCGATCATGGACTGCTCGAAGAACGCCCGCTACCCGATCCTCGGTGCCTCCTGGCAGCCGCGGGCGGGCGTGGCGCGCCACGACGCCGTGGCCTGGGGCTATGCCCGGGCCGCCGACGCACTCGGCGTCGACCTGCTGCAGAACACCGAGGTCACCGGCTTCAAGATTCGCGACGGCCGCGTCTACGGCGTGCACACCAACCGCGGCGACATCGAGGCCAAGACCGTGGGCTGCGTGGCGGCGGGCAACTCCGGCGTGCTGGCCAAGATGGCCGGTTTCCGCCTCCCGCTGGAGTCCCACCCGCTGCAGGCGCTGGTCTCCGAGCCGCTCAAGCCGGTGCTCGATACGGTGGTGATGTCCAACCACGTGCACGGCTACATCAGCCAGACCGACAAGGGCGACCTGGTGATCGGCGCCGGCATCGACGGCTACAACGGCTACGGCCAGCGCGGCAGCTACCCCACCGTGGAGCACACCCTGCAGGCCATCGTCGAGATGTTCCCGATCTTCTCGCGGGTACGCATGAACCGCCAGTGGGGCGGCATCGTCGACACCTGCCCGGACGCCTGCCCGATCCTCTCCGCCACGCCGGTGAAGGGGCTCTTCTTCAACTGCGGCTGGGGCACCGGCGGCTTCAAGGCCACCCCGGGGTCGGGCCACGTGTTCGCCTGGACCCTGGCCAAGAATCAGGCCCATCCTCTCGCGGCCCCGTTCTCCATCGACCGTTTCCATACCGGGGCACTGGTCGACGAGCACGGCGCGGCCGGCGTGGCGCATTGATAACTCAGTGAGGACAGGCGCTTCGCGATGAGCGCCGGGGACAAGGCGAAGCGAGGGTTTTTTGCCATGGATGGCAAAAATAGCGCCCAGGGATGGGTTCACAGCGCCCTCGCGCAGGCTTGTCGCCGGAGAAGCTCATCGGATGCCGGATTGTGAAAGTCTCTCCAAGGGAGAACCACCATGTTTCTTATCTACTGCCCCCACTGCGAGGAGCTCCGCGAGGAAGAGGAGTTCCACCCCAAGGGCCAGGCGCATATCGTACGCCCCGCGGATCCCGAGGCCTGCTCCGACGAGGAGTGGGGCGACTACCTCTTCTTCCGTGACAACCCCCGCGGCATCCACCACGAACTGTGGGTGCACGCCGTCGGCTGTCGCAAGTTCTTCAACGTCACGCGCAATACCGTGAGCTACGAGATCCTCGAAACCTACAAGATCGGCGAGCCGCCCCGCATCACCGCCGAGAGCCTGGCGAGTGACGAAGTCCAGGGTAAGGTGCAGGTCGCCAGCAGCGGACAACAGACCGTGGGCGCCACCAATGCCACGGTAGAAACGGTCAAGGGGGAGAAGGCATGAGCAAGTCCGTGACACAGCCGAATCGTCTCCAAGAGGGCGGGCGTATCGATCGCTCGCGCAAGCTCGGCTTCACCTTCAACGGCCAGCACTATCAGGGCCATGCCGGCGACACCCTGGCCTCGGCGCTGCTGGCCAACGGCGTGGATATCGTCAACCGCAGCTTCAAGTACTCGCGCCCGCGCGGCATCGTCGCCGCCGGCGCCGAGGAGCCCAATGCGCTGGTTCAGCTGGGCAGCACCGAGGCGGCCCAGGTGCCCAACGTGCGCGCCACCCAGCAGGCGCTGTTCGACGGGCTCGTCGCGCGCAGCACCAACGGCTGGCCCAACGTGCAGCGCGACGTCATGAGTTTGGTGGGCAAGCTGGGCGGTCGCTTCATGCCGCCGGGCTTCTACTACAAGACCTTCATGGCGCCGGCCTCCATGTGGATGACCTACGAGAAGTACATCCGCAAGGGCGCAGGGCTCGGCCGTAGCCCCATGGAGCGCGACCCGGACAGCTACGATCATCTCAACCAGCACTGCGACCTGCTGGTGATCGGCGCCGGCCCCGCCGGCCTGGCGGCGGCGCTGACCGCGGCCCGCAGCGGCGCCCGGGTGATCCTGGCCGACGAGCAGGAGGAGATGGGCGGTTCGCTGCTCGACAGTCGCGAACTGCTCGACAGCCAGCCCGCCGCCCAGTGGGCCGAGCAGGTGCTGGCGGAGCTCGCCGGGCTCGACAACGTCACTCTGCTGGCCCGCACCACCGCCAACGGCTATCACGACCACCACTTCGTGACCTTGCACGAGCGGCGTACCGAGCATCTCGGCGAGACCTCGCCGAGCGTGGACGGCTACCGCCCCTCCCGCTCGCGCATGCACCGTGCGCGTGCCGGTCAGGTGCTGCTGGCCACCGGCGCCCACGAGCGGCCGCTGGTCTACGCCGGCAACGACGTGCCGGGCAACCTGTTGGCCGGCGCGGTGTCCACCTACATTCGCCGCTACGGCGTGGTGCCGGGCAACAAGCTGGTGCTCTCCACTACCAACGACCACGCCTACCGCGCCGCCCTGGACTGGGACGACGCCGGCCGCGAAGTGGTGGCCATCGTCGATGCGCGTCAGGCGCCGGACGGCGAGCTGGTGGAGCAGGCCCGCGCCCGCGGGTTCCGCATCATCGAAGGCGCGGCGGTGATCGAGGCCAAGGGGGGCTCTCGCGTCAGCGGCGCTCGCGTGGCCAGCATCGATGCCCAAGCGTTCAAGGTAACCGGCCAGGCCGAGACCCTGGCCTGCGACACCATCGCCAGCTCCGGCGGCTACAGCCCGGTGATCCATCTGGCCTCCCACACCGGCGCCCGGCCCACCTGGAACGACGAGATCCTCGGCTTCGTGCCCAGCCTGGTGAAGGGCGTGCACGCCGCCGGCAGCGCCCGGGGGATCCATGATACGGCCGAAGGTCTGGCCGACGGCGTGGCCGCGGCGACGAAGGCGCTGACCGCGCTGGGCCGCACGCCTCAGGCCGTCGAGCTGCCCCAGGTCGACGCCCGCCGCGAGGGCAAGGCCTGTGCGCTCTATCAGGTGCCTCACGAAAAGCCCACCCTGCGCGCACCCAAGCAGTTCGTCGACCTGCAAAACGACGTCACCGCGGCGGCCATCGAACTGGCCACCCGCGAGGGCTTCGAGTCCATCGAGCACGTCAAGCGCTATACCGCCATGGGCTTCGGCACCGACCAGGGCAAGCTCGGCAACATCAACGGCATGGCCATCGCCGCGCGCTGCCTGAACAAGTCGATCCCCGAGGTGGGGACCACGGTGTTCCGGCCCAACTACACGCCGGTGACCTTCGGCGCCATCGTTGGCCGCCACTGCCGTGAGCTGTTCGACCCCAAGCGCTACACCGCCCTGCACCAGTGGCACGTGGAGAACGGCGCCGAGTTCGAGGACGTGGGCCAGTGGAAGCGCCCCTGGTACTTTCCACAAGTACGCCCCGACGCCGCGAACGGCGAACGCGAGAGCATGGCGGAGGCGGTGGCCCGCGAGTGCCTGGCGGTGCGCGAGAAGGTCGGCATCCTCGATGCCTCGACCTTGGGCAAGATCGACATCCAGGGCCCCGATGCCCGCGAGTTCCTCAACCGCATCTACACCAACAAGTGGGCCAAGCTCGCCGTCGGTCGCGCCCGCTACGGGCTGATGTGCAAGGACGACGGTATGCTGATGGACGACGGCACCACCAGCTGCCTGGGCGAGAACCACTTCCTCATGACCACCACCACCGGCGGTGCCGCCGGGGTCATGGAGTGGCTGGAGCTGTGGCACCAGACCGAGTGGCCCGAGCTCAACGTGACCTTCACCTCGGTGACCGACCACTGGGCGACCATGACGATCACCGGCCCCGAGGCGCGTAATCTGCTGGCGGAAGTGACCGACATAGACTTGGCCAAGGAGAGCTTCAAGTTTATGGACTGGCGCGAGGGCAAGGTGGCCGAGGTGCCGGCGCGGGTCTTCCGCATCTCCTTCACCGGCGAGCTCGCCTACGAGATCAACGTCCAGGCCAACTATGCCCTGCACGTGTGGAAGACGCTGTTCAAGCACGGCGAGAAGTACGGCCTGACGCCCTACGGCACCGAGACGATGCATGTATTGAGGGCGGAGAAGGGGTTCATCATCGCCGGCCAGGACAGCGACGGCTCGGTAACCCCGGAGGATCTCGGCATGCAGTGGGCGGTCGGCTACGACAAGCCCTACTCCTGGGTGGGCAAGCGCTCGCTGTCGCGCTCCGATACCCGACGCGTCGACCGCAAGCAGCTGGTGGGCCTCAAGCCGAAGGACCCGGCGGTGGTGCTGGAGGAGGGCGCCCAGATCGTCTTCGATCCGGATCACGCCATCCCCATGCCCATGGTGGGCCACGTGACCTCCAGCTACTACAGCCCGACCCTGGGCAGCGGTTTCGCCCTGGCCGTGGTCAAGGGCGGCCACTCGCGAATGGGCGAGACGGTCTACCTGCCCATGGCCGACGGCAAGACCCATGCCGCCGAAATCGTCAGCCCGATCTTTGTCGATCCCAAGGGAGAGCGTCAGAATGTCTGAGCAAACTGCCACCTGGTTCAACCACTACGACGTCCGCCCCCAGTCCGAGGTGCCGGCGGAGTCCCCGCTGGCCTGGTCCTACCGCAAGACCGGCCGCCCGGCCGTCAGCCAGCAGAGCCGCGTGGTGCTGCGCGAGCGCGCGATGCTGGGCCACCTGATCCTGCGCGGCGGCGCCATCGTCCTCGACGAGGCGGTGCGCCGGGTTCTCGGCTTCGGTCTGCCGGGGCGTCCCAACACCCTGACCCAGGATGACGATGGTCAGCGCTCGATCCAGTGGCTCTCCCCCGACGAGTGGCTGGTGATCGTCCCCGGCGGCGAGGAGTTCGCGCTGGAGGGCCGGCTGCGCGAGGCGCTGGGCGACGCCCGCGATACCGCTGTCAAAAACTATGCCATCGTCAACGTCAGCGGCGGTCAGACCCTGATAGAGCTCGAGGGCGAGTGCGCCCGGGAACTCCTGATGAAGTCGACGCCCTACGACGTGCATCCGGAGGCCTTTCCGGTGGGCAAGGGCGTGACGACGGTGTTCGCCAAGGCCAACCTGATCCTGCGCCGACCCAGTGAGCAGCGCTGGGAGCTGGTGCTGCGGCGCAGCTTCGCCGACTACTGCTATCGTTGGATTCTGGATGCGGGCGCGGAGTACGCCATCGGCGTCGACGCGTGAGGAGTACGGGGTCGGCAGTCGCCGGCCCCGTTTTGGGAGAGATGACATGGCAGACAACAATCGCTGGATCCTCGCGGCCCAGTGCCCGAGCCGGCTCGGCACTGTGGACGTGGTCACGCGCTTTCTCAAGGAGCGCCGCTGCTATATCACCGAGCAGCACTCCTTTGATGACCGCCTGAGCGGGCGCTTCTTCATCCGCACCGAGTTTCGCCCCGAGGAGGATGGATTCGACCAGGCGGCGTTCGAGGCCGAGTTCGCGGGTCGGGCCACCGAGTTCGACATGGCTTTCGAGCTCACCGCCCCGGGCAAGCGCGTGCCGGTGGTGATCATGGTCTCCAAGGCCGATCACTGCCTCAACGACCTGCTCTATCGCTACCGCATCGGCCAGCTGCCCATCGACATTCGCGCCATCGTCTCCAACCACCCGGACCTGGCCTCCCTGGCGGAGTGGCACGGCATCCCCTATCATCACTTTGCCATCACGCCGGACACCAAGCCCGAGCAGGAGGGGAGGGTGTGGGCGGTGGTCGAGGAGACAGGCGCCGAGCTGGTGATCCTGGCCCGCTACATGCAAGTGCTCTCCAGCGAGCTGTGCGCGAAGCTCAGCGGCCGGGCGATCAACATCCACCACTCCCTGCTGCCGGGCTTCAAGGGCGCCAAACCCTATCACCAGGCCTACGACAAGGGGGTGAAGCTGGTCGGCGCCACCGCCCATTACATCAACGACGACCTGGACGAGGGGCCGATCATCACCCAGGGCGTCGAACCGGTGAGCCACGCCGACTACCCGGAGGACCTCGTCGCCAAGGGCCGCGACATCGAGTGCCTGACCCTGGCCCGGGCCGTGGCCCTGCACGTGGAGCGCCGCGTCTTCCTTCACGCCAAGCGCACCGTTGTTTTCGATCGGTAGCCTTCCCACTTGCCTGGAGACGACCCGCAGCAACCTCGTTCGCGACATGCGCCGACCGTCGGGATGGCGGTCATGGCCTACATGAACGATTTTACGTATCCGAGAGCGACAACATCGAATATCTTGGCAGGCAGGCTTGCCTGATTGCGACGTCTGTCATTGGCGTATCCCCGACCCTGAGCACAGCACCCTGACGGTTAATATTGCCGATAATTACAACGATATGCGGCATCGGAGTATGACCATGTCAACACTGCCCCCGACCTCGTTCACCTCCCACGCCCTGCGCAAGGAGCCGGCGCCGCAAACGCTGGGGTTCCTGCTGCTGGAAAACTTCACCCTGTTCTCACTGGCTTCGGCCATCGAGCCGCTGCGCATGGCCAACCAGTTGGCCGGACGCGAACTGTATCGCTGGTTCACACTGAGCGTGGACGGCGGGCCGATCGCGGCCAGCGACGGGCTGCGGGTCACGCCGGATGGCGCCATTACCATGCCGCTGGCGCTGGACATGATCATCGTCTGCGGCGGCGTGGGGCCAGCCCGTAGCGTACAACGCGAGCACGTGACGTGGCTGCAGTCCCAGGCGCGCCTGTCGCGTCGGCTGGGTGGCATCTGCACCGGCAGTTGGGCGCTGGCCAAGGCCGGGCTGCTGGATGGCTACGAGACCAGCGTGCACTGGGAGTGTCTGGCGGCGATGCGCGAGTCGTTCCCCCGCGCGGTGCTGACCACCCGGCTGTTCACCATCGACCGCGACCGCGCCACCGCTTCAGGCGGCACCGCTCCGCTCGACATGATGCTGACCCTGATCGAGCGCGAACACGGGCGCGAGCTCTCGGCGGGCATTTCAGAGATGTTCATCTGCGACCGGGTGCGCGGCGAGAACGACCATCAGCGCGTGCCGCTCAAGCACGTGCTGGGCACCACCCAGCCCAAGCTGCTGGAGATCGTGGCGCTGATGGAGGCCAACCTGGAGGAGCCCATCGAGCTCGCCGAGTTGGCCGACTACGTCGGCGTCTCCCGCCGACAGCTCGAGCGGCTGTTCCAGAAGTACCTGCACTGCTCGCCGTCGCGCTACTACCTCAAGCTGCGTTTGACCCGGGCCCGCCAGCTGCTCAAGCAGACCTCGATGCCGATCATCGAGGTGGCCTCGGCCTGCGGCTTCGTCTCTACGCCTCACTTCTCCAAGTGCTACCGGGAATTCTTCGGCCTGCCGCCACGGGAGGAACGGCTGGGCATGAGCCCGCTGCGTCAGTCGCCGCTGCCCGAGCCGCCGGCCGAGAGCCTGCTGCTGCAGCCGGTCGCCCTCGAGCCCATGGCCGAGCAGCCCGTCTCGGCGGCGCTGATGGCGCTCGACAACGCCCGCGGCGAGCCCACCTACGCCAGCGTGCGGCTCAAGCACTGAGGTGGCAGGCGGGAGACGTCATGGCGTCTGCGTGCGCTGCGGGATGTGGCATTTGAGCCGTTCGTCGCAGTCGCGACAGAGGTGACGTTTTTGGAATTCTCGCCGTCGCTTCCAGAAGTCGGGACTCACCGTGCCGGCGCTATGCTCCCTTCAAGTCAAACCAATCGGGAGCACGCCCCTCATGACGCCCCAAGACCTGCACGACGATGCCATCGTCATCGACGGCCTGATCATCGCCAAGTGGAACCGCGAACTGTTCGAGGACATGCGTCGCGGCGGACTCACGGCCGCCAACTGCACCGTCTCGGTGTGGGAGGGCTTCCAGGCCACCGTCGACAACATCGTCAAGTCGAACCAGCTGATGGCCGAGTGCAGCGACCTGGTGCGCCCGGTGCGCACCACTGCCGACATCACCCGGGCCAAGGAGGAGGGCAAGACGGGCATTATCTACGGTTTCCAGAACGCCCACGCCTTCGAGGACCAGATCGGCTACGTCGAGGTCTTCAAGCAGCTCGGCGTGGGCATCGTGCAGATGTGCTACAACACCCAGAACCTGGTGGGCACCGGCTGCTACGAGCGCGACGGCGGGCTCTCCGGCTTCGGTCGTGAGATCGTCACCGAGATGAACCGTGTCGGCATCATGTGCGACCTCTCCCACGTCGGTTCGAAGACCTCCGAAGAGGTGATTCTCGAATCGAAGAAGCCGGTCTGCTACTCCCACTGCCTGCCGTCCGGGCTCAAGGAGCACCCACGCAACAAGTCCGACGAGGAGCTGCGCTTCATCGCCGAGCACGGCGGCTTCGTCGGCGTGACCATGTTCACTCCCTTCCTGCGCGCCGGGGTCGACGCCACCGTCGACGACTACGTCGAGGCCATCGAGTACGTGATGAACATCGTCGGCGAGGATGCCATCGGCATCGGCACCGACTTCACCCAGGGCCACGGCAAGGACTTCTTCGAGTGGCTGACCCACGACAAGGGCTACGCCCGTCGCCTGACCAGCTTCGGCAAGATCATCAATCCCGAGGGCATCCGCACCATCGGTGAGTTCCCCAACCTGACCGAGGCGCTGCTGCGCCGCGGCTTCAGCGAGACCCAGGTGCGCAAGATCATGGGCGAAAACTGGGTACGCATATTGAAAGACGTTTGGGGCGCCTGACGATAGCGGCTGAGGCGACTCCTCAGCGAGGAGCGCCGGGGGCAGGCCGAAGAGGAGGTCCGATTCCAGGGATGGAATCGGTAGCGTACAGGGAAGTATTCACAGCGCCTCCTCGCAGGCCTGCCGCCGGACCAGCTCCGAGCGGTGCTGCCAAAGACGATGCTCTTGCCCGCAATGCCATAACAAACAAGATTTGAGGAAACCAACCGTGACCAAGATGGCCCCCGAACTGCCCATCGAGGTGGATAGCGAAACCGGCGTGTGGACCACCGACGCCCTGCCGATGCTGTACGTACCGCGGCACTTCTTTATCAACAACCACACGGCCGTCGCCGAAGCGCTGGGTGTGGATAAGTATGCTGAGATTCTCTACCGCGCCGGCTACAAGAGCGCCTGGCACTGGTGCGAGAAGGAGGCCGAACTGCACGGCCTGGTGGGCGTCGAGGTGTTCGAGCACTACATGCTGCGTCTCTCCCAGCGCGGCTGGGGCAAGTTCGTCACCGAGGCCATCGATCTCGATGCCGGTACCGCCCGCGTGCGCCTGGAGCACAGCGCCTTCGTCTATCAGCTGGGCAAGACGGGGCAGAAGGAGGAGTACATGTTCACCGGCTGGTTCGCCGGCGCCATGGACCAGATCCTCGCCGCCCGCGGCAGCAGCCTGCGCACCGTCGCCGAACAGACCCAGAGTGCGGCCGAGCCCGGCTGCGAGGTGGGCATCTTCACCGTCCAGCCGCTTACCGACGCCCAGGGCTGAGGAGGTTTCCATGGCATTCGACGCGATCTTCGAGCCGATCCAGATCGGCAAGCTGACCATCCGCAACCGCGTGGTCAGCACCGCCCACGCCGAGGTGCATGCCACCGACGGCGGCATGACCACCGCACGCTACGTCAAGTACTACGAGGAGAAGGCCAAGGGCGGCTGCGGCCTGGCCATCTGTGGCGGCTCCTCGGTGGTCTCCATCGACAGCCCCCAGGGCTGGTGGAGCTCGGTGAACCTCTCCACCGACCGCATCATTCCACACTTCCAGAATCTCGCTGATGCCGTGCACAAGCACGGCGGCAAGATCATGATCCAGATTACCCACATGGGACGGCGCTCGCGCTGGGACGGCTTCGACTGGCCGACCCTGGTGTCGCCCTCGGGCATTCGCGAGCCGGTGCACCGCTCCACCTGCAAGACCATCGAGGAGGAGGAGATCTGGCGCATCGTCGGCGACTTCGCCCAGGCCGCGCGGCGAGCCAAGGAGGGCGGACTTGATGGCGTCGAGCTTTCCGCCGTGCACCAGCACCTGATCGACCAGTTCTGGAGCCCGCGGGTCAACAAGCGTACCGACCAATGGGGCGGCAGCTTCGAGAACCGCATGCGCTTCGGCATGGAGGTGCTCAAGGCGGTGCGTGCCGAGGTGGGTGACGACTTCGTCGTCGGCATGCGCATCTGCGGCGACGAGTTCCATCCGGACGGCCTGACCCACGAGGACATGAAGCAGATCGCCGCCTACTACGACGCCACCGGCCAAGTGGATTTCTTCGGCGTGATCGGCTCCGGCTGCGATACCCACAACACCCTGGCCAACGTCATTCCCAACATGTCCTTCCCGCCGGAGCCCTTCCTGCACCTGGCGGCGGGCATCAAGGAAGTGGTCAAGGTGCCGGTGATCCACGCCCAGAATATCAAGGATCCCAACCAGGCCCAGCGTATCCTCGAAGGGGGCTACGTCGACCTGGTGGGCATGACCCGGGCGCACATCGCCGACCCGCACCTGATCGCCAAGATCAAGATGGGCCAGATCGACCAGATCAAGCAGTGCGTGGGCGCCAACTATTGCATCGACCGCCAGTATCAGGGCCTCGACGTGCTGTGCATCCAGAACGCCGCGACCTCGCGGGAGTACATGGGCCTGCCGCACATCATCGAGAAGTCCGAGGGGCCGAAGCGCAAGGTGGTGGTGGTGGGCGGCGGCCCCGGCGGCATGGAGGCGGCCAAGGTGGCGGCCGAGCGTGGCCACGACGTGACCCTGTTCGAAGCCGCGGACCAGCTCGGCGGCCAGATCACCATCGCCGCCCAGGCGCCGCAGCGCGACCAGATTGCCGGTATCACGCGCTGGTACCAGCTGGAGCTGGCGCGTCTCAAGGTGGACCTGCGCCTCGGCACCCGCGCCGACGAGGCCACCATCGAGGACCTGCGCCCGGACGTCGTGGTACTGGCCACCGGCGGCCAGCCCTTCCTCAGCCAGTACCCGGAGTGGGGCTACTCGGAGAACCCCGAGGAGAGCCTGGTGGTCAGCACCTGGGACGTGCTCTCCGGCAAGGTGGCGCCGGGCAAGAACGTGCTGATCTATGACGCCATCTGCGAGTTCTCCGGCGTCTCGGCGGCGGATTATCTGGCCGACAAGGGTGCCAAGGTCGAGATCGTCACCGACGACATCAAGCCCGGCGCGGCGGTGGGCGGCACCACCTTCCCGACCTACTACCGCAGTCTCTACGAGAAGGAGGTGATCATGACCTCCGACCTGATGCTGCACAAGGTCTACCGCGAGGGCGACGCCCTGGTGGCGGTGCTCGAGAACGAGTACACCGGGGCCATGGAGGAGCGGGTGGTCGATCAGGTGGTGGTGGAGAACGGCGTACGCCCGGACGAAGCGCTCTATTACGCGCTGAAGGAGCGCTCACGCAACCGTGGTCAGGTGGATCTTGAGGCGCTCTACGCTGCCGCGGCGCAGCCCTCTTTGAGTGAGCAGGGCGAGGGTTACCTGCTGTTCCGCCTGGGCGACTGCACCGCGCCGCGCAATACCCATGCGGCCATCTATGACGCCCTGCGGTTATGCAAAGACCTTTGAAAGCTATTGCGCTCGGCCAGCCCTGATACCAAAGCCAACGGCTTATGAGACGAGGTGAGCGAGATGCTCGAGAGCCTGCTGCCAATACTAATCTTCTCCGCCCTGGCGCTGGCCGTGATCGGTGCCGTGCGGCGCATTCGCCTGTGGCGTCAGGGTCGACCCGCCCGGGTCGATCTGCTGCGCGGGCTCGCTGCCATGCCGCGGCGCTATCTGGTCGATCTGCACCACGTGGTGGCGCGTGACAAGGTCATGTCCAACACCCACGTGGCCACCGCCGGCGGTTTCGTCGCGGCGGCCGTGCTGATGATCCTGGTACATGGCCTGGGGCTCGGCTCTTCAGAAAGAATGGGGCCAATCCTCGGCGGGCTGTTGCTGCTGGCCAGCGCCGCCATGTTCGTCGGTAGCCTGTTCGTCGCCAAACGGCGGCGCGACCCGCCGGCGCGGCTCTCCAAGGGCCCCTGGATGCGACTGCCGAAGAGCCTGATGGCGTTCTCGGCGAGCGTGTTCCTGCTCACCCTGCCGACGCTGGGCATCCTGCCTGCCGGAACGGGCAGCGTGATCCTCGCCCTGGCGCTGGCCGCGGCGCTGGTGTGGGGCCTGGGCGAGATGTTCTTCGGCATGACCTGGGGCGGGCCGATGAAGCACGCCTTCGCCGGCGCCCTGCATCTGGCCTTCCATCGCCGACCCGAGCGTTTTTCCACGAAGGGGGGCGAGGGCAACCGCTCCACCGGGCTCAAGGCGCTGAACCTGGACGATGCCAAGGCGCCCCTGGGCGTCGAGACGCCCAGCGACTTCACCTGGAACCAGCTGCTCGGCTTCGATGCCTGCGTGCAGTGTGGACGCTGCGAGGCGATGTGTCCGGCCTTTGCCGCCGGTCAGCCGCTCAACCCCAAGAAGCTGATTCAGGACATGGTCGTGGGCATGGCCGGCGGCAGCGATGCCGGCTATGCCGGAAGACCCTACCCCGGCAAGCCGATCGGTGAGCATGCGGGTTCTCCCCATGGGCCCATCGTGGCGCGCGAAGGCACCGCCCTGGTCGATGCCGAGACGCTGTGGTCCTGTACCACCTGCCGTGCCTGCGTCGAGGAGTGCCCGATGATGATCGAGCACGTCGATGCCATCGTCGACATGCGTCGCTTCCTGACCCTGGAGCAGGGCAATACCCCGGGCAAGGGCGCCGAGGTGCTCGACAACCTGATCGCCACCGACAACCCCGGCGGCTTCGACCCCGGCTCGCGCATGCACTGGGCGGCGGACCTCGACCTGCCGCTGATGCGCGACCTGGGGCAGGTCGACGTGCTGCTGTGGCTGGGCGACGGGGTCTTCGACATGCGCAATCAGCGCACGCTCAGGGCGCTGGTGAAGGTGCTGCGTGCGGCCGGCGTCGACTTCGCCGTGCTCGGCAACGAGGAGCGCGACAGCGGCGACGTGGCGCGCCGCCTGGGCGACGAGGCGACCTTCCAGTCGCTGGCCAAGCGCAATATCGCCACGCTGTCGCAGTACCGCTTCCAGTGCATCGTCACCTGCGACCCGCACAGTTTCCATGTCCTCAAGAACGAATACGGCGAGCTGGGCGGCCCCGATGTCAATGCAAACTGGGAAGTGCGCCACCACAGTACCTACATCGCCGAGCTGTTCGAGGCGGGCCGGCTGCACTTCCTGCCCTGGAAGGGTGGCAGCGTCACCTATCACGACCCCTGCTACCTGGGTCGCTACAACGGCGAATACGAAGCCCCGCGCAACGTGCTCAAGGCACTGGGCATCGAGGTGGCCGAGATGCAGCGTTCGGGGTTCCGCTCGCGCTGCTGCGGCGGTGGCGGCGGCGCGCCAATCATCGACATCCCCGGCAAGCAGCGGATTCCCGACATGCGCATGAATGACGTCAAGGAGGCCGGCGCCGAGTTGGTGGCGGTGGGCTGTCCGCAGTGCACCGCCATGCTCGAGGGGGTGGTCGACACTACCGCCGAGGTGCGCGACATCGCCGAGCTGGTGGCCGATGCCCTGGTGGAGCCCCCCGCTGACGCAGGCAGCGGCCGAGATGGCGACCGCGCTTCCCAACCTGCCGCCGAGGCTCGGCCCGTGGCGAAGGAGGTCACCTCATGAGCGAGAACATCCGCCGCGATCCACGCCGCGAGTGGATCGCCCGCAATCGCCTGCATCCCGATCACCAGAGCGTGCTGGCAGAGCTTGGCGAGGGCTCGTCCGCCGCGACGGAGTGGATGGGCCCCAACGGCGTGATCCGCAAGAACCCCCATGCGGTCGGCTTCATCGGACCCAACGGCATCAGGCGCATCGACCGCAGCGGTGCCCAGCAGGCTGCCGCGGCGGGACGTGGCGCCGGTGCCGGTCGCCAGGCCGCCGCCGACCAGCGGCGGCAGGTCACCATCGAGGCCCCGGCCTTCCTGGTTGCGGTGGTGCCCGACATGCCCGGCGGGCGTCTCTCCAGCCACGACCGCGACCTGCTGGGCCTGGCCCGGCAGCTGGCCGATGCCGACCCGGAGCGCCCCGGCGCCGTGTTGAGCGTGGTGTTCGGCGAGCACCGGGAGGACGCCTTCGGCGAGGCGGGCATCGACCGCCTGCTGCATCTCGAGGGTGACGCCTACGCCGGCTTCGCCCCGGAGGCGTGCCTGGCGGCACTCACCGTCGTCGAAGGCGAGTTCGCCCCGCGCCACTGGCTGCTGCCCGACTCCAGGCTGGGCGGCGCCGACCTGGGGCGGCGCCTGGCGGCGCGCCTGGGCGAACGGCCTGCCGCTGGCATCTGGCAGGTCGAGCCTGACGTTGCCTGTACGCTGGGCTGGCGCTGTACCGGGCGCGGTGCCGCCGGCACCCAGGATATCCAGCGCCCCCTGCCGCATGTGGCGCTGGCGCTGGCCGAGTGCGCCGAACCCGTCTCCGAGACTTGTCATGCGGCGCGTCCGTCGGCCTTGTCGCAGTCGCTGCCGCCCCTGCTGGGGCGTATCGAGGACCTGGGCCAGGTGGCCGTCGACCCGGCCGGGCTAGCGCTCTCCGAGGCCGAGTTCATTCTTTCCGCCGGCAACGGCGTCAAGGACTGGGAGGGCTTCCACCAGGCCGCCGAGGTGCTGGGCGCAACCGAGGGCGCCTCGCGGGTCGCGGTGGACGATGGCTACATGCCACGTGACCGGCAGGTGGGCGCCACCGGCACCTGGGTCACCGCGCGGGTCTACGTGGCGGTGGGCATCAGCGGTGCCATCCAGCACCTGCAGGGCATCCAGAGCTGCGACAAGGTGGTGGCCATCAACCTCGACCCGGGATGCGACATGATCAAGCGCGCCGACCTGGCGGTAATCGGCGACTCGGCGAGCATTCTCGCCGCGCTGGTCGAGATGGTCCAACGGCAACGAGAGGAGAAGCGCGATGCGGCCTGAAGCGCAAAGAGAGTCGGTGCTCGATGTGGCGGTGCTGCTCTCCGTGGGCCGCCACCCCGTGACCGGGCGCGCCCGGCGCGCCGATCAGGACGCCCGTGGCGTGGAGCTGGCCCTGGCCCTCGACAGGGCGCACCTCACCCTGCTGCATGCGGGGCCGCGTGACGAGGAGAGCGAGGGCGCCCTGCGCGGCTATCTGGGCATGGGCATCCCCGCCTTGACCCTGATCGAGCAGCCGCCTGGCGCCGATGTGATCCCCGCCCTGGCCGCCAGGCTGAATGAAGCAGGGGCGCAGCTGGTGATCGCCGGCGAGCGCGCCGAGCAGGGCGAGGGCTCTGGCATGCTGCCCTACCTGCTGGCCGAGCGCCTTGGCTGGCCGCTGGTCGGCGGTCTGGCCGCCGTGGAGAAGGTCGAGAACGGCGTGGCCACGCTGCTCCAGGCCCTGCCGCGCGGCCAGCGCCGCCGACTGCAGGTACGGCTGCCGGCCATCGTCACCGTCGACGCCGCCGCTGCAGCGGCCCGCCAGAGCGCCTTCGGCCCAGCCCGGCGAGGCGAGATCGAGGCCGAGTCGGCAGTGGTCGAGTGGGACGAGGTTCAGGCGGAGTGGAGCGTGGCCCCGGCCCGCAAGCGCCCCAAGCGGCTCAAGATCGTCAAGGCGGCTTCGGCCCGGGACCGCTTCAAGGCCGCCGCGGCCAAGGCCGAGGGCGGCAGCGGTCAGGTGTTGAACGACGTGACCCCGGAGCAGGGCGCCGAGGCGATCTTCAAGCTGCTCAAGGATGAGGGCGTCCTGCGCTGAGAAAAACCTGATTTATTGCTGCGCTCGGGCTCTTTTGAAAACAGCTGGCCGCCGGCGGTCCCGATACGTCGGACCGTCGCTATCCTCATGTAGCAGGCTACACTCCGGTAGCTCCGCTCCGGCGACGGCCAGCCTCTCATCGCTCGCGACATAAATCAGTGTTTTTCTAGCTGGTTGCATTCCCCTAACAGAGAAGACCCCGGCCTTGGCCGGGGTCGTTGCGTTGGAGGGAAGAAGCTTGTCGGTCAGGCCAGCTTGGGAATCGCCAGCCCGCGCTGTTCTTCGCGCAGCCCCTTGACCAGGCTGAAGGCCATCACCAGCAGCACCAGGGTGAAGGGCAGGCCAGTGGCCACGGCGCCGGCCTGCAGCGCGCCCAGCGCGGTGCTGCCGCCGCCGTAGAGCAGCACGCCGGCGATCACCCCCACCAGGGTGGCCCAGAACACCCGCTGGCCTTTGGGCGCGTCGATCTTGCCGCCGGCGGTGATCTTGTCGATCACCAGCGAGCCCGAATCCGAGGAGGTGATGAAGAAGATCAGCACCAGCAGGATCGCCAGGCTGGAGGTCAGGGTGGTCAGCGGCAGATGCTCGAGCATCTGGAACATCGCCAGCGAGACGTCACCGATGCCGTCGGCCAAAGCGCCGACACCGGCCGCCGACTGCGACAGGGCGGTACCGCCGAAGGCGCTCATCCACACCAGCGTGACCAGGGTCGGCACCAGCAGCACGGCGATCAGGAACTCGCGCACCGTGCGTCCGTAGGAGACCCGTGCGATGAACATGCCGACGAAAGGCGACCAGGAGATCCACCAGGCCCAGTAGAACACGGTCCAGCCGTGGTACCAGGTGGTGTCGTCACGCCCGACCCAGTTGGAGAGCGGCACGATGTGGCTGGCATAGGCCAGGGTGGTGTGCCACAGGTTGTTGACGAACAGCAGCACGCCACCGGTTGTCACGATGAAGGTCAGCAGGCCCAGGGCGAGCATCATGTTGATCTTGGAAAACAGCTTCACCCCGCCGTCGATGCCGCGCCACACCGAGAACAGTGCCACGGAGGTGACCAGCACGATGATCGCGATCTGGGTGCCCAGCGTATTGGGAATATCGAACAGGTAGGCCAGGCCGCCGGCCGCCTGGGAGGCACCGAAGCCCAGCGAGGTGGCCAGGCCGAAGATGGTGGCCAGCACCGCCAGGATGTCGATGGTATGGCCGATCCAGCCGCGGGTACGTTCACCCAGCAGGGGCGTGAAGGCCGAGCGCAGGGTCAGCGGCAGGCCGCGGTTGTAGGCGAAGAAGGCCAGGGCCAGCCCCACCACGCCGTAGATCGCCCAGGGGTGCAGGCCCCAGTGGAACATGGTGGCGCCGATGGCCGCGCTGGCCCCGGCCGGTGTGTGCGCCTCGACGTTGAGTGGGGTGCCGTACCAGTCGGTGTAGTAGGCCACCGGTTCGGCCACGCTCCAGAACATCAGGCCAATGCCCATGCCCGCGGCGAACAGCATGGTGAACCAGGAGGTGGTCGAGTACTCCGGGCGAGCCCGGTAGCCACCCAGGCGGATACGTCCCAGCGGCATGGCGATCAGCGCCAGGCACAGCAGCACGAAGAGGTTGCCGGCGATCATGAACAGCCAGTCGAAGTGCTCGATGGAGAAACCGCGGGCCGCACTGAGGTGATCGTTGGCGATATCAGGGTAGATCAGGGCGTAGAGGATGAAGGCCAGGATGGCCAGGGCCGAGAGGGGAAAGACAGGATGGTGAAAGTCCATCCCCAGCACCCGGGTATTGTCCTGCCCGGGTTTGAGGATGGGGGCGTCGTCATGCTTCATGGGGATTCCTCGTGTGTTGTTATTGGCCTCCGCAAGCGCCAGGCGCTCCCGGGCGAACCATTGTTGGGTCAGGTTGGCGAGGGGAATGTCGTGAAAGCGACCTCCAGCTATCCGCTGGCTCTCAGCCGTGGCGCCATGTCTCGGGCAGGCAAGTGGAGGTCTCTATGGGGCAAGTGCCATCCGTTGGAGGGCATAGGCTGAAGCGGCGGCATGTGCCGCCCCATGACAACAACGCACAGGAGCCAGCCATGAGCCAAGCCAACCGAGGCGTCGTCTACCAGGGCCCGGGCAAGGTCGAGGTAAAGCCCATCCCCTATCCGGAACTCGCCCTGGGTGATCGCAAATGCGACCACGGCGTGATCCTCAAGGTGGTCACCACCAACATCTGCGGCAGCGACCAGCACATGGTGCGCGGCCGTACCACCGCTCCCGCCGGCCTGGTGCTGGGCCACGAGATCACCGGCCTGGTGGTCGAGTGCGGTCGCGACGTCGAGTTCATTCTGCCGGGCGATCTGGTCTCGGTGCCCTTCAACATCGCCTGCGGGCGCTGCCGCAACTGCAAGGAGGGCCAGACCGGCATCTGTCTCAACGTCAACCCGGCGCGACCCGGCGCCGCCTACGGCTACGTCGACATGGGTGGCTGGGGCGGCGGCCAGACCGAATACGTCATGGTGCCCTACGCTGACTTCAACCTGCTGAAGTTCCCCGACAGCGACCAGGCTATGGAGAAGATCCGCGACCTGACCCTGCTCTCCGACATCTTCCCCACCGGCTTCCACGGCTGCGTGACGGCCGGCGTCGGACCGGGCAGCACCGTCTATATCGCCGGGGCCGGCCCGGTGGGGCTGGCGGCGGCGGCGTCGGCCCAGCTGCTGGGAGCGGCCTGCGTGATCGTCGGCGACATGATCGAGGAGCGCCTGGCCCAGGCCCGCAGCTTCGGCTGCGAAACCATCGACCTGACCCAGGAGGGCGAGATGGCCGACCGGCTCGAGGCGATCCTCGGCGAGCGCGAGGTCGACTGCTTCGTCGACTGCGTCGGCTTCGAGGCCCACGCCTGCGGCTGCAACCATGGCCAGGAAGCGCCGGCCACCGTGCTCAACTCGGCCATGCAGATGACCCGGGCCGGCGGCCAGATCGGCATCCCGGGCCTCTACGTGACCGAGGACCCGGGCGCCGTCGACGAGGCCGCCAAGCAGGGCGCGCTGAGCATGCGCTTCGGCCTCGGTTGGGCCAAGTCCCACTCGTTTCACACCGGCCAGTGCCCGGTGATGAAGTACCACCGTCCGCTAATGCAGGCGATCCTGTTCGACAAGATCCGCATTGCCGATGCGGTCAACGTGCAGATGATCTCGCTGGACCAAGCGCCCCAGGGCTACGCCGATTTCGATGGCGGTGCCGCCAAGAAATTCGTCATCGACCCCCATGGCAGCGTGGCTGCATAAGTAGGGGATGAGCCCGAGCTGGCCGACGCTGCACCTTGAAAGCGGCGCGGCCAGCTATTTCATGGTTCGACTCATATGCCAGCGTGGTCGCCTGACGGCCGAGAGGGTAATCTGGTGGCAAACGACGGCTGCGGAGGGAAGAGCGATGATGTATGCCGACTTGATCGATGCGGAGGACTTCCGCCAGCGCTTGGTGGCGCTGGGTATCGAGCTGCCCGCCGATGCCGACCCCGACACCTGCGCCCGGCATGCCGCCCGCCAGCAGGCCGAGGCGGGGGTGCCCGGCTTGCCGGCGCTGGTTGCCTAGCTGGAGGCCCAGGCGGGGGTCATGCTGCCCGAGGTGCGCCAGGCGCTGGCGAACCACCTGCGCCCGGCCGTCGACTAGTCGCGCCACGGCCCGAGTCTTTCTTCCCGAGTCAAACGCATCACCCCCAGCCTTGGCCGGGGGCGATGTCTTTGGTCACGAGGTCAATAGCGGATGACGTCTAGCCCTTCACCACCTGCAGGTGAGGCGCGCTGTGGCCCAGGTTCTCCTGCATCCGCTCGCTGTACCAGTCGATGAAGTCGATCACGCCGAACTCGTAGGTCTCCGAGTAGGGGCCCGGCTCGTAGGCCCGGGAGTTGATGCCGCGCTGGTTCTCCTCGGCCAGGCGCTTGTCCTGGGCGTTGGTGGCGTCCCACACCCGGCGCATCTCCTCCGGGTGGTAGTCGACGCCCTCCACGGCATCCTTGTGCACCAGCCACTTGGTGGTGACCAGAGTCTCCTGCGGGCCCAGCGGCAGCACGCGGAATACCAGGGCGTGGTCGCCCATGAAGTGATTCCAGGAGTTGGGCAGGTGCAGGATGCGCAGCGAGCCCATATCGGGGCTGGTCAGACGCCCCATCAGCTTGCGGCAGGCCGGCTTGCCGTCCAGGGTCATCGAGACCACGCCATCCAGCAGCGGCGTGCGCGTCAGCCGGTTGCGCTTGCCGAAGCGCTTGAGCTGCCAGGGGATCTGCTGCTCGTCCCAGTCCGACTGCTTCTTGGCTACCAGCGACTTGTAGGCGGGTGTGGCACGGGGGTCGTCGGTGTCGTCGAACTCCTGCAGCGAGTTGAGCAGCTCCGGGTGGGAGCCATTGCAGTGATAGCACTCGCGGTTGTTCTCTAGCACCAGTTTCCAGTTGGCCTGCTCGACGATGTTGGACTCCACCGCGACCTTGAGGTTGCCCATCTCGTAGGGCTCGAGATAGTGCTCCAGGGTGAGCAGGAAGTCGTCGATGGCGGGGGGATGCTCGGCCAGGCTGATGAAAATGAAGCCGCCGCCGGTGCGTACCTGGACCGGCTTGAGGCCGTAGGCGGAAAGATCGAAGTTCTCGCCCATGTCGCTGCCGGCGAACAGCAGGCGGCCGTCGAGCTCGTAGGTCCACTGATGGTAGGGACAGACCAGCTTGGCCACCTTGCCCTTGTCGCTGACGCACAGCCGCGAGCCGCGGTGGCGGCAGACGTTATGGAAAGCATGGATGGCCCCCCCCTCGCCGCGCACGACGATCACCGGATTGTCGCCGACCTGCAGGGTCATGTAGTTGCCCTTGGCGGGAATCTCGCAGGTCATGCCGACGAACAGCCACTCCTTGCCGAAGATCTCCTGCATGTCCAGAGCGAACAGCCGGGCATCGTTGTAGAACGGCTGGGGCAGCGAGAAGTTGCGGGCGCGCTCGGCGAGCATCGTGGCCACGGCTTCGCGCGCCGGGTCCAGGGGATCGTCCAGTGCGGTAGAGATCGGATCCATGAAAACACGTCCTCTTGCTGGCCGCTTCGCGGCATCGGTCGGGTTGTTGCTGTCGTCAGAGGTGTTGCGTCGTGATCGCCAGCTGATGGCGGGAACACGGCGAGTGTGGATCAGCGGCAGCTCCCTCAGTTGTCTGCCGACGACGCACTTGAACGCAGCCGCGACCAGCAATGCCACAAAGCCTGCTGCAGGTGGATGCCAGGGGCACGTTCATGTCGCTGTCAGGCAAGTGGGAGGCTTGCCGTGTGGCGCAGAATTCGTTCAGCGCCAGGCGAAAGCCGCGGTCGAAGCAACCCATTGCTGATACATCCAGGCGACTCGACATGACCATGAACTTCTTCAATCCAGTCACGACCCAGACCTGGACCAACGGCCGTCACACGGTGCGCTGCGTCAAGGTGATCCAGGAGACCTGGGACGTTCGCACCTTCTGCTTCATGGCCGATCAGCCGGTGCTGTTCTTCTTCAAGCCGGGGCAGTTCGTCACGCTGGAGCTGGAGATCGACGGCGAGCCCATCATGCGCTCCTACACCATCTCCAGCTCGCCATCGATCCCCTACAGCTTCTCGATCACCGTCAAGCGGGTCGTGGGCGGCAGGGTATCCAACTGGCTGCACGACAACCTGAAGGTCGGCGACGAATTGGCGGTGCATGGTCCGGTGGGCAATTTCAATTCGATCGACTTTCCCGCCGAGAAAGTGCTGTTCCTCTCCGGCGGCGTGGGCATCACGCCGCTGATGTCGATGACCCGCTGGTTCTTCGATACCAATGCCAGCGTCGACGTCGAGTTCATTCACAGTGCACGCGCACCGCGCGATGTCATCTTCCATCGCGAGCTGGTACACATGTTCTCGCGCCTGCCCGAGTTCAAGCTGCATATCGTCTGCGAAAGCAAGGACGACATCGGCGAGGCCTGGGCCGGCTATCGAGGCTACCTGACCCAGCCGATGCTCGAGCTGATGGCGCCGGATTTCCTCGAGCGCGAAATCTTCTGCTGCGGCCCTACGCCCTACATGGACGCGATCAAGCGCATCCTGCGTGAGAACGGCTTCGACATGAGCCACTATCATGAGGAGTCCTTCGGCGCCACGCCGCTGGACGTGCGCGAAGACGTGCTGGAGCTGGCCGAGCAAGCCGAGGCCGAGGCTGAGGAGATCGACTACTCCGAGATGCTCAGCGTCGAGTTCGTCGGCTCGGGCAAGAGCGTGCGCATCCAGCCGGGCGAGACGGTACACGCGGCCGCCGCCAAGCTCGGGCTGCACATTCCCAAGGCCTGCGGCATGGGAATTTGCGGCACCTGTCGGGTACCGTTGGCCTCCGGCCAGGTCGAGATGGAGCACAATGGTGGCATCACCGAAGAGGACATTGAGGCAGGTTACATTCTCTCCTGCTGCAGCAAGCCGCTCGACAACGTGGTGGTCGAGTTCTGACCGAGGCATTGAGTGCGTGGCCGGGGCGGGCTAGCTTGGTGGGCAAATAACGCCCACCATCAGGAGATCCTCATGGCAGCCCCCATGGACGAGCACGACCCTTACCTGTGGCTGGAGGAGGTCGAAGGCGAACGCGCCCTGGTCTGGGTCGAGCAGCGCAATGCCGAGAGCCAGGCCAGGCTCGCCGATGCGCCGGGCTTCACCGCGCTGCGCGACGACCTGCAGGCGATACTGGAGGCCGACGACCGCATCCCCTTCGTGGTCAAGCGCGGCGAGCACTTCTACAACTTCTGGCAGGACCGCGACCACCCCCGTGGGCTGTGGCGACGCACCACGCTCGAGGAGTACCGCAAGGCGCGGCCCGAGTGGGAGGTGCTGATCGACCTCGACGCGCTCAACGCCGAGGAGGGCGAGAACTGGGTATGGCACGGCGCCCACTGCCTGCGGCCTGAATCGCCCGATCAACCCTGGCGCCACTGCCTGATCTCGCTCTCCCGCGGCGGCGCCGATGCCGACGTGACCCGCGAGTTCGACCTGGTGGAGAAGCGCTGGGTCGAGCAGGGCTTCTACCGCCCCGAGGCCAAGGGCGGCCTGGGCTGGATCGACCGCGACACGGTCTACGTCCAGAGCGACTTCGGCGCAGGTTCGATGACCAGCTCCGGCTACCCGCGCATCGTCAAGCAGTGGCGGCGGGGCACCCCGATGAACGACGCCGAGACGATCTTCGAGGCCGAGCCTGACGACATGGCGGTGGGTGCCATGCATGATTCGACGCCGGGCTTCGAGCGTGACTTCGTCAGCCGCGCCCGGGCCTTTTATGACAACGAGCTTTACCTGCGCCAGGCCGACGGCCGCCTTGCCCGCATCGAGGTGCCCAATTCGGCCCACAAGCAGGTGCACCGCGAATGGCTGTTGGTGGAGCTGCGCGAGCCGTGGGAGGTGGCGGGTACCACTCATCCCGCCGGCGCGCTGCTGATCGCCGACTTCGACGCCTTCATGAGCGGTGAGCGCGAGCTGCGCGTACTGTTCACCCCTACCGAGCGCACCTCGCTCTCCGACGTCACCTGGACCCGCCGCCACCTGATCCTCAACGTGCTCGACGACGTCAAGCACCGGCTCTACGTGCTCACGCCGAGCGAAGGACAATGGCAGCCCGACCCGCTGGCCGGCGTGCCGACGCTGGGCAGTGTCAGCGTGAGCGCAGTGGACGACGAGGAGAGCGACGAAGTGTTCGTCATCGTCAGCGACTACCTGACGCCGACCACGCTGCTGCACGGTCGGGTCGGCGAGGAACTCGAGACGCTCAAGCAGGCCCCGGCGCTGTTCGATGCCGAAGGGCTCGAGGTGACCCAGCATTTCGCCACCAGCCCGGACGGCACGCCGATTCCCTACTTCCAGGTGGCGCGGCGCGACCTCGAGCCAAGCGGCGAGCATCCGACCCTGCTCTACGGCTACGGCGGCTTCGAGGTACCGCTGCTACCCGGCTACAGCCCCGGGGTGGGGCGCGCCTGGCTCAGTCAGGGAGGCGTCTACGTGGTGGCCAACATCCGCGGCGGCGGCGAGTACGGCCCGCGCTGGCACCAGGCGGCACTGCGAGAGAAGCGCCACAAGGCCTTCGAGGACTTCGCCGCCGTGGCCGAAGACCTGATCGAACGCGGCGTCACCTCTCCGCAGCGGCTGGGCATTCAGGGTGGCTCCAACGGCGGCCTGCTGGTGGGCAACATGCTCACCCGCTACCCGCAGCTGCTCGGCGCCGTGGTGTGCCAGGTACCGCTGCTCGACATGCGCCGCTACCACAAGCTGCTGGCCGGTGCCTCGTGGATGGCCGAGTACGGCGATCCCGAGAGCGACGACTGGCAGTTCCTGCGCGATGTCTCGCCCTACCACAACCTCGAGCCCGGGGCCCAGTACCCGCCCATGCTGCTGATGACCAGTACCCGCGACGACCGCGTCCACCCCGGCCACGCGCGCAAGATGATGGCGCGCATGAGCGAGCAGGGGCATGCGGCGCTCTACTACGAAAACATCGAAGGCGGCCACGGCGGCGCGGCCGACAGCCGCCAGCGCGCCCACATGCAGGCGCTGGCGTTCACTTTTCTTTGCCAGCAACTGTTTGGTGATAAGGGCTGAGCTCAGCGCCGTGGAATGCCGATACGCCGACCCACGGCATCCGGCCAGTCGCCGGGCTCGGCCTGCGGCAGCGCATCGATGGCTTCGAGCACGCCAGTCGGGAATGGCGCGGGGCGGTGGTTCTCCGTGTCGATGCCCATCAGCATCTGCTCGCTGGTGGCCAGCGTCTCACCGGTATCGTCGCTCATCGTGAAAAACACATGCAGGCGCTTGGCGTCGCGGTCGAGCAGCAGCACCTCGACGGCCAGTGCCTGTCCCTGGTGGGCTTCGCGCCGGTAGCAGAGGTGGGTTTCCAGGGTGAACAGCGTGTAAGCGAGGCGCTCGCGCCCCTCGGCATCGAGGCCGATCCGCTCCATCAGGGTGTCTACCGCCAGCGAGAAGACGCGGGCGTACTCGGCATCGTTCATGTGGCCGTTGTAGTCGACCCACGCCGGGGCGACTCGAGCTGTCAGCAGTTTTTGCATCGCTTTCGCTCCGAATTGTTTCTCTTCGTAACGCTTTTTCCGCTCGATGCCGAGCGGTTTCCCAAGGATCATCCCCGCCACGGGAAAAGCAACTGTAGATAGTCGAATTACCGCTGAAAAAGTTTACTGAGGTTGTGCTGGCATTCTTGGCTAAGGTATGGGAGAAACCTCTACCAGGGCACCTGCCCATCGAACGCTTGATTGAGGAAATAACAAGATGCTACCCAAGAAGACTCTACTGGCCACCGCCGTGATCGGCGCCATGCTGGCCACCGCCGCAAATGCCGAGACCCTGCGCTGGACCCGCTCCGCGGACAGCCTGACCATGGACCCCCACTCCCAGAACGAGGGGCCGACCCACTCGGTCAACCACCAGATCTTCGACACCCTGCTTTATCAGGACATGGACGTGGAGTATCAGCCGGGCCTGGCCACCGAGTGGCACGTGAAGGACGACGATCCCACCGTCTGGGTGTTCAAGATCCGTGAGGGGGTGACCTTCCACGAGGGCCAGTCGTTGACCGCCGACGACGTGGTCTTCTCGCTCAACCGTGCCCGCCACGAGCATGCCGACATGCGCGGCCTGCTCACCTCCATCAAGGAGGTGCGCGCCGAGGATGACTACACCGTGCACGTGGAGACCCACGAGCCCAACCCGCTGCTGCCCAACAACCTCACCAACCTGTTCATCATGAGCCGCGAGTGGGCCGAGGAGCACGGCGTCGAGGAGCCGCAGAATTACGCCGCCGGCGAAGAGACCCACGCGGTGCGCAACGCCAACGGCACCGGCCCGTTCCGCGTCGAAAGCCGTGAGCCCGACGTGCGCACCGTGTTCGTGCGCAACGACGACTACTGGGGCATCGACGACTACCCCATGGAGATCTCCCGCCTGGTGTTCACGCCGATCGAGTCGGCTTCCACCCGCGTGGCGGCACTGCTCTCCGGTGAGGTCGACCTGCTTCAGGAGACTCCGGTACAGGACATCGAGCGCCTGGCCAACGCCGACGGCATCAAGAACGAGCAGGGCGCCGAGAACCGCACCATCTTCCTCGGCATGGACCTGGGCTCCGCCGAACTGCGTGCCGGCGATGCCGAGGGCAACCCCTTCGCCGACCGCCGCGTGCGCGAGGCGGTCAACCTGGCGGTGGACGCCTACACCATCCAGCGTGCCGTCATGCGTGGCAACTCCGAGCCGGCCGGGATGATCGCACCGCCCTTCGTCAACGGCTACACCGAGGAGATGGACGAGGTCCTCGAGGCAGATACCGATCGTGCCATGGAGCTGATGGAAGAGGCCGGCTACGGCGACGGGTTCCGCGTCACCATGCACTGCCCCAACGACCGCTACGTCAACGACGAGCAGATCTGTCAGGCGGTGGTCAGCATGCTGGCGCGCATCGGCATCACCGTGGACCTGGTGGCCCAGACCCGTTCGCTGCACTTCGCCGAGCTGGCGCGCGGCGAGTACGACTTCTACATGCTGGGCTGGGGCGTGCCCACCATGGACTCCGAGTACGTCTTCAACTACCTCTACCACACCAAGGAAGACGACCGCGGCACCTGGAACTTCACCGGCTTCTCCGACGAGCGGGTAGACGAGTTGACCGTGGCCATGGGTCAGGAGGTCGACGAGGAGGCGCGCAACGAGATGATCGCCGAGGCGTGGCAGATCGTGCACGACGAGATCATCTACATTCCGATCCATCACCAGATGCTGACCTGGTCGATGCGTGACGACATCGAGTTCCAGGTGCAAAGCGAGAATACACCGCACTTTAAGTATCTGCGCTTCAACTAAGGAGACGCTGATTTATTGCTGCGCTCGCAATCCTGGCCGCCGGCGGGGCTCGGAATCCTCATGTAGCAGGCTACATTCCGGTTCCTGCGCTCCGGCGGCGACCAGCCTGGCGTCGCTCGCGACATAAATCCGCGCCCCCTTGAAATTTATGTGAGCTCCCTCTTGCCATAAGCAGGTGGGAGCCTCGTTGCAGTGGTAATCCCATGCTAGCGTTTCTGATCCAGCGCGTACTGCAGGCCATCTTCGTGATGTTCGTGGTCGCGCTTATCTCGTTCTCGCTGTTCCACTACGTCGGCGACCCGGTGCTCAACATGCTCGGGCAGGAGGCCACCGAGGCCGACCGCGCCGCGCTGCGGGCCCAGCTCGGCCTCGACCAGCCGGTGGTGGTGCAGTTCTGGAATTTCGTCGTCAATGCCGCTCAGTTCGAGTTCGGCATCTCCTATCGTTCGGCCCGTCCGGTCACCGACATGATCCTCGAGCGGCTGCCGGCGACCCTGGAGCTGGCCATCATCTCGGCCATCTTCGCCGTGGTCATGGGCATCCTGCTGGGGATCTATACCGCCCTGCGGCGTCGCAGCTGGCTGGCCAACTTCATCATGACCGCTTCGCTGATCGGCGTGTCGCTGCCCACCTTCCTGATCGGTGTGCTGCTGATCTACGTCTTTGCCGTGGAGCTTGGCTGGCTGCCGGCCTTCGGCCGTGGGGAAACGGTGCGTCTCGGCGACTGGTGGAGCACCGGCCTGCTTACCGCCAGCGGCTTGCGCTCGCTGATCCTGCCGGCGATCACCCTGGGGCTGTTTCAGCTCACCTTGATCATGCGCCTGGTGCGGGCCGAGATGCTCGAGGTGCTCAGCACCGACTACATCAAGTTTGCTCGTGCGCGAGGGCTCTCCAAGCGGGTGGTGCACCTGCGTCATGCGCTGAAGAACACCATGATCCCGGTCATCACCATCATCGGTCTGCAGCTCGGCACCATCATCGCCTTCGCCATCATCACCGAGACGGTGTTCCAGTGGCCCGGCGTGGGCGCGCTGTTCATCACCGCCGTGCGCTTCGTCGACGTGCCGGTCATGGCCGCCTACCTGATGATGATCGCGCTGGTGTTCGTGGTGATCAATCTGGTGGTGGACCTGCTCTACTACGCCGTCGACCCGCGGCTGCGTGCCCAGGGAGGTGGCAAATGAGCCAGCAGAACCAAGCCCCACAGAGCGCGGCGCCGGTCGCTCCACCCAAGCCGAGCAAGTGGCGTACCTTCCTCGACAGCGACATCGTCTACTCGTGGAAGCGCCAGCCGGTGGTGATACTCGCCACTCTGGTGACGCTGATCATGTTCGCCGCAGCGCTGTTCGCGCCGTGGATTGCGCCGCAGAATCCCTTCGATCCGCGTCAGCTGGAGCTGATCGACGCCTTCACGCCGCCGATGACTACCTCGGACTTCACCGGAAACTTCTACCTGCTGGGCAGCGACAGCCAGGGCCGTGACGTCTTCTCGGCGATTCTCTACGGCTCGCGCATCTCGCTGCTGGTGGGCTTCGCCGCGGTGATCTTCGCCCTGGTGATGGGCACCGCTTTGGGCCTGTTGGCGGGCTTTCGCGGCGGCTGGCGCGACGCGCTGATCATGCGCATCGCCGACGTCCAGCTCACTTTTCCATCGATCCTGATGGCGCTGCTGATCTTCGGCGTGATCCGCGGCTTCCTGCCGCGCTCACTGCATGCCGAGGTGGCCATCATCGTGCTGATCATCGCCATCGGCCTCTCCGACTGGGTGCAGTACGCCCGGGCGGTGCGCGGCGCCACCATGGTGGAGAAGAGCAAGGAGTACGTGCAGGCGGCGCGAGTGATCGGCCTGCCGGCGCGCAAGATCCTGTTCCAGCACATCCTGCCCAACGTGATGCGGCCGGTGTTGGTGATCGGCACCATCGGGTTGGCGCTGGCGATCATCGCCGAGGCCACGCTGTCGTTCCTGGGGGTTGGCATGCCAGCCACCCAGCCGAGCCTGGGCACCCTTATCCGGGTGGGCCAGGATTACATGTTCTCGGGAGAGTGGTGGATCCTGCTCTTCCCCGGACTGGCGCTGCTGATACTGGCGCTCTCCGTCAACTTGCTGGGAGACTGGTTGCGTGATGTCCTCAACCCCAAGCTCCGCTAACGATCTCGCTGTAGAGGCAGGCCACGAGCCAGCCACAGCAGGACAGGAACCCGTGCTCTCCGTGCGTCATCTGCGGGTGGAGTTCCCTACCCGCCACGGCACCCTGGTGGCGCTGGATGACGTTTCCTTCGATATCGCCCCCGGCGAGGTGCTGGGCGTGGTGGGCGAGTCCGGCGCCGGCAAGTCGATGACCGGCAACGCCGTGATTCGGCTGCTGGAGCCGCCCGGCCATATTGCTGCCGGCGAGGTGCTGCTCTCGGGCAAGCGCATCGATGACCTGCCGGAAGAGCACTTCGTGCCGCTGCGTGGTCGCCATATCGGCATGATCTTCCAGGATCCGCTGACCAGCCTCAATCCGCTGTTCTCGGTGGGCGACCAGCTGGTGGAGACGATCCGTGCACACCTGCCGATGAGCGAGAAGCAGGCCCGCGAGGAGGCGCTCAGACTGCTGCGCGAGGTAGGCATTCCCGCCCCCGAGACTCGCCTCGACAGCTACCCCCACCAGTTCTCCGGTGGCATGCGTCAGCGCGTGGTGATCGCCCTGGCACTGGCGGCGCGTCCCGAGTTCATCATTGCCGATGAGCCCACCACGGCGCTCGACGTCTCGGTGCAGGCGCAGATCCTAGCGCTGCTCAAGCGCCTGTGCGCCGACCACGGCACCGCGGTGATGCTGGTGACCCACGACATGGGCGTGATCGCCGAGACCGCCGACCGCGTGGCGGTGATGTACGCCGGGCGGCTGATCGAGATCGGGCCGGTGGACGAAGTGATCCGCAACCCGCAGCACCCCTACACCAAGGGGCTGATGGCCTCGATCCCCGGTATCGCCAAACGCCTCGAGCGGCTCTACCAGATCGAGGGCTCGATGCCGCGGCTGGCGGCGATTCCCGAGGGCTGCGCCTTCAATCCGCGCTGCCCCCATGCCCAGCAGCGCTGCCGCGCCGAGCGACCGGACCTGATGCCGGCTGGCGGCAGCCAGGCGGCGTGCTGGCTGCATGACCCGGTCGATCCGCTGCCGCTGCGGCAGGACCTGGCAGGTGAGGAGGTGAGCCATGTGCGCTGATACGGCAGTCAAGAAGAGCATGGCGACGCAGGGCGAAGTACTGCTCGAGGCGCAGGACCTGGCGCGCCACTTCGATGTCTCCAAGCCTTGGCTCAATCGGGTGATCGAGCGCCGCGAGAAGCTCACGCTGAAGGCGGTAGACGGGGTGAGCTTCTCCATTCGTCGCGGCGAGACCCTCTCGCTGGTGGGCGAGTCGGGCTGTGGTAAGTCCACCGTGGCACGGCTGGTGGTGGGGCTCTATGGCCTCACCCGCGGCAAGCTGGCATTTGACGGCGAGGACATCAGCAACTTGGCCGGCCGCACCGGGCGCCAGGCCGCCAGCGTGCGCAAGCGCTTCCAGATGATCTTCCAGGATCCCTACGCCAGCCTCAACCCGCTGTGGCGGGTGGGCACCATCATCGGCGAGCCGCTGCGCTTCTTCCGCCCCGAGATGAACAGCGCCGACCGCCGTCGGCGGGTGGGCGAGCTGCTCGAGCATGTGGGCCTGTCGGCCATGGACGCCAACCGCTACCCGCATGAGTTCTCCGGCGGTCAGCGTCAGCGCATCTCGATTGCCCGGGCGCTGGCCAACGAGCCGGAGTTCATGATCTGCGACGAGCCGACCTCGGCGCTGGACGTCTCGGTGCAGGCGCAGATCCTCAACCTGATGCGCGACCTGCAGGACGAGTACGGGCTCACCTACCTGTTCATCAGCCACGACATGGCGGTGGTCAAGCACATGTCGGACCGCATCGCGGTGATGTACCTGGGGCGTATTGCCGAGATCGCCCCGGCCGACCAGCTCTTCGAGAACCCGCACCATCCCTACTCGAAGATGCTGCTGGCCGCGGTGCCGTCGCTGGAGGGCGTGGGCAAGGAGCGCACCGTGATCCAGGGCGAGGTGCCCAACCCGGTACATCCGCCTACCGGCTGCGCCTTCCACCCGCGCTGCCCGCATGCCAACGAGCGCTGCAAGGCCGAGGTGCCGCGGCTGATCGCCCGCAGCGACGGCAGCGAGGTGGCGTGTCACGGCGTCGAGGAGGGCAGGCTGCCGTGAGGCGTGCGGCCTGATGCTGGAGTGGCTCTCACCGCTGTCGGCCGGGGTCAACCTGGGGCTGGTACTGCTTTCGGTGCTGACCTCGGCGCTCTCCGCGGCAGCCGGCATCGGTGGGGGCACGCTGTTGATCATTGCCATGGCCCAGGTGATGCCGGCCACGGCGCTGATTCCGGTTCACGGCATGGTGCAGCTCGGCTCCAACGGCGGCCGGGCGGTGATGACCTGGCGACACGTGCGCCGCGACATCGTCGCGGCCTTCCTGCCCGGCGTCATCCTCGGAGCACTGGCGGCGGCCTGGTTGCTGATTCGCCTGCCCTACGGCGTACTCGAGCTGTGCATTGCCGCCTTCGTGCTCTACTCCTGCTGGGGGCCGGGCCTGCCCCAGCGGGCGGTAGGGCGTACCGGCACCGTGATCGCCGGTGCGCTCACCACGCTGCTCTCCAGTTTCGTCGGCGCCAGCGGCCCCATGGTCGCCTCATTCATCAAGCTCGGTATGAGCGAGCGGCTGCCGCGGGTGGCCACCTTCGCCACCTGCATGTCCTTCCAGCACGCCACCAAGGCGTTCATCTTCGGCTTTGCCGGTTTCGTCTTCCGCGACTGGCTGGGGCTGATGCTGGTCATGATCGCGGCGGGCTTCGCCGGCACCTGGCTGGGCCTTCGCCTGCTGCACCGGGTCACCGATCACCGCTTCGACTTTCTCTTCAAGTGGGTCCTCACCCTGCTGGCGCTGCGCCTGATCTGGCTGGGCGTGGAGCGGCTGGGTGCCGGATAGGCTGGCCGTTCAAGCCGCGGCCCAGCATCTTGCATAGTCCGGGGTAACGGTCAGCACGTCGCCTGTCTCAACCCTCACGGGCAGGCCGTACAGGGCCTCCAGGCGCTGGCGCGTCAGCACTTCCTGCGGCCGGCCGTCGGCGATCACCCGTCCATCCTTGAGCAGCAGGATGCGGTGCGCCACGCTTGCGGCCAGGGTCAGGTCATGCAGGATCGCCAGCACGCCGCACCCCTGGGCAGCGGCCTGGCGTGCCGCGCGCAGCACCGTGATCTGATGCTGCAGGTCGAGGCTCGAGGTGGGCTCGTCGATCAGCAGATAGCGCCCTCCGCCCAGCCGCTGGCCGGCCCACAGCTGGACCATCACCCTGGCCATGTGGGTTCTATGCTGCTCGCCGCCCGATAGGTAGGGCACGCAGCGGTATCTCAGTGCGCCCAGGCTGAGCAGAGCGATGGCCTGCTCGCTTAGTTCTGCTACCTCGTTGGCCGGCAGGGCACGCGGCGCGCCCAGCTGGATCAGCTCCTCCACGCTGAAGGGGGCGCTGATGCGTGGCGTCTGCTCCAGTACGGCGCGCTGTCGCGCCAGGCTGGCGGCGTCCAGGGCGGCGGGGGTGTGGCCGTCCATGACCACCTGGCCGCAGATGTCGCGTTCGGCACCGCTGAGGCAGTTCATCAGCGATGACTTGCCGGCGCCATTGGGGCCGAGCACGGCGAGTAGCTCGCCGGGCCTGAGGCACAGGTCGATGTTCGAAAGCAGCGTCTTGCCGCCTTTGCTGAGGGAGAGCGCCTTGGCTTCAAGCATGAGAGGAACTCCTGAGTCGTCGCGTCAGCAGCCACAGGAAGAAGGGGCCGCCGATGAGGCTGGTGGCGATGCCGATGGGAGGCTCCTGGGGCGCAATCGCCAGGCGCACGGCGAGGTCGGCGGCGAGTACCAGGCTGACACCGAGCAGCGCCGATGCCGGCAACACCCAGCGGTGAGCATGCCCTACCAGCAGCCTGGCGAGATGGGGTGCCACCAGCCCGATGAAGCCGATGGGACCTGCGGCTGCGGTAACGGCCCCCACGCTGAGTGCGGCGGCAAAAGCCAGGGTGCGCTTGCTGCTTTCGACGTTCAGTCCGGTATGGAACGCCTGGCGCTCGCCTAATTGAAACAGGTCGAGTCCACGCGCCTGACGCCAGAACAGCGGGGCCATTGCCAGTGCCAGGCCCAGAGCCATGATCACCACTGGCCAGCCCGCATGGCCGAGTCCGCCCATGCTCCAGAAGGTGAGGTCGCGCAACGCCTGGTCGTCGGCCACATAGACCAGCACGCCGATGAGAGCGCCAGCGATGGTATTGATGGCGATGCCGATCAGGATCAGCATCGCCACGGAGGTTTCACCGCCTCGGCGGGAAAGGGTGAAGACACACGCCATGACCAGCGTGGCGCCGACGAAAGCGGCCAGGGGCAGCAGCGCGGTCTGCAGCAGAACCGGCAGCTCCGGCGCGATCAGGCGACCCAGCACAATGGCGCTGACTGCACCGATGGAGGCGCCAGCGGTAATGCCGATCAGGCCCGGGTCTGCCAGAGGGTTGCGCAGCATGCCCTGCAAGGCGGTCCCGGCCAGCGCCAGCGCCATGCCGACGGCTATGCCCAGTGTCAGCCGGGGCAGGCGAATCTGCCAGATGATGTTGATGTCCAGAAAATCGCCGCTGCCCGTGAGGCCGCCCCAGAGCTGTGCGCTACTCATCTTGACCGGCCCGAGAGCCAACTCCGCCAGGGCCAGGCTCAGTGCCAGGATGCCAAGACCGACGACGACCAACTGCTGCCGGCGGCTGCCGTGGCGCTCGAGCTCCAGACCGACGCTTGCCATCAGTTCGGTTCCATCCCTTTCGCCATGGCGCGATGCAAGGATCGGTTCAGCTCACGTATCGCCTCGGGCGTGCGCGGGCCAAAGCCCAGCAGCAGCATGCCATCCATGGCAATCAGCCGACCGTGCCGCCCGGCCGGCGTGGCCGCCAGGTCCGAGCGCAGCAGCACGCGCTCGTGAGGAATGGACGCCAACTGTTCTTCCATCATCACGATCACGTCGGGCGCCAACGCCATGACGCTTTCCATTGCCAGCGGTCGATAGCCCTGAACGTTGCCGGTGACCGGCTCGCCGCCAGCCAGGGCGATCATCTGTTCCGCTACGGTTCCCTTGCCACCGACGACCAGGGGGCCGCTCTCTGCCGAGAGCACGAACAGGGTGCGGGGTGGCCAACCCGAGCTGGGGTGCAGCGATTCGACTTCCCGGATGGTGCTGTCCAGTTCGGCATGGAAGATTTCTATCAGATTCGTGGCGGCAGCTTCACGGTCGAGCACTTCACCAACGAAGCGAATCTTGGCGGCCACATCGGAATGAGCGTTGCCCTCCGGTGCGGGCGCCCGGAAGACCCGCACGCCGGCATCGTTAAGACGTAACAGGGAGGTTTCCGGGCCGGCGAAATGACTGACGAGCACGCTCTCAGGTCGAAGCGAAAGGACGCCTTCAGGGGACAGGGCGCGTACATAGCCGATGTTGGGTAGGTCGACCGCCTCGGCGGGGTAGGTGGCGGTGGTATCCACGCCGACCACCCGTTGCCCCTCGCCCAAGGCAAAGACGATTTCGGTCAGATCTCCGCCAGCGATGACGATCCGTTCGGCGGCACCCGCCTCCACGGAAGCCGAGCAGAGGGAAATCACGAGACCGACCAATAGTCGGCGTCTCAATGCACGGCGTGCTCGCTTCTGCTTGGTGTGTCGTGAATTCGACATGATGCTCCCTCGTCGCCTCAAATGGGAATGGTGATCATTGTCTTTAGTGTCGGTCAAGCTTTCCCAAACGAGAAAAGCGATGGTTCGTGCACGAGTCGAAGAAAACCTGATCTGAGTCATAAACGCAAGAAAAGAGGTGTTACAAATGATTATTATTAAGTCATAGATTTTGTGGTCTGTACCAATCATTGGGGAATGGACATGGAACTACCTACCAAGGGCGGCGGATTAGGTGTGCTGATGGCGCCGCTATTTGCCGTGGCCGCGATACCTGCTGCTGTCGCCGACACCGTTCCATCGGCAGAGTCGCGTCCTGGCGCTCTGGAGACGATGGTCGTGCTGGGCACCGGGACCCAGACCTCGATCTTCGAGAATCCCGCCTCGATTACGGCCCTTGAGGCCCATGAGCTGCGGCGCACGCCGACCACCAGCGTGGCTGAGCTGCTGCGAGACGTACCCGGTGTGAGGCTGTTCGACGACGGCACGGCCGGTATGAAGCGAATCAGCATTCGCGGTGAGACGTCGCGGCGGGTCACCATCAAGGTCGATGGCCATGCATTGACCGATCATTCGCCCTATGGGACGCCGCTATTACTCGACCCCGCCATCATCGAACGTATCGAAGTGGTGCGCGGGCCTTCGTCCGTGCTCAGCGGTTCCAACGCCATCGGCGGGGTGGTCAACATCATCACTCGCCGAGGCGGCGAGAGGCCGCTGGAGGGCAGCGTCAGTGCGACGGGTTTCTCGGCCACACGGGGTTATCACTCCAGTGCCACCCTGCAGGGGGCGAGTGGGGCAGTGGATTGGCGGGTGACCGGCAGCCTGGCCGATGAGGGGGATCGCCGCACGCCCGAAGGCAGGCTGTCGCCCTCCGGCTTCGAGCAGGACCAGCTCTCGACCCACTTCGGCTTTCGCCAAGGCGACCACTATGTCGCATTGAAGGCCGAGCAGTACCGCCTCGAGGCCGATGTCTACAACCCGCTGCCTGAAGGTTTCACCGACTTCTCTATCAGGCTACCGCAGCGCGATCTGCGCAAGGTAGGCCTGTTCTATGAGGGGGAGCCGTCGTTGCCGGCCGTGAACCGGGTGGAAGCGAGTCTATATCATCAGACGGTGGATCGGCTGTTCGAGAACCAGGCTGCCATGACCAGCGGCATGACGGTCGGCACCACCAGCGACGATCGCCAGACCACCTATGGCGCCGATATGCAGCTGGAGCTGACAGTGACCGGGCTCGGCAGCAGCGTGCTGGGGCTGGAGTACGAGAACGACGCCCTGGCCACGGACAAGACGTCGGATGTGTTCATGCCGTTTCCGCCGCCTGCCGGGCAGCGTAGTTATACCACCACGTCCGATGAGGCGCGCATCCAGACCTTGTCGGGCTACGCCCAGCAGGCCTGGGAACTGAACGACGATACCACCGCCTATTTCGGTGGGCGGGTCTATGCCGTCGAGGCCGAACTGGAAGCCAGCAGCGACAAGGCACTGGAGCGCAATACCGATACCCGGGCATTGGGCTCGCTGGGCCTGGTATATACGCCCGGTGACAGCTGGTCGCTGCGCGCCAATCTGGCCCAGGGCTACTCCTACCCGACGCTGCAGCAGCTGTTCCTGACCACCACGGCAGGGGGCCAGACTACCGTGGGCAACCCTGAGCTTTTGCCGGAAAAAGCCAATACCGTGGAGCTCGGCGCTCGCTACCGCGATGGCCGATTGACGCTTGATGCCACGCTTTTCCACGCCCGGGCAGAGGACTACATCGGCCAGGAAGTGGACAACACTTCCGGCCCGCAGCCGATCCGCCGTTACGTCAACATTCATCAGGCGACGACTACCGGGCTCGAACTCTTCGGAGAGCATCGCCTGACGGCGACGGACACGGCGTTTTACCTGAACGGCAGCGTGCTGCGCCGTGAGTACGACTTCGGCGAGTCGCAAACCTACGATAGCGGTACGCCGCGGCTTGCGGGGCGCTTGGGGGTGCGCCAGGAGTGGATGCCTGCTTCTGCCATGCGCCTGGAGGGCGATCTGTTCCTGCGCGGAGAAAGCGAGGTACGTGAGCGCAATGCCGCGGGCGAGCTGACCTCTCGCACGGCCGGTTTCGGCACGCTCAATGCCTACCTGGGCTTGCAGTATGCCGACCGGCTCGACGTGGGGCTGAGCCTCGACAACCTGCTCGACAAGCGCTACCGCTCCTTCGGCGAACTCACCGGTGAAGAGCGCAGCGTCACCTTGACCACCACTCTGCACTTCTGAGCGAGGGGCCGACATGACGTTGATTGCCTCGACCCGCAGCAAGCGGCGACCGGCGGCGCCGCCTCAGCCGCCACGACTCGATGCCGACTTGCCCAGGGTCAGTTCAGACCCTATAGCGGAAGCCTTCACTTCCCGCGTGCCATTGATGCCTTGGCTGGACAAGCGGCCGGTACCGCGTGTGGAAATCGCGGATGTCTGGCGCGGATTGTGCGATTCGTCACCGGACTCCGGCAAGCGGCTGGCGTATGTGCACGTACCCTTCTGTGCCAATCATTGCCTGTTCTGCGGCTTCTACCGCAACAAGTATCGGTACCAAGAGTCGGCGCGCTACGTTCAAGCGCTGATCGACGAGGTGCGCCGCGATGCTGATATGCAATGTGTAGGCAAGGCGCCGATCCATGCGCTCTACTTGGGCGGTGGCACGCCCACGGCGCTGGAGACCGTCGACCTGGTGCGCCTCATCGAAGTGCTGCGCAGCGAACTGCCATTGGCGGCGGACTGTGAGCTGACGCTGGAGGGGCGCATTCTCCACTTCGACGATGAAAAGGTCGACGCTTGCCTGGAGGCCGGCATCAATCGCATCTCCATCGGTGTGCAGAGCTTCGATACCAAGGTGCGGCAACAGCAGGGAAGACGTGCCAGTGGTCCCGAGGCGGAGCGTTTCATCGCTGACTTGATCGCACGCGATAGTGCCGCCGTGGTCATCGATCTGATGTATGGCCTGCCCGACCAGGACCAGGCCGTCTGGTCTCGCGATATCGATACCGCGCTCTCACTTGGGCCCGATGGGCTCGATATCTACTGTCTGGCCATGTTCCCGGGCACGCCGCTACATCGAGCGGTGACCAACGGCAAGCTTGCGCCGCCCGCTTCCCTTGCCGAGCAGGCGCGCCTGTACGAACGGGCCTGCGAGCGTCTGGCCGGGGCCGGCTGGCACCAGGTCAGCAACAGCCACTGGGCAAGCTGCACCCGCGAACGCAATCTCTACAACCTGCTGATCAAGGCTGGAGCCGAGACACTCGCCTTCGGCTCGGGTGCCGGAGGCAGTCTGGGCGATTACAGCTATAGCGTCGACGCCGACCTGCCGGGCTATCTGCAGGCGGGTCGTGAGGGGCGCAAGGCGATCACGGGCATGCTGAGAAGCGATGAGCATCAGCCGCTGAGGGACTGGGTGACCGGCATGCTGGAAACGGCACGGCTCGACATCGCTGAGTTGCTGCGGCGCTGGTCTGGCCTGAATGCTCGCCGCGCGGGCCTGGAGGCACTGCTCAGCAGTTGGCAGCAGGCCGGCCTGGCGGAGTATCACGGCGAAATCGTCACCCTGACCACTGCGGGCCGGTTCTGGAGTACCAATCTCATTGCAGGTCTCAAGCAGGAACTTACCCACTCGATAGGCGCCCCAACCGTGCCTGATGTCACCTGAAACGAAGCGGTACGATTACCAACCTCAAGGAGAGAAGCATGTCGACCGAACTGTTGTCCGCCAAGACCGAACGTCTGGAAAAGCTGCGTCTGCAACTGGCGGAAAGCCAGGATGGCATTCTGGAAGCCATGGCGCTGCAGCATGACGTGACCCTGCTCGACGTCGTGCGCTGCCTGCCCGATGCGTGCTGGCAACGTATCGATGGCAGCCACTTCGTCAACGTGATGCAGGAGCTTGCCGAGTGGGGTGAGCTTACCACCATCGTGCATACCAACGGGGTGATCCTCGAATTCACCGGTCCGCTGCCTGGCGGCGAGCTGGGTCGTGGTTTCTACAACCTCAAGGGCGGTTCGGGCCTGAGTGGCCATCTCAAGCCAGACTGTTGCAGCGATCTCATCTTCCTCAGGCGTCCTTTCATGGGTACACCCACAGCCTCGGTGCAGTTCTTCAGTGCTGACGGCAACAGCATGTTCAAGGTTTACATCGGGCGTGATGCATCGCGTCAGCTGCGCCCCGATCAGTTGGAGCGCTTCGAATCCCTGGTCCTGCGATTGACCCGGCAACGCGGGTACGCGGCATGAGTGCGACACTCATCTTCGGTGCCACGCGAGGTGCTGGCCTAGAGGTGGCGCGAATCCTGCGAGAGCGAGACCGGCGGGTCATCGCTCTCGTGCGTCCGACCAGCGACGAAACGCCCTTGGTGTCACTGGGTGTCGAGTGCGTCATGGGCGATGCGCTCAGCAGCCATGACGTACGTAAGGCCTTTCGCAAGCTCGGAGAGGGCGGTCGTATCGTCTCGACTCTCTCGGGGCTGGCGCCGGATGGTGGCTACACCGATGAGCTGGGGAACCGGCTCATCATTGAGGCCGCGCACGACTACCTGCCGGAGCGCATCGTGCTGGTGACCTCGATCGGCTGCGGTGAAATGGCATCTCATCGCTCGGCGCGTGCCATCGAGGCCTTTGGGCAAGTCGTGGATGCCAAGACGCGTGCCGAGGATAATCTGCGCGCAAGCGGGCTGCCTTTCACCATCCTGCGACCTGGTGGCCTCAAGAGCGAGCCCGCCACAGGTAGAGGGATACTGAGCACAGACCCTGCCATGCATGGCTTCATCCATCGGGCTGATCTGGCCAAGCTGATCGCTGCCGTGCTGGATGATGCGGCGACTATGGACGGTATCTACGCCGTGGTGGATCTCGACCAAGCCCGCTGAGACAACCCCATCGAGCCTGTCGCGATTAAGGCGGGAGGAGGCTGCCGAAGGCATTGCAAGGTTGCGCCGTGCCTGATCTGGCTGGGCGTGGAACGACAATTGGGAGTAGGCTGAAGGTAACTCCGCGCGAAGGAATGGAGACCGCCATGCGCCGCTACGCCGCTGTTCTATTCTCGATCCTGTTGCTTTTGACGGGCTGTGCCGGCACCAGCGATCCGCGCGACCACGCCATCCCGCTAACGCCCGACCGCCCCTTCGAGGTCATGTCGACGGGAATGCGCCACTTCACCTTCTCGCTGCAGGAACCGGCCCGCGTGGTGCTGGAGAGCGAGACCTTTCCCTGGGACTCGGCCATGGCGGCGCCCTCGGGCGAACTGCTCGATGCCGACGGAGAGGTCGTCGCGCGGGACTGGCACAGCGGTATCGACGGCAACTTCCGCATCGAGCGTGAACTCGAAGCCGGCGTCTGGTACCTGCGGGTGACCACCCCTCATGCAGGCTCCTCCGTCGGGCTGCTGGATCGTGATTACCGCTACACGGTGATACTGCGCGTGGCGGAAGAGTGACGCCCAGTGCCCAAGAACCAGTGCCCAAGAAAAAGCCCCGGCAGAGCCGGGGCCAAGGTAACGATGCGAAACGGTAGGCAGGTGCCGGTCAGAACTCGTAGGTGGCGGAGAGCCAGAAGCTGCGGCCGTCCAGTGCCACGCCATCGGTGGCGCGTCCCGTCTGGGTGTAGCGATAGGCCTGATAGGTGTCGCCCTGCCACTCGTAGCTGTCGGCCGTGCTGAAGTCCTTGTCGAGCAAGTTGTAGATCGTGCCGGTCAGGCGGACCTGGTCGGTGAAGCGGTAGGTCGTGCGCAGGTGAAACAGCTCGTAGCCATCCAGCTTGTTGCCTACCTGCTCATACATTGCCAGGTTTTGTCCGCTCTCCGGTATGCCGTCGGTGAATCGCTCCCGTGAGGAGTAATACTCACCTTCGAGGGTGGCGTTGAGCCTGTCCGTCACGTCCCAGCCCAGGCTGGCGGTGAGCTTGTGCTTGGGTGTGTTGCTGAGCAGCATGCCCTCCTGCTCGCCGGAGGTGATCTCGGTGTCGGTATAGGTATAGCCGCCGCGCACCTCCCAGGCGGGAGCGAGGCGATAGCGCGCCTCCAACTCGATGCCCCGGGTTTTCGCTTCGTCGATATTGATCAACTGAGAAAAGCCGGTCTGCTGGGAGAAGTCGCCAACGGTGATACAGCCGGGCACGTTGCCGTCCGGGTGCAGGCAGTTGGGAATTTCCGCCCCATCGGCGATGCGGTCGGTAAAGCGGTTGTAGAAGGCCGTACCGCTGACGGTGAGCCCATCCAGGCTGTCATAAATGGCACCGAGTTCGTAGTTGGTGCTCTTCTCGGGTTCGAGATCGGGGGAGCCGATGGTGATCGTCTCTCCCTGATTGGTAAAGCCGGTGATGCCGTCATGCAACTGGTTGAGCGTCGGCGTCTTGTAGCCGCGGCTCACGCCGCCCTTGAGCGTCCAGTGGTCGGTGGTGTTCCACACCAGGTAGCCGCGAGGGCTGAAGTGACCGCCGAAGGCGTCGTGATGCTCGTAGCGACCGCCCAGAGTGAGCGCCAGGTCGTCACGCAGCCACCACTCGTCCTCGGCGAACAGCGCCCAGCTCTGTTGCTCGAACGCCTGGTCGCCTGCTGCGCCATCTTCCAGACGGGCATCGATGTACTGGCCGCCCACCGTCACCATGTGGCGATCGATCGGCAGGGTGAACTTGGTATCGAAGACGATATCGCGGTTCTCCAGCAGCCGCGGCTCGCCTCCCTCGGCCTCGTAGCCGTAGGCCGGTGCACTGCCGGCCGGCAGGGTGCGGCCCAGGGTTTCGGTGGTGTTATGGGTGACGCTGCTTTCCAGCGTACCAGCAGCGAAACGCCCGGTATGACCGATGGCAAGCTGGTCGCGATTGAAACGCAACTCGTCCTCGTAACCCCAGATCTGTCCTGGCTGGGGGGCACAAGTCGCACGATTGGTGCCGTCCAAAGTGCCGAGGCGACAATCGTCGTTGGCGTAGGTCTGACGAGCGCGTTCGGCATCCAGCCAGACCGAGTTGGCCTCATTGGCACGCAGCGTAAGGCGTCCTCCCAGTGAGTAGATACGGGCCTCGGTCGGGCGCGGGTCGCGAGCGGCACTGTCGGGAATCATGCGCTCGGAGGCGTCGCGATCGAACAGCCGGCCACGCAGCTGCAGGCCGAGGAGGTCATCGACCAAGGGGCCGGAGGTATAGAGGTTGATACCTTGAGAATTTCCCGCATCACGATCCTGCTGGAAGGTTGTGTCCACCGAGACGCTGCCTGTCCAGGTATCGTTGACAGGACGGGTGATGATGTTGATCACGCCGCCCATGGCGTCGGAGCCGTACAGGGTCGACATCGGGCCACGAATGACCTCGATACGTTCGATGGCCGACATCGGTGGCATGAAGCTGGTCGCGGTCTCGCCGAAGCCGTTGGGAGTGACGCTGCCGGAGGTGTTCTGACGCCGCCCATCGATCAGGATCAGAGTATAGTCGCTCGGCATGCCGCGAATGCTGACGTTGAGGCCACCGGTCTTTCCCACACCGGAGCGAACGTCGACGCCGGGAATGTCGGCTATCGCCTCGGCGATATTGGAGAAGCGGCGTTGCTCAAGCTCCTCGCGGGTGACGACGGAGATACTGGCGGGCGCATCCTGCAGCGCCTGCTCGAAACCTGCAGCGGTCACCACGATGCTGTCGAGGCGGGCGCTGTCCTGCGCCTGGACTGTGAAGGCCAACGGCGCGCTGGCGATGGCAACGGCCAGAGCGGTGCGACGTGAGTGGAGCATGAGATCACCTGCTGAATATGAAAAATTATCAAATGATATTAATTATCAAGCGCAGATGATTCTAATGCGGAAAGTTCCCTTTGATCAGTGAGAAGACCGGCAACGTTGCGTTGCGCAGCTGGCAACACCTTCGTTATCAGCTACGACCGCCAGCTCTAACTGAGGGCTCGTTGCCATGCGTCTGGCAACGACTGACGCAGAAAGGCGAGCAGGGCGCTCAGCCGGCGAGGGCGAGCGCCATAGGGGTAAAGCAGTGTCACCGGTACGGAGGCCGCGCACCATGCTGGAAGGCAGCGCTCCAGGGAGCCGGGGTGAGCACGCTCGCGCGCTCCGGCCAGCCAATCGGGCATGATTCCCAGCCCGTGTCCGCCGGCAATCGCATCACCATGCAGCATCTGCTGATCGACGCGAAAGCGCGAGTCGGGCGGCTGGAAGTGAAACTCACCCAGCTCCGAGTGCTGCAGTGCCAGCCCCTGCTCGGTCTCGCCCAGCAGGTCGATCCAGGTGTGCTGGGCTAGCTCGCGAGGGTGTCGTGGCTTGCCCCGGCGGGCAAGATAGTCGGGGTGGCCATAGAGGCTTCGGCTCAACCAGCCGAGGACTTCCTGGCGCAGCTCGCTGTCGGGTACTTCGCCCAGCCAGACGGTCAAAGCCTGGCTCTCCGCGGAGAGGGGCGGGGCCGTACAGGTCTGCAGGGTCAGTCGCACACCTGGGTGGTTTTCCATGAACCGCGCCAGACGAGTGGCCAGCCAGCTTCGCGCCAGGGCGTTGTGAGTGGCCACGTGCAGCTCGCCCGTGATCTCCTCGCTCAGCTCCTCCAGCGCCTGTCGGCCCTGTTCAGCCAGTGCCAGTATCTGGTGGCAGTAGGCATGGAACGTATGCCCGGCCTCGGTGGGCAGCAGCCGGTTGGACTGACGCCTCAGCAGCGGCTGCCCCAACTGGCGCTCGAGCTGCGATATGCGTCGGCTCAGTGTCGACTTGGCCAGGTCGAGGTCACGGGCGCTGCGAGTCAAGCTGCCAGAGCGCATGACATGGTCGAAGGCGAGCAGTTCATCGAGGTTGTACATCGCAATTCCCCGCCATCGGCAAGCGTTGCAGCAAGTGGAACAGGCAGTTTACCCTTTCATGTCGTGAATGAAAACGATTATAGTTAAGCTTTGCTTCCTTTGATGGTGTTGCCCATGTCGCAACCCCTTGTTGCATAGAGGCTTGAGGAAAATGTTTGTGATAATCATTCGTATGGCTTCTCATTTCAACGCTGGGAGCACCGATGGCTAAACAACGCTACCTCACGAAGTCAAAGCGGTATTCCCTACCCGTGGTGACAATGCTGGCGCTGTTGCCGTTTTTTGCCTGGGCCGAGCGCCACGTGGAGACCGCTTTTGGTTCGGTAGCGGTACCGAATGAACCGCAGCGCGTAGTCACGCTGCACGAGGGCGCGCTAGATGTCGCGGTGGCAGCCGGGGTCAAGCCGTTGGGTGCTGTCACCACGCGTGGCGGTGACAGTGTGGCGCGCTACCTCATGCCGTACTTCGATGACATCGCTATCGTCGGGGTGGTCCGTGAGATCAACCTCGAGGCCGTGCTGGCTCTGGAGCCGGACCTGATCCTGGCGCCGCCGCAGCTACCCGAGGCTCAGTACCGGCTGCTCTCGCGCATGGCGCCGACCGTGGTGCCGCTCTCCGAAGGGCTCGACCCCGACCTGTGGCGCGATGAGACCCGCCTGTTCGCCCAGGCCCTGGGGCGCGAGGAGCAGGCCGAAGCGGTGCTTGCGCAAGTGGACGAACGGGCCGCCGATATTGCCGCGCGTATCGCTGACGACGAAGCCCCCAACGCCGTACTGGTGCGCTGGATGCCGCAGGGCCCCATGGTGATGTCGGACCAGCTCTTTACCGCCGGGTTGCTGAGTTCGGCCGGGGTGGCGATTCATGACGCTGGCCTGGTGCGTGAAGGGGTGCCCCACAGCGACCCGCTTAGCCTCGAGAATCTCTCCCGGGTCGATGCCGAGTGGCTGTTCCTGGCCACGCTCAACGAAGAGGGGCAGGAAGCGCTCGAGGCAGCCAGGCAGTCGCCCGCCTTCTCGCGCCTCGACGTCGTCATCCGTGATCAGGTCGTGCCGGTAGACGGACAGCTGTGGTCGAGTGCTACCGGTCCGCTAGCGGCGCTGGCGATTCTTGACGAGCTCGACGCCGCGCTGACGCCCTGATGGATGCCGTTACGTTCGCAGGCACCCCCTTGGCCCGCCATCTCACCCTCAGGCTGGCGGGCCTGCTGGCGTTGCTGGCCCTGGTCTGCCTGGCCAGCTTGCTATGGGGAGCCGGCGACGTCGGCCCGGCTCGGGCATGGTCGGTCCTCATGGGGCAGGGCGATCCGGAGGCCCGCTTCGTGGTCGGCTCGCTGCGCCTGCCGCGTACCTTGATCGGCCTGATGGTAGGGGTGGCGCTCGGTGTGGCGGGAGCGCTGCTGCAAGCGGTCACACGCAACCCCCTGGCTGAGCCGGGACTGCTCGGGGTCAGCGCCGGTGCGGCTTTCGCCGTGGCCCTGGCCCTGGTGTTCGGTGCCACAGCCACCACCATGCGTGTCGGCGTGGCGCAGCTGGGCGCCATGGCCGGCTGTCTTTGCGTGCTGGGCGTGGCCCGCTTCAGCGGTGCCGGCAACGATCCCGTGCGTCTGGTGCTGGCGGGCGCCGCCCTTACCGGCCTGTTGCTCTCGCTCACCTCGTTGCTGCTGCTGTTCGACCAGCGCGCTGCCGATGAAATCCGCTTCTGGATCGTCGGCAGCCTGTCAGGCCGTCGCCTCGATCACCTGCTTTCCCTCCTGCCCAGCCTGCTGCTTGCCGGCGTCATCGTGCTTGCGGTGGCACGCCCGCTCGCTGCCCTGGCGCTGGGTGAGCGGGTCGCCAGCGGCCTGGGGCATCGCCCGGGGTTGATCCGGCTGCTGGTGATCGTGGCCGTGGCCCTGCTGGTAGGGGCAGCAACCGCGACAGCCGGCCCCATCGTCTTCATCGGGCTTGTCGTCCCGTTCGCCGCCCGTGCGCTCGCCGGCCCGGACATTCGCCGGACCCTTTGGCTGTGCCTGCCGCTGGGGCCGCTGATGGTCATCACGGCCGACATCGTCTCGCGCCTGCTGGTGGCGCCCTCCGAGCTACCGCTGGGGGTGCTCACGGCGCTGTGCGGTGCGCCCGTGCTGGTGGCCGTGGTGCGAGCACGCCGGCTGCCAACGCTATGACGCGAGTACTGAGAGTCATGCATAGCAGTATTCCCGCCGAAAGCGGGACTCGACAGCCCGATGCCAACCCGTTGCGCTCGCGCCGCGAGGATAGGAGCCGCAGGGTCATCGCACCGGCCGGCCATTGGCGCCTGGCGTGGCAGGCCTCCAACGGCAGTGGCGGCTACAGCCTGTTGATCGACCGGCGTAGCTTCGTGGCTGCGCTGCTGCTGACAATAGCGCTGATGGCGGCATCGCTCGCCTACCTGGCCATGGGCAGCAGCTCGCTGGCGCTGGGAGCGGTGCTGCCGGCACTGGTCGGGCGCGGCGACTTGATGGCGGTATTCCTTATCCAGGAGCTGCGGCTGCCGCGGCTGGCCGCTGCTTGCCTCACCGGTGCTGCCTTCGGCGTGGCGGGTTGTCTGATGCAGACCCTGGCCCGTAACCGCCTGGCCACGCCGGGCATCATCGGCATCGACAACGGCGCCACGGCCTTTGCCGTGGCGTCGGTGGTCGGCCTTGGCGTCTCCCTGGCGCCACCCGCCATGGCGCTGGTGGGCGCCACGACCGCCGCCGCCCTGACCTTTGGCCTGGCCGCCGGCGGCGGCACCCGGGGCTATCGCTTCATCGTCGCCGGCATCGGCGTCGGCGCCGTGTTCGGAGCCATCACCCAGCTGCTGTTGGCGAAGGTCTCCATCGATATCGCCAACGCCGCCTACCCCTGGACCGTGGGCACGCTCAATGCCCGCCCCGCCGGTGCCGTCACGCTACTGGCCATCGGCCTGGCATTTGGCCTGATCGCTGCGCTGTGGCTCACCCGGGCGCTCAGCCTGATGCGTTTCTCGGATGCGGTGGCCGCCGGTCTCGGCCTGCACGTCGCTCGCAGGCGCTGGCAGGTACTGTCGGTCTCGGTGCTGCTGACGGGCCTTGCCGTTGCCGTGGCCGGGCCGGTGGGGCTGATCGGCCTGATTGGCCCCGAGATCGCCCGCTCGCTCTCTTCGTCGCGGGGTGTGCCGATCATGGCCTCAGCGCTGGCGGGCGCCTTGGTGATGGTGCTGGCCGACCTGGCGGGAAGGGTGTTGCTCTCGCCCATCGAGATCCCGGTGGGCATCGTCACCGCCGTGGTGGGCGGCCCCTGGCTGCTGTGGATACTGCTGCGTCCGGCTTCGAGGAACCTGGCATGACCCGACACGAACTCGCCACCCGCAACCTGACCCTGCGCTACGGTCGCGCCACCATCATCGACGAGCTGGCCCTGTCGCTGCCGGCGGGCCAGGTCACCGCCATCGTCGGCCCCAACGGCTGCGGCAAGTCGACCCTGCTGGCCGGCTTGGCTCGCCTGCACGCGCCCAGCCAGGGTGCCGTGCTGCTCGACGGCAACGATATCCAGCAGCTCCCTGCGCGGGAACTGGCCCGACGCCTGGCGCTGCTGCCCCAGGAGGCCATCGCCCCGGAGGGGCTGACCGTGGCCGAGCTGGTGCGCTTCGGCCGCCAGCCGCACCAGGGCTGGCTGCGGCAGTGGTCGTCGGAAGATCAGCAGGTTGTCCACAGGGCGTTGGCCGCGGCCGATGTGGACGAATTGGCGGATCGCTCCCTCGATACCCTCTCCGGCGGCCAGCGTCAGCGCGCTTGGATCGCCATGACTATCGCTCAGCAGACACCGCTGCTGCTGCTCGATGAACCCACCTCGGCGCTCGACCTCGGCCACCAGATCGAAGTCTTCGAGCTGGTGCGCCGGCTGGCCACCGACGGCCGCACCGTGGTGATGGTGCTGCATGACCTGGCCAGCGCGTGCCGCTACGCCGACCACCTGCTGGCGCTGCGCAATGGCCAACTGGTCGCGGCAGGGCCGCCAGGTGACGTGGTGACTACCGACCTGGTCCGCCGGCTCTACGACATCGACTGCACGTTGATCCCCGACCCCGCCACCGGCAGCCTGCTGCTGGCCAACGTGAGGCGGGTGGGGCGGTGAGGGAAGCCTGGATAGCTTCGTAGCGTTTTACTTGTCACTACAGTCGCGCAGGCTTACCGTTGCTGGCGTAATAGCGGTTATATCAACTCTAGTAAAATAATAGCGGCGCCAAGAATCATGCCGAGAGGAAATACAAGATATCGCCCCATTTTTACGGCTCTTTTTTGTGGTTCTATAGCTTCCTTCGACTGCCTTTCTAGTTCTTTTAATTCGACTTTGTTGGCATGAATTGCCTCATCTCCACCCGCTCCAGTTCGATATCGGGGAAGAGCTGCTTGGGGAACCACTCCAGGGCAAACGTTTCGCCGCTCGCTGTTGGCTCGCTCATGGCTGACCTCCCTGCGGGCTGAAGCGTGCCAGCCAGGCCTGGTATTTCTGGGCATCGAAGCGTTTCTCATGGCGAGCATCGCCGAACAAGCGCGGATGAATACCCTGATGATCCTCTTGATACGAATGGGCTCGATAATGGCGGCGACACGGCGATAGTCGGCCCGAGATCCGGGTTGTCGTTATCGCCGAGCTGCGGCATGGGGCCGGCGCGCAGAATGGCGCCGCCGTCATAGTCCAGCACCGGCAGGCCATCCATCTCGGCCTTGACATGCTCAAGGCCGCCCAGGCGTTCCAACCAGGAATCGGAGAGAATGGTCAGCCAGTCGACGCCTTTGGGGCCGCGATGCAGGTTTAACGAGTGCGTTGAGAAACCATTGATTTGAAGGCCGGGGAAGCGCTGACCGAACTTGTGTTCGAGAATGACGACTTCATCACTATCTCTATAACCATAGGGCTGGCCCAACCAAAAGCCGGCATAGCCATGCTCGGGCTTTAACCAGTCGCACCACTGCTGCACCAAGGCGGGTAGCTTCTGTTCGCGCTCGATAAAGAAATCGATAGGGAACTGGCAGTATAAGTAGCTGACGTCTCCTCGTTCATCGGCACTTGGCCGCTTGCCAAGTACAATAAAGGCATGGTTGTCAGCATCGCTATGCCGCTTGCCGCCATGATAGACAAACTCCCATTCGCCGCGTCCATAGGTGGGCAGCCAGTTGAAGGGGGTGATATAGCTATCGAAGCCCTTGAGCTTTTTCCACTTGCCGGTAGTGGGGTTGGTGGTCCAGGTGAGCTGGTCGCCGACCAGATCGCGGTAGTCGGCCAGAATGCCCAGCACCGCCTGACGCTTCTCTTGCTGCTGAGAGCCGGTGTAGAACAGTGCCACGCCCAGGCAAATCTTGAACAGCACGCCATTATCCGTTTCGACGGTGAGCAGCTGGTCGAGAGGTGCGTTGATTACGTCAGGCATCCCTGCCATGGCGGTCTCCATGCGTCAGGCCTCGTCGGCCTGCCA
>NZ_JACEFT010000015.1 GCF_013697085.1 Billgrantia kenyensis
CAAGCGTGGATGAATACCCTGATGATCCTTGATGCGAATCGGCTCGATGATGGCGGCGACACGTCGGTAGTCGGCCAGGGCGGCATCGAGGTCAGGGTTTTCGTTATCGCCGAGCTGTGGCATGGGGCCGGCGCGCAGGATGGCACCGCCGTTATAGTCCAATACCGGCAGGTCATCCATCTCGGCCTTGACATGCTCAAGGCCACCCAGTCGTTCCAACCACGAATCGGAGAGAATGGTCAGCCAGTCGACGCCTTTGGGGCCTCGATGCAGGTTTAAGGAATGCGTGGTAAATTTATTAATTTGCAATCCAGGAAAACGCTTGCCAAATCTGTATTCGAGAATTACCGCCTCATCGCTTTTTGCGTAGCCAAAAGAGCGGCCAAGCCAAAAACCGGCATAGCCATGCTCGGGCTTTAGCTTGACACACCAGCGCTGCACCAGAGCAGGCAGCTTATCCTCCCGCTCGATAAAGAAATCGATAGGGAACTGGCAGTATAGATAGCTGATGTTGTCGTCATGACCTGTCCCCAGCACGACGAAACTATGATTATCCGCATCACTACGCAGCTTGCCGCCATGGTAGGCAAACTCCCATTCGCCGCGCCCATAGGTGGGCAGCCAGTCGAAGGGGGTGATATAGCTATCGAAGCCCTTGAGTTTGTTCCACTTGCCGGTAGTGGGATTGGTGGTCCAGGTGAGCTGATCGCCGACCAGATCGCGGTAGTCGGCCAGAATATCCAGCACTGCCTGGCGCTTCTCTTCCTGCTGGTCGCCTTTGAAGAACAGTGCCACGCCCAGGCAAATTTTGAACAGCACGCCGTGGTCCGTTTCGACGGTGAGCAACTGGTCGCGAGGTGCGTTGATTACGTCAGGCATCCCTGCCATAGCGGTCTCCATGCGTCAGGCCTGGTCGGCATGCCAGGTGATGGCGGTAATCTCGCCGCGCAGTTCCACCACCGCATGCTGCTCGCCGGCCCGGCCGCGCAGGCGCCAGGGCTCGCCGCGCTCGATCAGTTCCAGGGTGTGGAAATGGGGCAGCAACTTCTCCTCGGCCAGCTTGTGCTCCACCAGCGGCCAGCTCTCTCCCTCCTGAATGCGCACCTCGACCTCGCCCTGGGTATGAAAGACCATGGTGCCCGGCCCCCAAAAGGGGGTGATATCCGATTGCAGCGACCAGTCGCCGTCGCGGCAGATCACTCGAATGGCCGTGTTCGCGATCTCCACCCGCTCGAGTTCGATGTCGGGGAACAGCTGCTTGGGGAACCACTCCAGGGCAAACGTTGCGCCGCTCGCTGTTGGCTCGCTCATGGCTGACCTCCCAGCGGGCTAAAGCGCGCCAGCCAGGCCTGGTACTCAGGCTCATTGAAATATTTTTCGTGACGATTGCTGGGCATCAGCGAAGAATGGATAGCTTGATGATCCTTGACACGGATCGGCTCGATAATGGCAGCAACACGACGGTAATCGGCCAGTGCTGCATTGACTTCGGGATCTTCGCTGTCGCCAAGCTGGGGCATGGGGCCTGCACGAAGGATAGCGCCGCCGTCGTACTCGAGCACCGGCAGCTCACCCATTGCCTCCTTGATGCGCTCCATGCCACCAAGCCGTTCTAGCCAACGGTCGGAGAGAATGGTCAGCCAGTCGACGCCCTTGGGACCTTGATGTAAGTTAAATACGTGCTCAGAAAAATTATTTATTTGAAGGCCAGGAAAGCGCTGCCCAAAACGATATTCAAGAATAGAAGCCTCATCACTTCTTTCATGGCCATAAGACCTCCCTAGCCAGAAACCCGCATAGCCTTGATCAGGCTTCAGCTTGTCGCACCAGCGCTGTACATGCTCGGGCAGCTTATCTTCACGCTCGATAAAAAAATCAATAGGAAACTGACAATAAAGATAGCTTAGATCATCGTCTCTAAGACGACCCAGCGATACCAGGCCATATTCATTTGCATCGCTGGGACGTTGACCACCATGGTAAACCAACTCCCATTCGCCGCGCCCATGGCTAGGCAGCCAGTCGAAAGGAGTGATATAGCTATCGAACCCCTTAAGCTTCTTCCACTTGCCAGTGCTAGGGTTGGTGGTCCATGTTAGTTTGTCCCCGACCAGATCGCGGTAGTCTGCAAGAATTTCCAGCACAGCCTGGCGTTTCTCTTCCTGCTGCGAGCCGGTAAAGAATAACGCCACGCCCAGGCAGATCTTGAACAGCACGCCGTCGTCAGTTTCAACAGTCAGAAGTTGATCGAAATCTAGTGGCTCAGCCATTGATATGTCTCCTTGTGTCACCAGGCGGCCGCCGTGCCCAGCCCCATTCCTGCCGCTATCATACTGGCACCCTGTCGCACTGCCTGCCCACCTGCCAACGAGCCTGTCCCTGCTGAAAAGTAAGTTACGGCGGCGCCAGCCGCTACCATGCCGGCACCAATGGCAACCTGGCCCCATGAAATACCTTTCTCCTCCAGCCGGTCATGGTAGATCTCCATGGCAGGCTGGGTATCCGTCTCGTATTCTGTCTGTCGAGGGCCATCACAGCTACATCGTTCTGGCGTGAGTAGTTTGAGCTTATCTCTGCCACCAGCTATATCTCGGTAAGCTACCTCTTGTCCCGGTCCCCAATCATCCGGCGGAAACTTGACCTCGATGACACCCAACAGGTTGTCCTGAGTGGGGCGGCCGTTGGGGTCACGGAGTGCTACGGCATCAGGTATGCGCAATTCGCCACGGGTATAGCCTTCCTCCCGGTTCTTTGCCGTTTCGGTCAGCAAGGCCCCGTCACGTTTCATACGTACGATACGATTGATGGAGTGGCCGAAGTTGCGGATCGGCTCTATCGTCTCCAGGCCCTCTGCATCCTTCAGCAGCAGTGGTGAGGGCGGCGCACTCCCCATATAGTAGGGTACCTGCACGCGCAGGCCGGTGTCGCAGGTCTCATTGAGTCTCTGGATGCCTACATCGACGCAGCTCTGCTTGAGATTGATGCCGCCGCTGCCCTTGTTGGGCACCTCGTTGCAGGTACAGACGAAACTGCAGACGATGCTCAGGCGGCTTTCAATGTCGTTGTCCAGCGGGCACTGCTGGGCGCCGGTGTCGCTCATGAATGCGTTCCTTCTCGTGATGCTGGGCCCATCTGGGGGCCTTCGGGCAGCCAAGCGGGATCATGGTGGTGGCGGTCGGGCAGCTTGCCGTAGGCATGGGCTTGCCAGTTGGCGAGGGTTGCCGTCAGGCCGTGCCGTGCCAGGTCCTGCTGAAAGTCGTCACGCCGTTCCGGGTGCGAACAGCTGGTCACCGCCAGCAGACAGAAATGCGCGGCTTCGTCACGGCTGGGTAGGGTATCGGCGTTGAGCGCCGTCAGGCGATCCACGGCATCGGCCACTCTCGCCTTGATGCTGGGGCTGTCCAGATGCATCAACCAGGCACCGGCTTCGAGCAGCAGCCGCTGCTGGGTATCGTGAATCAGCTCTTGGCGATAAAGCGGTCGTAATGCGCGTTGGTGGCGTGGTTGGATTTTCCACCACGGCGCTGCCGGTAACGGGGCCGGAACGCGCTCTGCCTCTGGGTGCTCAGCAGCATGTCGCGCAGTGAAGCCACCAGCAGAGCGGTAATTGACGGCCGTGACGGGACCGAACCATTGGCGGTATTCGCGGCCGTCGAAGGCATCGAGGAAGTGCGGCAGCACGTCCGGGTCGTAGAAGCGGAAGAGGACTTCGTCGCCTTGCGGGTTCAGGATCGTCAGCCAGCGGCGGTAGTGCGTGGCCAGTGCCTCGGGCGTTGCCTGGCTGGCCAGCAGCAGCCCCCAGTTGAGCGTGGGGCGGTCATCGAGTAGCCACTTCAGAAAGGGGTCGGCCGGAGAGGTTCTTGCCACGATGGGCGAGACTTCCAGCAGGTGGGCGAAGGGCGTACCCACATAGAGCGCCACGCTGCTGGTGCTGTGAGGCGAGCGGCGATACCACTGCCGACGCAGCTCGGGCAGTGCCGCGTCCAGCAGGATATGGGTGCAGGCAGGTAACGTACTCACTGGCGGCCTCCCGGCGACTTGAGCGTATCGGCGCAGATATCGCAAAGTGCCTTGCCGCTGCTGGCCGCTCGCTGAAGTGCCAGTACCTGGCCTTCCGTTTCGGCAAACGCGGTGGGCTGTCGGTTGGGCTCGAGGGTGACGTCCTCATGCTCCTCCGGCACTGCCCTGCCCGGCAGCAGCGGTGTCTCGACGGCCGGGCCGCTACCGGAGCCGGGGCTGCCACCGGCGTTGATCTTGACCTTGGGTCCGACCAGCGTGACGCCGCCGCCGTCGAGCTTGAGGAAGCTGCCGCCAGCGTTGAGCGTCATTTCGCTGCCGGCTTCGAGTACCACCTTGTG
>NZ_JACEFT010000016.1 GCF_013697085.1 Billgrantia kenyensis
GGGGATCATGTCATCCTGACCCGGGGCGACCACATGAACGCCCACGGCGGGACCAACACGATGAAGATTCTCGAGGTAGACAAGTCATGACCGAAAACCGCCCCCAGCGCAGCGTCAAACGCACCCTGCCGGCACGCAAGCGAATCGCCCTGGTCGCCCACGATGGCAAAAAGACCGAACTGCTGGAATGGGCCGCGCGCTGGCGCGACACCCTGGCCGAGCATGAGCTGGTGGGAACCGGCACCACCGCCGGGCGCCTATCGGCCAGCCTGGGCCTCAAGGTGGAGGGCCTGATGAGCGGCCCACTGGGGGGCGACCAGCAGATTGGCGCGCGCATCACCGAGCAGCGCCTCGATCTGCTGATCTTCTTCTGGGACCCCTTCGCTCCCCAGCCCCACGATCCCGACGTCAAGGCCCTGCTGCGGCTGGCCGCACTGTGGAATGTGCCGGTGGCATGCAACGCCGCCAGTGCCGACTTCCTGGCCAGCTCACCCTGGCTCGGTCAACCCTATGAGATGGCCATCCCCGATGCCGATGCCTGGGTGGCTGCGCGCAATCCCCAGTAACGAGATAGCGGGCCACGCCCGCAAGAGGACACCATGTTCCAGCTCACCCGCAGCGTCACCTGGCAGGCACTCACCCGGCTGCGCCAGGAAACCGCAAACGACCGCATCCGTGACTACTTCGCCGCCGATTCGCAACGCTTCGACAGGATGAGCCTGCGCGTCGGTGGGCTGTTCCTCGACTACTCCAAGCACCCGGTATCCGATGCGGTACTGGCCAAGCTGATCGAGCTGGCCGACCACTCTGCCCTGGTGCAGCGCCGCGCCCAGATGTTCTCCGGCGACATCATCAACGTCACCGAGAACCGTCCCGTACTGCACACCGCCCTGCGCAACCTGGGCGAGGCGCCGGTCATGGTGGACGGCAAGGACGTGATGCCGGAGATCCGCCGCTCGCGCGAGCAGATCCGCACCTTCTCCGAGGCGGTGCGCAGCGGCGAGTGGCGCGGCCACAGCGGCGAGCGCATCCGCGACGTGGTCAACATCGGCATCGGCGGCTCCGACCTCGGCCCCAACATGGCCTGCCGCGCGCTGCTCAAGCAGCGCCACCCGGAACTCAACTTCCATTTCGTCTCCAACGTCGACGGTGCCCACATCCAGAAAGTGCTGGCGCGACTCGACCCGGCCTCGACCCTGTTCATCGTCTCGACCAAGACCTTCTCCACCCAGGAGACCCTGCTCAACGCCAAGACCGCCCGGCGCTGGTTCCTGGAAGGCGCAGGGCCCGACGCCGACGTGGGCGCTCACTTCGTTGCCGCCTCCACCAACAAGAAGGCCGCCATGGCCTTCGGTGTGCGCGAGGAGAACGTCTTCGAATTCTGGGCCTGGGTCGGCGGACGCTATTCGATGTGGTCCTCCATCGGCCTGCCCATCGCCCTCTCCATCGGCTTCGATGGCTTCATGGAGATGCTCGAGGGCGCCTACGCCATGGATCAGCACTTCATCAAGGCGCCCTTTGGCGAGAACATGCCGGTGCTGATGGCGCTGATCGGCATCTGGCACCTCAACTTCATGGGTGCCGAGACCCAGGCCATCGTGCCCTATGACCAGGCGCTGCATCAGCTACCATCGTTCCTGCAGCAGCTCGACATGGAGTCCAACGGCAAGTCGGTGGACATCTTCGGCCAGCCGGTGGACTACAAGACCGGGCCCATCGTCTGGGGCCAGACCGGCTCCAACGGCCAGCACGCCTTCTTTCAGCTGCTGCACCAGGGCACCCGCTACGTGCCCATCGACTTCATCGCCTCGCTCAAGCCCGAGCCCGGCATGGAGGAGCACCACTTCGCCCTGCTCACCAACATGCTGGCCCAGGCCAACGCTTTCATGGAGGGCAGCCAGCGCGGCAGCCGGCTCGATCCCTACAGCTGCCCCGGCAACCGTCCTTCCAGCGTGCTGCTGCTCGACGAGCTGACCCCGCGTAACCTGGGGGCCCTGATCGCGCTCTACGAGCACAAGGTGTTCGTGCAGGGGGTGATCTGGAACATCAACTCCTTCGATCAGTGGGGGGTGGAGCTGGGCAAGCGCATCGCCGGCGAGATCAGCGAGCGCATCGACGAGCATAGCCAGGACTTCGACGCCTCGACTCAGGGCCTGCTGGCCCTGGTGCGCGAGCACTTTTCCGCGCCCCCCGCGCCGGGCCAGCCCTCGCAGGAGGTCAAGCCAAGCAAGAAGAAACCAGACAAGGCATCGCGCTGACGGGCGGCAACGGCGTCAACCGAAGCGGCGGCGCACGAAGCGGTCGCCCAGCCAGGCCGCCGCCAGCCACAGCGGCACGCTGAGCAGCACGTAAAGCAGCGCAAGGCCGGGGCGGCCGAGCCCCAGCAGGTGAAGGGTCTCGAGGCCGAACAGCGAAAACGTGGTAAAGCCGCCGCAGAAACCCGCCACCAGGAACGGCTGCCAGCGCGCCACATGGCCATCACGTCGACAGGCAGCATAAGCAGCGAAAGCGGCAATCAACCACGAGCCAACCAGGTTGACCAGCAGGGTTCCCCAGGGAAAGGCGGGGCCCAGCATGGCGATACTGGCCAGCGAGACCAGATAGCGCAGCGACGAGCCCAGGGCGCTGCCCAGGCCCACTGCCGCGTAGGCAGGCCAGCTGCTCACAGCACGCCCCCCCCAAGCCACCAGCCCAGCGCAGCCAACGCCAGGCCGGCTCCCAGCGTGAGTGACAGGTTGGCCAGCGCGGCGCCATGCCGCCCGCTCTGCCACAGGGCCAGGCTCTGCAGGCTCAACGAGGAAACGGTGGTATAGCCGCCCAGCACCCCGATGACCAGAAACAACCAAGCCGCTGCTGCCTCCCCATGAGGCACGCCGAACGAGCCGGCCAGGATGCCGGCCAGCAGCGCCCCGCTGAGATTGACGACAAGCGTGCCCCAGGGGAAACCGGCCCCGGCGAGCCTGGCCAGCAGATTGGAAACCGCCAGACGCAGCATGCCCCCCAGCGCGCCTCCCACTGCCACCATCAGCAGCATTGTCATGCCTTCATTTGCCCTGTATCCGTATCACCGGTGCCAACCCATGCTAGCTGAATAGCGAAAGCGGAACAAAAAGAAGCCATCCGCAGGGCGGATGGCAAAGGGGATGTAGAGCTATTGCAGGGAATCGCGCCCTGCGCATGGGCGCGATTCCAATATGACACACAACCTTCATTCTGTACAATGTCTGCACAAGACATGACTCCGATTCGTTCCGAGAGCCCTGACGGCTTATCATTAGCACAACGAAATAGATCCACTCCCGCCGACACGCCCGAGATGGAGGTCACGCGTGAATGCAAACCGGTTTCTCCCCTGGGTGCTGGGCTGGCTGATCCTCGCCCTGCTGGCCGCCTCACCGGCCATGGCCCAGCCCGCCGACACCACCGCCATGCCTGCCCCGGCAGCGCTTGCCGACATGCTCGAAGACGAGCAGGCTCGTCAGCAGCTGATCGAGCACCTGCGCCGACAGGCTGCCGCCGAACCGGAGCTGGCGGCCGATCCCGCCCCCGCAGGACCGGTATCGCTGCCCAGGCAGCTGGCCGAGCTGACCAGTCGCGTTGTCAGCGATATCGGTGGCGAGGTCCAGAATCTGTACGGCGTGGTGGCGGGGCTGTTCACCGCCGAGACCGATACCGCCGCCATCGACTGGGGCGCCTTCCTCACCGCCGCGATCAACCTCGGGCTGGTCATTGCCGCCACCTTCTTCTTGTTCTTGCTATTCCGCCGGCTGTCGCGGCCGCTTTTCAGTCGCCTGAGCCAGTGGTCGCTCAAGGGCAACGGCCTCAATCCGATCATCCGCCTGGTGCTGTGCGTGGTCATCGCTGCACTCATCGACGTGCTGGTGGTGGCGCTCTCCTACGTGGGCGGCAACCTGATCGCCACTTTCGCCGTGGGCGAGACCGGTGAGCTGTCGACCCGGGCGTCGCTGTTCCTCAACGCCTTCCTGATCATCGAACTGATCAAGGCGGCCATCCGCATGCTGTTCGCCTCGCGCTACGAGGGGCTGAGGCTATTGCCCATCTCGGCCGGCGAGGCCTCCTACTGGAACCGCTGGCTGGCCCGCCTGGTCGGCCTGGTGGGCTACGGCCTGCTGGTGGTGGCGCCCCTGACCAGCCTCTACCTGACGCCGGCCATGGGCCAGGCGGTCGGCGTGCTGATCATGTTCGGTGCCTTTTTCTACGCCGTGGCAGTGGTACTCAAGAATCGCCTGCGTATTCGCAGCGAGCTCGACCAGATGGCGGCCCGCTCCGACTTCACCGCCACCCGGATCACCCTGCAGCTGTTCGCCCGTACCTGGCACCTGTTCGCCCTGCTCTATTTCCTGATGGTGCTGGTGCTGACCCTGACGCGCCCGGCGGATGCGTTGCCCTTCGTCCTTTTTGCCACTCTCCAGACGCTGGCCGTGGTGATCGTCGGCATGCTGCTTTCCAGCCTGCTGACCCATACCATCGGCCGGCGCATCCGGCTCGCCGATGACCTGCGGCGCAAGCTGCCGCTGCTCGAGCCGCGCCTCAACAGCTACGTGCCCAATGCGCTGCGGGTCATCCGCACGCTGATCCTGGTCGGCGTGGTACTGCTGGTACTCGATGCCTGGGGTGCCTTCGACCTGGCCGGCTGGTACGCCTCCGAGCCCGGCCGCGGGCTGGTCGGCACGCTGGTCAGCGTGGCATTGATCCTGCTGCTCGCCATCGGCGTGTGGTTGGGCCTGGCAAGCCTGATCGAGCACAAGCTCAACCCCGAGACCGGCACCGGCGAGCCCGACGCCCGCGCCAAGACCCTGCTGACCCTGTTCCGCAACGCCCTGGCCATCGCCCTGATCACCATGACCGCGATGATCGTGCTGGCCGAGATTGGCATCAATATCGGCCCGCTGATCGCCGGTGCCGGTGTGCTGGGCCTGGCCATCGGTTTTGGCGCCCAGAAGCTGGTGCAGGACATCATCACCGGCATCTTCATCCAGGTGGAGAACGCCATGAATACCGGCGACGTGGTCACGGTGGGCGGCATCACCGGCACCGCCGAGCGGCTCAGCATACGCTCGGTGGGTATTCGCGACTTGGCGGGGGCCTACCACATTGTGCCCTTCTCCAGCGTCGATACCGTCTCCAACTACATGCGCGAGTTCGGCTACCACGTCGGCGAGTACGGCATCGCCTACCGCGAGAGCATCGACGAAGCGATCGTCGCCCTGCGCGAGGCCTACGACGAGCTGGCCGCCGACGACGACCACAAGATGAACATCGTCGCGCCGCTGGAAGTGGCCGGTGTCACGGCACTTGGCGACAGTTCGGTAAACATCCGCGTGCGCATCAAGACCACGCCCGGCACCCAGTGGGGCATCGGTCGGGCCTACAATCGCCTGGTCAAGCTGCACTTCGACGCCAAAGGCATCGAGATTCCCTTCCCCCACACCACGCTCTACTTCGGCGTGGGCAAGGAGGGCGAGGCACCGCCTGCCAACGTGCGCCTCATGCAGCAGAGCTTCGACATCGACGGCCGCCCCGGCGGCCAGCCCCGCTCCGGAGAAAGCAGCCGCGAGGGAGAAGAGGACCCCCGCTCGAAGCCCAACCCCGTGTTCAAGGGCGACTACGAGGACAAGGACTGACCTCTGTCTGTGTGGGAGAGCGGGGCTGCCAGGGGCAGCCCCGCTTGCTTTCAGGGGGCCGCTCAGGCGGGCGGGGGCGCTTCCCGGCGCGGCCAGGCCAGCCACAGCGCCTTCACCAGGGTGGCCAGGGGGATCGAGAAGAACAGCCCCCAGAAGCCCCAGATGCCGCCGAAGAACAGTACCGCCACGATGATCGACACGGGGTGCAGGTTGACCGCCTCGGCGAACAGCAAAGGCGCCAGCACGTTGCCGTCCAGCGCCTGGATGACACCGTAGGCGATGATGACGTAGAGAAACGGCTGGGTCAGGCCGAAGTGGAAGCCCGCCACGGCGGCAACGGGCAGCGTGACCACCGCAGCGCCGATATAGGGGAGCAGCGTCGAGAACCCGACCAGCAGGCCCAGCAACAGCGCATAGGGCAAGCCGAACAGGGCGAAGGTAGCGTAGCTGACCGCACTGACGATAAGGATCTCGACCGCCTTGCCCCTGACGTAGTTGCTCAGCTGGACCTCCATTTCCGCCCACACCTGGCTCATCAGCGTGCGCTTTTCCGGCAGGAAGGGAAGGAAGAAGCCCAGCAGCAGGGCTCGATCCTTGAGCAGAAAGAGCACCAGGATCGGCACCAGCACCAGGTAGATGATCAGGGTCATCACATTGCCGAGCGAGGCAAGGGACAGCGTGATGAGCTGCTGGCCGAGCTGGGTGGCCTCGCGGCCTGCCATCGCCGTCCATGCCTTCATCTGCTCGGGACTCACCAGGTTCGGGAACCGCTCCTCGAGCTGCCCCAGCACCGCCTGCCCCTGGCTGACGATTTGCGGAATTTCCTGCAGCAACCCGGTAAGCTGGGTCCAGATCAACGGTATCAGCAGCAGCACCACCGCCAGGAGCAGGCCGAGGAACCCCACGAAAACCGAAATGACGGCCGTGAGGTGAGAAATTCCCCGCCGCGTAAGGCGTGACACCGCGCCCTGCAGCAGGAAGGCAATGACCAGGGCCGTGAGGAAGGGGGCCAGCATGCGCCCCAGCCATAGCACCGCCGTGAAGCCAGCCACCAGCAGGATGAGCAGGATTACCGCCTGCTCGTCGGAAAAATAGCGCGAGGTCCACCCGCGCCAGACCCGCTTCAGTGCCACCTCGATTCCTCCCGAAAGACGCGAAAGGGGCGCCATAGCGCCCCTCGTTCGCCTGGATGCCGCCCGGCGCGGGCTCAGCTGGCCTTGTGCCGCTCCTGCTCGTCATCGGCGACTTCGGCTGGCTCGCCGGGCTCCGCCGGCTGCGGCAGGGAGGGAAGCGACTTGTCGAGCAGCTCGACGCTCTGACGGTAATACAGCTGGCTCTTGTTGTGCTCCCCGAGGTTGGCATACAGCCGCGCCAGCTCGGCGCAGACCAGGCCGCTTGGACGCTGGCGCTGGCTCGCCTCGAAGTACTCCTGAGCCTTGCCCCAATAGGCGTTGCGCAGCGCCAGCCGGCCCAGGGTGAGCAGCAGGTCGGGATCGTTGGGACGCTCCTGAAGCCATTTCTCCGCATGCACCAGCTGGCGAGCCGGGTCCACGTTGAGCAGCCCGTAGCGCAGCACCAGGCGACTGTCCCAACGCTCCTTGAGCGAGTGGCGCAGCAAACGCTCGGCAATGCCCTCCTCGTTGCCGCGCACCAGCGCCTCGGCATACAGCACGACCAGCTCGACGTTGCCACGCAGCGAGTCCGGCATATCCGCCCACAGGCTGCGAATACGTTCCACGTTGTCCGGGTCCCGGGCCTCGTGGACCAGCAGCTCCTTGTAGGCGCGCAGCTCCAGTTGGTTGCGCTCCTGGGGCGAGATCAACTGGCGCGATGCCAGACGCGGCATCAGCCGGCGCAGCCCATCCCAGTCGTTGACACTGAGATAGGCCTGCTTGAGCTGTTTGAGCACCTGGGGATGATTGGGTAGCTGGCGATCAAGACGAGTCAGGATGGCCAGCGCTTCCTCGTACTGCTGACGATCCAGCATCAGCTGGACTTGCATCAGGCCCACCGCGGTGTCGGCACCCTCGGTGGAGAGATGGGCCCGCTTGAGCAAGGTGTCGGCCTGCTCGTAGCGCCCCTGATAGTGCGCGGCCAGAGCCGCGGAGAGATAGTTGACCAGCGGCGTGCTGGAGTCGTCGGCGGCCTTGACCAGCGACTTCTCGGCGCGCTTCCAGCGCCCTTCGGCCAGCGCCACCAGCCCGCGCACGGTGCGCTTCATGGCGTTGCGGTGGCGGGTGCGCCGGTTCCATACCTTGAGCCGGCTGACGGGATAGCTCATCCGCATCAGCACGCGCAGAACGAAGTGCAGGATCAGGAATACGGCCAACAGCAGCACCAGGCCAAACCAGAACGAGGTCTGGTAGGAGGTGTCACCCACCCGCACCAGCCAGTAGCCGGGCACCGAGACCATCAGCTGGCCGAGCAGCGCCCCCAGGGCCAGCCCGAAGAGAACGATCAGCAGCAGCTTTCTCATGCCTCATCTCCCCGGTCGCCGCGCGAACCGAAACGACGCTCGATGAACTCGGCCAGGGCCTGTTGGGAGCCGCTGATATCGGGAAGCTCGGGGCGGATGTTCTCGCCCTTGAGCGCCTGGAGCTGCTCGATGACGCCCTGCACCTCGCTGCGCTCGGTATCGTAGTAGCCTTCGATCAGGGCCAGCGCCTTGTCGATGCTGGCTTCGTAAAGCTCCTGTTCTTCCTTGAGCAGCGCCAGCTGGGCCTGTTCGATCACCAGGCGTGAGCTCTGGCGCAGATAGGACTCCTGCTCCGGCGTCACCAAGGTCTCGAGCGCCTGGTCGTGATGGCGGATCACGACCAGGTCCCTCAGCTCCTGGCCGAAGCGCGAGAGCTGCTCTTGCCAGCCGCCGGTGGGCGTCTCCTCGATGCCGGAACGCGCCGGGATCTCTTCGAGCTCACGCGAAAGCGGCAGCTGTGCCAGGCGCTGCTGCTGGGCATCGAGTGCCATGTAGATGCCGGTACGGTCGACCTGGGGCACACCAGCGAGAATCGAGAGCTCCGAGGCGATACCGCGGCGAACGGAGAGCAGTGCGGGGTTTTCGGCTTCGCTCAGGCGGGCATCGGCGGTACGCAGCAGGGCGGCGGCGCCTTCGACGTCGCGCTCGAGCTGGAGCCGCTGGTTGGCCAGCCGCAGCAGGTAGGCCGCTTCGGCATGCAGCCATTCGCGCTCGTCAGGCTCCTGCTGGCGAGAGAGCTCGTCGAGGACCTGGTCCAGGGCGTCATCGACTTCGCTGCGGTAGCCGGCGAACTCGCTACGCATCGACTCTATCGCCTCGGCCATTTCCGCATCCCGGGCCTCCTCGCCGCGCTCCAGCTCCTCGCGCAGGCTGGCCACGTCATCGGCCGCTGCCGCCCCGGCGGCACGCTCTTCCAGCTCGGCCAGGCGCGCCTGCTGGGCGTCGAGGCGATCCCAGGCGTTCCATGCGAACAGGCCCGCCCCGATACCGAGGAACAGCACCAGGATCAGCGCAAGGACGCCCACGCCGCGGCCCCCCCCCTTACCCCCACTCGAGGCAGGTGGAACCGCGGCACCACCGCCGGGAGGCACTGCCTTGGCAGAGTCGCCCGGCTCGGCAGGGCCGCTGCTTGCCGAGCCGGGCTTGTCGGAAGCGGCTGGCTTGTCGGCAGATGCCGACTTTTCGGCGGCAGCCGGCTTTGCAGCCTCTGTCTTGCCTGGCTCAGGCTTGGTTGAGTCAGCCTTGGTGTTGTCCTCAGGCTTGGCGGATTCCGGTTTCGCCGGTGCCTGCTTGTCAGCCCCTTGTGCCTTGCTCTCGGCCGGGGCTGGCTTGGCCTCAGGTGAAGCTGCCTTGTCGCCAGCGGCGTCGCTCTTGCCGGGGCTGACGGCACTCCCGCTGGCAGCGGCCGGCGACTTGTCGCTTGCCTGACCCCCGGCGGACGGCTTGGGCGCCTGGCCACCTCCTGGCTCGCGGCCCTGGCCGGCTGCGTTGCCAGGCTTGTTGCCGGCTCCGGCCTGGCGTCCCTTGCCGCCCTGGCCCTTGCCGGAAGGCGCCTTCTTTTCGTCCTGCTCGTTGGTCTGCTTGCTCATCTGTCGCTAGCCCTTTTCGAAATCGTCTTGATCGACATCGGCATCCTCCTGATGGCAGGCGGCCACCACGGCACTGGCGAGAGCCGCCGGCGTGGCACCCGCTGCCACCACGGGAGTGCGAAAGCCCAAGTTGTTGGCCAGTGTAGCCAAACGGCAACTGGACACGATTAGCGGTTGGTTCAAGGTGGCCTTGGTACACCATCTTGCCAGATGTTCGAGCAGTTCGCCGCTGCTGGCCACCAGTGCGAGAAACTCACCCCGTGCAAGGCGCTCCTGAAGCTCGGGGGGAGGCGACTGCAATCGCCGTCGATAGAGCGCCAGCCGCGTGACCCGGGCACCGCGCGCCGCCAGGGTTTCGGCCAGCAGCGTGCGCCCGCCTTCGCCGGCCACCAGCAGCACCCGCTGCCCGTCGAGGTCACGCAGCGAAGCGAGCTCGAGCAGCGCTTCACTGGTGTCCTCGCCGGCGTCTGCCGGCGGCAGGTGAACCCGTACCCCAAGCCGCTCATGCAAGGCGGCGGCGGTGGCCGAGCCCACCGCATACCAGGCGATCCCCACCGGAAGCTGCGGCCAGTAGCGGTCAAGCGCATGGTCGAGGCACTCGGCGGCATAGGGACTGACCACCACGATCTTGTGAAAGTGATCGAAATCGAGCCACGCCTGGCGCATTGCCTGGCTCTCCGGCAGCGCCTCCAGCGCCATCGCGTCGAGGTGAGCCACCGGAAACCCGGCGCCCTCGATAGCCGCCGCCAGGGCAGAAGCCCGCTCGCCAGGGCGGCTGATCAGCACGGGAAGCCCGGCGCTCATTCAGGCGCCGTAAACCTGCGCCAGGATCTCGCCAGCGCCCTGTTCGAGCAGGTCTTCGGCCACCCGCACGCCCAACGCTTCCGGCTCGTGGATCGAGCCGCGGCCCTCGGCGCGCAGCACCTCGGTGCCCTCGGGGTTGCCCACCAGCGCCCGCAGCCACAGGGTCTGGCCATCGTTCTCGAAGGTCGCGTAGCCACCGATGGGAACCTGGCAGCCACCCTCGAGGCGGGTGTTCATTGCGCGCTCGGCGCGTACCCGCGTAGCGGTAATGGGATCATCCAGCGGTGCCAGCAGCGAGATCAGCTCGGGGTCGTTGATGCGACACTCGATGCCCAACGCCCCCTGGCCACAGGCCGGCAGGCAGACCTCGGGCGGCAACTCCTGGGCGATGCGCTCGCCGAGCCCCAGCCGCTTGAGCCCCGAGGTGGCCAGGATGATCGCATCGAACTCGCCGGCATCGAGCTTGGCCAGACGGGTCTGGACGTTGCCGCGCAGGGTCAGGATCTCCAGGTCCGGGCGCGCCTCGCGCATCTGCAGCCCTCGACGCAGGCTCGAGGTGCCGATACGGGCCCCTTCGGGCAGCTCGCCCAGGGAGCCGAAGTGATTGGACACGAAGGCATCGGTGGGCTCGGCGCCGGCAAAGATCACCGATAGCCCGAGCCCCTCGGGGAAATGCATGGGTACGTCTTTCATCGAGTGCACGGCGATGTCGGCGCGGCCATCCAGAATGGCTTCTTCCAGCTCCTTGACGAACAGCCCCTTGCCGCCGATCTTCGCCAGCGGCGTGTCGAGAATCTTGTCGCCGCGAGTGGAGAGCGCGACCAGCTCGACCTCGAGTCCAGGGTGCTCGGCCATCAGCAGGTCGCGAACGTGTTCGGCCTGCCACATGGCCAGTAGACTCTTGCGGGTGGCAATGCGCAGCGTGGTAATGGATCGCACGTGGTTCTCCCCAGCGGGCCCGGACGGCCCTGCTCAGCGGTAATTGCCGCAACATTATGGGTCACGGCAGGTCATCGGTCATTGACTCCCATCATAAAGCACCGGGCGAAGCAGGAAAAATTGGCACGTTTCGGACTGCGCCACCGCCCCTCGTCACCCGCGTCGACTCTGGTACACTGCAAGACCAGACTGAAGCCGCCGCTGGCGGCTTTGCGAATACGCCACAGCATGCAACACGCAGGATGCCCACGCCGATGAGCTCTAGTCCCACTAACCCCGGCACCAACCAGGCCTGGGGCGGTCGCTTCAGCGAACCCACCGATGCCTTCGTCGAACGTTTCACCGCGTCGGTCGACTTCGACCAGCGCCTCGCCCAGCAGGACATCCAGGGCTCCATTGCCCACGCCACCATGCTGGCTCGCGTGGGCGTGCTGACCGACGACGAGCGTGACGCCATCGTCGCCGGACTCGACGAGATCCGCGGCGAGATCGAGCGCGGCGAGTTCCAGTGGTCGGTGAAGCTCGAGGACGTGCACATGAACATCGAGGCGCGTCTGACCGACAAGATCGGCATCACCGGCAAGAAGCTGCATACCGGCCGCTCGCGCAACGATCAGGTGGCCACCGATATCCGCCTGTTCCTGCGCGACGAGATCGATGTGGTCGAAGCCGAGCTACGGCGCCTGCGTGAAGGCCTGATCGAGCTCGCCGAGCGCGAGGCCGACACCATCATGCCCGGCTTTACCCACCTGCAGACCGCCCAGCCGGTGACCTTCGGCCACCACCTGCTGGCCTGGCAGGAGATGCTGGCGCGCGACCACGAGCGGCTGCTCGACTGTCGCAAGCGAGTAAACGTGATGCCGCTGGGCGCCGCTGCGCTGGCCGGCACCACCTACCCCATCGATCGCCACGTCACCGCCGAGCTGCTGGGCTTCGAGCGGCCCGCGGAGAACAGCCTCGACGCAGTGAGCGATCGCGACTTCGCCATCGAATTCACCAGCTTCGCCAGCATCCTGCTGATGCACCTGTCGCGCATGAGCGAAGAGCTGGTGCTGTGGACCAGCGCGCAGTTCGACTTCATCGACCTGCCCGACCGCTTCTGCACCGGCAGTTCGATCATGCCGCAGAAGAAGAACCCCGACGTGCCCGAGCTGGTGCGCGGCAAGACCGGCCGCGTCTATGGCCACCTGATGGGCCTGCTGACGCTGATGAAGTCGCAGCCGCTGGCCTACAACAAGGACAATCAGGAGGACAAGGAGCCGCTGTTCGACACCCTCGACACGGTGCGCGACTGCCTCAAGGCGTTTGCCGACATGGTGCCGGCCATCGAATCGCGCAAGGCGAGCATGTATGAAGCCGCCCGCCGCGGCTTCTCCACCGCCACCGACCTCGCCGACTACCTGGTGCGCCGCGGCGTGGCCTTCCGCGACGCCCACGAGATCGTCGGCCAGTCGGTGGCCTTCGGCATTCGCGAGGGCAAGGACCTCTCCGAGATGACCCTCGACGAGCTGCGCCAGTTCTCCGACACGATCGAGCAGGACGTCTTCGAGGTGCTGACGCTGGAAGGCTCGGTGGCCGCGCGCAACCACATCGGCGGCACCGCCCCGGATCAGGTCCGCGCCGCTGCGCAGCGCGCCCGCGATGCCCTGGCGAGCCTGGGCCGATAGCCATGAGCATGATCGGCACGGGTGCGGCACGCCTGACACGTCCGCTGGCACTGGCAGTGCTGTTGCTCGCCCTGCTGGCCGGCTGCGGCCAGAAGGGCCCGCTCTACCTGCCTGACGACGAAGCTGCCGACGAGCGCTACGGTACGGGCGCTGCCGCTCCCAACGACGACGAGAGTTAACAGAGCCAATATGGATCACTTTGAATATCGCGACGGCGTGCTCTACGGCGAGGAAGTTCCGCTTTCGCAGGTGGCTGAGGAGATCGGCACGCCCTGCTACGTCTACTCCAGGGCCACGCTGGCCCGCCACTTCCGCGCCTATACCGAGGCGCTGGGCAGCCACCCCCATCTGATCTGCTACGCAGTGAAGGCCAACTCCAACCTGGCAGTACTGAACCTGCTGGCACGCATGGGGGCGGGCTTCGACATCGTCTCGCTGGGCGAGCTGGAGCGGGTGCTGGCTGCCGGCGGCGATCCGGCCAAGGTAGTGTTCTCCGGCGTGGCCAAGCAGGCCAGCGAGATGGCCCGGGCACTCGAGGTGGGCATCAAGTGCTTCAACGTCGAGTCGCGCCCCGAACTCGAGCGCCTCTCCGCCGTGGCCGAGCGGCTGGGCAAGATCGCCCCGGTGTCGCTGCGGGTCAACCCCGACGTCGACGCCGGCACCCACCCCTACATCTCCACCGGGCTAAAGGACAACAAGTTCGGCATTCCCGTGGAAGAGGCGCTCTCCGTCTACGAGCTGGCCGCAGGCCTGCCGGGCATCGAGATCGTCGGCATCGACTGTCACATCGGCTCGCAGCTCACCGAACTCGCCCCCTTCCTCGATGCCCTGGATCGGCTGCTGGTGCTGCTCGAGCGCCTTCGCGAGCGTGGCATCACGGTGGAGCATCTCGATCTCGGCGGCGGCCTCGGCGTGCCCTACCGCGGCGAGCGCCCACCCCAACCGTTCGACTACGCCGCCTCGCTGCTCGAACGCCTGGCCCAGTGGAAGCACGGCGAAAGCCTGACCCTGCTGTTCGAGCCGGGCCGCTCGATCGCCGCCAACGCCGGCGTGCTGCTGACCCGGGTCGAGTTCCTCAAGCCTGGCGAGACCAAGAATTTCGCCATCGTCGACGCCGGCATGAACGACCTGATCCGCCCCTCGCTCTACCAGGCCTGGCAGGCGATCATCCCGGTCGACACCCGCCGGCCCCGCGAAAGCGCCACCTATGACGTGGTCGGCCCGGTATGCGAGACGGGCGATTTCCTGGGCAAGGAGCGCGAGCTGGCCATCGCCCCCGGCGATCTGCTCGCGGTGCGCTCCGCCGGCGCCTACGGGTTCGTCATGGCCTCCAACTACAACAGCCGCCCGCGCCCCGCCGAGGTCATGGTGGATGGCGATACCTACCATGTGGTGCGCCAGCGTGAAACCCTCGAGTCGCTGTGGGCCGGCGAGGCGCTGCTGCCCGAGCCGACAACGGCAAGTGGCGGAGAAACCCACTGATGCTGCTGCATTTCACCAAGATGCATGGCCTCGGCAACGACTTCATGGTGGTCGACCTGATCACCCAGCGGGCACGCCTGCGTGACGAGCAGATCCGCCAGCTCGCCGATCGCCGCTTCGGCGTGGGATTCGACCAGCTGCTGATCGTCGAGCCGCCGCGCAGCCCCGAGATGGACTTTCGCTACCGCATCTTCAACGCCGACGGCAGCGAGGTGGAGAACTGCGGCAACGGCGCGCGATGCTTCGCCCGCTTCGTGCGCGACCAGCGCCTGACCCACAAGGACGAAATCCACGTGGAGACTGCGGGAGGGCCGCTGACACTCAAGGTGGAAAGCGACGGCCAGGTCACGGTGGACATGGGCAAGCCCCGCTTCGAGCCGGAGGCCTTGCCCTTCGATGCCGCCGAGGACCGCCCCCTGCACCGGCTCGAGGTGGAGGACGAGCGCTGTGAAATCGGCGCCGTCTCGATGGGGAATCCCCACGCGGTGCTGCGTGTGGACAGCGTCGACAGCGCCCCGGTCGAGCGCCTTGGGCCGGCCATCGAGCGCCACCCGCGCTTTCCACGGCGAGTCAATGTAGGCTTCATGGAGATAGTCTCTTCCCATGAGATACGCCTGCGGGTCTTCGAGCGCGGCACCGGCGAGACCCTGGCCTGCGGTACAGGGGCCTGCGCCGCGGTGGCCAGCGGTATTCGCCAGGGCCTGCTGGAAAGCCCCGTCACCGTGCACCTGCGCGGCGGCGACCTGCGTATCGAGTGGCCGGGTGGCGAGGCACCGCTGCTGATGACCGGCCCCGCCGAACGCGTCTTCGAGGGACGCATCGCCCTGGCTTGAACGCCGGGCACATCCGAACCCAAGGAGCCATGCATGACCCGAGCCGCCCCCGAACCGCGCAAGACCCTGGATCCTGATCGAGTCGCAGAGTGGCTTGCCCGGCACCCGGACTTCTTTGTCGGCCGGGAAGGGCTGCTGCAGCAGCTCAAGGTGCCTCACCCGGAGGCCCATGGCACCACCTCGCTCCTCGAGCGACTGGTGCATGATCTGCGTCGACGGGCGGAACAGGCCGAGTGGAGGCTGGAGCAGCTGCTGGAGTCGGCGCGACATAACGAGGTGCAATATCGCCGTACCCGCGAACTGGTGCTGGCGCTGATGGAGGCCGAGGATGCCGACGCCCTGGGCCAGGCGCTGGCCACCCAGATGGCCGAGCGATTCCAGATTCCCGCCGTGGCGCTGTGGTGCCCGGCCCAGCTCACCGACCACGAGCCGCTGCCGCCCCAGCCACCGCGCCATGTGCTCGACGAACACACCGGCGTGCGCCTGGGCGCACTGCTGGATGGCCGCACCAGCCGCTGCACCCGTCTCACACCCACCGACTGGGGGCGGCTGCTGCCCCATGCACAGCCACCGCGGCAAGCCGGCTCCTGCGCCCTGGCCCGACTGACCCTGGGCGAGCCGATGGGCTACCTGGTACTGGCCAGCCCCGACCCGGACCATTTCCGCGCCAGCATGGACACCCTGTTCACCGAGTACGTGAGTGATGTGCTTGCAAGGCTGCTGCTGCGCCATGCCCCAGCCACCCATGGCAGCCCCCCCCAGCATGGCTGATGGCCCCCTGCGCCAGCAGCTGGACACCTGCCTCGAGGCGCTGGCCCGGACCGCCAGCCCGGCCACGCTGAGCGCCTACCGCCGGGACCTCGAGGCGCTGGCGGAATTTCTCGAGGCCCGTGGCATTCTCGACGCCGCCGAACTGGATATCGGCCTGCTACGTCGATTCCTCGGCGCCGAACGCAGCCGTGGCCTGGCGCCACGCAGCCTGGCACGGCGCCGGGCAGCCATATCCCACTTCGGCGCCTTCCTGGTGCAGTCGGGTACGCTGGCGCACAACCCCGCCGAGCTGGTGCCGACGCCACGGCAAGGCGCTCACTTGCCCAAGCCACTGGATGTGGACCAGCTTACGCGCTTGCTGGACACGCCTCATGACGGTTCTCCTCTGGCGCTGCGCGACCAGGCGATGCTGGAGCTGTTCTACTCCAGCGGCCTACGCCTGGCGGAGCTTGCCAACCTCGATCTGGGCGACCTGGAGAGTCGCCGCGTGCGGGTCATGGGCAAGGGCAGCAAGCCGCGCCAGGTACCGGTAGGTCGCAGCGCACGGCGCGCCCTGGAGGCGTGGCTGGCCGTGCGTGGCACCCTGGCCGTTGATGGCGAAACCGCGCTGTTCGTCGGCCGCGGCGGCAGCCGGCTTGGCCATCGGGCGATTCAGAAGCGGCTCAGCGAGGTGGCTCGCCGGCGCGGGTTGCCCGAACACCTGCACCCCCACCGCCTGCGACACTCCTTCGCCAGCCACCTGCTGGAGTCGAGCCAGGATCTGCGCGCCGTGCAGGAGCTGCTGGGGCATGCCAACCTCTCCACCACCCAGGTCTACACCAAGCTCGACTGGCAGCACCTGGCGGCGAGCTACGATGCCGCGCACCCGCGCGCGCGGCGGCGCCGCGACGACTCTCCGGGCACCTGAAACCATGCTTCGAACCGCGCCTCTCCAGGCCATCACCTTCGACCTCGACGACACCCTGTGGGACAACCATGGCGTGATGGTCGCCACTGAAACCGGTCACTACGGATGGCTGGACCGAGAGCTCACCGGCTGGCTCAACGCACGCGGGCAGCCCGCCTCGCCGAGCTTTGGCGAACGCTTCCCGCTGGAAGCCTTCGAGCAGCGCCGCCGCGCCCTGGCACGCGCTCACCCGCTGCGCCGCGGTGACTTCACCTGGCTGCGCGAGCGTGCACTGCGCGAAATGCTGGGGGAATATGGGCTGGATCCCGCCTCGGCCAGGCTATGGGCCAGTGCTGCCATGGAACGCTTCATGGAGCTGCGTCATCGGGTCGAGCCGCACCCCGAGGTGGAGCCGCTGCTGGCCGGGTTGAGTCGGAACTACCGGCTGGCCAGCATCACCAACGGCAACGTGGAGGTGCAGCGGCTACCCTTGGGCCGCCACTTCCCGGTGGCCATCGCCGCCGGCGAGATGCTCGCCCCCAAGCCAGACCCGCGACCCTTTCTCGCCGCACTGGCCCACCTGGGTATTCCACCAGGCCGTGCCCTGCACGTGGGCGACTCCTGGCGCGAGGACGTCGAGCCGGCCCGGCGACTGGGCATGCAGGTGGCGTGGATCTCGCCCCATGTGGATACCTCTCCCATGCCGCCACATATCTACCGCCTGGACCATGTGCGCGAACTGCCCGCACTGTTGCGCCGGCTGGGGCAGAAAGTACCGCAGTGAGAGCCATCAAGGCTCGTGGGAGTCACCCAGCCACCCATCCAGCCGGGCACTTGCCTCGTCGATGCCCTCGCGCTTGAGTGAGGAAAACAGCTGCACCGTCACCAGGTCCTCCCACTCGCGCAGACGGCTACGCACCTGCTGCAGGGCGCTCTTGGCCGCGCCGGACTTCAGCTTGTCGGCCTTGGTCAGCAGGATGTGCACCGGCATGTCCTGGTCGTCGGCCCAGCCCAGCAGGGTCTGGTCGAACTCGGTCAGCGGATGACGCACGTCCATCACCAGGACCAGGCCGCGCAGCGAATGGCGCCCCTGCAGGTACTCGGCCAGGTGGCGCTGCCACTCGCGCTTGACCGCCTCCGGCACCTTGGCGTAGCCGTAGCCGGGCAGGTCGACCAGCCGGCGGCTGGTGTCGTCGCCCAGCGAGAAGAAGTTGATCAGTTGGGTACGGCCCGGCGTGCGCGAGGTGCGCGCCAGCGCCTTCTGCCGGGTCAAGGTATTGATCGCACTCGACTTGCCGGCGTTGGAGCGGCCGGCAAAGGCGACCTCGGCACCGTCATCGGCCGGACACTTGGCAAGCGTGGGTGCGCTGATCAGAAAGCGCGCGCTCTGGTAGTTCAAACGGGACATGACCTCGACTTCCTGCGGGGTTGAGCATCAGGTACAGCGCCGGGTTCTTGACCTGCATTCCCGATGCCGGCTTGTTTCGTTATAATGCAGTGTCTTTTGTCTGCGACCTGGGCGCGCTAGTGTACCACCGTGCTCTTGCCCACAGCGACCGACGCAAGCGGCGCTCGAATGGCAGAGCGAAGCCGGCCTGAGAGAATAAGGCTTTGGCAGCTCCCAGGATGCGTACCGGTATAACCCTACAACGGCATAGTGAAACAGCGATGAGAAAGTTACTGGCAAGCCTGGCATTTACCATCGGCGCTGTTGGCGCCGCCCACGCCGACCTGGAAGCAGACGCCGACCCTGCCGCCGGACGTGAGCTGGCACAGCCCTGTGCCGCCTGTCACGGTGAGTCCGGCATCAGCCCCTCCTCCTCCTTCCCGCACCTCGCCGGACAGCAGATGAGCTACACGGCCAAGCAGATCATCGACATCCGTGATGGCAATCGCGTGGTGCCGGAGATGGTCGGCCAGGTCGACGACTTCTCCGACCAGGATGCCTGGGACGTGGCCGCCTTCTATGCCCAGCAGGACGCCAACATCGGCCAGGCCGATGCCGACGAGGAAGCGCTGATGCGCGGCCAGGAACTCTACCGCGCGGGTGACATGGCCAAGGGCATTCCCGCCTGTGCCGCCTGTCACGGCCCCACCGGAGTCGGCATCAACAGCGCCGTCTATCCGGGGCTTTCCGGTCAGTTCCCGGATTACACCGTCTCCACCCTGCAGGACTTCGCTTCCGGCGAACGGGCCAACGACCCGAGCAACATGATGGCCGACATCGCCGCCAAGATGAGCGATGCCGACATGCAGGCCGTCGCCAACTACATTTACGGCCTGCACTGAGTCGTAGCAGAAGCACGGTGCCGGCTGCTGCCGGCAAGGAGAGGCGGCCTTCATGCCGCCTTTTCCTTATGTGGCATGCGACCCGGGGAACCGCGGACGCTGCCAACGCTCAAAGTGAGCGGTACAATCGCTATGCTGATGTTGCCGTCCCCTCTTGCGGCGGCCTCTCAAGGAGCCCAGATTCATGTTCAAGCCTTTTCGCCTTATTCAGTCAGCCATGATTGCGGTTGCCGGCCTTGGCCTGGCGACGCTCGCCTCTGCCTCCAACTTGGTCGAAGGCCAGCACTACGAACGCTTGCCGGAACCTGTCGAGACCCGCGTCGACGAGGGGCAGATCGAGGTCACCGAGGCGTTCTGGTATGGCTGCCCGCACTGCTACAACCTTCAGGACAGCGTGAAGGCGTGGTATGAAACCCTTGGCGAGGACGTCAGCGTGATCCACCTGCCCGCCACCATGGGCGGCGACTGGAATACCCATGCCCTGGTTTTCTATGCCGCCGAGGAGCTGGGCATCCGCGAAGAGGTCCATGACGACATCTTCAACGCCATTCATGAGGAGGGTCGCAACCTCAACGACGCCGACAGCATCGCGAGCTTCCTGAGCCAATACGGTGTCAGTGAAGAAGATGCCCGTCAGGCACTGGATGCCTTCAGCGTCAAGTCCCAGGTCAACCAGGCCCACGCACGTATGCGCGCCATGCGCCTGATGGGCGTACCGGCTCTGGTCGTCGATGGACGCTACGTGGTAACGCCCAGCAGCGCCGGCAGCCTGGAAAACATGCCGCAGATCGCCGACGCCCTGATCGAGCGTGTCCGCCAGGAGCGCGAAGACTGATCGTGCCTGCCGAGTACTCGCACTTGGCAGATGCCAAGACCCCGACCCTGGGAGGTGGGCACCTCAAGCTGCTCACCTTCAACATGCAGGTGGGCATACAGACGTCGGCCTATCATCACTACCTGACCCGCAGCTGGCAGCACCTGCTGCCGCACCCTCACCGGGTTCGCCGGCTGGACATGGTCAGCAACGTGCTGAGCCATTTCGATATCGTCGGGCTGCAGGAGGTCGATGGGGGCAGCTTTCGCTCAAGCCATGTCAACCAGGTAGAGTACCTGGCGACGCGCGGTGGCTTCCCCCATCACTACCAGCAGCTCAATCGCAACCTTGGCCGCTTTGCCCAGCACAGCAACGGCCTGTTGTCGCGCCTCACTCCGACCCTGATCGAAGAGCATCGCCTGCCCGGCACGCTGCCTGGCCGCGGGGCCATCCACGCCCGCTATGGCGACGGTCCGGACGCCCTGCATCTGTTCGTCGCCCACCTGGCATTGAGTCATCGCGGCCGGGTACGACAGCTCGACTACCTGAGCGAAATCATCCAGCCGCTGCGCCACGTGGTAGTGATGGGCGATCTCAACTGCACGCCGGACCAGTTGCATTCACACTCACGCTTCTGCGCCTCCCTTCCGCTTCACCCCGTGCGGCCGCTGCTCAGCTACCCGTCCTGGCAGCCCCGCCGCGCGCTGGATCATATCCTGCTTTCCAACTCCCTTGAGGCCCAGGACGTGCGCGTGCTCGATCATCTTTTCTCCGACCACCTGCCGATTGCCGTCGATGTCGCGCTACCGCCGTCCTGCCAGGCCGTGCTCGAGGCGCTGCACAAGCAACAAAGCTACTAGGCCCTACGCATGCGGGAAGCAGGCTGCGTGAAAACCTGCCGTTGAGGCGCGAGGGTGACGCCCGCCGCGGAATCGGCGATGATGCGACCCCTGAATCGCTTCGACACGAGACTCCCAACCATGCAAACCGCGAACCGCGACCCGGTCCTGCTCGCATGGCTCGACGGCTTTACCGAGGTCGTGGGCCGCTCCATCGCCTGGCTTGTGATCATCATGATGCTGGTACAGTTCGCCATCGTGGTGATGCGCTATGTCTTCAGCATCCACAGCGTGGTGATGCAGGAGTCGGTGATGTACATGCACGCCATGGTGTTCATGCTGGGAGCCGCCTGGACCCTGCGCCATGATGGCCATGTGCGAGTCGACATCTTCTACCGCAAGCTTTCCGTCCGCGGCCGTGCCTGGATCGACCTGTTCGGCACGCTGTTCCTGCTGATCCCGGTGGTGATCTTCATTGCCTGGTCGAGCTTCGGCTATGTACGCAGCAGCTGGGCCATTCTCGAGCGCTCTCCCGACGGCGGGATACCCGGCGTCTTCCTCCTCAAGTCACTGATCCTGGTGATGATGGCACTGCTGCTGCTGCAGGGCGTGGCGCAGTTGATTCGCCAGGTGCTGATCCTGCGTGGCAAGGCGCCGGGCAATACTATCGAACACGACGAGGTGGTGTGACGTGGAAGCCCTGCTCGAGTACATGCCACTGTTCCTGTTTTTCACCGTCTGCGCGGTGCTGATGCTGGGCTACCCGGTTGCCCTGGCCCTGGCCGGTACGGCGCTGATGTTTGCCGGCCTTGGCCATTTGCTGCTGCAGATGGGCGTACCGGTCCCCTTCGAGGCGCGCATGATGGGGGCCATGCCCAACCGCCTCTACGGCATCATGACCAACCAGACACTGCTGGCCGTGCCGCTGTTCGTGCTGATGGGGGTGCTGCTGGAGAAGTCGCGGGTCGCGGAGACCCTGCTCGACGCCATGGCCTTGCTGTTCGGCACCCTGCGCGGCGGCCTGGGCATCTCGGTGATCCTGGTGGGCATGCTGCTGGCCGCCTCCACCGGCATCGTCGGCGCCACCGTGGTTACCATGGGCCTGCTCTCGCTGCCGACCATGCTCAAGCGCGGCTATTCGCCGGCGCTCGCGACCGGCAGCATCTGCGCCACCGGCACCCTGGGCCAGATCATTCCGCCCTCCATCGCCCTGGTACTGCTGGGCGACGTGCTCTCCAACGCCTATCAGCGCGCTCAGCTGGCCATGGGCGTGTGGAGCCCCAAGACCGTCTCGGTGGGCGACCTGTTCGTCGGCGCCCTGATTCCCGGCCTGCTGCTGGTGGTGGCCTACATCGTCTACATGATGGCCGTCGCGTGGCTGAAGCCGGAAAGCGCTCCGGCCGCAGACCGGGACGTACTGAAGCAGGAGCTTGGCCACTCGGGGAGCATTCTGCCGCTGCTGATCAAGGGGCTGATCCCCCCGGTGCTGCTGATCGTCGCCGTGCTGGGCTCGATCCTCGGCGGCTTCGCCACCCCCACCGAGGCCTCGGCGGTGGGCGCCACCGGCGCCTTCCTGCTGGCATTGGCCAACCGCCGACTCAACCTACCCATGCTGAGGGAGGTGGTCTTCACCACCACCAAGGTCACCAGCATGGTATTCCTGATCCTGATCGGGGCGGCGCTGTTCTCGCTGGTGTTCCGCGCCTACGGCGGCGAGGAGCTGGTCAAGGAGATGTTCGAGGCGCTGCCCGGCGGCGTTGTCGGTGCCACCCTGGTGGTGATGCTGGTGATCTTCCTGCTCGGTTTCATTCTCGACTTCATCGAGATCACCTTCGTGGTGGTACCGATCGTCGGCCCGGTGCTGCTGATGATGGGCCTCGACCCCATCTGGCTGGGGATCATGATCGCGGTGAACCTGCAAACCTCGTTCTTGACGCCGCCGTTCGGCTTCGCGCTGTTCTACCTGCGCGGGGTGACGCCGGAGTCGGTGCCCACCTCGGCCATCTACCGCGGTGTGGTGCCGTTCATCCTGATACAGCTCGGCATGCTGGGGGCGCTGGCGCTGTTCCCGGGGCTGGCCACCTGGCTGCCTTCGGTACTGAGGTAAGCCTGGCTTTGTCTGAAAAGCCGGCAAGCGCAGCCAGTTATCAGGCACAGCCTAGTTACTGACAGAGCGGGGCCAGCCACGCCTGAGCCAGATACAGCACCACGGCATAGCGAGTCCCCTTGGCCACGGTAATCAGCAGGATGGCCCGCCACCAGGGCAGGCGAAAGACGCCCGCCAGCACGGTGAGCGGGTCGCCGATCACCGGCGCCCAGGAAAGCAGCAGGCTCCACTCACCGAAACGGTGATACCAGCGCTCGGCCCGGGCCAACCCCTGGGGCGAGGCGGGAAACCAGCGGCGATCCTGGAAGCGCCGCGCGTAGCGGCCCATCCACACATTGACCAGACTCCCCAGGGTGTTGCCAGAGGTGGCAACCAACCACAGCGCCAGCACCGGCTGGCCCAGGCACCACTGGCGCGCCAGCCACACCTCGGAGCCACCCGGCAACAGGGTGGCGCTGACGAACGCCACCACGAAAAGACTCAGCATCCAGCCTCCTACACACCGCCATTCTGTTTGCGAGAGGACGCCATGACGGCCCACCGCCCTGTTCCCAATACGCTCACCATTGCCGGCTCCGATCCCAGCGGAGGTGCCGGTATCCAGGCCGACCTAAAGACCTTCTCGGCGCTGGGCGCTTATGGTACCAGCGTCATTACCGCCTTGACCGCTCAGAACACTCGCGGGGTGCGGGGCGTTCACCCAGTACCAGTGGAGTTCATTCGCCTGCAGCTCGAGACCCTGCTCGACGATGTCGAGATCGATGCGGTCAAGATCGGCATGGTGGCCAGCCGCGAGGTCGCCGAGACCATCCGCGACGTACTCGAGACAAGGCGGCCGCGTTGGATCGTGCTCGATCCGGTGATGGTGGCCAAAAGCGGCGACATCCTGGTCGACGACGCCGGCATTGCCGCCGTGCGCGAGGTACTGGTGCCCCTGGCCGACCTGATCACGCCCAACCTGCCCGAGGCCGCGGTCCTGCTGCGAAGCCCGTCACCGAGTAGCCGCAGCGAGATGCTGGCCATGGCCCCTGACCTGTCGGCACTGGGAGCCGGGGCGGTGCTGCTCAAGGGCGGGCACCTGCGCGACGAGACCTGCCCCGACCTGCTGATCGAAGGCGAACGCTCGTCATGGCTCGAAGGGACACGTATCGCCACCTCCAACCTGCATGGCACCGGCTGCTCGCTCTCCTCGGCCATTACCACCAGGCTGGCGCTCGGCGACACGCTGCCCCAGGCCGTGGCAGCGGCCAAGCAGTGGCTGGAAGCAGCGCTCACCGAAAGCCATCGTATTGATGTCGGTCAAGGTCATGGGCCGGTTCACCACTTCCACCAGTGGTGGTAACGAAACGGCCTTGCAGCCTCGCCGAGTGGCGCCCATGCTGAAGTCTGCCTTGCCAGGCTCATCGCATCGGAGAGACGCCATGACCCAGACCCTGCTGTTTGCCTGCGACCTTTCGGCCGAGAATCGCGCCGCCTTCGCCCGGGCCATCCGCCTGGCCAACGAAAGCGGCGCGCGCCTGGATGTCATCCATGTCCTCGACCCTCATCTGCCCCGGCGTGTGCTGCACGACCTGGAAACGGCGGTGGTCGATGACATGCAGGCCATCCTTACCGACGTACGTGAGGACTACGCCCTGCCCGAGCCCAAGGTACTGCTGCAGACGGTGGCCGGCGCCGCCTATGCCGAGATCATCCGCGAAGCCCACGACCGTGAGGTGGACATGATCGTGCTGGGATCCCACCGCAAGCGCGGCCAGCCCGACCTGGTGGCCGGCACCACCCTGGCCCGCGTACTGCGCAGCGCCCCCTGCCCGGTGCTGTCGGTCACTCAGCCTGCCAGCCGCGACTGGCAGGAGATCCTGGTGCCGGTGGACTTCTCGCTGGCCAGCCGCAACACCCTGCGCGAAGTGCTCAAGCGCTTCCCCGAGGCCCACCTGACCCTGCTGCACGCCTGGGACGTGCCCGGCGAGCGGGAGCTGGGTTCCGACAGCGACTTCGCTCGCTGGCGCGACCGCGAGGTAGAGCGACTGCGCTGCCAGCTAGAGCGCGAGACCGACCAGTTGATGAGTGAGCTGGACAGCGTGCCGGAGGTGGAGCTGGTGCTGGAGCCGGGCGACCCGCTGGAGGTGCTGGTCACGCGACTGCGGCGCCAGCCCCCCGATCTGCTGGCACTCAGCAGCCGCGGGCAGCTGGGGCGTCAGAGCCCGATCACCGAGGCGCTGCTGGCCGAGCCGCACTGTGACATCATGCTCTGCCGCGCCTGGTGAGAGGCTGCCTACGAGCTACGCCACCAGGCCTGTAAACACCCTATGCCGGGCGTGATACCCTTTCGGCAGGCTCATAGGTCAGTAAGGGGAAGCTCGCCGCATGAAGGCCCTGATACAGCGCGTGCGACGCGCCAGCGTGACGGTGGAAGACCGCACGGTGGGCGCCATCGACCACGGCCTGCTGGCCCTGGTGGGGGTAGAGAAGAGTGACGACGAGGCCGCCGCCGAGCGGCTGCTGCACAAGCTGCTGCGCTATCGGGTGTTCAGCGACGAGGCGGGCAAGATGAACCTCGACCTGCAGCAGGTCGACGGCGGGCTGCTGCTGGTCTCGCAGTTCACCCTGGCCGCCGATACCCGCAAGGGGCTGCGCCCGAGCTTCTCCAGCGCCGCGCCGCCGGCCGACGGTGAGCGACTGTTCCACTACCTGCTCGACCGCGCCCGGGCGACCTGGCCCCGGGTCGAGAGCGGGGAGTTCGCCGCCAACATGCAGGTCGAGCTGATCAATGACGGGCCGGTGACGTTTCTGCTGGAGAGTTGAGGGGGGCTGTCCCCGGCGCCGCTCACCGCAACTGGCTATGTTTCAAGCCCCACTTTCGAGCAGCTCCGCTTCCATCATCTCCAGCGCCTCCTCGGCGGCCAGCCACTCGGCCTCGAGCTCGTCGAGGCGCGACTTGAGCTCGCCCTGGTGGGCCAGACGCTCGGTGAGCTCGGCCTTACGCGCCGGATCGGTGTAGAGTTCGGCCTCGCCCAGCGCCTCCTCCACCGCGGCGAGCTCCGCCTGGGCCTTCTCCAGCGCCTGCTCGGCGCGGTCGCGCACCTTCTTCAGCGGCCTCAATTTCTCGCGTAGCTCGGCGGCGGCGCGGCGGCTCGCCTTGCGGTCCTCCCTGGGCGCGGCACTCTCCGCCTGACGCTCGGCCTTGTCGGCCCGCGCCTCGCGCCGCTCCCCCTCCAGCCGCGCCTTGAGCCAGGCGCGGTAGTCCTCCAGATCGCCGTCGAAGGGCTCGACGCGATGGTCGGCCACGCGCCAGAACTCGTCGACGGTGGCACGCAGCAGGTGGCGGTCGTGGGAGACGAGGATCACCGTGCCCTCGAAGGCGGCCAGCGCCTCGGTGAGCGCCTCGCGCATCTCCAGATCGAGGTGGTTGGTGGGCTCATCAAGCAGCAGCAGGTTGGGCTTGCGCCAGGCCACCAGGGCCAGGGCCAGGCGCGCCTTCTCGCCGCCGGAGAAACGCCCCACCTCGCCGAAGGCGTCGTCGCCCTGGAAGCCGAAGCCGCCAAGGAAGGTGCGGATCGACTGGTCGCTGGCCGTGGGCGAAAGCCGCTGCACGTGCATGAACGGCGTGGCGGCCAGGTCGAGTCCTTCGAGCTGATGCTGGGCGAAGTAGCCGACAGCAAGATGCTCGCCCGGGATGCGCTTGCCCGCCAGCAGCGGCAGCTCGCCGGTCAGTGACTTGATCAGGGTCGACTTGCCGGCCCCGTTCGGGCCCAGCAGGCCGATGCGCTGCCCCGGCAGCAGGGTCAGCTTGACCTCGTCGAGCTGGACTTTCTCCACACCCGCGACGTCGCGATAGCCGAGCCGCGCCTGGTCGAGCACCAGCAGCGGGTGCGAGGTCTTGTCGGCGGCGGGCAGGGTGAAGTGGAACGGCGAGTCGGCATGAGCCACGGCGATGTCGCCCATGCGCTCGAGCATCTTCAGCCGGCTCTGGGCCTGGCGCGCCTTGCTCGCCTTGGCCTTGAAGCGCGCCACGAAGCGCTCGATCTCCTCGCGCCGGGCCTGCTGCTTGGCCGCTTCGGCCTGCTGCAGCGCCAGCTTCTCGGCGCGGGTACGCTCGAAGGTGGAGTAGTTGCCGCGATAGAGCACCAGCCGGCGCTGGTCGAAGTGGACGATGTGGTCGCACACCGCATCGAGGAAGTCGCGGTCGTGGGAGATCAGCAGCAGGGTGCCGGGGTAGCGCACAAGCCACTGCTCGAGCCACAGCAGGGCGTCGAGGTCGAGGTGGTTGGTGGGCTCGTCGAGCAGCAGCAGGTCGGAGGGCATGAACAGGGTGCGCGCCAGGTTGGCGCGCATGCGCCAGCCGCCGGAGAAGGCCGACAGCGGCCGCTCCAGGTCGGCCTGGCCGAAGCCCAGCCCGATCAGCAGCTGAGCGGCCCGCGCCGGCGCGCTGTAGCCGTCCAAGGCTTCGATGTGGCCATGCAGCTCGGCCTCGCGGTTGGCATCGCCCTGGCGGCGCGCCTCCTCGAGCGCTGACTCCGTTTGTCGCAGCTCACGGTCGCCGTCGAGCACGTAGTCGACGATGGGGCGATCCAGCGCATCGACTTCCTGGGCCATGTGCGAGATGCGCTGCCCTCCGCTCATCTCGATCTCGCCGCGGTCCGGGGCAAGCGTGCCCAGCAGCAAGCCGAACAGGCTGGACTTGCCAGCGCCGTTGGGACCGACGATACCGGCCTTGTGGCCGGCGTGCAGAGTCAACTCAGCATTCTCGAGCAGGGTCTGGGTGCCGCGTTGCAGGGCAACCTGGCGCAGTGCAATCATGCAGGCTCCAATGACAGAACAGGATGCCGTCGCCGCGCCGCCTCAGGCAGGCCCGGCCGGCAACGACCGTTACATGAGCGACGATTCTACCGCAACGCGAGCTGACCTGCGGAGTCGACTGGCCGCCGACCCGCTGTGGGACTTCGCCCTCGATTTCTATGGCCGCCCCGGCGTGGAGGCTGCCTGCCTGCTGCTGCAGGACGAGGCCGGTGTCGACGTGTGCGAGCTGCTGTGGCGCTGCTGGCTACATCGCCACGGCTTGGCGCCTGCCGGGGAGCCCGCTGAACTGGCGGCGATTCGCCGCTGGCAGGACGAGGTGACGGTGCCGCTACGAGCACTCCGCCGTCGGCTGAAGGCTCAGTCCATGCATGATGCCGGCACTGCAAAAGTACGCCGAGTCATCCAGCAGGCCGAGCTTGCGGCGGAAAGGGAAACATTGCTGCGGCTGCAGCACCTCGCCGAGCACACCAACCCTTCGACAATCCTGACCAGGGCCGCTTCCAATTTCGAAAATTCCCTTGCAAGTCGCTGGAAATTACAGAAAAAAGCGCAACTTTTGGCGCTTCAAACCCTTGAATGCCAGCTTGACCCTCTGTAGGCGGCACGCTAGCCTGAAAAAAGATGTGTAGCTATATGTCGCTACCAAGGCCTGTCGATACTTATTATTTCACGGGCAAACCTGCAAGGAGACGATAATAATGAAGGCAACCAAGCTGTTGACCACTGCCAGTATCGGCGCAATGCTGTTCGGCATGTCGGCTGCCGCTCATTCCGCCAACTGGCGCTATGCGCATGAGGAATTCGAGGGTGACGTTCAGGACGTTTTTGCCGTCGCCTTCAAGGAATACATTGAGGAAAACTCCGATAATACCGTTCAGATCTACCGCTTTGGCGAGCTGGGTGAATCCGACGATATCATGGAGCAGACCCAGGCCGGCATCCTGCAGTTCGTCAACCAGTCTCCCGGTTTCACCGGCGCGCTGATCCCCGAAGCACAAATCTTCTTCATTCCCTATCTGCTGCCCACCGACGAGGAAACCGTTCTCGAGTTCTTCGAGCAGAGCGAAGCCATCAACGAGATGTTCCCGGAACTCTATGCCGAGCAGGGTCTCGAGCTGCTCAAGATGTATCCGGAAGGCGAGATGGTCATCACCGTGGACGAGCCGATCCGCACGCCGGAAGAGCTGCGTGGCAAGAATATCCGCACCATGACCAACCCGCTGCTCTCCGAAACCTATCGTGCCTTCGGCGCCACACCGACCCCGCTGCCCTGGGGTGAAGTCTATGGCGGCCTGCAGACCGGCATCATCCAGGGCCAGGAAAATCCGATCTTCTGGATCGAGTCCGGCGGCCTGTATGAGGTGTCGCCGCATCTGGTCTTCACCGGCCACGGCTGGTTCACCACCGCGATGATGGCCAACCAGGACTTCTTCGACGGCCTCTCGGAGGAAGAGCAGGAGCTGGTCCGTGACGCAGCCCAGGCTGCCTACGACCATACCATGGAGCATATCTCCGGGCTGGCCGACGACTCCCTCGAGAAGATCCAGGCATCTTCCGATGAGGTTACCGTGACTCGCCTCGACGAAGACGAGATCCAGGCCTTCCGGGAGCGTGCACCCCAGGTCGAGGAGCGCTTCATCGAGATGACCGGCGATCGCGGTCGCGAGCTGCTCGAGCAGTTCAAGGCCGACCTGGAAGCCGTATCCGGCGAGTAAGCCCTTCCGGGCAGCTCACCGTGAACGCATCAAGGGGTAGCCGGCCGGCTACCCCTTCGTGCTTTCGGACTCTCGACCGGGCTACGGCCAATCAACGTTGAAGCTCCATCAGCAACACATGCCAGAAGCACGTAACCTGTAACCAAATGCAACCCGACTCTGCGTGTCCCCGATACGCAGCGGAGCCCGGAGCCTGCCGACATGGACATGAGTGAAGAAGACGTCGCCGAAAAGAACTACCGTTCCACGCTCCCCGGCCCCCTTGGCGTCGTCGATACCTGGATCAGCAACATCGAGGCCGTGATTCTGGCCATGGGCGTGATCCTGATGGCGATCAATACCGTGGCCAACGTGATCAGCCGCTTCGCCCTAGGCGAGAGCCTGCACTTCGCCGAGGAGGTCAACCGCATTCTGATCATCATGATCACTTTCGCCGGCATCGGCTATGCAGCTCGCCATGGCCGGCATATTCGTATGTCCGCCTTCTATGATGTGCTTCCCACCGGTGGGCGACGGGCACTGATGATATTCATCTGCCTGTTCACGGCGCTGGTGATGTTCGTACTCTGCTACTTCTCCATCGGCTACATCCAGACACTCTACGGCCGTGGCCGGGTACTGCCCTCTCTGAGTATTCCGGTATGGACCATCTATCTCTGGGTGCCTATCGGGTTCACCATCACCGGTATCCAGTACCTGCTTACCGCATTCAAGAATCTCACCTCCCGCGACGTTTATCTGTCGACCCATGTGGTCGATGGCTACAAGGATACTGAGACGGAAGTCTGACGAAGGGCACAAGGAACAATAACCATGACAGCTATCATTCTCTCGATAATGATCGTGCTGCTGCTGCTGGGATTTCCGATGATGATTCCCCTGGCCACAGCCGCCTTCGTCGGTTTCTACATGACCTTCGGCGGCATGGGCCAGATGGAAACCCTCATCCAGCAGATGATGGGCGGCATACGCCCCACGGCGCTGATTGCCGTGCCGATGTTCATCCTGGCTGCCGACATCATGACCCGCGGCCAGTCTGCCCACCGCCTGATCGACATGGTCATGAGCTTCGTCGGTCACATCAAGGGCGGTCTTGCCGTCAGTACCGCCACCTCCTGCACCCTGTTCGGCGCCGTGTCCGGTTCGACCCAGGCCACCGTGGTGGCGGTGGGTTCACCACTGCGCCCGCGCATGCTCAAGGCCGGCTACAAGGATCCCTTTACCCTTGCGCTGATCATCAACTCGAGTGACATCGCCTTTCTGATCCCGCCGAGCATCGGCATGATCATCTACGGGGTCATCTCGGGCACTTCCATCGGCGAGCTGTTCATCGCCGGCATCGGGCCGGGACTGCTGATCCTGCTGATGTTCTCGGCTTACTGCGTGGCTTACGCCGTTATCAAGGACGTGCCTACCGAACCCAAGTCGACCTGGCGCGAGCGCCTGACCGCAGTCCAGAAAGCCCTCTGGCCGCTGGGCTTCCCGGTGCTGATCGTGGGCGGCATCTATGGCGGTATCTTCAGCCCCACCGAGGCGGCGGCAGCCTGCGTACTCTATGCCGTACTGCTCGAATTCGTCATCTTCCGCTCGCTCAAGCTGCCGGACATGTACGCCATCGCCAAGTCCACCGGGCTGATCACCGCGGTGGTGTTCATCCTGGTCGCTGTAGGCAACGGCTTCTCCTGGATCATCTCCTTCGCCCAGATCCCGCAGACCCTGCTCGAGGCATTCGGCATCAACGAAGCCGGGCCGGTCGGCGTGCTCATCGCCATCTGCGTGGCCTTCTTCATTGCCTGCATGTTCGTCGACCCCATCGTGGTCATCCTGGTGCTGACGCCGATCTTCGCCCCGGCCATTGCCGCCTCGGGCCTCGACCCGGTGCTGGTCGGAGTGTTGATCACGCTGCAGGTGGCGATAGGCTCGGCGACGCCACCCTTCGGCTGCGACATCTTCACCGCCATTGCGATCTTCAAGCGACCCTACTGGGAGGTCATTCGCGGTACGCCACCCTTTGTCTTCATGCTGATCCTGTCGGCGGCGCTGATCATCATGTTCCCGCAGATCGCCCTGTTCCTGCGTGACCTGGCCTTCCGCTAAGGACCCGCCCCGATACTGAGGAGACGATGAGATGTTCAACCGCATACTGGTACCGGTGGACGGCTCCAAGGGCGCCTTGAAGGCATTGGAGAAGGCCGTCGGCCTGCATCTTCTGACCGGCGCCGAACTGTATATCCTGTGTGTCTTCAAGCACCACAGCCTGCTCGAGGCGTCGCTCTCGATGGTGCGCCCCGAGCAGCTCGATATTCCCGACAACGCGCTCAAGGAGTACGCCACCGAAATCGCCGTGCACGCCAAGGGCGAGGCGGTGGAGCTGGGCGCCAATGCCGACAAGCTACGAGCCTTCGTCAAGGGGGGGCGCCCCTCGCGTACCATCGTGCGCTTTGCACGCAAGCGCGAGTGCGACCTGATCGTGATCGGAGCCCAGGGCACCAACGGCGAGAAGAGCCTGTTGCTGGGCAGCGTGGCGCAGCGCGTAGCAGGATCGGCGCACTGCCCTACCCTGGTGGTGTGAGTCCGCCCGGGGCCGGTAAAGCAAGGCAAGTGCGGAACCGGCCTCACCCTGATAGAGTCCGATGATTATTGTCACGCCGACTTGGCTCCCATGTACAAACAATAGGACTCTGCATGAAGACTGTGCTGACTTCCGCTTCCTTGGCTGCGTTACTGGCGGCGGCGCCTCTCGCCCTGGCCGCACCGGAAACACAGGACGAGCGCCTCAGCTATAGCCTGGGTATCGCCTACGGTCAGAGTATCGCCCAGGAGTACCCCGACCTCGACGTCGACGCCTTCGCCGATGCCATCCGCGATATCATCGAAGGCAATGACCCGGCCATGAGCGCCGACGATATGGCCGAGACCCTGAGCCAGTTCCAGCAGGATGCGCTTGCGACCCGTCAGGCCGAGGCCGAGCAACTGGCCGAACTCAATCTTTCCGAGGGCCAAGCCTTCCTGGCCGAGAACGCCGAACGCGAGGAAGTCACCACGACCGACTCGGGCCTGCAGTACGAGGTACTGGAGAGCGGCGACGGCGAAAGCCCGGGGCCGAGCCACCACGTGGAAGTGCACTACGAAGGCACTTTGGTCGACGGCACGGTGTTCGACAGCTCCCTGGAGCGCGGCCAGCCGCTGAGCTTCCGCGTGGACCAGGTCATCGAAGGCTGGCAGGAGGCGCTGCAGATGATGAGCGTCGGCGATACCTGGATGCTCTACATCCCCCCCGAGCTCGGCTACGGTGCCCAGGGTCAAGGACCCATCGGCCCCAACGAGACGCTGATCTTCCGCGTCGAGCTGCTTGATGTCATGGAGTGATCCCCATCACATGAAACGCTCGGTTGCGTTGGCCGCCGGACTGCTGCTGGCGCTCGGCGCCCATGCCGACGAGCGCCTTCCTGAGCTACCGCAGCTTGGCATCGAGCCAGGCAGTACCAGCGTCATCGGCGTCTCATCGGGCGGCTATATGGCTACCCAGCTGGCCGTCGCCTGGCCTGAGAGGTTCCACGGCCTGGCGGTACTTGCTGCCGGCCCCTGGAGCTGTGCTCAGGGTGGGTTGGGCCAGGCTCTTGGCCAATGCATGGCCACGCGCCGTGGGCCTCCGGACCTGGCCAGCCTGGACCTGCGCCTGCGCGAATACCAGGCCCAAGAGCTGGTCGGGGAAGCCGATGCACTGGCCGGGCTGCGCGCCTACGTCTGGCATGGTGAAGAGGACAGGGTGGTGGCTCCGGCTCTCGGCGTGGCACTCGCCGAGCAGTTGAGTGGCTGGCTGGCCAGCCCCGATGAACAGCTCAAGGTAGTGCGCTCGCCTGACGTCGGTCACGGCTGGCCCATCCAGTCTGACGGACAGGTACCACCGAGCCAGCTGGCGCAGTGCCGAAGCGGGGGCGGGACCCACCTGCTCGCCTGCGACATGGATGTTGCCGGCGAGGCGTTGACTTGGCTGCATGGCGAGCTGGAGCCGCCGGGCGAGTCGTCATCCGCTGAGCTGCTGCGCTTCGACCAGACCCCGTTCGCCACCCGCGGCATGGGCAAGGCTGGCTACGTGCTGATTCCGGAAAGCTGCAAGACGGGAGGGTGCAACCTCACGGTCGCCCTGCATGGCTGCGGCATGACGGAGGAGCACATCGAGGATACCTTCTCGCGCTACAGCGGGCTCAATGCGTGGGCCGAAGCCAACCAGCGTGTCGTGCTATATCCTCAGGCCACCACCAGCCTGGCCAACCCGCAGGGCTGCTGGGACTGGTGGGGGTTTGCCGAAAGCACCTGGCAGCTCGATCCGCTGCACGACACCCGAGAAGGTGTGCAAGTGCGGGCGCTGATAGCCATGATCGAGTGGCTGGAGCAGCCCATCGAGGAGTAGCCTCACGCCGGGCCACGGCCCGGCGTGCTGCCCTCATCCGCCTAGCTCGTTCTCCAGCGCCGAACGCAGCGCATGCGGCGCCGGCGAGTAGAGTACCCGTTGGAGTATCGTGCCGTCTCGGTCGACCAGATAGAGCGATGAGCTGTGGTCGATGGTGTATTCCATTGCCGACTCGGGGGTTTCCACCCGACGCCAGACCACACCGTAGCGGTCGGCCAGCTCCTCGAGCTGTGCCTGGCTACCGGTGGCGCCGATGAAATCTTCACCGAAATAGCCGACATATTCGGTCAATCGCTCGATCGTGTCGCGCTCGGGGTCGACCGAGACCATCACCGGGACCACGCGCCTTTGCTGCTCCTCATCCAGCCCCTGCATTACCTGGCGCATGACCGCCATGCTCATGGGGCAGACGTCAGGGCAGTAGGTGAAGCCGAAGAACAGCACGGCGATCTGATCGTCGTCGAGCTGGGTCAAGGAGAAGTCGCCCTGGGTCGAGGGAAGCTCCACGGGACCGCCCCGCGGAGAGCCGTCGTCAGCCGGCTGCAGCTGCTGGTAACCGAAGAGCCCTCCCAGGCCAACCACCACGATCAATGCTCCCAGCGCCACCCATATGCGTTGCCGCTTCATGGAAAACTCCGCTCCACCGTGAAATCGAACTGGCTGCCCAGCCTGCCTTGCGGGGTCTCGACCACCACCCGCGCCTGCCAGGACATGACCGCCTCGGTACAGATCGGCACTTGGCCCACCCCCTCGAAACGTCCTTTATCCTGCCGCTCAAGGGGAAAGCGATGCAAGCCCATGTCCATGTCACGACCCACGAAGTCGATCCTGACCGATTCTGCCTCGACCCCCTCCAGGTGAACCTCGAGCGGGAGAAGCTCCAGCGCCCGGATATCCCCGGTGGCATCAATGCTGAAGGTCAGGGTACGCCCATCCCCCAGGTCGGCCTGACAGGCCGCCTGGTGAAGCTCGCAGGGCAACGAGGCTTGATGCCAGTCGACATCCGCCCCACCACGCACCACGTGAGACAACAGGTACCACAGGGCCACGCTGAGGGTGACCAGCGTAGCCAGCATCATCAGGCGAAGTCCCGGGAAACGGGACTCACCGGTTTCAGGCAGGGGGGTTGACGGCATGGCGGCGAAAGCAGCACTTCACTGAGCGTCGGTAGAAGGTAAGCTTAACAGCATTTGCCTGCTGGCCAGGCGTGTACCGTTGTCGCAGGGTTAACGTTGCTCCGCCACGACTGAACCGAACAAGGAATTTTCGATGGATGGTGTCGCAGATGCGCTAGGCCCGCTCTTCCTGCTGATCCTGCTGGGGGCTGCCCTGGGGCGGCTGCGCCAGCCAAGCGGCGAGTTCTGGGCACAGCTCGAGAAGGTCATCTATTTTCTGCTCTTCCCCGCCATGCTGGTATCGACGCTGGCCACTGCCAACGTCGGCGAGGTGCCCGTATTCCGCCTGGCGCTGGTGCTGTTGGGGAGCCTGCTGGTTTTCAGCGGGCTACTGTGGGCCTTCCATCGCAAGCTGGGCCTGGAGGCGGCGGCCTTCACCTCGGTGTTCCAGGGTGCACTGCGCTTCAACACTTACGTAGGGGTCGCTGGTGCCGCGGCGCTGCACGGCTCTGCCGGTGCCACGGTGGCGGCGGTCGCCGTGGCGCTGATGGTGCCGGTGGTCAACGTGCTGTGCGTAGCCAGCTTCATCGCCACCGGCACGCTGGGCAGCTCCAGCCTGGGCAAGAGCCTCATGGCCCTGGTGCGCAATCCGCTGATCCTGGCCTGCTTGGCGGGGATCGCCCTCAATCTCTCCGGCATCGGCCTGCCGGGCTGGAGCGGCACTGCGGTGGAGCTGCTGGGACGGGCTGCCCTGCCGCTGGGACTGGTAGCCGTGGGGGTCGCGCTGCGGCCGCAGGCGCTGCTGCGCCTGGATCGTGGCGTGTGGACGGCCAACCTGGTCAAGCTGCTCCTGCTGCCTGCCCTGGTATTCGGCGTTGCGCTGCTGCTGGGGCTGGATGCCGTTAGCCGCGACGTTGCGCTGCTGTTCGCCGCCCTGCCGACGGCGACTTCCGCCTATATCCTGGCCCGTCAGCTGGGTGGCGATGCCGAGCTGATGGCAGCGCTGATCACCGGCCAGACGCTGTTGGCCATGGCCACGCTACCGCTATGGCTGCATCTCGCCGGAAGCTAAAATAAAAAAGATTCGCATTTGTATTGACAGGGGTAATGAGAACGAATTACATTAAAGGCGTGGTGTTGATGAGGCACCACGGCCATTAGGGGAACCGCCAGTTTCCCGCTATGGTTTCTCCCCCTCATTGCTAGTCACGGTCTTGCCTGCGCCTCCCCTGGAGGCGCTTTTTTTGTTCAGAAAAACCTCATTGCCGCCCAATCATCCCGCCGCTGCGCCGCGCCAGGGGCCGCGTCCCCGCAGGCGCTCACGCAGCAGATCGGCCAGGGCCTGGGCGGCGGGTCGCGAGGCAGGCTCGATAGCGCGGGCGAAATGCAGCCGCGCCTCGCAGCGGCCAAGCGCGGGCAAGCCTTCGGCCTCGCCCAGCTCGCGCATGGCCGGCGTCAGTCGCTCGCGGTCGAGCACGCTGAGAGCCAGGCCCGTCTCCACCGCGCGCTCGATGGCATGGATGCTGGTGCTGGTGAATACCGCATGCCAGGGCCTGCGGAGCCGCTCCAAAGCCTCGGTGGCCAGCGCCCGGTAGGGGCAGTCGACCTCGTGCAGCGCCAGCGGCAGGCTCTCGCGCTCGGTCAGGTTGGCGGCCCGCGGCGCGGCCCATACCGGAGAGGTGCGCCACAGCGGCTCGCCGCCGGGCAGCGCGATGGGACGATCGAGCACCACCGCCAGGTCCAGCCGCGAGCGCCCCAGCTGGCGGACCAGCTCGCCGCTGGTGGCGGTGACCGCCTGCAGCAGTACTTCGGGATGACGCGAGGTGAACTCGGGCAGCACGTCGCCGAGCAGCTCGCGGGCGTAATCCTCAGGCAGGCCGAAGCGCACCTTGCCGCGCAGGCCGCGTCCGGCATAGCGGGCGAGGATGCCGTCATGCATGCGCAGCAGCTCACGCGCCTCCTGCAGCAGGGCTTCCCCCGTGGCGGTGAGCACCACGCCGCGCGGTCCACGTTCCAGCAGGCGGGCGTCGAGCAGCGACTCCAGGCGCTTGATCTGCATGCTGATGGCGCTGACGGTGCGATGACGCTGCTCGGCGGCCGCCGCCAGCGAACCGAGCCGGGCCGCGGCCTGAAAGCTGCGCAGCAGCTCCAGGTCCAGAGTTGCCGAGGAGACTTCAGCCATATTGAACCCTGCATGAAATATATATCGCTTCATTGAAGCCTGGATGCGCGTCAAGCTCAAGCCACCGCTATTCGGTATCAAGGAGCACGCCATGCCAGCCCAGGTCCTCTCACTGCTGATCGCCACCGGCTTCGTGGTGGGCTGGAGCTCGGGGTTCGTCGGCGGTCGGCTCGCCAGCGAACTCGACACGCCGGTGCTTAGCCTGTTCGCGTGGCGCTTCCTGCTTGCCGCCCTGGTGGTGGCGCTGTGGTGCCGACTGGCGCTTGGCGCACTGCCCAAGGCTCGCGAAATGGGGCGCGAAATGCTTGTCGGCAGCCTGACCATGGGCGGCTACCTGCTGGGGGTGATCCTGGCCATCGACCTGGGTGTCAGCGTCGGCGTCACGGCGCTGATCGCCGCCCTGCAGCCGCTGTTGGCTGCAGCCTTGGCCGGGCGCTGGCTGGGGGAGCGGCTCAGCGTACATGGCTGGCTGGGGATGGGGCTGGCCACCCTGGGCGTGGCGCTGTGCGTGGGCGATGACATGCAGCGCACCCTGAGCGCATCCGGCTGGGCCTATCTGCTGCCGCTGCTGTCAGTCGTCTCGGTGACGCTGGGCAGCCTGCTGGCGGTTCGCGGCAAGCCGGCCCTTCCACTGCCGGCCGCGCTGCTGGCTCAGCTTCTCGCGGCCGGCGGTATCTTCCTGCTGGCCGCACTGGTGGCAGGGGGCGGCCAGCTGAGGCCACCCGGCGTCGAGCCTGCGGTGCTGATGGCGATGGGCTGGTTGGTGGTGCTGTCGAGCCTGGGGGGCTACGGCTTCTTCGTCGCCAGCCTGCGTCGGCTCGGCGTCACTCAGACCGCGGCGCTGGTACACCTCACCCCGGGGGTGACCCTGTTATGGGCTGCCGCCATGTTCGGCGAGCGCCTCGGCCCGGCGGGACTCGCGGGCCTGGCGCTCGCTGGAGCAGGCGCCAGCCTGGCTATTCGCAGCGCGCGAAGATCAGATCCCACACGCCGTGACCCAGGCGCGCGCCACGCGCCTCGAACTTGGTCAACGGACGAAAGTCCGGACGCGGCACATAAGGCGCCGTCTCCGGCGTCGCCGTATTGACGTAACCTGGTGCGACTTCCATCACCTCGGCCATCCACTCGGCATAGGCCTGCCAGTCAGTGGCCATGTGCAGCTTGCCGCCCGGTTTCAGACGAGTGCGGATCAGCTCGATGAAGGCTGGCTGGACGATACGCCGCTTGTGGTGCTTCTTCTTCGGCCAGGGATCGGGGAAGAACAGCTGCAAGGTATCTATACTCGCCTCCGGCAGGCACTGCTCGAGCACCGCCAAGGCATCCTCGCGGTAAACACGGATATTGCCGAGGCCGCGCTTGTCGGCCTCGTCGAGCAGCTTGCCCACGCCCGGGGCATGTACCTCGATGCCGATGAAGTCGGTATCGGGATGGCGCTCGGCCTGCTCGACCAGCGAGGCCCCCATGCCGAAGCCGATCTCCACCACGCGCGGCGCCCGGCGGCCGAACAGGACGTCGAGGTCCTGGCGGCCATCGGCCAGGGTCAGGCCCAGCCGCGGCCAGACCTCTTCCAGGCCACGGGTCTGGGCTTGGGTCATGCGGCCGGCACGCAGCACGTAGCTCTTGATCCCGCGGCGATGCAGCGGGGCGTCCGGCCCTTCCGGGCCGGTGGTGGCGGTATCGCGTTGCGGGTCACTCATGAAGTCGCAGCTGCTCCGGTCAGTTCAGCCGTTGATGCGGCCGGCAAAGGGTGAGGAGGGATCGGCGCTCTGGCGGCGCGGCATGCGCCCGGCGAGGAATGCCTCGCGCCCGGCTTCGACGGCTTTCTTCATGGCGCTGGCCATCAGCACCGGCTGGCGGGCATGGGCAATGGCGGAGTTCATCAGCACGCCATCGCAGCCCAGTTCCATGGCCATGGCGGCATCGGAGGCGGTGCCGATGCCGGCGTCCACCAGCACCGGCACGCGGGACTGCTCGATGATCAGGCGGACATTGTGCGGGTTCTGAATGCCGTGACCGGAGCCGATCAGCGAGCCCAGCGGCATGATGGCGCAGCAGCCCATCCGCTCGAGCTCCTGGGCAACGATGGGGTCGTCGCTGGTATAGACCATCACGTCGAAGCCGTCCTTGATCAGTTCCTCGGCCGCCTTGAGGGTCTCGACCACGTTGGGGTAGAGGGTCGAGTCGTCGCCCAGCACCTCGAGCTTGACCAGCTTGTGGCCGTCGAGCAGCTCGCGGGCGAGCTTGCAGGTACGCACGGCATCCTTGGCGGTATAGCAGCCGGCGGTGTTGGGCAGCAGGGTGAAGCGCTCCGGTGGCACCACGTCGAGCAGATTGGGGCCCTCCTCCTGGCCGAGATTGGTGCGGCGTACGGCGAAGGTGACGACCTCGGCGCCGGAGGCGGCGATGGCCTCGGCAGTCTCGTCGAAGTCCTTGTACTTGCCGGTACCGACCAGCAGGCGGGAAGAGAAACGGTAGCCGGCAATCCGCAGCGGCTGGTCCTGGAAGAAGTCTGTCATCGCATGGGCCTGTGTCTGTAGCGGAGTCTGGTTCGGGATTCGATGGGCAGCGTCGTGCACTAGCCGCCGCCGATGGCGTGGACGATCTCGACGCGATCGCCGTCGACCAGGTGCGTGGTGGGGTGCTCGCTCCTGGGCACGATCTCCTCGTTGCGCTCGACGGCGATGCGGCGCCCAGTCAGGCCCAGGCTGTCGATCAACTGCGCCACTGTGAGGTCGGGGGCAAGGTCTCGAGCCTCACCGTTGAGCTGGATCTGCATGGCGTCCTCTTCACGTTGACGAGTGTCGCGGGCCCATATTGTAGCCCCTTCGCGGCCCTCGCGGTACGGTAGGCGGCAATCCCAGTCCCCCAAGGAGGTTCGAGATGCGCGATCGCGGATGGTGGAGCCTGACGGCGCTGTCGGGCGCCCTGACGGTCATGGCCGGCGCCTTCGCCGCCCATGCCCTGCAGGGCCAGTTGACGGAGCGAATGCTCGCCGCCTTCGAGACCGGCGTGCGCTATCAGGCCTGGCACACCCTGGCGATGCTCGGCGTACTGGCCTGGCGCGCCTCACGCCCCCATCGCGGCCAATCCCTCGTGCTGGCCCTTTGGACAGCGGGAATCGCGTTGTTCTCCGGCTCTCTCTACGCCATGGCGCTGACCGGCCTTGGCGGCCTGGGTTGGATCACGCCGTTCGGCGGCGTGTTGATGATCGGCGGCTGGCTGGCCCTTGCCGCATGTGCGCTATGGGCTCGCCCCGATCAGTCCGAGTCGGGAAGCACGTAGGTCGCCGTAACCAGCGCCACCGGGCGCTCGTCGCCGGCAGAGAAGAGCTGCACCTCGCCCACGGCCAGGCGACGCCCCAGCTTGAGCAGTCGCGCCGTGGCGATGATGTCGCGATCGCCCCGCGGGCGGCGCAGGAAGCGGCAGTGCAGATCGCTGGTCACCGCCATGGGCTCGGGGCCGATCTGGCCGAGAATCGCCACGTAGAGGCAGACGTCGGCCAGCCCCATCAGGGTGGGGCCGGAGACGCTGGCGCCGGGCCGCAGGTGCTCGTCCTCGATGGCCAGGCTCATGGTCGCGCGCATGTCGTCGACCGCCTCGATGGTCCCGATACGCTGGGGGAAAATCTCGTCGAGAAAATCCTCGATGGCGGCGGCGGTCATCACTGTCATCGCAGCTTCCTTGTGAATCGTGTTGGGTCGGCCGAAGGCAGGCACCGATCAACATAACGCAAAGCGCCCCGGGCGGGTACCCGGGGCGCAGTGGCCTGACTCCGTCCTGGCGGCTCAGAGCATCAGCGCGCCTTGTGCACGGCACGCCAATGGTGCAGCAGCGGCTCGGTATAGCCGGACGGCTGCTCGCGGCCCTTGAAGATCAGGTCGCTGGCCGCCTTGAACGCGGTCGAAGCCTCGAAGTCAGCGCTCATGGCAGTATAGGTCGGGTCGCCGGCATTCTGCTCGTCGACCACCTTGGCCATGCGCTCCAAGGTCTTCTTCACGCGCTCGGCATCGACCACGCCGTGGTGCAACCAGTTGGCAATGTGCTGGCTGGAGATGCGCAGCGTGGCACGATCCTCCATCAGGCCGACGTCGTGGATGTCGGGCACCTTGGAGCAGCCCACGCCATGCTCGACCCAGCGCACCACGTAACCGAGGATGCCCTGGCAGTTGTTGTCGAGCTCCTGCTGCAGCTCGCTGTCGGACCACTCGGCCTTCTCGGCCACTGGCACGGTGAGCAGGTCGTCGAGGAAGTCAGGCTCGCCCTGGGCCTCCAGCTCGCGCTGGAGTGCGCCGACATCGACCTGATGGTAGTGCAGCGCGTGCAGGGTGGCGGCGGTGGGGGACGGCACCCAGGCGGTGTTGGCGCCCGCCTTGGGGTGGCCGATCTTCTGCTCGAGCATGGCCGCCATCAGGTCCGGCATGGCCCACATGCCCTTGCCGATCTGCGCCTTGCCACGCAGGCCGCAGGCCAGGCCGACCTGGACGTTGTTGCGCTCGTAGGCGGTGATCCAGGCGGAATTCTTCATGTCGCCCTTACGGATCATCGGCCCTGCTTCCATGGCGGTGTGCATCTCGTCGCCGGTACGGTCGAGGAAGCCGGTGTTGATGAACACCACACGCGAGGCGGCCTCGGCAATACACGCCTTGAGGTTGACGGAGGTGCGGCGCTCCTCGTCCATGATGCCCATCTTGAGGGTGTCGCGAGCCAGGCCGAGCAGGTCCTCGATACGACCGAACAGCTCGTTGGAGAAGGCGACTTCCCTCGGACCATGCATCTTCGGCTTGACGATGTAGACCGAGCCCTGGCGCGAATTGCGCGGGTCGTTCTCGCCCTTCTTGAGGTCGTGCATGGCCAGCAGGCTGGTCACGACGCCATCGAGGATACCCTCAGGCAGCTCGTTGCCGTCGGCGTCGAGCACCGCCGGGGTGGTCATCAGGTGACCGACGTTGCGCACGAACATCAGCGAGCGACCTGCCAGGGTCAGGCTGCCGCCATTCGGCGTGGTGTAGCTACGGTCGGCGTGAAGGCGACGAGTGAAGGTCTTGCCGCCCTTCTCGATGGCCTCTTCGAGATCGCCCTTCATCAGGCCCAGCCAGTTGGCGTAGACGCCTACCTTGTCCTCGGCGTCGACCGCGGCCACGGAGTCCTCGCAGTCCATGATGGCGGTCAGCGCGGCCTCGACCAGCAGATCCTTGACGCCGGCCGGATCGGTCTTGCCGATCGGGTGGCTCGGATCGATCTGGATTTCCAGGTGAAGATCGTTGTTGACCAGCAGGATTGCCTCGGGGCTGGCGGCATCGCCCTGGAAACCGAGCAGCTTGCCCGGCTCCTCGAGGCCGGTCTCACTGCCACCTTCGAGGGTCACGACCAGTTGGCCGTCGCGCAGCGCGTACTTGACGGCATCGCGATGGGAGCCGGTGGCCAGCGGCGCGGCCAGGTCGAGCACGCCGCGTGCATAGGCGATGACCTTCTCGCCGCGCTTGGGATTGTAGCTGGTGCCCTTCTCGGCGCCGTCTTCCTCGGAGATGGCATCGGTGCCATAGAGCGCATCGTAGAGGCTACCCCAGCGCGCGTTGGCGGCGTTCAGGGCGTAGCGGGCATTGCTCACCGGAACCACCAGCTGCGGGCCAGCCTGGATGGCCACCTCGCGGTCGACATTGGCGGTGGAAACCGTGACCTGGAAGGGTGCCTCCGTGAGGTAACCGATCTCCTCGAGGAAGGCGCGATAGACGCTCATGTCCCGCACCGGGCCTGGGTTTTCACGGTGCCAGGTGTCCAGTTGCTCCTGCAGGCGCTCACGCTCTGCGAGCAATTCACGGTTCTTCGGTGTCAGATCATGAAAGAGGGCGTCGACACCGGCCCAGAAGCTTTCGGCATCGATACCGGTGCCGGGCAGGGCTCGATCATTGATAAAGCGGTCCAGTTCAGCGGCCACCTGGAGGCGATGGCGAGTGACGCGTTCGGACATGGAAAAGTCTCCTCCTGCATGGCGGCCGATGGCATGAATCTCGGCCAGCCGCAATACGTGGGGTGATACCACTGCGAGGCGCCAATTTTGTGGAAAACTGTTCCATATGTAAACCCGAAGAACGGGCTACCCTACTAGACATAGGGTTAAGATTCGATTTTTTGACCATTTGGTCAGCTTGGCGAATCGCTGTGATCGTTCACTCAACAGCATGGCTGCTAGTTATACTCACTGCACGCCCGGAGTCGCAGCAGAAGAACAGGCATCGAGGGAAGACGACTTGATTCGATGGAGCGCGCCATGACCGACTTCACGCCCCTGCAGGCCCTGGGACCGGTTGCCCCTTTCAGCGCCGACGGCGATCCTTCACTGGCCGAGTACCTGGCCCATTACGGCCTTGCACCGCTGCTCAGCGAGCAGGTGGGGCTCTACGTCGGCTACACCGTCACCCAGCGCTACCAGCTATGGACCCAGGTGTGGAGTCCCGCAGAGCCGATCGGCACGGCTTTCGTGGTACATGGCTATTACGACCATCTCGGCCTCTACCGTCATCTGCTGGAGCAGCTGCTGGAGCGCCGCTGGCGAGTGGTGCTGTGGGATCTGCCGGGGCACGGCCTGTCCAGCGGCAGGCGCGCCTGCATCGATGACTTCTCCCACTACGGGGAGTGCCTGCAAGCCCTGCAGGAGCAACTGGAGTCCAAGGACCTGGCACCGAAGCCCTGGCTTGGCGTTGGCCAGAGTACCGGAGCCGCCATTCTCGCCACCGACGCCTTGAGCCGGCCCGACGAGGGGCATTGGTCGGGCCTGGTGCTGCTCGCCCCGCTGGTGCGCCCATCCGGCTGGCCCCAGGCGGGCTGGCTGCACACCCTGGTGGGCCCCTTCGTCCAGTCCCTGCCCCGGCGCTTCGGGCCCAACTCCACCGACGCCGAATTCGCCGCCTTCCTGCGCGAGCGCGACCCTCTCCAGCCGGAATACCTTTCGCTGAACTGGGTCAGCGCCATGCGTCGCTGGATGCCGCAGCTGCTTGCCCTGCCGTCGAGCGACCTGCCGACGTTGATTCTCCAGGGGGAGCAGGACCTCACCGTCGACTGGGAGTGGAACCTCTCGGTCCTCGAGCGCAAGTTTCCGCAAGCTCGTATTCATCGTCACCCGGAAGCCCGCCACCACCTCGTCAACGAGGCCGAGCCGATTCGTACGATACTGTTCGCCACCCTCGACGAATTCGTCGCCGAGCTGGAACCCGGCTTCGTGCCGGTCACACAGGAACCTATCTCCCGATGCTGAGACCCATCGCCCTGCTCCTCCTGCTCGCTTTCGTCGCCGGATGCGCCGCCCCGCCCCCCGAGCCCGATCCCATTCGCCGCGCCTTGCAGAACCTTAGCGACCGAGCCGTCGACCGGATGATGCAGGCGGAGGCCCTGCAACCACCGGCGGATCAGGTGTTGCTGCTGGTTTCGCCCGACGTGGATGCCAGCCTCGGGATCGAGAGCGAGCGCTTTCTGGAAACCCTGACCCGTGCCCTGCTGGGCGCAAGCGACGGCCCTCAGGTGCTCGACTGGCGACCGGCCATGGCCGGAGAGGGAGGCGCTCACCAGTGGCGGCTGGAAAGCCAGCTGGAAGCCACCGCGCCGCGCCTGCGCCTGACCGATCGCGACCTGCTACCCTACCGCCTCGTCGTTTCGCTGCACCGCCCCGACAACGGCGGCGCCCTGTGGCAAACCGAGGTCGAGGGCGCCTTCGACGCCACGGCGCTGTAAATTCTCTACCCTTGACGCAGTTGGCGGTCCAGCTGCCGATAGCCGATCGCCTCCATCAGCTCGCCGCGCTCCGGGTGCGGCTTTTCGGCCAGGTCGGCCAGGGTCAGCGCCACCCGCAGCACCCGGTGATAGGCACGCGCCGACAAGCGCAGGCGCTCCAGTACGCCGGCCAGCCAGGCGCGGTCGGCCGTGGAGAGCGCGCAGGCCGCCTCCAGCTCGCGCCCGCCCAGGTGGGCGTTGAGCGCGCCGCGGGCGTACTGGCGCTCGCGGGCAGCCATGACCCGGGCACGCACCACGGCGGAGCTCTCACCCACCTCACGTGACGTCAGCTGCTCAGGCGGCAGCGCCGGCACCTCGATCTGTAGGTCGATACGGTCGAGCAGCGGCCCGGAGAGCCGCGACTGGTAGCGCTGGATCTGCGCCGCGGTGCACTGGCAGGCCTGGCGCGGGTCGCCCAGGTGCCCGCAAGGGCACGGGTTCATCGCCGCGACGAGCTGGAACCGGGCGGGAAATTTGCGTTCGTGGTTGGCCCGAGCAATATGGATACGCCCCGACTCCATCGGCTCGCGCATCACCTCCAGCACATGACGGCTGAACTCGGGGAGCTCATCGAGGAACAGCACGCCCTGATGGGCCAGCGAGATCTCCCCCGGTCGCGGCCAGGAACCACCGCCGACCAGGGCCACGGCGCTGGCGGTGTGGTGCGGAGCGCGAAAGGGTCGGCGCCCCCACTGCTCGGCCAGCGGCAGTCCGCACACCGAGCGGATGGCGGCGACCTCCAACGCTTCCTCCTCGGTGAGTTCCGGCAGGATGCCCGGCAGGCGGCTCGCCAGCATGGTCTTGCCGGTACCGGGTGGACCGGCGAAAAGCAGATTGTGCGAACCCGCTGCGGCGATCTCCAACGCGCGCCGCGCCTGGTGCTGACCGCGCACCTCGGCCAGATCGCCGTCGCGATCGTCACAGACAGGCGGCGCCTCGAGGCGGTGCGCGGCGATGGGCTGCTGCCCCAGAAGGTGTGCCATGACGTCTAGCAGGTGCTCAGCCGGAAGCACCTGCAGGTCGCCGGCCAGCGCCGCCTCGTCGGCGTTCTCCCGGGGCACGATCAGTTTGCGTCCCGCCTTGCGCGCAGCCAGCGCCAGCGGCAACACACCATTGATGGGGCGCAGCCGGCCATCCAGCGCCAGCTCGCCGACACTCTCGATGCCCTCCAGCGCCTCACCGGGCACCTGCCCCGAAGCCACCAGAATGCCCAGCGCAATGGGCAGATCGAAGCGCCCGCCGACCTTGGGCAGGTCGGCGGGCGCCAGATTGAGCACGATTCTACGGGTATTGGGGAAGTCGAAACCGGCATTCATGAGAGCGCTGCGCACCCGCTCGCGGCTCTCCTTGACGGCGGCCTCGGGCAGGCCCACCAAGGTCATTCCCGGCAGGCCGTTGGCCAGATGTACCTCGACCTGAACCTCGGGCGCTTCCAGCCCCAGGCCGGCCCGTGTGGCAACGATAGCCAGCATCTTGCGGTCCCTCGCTTTCCATTTGAGAAACGCTGAATAAATTGGCGAGCGAGATGAAGCGCAAGGCGCACGGAGCACAGGAACCGGAGCCTATGGGGTATAGGTGAGGATTCCGAGCACCGCGCAACGCAGCGATTCGCTCGCGCAGATATTTATGCAGTGTTTCATGAGCGTAAGGGCTAGATACTAGCACTGTGCCGCAGCGAGCTCTCCACGCTGTCTCAGCGCTCGATGTCGTCTGCGCCGGTCTCGCCCGGTTCGATCGGCTTGTCTGCATCAGGCGGTGTGAGGGTGGCCTGGGACACCGGGGTCTCGCGAGCTGCCAGCGCCTTCTCCAGGGCCTCGACCTGCTGCTCCAGGGCCTCGACGCGGATACGCGTGCGCTGCAGCACGTCCATCAGGATGTCGAAATCCTCGCGCGATACCAGCTCGAGCCGGTCGAAGGCGCCGCGCACGACCTGCTGCACTCCGCGCTGAAACTCCTCGGGCGCCTGGGCCGCCCCTTGCAGGCGCTCTCCCAACTGCTGCGCCAGACGGCTGAGCGGGTCCTGATTCGCCATGGTGCGCTTCTCCTTAACTACCCATATGTTGCCCTACAGCATACGCAAGGCCCCGCCGCGACGCATTCCCTTCTCGCGCTTCGTCATGAGGCACCCGAGCCAACCGCTGGCACCACTCTGGTGCACGGGCGCCAGGGGCGATGCGCCATTGCGGCGCAAGGCCGCATCGAGGTGTACCGCAATCTTTTGTTTCTGGTGAGTAAAAGGGCGGCTTGGCACGCTCTGCGCATAAGGCGTGATACAGCCGGCTGGCGTTCCGCCGCCTTCATTCCAGCAGGGAGAGATGTGATGAAACTGATCACTGCCATCATCAAGCCATTCAAGCTCGACGACGTACGCGAAGCGCTAGCCGATAACGGCGTCCAGGGCATCACCGTGACCGAAGTGAAGGGCTTCGGACGTCAGAAAGGCCATACCGAGCTCTACCGTGGCGCGGAGTACGTGGTCGACTTCCTGCCCAAGGTGAAGGTCGAGGTCGCCGTGGACGACTCCCGCATCGAGAGCGTGCTGGATGCCATCTGCAGCGCGGCCAACAGCGGGAAGATCGGCGACGGCAAGGTGTTCGTGACGCCGCTGGAGGATGTGATTCGCATCCGTACCGGCGAACGCGGCGCAGAAGCCGTCTGATCGCCATAACGACAACAACGGAGAACCGTCATGAGTGAACTTGCAGAGTTGAGTTACGCGCTCGACACCTTTTACTTCCTGATCTGCGGCGTGCTGGTAATGTGGATGGCGGCCGGCTTCTCGATGCTCGAAGCCGGCCTGGTTCGCGCCAAGAACACCGCCGAGATCCTGACCAAGAACATCGCACTTTTCGCCGTCGCCTGCACCATGTACCTGCTGGTGGGCTACTCGATCATGTACGCCAGCGACGCCGGCGGCATCCTGCCCAACCTGGGCGTGCTGATCGGCGGCGAGAACAGCGTCGATGCGGTCACGGCCGGCGGTGAAGATGCCCCCTACTACTCCATGCGTGCCGACTTCTTCTTCCAGGTGGTATTCGTCGCCACCGCCATGTCGATCGTCTCCGGCGCCGTGGCCGAGCGCATGAAACTGTGGGCCTTTCTCGCCTTCGCCGTGGTCATGACCGGCTTCATCTATCCGGTCTCCGGCTACTGGACCTGGGGGGAGGGCTGGCTCGACGAGCTGGGCTTCTCCGACTTCGCCGGCTCCGGCATCGTGCACATGGCAGGCGCCTCCGCGGCCCTGGCCGGCGTGCTGATCCTCGGCCCGCGCAAGGGTAAATACGGCAAGGACGGCAGCATCCACGCCATCCCCGGCGCCAATCTGCCGCTGGCCACCGTAGGCACCTTCATCCTGTGGATGGGCTGGTTCGGCTTCAACGGCGGCTCCGAGCTCAAACTTTCGGATGTAGCCTCGGCCAACAACGTCGCTCAGGTACTGGTCAACACCAACGCCGCAGCAGCCGGTGGCGTCCTCGCCGCGCTGATCCTGGCCAAGGTGTGGTTCCGCAAGGCCGACCTGACCATGGCCCTGAACGGCGCCCTGGCCGGCCTGGTGGCGATCACTGCCGAACCGCTGGCACCGACGGCCCTGGGCGCCACACTGATCGGCGCCGTAGGCGGAGCCATCGTGGTAGGTGCTATCGTGACGCTCGACAAGCTGAAGATCGACGACCCGGTCGGTGCCATCTCGGTGCACGGCGTGGTCGGCATCTGGGGCCTGCTGGCAGTGCCGCTGTCCAATGCCGATGCCACCTTCGGCGCCCAGATCATCGGCGGCCTGGCGATCTTCGCCTGGGTGTTCGCTGCCAGCCTGGTCGTATGGATGGTGATCAAGGCGATCATGGGCGTACGCGTCAGCGAAGAGGAGGAGTACGAGGGTGTCGACCTCGCCGAGTGCGGTATGGAAGCCTACCCCGAGTTCAGCGTTGCCAAGGTCTACGGCGGCAGCGGTGGGCGCCCGCAGTCCGGCGGCTATGCGGCCGGCTCATCGATCGGCCAGCCACGCCCCGAATAACCGACAACACGCTTTATCAGGCTCCCTGCGGGGAGCCTTTTTTCTTCCTGCCATGGGCGGTGTATGCTTGTGGCCAACCACAACGAATGACCAGGGTGCCTGCCACGGACCTGGCTCCACCATGAGGAAGACAAGCCATGAAACTGGTGACCGCCATCATCAAGCCGTTCAAGCTCGACGACGTCCGCGAATCACTTTCCGAGATCGGGGTGCAGGGCATCACCGTCACCGAGGTGAAGGGTTTTGGCCGCCAAAAGGGCCACACCGAGCTCTACCGCGGCGCCGAGTACGTGGTCGACTTCCTGCCCAAGGTGAAGGTGGAGATCGCCATCGACGACGACCTGGTCGAACAGGTAATCGACGCCATCACCCAGGTCGCCAATACCGGCAAGATCGGCGACGGCAAGATCTTCATCACGCCGCTGGAACAGGTCATTCGTATCCGCACCGGCGAAACCGGCAAGGATGCGGTGTAACCGCAAGAAGGCAGGTTGAAAAAAACCACGACCGAGAGGCCGTGGTTTTTTTGGGACTCTGCGAGCGCCCGAAACGTGAGCGAGCGTCCCTTTTTACTTCTCGACGAAGGCGCGCTCGATCACGTAATCCCCCGGCTCGCCCATCCGCGGCGAGATATTGAAGCCCAGGTCGTCGAGCAGGGCGCTGGTCTCGTCGAGCATCGCCGGGCTGCCGCAGATCATGGCGCGGTCCTGCTTGGGATCCATCGGCGCAATACCGGTATCCTCGAACAGCTTGCCGCTGCGGATGTGGTCGGTGAGGCGCCCCATGGTGTGGAACTCCTCGCGAGTCACGGTGGGGTAGTAGATGAGCTTCTCGCGGATGTCGTCGCCCAGGTACTCATGAGCCGGCAGTTCCTTCTGGATGAAGTCGGCATAGGCCAGCTCGCTGACGCTGCGCACGCCGTGTACCAGGATGACCTTCTCGAAGCGCTCATAGACTTCCGGGTCCTGAATCAGGCTCATGAACGGCGCCAGGCCGGTCCCGGTGGAGAGGAAGTAGAGGTTGCGTCCAGGGAGCAGATCGTCCGTCACCAGCGTGCCGGTGGGCTTGCGGCTGACCATGATCTGGTCGCCCACCTTGAGATGCTGCAGGCGTGAGGTCAGCGGACCATCGGGCACCTTGATGCTGAAGAACTCGAGATGGTCCTCGTAGTTGGGACTGGCGATGGAGTAGGCGCGCATCAGCGGCTTGCCGTTGACTTCCAGGCCGATCATCACGAACTGTCCATTCTTGAAGCGCAGGCTGCGCTCGCGCGTGGTGCGAAAACTGAACAGGGTGTCGTTCCAGTGGTGGACGCTGAGGACGTCTTCCAACGCAAACTTGCTCATGCCGGCTCCCGGATATTCCTATATCGAATAAAACAATGGGCTTGATGATTTGCTTGCATTATAAGAGCGCAAGGTTTATCTGTTAATTGGATTGTATGGATAACCTTTATCCATCATCCTGATATAGATCAAAATCGAGCGTCGTCATGCATTTCACCCTGCGTCAACTCGAGGTCTTCGTCGCCGTCGCACAGCATGAGAGCGTCTCGCGGGCCGCCCGCGCGCTCTCCATGTCGCAGTCGGCCACCAGCACCGCCCTGGCCGAGCTCGAGCGCCAGTTCGACTGCCAACTGCTCGACCGAATTGGCAAGCGGCTAAGGCTCAACGCGCTGGGCTTCCAGCTGCTGCCCAAGGCGGTAGCGCTGCTCGACCGTGCCGAGGAGATCGAGGAAATCCTGTACGGCCAGCAGGGCATCGGCTCCCTGGATGTCGGCGCCACCCTGACCATCGGCAATTACCTGGCGACACTGCTGATCAGCGATTTCATGCAGCGCCACCCGGGCAGCCGGGTGCGGCTTGCAGTACGCAACACACGGGAGATCATCGTCCGCGTGCACCAGCACGAGCTCGACCTGGGGCTCATCGAGGGGCACTGCGAGGAGGAGGACGTCATCACCCAGCCTTGGGTGGAGGACGAGCTGTCGGTGTTCTGCTCGCCGCGCCATCCACTGGCCGGGCATGGCCCGGTGGAGCTCGATAGACTGCTGCGCGAAGCGTGGATCATGCGCGAGCGAGGTTCGGGCACGCGCCTGACACTGGAGCAGGCCGCGCGGCATCGTCGCGGGCGTTTCAATATCCTGCTCGAACTGGAGCATACCGAAGGGATCAAGCGGGCGGTGGAGTCAGGGCTGGGTATCGGCTGCGTCTCGAAGCTGGCACTGCGCGACGCCTTTCGCCGTGGCAGCCTGGTGCCGATACCCACCCCGGAACTCGACCTGAGCCGCCAGTTCGCCTTCATCTGGCATCGCCACAAGTACCTGGCCACCGGCATGCGCGAGTTCCTGCGCCTGTGCCGGCAAATGACCGAAGGGGTCAGGCGCAGCGACGAAATCGACCTGCCGCCGATCGCCTGACCCTCTTCTTGGCCTCTGTCCGTCAGCGATCGCGCAGGCGGAAGCCGCCGACGACCAGTGCCAGGCGGTCGGCCTGCTCGCTGAGCTGTTCGGCGGCGGTGGTCGACTCCTCCACCAGCGCGGCATTCTGCTGGATCGTACGATCGAGGTCGGCCACTGCCACGCTGACCTGGCCGATGCCGTCGCTCTGCTCGCCGGCAGCCATGCTGATCTCGCCGAGCATGTTGGCCACCCGGTTCACGCTGGCCATCAGCTCGCCCATGCTTTCGCCGGCACGTCCCACCAGCTCGGTGCCGGTGATGACGCGCTGGCTGGAGGCCTCGATCAGCGCACGGATGTCGCGCGAGGCCTCGGCGCTGCGGGTGGCCAGCTGGCGCACCTCGTCGGCGACCACGGCAAAGCCGCGACCATGCTCGCCGGCTCGGGCGGCCTCGACCGAAGCATTGAGCGCCAGCAGGTTGGTCTGGAAGGCGATGCCGTCGATGACCTTGACGATCTCGCCGATCTGCTCCGATGAGCGGCTGATCTCCTGCATGGTGTCCACCACCTGGCCGACCGTGTCGCCGGAGCACTGCGCGACCTCGGCGGCCGACTTCGACAGGCCATTGGCTTCCCGCGAGGAGGCCGAGGTGTGTTCCACCGTGGCCGAGATCTGCTCCATGGAGGCGGAGGTCTGCTGCAGACTGGCAGCAGCCTGCTCGGTGCGCCGCGACAGGTCCTCACCGCCGCTGGCGATTTCGCTGGCCGCCACGCGAACCGATTCGCTGCTGTCACGCACGTCGAGCAGCACGTCGTGGATCTTGTCGACGAAGGCATTGAACTGGATAGCCAGCTCGGCGCTTTCGTCCCGCCCACGCACCGGCAGGCGCTGCGTCAGGTCGCCATCACCGCTGGCGATCTCGCGCATGCGCTCGGCCAGCAGGCGCAGCGGCCGCGACACGCGGGTGCCGACCCACCACAGGGCGGCGAGCCCCAACGCCGCCAGCAGCAGGCCGACCAGCGTCATGCCCAGGGTATCGGCCCGGCGCTGCTCGCCCATGAGCGCCTGAAGGGCAGCGAGCTCGGCCATCACCGCCTCTTCGGGCAGCCGAATCAGCAGGGTCCATGGCAGCTCGCTGGTCCCGATGCTGAACGGCTGATAGCGCTCGAGCATGCCTTCCCGGGTCAGGCTTACGCTGCTGCCCTCGAGGCGTGCGCGTTCGACTGCCTCCAGCACCTCACCGTCGAAGGCTTCGCCTGCTGCGGATCCGAGCCGCTCGGCACCGGCGGTATGCGCCACCAGGCCGCCGCGCCCTGCTACCAGAGCCATCTCGCCCGCGCCGTCGTAGAGGGCGGCGTTGGCCTGCAGCAGTAGCTCCTGGATGAAGTCGAGGGAGAGGTCGACCCCGGCCACGCCGCGGAAATCGCCGTCGACCAGGATCGGGGCGTTGAACGAGGTCACCAGCAGCGTCTCGCCGCCGAAGTCGTAGGGCGCCGGGTCGATGACGCAGGGTGACAGCGTCTCCCGCGCACAGAGATAGTACTCACCTTCGCGCACGCCGCTGCCTAGCGGAGTGGTGCTCTCCATGGTATCGCCCAGCGGCAGCACTTCGACGCTGCCCTCCTCGGTGCGATACCACCAGGGCATGAAGCGCCCCGTGCCGTCGTAGCCGTCGGCCTCGCCGAGGTCGGCATACAGCGCGTCACGGCCAAAGGCATCGGGCTCCCAGCCGATGTAGGCGTCCAGCAGCGAGGGGTTCTGTACCACCGTCTCACGGACGATGTTGGATAGCTCGCGCCGGCTAAGGGAGAGAGCGCTGCGCCCGCTGGCACCGCGCTGGCCCATCAGGGCGTTGGTGTCGGCCAGTTGGGTCGCCAGCGTGAGGGCGTGCTCGAGCTCTCGCTGGATGCGTCCGGCCTCGGCATCCGCCAGCACCGCCAGGCGCTCGTCGATGGCCGACTCAAGCAGTCCCTGAGTATGTGTTTCTGCGGTGTGCTGGGTACGAGCCGAAGAGAACAGAGCGTAGATGACCAAGGCCGCAACCACGGCTATCAGGCACGGGCCGGCCAGCAGAACCACGAACTGTCGGATTGACTTGAGATACATGGGCGCTCTCGCTGCGATGAAGGAAGCATGCTGCGGTGAAACAACGTCACCACCATGCTCCCCTTATCGGCAAGAACGCCCGCGCCTTGAGACGAAAGTCGTCAAGTATTCAGCGCATATCGCTGACGGCCTCCTGGATATCCGCCAGGCTGGCCTTGGAGAGATCCTTGGCCAGGGTGTGGATCACCAGCTTGCTGGAGGGACCGTCGAGCTTGTCGCGCAGTTGACCCAGGAAGCGCGGCGGTGCCACCAGAATCAGCTTCTCCAGAGTGTTGTCGACCCGCGCGCGGTAGATGCGCTCGGCCACCTCCTTGGCAAAGATCAGCTCCTCGTGGGTACGCGCCACGCTCTCGCCACCCGATGAGCGCGCGGTGGGCGACGTGGACTCGTGAACGTCGGCCCCGCGATCGGTCACCAGGTCGCCTTCATGCAGCCGTCCCTCGGCATGAATCAGGCTCTCCTTCTCTTCCAGCTTGAGGGCGTCACGGGTAAAGATGCGCGCCCGGGCTGCATCGGCCACCACGATATAGGTTGTCATAGCCTCTCCTTGATGCCAGTGGATGGGAGAGCCCGGCGTCTCGGCGGCACGGGACTCTCCCTCTCTCAACATTGGCAAGGGCGACCTCGGCGGTCAACCGCTCAGATCACCTTGCGCCGTAGCAGGCTGGTGATCGCTTCACCGATCAGCACCAGTACGATGATGGCTGTCAGGATGGTGGCCACCGTGGGCCAGGCGAAGGTGTCGATGGCGCCCTGCAGCAGTACCCCGATGCCACCGGCCCCCACCAGCCCCAGCACCGTGGACTCGCGGATGTTGATGTCCCAGCGCAGGATGACGATGGCGAAGAATGCCGGCATTACCTGGGGCACGATGGCGTAGACGATCACCTTGGCCTTGGAAGCACCGGTCGCTTCCATGGCCTCTACCGGCCGACGGTCGATCTCCTCGATCGCCTCACCCATCAGCTTGCCGATGAAGCCAATGGAGCGAAACATGATGGCCAGTATCCCGGCCAGCACGCCAGGGCCGAAGATCGCCACGAACAGCAGCGCCCAGATGATGGTGTTCACCGAACGGCTGGAGACCAGGATGAAGCGCCCGAGCCACAGGCAGGCGCGGTTGGGGGTAGTGTTCTGCGCCGCGATATAGGAGACCGGCAGGGCGATGAAGATCGTCAGCAGGGTCGCCAGGGTGGCGATGTGCACCGTCTCGAGCAACGCACTGGTGATCGCGGCAAGCCGGGAGGGATCGGGCGGCCACATGCGTGCGCCCAGGCTCGAAATCTGGTTGGGGGCATCCCAGACCCAGGGCCAGAAGATATCGATGTCGCGCACCGCCCAGACAACCACCATCAGGGTCACCAGCAGGACGGCATAGCGAATCAGGCGCTCCCGGCGGTCATAGCGCTGCCAGACGCGATCGGCAAGGACACCGGCGTGATCTACCATATCTTCTTCCTCACCCAGCCGCTGATGCCTTCGCTGACCAGGATCACCGCGATGATGATCAGCAGAATGGCGAAGGCGAAATCGTAGTCGTAGCGCCCGAAGGCGTTCATCAGGGTGCCGCCGATGCCCCCGGCTCCGACAATACCGACCACCGCCGAGGCGCGCAGGTTGCTGTCGAGCTGGTACATGGAGAGTCCCACCTGACGCGGCAGGATCTGCGGAAAGACCGCATAGACCAGCGTCGCCAGATAGCCCGCTCCGGCGGCGCGCATCGCTTCCACCTGGCCCCAGTCGATCTCCTCGATCTCCTCGGCCAGCAGCTTGCCGACGAAGCCGATGGAGTAGAGGGTCAGGGTCAGGATCCCCGCCAGGGGGCCGAACCCCACGGCGGCGACGAACAGGATGGCCACGATCACCGGGTGGAAGCTGCGCGAGACGATGATCACCGCACGGCCGAACAGGTAGACCGGCAGCGGCGCCACGTTGCGCGCCGCCATCACCGCGAAGGGAATCGACAGCGCCACGCCGAGCAGGGTCGCCAGGATGGCGATCTGGAAGCTCTCCTTGAACCCGGTGAACAGCAGCCCCCAGCGCTCGAAGCTGGGCGGAAAACCGCCACCAAAGATGCGTGCCGCCCGGGGCAGGCCCTCGCTGATGCGCTCCCAGTTGAAGGGCAGGCTGCCGAAGGCCCAGATCAGATAGGCGATCACCGCCAGCCACAGGCCGTAGCGCAGCCAGGGGTTGGCGATGAAGGGCGGCTTGCGCCAGGTCCGCGGTACCGATGGGGAGCCGGAGACCTCAGGCCTGGTCATGGGTCACCCCCCGGGTTCCCGCCTCGGCACTGTTCGACGGCGTCTCGACGAGCTCTTCCTCGGGGGCCTCGATGCCGCCGTAGATGGCGTCCAGGGCTTCCTTGTTGAAGTCGGCCGGCGCCCCGTCGAAGATCATCTTGCCGTGGCGCAGACCGACGATCCGTTCGGTGTAGGTCTTGGCCTGGGCCACGTTGTGGATATTGATCAGCACCGGCAGCGACAGCTCGCTGGCCAGGCTCTGCAGCAGCTTCATGATCTGCTCTGAGGTACGCGGGTCCAGCGATGCCGTCGGTTCGTCGGCGAGCAGGATCTCGGGCTCCTGCATCAGCGCCCGCACCACGCCGACACGCTGGCGCTCACCGCCGGAGAGTTCGTCGGCCCGCTTGTTGGCATAGTGGGCAATGCCCACCCGCTCCATCAAGTGGAAGGCTCGCTCGATGTCGCTCTGCGGATAGCGCCGCGTGATCGCCTGGAAAAGATTGACGTAGCCGAGCCGCCCGGCCAGCACGTTCTCCATCACCGTCAGCCGATCGATCAGGTTGAAGCCCTGAAAGACCATGCCGATCTTGCGTCGGGCGCGACGCAGCTCGCGCCCGCGCAGATTGACCAGCTCGCTGCCGTTGAGCCTGATCGAACCCGAGGTGGGCTCGACCAGGCGATTGATACAGCGCAGCATGGTGCTCTTCCCAGCGCCGGAGGCCCCGACGATGGAAACCACGCTGCTTCCTTCCACCACCAGATCCAGCTCTTCCAGCACCGGCTCGTCACGACCGTAGCGCTTGACCAGCTTCGAAATTTCCAGCATCCACCCACCTCATGTGACAAGGAACGTAGGAGAAGTCGCCCCGGCCTTGCCGGGGCTCGGCTGTCGCTTACTCCTGCTCCAGGTCTTCGCGGGTGTAGCGCACGTCGTTGGCCGCCTGAATGGTGCGGATGACTTCCCAGTGTTCCTGATAGTTGATGGGGATGAACTTATCGACGCCCTCGAACTCGTCACCCAGCGCCGTGCCCTCGAAGTCGAAGGTGAAGAAGGCTTCCTTGATCTTCTCGACCAGGTCGGGATGCAGGTTATGAGCATAATTGTAGGAGGTCGTGGGAAAGGCGTCGGTTTCGTAGATGATCTTGACCTCGTCCTCATCATAGAGGCCGCGGGCGGCCATCCTCTCGACTACCTCGGAAGCGACCGGGGCAGCGTCATAGTCGCGCGCGACCACGCCGAGCATCGACTGGTCGTGGCTGCCGGAATAGACCACTTCATAGTCCTCGTCCGGCACGATGCCGAGGTCGGGGAATAGCGCCCGGGGGGCGAGATTACCGGAATTGGAGGTGGGCGAGGTGTGAGCCACCCGCTTGCCATGCAGGTCCTCCAGCTCGTCGATGCCGGAGTCGACATGGGTATAGACCTGCAGGGTATAGCCAAACTGGCCATCGTCGGAGCCCATCAGGGCAAACGGCACCGCACCGGCCAGGTTCACGGCGAACGGCGTCGGTCCGGTGGAGAAGCCAGCGATGTGCAGCCGCCCGCTGCGCATGGCTTCGACCTGAGCCGAGTTCGACTGCACGGCGAAGAAGCGCACGTTGCGCTCGGTCACCTCCTCGAGGTGATCGATGAAGGGCTGCCAGATATCGGAGTAGATGGCGGGGTCTTCCACCGGGGTGTAGGCGAAGATCAGCGTATCGGGATTGATCCACTCGGATTCATCGGCGGGCAGGTCGGCGACCATGTCGCCATCCTCGTCGCAGTACAGGGTATCCAGGTCACCTCGCGGACAGTCTGCCTGGGCCTGGGCCGATACCAGCAGGGCCAGCGGCAACAGTGAGGTCAATGCCAGGGTGGCAAAGGGATAACGGCAGGGCATCTTGGATCTTGTCATTGGCGTATCTCTCTGTGTCACTATCATTATGTTTGTTTTTTCGGAACGGCGAGGCAAGGATGTTCTGTGAGGTCGCCGTTCTGCTCGCATACGAACATGATTGCGTGATTCATGATCGCAAACGAAACTAACCATCAATCTAGGTAGTGTAACAACGAGATGTCAAACTCATTTCAAGCCTCCTCGCGCCAGCGCCACAATCGCTACCTGCTGATGCGGCACGGCCACAGCCAGGCCAACGCACGTGGGCTGATCATCAGCACACCGCAACGAGGGCTCGCTGAGTTCGGGCTTTCCCCGGAAGGCGAGCAACAGCTGGCTAGCCTGCTCCAGGCCTGGCGCTGGCCGGCACCGACGCGGATCCTGCACTCCGACTTTCTCCGTACCCGCGAAACTGCCAGGCGAGTCGCCGCTCACTTCGGCCTGGAGCTGCAGCCGGAACCACGCCTGCGGGAACGCAGCTTTGGCGACTTCGAGGGCCTGGCGGATCGCCATTATGAAGAGGTCTGGAAACACGACGAGCATGACCCGGCGCATCGTGCCTTCGGCGTGGAGAGCGTCACCAGCGTGGCCGCGCGCATGCAGGCCGTGATCGCCTCGCTGGAGCAGGAAATGCGCCACGAGACCATACTGTTGGTGAGTCACGGCGACCCGCTGCAGATCATGCTGACCGCCATCGAGGACCAGCCGCTGACCCGGCACCGTGCTCGCACTCCACTGCTGCCCGCCAGCATCACTATGCTGGACTGAGCGGCCAGGTTCGTTTCCCAGTGTAACGACTGACGCCAGAGGCTGATCTGGGGTAGCATTCCCACTGACCAGAATGGATTTTGGGCCAGTACCGGTACTGCATTGCGTCAAGGGAGGACCCCAATGCGCCACTCTCCGTTTCCCCAGCGTCCGCTGTTCCACGGTCTGCTGCTGCTTACCCACCTGCTGCTCCAGCTCAGCCTGATGGCCAGCGCAGTGTTGTGGTTGCTGCCGCGCTCGAGCTGGCTTGCGACCATGCAATGGAACGAAGCCTGGCCGCTACTGGCGCTTGGCAGTGGCCTCTGGCTAGCTGCCGTGCTGAGCCTGCACCTGCTGCTGTCGCTCTGTCTGCGCTCTCGCCAAAGGGCTACCCACAAAGGCTTCGCTCCCAGCGACGTGGTCACCCGCTCCTTCGAGCGCCGCCCCGCCGTGCACGACAGCGACTCCGCCTGGACCAGCGAAGCACGCGCCATCGAGATCGAGCCGAGCATCGTCGGCAGCGCACGGGTGACGCGTCCCGCCGAGCCCTTCAGGCCGCAGTGACACACTTGATACTCAGTGTCAGGGCTACGTCTTTCCGCTAATGCCAGCAGGTGTGTAACTCTCTGTTATGATCGTTGAACCGCTTGATGGATGAGACGTCTCATGCCGGTTCCGATCCACCCAGACGCCACGCGACTTCTGGCCGCCCTTGCCAAGGGCAGTCAAGCATTGATGCAGGGGCGCTTCTGGGGCGACGGTGTCGATGCTCTGCTCGGCGAAATCGGCCGCGCCTCGGGTGCCAGCCGAGTCTGGATCTTCCAGCTGCTCGAGCTTCAGAAAGAAGTCGTAGTTCAGGATTACGTTTTCGAATGGGCGGCCGAGCCGCGCTACCGCCAGCTCACCCACAAGCGTTTTCGCTTCTTTTCCAGCGTGTTCAGCGACCCTATCTACCGCCGCATGGTCGAGGAGCGCCAGCGCGGCGTGTCACAACGCTTCATTATCGACCACATGGCACCAGGCTCACTGCGCGACAACCTCGAAAGCCAGTCGATCCGCTCCATGGTGACTGTCCCCATCATGGTGGACGGATGCTGGTGGGGCACCCTGGGGATCGACGACTGCGAACGCCCCCTCGATTGGGAAGGAGCCGGTATCGAGGCCCTCGTGGTTGCCGCCGAACTGATCACCTCTACCCTCTACCGTCATCAGCTCGCCAGCCGCCGACGCCAGTTCGAGCTGTTCCAGCAGGTGGCCGAGTGCGGACCTGGGAAATCGACCTGAGAAGCGGTTCAACCTGGTGCTCCCGCGGTTTGCTGCGAACCCTCGGCTATCCCGATGACTATGCCCGCTTGCCGCTGCGTCGGCTGCTTGCCCATGTCCTACGCAGCGACCGTCAGCGGCTTTGGTCTGAATTGCGCCATTGCCTGTCCCAATCCTGCCAGGGCTGCCGTCTCGACGTTCGGTTGCTCTGCGGAGAAGAGCAACCCCGCTGGTTTGAGCTCGTTGCCGAGGTGGGCTTCGATGAGGCCGGCCAGGCCAGCATCGCCTCGGGGCTGGTCATCGACATCAGCCGGCGCAAGCAGGGAGAGCAGCGCGCCATGGTCGCTGCCGAATACGACGAACTCACCGGCGTGATGAACCGCCGCGGCCTGACACGCCGCCTGCGGGCGATTCTCGACAGCACTCCTACCCTGTACTGCCACCTCCTGCTGATCGATATCGACCACTTCAAGCAGATCAACGACCGCTACGGGCATCCTGCGGGAGACGCCCTGCTGAAGCTGTTGGCAACCCGCCTGGGCAACGAACTGCGTGGCCGGGACGTCCTGGCCCGCATGGGCGGGGAAGAGTTTGCGGTATTCGTCAGCGAACTCGACGACGGCCAGGTCATGCAGCTTGGCGAGCGCCTGCGCGCCTGCATCGCCGATACTCCCTTCCCGCTCTCCTCGCTGGCCACGAACGCCATGCAGCGGCAGGTCGACATCACCATCAGCATCGGTATCGCCGGGCTCACGCCGGGCCAGGCTCAGCAGGAGGCGCAGGACCTGGCGATTGCCCGGGCAGACCAGGCGCTCTATGCCGCCAAGCATGCCGGGCGCAATCGGGTGCTGCTGTTCGGCCAGCACGAGCCATCCCCGGAACCGCAGGGCCGCCCGGGGAACGACCACTCCCTCAATGGCCGAGAATCTGACTGAGGAAGAGTTGGGTACGCTCGGACTGCGGGTTGTTGAAGAAGGGCTCCGGCGCGTTCTCCTCGATGATCTGCCCCTGGTCCATGAAGATTACGCGGTCGGCCACGGTCTTGGCGAAGCCCATCTCGTGGGTCACGCAGAGCATGGTCATGCCCTCGCGAGCCAGCTCGACCATGACATCGAGCACCTCCTTGATCATCTCCGGGTCGAGCGCCGAGGTAGGCTCGTCGAACAGCATCACCTCGGGGTGCATGCACAGCGAGCGGGCGATCGCCACGCGCTGCTGCTGGCCACCGGAGAGCTGGCCCGGGTACTTGCGCGCCTGCTCGGCGATGCGCACCCGTTCCAGATAACGCATGGCCTGCTCTTCGGCCTCACGGCGCGGTTTCTTCTGCACCCACATCGGGGCGAGGCAGCAATTCTCCAGCACCGTGAGGTGCGGGAAGAGGTTGAAATGCTGGAAGACCATGCCGACGCTACGGCGGATTTGTTCAATGCGCTTGACGTCCTGGGTCAGCGGCACGCCACCGACCACGATCTCGCCCGCCTGGTGCTCCTCGAGGTGGTTGATGCAGCGGATCAGCGTCGACTTGCCGGAGCCGGACGGCCCACAGATGACGATGCGCTCGCCGCGCTTGACCTCGAGATCGATGTCGCGCAGCACGTGGAAGTCGCCGTACCACTTGTTGACGCCGCGCATCTCGACCATCGGGGTCTCGTTGCCGGCCTGGGTTGCCTGTTCAGTCATTGTTTTCATTCCTATCTCTTATGGCCGGTGTGCAGCTTCCGCTCGAGGTACTGGCTGTAGCGCGACATGCTGAAGCAGAAGATCCAGAACATGAACGCGGCGAACACGTAGCCCTCGAGGGCAAAGCCCAGCCAACGGGAGTCCGACAGCGCTGCCTGGACGATCCCCAGCAGGTCGAACAACCCGATGATCATCACCAGGGTGGTGTCCTTGAACAGCGAGATGAAGGTGTTGACGATGCCGGGAATCATCATCTTCAGCGCCTGGGGCAGCACGATCAGGCCCATGCGCATCCAGTAGTTCATGCCCAGCGCCGCCGCCGCCTCCTCCTGGCCGCGGGGAATGGCCTGCAGTCCGCCGCGGATGACCTCGGCCATGTAGGCACTCTGGAACAGCGTGATCCCGATGAAGGCGCGGATCAGGCGGTCGACGCTGACGCCGGTGGGCATGAACAGCGGCAGCATCACCGAGGCCATGAACAGCACCGTGATCAGCGGCACGCCGCGCCAGAACTCGATGAACACCACGCAGAAGCTCTTGACGATGGGCATTTGCGAACGCCGCCCCAGGGCCAGCAGGATGCCGATCGGCAGCGCCCCGACCATGCCCACCACGGCCAGTACCAGGGTCAGCATCAGCCCGCCCCAACGGTGGGTCTCCACCACCCGCAGGCCGAAGTGGCCGCCATAGAGCATGACGTAGGCAAAAATCGGGAAGGCAACCAGGGTGGCCAGCACCACCCAGCGCTTGAACGGCAGCCGGGGGATCGCCAGCCAGGCGATCAGCGCGGCGAAGGTGGCGAAGGTCACGTCGACCCGCCAGATCTCGCTGCGCGGATAGAGGCCGTAGATGAACTGGGTGAAGCGGGCGCTGACGAAGACCCAGCAGGCCCCCTCACGGGAGCAGTCGTCGCGCGAAGTGCCGACCCAGTCGGCATTGATGATGGCCCACTGGATCGTCGGCGTGAGCAGCAGGTAGAGCAGATACAGGCCGAGCAGGGTGAAGATGCTGTTGATCGGTCCGCTGAACAGGTTGGCCCGCAGCCAGGCCACGGGGCCCACCGTGTTGCGGGGCGCAGGACGCGCCTCGATCATCTTGTGTTGTATCGTCATGGCGCCTCTCCTAGCGTTCCACCAGCGCCACGCGGGCGTTGAACCAGTTCATGAACATCGACACCAGCAGGCTGATGGTCAGGTAGACCGCCATGGTCATGGCGATGACCTCGATCGCCTGGCCCGTCTGGTTGAGCGTGGTCCCGGCGAACACCGAGACCAGGTCGGGGTAGCCGATGGCGGTGGCAAGCGACGAATTCTTGATCAGGTTGAGATACTGGCTGGTCAGCGGCGGGATAATCACGCGCATCGCCTGGGGCACCACCACCAGGCGCAGCACCAGCCCCTGGGGCAGGCTCAGGGCCTGGGCCGCTTCGGTCTGGCCGTGGGCAATCGCCTGGATGCCGGAGCGCACGATCTCGGCGATGAACGACGCGGTATAGATCGAAAGCGCCAGCCAAAGGGCCAGGAACTCGGGAATGATGGTGATGCCGCCGCGGAAATTGAAGCCATGCAGCTCGGGCACGTCCCAGGTGACGGGCACACCGGTCGCTACCAGCACGAAGAGCGGCAGGCCGACGATCAGGGCCAGCGAGATCCACCCCGCCGGCAGGCGCTGTCCGGTCGACTCGTGGCGTCGCTTGTTCCACACCACCAGGACGACGCTGGCGACCACGGCGACGCCGAGGGCCAGCGGGATCAGGCCGAAGCCCGACTCGAACAGCGGCTCGGGCAGGAACAGCCCGCGCACGTTGAGAAAGAGGACTTCGCCCAGCGACAGGCTGTCACGCGGACCGGGCATGGCCCGCAGCACCGCGAAGTACCAAAAGAAGATCTGCAGCAGCAGCGGAATGTTGCGGAAGATCTCGATGTAGCCGCTGGCCAGCCGGGCGATCAGCCAGTTGGGCGACAGCCGCGCGATACCCACGATGAAGCCGACGATGGTTGCGGCCACGATGCCCAGCGCCGACACCAGCAGCGTGTTGAGCAGGCCCACGACGAAGGTGCGGCCATAGGTGCTCTGCGACGAGTATTCGATCAGGCTCTGGCCGATGCCGAAGCCGGCAGTTCTTTCCAGAAAGCCGAAGCCGGTGGTGATGCCGCGAGCGGCCAGGTTGTCCTGGGTGTTGCCGATGATGTAGAGCAGGAACAGCGCGACGGCGGTAACCAGCAGCGCCTGGAAGAACAGCGCTCGCTTGGCGCGGTCGCGCCAGAAAGGCGGTTTTGGCCCCACGGGGCGGGCCTTGGAACGAACGGACATGAAAGGACTCTCCGCCTGGATCCGTCAAGCAGGTAGCGCTCCCGGCCCGGATCATGACCGGAGCGGGAGCGGGTCGAGGATCAGGGCATCACGTCGATGCCCCGGCGGATGATCAGCGAATCGGCGGAGCGTAGAGGATGCCACCGTCGGTCCACAGGGCGTTAATGCCGCGCTCGATCTGCAGCGGTGAATCCATGCCCACGTTACGGTCGTAGCTCTCGGCGTAGTTACCCACCTGGCTGATGATGTTGTAGGCCCAGTTGGCATCGAGCCCCTTGCCTTCACCGTAATTGCCGTCCTGACCCAACAGGCGGGCGATATTGGGGTCTTCGGAATTGCGCATCTCGTCGACGTTTTCGCTGGTAATGCCGTACTCCTCGGCGTTGATCATGGCGAACAGCGCCCACTTGACGATGTTGAACCACTGATCGTCTCCCTGGCGAACCGACGGGCCCAGCGGCTCCTTGGAGATGATCTCAGGCAGAATCACGGCGCCATCGGGATCGGAGAGCTGGATGCGCAGCGCCGCCAGCTGGGAGGTGTCGGAGGTCAGCACGTCGCAACGGCCGGCCTCGAAGCCGCCCACGGTCTGCTCGGAGGTGTCGAAGACGATGGGCTGGAACTCCATGCCGTTGGCACGGAAGTAGTCGGCCAGGTTGAGCTCGGTGGTGGTGCCCGACTGGGTGCAGACGGCGGCACCATCGAGCTCGCTGGCGCTGGTCACGCCGAGGTCACTCGAGACCAGAAAGCCCTGGCCGTCGTAGAAGGTCACGCCGGTGAAATTCAGGCCCAGGGTGGTATCGCGGGTGGTGGTCCAGGTGGTGTTGCGCGAGAGCATGTCGACCTCGCCGGACTGCAGCGCGGTGAAGCGCTCCACGGCATTCAGCGAGATGTAGCGCACCGCGTCGGCATCGCCGAATACCGCCGCCGCCACGGCACGACAGACATCGACGTCCAGGCCCTGCCAATCGCCCTGATCGTCCGGCGCGGAGAAGCCCGGCAGGCCGTCACTGACGCCGCACTGCACGGCGCCACGATCGAGGGTGGTCTGCAGAGTGTTGGCGGAGGCCACGGAAGCGGTACCCAGTGCCAGGGCAGCGGCTGAAGTCGCCAGCAGCCAGTTGTTCTTGTTGTTACGCATAGGAAATCCTCGATAGATTTTTTGATGTTCTTGGACGATGCATGCCGGGGCATGTGGCAAAACAGTAGCAAGGTTTATTCCAGTACGGGGATAGTGCAGACAGAACGTTTATTCAACGATGCAGGGAAAGGGAATCGGACTAAGAAAAAGCACCGATTTAGTGCGTAATAAGACAGTCGGGAACCGCTTTGGAGCACCTTGTCCGGCGCTGTGACCGCGAGTGGCGGCCGGCTACGCAAACGCCCCGCTGAGCGAGTCAACGGGGCGTCGGGTGGGGCCGCCGCGGCATGCCGGCCGCGGCTTCACCTCAGTGGCGAATCAGGTAGTCGAAGGCGCCCAGGGCGGCCTTCGAGCCCTCGCCCATGGCGATGACGATCTGCTTGTAGGGCACGGTGGTGACGTCGCCAGCAGCGAAGATGCCGGGCACCGAGGTCATGCCACGCTCGTCGACAACGATCTCGCCACGCGGGGAGAGCTCGATCGGCGAGTCGGTGAGCCACTCGGTGTTGGGCACCAGGCCGATCTGCACGAAGATGCCTTCCAGTGCGATCTGCTTGATCTCGCCGGAGGCGCGCTCCTCGTACGTCAGGCCGTTGACCCTTTGACCGTCGCCATTCACTTCGGTGGTCCGCGCGCCGAGGATGATCTCGACGTTGGACAGGCTGCGCAGCTTTTTCTGCAGTACCGCATCGGCGCGCATCTCGTCCATGAACTCGATGAGCGTCACGTGGCCGACGATGCCAGCCAGGTCGATGGCCGCCTCGACGCCGGAGTTGCCGCCGCCGATCACCGCCACACGCTTGCCCTTGAACAGCGGGCCGTCGCAGTGGGGGCAGTAGGCCACACCCTTGTTGCGGTACTCGGCCTCGCCGGGCACGTTCATCTCGCGCCAGCGGGCGCCGGTGGAGAGAATCAGCGTCCTGCTCTTGAGGCTGGCGCCGGATTCGAACACCACCTCGTGCTCGCCGCCCTGGTCGGCCGCCGGAACCAGTTTCACGGCACGCTGCAGGTTCATGATGTCGGCTTCATACTCCTTGACGTGCTGCTCCAGGGCCGCGGCCAGCTTGGGGCCTTCGGTATAGGGCACGGAGATGAAGTTCTCGATGGCCATGGTATCGAGCACCTGGCCACCGAAGCGCTCGGCCGCCACGCCGGTACGGATGCCTTTGCGCGCGGCGTAGATGGCCGCTGCCGCCCCAGCGGGGCCGCCGCCCACGATCAGTACGTCGAAGGAGTCCTTCTCGTTGAGCTTGGCTGCTTCACGCTGGGCCGCGCCGGTGTCAACCTTGGCCAGGATCTGCTCCAGGCTCATGCGACCCTGGTCGAAGGGCTCGCCATTGAGGTAGATGCTCGGCACCGACATCACCTGGCGCTCTTCCACCTCGTCCTGGAACAGCGCGCCGTCGATGGCGACGTGACGCACGCCCGGGTTGAAGATGGCCATCAGGTTGAGTGCCTGCACCACGTCGGGACAGTTCTGGCACGACAGCGAGTAGTAGGTCTCGAAGTGCAGCTCGCCCTCGAGGTTCCTGATCTGCTCGAGGGTATCGTCGCTCACCTTGGGCGGATGGCCGCCGACCTGCAGCAGCGCCAACACCAGCGAGGTGAACTCGTGGCCCATGGGAATACCGGCAAATACCAGGCCGGTCTCCTCGCCGGGACGGTTCAGCGCGAAGGAGGGCTTGCGCGCGTCAGTGCCGTCGAGGCGCAGGGTGATCTTGTCGCTGAGACCGTCGATATCCTTCAGCAGGCCATGCAGTTCCTGGGATTTCGCGCCGTCATCGAGGGACGCGACGATCTCGAACGGCTGAGTGACCTTCTGCAGGTAGGCTTTAAGCTGGCTTTTCAGATTGTCGTCCAACATGACAGCGGTTTCCTTCATGTCTGGCTCATGGAAAACGGCAAGCCGGTGCCTGAACGCGGACCGGGGTCAGCGCAGGCAGGAGCTGGCACGTATCGAAAAATCGCCCGGGCAGTGCATGCCCGGGCGTGGGGCCACGCGAGGTCAGGGGATAGCCTCGCGGGTCGCAGATCGTTTAGATCTTGCCGACCAGATCCAGGGACGGAGCGAGAGTTTCCTCGCCTTCCTTCCACTTGGCAGGGCAGACTTCGTTCGGGTTGTTGCGCACGTACTGAGCGGCCTTCAGCTTGCGCAGGGTCTCGCCTACGTCACGGGCGATGGCGTTGTCGTGGATCTCCAGGGTCTTGATCACACCGTCAGGATCGATCACGAAGGTACCGCGCAGGGCCAGGCCAGCTTCTTCGATGTGCACGCCGAAGGCACGGGTAAGCACGTGGGTCGGGTCACCGACCAGCGGGAACTTGGCCTTGCCCACTGCCGGGGAAGTCTCGTGCCACACCTTGTGCGAGAAGTGGGTGTCGGTGGTAACGATATAGACCTCGGCACCGGCCTTCTTGAACTCCTCGTAGTGCTCGGCAGCGTCCTCGACCTCGGTCGGGCAGTTGAAGGTGAACGCAGCCGGCATGAAGATCACCACGGACCACTGGCCTTTCAGGTCCTCGTTGGAGACCTCGACAAACTCGCCGTTGTGGAAAGCGGTGGCCTTGAACGGCTGGACTTCGGTGTTGATCAGGGACATTCAGTGTTGCTCCATGTCTGGGTGGATGATCCGAATACGGGGCCTATCATATCGATCGCAACCGATAGGCGAAAATTGATTGCCGCCATGGCTCCGATAAGTCTTGTCTATGGTGGCACGCAGAGCTTATTGCAAGGCCACCGCCTCACCCTGCCGATCGAGCGCCAGGTAGCGCTGGGTATTGCCCATCTGCAGCGATTCCACCATGCGCTGCAAGTGTTGCTCGGCCTCGTCGCTGGTAGGAGCCTGCCGGCCGCTGCCGGACAGGGCACCGACGAAGACGATGTCCCATTCGATACCGGTACGCTGCGACTCGGCCACCAGGGCCTGCATGTCGCTTAGCTCCTCGGGCGTCTTGTCGACGCACAGCACCGGGGTCAATACGCCACCCTCGCCCTGCGCGAAGCGCCGCTGCTGCTCCTCGCTGGGATCATCCGGCAACTCGGCACGGGTGAAGACGAACAGCAGCCGCTGTGGCTCGGGTTGGCGGCGAGCCTCCTCAAGAAGGTCGGCGAAACGGGAAATGGCCAAGGCAATCCTCCATAAATGGCGCCTCGAGATCGAGGGACAGCATGAAACTTCTACCGAGCCTGGCTGGCAGGGCACTCGATACAATAGCGCATTCTGTAGCAGTTCATCCAAGCGGTCAGGGTGACCAATCGACGCGCAGGGCCGTTTCCTCCAGCGACCAGGAACCAGCAAGCGTCTCGTCGCCGTCCACGCTCAGGTAGCTATGCGCCAGCTGATGGCGCAGGCTGCCCAGCAGGCGCGCCACGGCCTGACGGTCGTCGCCGCTGAGCGCCACCATGGCGGTACCCGGCAGGGTCCAGGCCCGCGCCTGGCCGCGCCGCGCCATATCGCTTGTGACGTCGCCGAGGCCCGCGTCATCCAGCCACTCGGCGACCGGCTCGGTCAGTCCCACCAGCAGCAGCGCAGGCGCCCCCTCCCCCAGCGCCGGCGCCTGCCCGGCCTCGGGCAGGGAGGCGCCCAGGGCCTGCCTGACCGGCTCGGCCAAGGTGTCGTCCAGGGCGAGTAGCCGCGCCGCCGGGTCGAGCACCACGCGACGCAGGATCGGCGGCCCCTGCAGCTGCCTGAGCAGGTCGAAGTCGGGGTCGACCGCAAGCGACAGCGGCACATCGGAGAGCGACAGCGAGAAGTCGCCGCTGCTTGTCTCGAGGTTCACCCACCGGTGCTCCTGGCCCGCTGCGGTCTCGATCACGAGCGGCACCTCGAGCGGCCAGGGCGCCGCGGCGCCCTCCTGTGCCAGGGTGCCTTCGACAACCCAGCCATCCGTCGTCTCGCGGCGAGCGGCTTCGACGGCCAGCGCCGGCCGGCCGGGCTGCCCGATCCAGGCCTCCACCATTTCCTGCAGCGGCTCGCCGGCCGCCTCGCCCAGCGCAGCGGCCAGGTCCGCCCAGCCGGCCTCGCGATGCATATGGCGCTCGGCGAAGCGTCGTAGCCCCTCATCGAAGGCCTCGTCGCCGATGCGCTGGCGCAGCATATGCAAGAGCATGGCGCCGTGCTGGTAGCCCAGCAGCCGCATGGCCGGATCGCGCTGCCCGCGAAAGTCGGCCGCACGGCGGTCGAAGTCGTCCGGCAGTGCCGCAAGGTCGAGCAGCCAGCGGCGGCGCGTCTCCCGCGCCTCGCCGCGGGCTTCGTCGAGGGCATAGTCGGCAAGGTAGGTGGTCAACGCCTCGGCCCAGTTGCCGCCGACTCCATTGTGGCCGGAATAGTCGACCAGCACGCCGGCCCCCCACCAGGCGTGCATCAGCTCGTGGGCCAGCGAGGTGCGGGGAATGAAGGGCAGCGGAATGACCCGCTCGCCGAGCAGGGTAAAGCCGGGAAAAGCGAGCCCTACCGGCGCCGGCGAGGCGGCGATGGTGAAACTCCCATAGGGGTAGGGGCCGACGCGCCGGGCGAAACGCACGAGGTAGTCGGCGGCATGCTCCAGGTAGGTCTCGGCATGGGCTTCGTCGAGCGCTTCGGGAAACAGCGTACGCAGCTGTACTCCAGCGACCTCGCGGCTGCGCTCGCGCCAGGGCCCGGCGGCCAGCTCCACCAGCGCCGTACTCGGATGCACATGGCGCACGCGGTAGCCCTGCTCGTCCTGCTGCGGCTCGCCGTCGAGCGAGCCGGTACCCACCCCCCGCTGCCCCGGCGGCAGGGCAATGTCGAAGGTCAGGGCGAAGGGCTCGAGGCCTTCGAAGCGCGGATACCAGCCTCCCAGGGCGGGCAGCAGGCTGCCGCCGGTGGACACCATCAGGCGCTCGCTGCCACCGCCGAGCTGTCCCTGCCAGCGCAGGGTCAGCGCGTCGCCAGCGGCCGGCTGGGCCAGCGCATGCCGGCCCTCCTCGCCGGCGAAGACCGCCAGAGCTTCACCGTCGAGCTCGGCGCCCACGACCTCGAGGCCTGGCAGTAGCGTGAAGCTGGCCGAGGCTGGCGGCGGCGTGAGCGTGACGCTCCCTTCGAGCCAGGCGCTCTCGGGGTCGAGGAACACCTCGAGGTGTTTTTCGCGGCGCTCCTCCGCGGCTTGTGCCGCGCCGGCAAATGCGAGCAGCGCGGCCACTGGCAAGGCGCGCAGCAGTGTACGGCCCTGCATATTACTCTCCCGTCCGGGGTGGGAAACGCGCCAGGATTTCCCGCTCCTCGCCGTTGCGGCGCACCTCGAGTGGCAGCAGGGTGCCGGGCGGCTGGCGCTGTACCAGGCGAGTCAGGTCCGCTGGGCGGCCCAGCGCCTCGCCAGCGGCGCGCAGGATGATGTCACCCTCCTCCAGGCCCGCGCGCTCGGCCACCGAGCCATCCAGGATGCCGTGCACCTCGATCCCGTCCTCATGGGGCACGATATAGACGCCCAATTGCATCGGCGGCAGCGCCTCGGCCGGTGTTGCCGCCAGGGCAAAGACCGCGTGCGCCAGGCCGGCCGGCGGCGCCACGCACTCCTCCTCCACCGCCCAGGGCAGCAGGGTGGCGTGAGCCTCGAGTCCCAGGTCGTCGAGCTGGTGGGGTACGCCGTGCTCGTACTGCAGGTGGCCCTGGCCGATCAGGCCCACCGCCAGCGCACCCTCGGCGGTGGCTTCGGCCAGCCCGGCGGCCATGGCGCGGTCCCATACCAGCTGGGCGGCGACGAAGCGCTCCAGACCGACCTCGTCACCGGCGCCGGGATGCTGGGCGTACACCTCGGCGAGGCGCTCACGATACGCCGGCAAGGCCTCGGCTGGCGGGGAGATACCGAAGCGTTCGGCGTCGGGCACCGCCTCCCAGCCTTCGCCGGCCAGGCGACCGCGCAGCTCCGGCGTGACGTTTATCGCCTTGAGCGGCACCCGGTGCAGGCGAGCGAAGTGCAGGATCGGCAGGTAGAGCGCCGGGTCGAAGCCCCAGGCGCTGCGCCAGTTGCTGGCAGCGAGGAACTCGGCTTCGTCGAGCTCCCCCGCGACCCAGGCGTCGAGCGCCGGCTGCGCCTCGCGGGGCAGCATTTCAAGGCCGATCACCATGTCGGGGCGCTGGGCGTGCAGGCCGGCCAGGGTGTGCAGCTGCCAGCGGTGGTGGTCCATGCGGTCGTGCTGCTCGCCGAGCAGCACCACGTCGCGCTCGGCCAGCTCGCCGAACAGCGCTGTGGAATCGAGGCGCTCACCGCCGGGCTGGTACCACTCACCGGGGGCCGGGCAGATGTCGGCTTGCGCCGGCAGCGCCGCGGCCATCAGGCTCAGGCAGGCCAGCAGCGTCAAGCGGCAGGACAGGGCGAACGAGTATCGCATCGGCGTCTCCTTCTCGGGCCTGCCCCCATCATGGCGCATTCGCGGCGTTCAGGCAGCCTCTTCCTGGCGCTCGTCGCCCCTCCCCTCCTCGAAGTGAAACTCGAGCTGGGTCGGCTCCAGGCGCGGATCGAGCTCGGTGAAGTGCGGTGTCTCCAGCGTCGGCACCGCCACGAAGGGTTCCTGCTCGACCTCTTCGACCGGCTCGCCGGCACGCCGACGCAGCCGCAGCGCCACGAACAGCGCCAGCGCCAGCGAAGCCGCGCCCAAAAACATCCACAGCCCGTCGGGGCCGATGGCCTGCATCACCAGCGAGGCCGAGAAGGGGCCGATGATCGAGCCGATGCCGTACCAGATCATCAGCTTGGCATTGGCGGCGACGATCTCGCCCGGCTCGAGCCAGTCGTTGGTGTGGGCCAGGCTCAGGGCGTAGAGGGTGTGCAGCATGGCGGTATGGAAGCAGGCCACCAGCACCAGCAGCCAGAAGTCGATGCGCGCCATCATCGACACCAGGACCCCCGAGATCGTCATCACGATGGCCATGGCCAGGATCACCTTGCGCCGGTCGATATAGTCCGAGAGCCGCCCGAGCCCCCACTGGGCGAACAGCGCCACCATGGTGGTGATGGCCATGAAGCGCGCCGTCTCGCCGGTGGTGAGGCCGATCTCCTGGCCGTAGAAGGGGGTCATGGCGAAGAAGGACTGCACCATCAGCCCGGCGGTGAAGGCGCCGACCAGCCCCACCGGCGCGCGTTCGAACAGCGCCTTGAGGCGAATCTTCTGGGGCTGGATGTCATGGGTCTGGCGCGGGCCGTGGATGCGCACGATCGACAGCGGCACCAGCGCCAGGGCGAACAGCATGCCGACCAGGGAGAACAGCGCCGGGCCGGCGGGGTCGGCCAAGTTGAGCATCCACTGCCCACCGGCCAGCGACAGGGTCGAGAGGATCATGTAGATCGCCAGCACTCGGCCGCGATTGTCGTTGGTCGATTCCCCCGAGACCCAGGACTCCATCACCATCAGCATGCCCGCCGTGGCCACCCCGCCAAGCAGACGCCACACCAGCCAGGCCCAGGCGTCGACCCACAGGCCGTGGAGCATGGCGGTGACGGCGAGAACCCCGGCACAGGCGGCAAACACGCGGATATGCCCGACGCTGCGGATGCGCTTCTCCAGCAGATAGCTGCCCAGCACGAAGCCGAGCGAGAAGCTCGACATCAGCAGCCCCGCCATGTGCGAGGGAAAGCCCTCGATCGACATGCGCACCCCGAGCAGGGTCATGATCAGGCCATGGCCGAGCAGGAAGCTGACTTCGCAGACGAACAGGATCGGAAGAGTGGCCGGCAGACTACGCAAGTTGTCACTCCATTGACAGACGGATGCATGATGGCCCGGTACCCCACCGGGATGGCCTGGACCAGTGTAGGAAGGCCCGACCGGGGATTGCCACTCGTACAGCAGTAGACGCTCGCTATCGGCGCCACCCCACAGGGTCTACGCTGGGGTGAGAGAGCGGCATGCAAGGAGGCAACCATGACAGGCAAGACGTTCGCCCCTCTGCTGGGGGCAAGCATGCTCTGGTCGGTCGCGGCACTGGCCGCCGACCCCGCCACGCCGGACGAGACGGCTACCGGCATGGACCCGGCCGAGATCACCGAGGCGCCCGACATCACCACCGGCCGGGCCGGCACCACCAGCGGCATCACCGGCGCCGACATGGAGGAGGAGGACCAAGGCCGCGGCAGCGGCGAGACCCAGGGCGACGAGCTGTTCCAGACGCCCGCCGCAGCCTCAGATGCCGGCCCGGCCTACGAGACCCAGCCCCCCGAGCGGGAAGACGTGGAAACCGACGCCGAACTGCCCGACGAGCCGATCGGCGCCGAGGACACCGGCCAACGCGAGGATGGCGAACCCCAGGCCAGCGGCGAACAATCGCCCTGAGCTGGCTCCCTCGTTACCGATGGAAACAAACCCGCCGCAAGCAGGCGCACAGAAGTCGCTACGCTTGGAAGAGACCGTTGGCAACAGACCACAACGACAGCATTGGGTAGGAACCAGGCAGGAGGCCTCATGACCCTCAGGGTTTCGCGCAGACAGTTCTTCAAGCTCGGTGCGGCGGGGATGGCCACATCCAGCATGGCCATGATGGGCTTCGCCCCCGAGCCCGCCGTCGCCTCGATCCGCCACTTCAAGCTCACCGGCGCCAAGATCACCCGCAGCAACTGCACCTACTGCTCGGTGGGCTGCGGCGTGCTGATCTACGCCCGCGGCGATGCGGCGATCAACAACGTCGACGACATCTACCACGTCGAGGGCGACCCGGACCACCCGGTGAGCCGCGGCTCGCTGTGCCCCAAGGGCGCCGGGCTGCTCGACTACATCCGCAGCGACTCCCGGCTGCGCTATCCCCAGGTGCGCGAGGCCGGCAGCAATCAGTGGCAGCGCATCTCCTGGGACGAGGCCTTCACCCGCATCGCCCGCCACATGAAGGACGATCGCGACGCCAACTTCGTGACCCAGGACGACGAAGGCAATACGGTCAATCACTGGACCACCACCGGCATGCTGGCGGCCTCGGCCTCGACCAACGAGACGGCCTACTGCACTCACAAGATCGCCCGTGGCCTGGGCATGGTGGCGTTCGACAATCAGGCGCGCGTCTGACACGGACCGACGGTGGCAGGTCTTGCCCCAACATTCGGTCGCGGTGCCATGACCAATCACTGGGTCGACATTCGCAATGCCGACCTGATCATCGGCATGGGTGGCAACCCAGCCGAGGCGCATCCCGTTGGCTTCCGCTGGGTGATGGAGGCGCGTGAGCACAACGACGCCCGGCTGGTGGTGGTCGACCCGCGCTTCACCCGCACGGCGGCGGTGGCGGACTACTTCGCCGAGATCCGCACCGGCACCGACATCGCCTTCCTCGGCGGGCTGATCCACTACCTGATCGAGAGCGGCCGCTTCCAGCGCGACTACGTGCTCGCCTACACCGATGCCAGCCTGATCGTACGCGAGGAGTTCGGCTTCGAGGACGGCCTGTTCACCGGCTACGACGCCGACAGCGGCGAGTACGAGATGGAAAGCTGGCAGTACGAGTATGACGACGAGGGACACGCGCTGCGCGACGAGACCCTCGAGCATCCGCGCTGCGTGTTCCAGCTAATGCGCCAACACTTCAGCCGCTACACCCTCGACGTGGTCTCCTCGGTATGCGGCACCCCGCGCGACAAGATCCAGCACGTCTGGGACATGGCCGCCGAGACGGCCGCCCCCGACAAGACCATGACCTTCCTCTATGCACTGGGCTGGACCCAGCACTCCATCGGCTCGCAGATCATCCGTACCGCGGCCATGGTCCAGCTGCTGCTGGGCAACATGGGCATGCGCGGCGGCGGCGTCAACGCCCTGCGCGGCCACTCCAACATCCAGGGCCTGACCGACCTGGGACTGCTCTCCGATCAGCTGCCCGGTTACCTGACCCTGCCCGACGCCGACGAGCAGGAGTATGAGGACTTCATCCTCGAGCGTGCCCGGCCGCCGCTGGTGCCCGGCGAGGTCTCCTACTGGCGCTACTACGAGCGCTTCCACGTCAGCCTGATGAAGGCGTGGTACGGCGACGCCGCCAGCGAGGACAACGACTGGTGCTACGACTGGCTGCCGAAGATGGGCGAGGACCTCTACGACATCCTGCACACCTTCGAGCGCATGCATCAGGGCGAGATCACCGGCTACCTGTGCCAGGGCTTCAACCCGCTGGCGGCCTTCCCGCACAAGGCCAAGGTCACCGAGGCGCTGTCGCGGCTCAAGTTCCTGGTGGTGATCGACCCGCTGAGGACCGAGACCGCCGAGTTCTGGATGAACCACGGCGAGTACCACGACGTCGACCCGGCCGCCATCGACACCGAGGTGTTTCGCCTGCCCACCACTGCCTTCGCCGAGGAGGACGGCACCATCGTCAACAGCTCGCGCTGGCTGCAGTGGTTCTGGCAGGCCGGCCCGCCGCCGGGTGAGGCCAAGCCCGACACGGCAATACTCGCCGGCATCTTCCTGCGCCTGCAGAGGCTCTACCAGGAGGAGGGCGGCGCCTTTCCCGACCCCATCCTCAACCTGCACTGGCCCTATCGGAGGCCGGAGGAGCCAACCCCCGAGGAGCTGGCGCGAGAGTACAACGGCTGGGCGCTGGAGGACGTCTTCGACGAGAACCGCAACCTGGTGGTGCGCGCCGGCGAGCAGCTCGAGGACTTCGGCTTCCTGCGCGCCGACGGCTCCACCGCCTGCGGCTGCTGGATCTTCGCCGGCTGCTGGACCGAGGCCGGCAACCAGATGATCCGCCGCGACAACTCCGACCCCTACGGTACCGGCCAGACCCTGGGCTGGGCCTGGTCGTGGCCGGGCAACCGCCGCATCCTCTACAACCGCGCCAGCGCGCGGCCCGACGGCACGCCGTGGGCAGCCACCAAGGCCGTGGTGTGGTGGGACGGCGAGCGCTGGGTGGGCAACGACGTGCCCGATTTCCCCGAGGACTCCACCCCCGGGATGACCCAGGGCCCGTTCCTGATGAACCAGACCGGTCGCGGCCAGCTGTTCGCCCGCGACCGCATGAACGAGGGCCCCTTCCCCGAGCACTACGAGCCGTTCGAGACGCCCATCGCCAGCAACCCGCTGCACCCGGACAGTCCGCTGGCGAAGAATAACCCCGCCGCCCGGGTGTTCCCCCAGGATCGCGAGAACTTCGGCACCTTCGAGGAGTTCCCCCATGCCGCCACCAGCTACCGCCTGACCGAGCACTTCCACTACTGGACGATGCACAACCGGCTCAACGCCATCACCCAGCCGGAGAAGTTCGTCGAGATCGGCGAGGCGCTGGCCCGGGAACTCGGCATCGAGAAGGGCGACCGCGTACGGGTCAGCTCCAAGCGCGGCCACATCGATGCCGTGGCGGTGGTGACCAAGCGCATCCGCTCGCTGCAGGTGGCGGGCCATACCGTGCACCAGGTGGGCATACCGCTGCACTGGGGATTCCTCGGCGAGACCCGCAAGGCGCACCTGACCAACACGCTGACGCCCTCGGTGGGCGATGCCAATACCCAGACGCCGGAGTACAAGTCGTTCCTGGTGCGCGTCGACAAGCTGTAGGCACAGGGCAAGGAGGCCAGACATGAGAGGCGAACAGGTCAATCTGCAGAACATCATCGCCCGCTCGGCGACCACGGTGCCCTCGCCCCAGGAACGAACGGGGGGCGTCGACCCGGTGACCAAGCTGATCGACGTGTCGCGCTGCATCGGCTGCAAGGCGTGCCAGGTCGCCTGCGCCGAGTGGAACGACCTGCGCGATGAGGTCGGCGACAACGTGGGGATCTACGACAACCCCCTCGACCTGACCCCCAACACCTGGCAGGTGATGCGCTTCAACGAGTACGAGAACGAGCGGGGCAACCTGGAGTGGCTGATCCGCAAGGACAACTGCATGCACTGCGCCGAGCCGGGCTGCCTCGAGGCGTGCCCCGCGCCGGGCGCCATCGTGCAGTACGCCAACGGCATCGTCGACTTCAACTCCGAGCACTGCATCGGCTGCGGCTACTGCGTCACCGGCTGCCCCTTCGACGTGCCGCGCATCTCGGAAGTGGACGGCAAGTCCTACAAGTGCACGCTCTGTTCGGACCGGGTGTTCCACGGCCTGGAGCCGGCCTGCGTCAAGTCGTGCCCCACCGGCTCGATCATGTTCGGCACCCGGGACGACATGCTCGACCTGGCCGAGACCCGCAGCGACTTTCTCCGCAGCCGCGGCTACGACAACGCCGGGATCTACAATCCCGAGGGGGTTGACGGCACTCACGTGATCTACGTGCTGCAGCACGCCGACAAGCCGCAGATCTACAACGACCTGCCCGAGGATCCGCGCATCAGCCCGATGGTCAGCGCCTGGAAGGGCGTGGGCAAGCCGCTGGCCTCGGCGGCCATCGGCCTGGCGGCGCTGACCGGCTTCTTCCACTACGTCACCGCCGGGCCCAAGGAGCACGGCGAGGAAGATGAGCAGGCGGTGCGTGAGGACGAGGAGCGCGAGGCGAGGGAAGAGAGGGAGGAGCGACCATGAGCCTGGCCAAGTCCGACCCCTACCTGCGCCGCTACACCCTGGGTGAACGCATCAACCACTGGCTGGTGGCGATCAGCTTCGTGCTGCTGGTGCTCAGCGGCCTGCCGTTCTTCCACCCCTTCTTCTGGTCGCTGACGGGACTGTTCGGCGGCCCCACCATGACCCGCATCCTGCACCCCTGGATCGGCCTGTTCATGGTGCTGATGTTCGCCATCATGGCGGTACGCTTCTTCAAGGAGAGCCTGATCCGCCGCCACGACATCCAGTGGCTCAAGCAGATCAACGACGTGCTGCTCAACCGTGACGAGAAGCTGCCGCCGGTGGGCAAGAACAATGCCGGCCAGAAGCTGGTCTACTGGCTCATGCTGGGCTGCATCAGCCTGCTGCTGATCACCGGCGTGATGATCTGGCAGCCCTTGGTGGGCGAGGCGATGCCCATTACCTTGCGCCGCCTGGCCTCGCTGGGGCACGCCTACATCGCCTTCCTCGCCATCGTCACCCTGATCGTGCACATCTACTCGGGGATGTGGGTCAAGGGGTCGTTCCAGGCCATGGTACGCGGCCGGGTGAGCAAGGCCTGGGCCCGCCATCATCACGACCTGTGGTACGAGGAGGAGATGGAGAAGGAGCGCAAGCACCGCGAGATCAGCCGGCGCCACGACAGCAGCGGACAGGAGGCCCCGTGAGCCACGCATTCGGCAACGCCCCCTCGGGAATCATGCACCCGCCCGAGGTACGCCTGCCCGGCGACGAGCACTTCGCCCGTCGCGCACGGCGCCTGGAGACGCTGGCCCAGCGCCAGGCGCCGCTGGCCGAGTTCCTCGCCTTCATGGCCCGGCTGGCCCATGCTCAGCAGGCGGCGCTGGAGCAGGCCCCGCCGGGCTGGCAGCCCGAACCCGAGGCCTTTCGCCTGGCACTCGAGCACGGCATGCCGCCGCTCAACGCCCAGGCGCTGCAGGGCGACATCGCCATTCGCCGCGAACTCGAGGCCCTGCTCGACGCGCTGGAGCTGCACGTGGGCGAGGCTCAACGCCCGCTCATCCCCGCCCTGCGCGAGCTGCCCGAGGCCACGTTGAAGCAGCTGGTGGCCCAGCTCCTTGCCGGGGAAGCCGGTGACCCGCAGCACCGCGGCCTGATGCCGCTGGTCGCCGCCGCCCTGCAGGTGGCCTGGCTGCGCCTGACCCGGGAGCTGCCGCACGCGCCGGCCCGCCCCAGCGGTGAGGTGCGCACCCTGTGCCCCTGCTGCGGTTCGCCGCCGGTGGCCAGCGTGATCGAAAGCGACCCGCAGTGCAGCGGCGTGCGCTACCTGCAGTGCGGCCTGTGCGCAACCCAGTGGTACTTCGAACGCTCCCTGTGCAGCGTGTGCGAGCAGAGCGGCAAGCTCGGCTACCTGAGCCTGGCGCCGCAAGCGGGCGAAGAGGAAGACGAAGCGACTGCCGAGGTGGCCCAGGCCGAGGCCTGCGGCGACTGCGGCAGCTATCTCAAGATATTCCCCCGCGCACTGGACGCCGAAGTCGAGCCGCTGGCCGACGACCTGGCCAGCCTGGCGCTCGACCTGCTGCTGGGCGAAGAGAAGCGCTACCGGCGCAGCGGCTTCAACCCGCTGCTGATCGCCGAGGGCTGAGCCGGCGGTTGGACGCCGCCCGGTCCGGCATGCTATGCCATAGGGAACCAGACCACGAGGAGCGTGGGGGAAGAGAGTCCCACGCCCCACAAGAACGTGGGTGACCCCTGACATGGACATGAGCACGACAATGGACGTTCGACGCCGCCTGCCCGCCGTGGATACCCTGCTGGCCCATCCCGCCGTGGCCGCCGCCCGCGCCCGGCATGGTCACCGCCTCGTGCGGCGCGCGGTGCGCCAGACCCTGGACGAAGCCCGCCAGCAGCTCGCCGCTAGCCACCAGGCCGGTGAAATTGCCGATGGCGACGCCCTGGCCGATGCCGCCATCGAGCGGCTCACCGAGCTGGCCCGCCCGGCTTCCCGCGCGGTGTTCAATCTCACCGGCACCGTGATCCACACCAACCTGGGCCGCTCCACCCTCGCCGAGGCAGCCATCACGGCCATGGCCGATGCCGCACGCCACCCCACGGCGCTGGAGTACGATCTGGACGATGGCGGCCGCGGCGACCGCGACCGCCTGGTCGAGGATCTGCTGTGCGAACTGACCGGCGCCGAGGCCGCCACCGTGGTCAACAACAACGCCGGCGCCGTGCTGCTGGCGCTGGGCACCCTGGGCGCCGGACGCGAAGCGCTGATCTCCCGCGGCGAGCTGATCGAGATCGGCGGTGCCTTCCGCATGCCCGACATCATGCAGGCGGCGGGCTGCCGGCTGCGCGAGGTGGGCGCCACCAACCGCACCCACCCGCGAGACTTCGAGTCCGCCATCGGCGAGCACACCGGGCTGATCGTCAAGGCCCACACCTCCAACTACGCCATCACCGGCTTCACCAAGAGCGTGCCGGAGCCCAAGCTGGCCGAGATCGCCCACGCCCACAGTGTCCCCCTGCTGGTCGACCTGGGCAGCGGCGCGCTGGCCGACTTCACCGCCCTGGGGCTGCCCTACGAGGCGCAACCGAGCGATGCCATCACCGCCGGCGCCGACGTGGTCACCTTCAGCGGCGACAAGCTGCTCGGCGGCCCCCAGGCCGGCATCATCGTCGGCCGCCGGGCGGCCATCCAGACCATCAAGCGTCATCCCCTCAAGCGCGCCCTGCGCCTGGACAAGCTGACCCTGGCGGCACTGGAGGCCACCCTGCGCCTCTACCGCGACAGCGATGCCCCCGAGCGCGATATTCCGACCCTGACGCTGCTGACCCGCCCCGAGGCGCAGATCGCCGCCACCGGCGAACGCCTGCTGCCCCATGTGAGCGATCTGCTCGGCGACTTCGAGGTAACGCTCGCCCCCTGCGCCAGCCAGCTCGGCAGCGGCTCGCTGCCGGTGGACCGCCTGCCCAGCCAGGCCCTGACATGGCGCCCCCGCGCCGACCAGCGGCGCCAGCGCGAGCGTCAGCTGCAGCGCCTGGAAGCCGCCCTGCGTCAGCTGCCGCGCCCGGTCATCGGACGCATCGGCGACGGCGCCCTGCACCTCGACCTGCGCTGCCTGGCCGGTGAAGAGGACATCGCCACCTTCATCACTCAGCTGGCGCAGCTGCCTCGCCTGTATGACGCTGCCCCGTCGGGAGGCACGACGTGATCGTCGGCACCGCCGGCCACGTCGACCACGGCAAGACCGCCCTGGTCCAGCAGCTCACCGGTATCGACACCGACCGACTGAAAGAGGAGAAGGCCCGTGGCCTGACCATCGAGCCCGGCTTCGCCTATCCCGAGGTGGCCGAGGGCGTCGAGCTCGGCTTCGTCGACGTGCCCGGCCACGTGCGCTTCCTGCATCACATGGTGGCCGGTAGCGCCGGGGTCGATACGGTGCTGCTGGTGGTGGCCGCCGATGACGGCGTGATGCCGCAGACCGTCGAACACCTGCAGATCCTCTCCCTGCTGGGGCTCGACCGCGGCCTGGTGGCACTGACCAAGGTCGACCGGGTCGACGCCGCGCGCCGCCGCCAGGTGCGCGAGGAGATCGCCACCCTGCTGGCCGGCACGCCGCTGGCCGAGGCACCGCTCCACGAGGTGTCGAGCCACACCGGCGAGGGCGTGGAGGTCCTGCGCGACCGGCTCTGGACCCTGGCCGCCCGCCAGCAGGCGCTGGCGGTCCGGGGCCACTTCCGCCTCGCCGTCGATCGGGTCTTCACCAAGCGCGGCGCCGGGGTGGTGGTGACCGGCACCGCGCTGGCCGGCCGGGTGAACGAGGGCGACACGCTACGCCTGGCCCTCAGCGGCCATAAGGCCAGGGTGCGCGGTCTGCGCCGCCAGAACCGCGAGAGCGAGTGGGCGCACCAGGGCGACCGCGTGGCGCTCAACCTGGCCGGCAGCGACATCGACCGCGACCTCGTTCAGCGCGGCGACTGGCTGGTCGCCGAGGCGCTCGACACCCCGCTGCTGCGCCGCCTCGACGTGGCACTGCGGCTGCTCGACTCGGCCCCCAGCGTGAAGCACTGGACGCCGGTGCAGGTGCACCTGGGCGTGGGCCGTCATAGTGGGCGCCTCTCGCTGCTGGAAGGCCAGCACCTCGCCCCCGGTGAGAGCATGCTGGGCCAACTGGTGCTGGATGAGCCGGTGCACGCCTGCCTGGGCGACCGCTGCGTGATTCGCGATCCCGCAGCGGGCATCACCCTGGGCGGAGCCACGATGCTGGAAGGCGACCCGCCGCGTCGCGGCCAGCGGCGCCCCGAACGCCTGGCCTGGCTCGCCGCCCTGGCCAAGGGCGCCGCCGCCACACCCAAGGATCTTCAAGAGCTACTGGAAACGGGGCTGCGCCTGCACTCGACCGGTATCGATCTCGACGCCCTGGCGCGCAACGCCAACGTCGAGCTGACAGCGCTGCTCGACGCGGTGGCGACGCTGGGCGGCGAGACGCTGGCGAGCAGGGGGCACTTCCGCGCCTTCTCCGCCGAGGCCATGGCGGCCCTGGAAGCCCGGCTGCTCGACACGGTGGCCGCCAACCACGAGCGCGAGCCCTCGATGCTCGGCACCGAGCGCGGCCGGCTGACGCGCCAGGCCGTTGCCCAGCTGCCCGAAGCCACGGGCCGACAGCTGATCGAACGGCTGGTGGCCTGCGGCAAGCTGGTGTCCCACGGCCCCTTCGTCGCCCTGCCCGGGCACCAGGCCAGCCTCGGCGAGGAAGACGAAGCGCTGTGGCGGCGGCTCGAACCGCATATCGTGGCGGCTGGCTTCCAGCCGCCGCGGGTACGCGACCTGGCCACCAGCGAAGGTTTCGCGCAAGAGAGCCTCGATGAAAACCGCATCCGCGAGGTGCTCATCGCCTGCGCCCGCCTCGGCCGGCTCTACCAGGTGCGCCGCGACCACTTCTACCCGGCCGCCACGGTGGCCGAGATGGCCACCCTGTTACAGACGCTCGAACGCGAGCACGGCAGGGTCCGCGCGGCCGACTTTCGCGACCGCATTGGCACCGGCCGCAAGCTGGCCATTCACATACTCGAATTCTTTGATAAGGTAGGCTTCACGCGCCGCATCGGAGACGAACGCGTGATACGCAACGCCGAGATGTGGCCGTAGGGCAACGGCCTATCATGAAGAACCGCTCAAGGAAGAGGATCGACCCCCGGTGGGGCGACTAGACTTCAAATCTGGTAGGGGCTGCCAGCGGTCCCTGGTGGGTTCGACTCCCACGCTCTTCCGCCAGCCCTCATGGTAAGGCACTCTCTCCCTCTCTACTCTTCCCTTCCCTATCCCGACTACCTCAGAGCGCAGAAAATATCCGGGCGAAAAACCCGCCGCTGCGGGCGGGTTCAATGGAGCCAAAGAAATGGAGTGTCAGGAGACCGCTTGAAGCTGGCGCTCGGCGAGTGCTTTGGATTCGCGGTACTCCCAAGCCTCGGCGGCCATGGTCCAGTGCACCTCAAACCCCTCTTCCTCAATAGCTTCGCGGACTTCAGCCAGCGGCACGTTGAAGAACTCCTTGCGGGGATTGATGCGATTGACCTGATGTTCAGCGAACTGGCGATGCAGTTCGCGTTCAAGGGTCGGGGCGTCCTCAGAATAAATCATGGCATGTACGTCGAAAGAGAACGGCACGCTGGCATCACCCAGCTCCCGCACGCGGTCGAGTGGTTCCAGCCGGCGGGTCATGCCGATCTTGAACACGTTCTCTCCGAACGAGCCAATATTGGAGATGATGTAGACATGGCCGCGCTTAGTCTGTTGTGCCATGGACAGGGCCCGCTGGCCACGTGACTCGGCCTCTTCCAATTGCTGCTCAAGCTCGGACAGCCTCGCCTGGAACTGGGCACGCTCCTCATCGTTAGCGTTCTCTAACTGCTTGCGAGCCTCTTCCATGGCCTTAGCCAGCATGCGCTCTTCCTTCTCGGCCTGCTTGAGCGCCTTTTCAATGTCTCGTCGAGCCTTCTCCTCCTCGCGCATCTGCTCGCGGATCTCGCGCTGCTCTTCCTGCTCGATCCGACGCAGCTCCATGGCAGCCACTGCCCACCTCAGCTCCTCCAGCCGGGCCTGTAGGTAGAGGTCTGTGATGCGGGCATTCTTGAACGGCTTACCGTTGTGGTTCACCACGGCGAAGGCGTCGAGGATCGCCTGTCGTAGCTTGCCGTAGTTGTCGTGCTTTACCTTGGAGAGAGTGGAGTCAACCTTACCGTTGAAGGCGTCGACGGCGAAGTGAATAGCGTACTCGCGGCGCACCGCTTCCTTATAGTCGCAGTCACCTGCTCGACCGTTCTTGGCCATGTCCCGGCTGTGCTTCCGTGCCTGCTTGAGCTTCTCGCCGGCATCTTTGTGGGAGAAGTCCTCGGCCAGGTCATCGAGCAGGCTGGCATTGGGCACGATGTAGTCGTCGTGATAGCCTTCGATGATATTGCGCATGGCCTTGGCGGTCTGCTCGTAAAGCTTGGCGTCCTCTACGGCCTTCAGCGCGTTGCCAGCAGTCTCCTCCGCCTGTCGGCGCGCATCGTCGATGATCTGGCGTGCCTGCTCATCAGCCCGGGCTATCACGGCCTCAGCCTTCTCCCGGGCATCCTTGCCTTGGGCACGCCCATCGCTGAGGATGCGCTGCCTTTCCAGTTCGGCCTCCTGACGCAGTCGCTCGGCTGCCCGCTGGGACTGCAATTCGACCTCGGCGGCTTGTCGTCGTGTTTGGCGGGCATCTTCCTCGGCCTGGCTGACTAGCTGTCGAGCCTGTTCGCTGGCGTTGTGGATTTCCTCGTATTGCCATAGATGCTCGACCGACTTGCGAATGTGGTCGATTTCCGTGTCCTTCTGCTTGACCTTATGCCGGTAGAGCAGAGCCAGTACCCAGCCGGACAGGATCAGGCCGAGTATTACTAGCAGGACGATTGCGCCTTCAGACATAGCAGTCCCCTGTTCTTCCCTTATGTTATCGAACGGTTAGCTTGCCATAGCCAGCCGCGATGCGATGTAGGAGATTGCTTACAAAAAACCCGCCTCGGTGGGCGGGTCTTTGTCCTCAGCAGGAGAGGATCAGGCGGTCAGGCGGCGCTGGCTGGCATTCGGTGCTGAATCGCCAAGCCAATGGCGTGCGCCACCGGTTGGCTGGCGCCTTTTACCTTCAGGCTGGATCTCAACGCCTGAGTCCCATGGCGCTGGGTGAACACGCCAAAGAGCTCGTCGGCATACGAGCCAGAGAGCGAGATCACCTCGCTGTAGTCGAGGATCACCTGCTCGCCCTGCTGGGCAAGCGCTTCGATCTGAGCTCGCTCCTGTGCGGCAGCGGTTCGGTTTGCCAAGGAGCCTTTATATTTCAAAGTCTTAGTCATAGTCCATCGCCCCCGTTATGAGTGCGGCTTGGTGAGTGCCTTAGAACAGCAAATCGTCGAGAAGGTTCTCGACATCCTCTGTCAGTGGCTCTTCTTCGATGTTTCGACCAAGCTCGCTGATTTTTAATCTACACGCTATTATCACACCTTGCCAATGCGGCACCGCAACAAAGTTGCCGATTTCATCAGCGTTTCGGGTTCTCATATTGGAGACCAGTACCCTTTCACCAGATGCTAACCACATCTCGCCGTTGTAAGCACTCACCAGTCTCATCAAGTGCGCGAGGCCTAGGCCTTGGTGGTGATTGCCATTATGCCAGCGCCGAGTCTCCAGGCCCGCACCGAAGGGATTGCCCATGGCATCCTCTGGCTGCTGCTGAGCGAACTCATCGTGGTCCCTGTCCTTCGTCGAGTTACGAGGGGTCAAGCACCAGCGTATCGCCGTCTCGTCATCAGTGACTGCCTCAATACCGCGCCTACGGCACTCTCGCAGGAACCCTTGGCCGGAGTCCGCCACGGCGAATTCGATGACCCGTTTGTCCTCGTCGCCGTATTGGTTCCAGCAGAGCGACATGGAAAAGCCCGTTCCTTCGGCGTGAGCCCGCACATTATCGTGAAGCTCCCCGATTACATCACAGAGTTTGTTTATCCCTGGCAGTCTATCAACATGTGCCCGGATGCAGCCGTTGGTTTCCGACGTCGCTCGGTCAACGTCGTTGGCGTCTTGTAATATCTGCACAGGACTATAGTGCGTCCCCTGGTTGACACGAGCATGAAGGTAGCCATCCACACCGGTCAGCAAGAAAGGAACCTGCATCGCCTCGAAAAGCCCTTCATGTCTTTCGTCCCGGTAGGTTAAGCCCGAGACCTCACGAGAATTACCAAGGCATGTCGCCGTCGCTATGAAGCCCGGCGTGACGAAACCTGCCGGGATGATCAGCCAGCCGCCGCGCTCAGGCACGAGTGCCTGCTGCTTGCGCAATGCCGAGATCACACCAAGTTCTGCCATGCTTGCCCCTGCTTAACCATTTTTTGCAGCTTTCTATATCATGCATAAGCACGCTGTACCAAAAAGCCTTGCCGATCATGCGAACCTGTTCGGGCCAATCAGGGCCGAGCTTCTCATCGAGAAACTGGTCACAATCCGCGTTCGCGCTACGAATTCACAGGCCGCCGCGGGCAGGTATTAGAAGAACTGTATACGCACTAGGCCAGCGCTCTTCCGCCAGCCCCCTATTGCTGCAAGGCTTTGCTTAACCCTTGATCACCACCCGCGTGCCGATGCGCAGCCAGGGGTCGAGCGCACGGATCTCCTCGTTGTTGACCGCCACGCAGCCTTCGGTCCAGTCGAAGCTGCTGTGCACGTCGGGATCGCCCTGGCCCAGGCCATGAATGCCGATCAGCCCGCCCAGCGCGGTGGTGTGCGGTGCCCGGCCATGGCGCGCGCGGTAGTTCTCGATGTACCAGTACTCCTGCAGGGTGATCTTGCCGCTACTCAGGGCCTCCTCGGCAACTTGCGCATTGGGATAGTCGAAGCCGAAGAACAGGTCGAAACGCGAGGCGCGGTTGATGCGGTCGACGCGGAACTCACCGATCGGCGTCATCGAGCTACCCTTGGCTCGCAGCGGCGCCGCACCGCCGGCACCGAAGGCAAGGTGCTCGATGCGCTTGATCTCATGCTCGCCGCGCAGCACCCGTACCCGGCGGTTGCGCAGGTCGATGCTGAGCCACACCTCATCGGCGGTCAGCCCCTCGGGCTGAGCCACCGCATCCAGCACCTGCCACAGCGTCGGCAGCTCTGGCATCACGCCATTAAGTGTGTGAGAAGAATCGGGAATATTGGCCTGGGCTGCCGGCCCAAGCGCGAAGAAGCCTGCCGTCAAGGCGGCAGCCTGGAAGAATGCCCTGTCCATGCAGCCCCTGCCCGTGCGTAATGGAGTTATTGCCGACTCGAGTCGATCGAATTATTCGGACCCGTCAATATGACGCATGGGCCGAATATACCATAGGCACGCTAAGGCAAAAGGGGGACTCGCCTCCTTTCGTTGAAACAACGCGGGAAACGCCGCGATCAGGCGCTCGTCGGGCGAGCTTCTGCCTGGCCCTGAGCCAGCAGCTCGACCGCCTGCCTGGCCAGGGGTGAGAGCTCGCTGCCGTCCTCGTGCAGATACTCCACGATCAGGCGCTTCATGCTGCGCGCCCAGAACTTCTTCAGGTGGGTATGCACACGCTCGGCAGCGTCATCACCGTAGTGGGCATTGTTGGCGGCGATCTGGTTCGCCATGTGAATCAAAGTATCGAGCTGGCTGCGGCTCATGGCGACTTCAACCTCCGCTGGCTTGAACGACCGGCACGGCTTCGGGTGCCGGCTGGTGATAGATGACATGGCGCCCGGAGCGGGCAAACCCGACCAGCTTCAGGCCGGCCTGGCGCGCCTGCTCGATGGCAAGCGACGTGGCCGCCGATACGGCAACGAGGCATCCGATACCGGCGCTGGCACACTTCTGTACCATCTCGTAGCTGGCGCGACTGGAAACCAGCACGAAGCCCTGCCGGGGGTCGAACCCGCGGGTGACCAGTGCGCCGATCAGCTTGTCCAGGGCGTTGTGGCGGCCGACGTCCTCGCGGGCCAGCTGGATCCGCCCGCCGAGGTCGCACCAGGCGGCGCCATGCGTGGCGCCGGTCTCGCGCTGCAGCGGCTGATGCCACTTGAGTGCCTCCAGCGCCTGCTGGATGGCACCGTCGTCGACGGCGGGAGCCTCCACCCGGCCGATGGGACGAATCGCCTGCTCCAGCGACTCGGTGCCGCACAGCCCGCAGCCGGTGCGCCCGGCCAGGCTGCGCCGACGCTGCTTGAGCTCCATGAACCGCTGGGTGGCGATCTCGAGATGCACGGCGATACCCGCGGGCTCCTCTCGCACCTCGATGCCGTAGAGTTCATCCGGCGTGTGCAGGATGCCCTCGGTGAGGCTGAAGCCGAGGGCGAAGTCGTCGAGATCGTCCGGCGTGGCCATCATCACGGCGTGGGAGATGCCGTTGTAGACCAGTGCCACCGCGGTCTCCACGGCGATGCTGTCTTCCAGCCGCTCGGCGCTGCCGGCCCGGCGCACGTCCACCGGAGCTCGACAGCGGCTGTGGTCGTCACTCATTCGCACGCTCCGCTGCGGGCGGTCTGGCCGCTTCGTCCCTGGCGCCGCGCAGCAGCTGCAGCTGCAGCCGGTCAAAGGTCTGGAACTGGCGCTGCCAGGCGGACGGCTGGCTGACCTTCTCGACCTGCACGGCGGTCACCTTGTATTCCGGACAGTTGGTCGCCCAGTCGGAGCTGTCGGTGGTGATCACGTTGGCCCCGCTGCCCGGGTGGTGGAAGGTAGTGTAGACCACCCCCGGCGGCATGCGATCGCTGATCCGTGCACGCAGTACCGTCTGGCCGGCGCGACTGGTGATGCCGACCCAGTCGCCGTCGCGCACGCCGCGCAGCTCGGCGTCGGCCGGGTGCAACTCGAGCACGTCCTCGTCGTGCCAGGCCTGGTTGTGCGTGCGCCGGGTCTGGGCGCCGACGTTGTACTGGGAGAGGATGCGCCCGGTGGTCAGCAGCAGCGGGAAGCGCCGGTTGCTGAGCTCGTCGCTGGCCACGTAATCGGTGATGGCGAACTGGCCGAGACCGATGGGGAAGTCCTCGACGTGCATGGTCGGGGTGCCCTCGGGGTGCGCAGCGTTGCACGGCCACTGGATGCTGCCCAGCGCGTCGAGCCGCGCATAGCTTACCCCGGTGAAGCTCGGCGTGAGGGAGGCGATCTCGTCCACGATCTGCGCCGGGTGGTCGTAGTGCATGGGATAGCCCAGCGCATTGGCCAGGTCGATGGTCACTTCCCAGTCCTGCTTGCCGGCCAGCGGCGGCATCACCTTGCGCACCCGGTTGATGCGCCGTTCGGCGTTGGTAAAGGTGCCGTCCTTCTCGAGGAACGAGGAGCCCGGCAGCAGCACGTGGGCGAACTTGGCCGTCTCGTTGAGGAAGATATCCTGCACGATCAGGCACTCCAGCGAGCGCAGCGCCTCCTCCACGTGCTGGGTATTGGGGTCGGACTGGGCGATGTCCTCGCCCTGCACGTAGAGCGCCTTGAAGTCGCCGGCCACGGCGGCATCGAACATGTTGGGGATGCGCAGGCCCGGCTCGTCGTCGATGGGCACGCCCCAGGCCGCCTCGAAGCGCTCGCGCACGGCGGGGTCGCCGACGTGCTGGTAGCCCGGCAGCTCGTGGGGGAAGGAGCCCATGTCGCAGGAGCCCTGGACGTTGTTCTGCCCGCGCAGCGGGTTGACGCCCACCCCTTCGCGGCCGATGTTGCCGGTGGCCATGGCCAGGTTGGCGATGCCCATCACCATGCTCGAGCCCTGGCTGTGTTCGGTGACGCCGAGACCGTAGTAGATCGCGCCGTTGGGCGCCTGGGCATAGGTGCGTGCGGCACGACGCACCTGCTCGGCGGGCACGCCGGTGATCGCCTCGACGTTCTCCGGCGCATGGCGCGGGTCGAGGATGAACTCACGCCAGGCCTGATAGCCCGCCGCGTCGCAGCGCTTGGCGATGAACTCGCGATCCTCGAGCCCTTCGCTGATCACCACGTGGGCCATGGCATTGATCATCGCCACGTTGGTGCCGGGGCGCAGGGCGAGATGCTGGGCACCGCGATGGCGTGGCGTCTTGAGCAGATCGATGCGGCGCGGGTCGACGACGATCAGCTCGGCGCCCTGACGCAGGCGACGACGCATCTGCGAGGCGAACACAGGGTGGGCGTCGGTGGGGTTGGCGCCGATGACCACGATCACATCGGCCTGCATCACCGAATCGAAGGTCTGGGTACCGGCAGACTCACCCAGCGTCGTCTTGAGGCCGTAGCCGGTGGGCGAATGGCACACCCGGGCACAGGTATCGGTGTTGTTGTTGCGGAAAGCCGCACGCACCAGCTTCTGCACCAGGTAGGTCTCCTCGTTGGTGCAGCGCGACGAGGTGATGCCGCCGATGCTTTCGCGGCCGTACCTGGCCTGGATCGCCTTGAGCCGCTCGGCGGCGAAGGCGATCGCCTCCTCCCAGCCCACCTCGCGCCAGGGCTGGTCGATGGTCTCACGGATCATCGGCGTCTTCAGGCGGTCGGGGTGGGTGGCGTAGCCGAAGGCGAAGCGGCCCTTGACGCAGGAGTGGCCGTGGTTGGCGTCGCCGCCCTTGTACGGCACCATGCGCACCACCCGGTCGCCCTGCATCTCAGCCTTGAACGAGCAGCCCACGCCGCAGTAGGCGCAGGTGGTCACCACGCTGTGCTCCGGCTGGCCCTGCTCGATCACCGATTTTTCCATCAGCGTCGAGGTCGGGCAGGCCTGCACGCAGGCGCCACAGGAGACGCACTCGGAATCCATGAACGCCTCGCTCTGGCCGGCGGCGACCTTGGACTCGAAGCCGCGCCCCTCGATGGTCAGGGCAAAGGTGCCCTGCACCTCTTCACAGGCGCGCACGCAGCGCGAGCAGACGATGCACTTGCTGGGGTCGAAGCTGAAATAGGGGTTGGAGTCGTCGGTCTCGGCGTCCAGATGATTGTCGCCGTCGAAGCCGTAGCGCACCTCGCGCAGCCCCACCGCACCGGCCATGTCCTGCAGTTCGCAGTCGCCGTTGGCCGGACAGGTCAGGCAGTCCAGCGGGTGATCGGAGATGTAGAGCTCCATCACGTTGCGCCGCAGCTTGGCCAGCCGTGCGTTCTGGGTGGTGACCTGCATGCCGGCCGCGACCGGCGTGGTGCAGGAGGCCGGCAGGCCGCGCCTGCCCTCGATCTGCACCGCGCACAGGCGGCAGGAGCCGAACGCCTCGAGGTTGTCCGAGGCGCACAGCTTGGGAATGTTGATGTCGGCCAGCGCCGCTGCGCGCAGCACCGAGGTGCCTTCGGGCACGGTGATCGCAACGCCGTCGATCTCGAGGCTGACCAGCGTCTCGGAGAGCCGCGCCGGGGTGCCGTAGTCGCGCTCCGGCAAGAAGTGCTGCGGAGCGGGCGTCTGCTTGGGATCGTAATAGTTCAACATATCGGGCCTCCTCCCGCTCAATGCGGCTGCGCGTCGCGCTGCAGATCGTCGGGAAAGTGTTTCATCACGCTCTGCACGGGGAACGGCGTCATGCCGCCCATGGCGCAGAGAGAGCCGTCCACCATGGTCTCGCACAGGTCGGCGAGCAGTACGAGATTGGCCTCGCGACGCTCACCGGCACGGATGCGGTCGATCACCTCGACGCCGCGCACCGATCCGATGCGGCAGGGGGTGCACTTGCCGCAGGATTCCACCGTGCAGAACTCCATGGCGAAGCGCGCCTGCTCGGCCATGTCCACCGTGTCGTCGAACATCACCACGCCGCCGTGGCCGAGTACCGCGCCGACCTCGGCGAAGGCCTCGTAGTCGAGCGGCAAGTCCCACTGGCTGTCGGGCAGATAGGCGCCCAAGGGGCCGCCCACCTGCACCGCACGCAGCGGTCGACCGCTGAAGGTGCCGCCGCCAAACGCCTCCATCAGCTGGCGCAGGGTGGTGCCGAAGGCCAGCTCCACCAGCCCGCCGCGCTGGACGTTGCCGGCCAGCTGCAGCGCCAGGGTGCCCCGCGAACGGCCCATGCCGCAGTCGGCGTAAGCCTGCCCGCCCTCGCTGAGGATGAAGGGCACCGCCGCCAGCGACAGCACGTTGTTGACCACGGTGGGCAGACCGAACAGGCCTTCGATGGCCGGCAGCGGCGGCTTGAAGCGCACCATGCCTCGCTTGCCTTCAAGGCTTTCGAGCAGCGAGGTCTCCTCGCCGCAGATGTAGGCGCCGGCCCCCAGACGCACCTCGAGGTGGAACGCGTGGCCGCTGCCGAGGATGTCGCCACCGAGATAGCCGGCGGCCTCGGCGCGGGAGATGGCCTCATTGAAGATCTCCTGGGCCAGCGGATACTCCGAGCGCAGGTAGACGTAGCCCTGGGTGGCACCCACGGCGAGGCCGGCGATGGCCATGCCCTCGATCAGCAGGTAGGGATCGCACTCCATCACCAGGCGGTCGGCGAAGGTGCCGGAGTCGCCCTCGTCGGCGTTGCAGACGATGTACTTCTGCGCGGCGGGGGCATCGAGCACGGTCTGCCACTTGATACCAGTGGGGAACGCCGCGCCGCCGCGACCGCGCAGGCCGGAGGTCTTGACCTCGTCGACGATGGCCTGGGGAGCGAGACCAAGCGCCCGGCGCAGGCCGCGGAAGCCGTCGTGGGCGCAGTAGTCCTCCAGCGACAGCGGGTCGGTGACGCCGATACGCGAAAAGGTCAGGCGCTGCTGGGCCTGAAGATAGGGAATCTCCTCGGCCGGCCCCTGGCAAAGCGACGATGCCTCGCCGCCCTCGAGCAAGCCAGCCTCGAACAGTCCGGCCACGTCCTCAGGGGCTACCGGCCCGTAGGCGATGCGCCCGGCGGCGGTCTCGACCTCGACCAGCGGCTCCAGCCAGAACAGCCCGCGGGAGCCGTTGCGCACCAGTTCGATCTCGACGCCACGGGCCTCGGCCTCGGCCTCGATGCGCTGCACGACCTCGTCGGCGCCCAGCGCCAGCGCGGTGGTCTCGCGGGGAACGAAGAGTCTCGTGGTCATCAGCTCACCTTTAGCACTTGGGTGGTCAGTTCATCGACCAGCCGGTCGAAGCGCTCGGGGGTGACCCGGGCCAGGATGCGGTCGTCGACGCGCAGCGACGGCCCGCAGGCGCAGTTGCCCAGGCAGTAGACCGGCTCCAGGGTGATCTCGCGGTCGGCGGTGGTCTGGTGGTAGTCGATCCCCAGGGTGTCCCGCGCGTGCATTTCCAGTGCCCGTGAGCCCCGCGCCTGGCAAGCCTCGGCGCGACAGATCTGCACCACGTGGCGCCCCGGCGGCGTGGTGCGGAAGTGATGGTAGAAGCTGATCACGCCGTGCACCTCGGCACGGGTGAGCTGCAGCGATTCGGCGATGAGCGGCACCGCCTCGCGCGGCACGTAGCCGCAGCGGTCCTGGATCGCATGCAGGATGGGGAGCAGAGCGCCGGGCTTGTGCTTCAGGGCGTCGATCTCGTCCTGAATCATCTGGGGCGTCCATGAAGGGAATGGGCTATTGAGCATGGCCTGGCCTCGAAGCGAACGTATGGAGCGCATCTTCTGGCGTCTTGCGTCGGTACGTTCGAAGCTGCTGGTTACGGTCTAGTTATGCACCACTTATTTATGTACTACAGTGCATATATTGGATAAGGTGCCCGTAGCATCATGAGTGCGTATTTGTGAAGGTAGCAGTCCTGCCTGGGTTACGAAATATGAAAAACACATCATATGAAACGCATTAAAATCGAACCTGCCTGGTCCTTCACCGACGAGGCCGGCAACCGCCTGGATCCGCAGCTGTTCGGGCTGCTGCAGGGCATCCATCGCAGTGGCAAGCTGACCGAGGCCGCTGCCGAGGTCGGTATCTCCTACCGCCATGCCTGGAACCTGCTGAATAAATGGGCCACCTTCTTCGGTGCCGCCCTGGTGGAGATGCAGAAGGGCCGTGGCGCACGGCTCACCCCGCTGGGCGACAAGCTGCTGTGGGCACGCCAGCGGGTGGCCGCCCGGCTCGGACCGCAGCTGGAAAGCCTCGGCTCGGAGCTCAATCTCGAGCTGCAGCAGCTGTTCGAGGGTGTCGAACCGGTGCTGCGCATGCACGCCAGCCACGGCTATGCGGTGGCGCTGCTGCCCAGGTTCGCCAGCGACTTTCAGCTCGACCTGCAGTACTGCAGCCCCCAGGAGGCGCTGTCGGCGCTCAATCGCGGCGCCTGCGACGTGGCCGGCTACCACATGCCGACCTCGGCGACCCGGGGTCCGCTGATGCAGGGCTACCGCCGTCAGCTGCGGCCGCGCAGTCACAGCATCATTCGCTTCATCACCCGCTGTCAGGGGCTGATGCTAGCGCCGGGCAACCCCAAAGGGGTAGCCGGCCTGGCCGATCTGGTGCGCGAAGACGTGCGCTTCATCAACCGCCAGCAGGCCTCCGGCACCCGGGCACTGCTCGATATCCTGCTGCGGGAGGCGGGCCTCTCGTCACAGCGCATCCGCGGCTTCGAACTGGAGGAGTACACTCACTCCGCCGTGGCCGCCTACATCGCCGCCGGCATGGCCGATGTCGGCTTCGGCGTCGAGGCCGCCGCGCACCAGTTCGGCCTGGATTTCCTGCCGCTGGCCACCGAGCACTACCTGCTGCTGTGTCAGCGCAGCAGCCTGGCGGACCCCAGCGTCGTACGTCTGCTCGAGATGATCCGCAGTCAACCGTTCCAGGCGGCCGTTCGCGAGCTCCCCGGCTACTCGCTGGACCGCTGCGGCGAGGTGTGCAGCGTCGACGAGCTGTTCGATGACGCCTGACCGCCCCTAAAAATCGACTACTCTGAGCCCTGTCCCGCCCACCTACGAGAGCGAAGACAATGACAAAACGCATCGTCGCCTACACCCGCCTCAAGCCGATCCACCTCGACCAGCTTCGCCAACGCTTCCACGTCGATTACTTCGAGGCCTTGAAGAGTACCGACGACCCCGACTTTCGCCAGGCCCTGGGGCAGGCACACGGCCTGGTCGGCTCCAGCTTCGTCATCGCACCGGAGCTACTCGAGCATGCCCCGCAACTGGAGGCCGTCGCCACCATCTCGGTGGGCTACGACAACTACCCCGTCGAGGCGCTGACCCGGCGCGGCATCCTGCTGTGCAACACACCCGACGTGCTCACCGAAACCACCGCCGACACCGGTTTCCTGCTGATCATGGCGACCGCCAGACGCGCCATCGAACTGGCCGAGCTGGTCAAGCGCGGCGACTGGACGGCCAGTATCGGCGAGCCCCACTTCGGCACCGACGTGCACGGCAAGACGCTGGGCATGGTCGGCTTCGGACGTATCGGTGCCGGCGTGGCCCGCCGCGGTGCTCTGGGCTTCGGCATGCGGGTGCTCTACGCCTGCTCCTCGCCCAAGCCCGCGCTGGAGCAGGAGCTGAGCGCCGTGCGCTGCGAGCTGAATGAGCTGCTGAGCCAGGCCGACTTCGTCTGCGTCACCGTGCCGCTGACGGCGGAGACCACACATCTGATCGGCAGGCACGAGTTCGGGCTGATGAAGCCTTCGGCGATCTTCGTCAACATCGCCCGCGGCAAGGTGGTCGATGAAGCGGCACTGATCGCGGCGCTGGAAACGGGCGAGATCCACGCCGCCGGGCTCGACGTCTTCGAGCAGGAGCCGCTCTCGCCGGAGTCGCCGCTGCCGCACATGGCCAACGTGGTGGCCCTGCCGCACGTGGGCTCGGCAACCCATGAGACCCGCGACGCCATGGCCCAGCGCGCAGTTGACAACATCACCCTGGCGCTGGAGGGCAAGCGCCCGCTCAGCCTGGTCAACGAAGCGGCGTGGCGAGGGAAGACGCCATGAACCGCTGAGCCAGCTCCCGCACCGCGCTGGATCGACGCGACGGCATCGTCTACGGTAGGCTTGTATGACAGGTAGCACGACATACCATGTACCACAAGTCGATCCGCTGCATCCCGCGCAAGGAGCTCCCATGACACTGCAAGGCACATCCCTGATCGGCTGGGCGACCGTCACCGGCAGCCGCGGCGAGATCCGCGCCATCAACCCTGCGACCGGCGCGCCGCTCGACCCCGTTTATCATGGCGGCAGTGAAGCCGAGGTGGCGCGCGCGTGCGAACTCGCCGAGACGGCGTTCGGCGTCTATCGCGAGACCACGCTGGAAGCACGCGCCGCCTTTCTCGAAAGCGTGGCCGATGAGATCGAGGCCATCGGCGATGAGCTGATCGAACGTGCCATGGCCGAGACCGGCCTGCCCCGCGCCCGCCTCGAGGGCGAGCGTGGCCGCACCTGCGGCCAGCTGCGCCTGTTTGCGTCGGTGGTGCGTGCCGGTGAGTGGCTCGACCTGCGTCTCGACCCGGCGCTGCCGGAGCGCCAGCCGCTGCCCCGCGCCGACCTGCGCCAGCGCCACATTCCGCTGGGCCCGGTCGCCGTGTTCGGCGCCTCCAACTTCCCGCTGGCTTTTTCCGTGGCCGGTGGCGATACCGCCTCGGCGCTGGCCGCCGGCTGCCCGGTGATCGTCAAGGCCCACTCCGCCCACCCCGGCACCTCGGAGCTGGTGGGCCGTGCGGTGCAGCGGGCGGTGGAGAAGAGCCGCCTGCCCGAAGGGGTATTCTCGCTGCTGTTCGGTTCGGGCCGTGAGGTGGGCCAGGCGCTGGTGGCCGACCCGCGCATTCAAGCCGTCGGCTTCACCGGCTCCCGCGCCGGCGGTACCGCGCTGATGAGAACCGCCCAGTCCCGCCCCCAGCCGATCCCGGTCTACGCCGAGATGAGCTCGATCAACCCGGTGTTCCTGCTGCCCGAGGCGCTCCAGGCGCGCGGCGCTCAGCTCGCCGAGGGCTTCGTCGCCTCGCTCAACATGGGCGCCGGGCAGTTCTGCACCAACCCCGGCCTGGTGATCGGCGTGAAGGGCGCCGAGCTGGCCGCCTTCGTCGAGGCCGCGGGTAGTGCCGTCAAGCAGAGCGCCGGCCAGACCATGCTCACCCCGGGCATTCACAGCGCCTACGAGCAGGGCGTGGACCGGCTCGCCTCCAACGGCAAGGTACGCGAAGCGGCCCGCGGCCAGGTCGGCGAGACCGCCCACGCCTGTCAGGCTGGACTGTTCGTCACCACAGCCCAGGACTTCCTCACCGAGGCCGAGCTGCAGGAAGAGGTATTCGGCGCCACCTCGCTGGTAATCGAGTGCGCCGATGTCAGCGAGATGCAGCGCGTCGCGGCCCAGTTGGAAGGTCAGCTCACCGCCACCCTGCAGATGGACGACGGCGACCTGGACGCAGCCAAGCAACTGCTGCCGATCCTCGAACGCAAGGCGGGGCGCATCCTGGCCAACGGCTGGCCCACCGGGGTCGAGGTGTGTCACGCCATGGTTCACGGCGGCCCCTTCCCGGCCACCTCGGACGCCCGCACCACCTCGGTAGGCAGTGCGGCGATCTTCCGCTTCCTGCGCCCGGTGTGCTACCAGGCGCTGCCGCAGGGGCTCTTGCCCGAGCCGCTGCGCGACGGCAACCCCTGGGGGGTGACACGCCTGGTCGACGGCAAGCGCGAAGCATAGGGAACACTGCTTACACGGGCGAATCGCTGCGTTGCGCGGTGCCGAAGCGTCGGATCATCGGATCATCGGATCGTCGGAATCCTCACATATTTCTCTGGAACCTTTGGCGGCCTTCGGGCCGCCTTTTCATGTCACTGCTTGGCATGGCGCTGGCGCCAAACAAGCGCCTCGCCCTGGCCAACCACGTCCGGTTGGCAAGCCGTTTTAACTGCGCCATACTTGACCGAACATCAGGCTAGCAGCCTGTCATACAGGTAAAGTACCATGCGACTGCAGCACAAGACCGCGCTGATCACCGCCGCCGGCCAGGGTATCGGTCGTGCCACGGCCCTGCGCTTCGCCGCCGAGGGCGCTCGGGTCATCGCCACCGACATCGATGCCGACAAGCTGCGCGACCTAGAAGGTACGCCCGGCATCGAGTCGCGCCGCCTGGACGTACTCGATGCCGAGGCCGTCACGGCCTTGGGCGACGAGTTAACCTCGCTGGACGTGCTCTTCAACTGCGCCGGCTACGTCGCCAGCGGCGCGCTGCTGGAGGTCACCGAAGCCGACTGGGAGCGCTCGCTGGCCCTCAACGTCACCGCCATGCTGCGCCTGACCCGCACCCTGCTGCCGACCATGATCGCAAGCGGTGGCGGCAGCATCATCAACATGGCCTCGGTGGCCTCCAGCCTGACCGGCGTGCCCAGCCGCTGCGCCTATGGCACCACCAAGGCCGCGGTACTTGGCCTGACCAAGTCGATCGCCGCCGACTACATCGACCGCGGTATCCGCTGCAACGCCATCTGTCCCGGCACGGTGGACTCCCCTTCCCTGCGCCAACGCATCCGCGAGCAGGCCGAACGCCAGGGGCGCCCCGAAGCCGAGGTGCACGCCGAGTTTCTCGCCCGCCAACCCTTGGGGCGACTCGGCACGGCCGAGGAGATCGCTGCCCTGGCCACCTATCTGGCCGCCGACGAATCGGCCTATACCACCGGCACCGCCCAGGTCATCGACGGCGGCTGGCTCATCTGATCGGAGGAGAACTCGATGAAACTGCTGCGCTTCGGCCCCCGGGGCCACGAGAAGCCCGGGCTGCTTGATACAGACAGCGTGATCCGCGACCTTTCGGCCCACCTGACCGACCTCGACGGTGCCCATCTGGGACGCGACACCCTGGCCCGGCTGGCCGAGCTCGACCCCGCCCGGCTGCCAGCGGTGGATGCCGACACCCGTCTCGGGCCCTGTGTGGGCCGCGTCGGCAAGTTCATCTGCATCGGCCTCAACTACTCCGACCACGCCGCCGAAACCGGCGCCGAGGTGCCGCCGGAGCCGGTGGTCTTCGCCAAGTGGACCAGCGCCATCTGCGGCCCCAACGACGACGTCATCATCCCCCGCGACTCGCGCAAGACCGACTGGGAAGTGGAACTCGGCGTGGTGATCGGCAAGAGCGCACGCTACGTGGACGAGGCCGACGCCATGGAGCACGTGGCGGGTTACTGCGTGGTCAACGACGTCTCCGAGCGGGAGTTCCAGCTCGAACGCAGCGGCACCTGGGACAAGGGCAAGGGCTGCGACACCTTCGGCCCGCTCGGCCCCTGGCTGGTGACGCCGGACGAAATCCGCGACCCGCATGAGCTCGATCTCTGGCTGGAAGTGGACGGCCATCGCTACCAGGACGGCAGCACCCGCACCATGGTTTACCGGATCCCCTTTTTGATCAGCTATCTGAGCCGCTTCATGAGCCTGCAGCCGGGCGACGTCATCTCAACCGGCACCCCACCCGGCGTCGGCATGGGCCAGACGCCGCCGGTCTATCTGCAGCCCGGCCAGCGGATGCGTCTGGGCATCGAGGGGCTTGGCGAGCAGCACCAGCACGTGATCGCCGAACCGCAGTGACCCGCCCTCGTAACGAGCCCCGCAAGGAGCACCGCCCATGACCACCCGGATTCTGGCCAACGATCGCGGTCACCTCGACAGCCTGCGCGTTCATCACGCCGACAACGTGCGTGTGGCCCTCAAGGACCTGCCCGCCGGCCACCCCGTGGACGACGGCGACCGGCACCTGCGCCTGGCGGAAGCCATCCGCCACAAGCACAAGTTCGCCCTGCGCGACCTTGCCGTCGGCGACACGGTGGTCATGTATGGCGTCACCGTGGGCCGCGCCACCCGTCCCATTCCGGCGGGAGCGGCCATCACCACCGACAACACCGCCCACAGCACCGCCACCAGCGAGCCCCAGGCCCGCCGTGGCCAGTGGCAGGCGCCGGACGTCACGGCCTTCGCCAGTGCCACCTTCGACGGCTACCATCGTCCGAACGGCCAGGTGGGTACCGCCAACGTCTGGCTGGTGGTTCCGCTGGTGTTCTGCGAGAACCGCAACATCGAGGTGCTGCGCCAGTGCGTCGCCGACGCCCTGGGCGAGGACCCTTATCGTGACTACAAGCGCATGGCCCGGGAGCTGCTTCACGGCAGCAGCGGGACGGCGCCGGCCGCACCGAGCGACGAACGCCTCTTCCCCAACGTCGACGGCGTGCGCTTCCTGACCCATACCCTGGGCTGCGGCGGCACCGACGACGATGCCCTGGCGCTGTGCCGGCTGCTGGCGGGGTATATCTGCCACCCCAACGTGGCCGGCGCCACGGTGCTCAGCCTCGGCTGTCAGAAGGCGCAGATCGAGATGCTGCAAAACGCCGTGGCCGAGCGCGATCCGCGCGGGCTGCGTCCGGTGCACTACCTGGAACAGCAGGCCAGTGTCAGCGAGGAAGCGCTGATCCGCGAGGCCCTGACCACCATCTTCGACGGCCTGAGTGAAGCCAACCGCACGCCGCGCACACCGGCCCCGCTCTCGGCGCTGACCCTCGGCGTGGAGTGCGGCGGCTCCGACGGCTTCTCGGGGCTCTCCGCCAATCCCCTGGTGGGGGCCGTGGTCGACCGCCTGGTGGCGCTGGGTGGCAGCGGTATCCTGAGTGAGTTTCCCGAGCTGTGTGGGGTGGAGCACGAGCTGATCGCCCGCTGCCGCGACGATGCCGTGGCCGAGCGCTTCGCCAAGCTGATGGAGGCGTATCAGCGCCAAGCCGCACGGGTCGGCGCCGATTTCTCGATGAACCCCTCGCCCGGCAACATCCGCGACGGCCTGATCACCGACGCAATGAAATCGGCCGGAGCCGCCAAGAAGGGCGGCGACAGCCCGGTGGTGGACGTGCTCGACTACACCGAGCCGCACACCCGGGCCGGGCTGAGCCTGCTCTGCACCCCGGGCAACGACGTGGAGTCGACCACCGCCCTGGCCGGCTCCGGGGCCAACCTGATCCTGTTCACAACCGGACTCGGCACGCCCACCGGCAACCCCGTGACCCCGGTGCTCAAGATCTCCAGCAACAGCGAACTGGCCGCACGCATGAGCGACGTCATCGACTTCGACGCCGGCCCCATCATCCGCGGCGAGGCCAGCATCGACGAACTCGCCGAGCGGCTGCTCAGGCTGTGCCTCGACACCGCTTCGGGACGCTACCTGCCCCGCGCGGTGGAGCTGGCGCAGTATGATTTCATTCCCTGGAAGCGCGGCGTCTCTTTATAGTGGTCAACGTGGCTGCGCTCGACGAGGGGCGCCGGGGACAGGTCGAAGAGGAGGTCTTTTGCCATGGCCTCCTCGTAGACCTGTCGACGGATCAGCGCCGAGTCAACTTGCAACTGATCGTTAGTCGGCAAGGCGCTTTTTGAGCTTCATATAGGTCCCATAATGCCGATCGAGGTGGCGCCGCATGGCCGCCTCGGCGGCATCGGGGTCGCGGGACTCGATGGCCTCGACGATCTCGATGTGGGCTGCCAGCGCGGCCTTGTCCTCGTCCTTCTGCTGCAGCACCTGGGCGCGGCGGTCGTCGAGCCACTCGGAGAGTGCCACGTGGATGGCGTCGAAGATGGGATTGCGGGCGATACTCGCCAGCACGCCGTGGAAATCGTTGTCGGAGCGCTTGAAGCGCGCCTCGTCGCCTACGGCCTCGCGGTTGTCCTGCAGCGCCGCGCGCAGGCTCGCCAGATCCTCATCGCTGGCGTGGCTGGCGGCGTAGCGAGCCAGGGAGATTTCGAACAGGGCCCGCGCCTCCTGGAAGTACTGCTGGCCGTCGGGCTTGGCCAGCAGCTGGCGGGTGACCCCGGAAAGGCGCGCCATGACCGATTCGGCGGTGGGGCGGATGACCCTGGCCCGGGTGCCGCTGTTGATGGCGATCAGGCCCAGCTGCTGCAGGTGGAAGAGCGCCTCGCGCACCGCCGGCCGGCCCACGCCGAACTGCTCCATCAGCTCCCGCTCCGAGGGCAACTGGTCGTTCTCGCTCAGTCGACCCTCGAGGATATCCGCCTCGAGCTGCTCGGCGACCTGCTCCGAGAGCGTCTTGCGCTCAATCCGATATCGGCTCATGGGCTCGGGCTCCTGTCAGTCACGATGATTGCGGCTATCTTACTGCATCGCCGCGCCAGATGCGCTCAGCTCAGCGGTCGCAGCGGCGGCACGTCCAGGCGCTCGGCCAGCTCGGCGTAGGCGGCCTGGTTGGCGCTGTCGAGGGGAATGCCCCGGGCGTCGCGCTGCGCCTGACAGGCCCACTCCCGCTCACCGGGCACCAGCACCTCGGCCCCGCTGCGCCCCGGCTGTGCGCGCAGATCGTCCAGATAGCGCCGCAGGCAGGCGGGGAAAGGGTCCCCCGGCGCAAAGGCGTCGGGCCTGAGCGCCATGACGAAATGGGCGATACCGCGCGGCGAGGCCATGTCGGGTCCGCCCATGGGCAATAGCCGATAGCCGTGCTGCATGCCGGCGAGCATCGAACTGAGCACCTCCACCATGCCGCCGAGGCCGGCGCCCTTGAAGCCGAACTCGCTGCCGCCCAGGGGCAGCAGTGCCGCCACCTCGCCAGGCGTGCGGGTCACCTGCCCTTCGGTGTCGGCGGCCACCTGGTCGGGCAGCTCGCGCCCAATGGCCCCGTACTGCTGCACCCGGTTCCAGGGAATGGCGCTGGTCGCCATGTCGAGCAGATAGGGCTGTTCTCCCGCCACCGGCGCGGCAAAGGCGATGGGATTGGTGCCGTGGAACGGACGGCTACCCTGATGGAGCAGTACGAAAGGATCGGAGTTGCACGTCACCAGCCCGATCAGTCCGCGCTCCGCCGCCGCCAGGGCGTAGCAGCCCGCCGCGCCGAAATGAGAGGCGTTGCCCACCGCCACCGCCCCCATGCCGACCTGCTCGGCCATCTCGACGGCATGCTCCATGGCGCTATAGGCGGCCAAGTGGCCGAGGCCATCGTCGGCATCGAGATAGCCGGTGGCAGGCAGCCGACGTTCGAAGCGCATCCGGGGCGCTCCCTTGAGGCGGCCGCCCTGCAGCGCCAGCACGTAATGGGGCAGGAGCCGTAGGCCGTGGCTGTCGGTGCCCATCCGCGAGGCGGTGACCAGGGCCCGCGTCGCGGCGCTGCCCGAGACATCGTCGGCGCCGGCACGCCTCAGCACTGCCTTCATGAAGCGCTCCAGCGCTTCCCGCTCCACTCTGAAGTCCGTTGTCTCACTCATCGTTCCCTTTCCTTAGTGGATCGTCGTCTCAGCGATAGACCAGGGTGGGCAGCCACATTGAGATGGCCGGCACGAAGGTCACCAGCAGCAGGCACAGCACCAGCGGGATCAGGAACGGGATCGTCCCGCGCATGCAGCGCTCGAAGCTGACGTTGGAGACCCGCGACAGCACGTAGAGCACCATGCCCACCGGCGGCGTCAGCAGGCCGATCATCAGGTTCAGCACCATGATCACCCCGAAGTGCACCGGGTCGACGCCCACGGCAACCGCCAGCGGCAACAGCACCGGTACCAGAATGGTGATGGCGGCGATGGTCTCCATGAAGCAGCCGATGATGATCAACACGATGTTGGAGAACAGCAGCACGGCGATCTTGCTGTCCGCGAACGGGCCGAGCAGGGCCACCAGATGCTGGGTCACCTGATTGCTGGAGAGGATCCAGGCGAAGATGGAGGCGGCGCCCACGATGAACAGGATGATCGCCGTGGTCTCGATGGTCTCCATGCTCACCTTGAGCAGCTTGCGCCAGGTCAGGGTGCGATAGATCACCACGCCCAGGAACAACGCATAGACCACCGCGGCCACGGCGGATTCGGTGGGCGTGAACATTCCGGTGATGATGCCCCCCACGATGATCACGGGCGTCATCAGCGACAGCACCGCGCGCCCGAAGGTCCTGCCCAGCACGCCCACCGAAAAGCGGGCATCGGCGGTATAACCGCGGCGCCGGGAGATGATGAAGATCATCCCCATCAGCATGGCGCCCATGAGCAGGCCCGGCAGCAGGCCGGCAGCGAACAGCTGCCCCACGGATGCCGAGGCCATGACGCCATAGATCACCATGGGCAGACTGGGCGGAATGATGGGCCCGATGGTGGACGATGCCGCAGTGATGCCGACGGCAAACTCCTCGTCGTAGCCGGCATCCTTCATCGCCTTGATCTCGATGGTGCCCAGCCCGCCGGCGTCGGCCACCGCGGCGCCCGACATGCCGGAGAAGACGATGCTCGCCCCCACGTTGACGTGGCCGAGGCCGCCGCGCATCCAGCCCATCAGCGCCTTGGCGAAATCGAAGATGCGCTCGGTGATGCCGGCGTTGTTCATCAGGCTGCCAGCGAAGATGAAGAACGGAATGGCCAGCAGCGGAAAACTGTCGATGCCGTTGATCATGCGATGCGCCACCACGATGTCCGGCACCTGGCCGGAGATCAGCACGAACATCAGGCAGGCGCCAGCCAGGCTGATGGCGATCGGCACCCCCAGCACCAGCATGGTGAACAGCGAGAAGAACAGAAAGGAGAGGTAGTAGCCGGTCAGTGCCAGGATCACGCAGCCGAGCACGGCTAGCCCAGAGAGCAGTGGCGTGACGACCGGCGCTCGCCAGCGCAGCATGGAGAGTCGAGTCATGAATGGCGGCCCTTACTGTCGCGTTGCGCGAAGGCGCAGGACGATTCTCTGAATGCCGCGAAACGCCATGACGACGAAGGCGGCAAAGACCGTGAAGTAGATGATGTTCTTGGGCAGATCGACCGAGATCATCATGCTGCCGGTGCGATCGGCGAGCTTGTAGGTGACCCAGGCCATGGCGATGTAGAACCCCACGCTCACGCCCTCGGCCACGCCGGCCACGATCCTCCCCAGCCAGCCGGGCATGTAGCGGTAGAAGAACTCCACCATGATGTGCGTGCCCTTCCGCACCGCCAGCGCGCTTCCGGCAAAGCCGACGACGATCAGCAGATAGCGCGCGATCTCTTCCGTCCAGGTGGTGGAGTCGCCCAGCACGTAGCGGGTGAAGAACTGCAGCGAGACGACGAAGATCAAGGCCCAGAAGATCACCAGAGTGAAGTAGTCCTCGATGGCATAGTCGCCAAAGCGGAACTCCTCGCTTTCGAACGCGGACTCGACGTCGAGCATGGGGTCTACCGCATCATCGAGTTCATCGATCCGTTTCGACATCTCACTCCTCCCGGCATCCACCGCCCGTGGCGGTGGACGCGCTCGTCGATGATCGCTGGTGGCTTACTGGCCCAGGGCCTGCAGCCGATCGTAGGTCTCTTCGTCCCAGTCCGCATCATCGCCGAGGTGGTAGGGCACGGTGACATCCCGGAACGGTTCGCGATCCACCTCGTTGATGGTGTTGCCCTGCTCCTCGAACCAGGCCGCCAGCTCCGCCTCGGCCTGCAGGATGTCGGCGGTATTGTTCTGCGCCGCCTCCTGCAGCACCTCACGGAAGATCTCCTGATCCTCCTCGGAGAGCTGATTCCAGCGTGTGCCGCTGACGATGGTGATCAACGAGTCCGTCACGTGACCGGTCAGGTTGATGACATCCTGTACCTCGTGGAAGGCCATGGCACGAATCGCCGGCAGGGGATTTTCCTGGGCATCGACCACCCCCTGCTGCAGGGCCAGGTAGGTCTCGTCGAAGGCGATGGGGGTGGGATTCGCCCCGGCCGCACGCGGGAACATCATGTAGAGGGGAGCGCCGGGCACACGGATCCGCAGCCGCTGCATGTCCTCCGGCACGTTGATCGGCTCGTTGGAGGTAACGTGGCGCTCACCGTAGTAGTTCAGGGCGATGGGTACGTTGCCGGTGGCGTCCTGAAAGCCCTCGGCGATCTCCTGGAACAGGTTGCTTTCGGCATAGGCCTGCCAGTGGTCGAAGTCGCGGAACATGTAGGGCGCCCCGGCAATGCCCATCGGCCCGTAATAGCGACCCGCAAACTGGGCACCGGTATAGATGATGTCGACTGTGCCCAGCCCAAGCGCCTCGTTGATGTCCTGTTCGTTACCCAGCGACGAAGCAGGATGCACGCTGATCCTGTAGCGGCCCTCGGTGCGTTCCTCGATCTCGCCGGCGGCCCATTCCGCCCAGCGATGGAAAGGCTCCGACGTCTCGTACACGTGGGCAAAGCGCAGGGTCTCGGTGGCTTGAACCGCCCCCGTGAAGCCGATACCCGCCGCGATCAGGGCGGCGCTCAGCAGGGACGTCTTGAGGTGGCGTTGGCTCTTCATCATGAACTCCTCGCGATTTGTCGATGTTGTTATGCGTATCGAGCAGGTCTGAGTTTGGGTCTTGTCGGGCAGGCAGTGTCCATCGCTGTGAATGCTACGGTGCGACCATCCAGCTGTCCTGCTGTATACGTATCATACCATCAAGCTAACACTAGCCCTCCTCCAAGCGATGCGCAACCCGGTCAGGGGGTTGGCAAGGTTGGCGCGTGCTCCAGGCCAAGGCGACCATGCAGCTGCACCAGCAGATCCGGGTCGCCGAAGCCCCCCGCCTTGGTCATTACCAGGCGCTGCGGCGCGCCTTCCAGACGCCCCAAGGCAATCCCCGGAGCCCACTCCGCCTCCACTGTGATGACCGTGGCCCCCAGGCGAGAGAGGGTCGCCACGGCGATATCGCCACCGCTGAGAAAGAGCAACCCCTTGCTCGCCTGGGGCCAGTGCGAAACCGCGCCGACCGCCGCCTCGCCCATGGCGGCGGCAACCCGAGACGGTGCCAGTTCGGTGTCGTCGTCAGCGCCGGGGGTCAGCAGCACCGCCGTGGCCTCTTCGTCGCCACCTTTCAGCGCCGTCACCCGGGCCAGGCCCGGGGCATGCTCTTGCAGCCGCCGCTCCTGTTCCAGGGTTCGTTGTGCGCGGGAGCCCAGCGCATAGAGCACGCGCTCGACGCCGGTCAGTCGGCAGGGGGCGGCTCGCAGCAGACCAAAGCAGCGCTGGGCGACGGCCGTTGCCAGCCCCGCGGCTCCCACCAGCAGCCAGCGGTCGGGCGCCTGCAGTACCGCATCGTAGAGGCAGGCCAACTCACGGTCGCTTCCCGTATCGGCCACGCAGTCACCCTCAGGAAGCGGCGCGTCACAGGGCCTGGCGTGCCTGACCAAAGGCACCCCCGCGGCAGCGAAAACACGGTCCAGGGAGCCGTCCAGCGGTTCCCCCGCCACCCACACCCGCCCCTCGCACACCGTTCGCCCCTGGGCCGGCACCGCCGGTGCCACCAGCAGACGCCGGGGGATGACGTCACGCATGGCCAGGCTCTCGGCCACCACTTGGCCGCGCAGGGTGGAGTCGACCTTGTTGAACCACACCGTGGGGGTGTGTGGGACGAGACGCCGGGTCACCGCGGCTACCCGCTCGGCAGCCTCGGCCGCCGGTAGATGGCGAGACTCGGTGTTCACGGCGATCACTTCGGGCGGGGCTGCGCCCCAAGCGCTCAGCGCTGCCTCGAGCCGTTCGGGAGCGATCACCACACGCGTCTGCGCCCCACGGGCGGCAAAGGGAGCCGCCGCATCAAGCGCGCCGGTCAGGTCGTCGGCGACGATGGCAACCCGGCAGCCGTTCATGACTCGCTGCCCGCGGCCAAGCGGCGCGCATAGGCAATGGCCGCGCCCAGGTTGGTGGCATCGGCGCGGCCCTGCCAGGCGATGTCGTAGGCGGTGCCGTGATCCACCGAGGTGCGCTGAATCGGTAGCCCCAGGCTGACGTTGACCGTGGTATCGAAGGCGATCAGCTTCACCGGGATATGGCCCTGATCGTGATACTGCGCCACCACCAGATCGAACTCGCCGCGCGAGGCGCGATAGAAGACGGTGTCCGCCGAGATCGGCCCCTGCACCTCGAAGCCGCGTTCGCGCAGCTCACGTACCGCCGGCGCAATGATCCGCTCGTCCTCGTCGCCGAATATGCCGCCTTCGCCGCAATGAGGGTTGAGTCCGGCCACGGCAATGCGCGGCTGCGGAATGCCCATGCTCTCCAGATGCTGGTGCCCCACCGCCACGGTGGCAGCGATGCGCGCCTCGGTGACCCGCTCGATCGCCTCGCGTAGCGACACGTGGGTGGAAACATGCAGCGTGGAGAGCGTTTCGGAAGCGAGCAGCATGAAGGAGGACGGCGCACCGGTGAGCGCCGCCAGCATGCCGGTATGGCCATCGTAGTGGTGGCCGGCGGCATGCAGCGCCGCCTTGTTCAACGGCGCGGTGACGATCACCCAGGCGCGGCCCGTCTGCACCAGCTCCACCGCCCGCTTCACGCAGCGAAAGGCCAAGTCACCGCCGGCGGCACTGATGCGGCCATCGGCGATCTCAGCTTCAGCAGGCACCTCGGCCACGGCTATCCTGCTATCGCCAGCATAGACCTCCTCCAGCGCAGCAAAGTCGAGCGAGGCGCCGATCAGCGCGGCAGCCCGGCGATAGATGGCCGGATCACCCACCAGCAGGGTGCCGTCACGCTCCTCCGGCGACATTTCGGCCAGGGCACGACAGATGATCTCCGGGCCGATACCGGCCGGGTCGCCCATGGTGATGGCGATTGCATAGGGAGCCGTCTCCTTCATGGCATCAACTGTCCCCCATTGACCTCGATCACCTGGCCGGTGACATAAGCACTGAGCGCCTCGCTGGCGAGGAAGAGGTAGGCCCCCACGCACTCCTCCGCCGTTCCCAGCCGCCCCATGGGGATGCTGGCACGGGCGGTGGCAAGGTGGGTCTCGTCGGAGTGGCGAACGTGGAAGTCGGTGGCGATGGTCCCGGGCGCCACGGCATTGACGCGGATCCGCTCCGCCGCCAGTTCCTTGGCCATGTTGCGCGTCAAGGTGCTGACGAAACCTTTCGCCGCGGCATAGAGCCCCGCCCCGGCACCGCCACCATTGCGTGCAGCAATGGACGTGGTATGAATGACGCTGCCGCTCCCGGCACGCCGGAAGTGGGGCAGCGCTGCCCGGGTGACCATCACCACCGACCGTGCGTTGAGGTCCATGACCCGGTCGTAATGGGCGTCGTCAATCTCCTCGAGGTCGACCCGCCCCAGCATGTCGCCGGCATTGTTGACCAGCAGGTCGAGACCGCCCAGCCGCTCTGCCGCCTCATCCACCACTCGCCGTGCTTCACTTGAGCGGCCCAGGTCGCCCGCCAGGGCGAAGGCCTCTCCGCCCGCACCACGAATCGCCTCGACCACCGCCTCGGCCGCCTCGGCACTGGCGTGGTAGTGCACCGCAACGCTGGCACCTAACGCTCCCATGCGCCGTGCCACTGCCGCACCAATGCCCCGGCTGGCGCCGGTCACCAAAATCCGCTTGTTCTTCCACTCCTCGAACATCGCTTGCCCCTCGGTTCGTCTCGCTCTATCTTGCTTCTCGACCCATCTGCACCCTTGCGATAGAGTGAAGAGAGCTGGCATACCTGTCATACACGCCTACATCAATAACATTCTAGGCGGTACCTGGCCAGGCGCCACTCCGCCTTCACGGAGGTCCCATGCCCCCTCTCTCGACACGCGACTGCCTTCCCCATGATCTCGATCGTGCCTGCCTGGTGGGTCGGGTCTGGTGCGATACACCGCACCCCGGCCCGGTGCTGATCACGGTACGCGACGGGGTAGCCATCGACGTCACCCGGCTGGGGCCGACCATGTCCGAACTGCTCGAGCGCGACGACCTGCTCGAGGCATTGGCGCAAGCAGAAGGTCCTTCGCTGGGCCCCGTGGAGCAACTGCTGGAGAACGCCCTGGCCGAACCGCAGCGGGCCCCCTACCTGCTGCCCCCCTGCGACCTGCAGGCGGTGAAGGCCTGCGGCGTGACCTTCGCGGTGAGTCTGCTCGAGCGGGTGATAGAGGAGCAGGCGGGCGGCGATCCGGCCCGTGCCAGCGCCCTGCGCGCGGAGCTGCAGGCACTGATCGGCAGCGACCTGTCGCGCATCGTACCGGGCTCCGAAGAGGCCATGACGCTCAAGCGCGAGCTACAGGCCCGCGGCGGCTGGTCGCAGTACATGGAGGTCGGCATCGGCCCCGACGCCGAAGTGTTCACCAAGGCGCAGCCGCTCTCCTCGGTGGGCTTCGGCGCCGGCGTGGGCCTGCACCCAGCGTCGCAGTGGAACAATCCCGAGCCGGAAATCGTGCTGGCGGTGGACAGCCGCGGTACGGTCAGGGGCGCCGCCCTCGGCAACGACGTCAACCTGCGCGACATCGAGGGGCGCAGCGCCCTGCTGCTGGGCAAAGCCAAGGACAACAATGCCTCCAGCGCCATCGGCCCCTTCATTCGGCTGTTCGACGAGAGTTTCGGCATCGATGACGTGCGCCGCGCCCGGGTCACCCTGCGCATCGAGGGCGCCAACGACGACTTCCTGCTGGAGGGCGAGAGCGACATGAGCGAGATCAGCCGCGATCCACTCGATCTGGTCAGCCAGACCCACGGCGCCCACCATCAGTACCCCGATGGCTTCATGCTCTATCTCGGCACCATGTTCTCGCCGATCCAGGACCGCGACGGCGCCGGCCAGGGCTTCACCCATCACTTGGGCGACCGGGTCACCATCGCCACGCCGACGCTGGGCGCTCTGGTCAATCACGTGGGCCGAAGCGACGCCCTGCCGCCCTGGCGCTATGGCCTGCGCGCGCTGATACACGATCTTGCCGACCGCTGAGTCTTCCGCTCAGCCTTGCAGGCAGCCAAGGGCCGCGGTGGCGTGCTGTCGAAAAGGGCGGTCAGGCCGGGCGGAAGCGCCCTGCCAGGCCGCGCAGCGCCTGGGCCAACAGCAGGGCATCGATGCCCACCCCGACGAAACCGCACCCCGCCGCCAGATAGCCGTGGGCCTGCTGCTCGTCCAGCGTGAGAATGCCTGCCACCCTGCCGGCGGCGCGGATCCTGGCAATGGCGTCGTCGATGGCGGCACGCACTTGCGGGTGCCCCGGGTTGCCGCGATGGCCCATCGCCGCGGAGAGGTCCGCCGGCCCGATGAACAGCGCATCGACCCCCTCCACGGCGGCGATAGCCTCGAGGTTGGCCAGCGCCCGGGGGCTCTCCAGCTGCAGGATCAGACAGATCTCGTCATCGGCGCGGGCGACATAGTCTTCGACCTGACCCCAGCGCGAGGCTCGCGCCAGCATGCTGCCCATGCCGCGAACGCCGTGCGGGGGATAGCGGGTGGCCGCCACCAGCTCGGTGGCCTGCTCGGCGGTTTCCACCATGGGGATCAACAGATTCTGCGCGCCGATATCCAGGTACTGCTTGAGCAGCGCGGTATCGCCATGGGGCGGGCGCACCACCGGCTGACTGGCATAGGGAGCGATGGATTGCAGCTGGCCGAGCAGACTGGCCAGGTCGTTGGGGGCATGCTCACCGTCCAGCAGTAGCCAGTCGAAGCCCGCGGTGGCCGCCAGCTCCGCCACATAGGGGCTGGCCAGTCCCAACCAGATACCGGTCAAGGGCTCTCCCGCGAGCAGCCGCCGCTTGAAGTCGTTGTGCCCCATTTTCATTCACTCCCCCGTGTCTGGCGAATCAGCCTCGCCATGGTGGCATACATGTCGACCTATCGTACGAGCATACACAGTGGCATTCGATACTGTCAGAGCCTGGGCAGTGTCTCTAGGCGTTGCGTTCTGGCAAAGCTGCTCTTCAATGTCCCCAAACGACAAAATAGGGGTTGAGGATCTGCTCGGGCGTGGCGTAGCTCAAGGGTTTGCCATCGAGGGTTGTCACACGTCCGCCGGACTGCTCGACGATGGCCTGGGCGGCCGCGGTATCCCACAGGCACGTGGGACCGAGCCGGGGATAGGCATCGGCTGCGCCCTCCGCAATCCTACAGAATTTCAGCGAGCTGCCCATCGCCAGGACCTCATGACGGCCCAGGGCAGCGAGCCAAGCCGTCAGGTCAGGGCTGGGATGGGATCGGCTGCCGAGTACTCGCCAGCGAGTACCCTCGCAAGGCTTGCCGGCTACCCGGATCGGCACGTACTGGCCATTCTCGCCGAACTTGAATGCACCGACGTCCTGCGCTGCCAGGTAGGACACCCCCAGCGCTGGAGCCACCACGACTCCAAGCACCGGCCTGCCCTGATCGATCAGAGCGATATTGACGGTGAACTCGTCATTGCGCTTGATGAACTCCTTGGTGCCATCCAGGGGATCCACCAGCCAGTAGCGCCCGCTGGCATCCAGCCCGGAAAACCCCTCGACATCCTCTTCGGAGAGGATCGGCAGCGCCTCGGGCAGGCCCTTGAGACCTGCCACGATCACGCCGTGGGCAGTCATGTCGGCCTCGGTGACAGGGCTGTTGTCGTCCTTCTCCTCGACGGAGAAGTCGCGGGAGTAAACCCGCATGATGGCCTTGCCGGCCTCCAGGGCAATGCGCTCTACGGCGTGCAGCAGCTCTCGGGATGTCATAGGCATGAGTCGACCAACGGACAGGGTGGCATTCGTAGTCTATGACATGAGGAGGCAGCTGCTCAGCATCAAGAGAATCGAGTAGGAGGGGGAGTCGCCTCCCCCGTCCTCTCACACCACCGGGCATACGGGTCCGTACCACGGCGGTTCA
>NZ_JACEFT010000017.1 GCF_013697085.1 Billgrantia kenyensis
TCCGGATCGGCGCCGGAGAGGGTATAGGCATCGGTGTGGCAGACGCTGGTGGCCTTGATGTGGACCAGCACTTCACCTGCCCTGGGTCCTTCCACATCGATCTCGGTGAGCTCGAGAGGCTGGCCGGCGGCCATGGCGACAGCGGCGCGTGATTTCATTCACTTCTCCTGATATTGAGACATCCATCCCTATCAGTGTAGGAGCGAACGGCGTTATGATGACACCGAAATAGCGACACAACATTATTTCTGCACTGCAATAATGGAGTGATCATGGCGCATTGGGATGGCATCGAAGCTTTCGTGGAAGTGGTCAGGCTGGGCACCTTCGCCGCGGCGGCCCGCCGGCTCAATGTCTCCAATTCCCATGTCAGCCGCCAGGTTGCCCTGCTCGAGCAGGAGCTGGGCTTGCCTTTGCTCTATCGCACGACACGCCAAATTCACCTCACCGATGCCGGCGAACGTTACTATGCCCGCTGCCGAGAGCTGCTCGATGGCTTCCGAGAAGCCGAGTTCGACCTGCAGAGCCTACAGGAACGCCCCCATGGCGTGTTGAAGCTTGGATGCGCCACCACCTTCGGTGAGCGCTTTATCGCGCCGCTGGTCAATGACTTCCTGCGCCTGCACCCGCAGCTTGAAATGCGTCTTTACTTGACCAACCGCCAGGTGGATGTCATTGACGAGGGCTACGACGTGGTCGTTCGCATGGGCACCCTGCAGGACTCGTCGCTGGTGGCCCGTCGCCTGTGCGAGAGACGAGAGTTCGTTGTCGCTTCGCCCAGCTACTTTCAAGGCGTATCCCAGCCGCACTCCGTCGCAGAGCTCTCGCAGCACCGCTGTCTCATCGGCACCCGCGATCAGTGGCGCTTTGATATCGACGGGTTGCACCGCGAAGTTCGCGTGAGCGGACCCTGGCATGCCAACTCCGGCCTTGCCCTGCTGGATGCGGCACTGAAAGGGCTGGGGTTGGCGCAGCTGCCCGATTACTACGTCATGCCTTACCTTGCCCGGGGAGAACTGGTCGATGTGCTGACGGCGTTCCAATGTCGCGACGCGGGTGTATGGGCCGTCATGCCACATCATCGCCAGCATGCGGCAAAGGTTCGCCAGTTCGTCGACTATCTGGTCGACAACCTCCCCGGCCTGCTCGAGCAAGCCTGCGACGGCAATCCGGCATGAAAAAAGGCGCCCCTTGGGGCGCCAGGAAGAGGTCTTGCCGACTGCCTTCACTTGAAGTTCTTGCGATACATCTTCATCGCCTCACCGACGATACCGCTGCGGAAGCTGAGTACGCAGATCACGAAGATCACCCCGAGGATCGGACCTACCCAGGTGCCCAGCGGCGACTGCGCCAGCATGTGCTGCAGGCTGACTACCAGGCCGGCGCCGACTACCGGACCGAACAGGGTGCCCACCCCGCCCAGCAGGGTCATCAGGATTACCTCGCCTGACATGTGCCAGTGGGCGTCGGTCAGCGAGGCCAGCTGGAACACCACGGTCTTGGTGGAACCGGCAAGTCCGGCCAGTCCCGCAGAGAGCACGAACGCCAGCAGCTTGTAGGCATCGACGTTGTAGCCCAGCGACACCGCCCTCGGCTCGTTCTCGCGGATCGCCTTGAGCACCTGGCCGTAGGGCGAGTGCACGGCACGCTGCACGATGGCAAAGCCGATGAGGAAGATGACGAACACGAAGTAGTACATCGCCAGGTTGTTGCGCAGGCTGATGAAGCCGAACAGATGCCCCCGCGGCACGCCGTGCAGGCCATCCTCGCCGCCGGTAAAGGGTGCCTGGACGAAAAAGAAGAACACCATCTGCGCCAGGGCCAGGGTCACCATGGCGAAATAGATGCCCTGGCGGCGAATCGCCAGGGCGCCGAACGCCAAGCCCAGCAGCACGGCCGCCCCGGTGCCCACCAAGATGCCGAGTTCCGGGGTGATGGCGGGATAGCTCGACAGCAGGTAGCCGGTGACATATCCCCCAGTGGCCAGGAAGGCCGCGTGGCCGAAGGAGAGCAGCCCGGCATAGCCCAGCAACAGGTTGAAGGCGCAGGCGAACAGGGCAAAGCACAGCACCTTCATCAGGAACACCGGGTAGGCGAAGAAGGGCGCCACCAGGCCGATGACGATCAGCGCCAGGTAGAAGGCGTAGCGACGCTGGTTGGCGCGACGCTCACGCTTCATGGACGGGGTCAGGGTTTGGGTCTGAGTCGTGGCCATGTCGTCATGCCTCCTTGCCGAAGAGTCCGGCGGGCCTGAGCATCAGCACCAGGATCATCACCAGGAAGATCACGGTATTGGCCGCCTCGGGGTAATAGACCTTGGTCAGGCCCTCGATCAGGCCCATGCCCAGGCCGGTGAGCACGGCGCCGAGGATGGAACCCATGCCCCCGATCACCACCACGGCGAACACCACGATCAGCAGATTGGAGCCCATGGTAGGCGATACCGGATAGAGCGGTGCGGCCAGCACCCCGGCGAAGGCGGCCAGCGCCACGCCGAAACCGTAGGTCAGGGTGACCAGCAGCGGCACGTTGACGCCGAAGGCCTGCATCAGCGCCGGGTTCTCGGTGCCGGCGCGCAGGTAGGCGCCGAGACGCGTGCGCTCGATGATGTACCAGGTCACCAGGCACACTGCGATGGCCGCCACCAGCACGAAGGCGCGGTACTTGGGCAGGAACATGAAGCCGGTCTGGAAGCCGCCCTGCAGCGCTTCGGGGGTCGGGTAGCGAGCCCCTGACACACCGAAGAAGTTGACCAGTGTGCCTTCAAAGATCAGCGCCAGGCCGAAGGTGAGCAGCAGGCCGTAAAGATGGTCGAGATGACCGATGCGACGCAGCAGAAAGCGCTCGACCAGCATCCCCAGCAGGCCCACGAACAGCGGCGCCAGCACCAGCGCCGCCCAGAAATTGATGCCCAGGTAACGCATGCCCAGCAGCGTGGCGAAAGCCCCCAGCATGTACATGGCCCCGTGGGCGAAGTTGACGATCTTCAGCAGACCGAAGATCACCGCCAGCCCAAGGCTCAGCAGGGCATAGAAGGCACCGTTGATCAGGCCCAGCAGCAGCTGGCCCATGAACACCGCCAACGGCACTCCGAATATCATCGTCATGGCAGGTTCTCCTCGCCGTCAGAGGGGCGGCGGCCGGGGGCCGCCGCCGGTCTGTCTTGCTCGCTTCAGTTCTGCACCAGCTTGCACTGGCTTTCGGACAGCGGCCGGTAGGCCTCTGCGGCGGGAATGGTGGTCAGGATCTCGTAGAGATCCCACTCACCCTCGGACTCCTCGGGAGACTTCACGCGTGCCAGGTACATGTCGTGAACCATGCGGCCATCCTCGCGCAGCTGGCCGTTGCGAGCGAAGAAGTCATGGATCGGCTGGCTCATCATGTACTCGCGAACCGTCTGAGGATCGTCGCTGCCGGTAGCCTCCACGGCCTGGAGGTAGTGATAGGTGCTGGAGTAGATGCCAGCCTGCACCATGGTCGGCATGCGGCCCACGCGCTCGTAGTAGCGCTCGGACCATTCGCGCGCCTCGTCATCCATGTCCCAGTACCAGCCTGTGGTCAGCAACAGTCCCTGCGTGGCTTCGAGGCCCATGGCGTGGACGTCGTTGAGGAATACCAGCAGGCCGGCAAGCTGCTGGCCGGCTTCCACTACGCCGAACTGACTGGCGGTGTTGATGGCGTTGACGGTATCGGCACCGGCGTTGGCCAGGCCAATGATCTGCGCGCCGGAGCCCTGAGCCTGGAGAATGTAGGAGGAGAAGTCGTCGGTCGGGAACGGATGACGCACACGGCCGATGATCTCGCCACCGTTCTCTTCCACCACGCGGGTCACGTCACCTTCCAGGGCGTGGCCGAAGGCGTAGTCGGCGGTCAGCATGAACCAGGTCTCGCCGCCCTGCTGGACCACGGCCTGGGCGGTGCCGTTGGCCAGCGGATAGGTGTCGTAGACCCAGTGAATGTGATTGGGCGTGCAGTGTTCGTTGGTGATACTGGACGCGGCCGAGGCGGAAACGATGCCGAAGCTGTCATTCTCCTCCAGCACGCGGGTCACGGCGATGGTCACCGAGGAGGCCACCAGCCCGGCCACCATGTCGACATTACGCGTGTCGATCCACTCGCGTACGGTGTTGGCGCCCACGTCGGCGCTATTGCGATCGTCGGCGCTGAAAACCTGGATCGGCGCTCCGTTGACGCTGCCGCCGAAGTCCTCGACCGCCATGCGCAGCGCCTCGAGGCCGCCGGGTCCGGCGAGATCGCGGTAAACACCCGACATGTCTGCAAGATAGCCGATGCGGATTTCGCCATCGCTGATCTCGGCCTGGGCGGTGGTCGCCATGGCGGCGGTGGCGGCAATGGCAATGCTGCTGGCGAGGGTCTTCTTGATGAAGGTCATTTCCGTCTCCATAGCCCTGTCGGGCAGTTTGTTGTTGTCGCGAGTACTACAGATGAGTCGCGTGGTGGTTACGAAACAGTGGCGCAGTATTTGCTTTTATTCTTTCCTTAGACCGAAGTGCAATTAGGCTTTCGCCTGGGGACATCGCCGGCTCGCGGGCTGCGCGCACTTCCGCCGGCATCCTGACCTGCCCGGCTAGACGCCAAGCAAGGAGTTCAGGTGATCCCGCTTTGAGGGCAGCTCTGCCTTGCTGATCTCCTCGATGATTCGGCCGTGCTCCATCACGTAGTGGCGGTCGGCCAATGGGGCAGCGAAGCGGAAGTTCTGCTCCACCAGCACTACGGTCATGCCGCGATCACGCAGCTTGACCAAGACCTCACCAAGCTTCTGCACGATGACCGGAGCCAGCCCTTCGGTGATCTCGTCGAGCAGCAGCATGCGCGCGCCGGTGCGCAGGATGCGGGCCATGGCCAGCATCTGCTGCTCGCCCCCGGATAGCCGGGTGCCTTGGCTGCGGCGACGCTCGTAGAGGTTGGGGAACATCTCGTAGATTTCGTCGAGAGACATCCCGCCGGAGCGCACCGTGGGCGGCAGCAGCAGGTTCTCCTCGACGTCGAGGCTGGCAAAGATGCCGCGCTCCTCGGGGCAGTAACCGATGCCCAGGCGCGGTATCCGGTGCGCCTTCATGCCAATGGTCTCGGTGCCGTTGATCATGATCGAACCGGTACGCCGGCCGACCATGCTCATGATCGCCTTGAGGGTGGTGCTGCGTCCCGCGCCATTGCGGCCCAGCAGGGTCACCAGCTCGCCGCGCCGCACCTCCATGTCGACCCCGTGCAGAATGTGCGACTCGCCATAGAAGGCGTGCAGGTCACGAATGCGCAGCATCTCGGCGCCGTCATGATCGTTGTATTCGGTGCCTGTCGGCCGCTCCAACACCTGATTCATGCGCTGGTCTCCTCTGCCTCGGACTCGCTGCCCATGTAGGCCTCCCGGACCCTGGGGTCTGCCGAGACCGTCTGGTAGTCGCCCTCTGCCAGCACGGCGCCGCGTGCCAGCACGGTGATGCGGTCACACAGCCGGCTGACCACGCTGAGGTTGTGTTCCACCATCAGCACCGTACGCCCCTTGGCCACGCGCCGGATCAGCTCCACGATACGATTGACGTCCTCGGCACCCATGCCCTGGGTCGGCTCGTCGAGCAGCATCAGAGTCGGGTTCATGGCCAAGGTGGTGGCAACCTCGAGGGCACGCTTGCGCCCGTACGGCATTTCCACGGTCAAGACGTCGGCGTACTCGCGCAGGCCAACCTCATCGAGCAGCTCGATGGCACGCTCGTTGAGGTGGTCGAGGGTCCGCTCCGATTTCCAGAAATGGAACGAGGTGCCGATCGGCCGCTGCAGGGCAACGCGAACGTTCTCCAGCGCGGTCATGTGGGCGAAGACCGCCGAGATCTGGAAGGAGCGCACCATGCCCATGCGCGCAATCTCGTTGGCCTTCATGCCGGTGATCGACTTGCCGCGATAGAGAATTTCGCCTTGGGTCGGGGGAAGAAACTTGGTGAGGAGGTTGAAGACGGTCGTCTTGCCGGCGCCATTGGGCCCGATCAAGGCATGGATATGCCCCTCCTGAACCTGCAGGTTGACATCGTCCACGGCGGTGAAGCCGCGGAACTGCTTGGTCAACCCGCGAGTTTCCAGTATGAACTCCTGGGTCATGTGACGTCCTCTCTGGATCGCCTGGACGATCCATGCAGATTTGTTGTCGTTGTGGTGATAAAGGCTGCTGGTTGTGCTTGGCTCAGCCCCGGACTTTTAACCTTTACGTTAACGTAAGCTAGAGGACTCGAGACGAGGGAGCAACCATCCAAGGGTCGAACTCGACCAATGGCGTAGAAGCGCTGCTAATTCACTAGCTTGCAAACGAAAACGCGATGCCGCACAGGCATCGCGCTGAAATCGCGAAAGGGGTTTTCAAGCCGCTGTTTCCTGGCGGCTTTCAGCACTCGATGGCATTGACGGCAAGACCGCCGCGGGAGGTTTCCTTGTACTTGTCCTGCATGTCACGCCCGGTGTCACGCATGGTACGGATCGCCTTGTCGAGTGAAATGAAGTGCTCGCCATCGCCGCGCAGGGCCATCTGGGCCGCATTGATCGCCTTGACCGAAGCGATGGCGTTGCGCTCGATGCAGGGCACCTGAACCAGACCACCCACCGGGTCGCAGGTCAGCCCCAGGTTGTGCTCCAGGCCGATCTCGGCGGCATTCTCCACCTGCGCCACGCTGGCCCCCATCACCTCGGCCAGGCCCGCCGCCGCCATGGCACAGGCCGATCCCACTTCACCCTGGCAGCCGACTTCGGCCCCGGAGATAGAGGCGTTCTTCTTGCACAGGATGCCTACCGCCCCGGCCGCCAACAGGAAGTCCACCACGTCGCGCTCGCTGGCATCCGGCTGGAACTTCATGTAGTAGTGCAGCACGGCAGGGATGATGCCCGCCGCGCCGTTGGTCGGGGCCGTCACCATCCGCCCCCCGGCGGCATTCTCCTCATTCACCGCCAGGGCGAAGACGTTGACCCAGTCCATGGCACCGAAGGTCGTGGCGATCAGGCTCCGATCGTCGCTTGCCGCCAGCAGGCGGCGGTGCAACGCGGCCGCACGGCGCTTGACGTTGAGCCCTCCGGGAAGCACGCCCTCCTGCTGAAAGCCGCGGTCGACGCAGGCCCGCATGGCTTGCCAGATCTGCCACAGCCCGCGGCGTATCTCGTCTTCGCTGCGCCAGGCCTTCTCGTTCTCCAGCATCAGCTCACTGATCCGCATGTCATGCATGCGGCACAGCGCCATCAGTTCGGTGGCGGAGTTGAAGTCGTAGGGTAGCGTGGTGGTGTCCTGGTCGAGTTCGCCGCGCTCGGCCTGGGCCTCGTCGACGACAAAGCCGCCACCCACCGAATAGTAGGTGTTGCGCCACAGCTCGCCGCCATGGGCGTGCGCGACGAGGGTCATGGCATTGGGGTGATAGGGCAAGGACTCCTCGTGCCACTGCATGTCGCGGGCCCAGAGAAAGGGTATCGCCAGGCGGCCATCCAGCAGCAGCGTACTGGCCTCGAGCAGCTCCTCGATGCAGGGTCCGACCATGGCCGGGTCGATCCGGTCCGGGCGCTCCCCCATCAGCCCCATGACCACCGCCCGATCGGTGCCATGCCCCTTGCCGGTGGCGCACAGCGAGCCGTACAGCCTGACCTCGACGCGGGCCACGCGCTCGAGAAGATCTCGCTCCCGCAGCGCCTGCACGAAGTCGAATGCCGCCCGCATCGGCCCCACCGTGTGGGAACTGGACGGCCCGATGCCGATCTTGAACAGGTCGAAGACGCTGATGGCCATTGTCTACCTCCAAGCTGCAGGCTTATCCCAGCGATGCCGTCGCATATGAATAAGCCTGACTAAAACGTGGTTGCCTTCATGGCAGTAATGACCTTATGGTGAAGCCGATGTGCGCCGCCAGCAAACGAGAATATCTGCCCTTTCCTATAGAAATACTAAATCATGAGCCGACTGCTCCACGCCCAGACCCACGCCTGGCTGAAGGTTTTCGCCGTCAGCGCCCGACACCTCTCCTTCACCCGCGCCGCGGAGGAGCTGCATGTCACCACCGGGGCGGTCAGCCAGCAGATCAAGCAGCTCGAGGAGCGGCTGGGCTTCAAGCTGTTTCGCCGCCTGCCGCGGCGCCTGGAGCTCACCGAAGAGGGCAAGCGCCTGGCCGCCGTGGTCGACGAGGCCTACCAGTCGGTGGGCCTGGAAGTGAAACGGCTGCGCAGCGGGGTAATGAGCGGCGTGATTCGCCTGCGCAGCGTGCCGGCCTTCCTGAGCAAGTGGCTGATGCCACGCCTGCCGCGGCTGCAGGCTCGCTTTCCCGACATCGAGCTGCAGGTCATCGCCGAGGACAGCAGCCTGTCGCTGCGCGAGGGCGAGTTCGACCTGGCCATCGACCTCAACGATGGCCATTATCCGGGCCTGGTCATCACCCCCCTGATGGAGGAGGTCATCTTTCCGGTGTGCGCGCCGGCCCTGATGCGACGCCGGCCGCCGCTGCAAGCCCCGGCGGACCTCGCCTGGTACCCCCTGCTGCATGACGTCACCGCCTGGCGCGGCGGCCACGCCCATGCCGAGTGGGAGCACTACCTGCAGGCCATCGAGGCCCCGCCGCTCAACGTCCGTCGCGGCTACACCTTCAATCGCCATCGCCTGGCCCTGGAGGCGGCCGTGGCCGGCATGGGGGTGGCCATTGCCCGTCAGGCGCTGCTTGCCGACGAGCTGAAGACTGGCGCGCTGATCGCCCCCTTTCCCGCCCGCATTCACACCGGCAAGCGTTACGGCATCGTGCATACCAGCGGCGCGCTGGATGACCGCCGCGTGGCCGCCGTGCATGACTGGATCGTCGAGGAGACCCAGCGCCACACCCTCCATGCTGATACTGGGAGTCTGGATCGCCTGACCAGGCCCTGAGTGCAAGACGAAAAAAGCCCACAGCCTTGGCTGTGGGCTTCCTGAACCGGGAGGCTCCTGGACCCAGGAGCGCTCCAGATTACTCGTCGAGGAACGAGCGCAGCGGCTCGGAGCGGCTCGGGTGACGCAGCTTGCGCAGCGCCTTGGCCTCGATCTGACGAATACGCTCGCGGGTGACGTCGAACTGCTTGCCGACCTCCTCGAGGGTGTGGTCGGTGTTCATGTCGATACCGAAGCGCATGCGCAGCACCTTGGCCTCGCGAGCGGTAAGACCACCAAGCACGTTACGAGTGGCCTCGATCAAGCCCTCGCCAGTGGCCAGGTCGACCGGCAGCTGCATGGTGCCATCCTCGATGAAATCGCCCAGGTGCGAATCGTCGTCGTCACCGATGGGCGTCTCCATGGAGATCGGCTCCTTGGCAATCTTGAGCACCTTGCGCACCTTGTCCTCGGGCATCTCGAGACGCTCGCCAAGCTCTTCCGGCGTCGGCTCGCGCCCCATTTCCTGCAGCATCTGCCGGGAGACACGATTGAGCTTGTTGATGGTTTCGATCATGTGCACCGGGATACGAATGGTGCGCGCCTGGTCGGCGATCGAGCGGGTAATGGCCTGACGGATCCACCAGGTGGCATAGGTCGAGAACTTGTAGCCGCGACGATATTCGAACTTGTCCACTGCCTTCATCAGGCCGATGTTGCCTTCCTGAATCAGATCGAGGAACTGCAAGCCGCGGTTGGTGTACTTCTTGGCGATGGAGATCACCAGGCGCAGGTTGGCCTCGACCATCTCTTTCTTGGCTCGACGCGCCTTGGCCTCGCCGATGGAGAGCCGACGGTTGATCTCCTTCAGCTCAGACACCGGCAGTTGGACCATCTCTTCCTCGAAGGAAATCCGGCGCTGGGCTCGCTGGATGTCGGCCCGCAGCGGCTCGAGGCGATCGGCGAACTTGGCATTCGTCGACATGAAATCATCGACCCACGCCTGGCGTGACTCGTTACCCAGGAAGGACTTGATGAAATTCTTGCGCGGCACCTTGGCTTTCTTGACGCAGAGCTGCATCACCGCCTTTTCCTGGGTACGGACCTGCTCGACGCTGATACGCACCTGACCGACCAGGCGCTCGAAATGCTTGGGCACCAGCTTGATCGGCGAGAACAGTTCGGCCAGGCGCTCCATTTCGCTCCGCGCTTCCGCACTTCCACGACCATGCTTGGCCAGGGCCTCACGCACCAGTTCGTTCTGCTCACGAATCTGTTCGAAGCGCGCCCTTGCCTCTTCGGGGTCGGGGCCGCCGGTGCTCTCCTCCTCGGCCTCGGAGTCGTCATCGTCATCTTCGTCGCCATCGGAATCGGCGTCATCGCTGTCGCCGCTCAGCTCGGCTTCGGGAACCTCGGCCTCGGCCACACCGGGAATGCCTTCATCGGGATCGATGAATCCGGAGAAGAGATCGGACAAGCGCCCCGGCGCCTCTTCGTCCTGGGTGGCATCATACGCCTCGAGAATCGAGTCCACTGCGCCGGGCAGCCAGGCCAGGGCCGACATCACCTCGCGCGTACCCTCCTCGATGCGCTTGGCAATCTCGATCTCGCCTTCGCGAGTCAGCAGCTCCACGGTGCCCATCTCGCGCATGTACATGCGAACCGGATCGGTAGTGCGCCCCACGTCGCTCTCGACCGCGGCCAGGGCGGCCACGGCCTCTTCCGCAGCGGATTCGTCGGTGGAGTGATCGGACATCATCAGGGTATCTTCATCGGGAGCCTCCTCGACGACGCTGATACCCATGTCATTGATCATGCCGATGATGTCTTCCACCTGATCGGGATCGGCAATATCCTCGGGAAGGTGGTCGTTGACCTCGGCATAGGTCAGGTAGCCCTGTTCCTTGCCACGCGCGATCAACTCCTTCAGACGTGACTGCTGCTGCGCATTTCCAGCCATAGAAACCCTATCTCGACGAAGAAGAATGAAGCACCTGAAGCGCTGGGTGGAGAAATCTCATCAAGCCAGACAGTATAGCGTTTATCCACGCCTCCTCGCCAGCTCGACCCCATTTGCTCACAGACTCAGGTGTGTTAGTTTGTTCGGTTGTGCTGTCGCAGGGCCCGATCCATGCACCCTATGTGGTGATGGTGGAGAGGAATTCAACCCCACCCCTCGCCATCCGTGACGTCGACCAGTCAACTCCCCAGCCCAGCCAGCAGCGTCATGAGCTGCTTGCGCTCCTCGGGCGACAGTCGTTCGCCCGCCCCCTGCCTTGCCAGCAGGGCATCGATCTGCTCCTGGTGCGATGGCCGCATCTGGTGCCGACGAAAGTGCTCGACCAGTCCATCGAGCTCCTGAGCCCTGGCAGCGCGAGGAATCAACATCTCGCGGCGCGCCAGCGCCGCAAGGCGCTCCCCCTGAGCACTGCCCTGAAAATGGGCCAGTACCACCTGGGGGCTGCGGTAACGGCCGGCACGCAGCAGTCGCACCAGTTCGCGACAGAGCATGGCATCACCCTCTCCTTCGGGGCACCACTGCTCCTCCTCCGGCAAGCGCTCGACCAGCGCCGGCTCGTAAATCAGCAGCTGCAACACGCGTCCCACCAGCCCCAGCGCAGCCTCGCCGACCTGCGGCGTGGCACGCCCCGCCGCCTGGGCCTCGGGGGCAGGCGGCGAGCCGGGGGATGCAGCCGGGGAAGCGGTAGGCTCCTCGTGACCCGCCATGAGCGCTTCGAAGCGAGACTGATTGACACCGGTACGTCGCGAAAGCTCCCCTAACAGCAGCGTCTGCAGCATACCCTGCGGCAGGCGCCTCGCCGCCTTGAGCACCTCGCTGGCGAAGCGCTCGCGCTCTTCCACCTGCGCCAGGTCGCGACCCCGTGCCGCCTGGTCGAAGAGGAACTCCGACAGGGGGCTGGCGCAGGTAATACGATCCTCGAAGGCCTCGGCTCCCTCCCGGCGCACCAGAGTGTCGGGATCCTCTCCCTCGGGCAGGAACAAAAAGCGCGCCTGGCGCCCGTCGATCATCTGCGGCAGGACCGTTTCGAGCGCCCGACTGGCTGCCTGCCGCCCGGCCCGGTCGCCGTCGAAGCAGAACACCACTTCATCGACCATGCGGAACAGCCGCGACAGATGCTCCTCGCTGGTCGAAGTCCCAAGGGTCGCTACGGCGTTGCGTATGCCGAACTGCGCCAGCGCCACCACATCCATGTAGCCCTCGACGATCACCAGCCGCTCAAGCTTGGCATTGGCCTGCCGAGCCTCGAACAGGCCGTAGAGCTCGCGCCCCTTGTGGAAGACCGGCGTTTCGGGCGAATTGAGGTACTTGGGCTTGGCGTCGCCCAGCACCCTGCCGCCGAAGGCAATGGTGCGCCCTCTCACGTCGCGAATCGGAAACATCACCCGGTCGCGGAAGCGATCATAGGTGCGCCCGCTCTCCTCGCGCTGCACCAGCAAGCCATACTCGACCTGGACCGACTCGGGAATCCCCCTGGCGCCGAGATGGCGCTTGAGCCCCTCCCAGTCATTCGGGGCATAGCCGATGCCGAAATCCCTCAGCACCTCCTCCGAGAGGCCGCGCCCGGCCAGGTAATCGCGCGCCTGCTGCCCTTCCGGCATCTTCAATCGCTCGCGATAGAAGCCGGCGGAGACTTCGAGCAGGTTGACAGCCTCCTGGCGCTTGCGTTCGCGCGCCTGGGCACGGGGATCATCCGCCCCTTCGCGCGGCACCTCCAGTCCCAGCCGAGCTGCCAGTTGCTCCACGGCCTCAGGAAAGCGCAGCTTGTCGTACTCCATCAGGAAGCGTAGGGCATTGCCGTGAGCACCGCAGCCAAAGCAGTGGTAGAACTGCTTGTCGGCGCTGACAGTAAATGACGGCGTCTTTTCCTGATGAAACGGGCACAGACCGGAATGATTGCGTCCAGCTTTCTTCAGCTGCACCCGCTCGCCCACCACTTCGACCACGTCGACGCGTGCCAGCAGGTCATCGATGAAACGTTGAGGAATCTGGCCGACCATGTGCTAACAGCCACCTCCCGGCGGGGCAGCGATCTTGAGAGTGGAGCGGTCGTGAAAAACAAGCGGCCACCTGACGGCAGCCGCTTGGTCATCCTTCCGGCAGCGTCACTGCCCGAGGCAGGACGCAACCATAGCACGGATCAATAGAGCCGTTCGAAACGCTTGCGCTCACGCTGGAGCTTCTTGGCGTGACGCTTCACCGCGGCTGCCGCCTTGCGCTTGCGCTCTGCAGTCGGCTTCTCATAGTGCTCGCGACGACGCACTTCAGAGAGGATGCCGGCTTTTTCACAGGAACGCTTGAAACGGCGCAGCGCGACGTCAAACGGCTCGTTATCACGTACTTTGACAGAAGGCATTAAGCACTCACCTACCTTGAATTCTTGAGTTCGGTTTGAACGCACACCCAGGCTCACACAACCAATCGGCGGCTCGCCGGGCGCACGACCCAATTGTACAGCGCACGGTATTTTAGTCGCCGCCGGCAAGCATTGCAAATTCCCGCTTCCCGGAAACGGGATGACAGCGTCAGGATTTGCTAGAATCCCGGCTTTCAGTGTTCACGAGCCTGCATCCATGCGAGTCCTTGGCATCGAGACCTCCTGCGACGAGACCGGCGTCGCCATCTACGATACCGAGCGCGGCCTGCTGGCCGACGCCCTCTACAGCCAGGTCGCCATGCATGCCGAATATGGCGGGGTGGTACCGGAACTGGCCTCGCGGGACCATACCCGGCGCCTGCTGCCGCTGATCCAGCAGGTGCTGGACGATGCGGGAATGTCTCGCCACGAGCTGGATGCGATTGCCTACACCGCCGGCCCCGGGCTGGTGGGCGCGCTGATGGTCGGCGCCAGCACCGCTCACGGCATGGCCCGCGCCCTGGATCTCCCGGTGCTGGGGGTCCACCACATGGAGGGCCACCTGATGGCTCCCATGCTCGAGGACTCGGCCCCCGACTTCCCCTTCGTTGCCCTGCTGGTCTCCGGCGGTCATACACAGCTGGTGGAGGTCCAGGGGCTGGGCCGCTATCGCCTGCTCGGCGAATCGGTGGACGACGCCGCCGGCGAGGCCTTCGACAAGGCTGCCAAGATGCTGGGGCTGGCTTATCCCGGCGGCCCTCAGGTGGCAGCGCTGGCCGAAACCGGCGACCCGACGCGCTTTCGCTTCCCGCGCCCGATGACCGACCGACCCGGGCTCGACTTCAGCTTCTCGGGGCTCAAGACCCACACCCTGACCACGCTCAGGCAGCTGGAGCAGGCCAACCAGCTCGATGAGCAAGCTCGTGCCGACGTGGCCCGGGCCTTCGAAGAGGCGGTGGTCGATACCCTGGTGATCAAGTGTCGCCGCGCGCTCGACGACACCGGCCTCAAGCGGCTGGTGATGGCCGGCGGCGTCAGCGCCAACGCCCGCCTGCGCGAGCGCCTGGCACTGGAGGCGGAGAAACGCGGCGCCCGAGTGTTCTATCCTCGCGGGCGTTTCTGCACCGACAACGGTGCAATGATCGCTCTTGCCGGCGCCTTGCGCCTGCTGGCCGGAGAGCGGGATGAGGTCGGACTGATGAAGGCCGTGCCACGCTGGCCGATGGAACGACTCGAAGCGCCTGCCAGCCCATGAGGACCTGCAGCGCAGGCTCGCTTCGCCTACAGGGCGTGCTCGTCTCCCCGACCCAGGCGCCGGATATTGAGCAGATGGCGCACTACCACCAGCGCGGTAAAGGCCATGATCACGAGCACGTAATCCGGCGCCAGCCACAGGCTGGCCAGCGGTGCCGCAGCGGCACTGGCCAGTGAAGCCAGGGCTGCCGTGCGTACCCGCCAGGCCAACAGCGTCCAGAGGGCGGCACAGCACAGCGCCACCCAGGGCGTGAGCACCAGCAGGACACCGAAGGCGCTGGCCACTGCCTTGCCGCCACGAAAGCGATGCCAGGGCGGATAGCTATGGCCCAGCAGCACGGCCAGGCCCACCAATCCCTGGGCCCAGGGCGCCATCCCCATGGCAATGGCCAACCACAGCACCGGCATCCCCTTGGCCGCATCGAGCAGCAGGGTGGCGACAGCCAGTCGTCGACCATGCAGGCGTAGCACGTTGGAAAAGCCGGGATTGCCGGAGCCCACTTGGCGCGGATCGCCGACTCCCGCCGCGCGGCAGACCCAAAGCGCTCCCAGCAAGGAGCCACTGAGATAACCCAGGAAAGACAGGCCGAGTAGCGGCAAGACTCCTGCGTCCACTTCAACTCCCAACCAGATTTAAGGGGTGCCCCCGCGAATTCTGCCAGCCAGGGCGGCTCAGTGACAGCACCCAAACCTGTCCTTCCCTCCCTGCGCTCACGTACAATCGCACCTTTCCTGTTCTAATGGGAGCCTGCATGGATTGCGTATTGATCGAGTCGCTCGAGCTCGAGACGGTCATCGGCGTGTTCGACTGGGAGCGCACCATACGCCAGCGGCTGCTGCTCGACCTGGAGCTGGCTACCGACACAAGACCGGCCGCCGTCAGCGACGATCTGGCAAAGACGCTCGACTACGCAGCCATCTGCCAGCGCATCATGCGTTTCGCCGATGAGCATGACTTCGCCCTGGTCGAGACCTTCGCCGAGCGCCTGGCCCAGCTGCTGATGCAAGAGTTCGCCGTTCCCTGGCTGCGGCTTACGCTGCGCAAGCCCGGGGCGGTGCCCGCGGCGGCTTCGGTCGGCGTGCGCATCGAGCGCGGCGAGCGGCCGGAGGGCGCCTGATGGCCCTGGTCAGCGTCAGTATCGGCAGCAACATCGACCGCGAGCATCACGTCAGGGCCTGCCTGACTGCGCTTTCCGGCACCTTCGACGGACTGGCCGTGTCCCGCGTCTATGAAAGCGAACCGGTAGGCTTCGAGGATGGCCGCAATTTCTTCAATCTGGCGGCGACCTTCGAAAGCGATTGGACAGTCGGGGAGCTTCAGGCCTGGTGCAAGCGTATCGAGCGCGAGCATGGGCGCCGCAAGGACACGCCCAAGTTCAGCCCGCGCACGCTGGACATCGACCTGCTCACGGTAGGTAGCCTGGTCGGGGAACACGATGGCGTCATGCTGCCTCGCGACGAGATTCTGCATCACGCCTTCGTGCTGCTGCCCCTCTCCGAACTGCTCCCGGACACCCCACACCCCGAGGTCGGCCGAACCTACGCCGAACTGTGGTCCGAGTTCAAGGCAGGCAGTCAACGCCTGTGGCCCGTAGCGTTTGCTAGCAATACTTAGCCACTGCGGTAGACTCACGCGCAATGCTCTCGAGAATGCGACAACAAGAAGGAGTCGGCAATGTCCGCCAAGTTTCGCCTGGTCACGCGCAGTGATTTCGACGGTCTGGTTTGCGGGGCTCTGCTCAAGCATCTCGACCTGATCGATGACATCCTCTTCGTCCATCCCAAGGACATGCAGGATGGCAAGATCGAGATCAGCGAGCGAGACATCACCACCAACCTGCCCTACGTGGCTGGCTGCCACCTCGCCTTCGACCATCACCTGAGCGAAACGCTGCGCAACGTCGAGCGGGCCGACAATCATGTGATCGATGCCGACGCCCCCTCGGCGGCCAGGGTAGTATGGCGCCACTATGGCGGCCACGATGCCTTCCCCCAGCGCTGGGACGACATGATGGAGGCCGTGGACAAGGGCGATTCGGCCCAGTTCGACCGGGAGGAAGTCCTCGATCCGCAGGGGTGGGTGCTGCTCAACTTCATCATGGATGCACGCACCGGGCTCGGCCGCTTCCGCGACTTCCGCATCTCGAATTACCAGCTGATGATGAAGCTGATCGATTACTGCCGCGAGCATTCGATCGAAGAGATCCTCGACCTTACCGACGTACGCGAGCGCATCGACCTCTATCGGGAGCATAGCGACCTGGCCCGAGAGCAGATCCAGCGCTGCGCCCGGGTTCACGGCAACCTGGTGGTCCTCGACCTGCGCGACGAGGAGACCATCTACGCCACCAACCGCTTCGTCATCTATGCGCTCTACCCCGCGTGTAACATCTCTCTACACGTCATGTGGGGGCTCAAGCGGCAGAACACCGTCTTCGCCATCGGCAAGTCGATCCTCGATCGCAGCAGCCGAACCAACGTGGGTGAACTGTGTCTGGAGTACGGTGGTGGCGGACACTTCAACGCCGGCACCTGCCAGATCGACAACGACGAGGCCGAAGCCAGGCTGCGCGAGATCGTCGCCCGCATCAACGCCGACGGGTGAGCGGCCCCGGGACGCCTAAGGCGTGCCCAGCTCGGCCTCGATGATGGTCCGGCGGCGCCGGGCCAGTTCCTCCCCCAGCTTGCCACCGCGATAGCCTTCTGCCACGAGCGACTTCGCCTCCAGCTGCGATACTGCCACCCAGGCTCGCTCGAGCCGCTGCGCCAGCTCGGGGGCGTCTCTCTCCAGCAGGGCCAACAGGGGCAATACCCGCTCGCTGCGGCGCCAGGCATCGATGCCGTCGAGCCAGCGCTGCACGGCCTCGGCATCGATATCGCCCCGCTCGCGCAGCTCTCGTGTCAGTGCGGCCTGGCGGCCCAGGTCACGATAGCTGCGCGGCAGGCGCAGCCGCTCGGCCAACGTCTCCCGCTTCGCCTCATCGAGATGCTCCACCAGACGCGCCCAGCGCCAGCGAGGCAACGCCTCGTCGGCAAGCCCGCTGGGCAGGTGCTCGAGCCGCTCGAGCGCCGGGCTCAGGGTGGTATCGTCCAGCTCCGGCATCAACTCGCCCAGCGCCGCGCAATCGTGCAGGGTGCGAAAGTAGACCGCCGGGGCCGGCTCACCCAGTGCCTTCTCGGTCTCGGTCCAGACCCGCTCCGCCACCAGGTGCGCCAGTTCACCGCTCTCGGCCAGCTCCCGCATGAGGGCCCGCGTCTCGTCGGCAATATCGAAGCCAAGCCGCGAATAGCGTGCCAGGAAGCGCGCTACCCTCAACACCCGCAACGGATCTTCGACGAAGGCCGGCGAGACATGCCGCAGCACTCGCGCCTGCAGGTCATCCAGGCCGCCGTAGGGATCGACCAGCTCCCCCTCCGGCGTCTCGGCCATGGCATTGATGGTGAGATCGCGCCGAGCGAGATCCTCCTCCAACGTCACGTCAGGGCTGGCGTGCACCTCGAAGCCAGTGTAGCCATGCCCCGACTTGCGCTCCGTGCGCGCCAGAGCGTACTCCTCATGGGTGACGGGATGCAGGAAGACCGGAAAATCGCGCCCTACCGGCTTGAAGCCACGCCGCTGCATCTCTGCAGGCGTCGCACCAACCACGACCCAGTCGGTATCGACGGTGGGCCAGCCCAGGCGGGCATCACGCACCGCCCCGCCCACGCGGTAGATGGAAAGGCCTTCGGTCAGCCGATCCCGCGGTGCGCTCATGAGCCGCCGCGCCCCACCCGCTGCGGCAGACGATACTCCCACTCGGTAAAGCCGCCGTCGAGGCTGTACACCTCCTCGAAACCCTGCCCCGCCAACCAGGCCGCGGCCTGTTGACTCGAATGGCCGTGGTAGCAGACCACTACCAGCGGACGCTCACGGGGAACGGATGCCAGCAGCGCCGGCACGCTGTCATTGTCGAGGTGGCGACTGCCGGGAATGTGACCGGCCGCGAAGCTCATGGGGTCGCGGATATCGACCAGGGTGAGCGTGGTATCGTCGTCGAGCCAGGACGTCAGGGTGTCGATCGCCAAGTGCTGGAAAGTCGGGGTCGCCATCGAGGGCCTCCCTGATGAGAGAGTGGATTCAGCGGCGCAGGTGGCTGGAAACGCCGATGCGTTCACCGGTATCCAGATTCAGCGCGGTGAGATTTCCGCCCCACACGCAGCCGGTGTCAGTCGCTTCGGCACGTACCCGGGCGCCTTCAGCCCGCCCCTGGAGCGCCGCCCAGTGCCCGAACACCAGGCGAAGGTCGTCGCGGCGCGGGTAGCGAAACCAGGGGGCGAAACCCGCCGGCGCGCTGTCGAGCCCCTCCTTGGCGCTGAAATCGAGGCATCCGTCGGCATCGATGAAGCGCATGCGTGTCAGCACGTTGACGATGACGCGCAGGCGGTCGATGCCGTCGAGAGAGGCCTGCCAGCAGGCCGGCTCGTTGCCGTACATCTGCTCGAGAAAAGCGCCGCTGCGCTCGCTGCCGAGTCGTGCCTCGACCTCTCCCGCCAGGCCGGCCGCCTCATCGGCGGACCACTGCGGCAACAGCCCCGCGTGCACCATCACGGTGTCTCCACCGGCATCGAAGGCCTGGCGTACCAGCAGCGGCCGCGACTGCAGCCAGTCGAGCAGGGCCTCGCGGTCGGGAGCGGCCAGAATATCGTCGAGGGTATCCTTGCGGTTGAGCCGGGCACCGCCCCGCGCCACTGCCAGGAGATGGAGGTCGTGATTGCCGAGGATGGTGAACGCAGCATTGCCCAGCGCCCTCACCTCACGCAGGCAGGCCAGGGAGTCGGGGCCGCGATTGACCAGATCACCGGCCAACCAGAGTCGGTCGCGAGCGGGAGCGAAGTCGATACGCTCCAGCAGTTCGACGAATTCGGCATGACAGCCCTGCAGATCACCGATAGCGTAATCGGTCATGACACCTTCCCTTGCGGCACGTTTTCGAAACGGACATCGTGCATGCGCCTCACCGTGAGCGGCCGATATCAGTGTATCTGATTGGGTCCGGCCAGGCGGAAGGGCGCAATGGTCACTTCGAAGGGGCGCTGGCTGGCGGTATCGACACAGGTATAGGCCCCTTCCATCACGCCAACCGGACCGTCGAGGATGGCACGGCTGGTGTAGCAGAAGTTCTGCCCGGGCCCGATCATGGGCTGCTGCCCCACCACCCCCTTGCCACGAACCTCCTGAACCTCACCGCTGCCCTGGGTGATGCGCCAGTGACGGGCCAAAAGCTGAACGCTACGCTTCGAGTGATTGTGAATCGTCACCGTATAGCTGAAGACGTAGCGCGACTCCTGTTGGGATGACTCGTCGGCACGATAGGCGGGTTTCACGTCGACGAGGACTTCCTGATCCAGGGGAACGTCGGGAAGCTGGCTCATGGTGTCGCCTCCGTTGCGGCCAGATGATTGGCGATACGCACGAACTCCTCCACGCTCAGGGTCTGGGGACGCCGCGCCGGGTCGATACCCAGCGCTGTCAGGGACTCGCCATCGATCAGGCCCTTGAGATTGTTGCGCAGGGTCTTGCGCCGCTGGGCAAAGGCTTGGCGCACGACGCCGAACAGCAGCGTTTCGTCCGTCGCCGGCCAGGGTAGCTCGGCATAGGGAGCCAGGCGGACGATGGCCGAGTCGACCTTGGGTCGTGGCACGAAGGCCTCCGGCGGCACGGTGAACAGGTCGTCGACCCGGCAGCGGTACTGTGCCATGACCGAGAGCCGGCCCCAGTCGGCTCCCCCCGGCTCGGCCGCCAGGCGGTCGACAACTTCCTTCTGCAGCATGAAATGCATATCGGCGATGGCATCGCCCGCCTCGAGCAGATGACCTATCAGCGGAGTCGAGATGTTGTAGGGCAGGTTGCCTACCACCCTCAACGGCGGGCCTTCTCCGCGCAAGGCGCGAAAATCGAACTTGAGCGCATCGCCTTCGTGCACCACGAAATCGGGATAGTTGAAGAACTGCACGCGCAGTCCGGGGATCAGGTCGCGATCGAGCTCAATGACCTCGAGATGGCCGCCTGCCGATTCCAGCAGCGGCTCGGTCAACGCCCCCTGGCCGGGACCGATCTCCACCAGCCTGTCGCCAGGGCGCGGCGCGATGGCGCGCACGATCCGCGAGATAATGCCGGGGTCACGCAGGAAGTTCTGGCCGAAGCGCTTGCGAGCGCGATGGATCGGCGGGCGCGATGCCATGCAAAGAGTCCTTGTCTGTTCGTTCGTCAGGGTGTCGTCGCGGCTGAACCGCGATTGGCCATCTCGGCGGCCAGTGCCGTGGCCACCCGCAGGCTGCCCGTGTCGGCAATGCCCCGGCCGGCCAGGTCCAGCGCGGTACCGTGGTCGACCGAGGTACGCACGATGGGTAACCCCAGGGTGATGTTGGCGGCCCGGCCAAAGCCGGCGTATTTCAGCACCGGCAGGCCCTGGTCATGGTACATCGCCAGAACGGCGTCAATGCCGGCAAGATGGCGAGGCGTGAACAGGGTATCGGCCGGCAGCGGTCCGTCAAGTGCCATGCCCTCCTGGCGCAGGCGCTCGAGGCAGGGTTCGATCACCTCGATCTCCTCGTGCCCCAGGTGGCCGCCCTCCCCGGCATGGGGATTGAGGCCACACACGGCGATACGGGGCGTGACCAGGCCGAACCAGCGTGTCAGATCGGCATTCACGATGCGCAGAATACGCTCGAGACTTGCCTCGGTGATGGCATCCGCCACTTGCCGCAGCGGCAGGTGGGTGGTGGCAAGCGCCACCCGCAGCGCAGCACTGCCCCGCCAATCAGGCTCTCCGGCATGCAAGGCGCTGTCGGTGGCCAGCATCATCACCACCTCATCGACGCCGCAGGCATCGCGCAAATATTCGGTATGACCGCGAAAGCCGGCGTGGCCGGCATCGAGGATCACTCCCTTGTGCAACGGCGCGGTGACCATGGCGTCGGCACGCCCGCCGAGGCAGGCCTCGATCGCCACATCGAGTGTTTCCAGCACGTAGCCGGCATTGGCCACGGCCAGTTCGCCCGGCCGGCACGGCGCACGCAGTGCCACCGGCCATACCGGCAGCACGCCTGAACGGGCTTCCGGTACGGGCTCTCCCGGCTGCAGTTCAATCAGAGTGACGTCGAGATCCAGCAGCGCCGCCCGCTCGCTCAGCAACCGCGGGTCCCCCACGGCCACGACCCGTCCTGGCAAACGCTCGTCGAGCGCCAGCTGCAGGGTCAGCTCGGGGCCGACCCCGGCGGGCTCGCCGCTGGTCACAGCCAAGACGGGCGATGGAATCATCGCGCTCAACGGCCGCCTGCAAGGCGGTTGTCGACGAAGGCCTCGGCGCGGATCTCCTGCAGCCAGGCGTCCAAGGCCTCGTTGGCCTTGCGCTGGAAAACCATCTGGCGGGCCTGCTCCTGGCTGACGTTGCCCCCCTGCTGCTCGATGAAGCGCTCCACCTCACGGTTGCTGACGTTGACCCGCCCCCCGATCTGGCGTTGATGCAGCTCACGCAGGAGCATCTCGCGGCGGATCTCCTCGCGTACGCTGGCCATGGACAGCCCATCGGCTTCCACCGCATCGGCGAACTGGTCGAGGGTCATGCCGTTGCTCTCGGCAATCTCACGCATCTGTCGGTTGAGCGTGGTGTCGTCGATGCTGAGGCCGGCGTTCCCTGCCATCTGCAGCTGAATCTCCTCGAGGATGATCTGCTCGAGCACGTGCTCACGCAGCATCGACTCGGGTGGCAGCCCTTGCTCCTGCCCCTGGGCCATGAGCTGGCTGCGCGCCTGCTCCATACGCTCTTCGAGCTGGCTTTGCATGATGGCCTGCTGGTTCACCACGGCCACGATACGATCCAGCGACTGTCGCTGCACCGGCTGGAAATCCTGGGCCACGGCCGTCAGCGGCACAGCGCCAAGGCACAGCGCCAGCCCCAGGGCTCCCAGGGCAATTGGCGTAATCCGCATCTCTCTCTTTCCTCTCATATGATTCACTTGTCGAGCGACATTGCTCACTCAGAAATCGGTGGCCCGGTAGCCGGGAATGGCCCGCTCGAAGTAATCGCCGGCATCGCCGCCGACACCACCCAACCCCTTGAACACGAAGCGCAGGAACAGCCCACGCTCGGAAGAATCGTCCTCTACCCTAGCGGTACCCTGGTCGTCGATCCACTCACGCCAGACGACCTGCAGGCCATAGCAGCAGTCATTCCACTGCACGCCCGCCAGTTGGTCGAGCAGGCGCTCGTTGGTGTAGTCGTATACCGCACGGCCGATCAGGTCCACCCGTGGAGAGAGCTTCCAGGCAAATGAAAGATCATACTCTTCACGGTCGTAGTCGCGGAACTCATCATCGTCCGGCTCCACCGAGGGATCGAAGCCTTGGAGTTCCCAACGGTAGCCGAGGTTCAATACGTGGCCGGCGGGGCTGCGATAGCGCAGGTCCAGCGAGGTCCGCTCGGTGCGCTGCTGGTTATCGTCGTAGATCCACTGCCAGCGAGTACTCCAGGCGTCGCTGATCTGCCAGCCGAGCCGGGCAACCAGCGAGGAGCGGTCACGGGTGGCACTGTACCAGCTCTCGAAATCCCCGCCCTCTTCAGGCGGAGGGGGTAGCGTATCCGCGTTGCCATCCATGTCGATGTAGCGATCATCGAAGTAGAAAGCCTGGCCGATGCCCAAGGCCAGCCGCTCGCGGCCCTGGGCATCCTCCAGCAAACGCGAGTCGAGCCCCACCGAGAGCCGGTTCAGGTCTCCGACCCGGTCAGCGCCGGAGAAGCGATACGGTGACCACAGCTGGCTCCAGGAGAGCGCCCGCTGGCTGGTGTCGAAATCGGGGAATTCACGCTGGTCACGGGCCGGCACATAGGCGTAGTTGAGCCGCGGCTCCAGGGTTTGACGATAGGCACGGCCACCGAGATCCAGTTCACGTTCGAACACCAGGCCGCCATCGATGGAGCTCACCGGTATTCCTCGCTGCAGCGAGGTGTCGCGATCGGTCTGGCGCTCACCGTAGTCGAGGTCGTAGGCGGTATAGAGCCACTCCACCTTAGGCTCCAGGTGTCCCCAGCTCTCGTCGAAGCGCCAACCGGTGGCCGGCGCCAGGTGAAGGCGCGTGCCCACGGCAGCCTCGCGCTCACGTGACAGCGCCACCTCGTTCACGTCGCGCCAGAAATAGGTGACGTTGGAGCGCCACTCCTGGTAGAGACCACCCGGCTGCGACCAGCGTGCGTCGGCACTCAGGCTGGGCAGGCGGTAGAACGGCTTGTCACGATCGCGCAGCGGGTCATCCAGCCGCTGGTAGCCCTGGGCGCGGGCATCGAGACGCCACACGTCGCCGCGGTAGTCGACCTGGGCCAGACGCGGCATGTTGCTGGGGTCATCGCCGAAGATGCTGCCGTAGTCGTCGAAGTAGCGCCCGTCGCTGGCGGCCCCGTAGCGCAGGTTGTAGCGGGTGCGAGCATCGAAGAAGCCGCTATGGCGATAGTCGATGTACCAGCGATCTTCGCCCTCGAAGCGCCGTGAGGCCGCATTGGGATCGTCGCTGGAGCCACCGCCGTCACTGGAGAGAAAGGCGCCCTCTACCTGGCCGGCATCGCTGGGAAACAGGTAGCGATATTCGCCGCCAAGCAGCAGCCCTCGGTCGCCGATCCAGCGTGGCGTCAGGGTGGCATCATGGTTGGGTGCGATGTTCCAGTAGAACGGTTGGGCGTAGTCCAGCGCACCGCCGGAAAAACCCAGCTCCGGCCACAGGAATCCGGTATGGCGTCGATCGTCGATGGGGAAGCGCACCCAGGGCCAGTAGAATACCGGCACATTGCCCATCTCCAGGCGCGCGTGACGTGCAGTGCCGAAGCCGCTTTCGCGGTCGAGCACCAGGTCGCCCGTCACCAGGCTCCAGAGGTTGCTGCCCGGGTCACAGGTGGTGAAGCTCGCCGAGGTGAGGCGGAAGCGTCCGTCCTCCAGCCGCTCCAGCTGCAAGGCATCGCCCCGCATATGCTGGTCATGCACGACGAAGTGGGCGGCATCGATGTTGGCCGCCTCGCTGGTGAGGGAAATTTCGCCCGCCTCGCCACGCACCAGCAGGTTGATGTCGCGTAGGGCAAGTGGGCCATCGGCGAACGCACGCTCGCGCTCCGGCGGCATGCTTACCCGCGGTGATTCGAGCTGACTGTCGCCGCGGCGCAGGATTACCTCACCGCCGAGAATGGTTTCGCCGTCCTCGCCATAATAGGCACTGTCGGCCTCGGCGCGGATCTGCTCCGCCAGATCGGGACGAGGCAGCCGGTAGGCGGGCATCACATAGACACCACGGCAGAGTGCCGGGGTGGGCCGGTCGTCGCCCCATGGGTGCCAATCCAGCTGCCAGGCCGGCAATGGCTCGAGCGCCGCCGCCTGCGACGCATAAAGCGCAAGGCCGGATGAAATCAGGCCGGCCAGTGCCGCTCCTGCATGTCGCTTGCCCATGGTCCCTCGATGTCCTTGGCGAAGAGAATCGGTATTATACAGACCGTACCCAGCCTGTCGTATGCGACTGACCGGTCAGCATGCGGCGGTGCCCAGCGGGCGTCAACCGGCACCGTCCGAGACAGCAAGGAGCCAGCATGACCCAGGTCGACACCACGACGCGATTCGAGGCCCTGCGCCAGTGGGCCGCCGCGCAGCACCAGCTTTCCCCTGAGACACTTGATCTGCGCCTGGCCGCCGGCGATGCCAGTTTTCGCCGATACTATCGCCTCAACCTGCCGAGTGGTGGCTCGCGCATACTGATGGATGCCCCTCCCAAGCAGGAGGATAGCCGCCCGTTCGTCGACATCGCCCGCCGTTGGCGGGCCGGCGGCCTGCCGGTGCCGGCCCTGCACGCGATGGATCTCGATGCCGGCTTCCTCGAGCTCGACGACCTGGGCGATACCCCGCTGCAGCTGTGCCTGGCCGGCAATGAAGACCCGCAAACCCTGGCCTGGCACGAGCAGGCGCTGTCGCTGATCCACGAACTGCAGAACCGTGCTGGTCCTGGCGAGCTACCGGCTTATGATGCCGCACTGCTGGGCCGCGAGCTCGACCTGTTTCCCGAATGGTGCCTGGGCCGCTGGCTGGGCATGGCGATGCCAACCAGTTGGGCCGAGCTGCGCCAGGACCTGATCGATTCCGCCCTCGCCCAGCCGTTAGTGACGGTGCACCGCGACTATGACGCGATGAACCTGATGGTGCACGATGAGCAACTCTACCTGATCGACTTCCAGGATGCCGTCGCCGGTCCCATCAGCTACGACCTGATCTCGCTGCTGCGCGGACGCTACTGCCGCTTTCCCCCCGCGCGCTTCGCACGTTGGGTCGAGGCCTTCCGCCAGCGGGCCGTCGAGGACGGCCGGCTACCCAGCACCACCGACAGCGAGACGTTTCAGCGCCAGGCCCAGGCCATGGCAGCCCAGCGCTCGCTCAAGGTGCTGGGGGTTTTTTGCCGCCTGACCCTTCGCGATACTCGCTCGGGATATCTCGAACGCCTGCCACAGTTTCTTCATCACCTCGAGCAGAGCCTCGAGGCACTCCCCGAGCATGCCGCCTTCCAGGCCTGGCTCAAAGACACCTTCCGCCCCGCGCTGGAACGCCGCCTGAGCGAAGCCCGGGAGGCGACATGAAGGCGATGATCCTCGCCGCCGGACTCGGCAAACGCATGCACCCCTTGACCGACCACTGCCCCAAGCCGCTGCTCCCGGTGGCCGGCAAGCCGCTGATCGTGCATCACCTGGAGCGGCTGGCGGCAGCCGGTATCGACGAGGTGGTAATCAACGTCAGCTATCGCGCCGAGCAGATCGTCGAGGCCCTGGGAGACGGTAGCCGCTACGGCCTGCAAATCGCCTGGAGCCGTGAGGCGACGCCGCTGGAGACCGGCGGCGGCATCCACCAGGCGCTGCCGCTGCTGGGCGACGCTCCCTTCCTGCTGGTCAACGGCGACGTCTGGTGCGAGCTCGACCTGGCGCTCCTGCCTGGGCTGGGCGACGACCTGGCCCACTTGGTGCTGGTCGACAACCCCGCTCACCACCCCGACGGCGACTTCCACCTAGACGCCGCAGGACGGGTACATGACGCGGGCGAGCCGAAGCTGACCTTTGCCGGTCTGAGCGTGCTCGACCCGGCGCTGGTGGCCGGCCAGGCGCCGGGCGAATTTCCCTTGGCCCCGCTGCTGCGCGAGGCAATGCGTGCCGGCTGCGTCGGCGGCAGCCATCACCGCGGCGCCTGGGTCGACGTGGGCACGCCGGAGCGGCTGGCCGAGCTGGACCTGACCCTGCGCCAGCGCTGAGCCCAGGCTGGCGCAGTGGTATGCTCTTCGTCATCTACGTACACAGCGATAAGGAAGCCCAGCTCATGAAAGCCAGCGTCAAATGGACCGATGGTCGTCAGTTCGTTGCCGAATCAGGCAGTGGTCACAGCGTGGTGATCGACGGCCCGCCCGACCACGGCGGGCGCAATACCGGGCCGCGCCCGATGGAAATGCTGTTGATGGGTATGGGCGCCTGTGCCTCCTTCGACGTGCTGGAGATCCTCGAGAAATCACGCGCCGGCGTGACCGACTGCTATGCCAGCGTCGAGGCCGAGCGCGCCGATGCGGTACCTGCGGTCTTCACCAAGATCCACCTGCACTTCACCGTCAGCGGCCACAACCTCAAGGAAAGCCAGGTCAAGCGCGCCGTGGAACTCTCCGCCGAGAAATACTGCAGCGCCTCGATCATGCTGGCCAAGGGCGGCGTGGAAGTCACCCACTCCTACAGCATCATCGACGACTGAGCCGGTCAGCAAGATCAACGCATTCGGGCCCGCCAGTACGGGCCCGAATGCGTTGTTTTCCAGGCGTTCTCCCGGCGCGGGATCAGATCCGGTAGACGCTCTTGGTCATGACCTTGGCCATCAGCGACATGCCGAACTTGACCGGTGCCGGGAAGCGCGCCCCGCCGGCTTCCAGTGCAAGATGGGCGTGGTGCGCTTCGTCGATGGCCATCTGACGCAGCACGGCTCGGGAGCGATGGTCCCCCGCGGGCAGCTTGACCATGTGCTCCTCCAGATGCTTGCCCACCTGCTCCTCGGTGGCAGCAACGAAGCCCAGGCTGACCCGATCGCCGATGGCCCCGGCCACCGCCCCCAGCCCGAAGGAGGCGGCATAGAAAACGGGATTGAGCAGGCTGGTCTGGCTGTCGAGCTCCTGCAGCCGCTCGTCGCACCAAGCCAGGTGATCGATCTCCTCCTGGGCGGCCTGCTCCATCTGTTCACGCACCTGAGGTAGCTTGGCAGTGCAACCCTGCCCCTGATACAGGGCCTGGGCACACACCTCGCCGGTATGATTGACTCGCATCAGGCCCGCAGCGTGACGGCGCTCCTCAGCCGTCATGGCGTCATCCTGGATATCCGCCGTCGCCGGTGAAGGGCGACTGGCATGCGCCGCGTGGGGGATCAATGTTCGCAGCACGGTATCGAACTGGTGGACCAGGTTGTCGGCATGGGAATAGTGGCGGTTCATCTCACCCTCGAACGGTTCGCTTCACGTCGTGCTTGCCTGCCCGCGCAAGCTCAGGCCGGCAGGCTAGCACGGCAGCGCCACCCAACGGGGTGGCGCCATGAACAAGGTGCACCTGATGCGTCGCACGCCTCGACGCGCGCGGCTTTCACCGCAAAGCGCCAGCTAGCCAGCCGGCCAAGTAAAGCGGCGACCGGCCATCAGGTGCATATGAATATGATAGACCGTCTGGCCGCCCTGGTCATTGCAGTTCATCACCACGCGGTAGCCAGCATCGGCGTGGCCTCGCTCACCGGCCAGGCGGGCAGCAATGAGGGGTAGCCGGCCGACCAGTCCCTGGTCCTGCTCCTCGATGTCGTTGAGCGTGGCGATGTGCTGCTTGGGAATCACCAGGACATGGGTCGGCGCCTGGGGATTGATGTCGTTGAAGGCCAGCACCTGCTCGTCCTCGTAGACGATGTCGGCAGGAATCTCGCGCTTGACGATCTTGCAGAACAGGCAGTCTTGCATCGGCTCGAACTCCTCTCTCGCTTTCGTGGGCATGCCGCTGGCCGGTCCAGCGTCAGCGAAAACGCCGCTGGGCCAGCAGGTGGCGCACCAGCGGTGCCAGGATCAGCTCGATAGCCAGCGACACCCGTGCGCCCGGCACTACCAGGGTGTGGGGGCGGCTCATGAAGGAATCCTGAATCATGGCCAGCAGCCAGGGGAAGTCCACCGTCGAGGGGTCGCGGAAGCGGATCACCACGAACGACTCGGCGTCGTTGGGGATGTCCTGCACCTCGAAGGGGTTGGAAGTGTCTACCGTAGGCACGCGCTGGAAGTTGATATGGGTGCGCGAGAACTGCGGCTGGATATAGCGCACGTAATCGTTCATGCGTCCCAGGATGGTATCGATCACCGCCTCCTGAGAGTAGCCGCGCAGCTTGATGTCGCGATCGATCTTCTGAATCCATTCCAGATTCATGGTCGGCGCCACGCCCACCAGCAGGTCGACGTGCCGCGCGATATCATGCTCCGCCGTGACCAGGCCACCGTGCAGGCCTTCGTAGAACAGCAAGTCGGTGCCGCAGGGCAGGGGCTGCCACTCGGTGAAGGTGCCGACCTGATAGCCGGCCTCGATCATCTGCTTGTCTTCGGCGTGAATGTAGTGCCGATAGGTGCCGGTGCCGTGCTCGCCGTACTCCTGGAACAGCGCCTCGAGGCGATCCAGCTGGTTGGCTTCCACGGCGAAATGGGAAAGCTGACTCTTGCGCTCCGGCTCCTCGTGGAAGATCCGCGCCAGCTCCTCGCGGGAGTAGCGATGGAAGGCGTCGCCGTCGACGAAGGCGGCATGCACGTCTTCGCGGAGGAACATGCGCTCGAAGGTACGCTTCACCGTGGTGGTCCCGGCTCCGGAGGAGCCGGTCACGGCGATGATCGGATATTCACGGGACATCAGCCCCTCTCCACCTTGGCAAGGGCGTGGCGCACGCTGTCGGGAATCGCCACGCTGCGGCCTTTTTCCGGGTCGATCAGCACCACGTTGAGGCGCGCGGTCGCCACCGGGCGGCCACCTTCGGCATGCAGCACCCGGTGATAGACAACCAGCGCCTTGCCGGTGGGCTCGGCAATGGCCGTTTCCACCACCAGGGCATCCGGCCAGCGGGCCTCGGACTGGTACTGCACGGCCAAGTCGGCCACCACGCTGGGAAAGCCCCCCATATCCCACTCGCTGAGACCGAGGGCGCCGAAAGCCTGGATACGCGCCTCGTGCAGCAGCGAAACCAGGGTGTCATGGCCCAGGTGGCGGCCATAGTTCATGTCCGTGATACGCACCGACAACGGTTGGCGATGCACGATATCGGCGTCGGGATATTCCAGCTTGATGCGCTCCATGCTCGCTCCCTGGTGCTTGTTGTCAATCGGTAAAGGCAGACCGTCTCAGTTGGCCTGCTGCTCCCGGGCAATGGCGCGGTGGGCGATATCACGACGGAACTGCGCATCGGTCCAGCGGATCGCTGCCACGCCCTGGTAAGCCAGGTCACGGGCCTGGGAAACGCCTTGCCCCAGGGCGGTGACGCACAGCACGCGGCCTCCGCTGGTCACGATACGTCCCTGGTCGTCCTCGGCGGAGCCGGCATGAAAGACCTTGCAGCCGGTGGCTTCGGCCGCCTCGAGCCCCTCGATGGCGTCGCCCTTGCGATAGCTGCCAGGATAGCCGCCCGCGGCCATTACCACACCGACGGCAGCGCGCGGATCCCACTCGCAGGTATGGCCGGCCAGCGCGCCTTGCGCTCCGGCTAGGCACAGCTCGGCCAGCTCCGACTGCAGGCGCAGCATGATCGGCTGCGTCTCGGGGTCGCCGAAGCGACAGTTGTACTCGATGACCTTGGGGTTGCCTTCGGCATCGATCATCAGCCCAGCGTAGAGGAAGCCGGTATACGGATGTCCTTCGGCGGCCATGCCATGCACCGTGGGCATGATGACACGCTCCATGATGCGCTCGTACACGCTTTCGGTCACCACCGGTGCCGGCGAGTAGGCGCCCATGCCGCCGGTATTGGGGCCTTCGTCGCCATCCAGGGCACGCTTGTGATCCTGGCTGGTGGCCATGGGCAGCACGGTGGCCCCGTCGACCATGACGATGAAGCTCGCCTCCTCGCCCTCAAGGAATTCCTCGATCACCACCCGGGCTCCTGCGTCGCCGAAGGCGTTGGCCTCGAGCATGTCGCGCACCGCCGCCTCGGCTTCGGCCAGGGTCATGGCCACGATCACGCCCTTGCCCGCCGCCAGGCCGTCGGCCTTGATCACGATAGGCGCACCCTGCTCGGCAAGGTAGCGCAGTGCCGGCTCGACCTCGGTGAAAGTGCGGTATGCCGCAGTGGGAATGGCGTGGCGAGCGAGAAAATCCTTGGTGAAGGACTTCGAACCTTCCAGCTGGGCAGCACCTTGGGTGGGGCCGAAAATTGACAACCCTGCGTCACGGAAACGATCGACCACCCCCTCGACCAGCGGCGCCTCGGGGCCGACGATGGTGAGTTCGACGCCTTCGTCGCGGGCAAAGCTCACCAGACGCTCCAATTCATTGACCTCGATGGCGACGTTGGTCAAGCCCGGCTCATGGGCTGTGCCGGCATTGCCGGGCGCCACGAAAACCCGCTCGACGCGAGGCGATTGAGCGACCTTCCAGGCCAGGGCGTGTTCGCGGCCACCGCCGCCGATGATCAAGACCTTCATCCGCTTAATTTTTCCTGTCTCTTGCTGCGCGGGCCCGAGCGTAGGCCGGGCCCGAGGTTCGGCTGGGAAAACGTCGCGGCATTATGGCAGAAAGCTGTCCGACTCGCCGCCCTGCTCAGGATTTCTTGTCGTCATCCTCGTCCTGCTTGACGTTCTGCCCCTGGCCGATCGCCTGCTGCCAGAAGCGCATGTTCTCTTCGGCCATCTCACGCATCAGTTCCATGGGCGAGTGGCGCATGGCCTGCTGCCACTGGTCCTGCATGCGCTTCTGCTGCTCGAGCATCAGCTGAGTCCCCTGCTCCAGGTAGCGGGCCAGGGGCAACGGCTGCGCCATGTCGTATACGCGTATGAACTGAGCCAGCAGATCGTTGGAAAAGACCTCGGCATCGCCGTCGGCCTGCTCCTGCTCGATGATGATCGACAACAGGATGGTGCGGGTCAGATCCTCGCCGGTCTTGGCATCCTCGACTCGGAACGGCTCCTCGTCGAGCACCAGGCGGCGCAGATCCTCCAGCGTTACATAGCGGCTCTGTTGAGTATCATAGAGCCTACGGTTGGCATACTTGCGAATCACGCGCACGACGGCACTCCTTTTTTTTGAAGGCAGGCTTGCCCTTGGCTGCTATTGTGCACCGCGCAACCGCCCTTGCAAATCGAAGCGACCAACGAGACACGATGAACCTGATCCTGTTCGACCCGGAAGAGATCCAGCACGACCGCCTGGCATGCCTGCGCGACCCCCGCCGCCTGCGTCATCTGAAGGAGGTGCATCGCGCCCAGGTGGGCGATGTCATGACCGTCGGCATCCGCAACGGCGGCATAGGGCGAGGCGAGCTGACGCTACTCTCCGATGACGAAGCGCGCTTCACTCTCGACGACATCGGCATAACGCCTCCCCCGGCGCTGCCGGTACACCTCGTACTTGCCCTGCCACGACCCCGCATGCTGGCCAGGAGCCTCGAGCACGTCACCGCGCTTGGGGTCAAGGAGGTCACCCTGCTGCATACCCGCCGGGTGGAGAAGAGCTACTGGCAGTCCCCCGAGCTCGATCCGGCCAAGATCCACGAGCATCTGCTACTGGGTCTCGAGCAGGCACGCGACACGGTGCTGCCCGAGGTACACCTGGCCAAGGGCTTTCGCCCCTTCGTCGAGGATCGCCTGCCTGCACTTCTCACCGGCCGCCGCGGGCTGCTGGCGCATCCCGGCATGCCTGAACCCTGCCCGAGAGGCCTCGACGGGCCCGCGGTGCTGTTGATCGGGCCGGAAGGCGGATTCATCCCCTACGAAGTGGAGCGCCTGCTTGAGGCCGGCTGCACAGGCATCCACCTGGGCCCGCGCATCCTGCGAGTGGAGACGGCAGTGGTCGCGCTGCTAGCCCGGCTGTTCTGATCCGGCGGCTCAAGCATCATCAGGCTTGATGCCCTCCACTGGCTCATCGTCGTAGCGCATGACCTCGCTTTCATCATCACACTGCGGGCTGTTCAAAAACGTCCGCGTCACGTCGAGCAGCCCCAAATGGCCGATGGTGCGTCGTCCCAACAGCAGGGGGTAGTGCATCTCGCCACGATCGCGCAGGCTGAACTGCTCCTCGTGGACGGTATCGCCCATGCAGATCTTCATCAGCACCACGGGGCGTTCGTCACGCCCGCCGGCGCCGCGCACCCGGATATCACGATAGAGCGGCAGCTCAAGCTGCTCCTCGAAAGACTCGCCGCTGGCCTCGTCGGTCAGCTCGAGCCGAAAGCGCACCCACTCCTCGTCGTCCTTGTCGAAGGTCTCGATATCACGAGCATCCAGGGACGAGGTCAGGGCACCGCTATCCAGCTTGGCCTTGACTTCGACCCCCCAAGGCTCGAGCGTGCTCTTCTCGACCCAGCCGAAGACCGCCTTGTCCTCGTCGGCGATGGCCGGCGCCGCCAGCAGCAGCGCACCCGCGACACCGAGCAGGCAGCGTTGAACATTTTGCCTGGTATATCCGAAGCACTTTCCCTTCATGGACGAACCTCCTTTTGTCATCGACGCTTCATGGACCCTGCTCCGCCGCCGCGGTTCCAGCGACCCGACACTCTTACGTTTACTACACTATCTGTGTCACCAAGGATAAGGAGGGCAATACGATGACACAGCCACGCATCACAAGGACGACCCTCGCCGCCGCGACCGGACTTTTCGTTGCCGGGCTCGCCAGCGGCGTTCAGGCCCAGTTCGAACCGCAGGGGCTTTACTCGACTCGCGCCCTCTTCGATGCCGAGGTGCATTTCGAAGCGGCACCGGACACCCAGCCCGGTGAAGTGGTCGACATCCTGCTCGGTGATGACCGGCAGGTGCACGCCATCGTGGTTCAGCCCGACGACAACATGGGCCTGGAAGGCGACTATCTGGTCATCACCAATGCCAACTATCGCCTGGTCAACTACGAGGATGATGGCGATACGGTTCATGACATCATTGTCGATGCCGACCCGGAGGCGCTCGAAGCCATGCCACGCTACGATCAGGAGTGGTGGGACATGGCGCGCGAGCGAACCCGGGAGGCGTGGCACAGCGCCGGGGAAGGCGCCGACAGCGCGTGGCAGCAGACCCGCCGAGGCGCCGACCGCGTCGGCGAAGGTGCCGAGCAGGCCTGGGAGCGCACGCAGGAAGGTGCCGAACGGGCCGGGCGCACCATCAGCGAAACGCTGGACCGCTGGTCCGGCAACTAAAGCACAACGCTAGCCGATCGCCCCGCCCGGGCTTGCCAAGGCGGGGCTTCGTTTCAGCGCTGGAGCCGTTGAAGCAGGCTCAGGGTGGCAAAGCCATCCGGCGTGACGCCGATGCTGCGCTGGTACTCGCGCAATCCGCGTCGCGTGTTGGGCCCCATGATCCCATCCGGCGCACCCACATCGAAGCCGCGCTGGTTCAGCGCCTGCTGCATCTCGCGCACCTGGCTGCGCGAGAGCGGCTCTACGTCCCTCGGCCAGTCTGCGCGAATGCCTTCGCGCCCGGCAATCCTGTCAGCCAGGGTACCGACGGCCAGGGCATAGCTGGTGGCATTGTTGTAGCGCAGGATGGCCCGGTAGTTGGGTCCCACCAGGAAGGCGGGACCCTCGGCGCCCGCTGGAGCAAGCAACGAGGCTTGCTGGTAACCAGGCAGGCTGCCGCCATCGATGCGGCGCACCCCCTGTTCGGCCCACTCACTGCTCGAGCGGCGCGTGGACAGCTCGGTCTGGGCGTAATCGAAGTCGCTCGGCAACCTCACCTCGACGGCCCAGGGCTGGCCGGACTGCCAGCCAGCCCGTGCCAGGTAGTTGGCCGTGGAAGCCATGACATCCGGGATGCTGTTCCAGATATCGCGGCGCCCATCGCCGTCGCCATCCACGGCATAGCTCTCGAAGCTCGAGGGAATGAACTGTGTGTGGCCCATGGCGCCGGCCCAGGAGCCAATCATGCGCTGTGGTGCGATATCGCCTGATTCGATGATACGCAGGGCCGCCATCAGCTCACCGCGGGCGAAGTCACTACGCCTGCCATCGAACGCCAGGGTCGCCAGCGCCTCGAGGGTGGAGAAATTGCCGAAATTTCCCCCATAGTTGCTCTCGATGCCCCAGATCGCCACGATGATTTCGGCCGGCACGCCATAGCGCTGCTCCATGCGCTCCGCCGTGTCGCGATGCTCGGCGAGCTTGGCGCGTCCCTGGCTGACCCGAGCCTGGGAAACCGCGGTATCCAGGTACTGCCAGATCGGACGTACGAACTCGGGCTGCGAGCGGTCGAGTTCGATCACGCGGGGCTGATAACGCACCCCATCGAGTGCAGCTGCCAGTGTCGCCTCGCTTATCCCCTCGTTGCGCGCCTGGCGACGAAAATCAGCCAGCCAGGAGGTGAAGTCGGCAGGCGGCTCGACCACCGCGGCATTCTCAACTCCTCCCGGGGCGGTGGCCTGCCCTACCGCTTCGGCAACCGCTTCCCCCGCGCCATCATCAGCCGCACTGGCCTCGCTCACCGGGCCGCTCTGGCAGCCCGCCAGAAGCAGTGGCGCCAGGGTGATCATAAGGGTCCGTTTCATTCTCGCTCCTGCTCTCCTTGGCGATGTGAACAGCGATCATCGCGCAGAATGGACGGCGCCACCACCCCTTCGGGCAGGCCACGTGATCACGCAGCCACCCAGGTCGCCATGCCCCCGCATGGCCAGGCTAGTCAGACCTGCCCTCCCCCACGGCAGCCATGAAATACTCCCATGCGCCTGGCGCAATACGCAGCGCGGGAAAGTCGACGCCAGACCGCCAAGACTCATACCGGAACCAACGCAGGAAGCCGCCCGAAGGCGGCCTCTGCGCTAGATGAACGACGGATTTATTTGGGATCGCTGTCCCTTGGCTGATGAACGGCATTGGCATCCGTCTCCAAGCCGCTCTTCAACTCATGGGTAAGGGGATCGTAGTTAGGCCTCAGCTCGTCCTTCACCGTTCCACTCCACAGCTTGGAGCCGACGAAATAGCCTGCCCGGCCAATCACGTGCGCCGCCACCGGAGCGGTCATCAGCACGAAGACGATGATGGCGAAGGCTCGCGCCACCACGGCAACCTCGCCGAAGTGTACCGCCACCGCCAGCATGATCAGGATCACACCCAGTGCGGCCGCCTTGGTGGTCGCATGCATGCGAGTGAGCAGGTCGGGCAAGCGCAGGATCCCCATCGCGGCCAACAGCATGAAGAGGGCCCCGGTCAGGATCAGGAAGCCCTTGATGGTTTCAATCATCTCGCGGTCCCCCACGTTCCAGGAAGCGGGCAAAGGCGATGGCGGCCAGGAAGCCCATCAGGGCGATGACGATGGCCGCGTCGAGAAAGCTGGAAACATCGGTCTGGATGGCATAGACCCCCACCAGTCCCACCACGATACTGGCAAATAGCTCGAGCGCTACCACCCGATCGGGAAGGCTGGGGCCTCTCACGACCCGGACGAAGGCCAGGATCAGGGCAAGGCTCATCAGCACCTGGCTGATCAGAATCACAGTGGCCATATCACTCCCCACTCGCGACAGGCGAAATCAACGGAACAGCTCCAGTGCACGATATTCCATCTCCTTGAGGTTGCGGCGCAGTTCCTCTTCATCGTCGAGGAACATCGCATGGATATAGAGCACCTTACGGTCATCGGAGACGTCCAGGCTGAGGGTGCCCGGCGTCAAGGAGATCAGGTTGGCGACCATGGTGATCTCGAGCTCCGTACGCGCCTCGAGCGGCATGGCAATCACGCCCGGCTTCATGTGCCAAGGCGGTGTCAGAATGTCGAAGCCGACCCGCAGGTTGGCCTGCACCAACTCCTTGATGAAGAACGTCAGGAACCGGATGATCCGCGGAATTCGCGCAGGGTATCCGCGCAAGGCCTCGACCTGCGGCTCGATCAGCACCAGGGTGATGTAACCGAATACCAGCCCGACGACCAGGTTGAGCCCGGAAAAGTCACCGGAAAGAATGACCCAGGCCAGCGCCAGCAGCAGGTTCCAGATAGCTCCGGTCATGGCGTCTCCTCCTGCTCCGGCGCTTCGATCAAGACATCCTCGACGCCCACCTCTGCGCCCAGTACAGCATCGATGTACCCCTGTGGGTGCATGAGCTGGTCGCCGATCTGGTTCATCATCGCCATCAGCGGCTCGGCGAAGATACCCATCAGCAGGGCGAACAGGGCCAGCAGCGCCACCGGCAGGTACATCAGCCACAGGCTCGGCGGCACCATGCGGCTGTCGTCACCCACCAGCACCTCTTCGGCGGGTACCAGGTTGTCCTCCGGCAGGGTCTTCCAGAACACTTCGTTCCAGATCTTGACCATGGAGTAGAGGGTCAGCAGCCCCACCAGCAGGGCGACCGCCGTGACCACGTAGGCCTCCGCCTCGATACCCGCCCGCACGATGACGAACTTGGCGAAGAACCCCGAAAGTGGTGGCACGCCCGCCAGCGCGAAGGCCGACAGGAAAAAGGCCACCGCCAGCCACGGCCGCTCACGATAGAGACCGCCCATTTTCTTGAGCTCGTAGGTTCCCTGCAGTCGCCGGGTGATGCCGCTGATCAGGAACAGATTGGTCTTGACCACGATGTTATGCACCACGGCAAAGATACCCCCGGCGATCGCCAACGGCGTATATAGCGCCAGCCCCAGAATCATGTAGCCGATCTGGCTGACGATATGAAACGACAGGATGCGGCGGAACTCGAACTGAGCAGCCGCGCCGAGCACGCCTGTCACCATGGTCAACGCCGCTCCCCAGAGCAGGATGTCCTGGGTGTAACCGAGCGTCTGGTCGAAAAGCAAGGTGAAGACACGGAACAGGGCGTAGACCCCCACCTTGGTCAGCAGGCCGGCAAACAGCGCCGACACCGCCACCGGCGGCGTGTGGTAGGACGCCGGCAGCCAGAAGAACAGCGGAAAGGCCGCCGCCTTGATGCCGAAGGCCACCATGAACATCACCGCCAGCACTTCAACCATGCCCTGATGCTCGGCCACGGCCAGCCGCTGGGCGGCATCGGCCATGTTGAGTGTGCCGACCATGCCGTACAGCAGCCCCACCGCAGAAAGAAAGATGACCGAGGCCAGCAGGTTCAGGGTGACATACTTGATCGCCCCCTCCATCTGCGCCTTTTCCCCACCGAGAATCAGCAACGCGAAGGAGGCCACCAGCATGACCTCGAACCAGACATAGAGGTTGAAGACATCGCCAGTAAGAAAGGCCCCGGCTACCCCCGCCAGCAGCAAATGCATGAGCGGATAAAAGCCGAAACGCTCATGGCCCGGCCCGGTGGAGGCCAGCGAATAGATCGAGAGCGTCAGTCCGATGATGGCGGTCATCACGACCATCACGGCACTCAGCATGTCCGCCACCAGGGTAATGCCATAGGGGGCCTGCCAGCCGCCCATCTGGATCACCACATAGCCATCCAGTTTGACGGCGACCAGCAGCCACAGCGCCACGCCGAGCAGTGCGAGGTTGCCGGCCACGGCGGTGAAGCGCTGCATGGGACGAGAGCGCCAGAACAGCAGCGAAATGGCACCCGACAACAGCGGCAGAAGAATGGGGAGCGCGACTTCGGGCCTCACGTATCGGTTTCCTTCATCTTGTCCAGGTCATCGGCCTTGACGATCTCATAGGCCCTCCGGATCAGCACCACGGCGAAAGCCAGCACGCCGAAGGCAATCACGATGGCGGTGAGCACCACCGCCTGGGGCAAAGGATCCGCCACCGCCCCCGGTGGCGCCGGCAGGCCCTCCGGTATCAGCGGCGGCGCCCCCCGAATCATGCCTGCAGAGGTGAAGATCAGCAGGTTGGCGGCATTGGAAAGCAGCATCAGTCCGATCACCAGCTTGACGATCGAACGACGCAGCATGAGAAAGATGGCTGCTGCGTAGAGCATGCCAATGGCGACGGCCATCACCGGTTCCATAGCAATCCTCCCGGAGGGTTCGTCGATGGGATATTCGCGTGCTCAAGGCTCATCCTTGTCGACCTCCATCAGCGTCATGACCATGGCCAGCACCGAGCCCAGCACGGCGAGATAGACACCGATATCGAAAATCAGCGGCGTCGAGGCATAGAAGTCGACGCCCGGGATCGTCCACCACTGAGCGGTCAGAAACGGCTGGTCCACGAACCAGGCGGGAAACACCGAGATCATGCCCAGCAGCAGCCCCATGCCGATCAGGTCGCGTGGATCGACCATACGCAACACATCACGGGTGGCGCTGACGCCGAAGGCAAACAGGTAGAGGGTGAACGCACCTGCCGCCACCAGCCCGGCAATGAACCCACCACCCGGCTCGTCGTGTCCACGCAGCAGCAGGAACACGGAGAACAGCAGCTGCAGCGGCATCAGGATTCGCGCCGCCGTGTGCAGTATCAGAGTGCCCGATTTAACCATGGCCCGACTCCTTCTCCGGTGCTGACGGCTTGGCAGACTTGATCGGCGCCCTGAGCTTGAGCATGGCGATGACTCCGATCGCAGCCAGGGCCAGCACGAAGATCTCCCCCAGGGTATCCAACGAGCGATAGTCGACCAGAATCACGTTGACGATATTGCGTCCATGGGCCAACGGTACGCTGTTTTCGATCATGTATTCGGAAATAGGAATGAACTGATCGATACCCCAGGCTGTGAGGATCAACAGGGTGACCAGTACCCCCAGGCTGCCCGCCACCAGGATGTCGCGCACCCGCTCCAGCGGCGTCGACAGGCTGGCAAAGCGCGGCAGCCGGAACAGCACCAGCACCAGCAGGATCACCGTCAACGTCTCCACGAGAAGCTGAGTGATGCCCAGATCCGGCGCGCTGAAGAGGATAAAGGTCAGGGCGATGGAAAAGCCCATGATCCCCACCGATACCACGGCGCTGAGCCGAGAGCGGGAAATGGCGGCGAACAGCGCCCCCAGCACCATCATGGCCACCACGATGACTTCGTGGAATCGAACGTCGAACTCGAAGACGATCTCGAGCGGATGGCGCAGCAGCAACGAGTTGCCAATCAAGGCGATCAGTACCACTACCATTACGAGGATATAGTTGCGCATATAACCGTTCTGCAGGATGCGCGTCTGCCAGTCGGAGACCACTGTCACCCAGTGCATGATGGCTTCGTAGCCCGCTTCGGGCCCGCGGGCCACCACGGGATTGAGCCGGGCAAGATGGGCACGCACGCGGTCCCAGCGCCTGAACAGCGCATAGCCCAGCCCCAGTGTGACGATCGACATGACCAGGGGGATGTTGATGCCGTGCCACAGCGACAGAGAAACGGTGACCGGTTCGCCCATCACCGCCGAGGCTGCCGCGGTGAGCACCCCCATTCCGGCAAGCACCGGCACGACACCGAGCAGCAGCGACAGGGCTGCCAGGCAGGCAGGTCCCAAAAGCATCGACAGCGGCGCTTCGTGCGCCACGCGTGGCGTCGCACGGCGCTCGCCGAAAAACGGCCGCAACGCGATGATGGCCGCCACCGCGATGGTGAGGAAAGCCGAAACGAAGGCCAGCAACAGGATCAGCAAGCCGAAGGTTTGCGCTTCCAGCACCGCCTCGAACATCAACTCCTTGGCGATGAAGCCGAACAGGGGTGGCGCACCGGCCAGCGACAGCGCGGCAATCACGGCAATGATCGCCGTCACCGGCATCAGCGGCCGGAGTCCGCCCATGGCAGTAATGTCCTTGGTGCCGGTCTCGTGGTCGAGGATACCGGCCACCATGAACAGCGCCCCCTTGTAGAGCGAATGGGCGAGCAGGAAGGTGACGAAGGTGATCAGCGCCCCCTCGGTGCCGATGCCCAGCAGCATGGTCAGGGTGCCCAGCGCCATCACCGTGGAGTAGGCCAGCATCTTCTTGATGTTGGTGTGGCGTATGGCCAGGAAGGCGCCGGTGAACATGGTGAAGGCGCCCACTACCGAGAGAATGCCGATCCAGGCTTCGGTACCGCCCAGGCTCGGCTGCAGGCGAGCCAGCAGATAGATGCCGGCTTTTACCATGGTGGCCGAGTGCAGGTAGGCCGACACAGGGGTGGGGGCGGCCATGGCGTTGGGCAACCAGAAGTGGAACGGGAACTGGGCCGACTTGGTGAAGGCGGCCAGCAGCAGGCACAGCAGCATGGGCAGGTAGAGATCGTGCTCGCGCAGATCGACGCCGCCGGCAGTGATTTCCGCCAACGACCAGCTTCCGCTGGCGGTACCGAGCAGCACCAGCCCGGCCATCAGCGCCAGCCCGCCGCCGAAGGTGACGAACAGACCCTGGCGTGCCGACTTGCGCGCCTCGATGTCGGCGTGACTGAAGCCGATCAGCAGATAGGACGTGATGCTGGTCAGCTCCCAGAACACGAACAGGGTGATCAAGCCATCAGCCAGCACCAGCCCCAGCATCGAGACCATGAAGGCCAGCATCACGACATGAAAGCGCACCAGGTCACGGTGGCCCTTGAGGTAGCCGCCGGCGTAGATCAGCACGAAGGTGCCGATGACCGTGATCAACAGCGCGAACAACAACGCCAGGCCATCGATCATGAAGCTCAGGCTCATGCCCAGGGACGGCACCCAGTCCAGCTGCAGGTACAGCACCTCTCCCTGCATCACCGCCGGCACCTGACCGAGAAACCACAGCGCCAGCAGGGCCGGGAACACGGCCAGCACAAAGCTGGCACGCCCCCCGAACCACTGATGAAACAGCGGCGCAAAGGCGGCCAACACGAATCCTGACAGCACGGCAAATTGGATCATGCAGTTCCCTTCTGACAATTCATCCCCGCGACATGGTGCCTGAACACCGGCCACGGAACGATGGTGGGGTATCGCACCGCACCTCCCGAAGCGCTCAGGAGGCCCCCGTGTCTCGTCTCATCGCCACTCAAGAAATCCTTCTTCCGGCCGAAAAAATACGCCCAAAGAATGAGCGTCTGCGGGCGATCCAGGCTGTCTATTGCAGCGCAAAAGGATTAGACTTTGCGCCGCAGCTGGCGACGATGAACGTTGATTTCTCAGTGAAACGGCTTGCTAGTATAGCGATTTGGCAACGCTTTTTCATTCAACGCTCACGACGACCCGGTCTGCCGATCCCTGATCGCTACCATTAGCCTGTGGGTGGTACCCGGCACCCTGCGCCGCGACGATGCATCGCTATCGTGGCGACACATGCCTCGCCCGCCGCCAGAATGGACGAACCACCATGTCGTTGCTGTGGATTCCCCTTCTTACCATCGCCGGTATCTTCGTACCGGTCATCGCCGCCCGTTACGGCCGCAAGGCCTGCATCACCGCCACCCTGATCGCCCCGCTACTCGCCCTCGGCCTGGTGCTGCTGCATGCCCCCAGCGTGATCGCCGGCGACGTGGTCAGCCTACAGATACCCTGGATGCCGCTGCTGGGCCTCGACCTCGCCCTGCGTATCGATGGCCTGACGCTGCTTTTCTCGCTGCTCATCCTGGGTATCGGTAGCCTGATCCTGCTCTACGCCGGGCACTACTTGTCGGCGAAGGAGGACGACGGCCGCTTCCTCGCCTACATGATGCTGTTCATGACCGCCATGCTCGGCATCGCCATGGCGGACAACCTCATCCTGCTATGGCTGTTCTGGGAGCTCACCAGCATTTCCTCGTTCCTGCTGATCGGCTTCTGGGGCCACCGCAGCGATGCCCGGCGTGGCGCACGCATGGCGCTCACCGTCACCGGCGCTGGCGGCCTCGCCCTGCTGGCCGGCGTGCTGCTGATTGGCCAGGCCGTCGGCAGCTTTGCCATGGCGGACGTGCTGGCGTCGGGCGATCTTATCCGGGGATCTGCCAACTACCCCTTGATCCTGGCACTGGTGCTGTTCGGCGCGTTCACCAAGTCGGCCCAGTTCCCGTTCCACTTCTGGCTGCCCCACGCCATGGCCGCCCCCACCCCAGTGTCGGCCTTCCTGCACTCGGCCACCATGGTCAAGGCGGGGGTGCTGCTGATGGCACGCCTCAACCCGGCGCTGGGCGACACTGCGCTGTGGGCGGTCAGCCTGTCGCTAGTGGGGCTGGCGACCATGCTCTACGCCGCCTGGTTCGCCCTGCTGGAGCGAGATCTCAAGGGCATTCTCGCCTTCTCGACCGTCAGTCATCTGGGCCTGATCACGCTGCTGCTGGGTCTGGGCAGCCCGCTGGCCATCGTCGCCGCGGTCTTCCATATCCTCAACCACGCCACCTTCAAGGCGGCACTGTTCATGATGGTGGGGATCATCGATCACGAGACTGGCACCCGCGACATCGACCGCCTTGGGGCACTCTGGTCGATGATGCCATTGACCGGCACCATGACCATACTGGCCGGCTCCGCCATGGCCGGTTTCCCGCCGTTCAATGGCTTCCTGTCCAAGGAGATGCTGTTCGAGCAGAGCCTGATCAACGACCTGCTGGGCGCTCTCAGCCTGGTGATACCGCTGCTGGTAGTGGTAGCCGCCATGCTTTCGGTGGCCTACTCGCTGCGCCTCATCTGGAGTCTGTTCTTTGCCGAACCCAAGCTGACTCGCGAGCAGAAGGCACAGCCGCCCATGAAGGTTCATGACCCGGCGCGCGGCATGCTCGCTCCCGGCCTGTTCCTGGCCGCCATGAGCCTGCTGGTCGGCCTGTTCCCGATGACACTGGCGTCACCGCTACTCAACGCTGCCAGCCTCGCCGTGCAGGGCGAAACCACCCCGGTCTTCCACCTGGCACTGTGGCACGGCCTCAACCTGCCGCTTGCAATGAGCCTGGTGGCCGTCGCCGGCGGCATCATGGTGCTGCGCCAGCAGCGCTACATGGCCCGTATCGCTTCGCTCTTCCCCGAGCGCAACGCCGGGCTGATCTTCGAGGCCGCGGTGCAGCGCTTGATCAAGTGGGCGCTGTGGCTCACCCTGCGCCTGGAAAACGGCTCGCTGCAGCGCTATCAGGCCCTGCTGATACTCAGCGCACTGGTCATGGCCGCCATCGGCCTGGCCCATCTCGACAGCCTGACCGGCGAGCGCGGGCTTCAGCCGCTGGACGGCATGCTGTTCCTCGGTGCCGGGCTGATGGTGTTCGGCGCCATCGGCAGTGCCTTGAGCCACCGCTGGCGACTGGTCTCGCTGCTGATGCTGTCGGTAACGGGCCTGTCGGTGTCGCTGACCTTCGTGCGCTTCTCGGCACCCGACCTGGCCCTGACCCAGCTGTCGGTGGAAGTCGCCTCGATGATCCTGATGATCCTGGCACTGTTCTTCCTCCCCCAGCGCCCGCCCTTGCTGGTGTCCGGACGGCGCATCCTGCGCGACCTGCTGCTGGCTGTCTCGCTGGGCCTGGTCGTCGCCGTGCTCAACTACGCCATACTGACCCGGGAAACCTTGACCATCGCCGACTATTTCCTGCGCGAGAGCGTGCCAGGCGGTGGCGGCACCAACGTGGTCAACGTCATCCTGGTCGATTTCCGGGGCTTCGACACCTTCGGCGAGATCACCGTATTGACCCTCGCCGGGCTGGCCACCTTCAAGTTGCTCAACCGCCTGCGCCTGTTCATGCCATCCGGCAACATCGAGGGCATTCGCTGGTCGCGTCATCGCTACCCGCTGATTCTCTCCGTCGTAGCGCAGATTTTGCTGCCCCTGGCACTGCTGGTTTCGGTCTACATCTTCCTGCGCGGCCACAACCAGCCGGGCGGGGGCTTCATTGCCGGCCTCATCACCGCCACTGCCCTGCTGCTGCAGTACATGGCACGAGGCTACGACTGGACCCGGGAGCGGCTGCCGCTCAACTATTCGATAGTCGCCGTATCCGGCCTGGCCGTCGCCCTGGCCACTGGCCTGGGCAGCTGGCTGTTCGGCTACCCCTTCCTGACTTCGGCGTTCGGCCACTTCCACCTGCCCCTGATTGGCGAGTTCGAGCTGGCCACGGCGATGCTGTTCGATATCGGGGTCTACCTGGCCGTGGTCGGGGCCGTGCTGATGATTCTGATCAACCTGGGCCGCGTCACCACCGTCAACCGCCCAACGCTGGAGGAACGCTGATGGAAGCTCTCTTCTCGATCGTCGTCGGGGTGCTGACGGCCAGCGGCATCTACCTGCTACTGCGCGGACGTACGTTTCCGGTCATCATCGGCCTGGCCCTGCTGGGGTATGCAGTGAACCTGTTTCTGTTCTCCACCGGCGGCCTCAACACCCATGCCGCCGCGGTCATCGGGGAATCGCTCACACCCACCGACCCACTGCCCCAGGCCCTGGTACTCACCGCCATCGTCATCGGCTTTGCCATGACCGCCTTCGTCGTGATCCTGGCGATCCGCGCCCGCGGCGATCTCGGTTCGGATCATGTGGACGGCCAGCAGGGTGAGGAAGGAGACATACCGCGATGAGCCAGCACCTCGTCTCCCTGCCGATTGTGCTGCCCATGCTGGGCGCCTTGATACTGCTGCTCTCCGGCAAGGCCAGCGACACGACCCAGCGCCGGGTAAGCGTACTCTTCACCGGCCTGCTGCTGCTGGTCACCCTGCTGCTGCTGCGCCAGGCCGCCGCAGGGGAGCTGACCTTCTACGCGCTGGGCAACTGGCAGGCCCCCTTCGGCATCGTGCTGATGCTGGACAGGCTTTCGGCACTGATGCTTGTGCTGACGGCAGTGCTGGCCACCGGCTGCATTATGTTTGCCTGCGCCGGCGACGACATGCGCGGCAGCTACTTCCATGGCCTCTTCCAGCTGCAGCTGATGGGCCTGAACGGAGCCTTCCTCACCGGCGACATCTTCAACCTGTTCGTCTTCTTCGAGATCACCCTGCTCGCTTCCTATGCCCTGCTGATGCACGGCGGCGGCAAGGAGCGCGTCGCCGCCGGCCTGCACTATGTCATTCTCAATGTGGCCGGCTCGGCGCTGTTTCTGATCGCCCTTGGCGTCCTCTATGGCGCCACCGGTACGCTGAACATGGCCGACATGGCCCGCCGCGTGGCGCTGATGTCGGGAGACCAGGCCGCCCTGGTGACCGCCGGCGCCCTGCTGCTGATCGTGGTCTTCAGTCTCAAGGCTGCCCTGCTGCCGCTCTACTTCTGGCTGCCACGCACTTACTCCTCGGCGCCGGCTCCGGTTGCCGCGCTGTTCGCCATCATGACCAAGCTGGGTCTGTATGCCATTCTGCGCGTCCACAATCTGATCTTCGTCGACAGCATCGCCGAAACCGCCATCACCAACTGGCTGTGGTGGTCGGGCCTGGCGACGATACTGCTGGCAGCCATCGGCGTATTGGCAGCCCGCGACCTGAGGCCACTCGTGGCCTACCTGGTGCTGGTTTCGGTGGGCACGCTGCTGGCAGCGACTGCCCTGGATACTCCTGCTGCGACCTCCGCCCTGCTTTACTACCTGCCCCACACCACCTTGATCTGTGGCGCGCTGTTTCTCATCGCCGAGTTGATCGGGCAGCAGCGCGGCAAGGCCGGCACGCGACTGGTGCGCGCACGACGCCTGTACCAGCGCCATCTCCTCGGCGGCCTATTCCTGGTCGCTGCGGTAGGCGTGGTAGGCCTGCCTCCCCTGGCCGGATCGTTGGCCAAGCTGCTGCTGATGCAGGCCACCGAGGGCGGCGCCCGGATCTGGCTTTGGCCACTGCTGCTGCTGGCAGCGCTATGTGCCCTGATCGCCATGTCGCGTGCCGGCTCAGTGTTCTTCTGGGCCAGCTACAAGGGCGAGGTGCGTGCCGGCAAGGTCAATCGTGCCCAGCTCTCCGGCGTGCTGTGGCTGCTTGCCTGCGCCCCCCTGCTAGCGGCCTTCGCCGGGCCCATCAGCCACTACGCCCAGGCCACCGCCGACCAACTGGCCGCCCCCCAGATGATCATCGAGCAGTTGCTGGACAATGAATCGACACACGAGCTGGCCCGCAGCCACCTTCCGCCGCTTGCCGGGGCCTCGGGGGATACGCCATGAAGACGACTGGACGCTACTTGCCCACGCCCACCCTGTCGCTGGTGCTGCTGGTGGTGTGGCTGCTGATGGTGCGCAGCATCGCTCCCGGCCAGGTGTTGCTGGGGCTTGTCCTGGCCATTGGCATCCCGCTGCTGACTCGGCGCTTCTGGGAACCGCTACCGCAGGTCAAGCACCCGCTCAAGCTGGCCTGGTTCGTGCTTGTCGTGCTCTACGACATCGTCAAGGCCAACATTCACGTCAGCCTGCTGATCCTGCTGCCGCGGCGTGAGCCGCACCCCGGCTTCGTCGAGTACCCGCTGGAGGTCAAGGACCGCCTGACGGTGACGCTGCTCGCCAATACCATCACCATGACCCCCGGCACGGTATCGACCAACATCCGCCTCGACGGCTCCTCGCTGCTGATCCACGTCCTGGACCTGGACGATGAACAGGCCCTGATCCGCGAGATCCGCGATCGCTACGAGCGGCCGCTCAAGGAGATCTTCGAATGCTAGATACCGCCCTGTTGATCAGCTTGACCCTGATCGTGCTGGCCATGTCCATGAACGTCTATCGGCTGGCCATCGGCCCCGATGTGCCCGACCGCCTGCTGGCCCTCGACACGCTGTACGTCAATTCCATCGCCCTGATCGTGCTGCTGGGACTATGGCTGAATACCAAGACCTACTTCGAGGCGGCAATGCTGATCGCCATGCTCGGTTTCATCGGCACCATGGCCATCTGCCGCTACCTGCTGCGCGGCGACATCATCGAATAGAGGACGTGACATGACCTTCTACGTGATTGCCGAGGCCGTGATCTCCTTCCTGCTGCTGGCAGGGGGTATCTTCGCCTTTACCGGCTCGCTCGGCATGCTGCAGTTCAAGGACTTCTTCATGCGCCTGCACGGTCCCACCAAGGGCACCACGCTGGGTATCGGCTGCGTGCTGATCGCCTCGATGCTCTACTTCACCCTCACCCAGCGCGAGCTGCACGTGCAGGAGCTGTTGATCACGCTGTTCCTGTTCATCACCGCGCCGGTCACCGGCCACATGCTGGCCAAGACCGGCCTGCACATGCATCTGCGCTTCACCACCGGCACGCGAGGCTCGGTGCCGGAGTTCCGCGACGAGGACGTGGGCCAGAGCCGGGTAGCGCGGCCGGCACGGGCGAAACACCCCTGGAAATACCGCAAGCAGAAGCGCTCACGCATGTTCCGTTGAGACGATCAGGCCGCCAGTGGCGGCCTGATCGTCCATTCCCCGCGGTGATTCAGACCCAGCCCCCCAGCTCATTCTCGATGATCGCCAGCAGCGCCTGGATATGGTCATCACGGTCGTTCAGGCACGGAACATAGGTGAAGCGCTCTCCGCCGGCGGCCAGGAAACTGTCGCGGATCTCCTCCTGGATCTCCTCCAGCGTCTCCACGCAGTCGGCGGAGAACGCCGGCGAGACCACGGCGATATGCTTCTTGCCCTGGCGCGCCAGCTCGGCCACGTGATCCACGGTCTGTGGGCCGACCCACTCTTCGGGCCCGAACTGGGACTGGAAGGCGGTCTGGATGGCGCCCTCCTCCCAGTCCAGCCGCTCGCGCAGCAGTCGCGTGGTCTTCTGGCACTGGCAATGGTAGGGGTCGCCCTCCATGAGGAAGCGCTTGGGCACGCCATGGTAGGAGGCGACCAGCACCTCCGGCGGGCTCTCGGCGGCGGCATAGGTCTCGCGCACAGAATTGGCCAGCGCCGCGAGATACGCAGGGTGTTCGAAGTAGGCGGGTACGGTGCGGATAGCCGGCTGCCACTTGAGCTTCATCAGGGTACGGAACGCGTGATCGTTGGCCGTCGCCGTGGTCGGCGAGGCGTACTGCGGGTAGAGCGGGAAGAACAGGATCCGCTCGCAGCCCTCGGCCTGCATGCGGCGCAGCACGCTGTCGGTGGAAGGGTTGCCGTAGCGCATGCAGAAATCCACCAGGATCTGGTCACCATGCCGTTCACGCAGTCCCTCCGCGACCTTGTGCGCCTGGTCCCGGGTGATGGTCAGCAGAGGGCTCTCGTTTTTCTCGGTGTTCCAGATGCCACGGTAGGCCTCACCGGACTTGAACGGCCGGCGCGAGAGGATGATCAGCTGCAGCAGCGGCTGCCATTTCCAGCTCGGGTAGTCGACCACGCGCTTGTCTGAGAGAAACTCGTTGAGGTAGCGGCGCATCGACCAGTAGTCGGTGGCGTCCGGCGTACCCAGGTTGACCAGGACGACGCCTACCTTGGGCCGAGGGATTACGGGATGGTCCGCCGGAGCATGGGCAGGACGTTGCTGCTCCGGCGAGCCCGATTCCACTTGCGATGCGGCCATGCGCTAAGCTCCTTGTGGCGACCGATAAGGAGCTCACATTGTATCAGGCGCAAGCCGGTCAAGGCATCAAGTTATACTATGAAAGCGATTTGTATAACTTGGATCAAGGTTATCGGCCCGCTGCTCATGCAAGTGCTAAAACACCAGCGGCATGCGTGAGGTCAGCGGATCATGATAGTGGGCCTCGCGACCGATGACTTCGTCCTGCGGCACGTGCTGAACCAGGAAGGCACGGTGGATGCCGGCACGCTGCAGCTCGAGATAGACATCCTCCAGCGAACGGAAAACCATGGGCTTGCCGCGCCGGGTCAGCATGTGGCGCGCCCCCTCTACGTCCTCCAGCTCCACCTGGTAACAGTGGCTGCCGGAATGGGTGATCACCCGTACTTCGAAATTGTCGTGACGGGCGACGAAACCCTTGAGCTCTTGAAATTCCATGGTTCCCTCCATGTCTTGGTATCGTTCCGCTACGGAAGCACTGGCCCAATGCCTGTGCGCCCTCATGTCTGCAAGATACACGTCGGGCACAGCATGACTGTGCCCGATAGCAGTTGCATGACAGTAACGTATCAACCTTATGACAGCTTAGCTCCCTAAGGAGTTCCGGAGGTTGTCGCGCGCTGTCGGCAACTACTGGTAGTCCGAGGGGTCGATGGCCTTGGCCAGGGAGTTGCGATCGACCCACTTGCCGGCCTTGGTCTCCTTGTAGCGAAACACCACCCGATCGCCGACCGCCACGGCCAGCTCGGCATCCTCGGTCTGGTAGCTGTAGGCCTCGCCGTCGACGACGAGATGGAAGCGGTAGAGATCGGGCATGCCCAGCCACTCCTTGAACGGGCCCTCGCGCTCCAGCGACTCGATGATACCGCGCGCCTCCAGCTTGGGGGTGCGCTGGCGCTTGCCGCGCCGAAATCCGCCTGCCATGGTCTCTCCTCGCATTTCGTCAATCGGGGGCTCGGCATTATACGGCCCCGCACGAGAGGCTCAAGCGCCCAGCGGCCTCATTCGCCGAACGCTTCGCCGTAGCTGTCCGGGGCCAGGTCCTCGAAGCGGGTGTACTTGCCGATGAAGGCCATGTGCACCGCACCGATGGGGCCGTTACGCTGCTTGCCGATGATCAGCTCGGCCAGCCCCTGGTTGTCAGGGTTATCTGGATTGTAGACCTCGTCGCGATAGACGAAGGCGATCAGATCGGCATCCTGCTCGATGGCACCGGATTCACGCAGGTCCGACATGACCGGTCGCTTGTTGGGACGCTGCTCCAGCGAGCGGTTGAGCTGGGAGAGCGCCACCACCGGGCAGCCAAACTCCTTGGCCATGCCCTTGAGCGAGCGCGAGATCTCCGAGATCTCGCCGGTACGGTTCTCGGAGAAGCCGGGAATCTGCATCAGCTGCAGGTAGTCGATCATGACCAGGGCCAGGTTGCCGTGCTCGCGCACCACCCGGCGGATGCGCGAGCGCATCTCGTTGGGCGACAGCGCCGCCGTGTCGTCGATGAACAGCTGCTTGTCCTTGAGCAGGTTGACCGCCGAGGTCAACCGCGGCCAGTCTTCGTCCTCCAGCTGGCCGGTACGTACCCGGGTCTGGTCGATGCGCCCAAGCGACGACAGCATCCGCAGCATCAGCGACTCGGCGGGCATCTCCATGGAGAACACCATCACCGGCCGATCGCTGGCGATCACGGCATGCTCGACCAGATTCATGGCGAAGGTGGTCTTGCCCATGGAGGGGCGCCCCGCAATGATCACCAGGTCGGAGGGCTGCAGACCCGAGGTCATCTCGTCGAGGTCGCGAAAGCCGGTGGAGAGGCCGGTCATCTCCCCCTTCATGTTGAACAGCTCGTCGATGCGATCCACCGCCTTGGCCAGCAGCTCGCTCATGCCGATGGGCCCACCCGTCTTGGGCCGCTCCTCGCTGATCTGGAATACCAGGCGCTCGGCCTCGTCGAGCAGCTCATCGGCCGGCCGCCCCTGGGGGCTGAAGGCGCCGTCGGCGATCTGGCTGGCGGCGCGGATCAGCTTGCGCAGGGTGGCACGCTCGCGAACGATGTCGGCATAGGCACGGATGTTGCTCGCCGAGGGCGTATTGCGCGCCAGTTCAGCGAGATAGGCCAGCCCGCCGACGGTATCGAGCTGGTCGCGCCCCTCCAGTACCTCGGAGAGCGTTACCACGTCGAGCGGCTTGCCCGCCTCGGCAAGCCCGCTCATGGCGTTGAAGATGAGGCGGTGCTCATAGCGATAGAAGTCGTCGGCCACCAGGCGGTCGGCGACGTTGTCCCAGGCCTGGTTGTCGAGCATCAGACCGCCCAGCACCGACTGCTCCGCCTCCAGCGAGTGCGGCGGCACCTTGAGTGCGGCGGTTTCCTGATCGAGCTCGAGCGTGTCGTTCATGGTGCGGCAACCTTGATGGGAACGGGCCGTGCCATTCTACCCGATGGCCGATGCCCGCCCTACCTCTCGAGACGACAAAAACCGCGACCGATGGCGGTCGCGGCAAGGGTCGAAACAGCGAGCGAGCAGGGTCTTGGTACGGCAGGCCTAGAACCACACCTCGGTCTGGACACCAAAGCTCCACTGGCCACCGGTGAAGCCATCGCTGCCGAAGGCGCTGGCACCGTAGTCGTTGAGCTCGCTCGTCCAGTCGGTATAGGAGGCGAAGGCGCGAATCTCCGGCCGCTGCCAGAATCCGCCCACCTGGGGCTTGAAGGTCGGCGCGATGGTGAACTTGCCGAAGTCGCCGCTCACTGCGTTGCGACCGTCGAAGCCGTTGGGGTCGAGGTCCATGTACTGGTAGCTGGCCTCGTACTGCATCTCGAAGTTCTGGGTGATCTCGTTGACCAGCCGCGCATTGAGGGTCAGCCACTTGTAGTCGTCGCCCTCGACGTAGCGGTCCTTGCTCACCTCGCCGAACAGGACCGGGGCCAGGCGCCAGTTGGGCGCCACGTAGGTGGTTCCATAAATCCCCAGGCGGGTGGCCCGGGCATCGTCGGTCAGCTCACCGTCACTGCCGAGCCCCTTTACCTCGGCACCGAGCCCCTGGCCATGCAACAGCGCCACCTTGTAGTTACCCTCGCCCAGACCGAAGAAGCTGTCGCCGTGATAGGCCACCATGGTCTGGAAGCCACTGTCGGCGGCGACCTGGTTCTCGCCGATGTCGCGCTCGTCATTGTCGGCAGCAGAGAGTGCATTGACCATCCACTGCCAGTTGCCAAAGTAGTTGTTGGCGGTCAGGATCAGGCTGTCAGTGCTGCTCTCGTCCCCCGGGCGCTCGGGGCGCACCGGATAATCGCTGAAGCTGCGCCCGTAGAGCGAAAAGTTGGAGCGCCAGTTGTCGGCCAGCTGCACGTCATAGATACCGGCACCGGTACCGGCGAGGAAGACGAAGTCGCTGTCGAGCCAGTGGATGTCGAAGTTGTCACGGTCGAAACGCTTGCCGGCCCAGATCGAGGCGTTCTCGAAGGCGCCGGTGAAGCTCGGCAGATCGCTGAACTCGGCGTAGACCTGGCGCACGTTGAGGTTGGAATCATCATCCCAGTCGTTGCTGGTGGTGGTGCCGCTGGCCAGCATGGTGCGGTAATGCGCCTTGGCGCCATTGTCGAACCGCATGCGGTAGTTGAGGATCGCCTCGGCGTAGGTGTCCGGCTCGTTGCCCAGACGCCCCACGGCACCACCCAGCCCGCCGGCCGGCGTCACGTAGGGGCCACCGTCGTTGCTCCTGCGATCTTCACCCAGCAGCAGCCCGGAGCGGGCGTAGACGTTGAACGAGAAGCCCTCTTCGCCGCTGGCCTGGCGCTCGACACGGGCCAGACGCTCCTCTACGTCATCGGCTGCCGGGCTTCCCGCCGCCTGGGTCTCGGCAAGCTCGGCGCGTTGCTCGGCGGCGCTGGCGCGCTGCTCGGCGGCGGCGATGCGACTCTCGAGTTCGAGCAGGCGCTGCTCCAGGGCAGCGGTATCGGCGGCGGCGTGCCCGATCATGCCAAAGCTGGCCACAGCCACGGCAGCAACGAGCGGAGTTCGTAGCAAGGCGGTCTTCATCGCAATGGATCCTTTATGTTTTGTTCGTAGCGACTGGTTGTTTTCAAGCGGGAGCAGGCAAAGCAATGAACTGTATCGTTTAAGACGAGCCTCGCAAGAGTCGCTCGTCACCTGTCCCCTGCCCGAAGCGCAGCGGCTCCAGACCAGAAAAACTTAATCGTTTAAGTTTTTAGGGGCAAAGAAAAACCGTAATATTACTACCAATGTCTAAGCCACAAACGAAACAAGGGGCGCGGAGGAAAAATCCTCCGCGCCCCCTGGCATCGCTGTCACGCTCGGCATCAAGCCAAGAACTTACTCGGCGACCACGACCACACGGACGGTGGCGTCGACTTCGGCATGCAGGTGCAGGTCGATATCGTACTCGCCGGTCTGGCGAATCGGGCCTTCGGGCATGCGAACTTCGCTCTTGGCGACTTCGATGCCGGCCTGGCCCAGCGCCTCGGCCAGGTCACGTGGGCCGATGGAGCCGAACAGCTTGCCTTCGTCCCCGGCCTTGGCAACCAGCGACAGCTCGATCTCGGCCAGCTGGGCGGCGCGGGATTCGGCGATCGCCTTGCGCTCGGCGGCCTGAGCCTCGAGCTCGGCGCGCTGCGCCTCGAAGGCTTCCACGTTGTCCTTGGTGGCCGGCACGGCAAGGCCGTAGGGCACCAGGTAGTTGCGGCCATAGCCGGGTTTCACGGCAACCTTGTCGCCCAGGCCGCCCAGCTTGCCAATGTTGTCGAGCAGAATGACTTCCATCTCGTTAACCTCTTGTCAGTCGCTGCGGGGAGCCAGACGGCCGCGGAAATCCACGAACACGTCGATGAAGGCTGCCAGCAGCACGATCAGAATCATGGGCCAAGTGGTGATCAGCAGTACATAGAAAGCGATCAGCCACAGCCCGTTCATGCCCTTTATCCCGATAAAGCCGTGCACCAGGGCGATACCTGTCACCAAGAGCGGCACCCAGACCAGCATGGAGAGCGAGGGCAGACCCAGCACCATGCCAACCACGCCGAGCACGACCAGCAGGACGAGCTCTCGCGGCGACAGGCGCAGCGCGTGGAACTCCTCGCGAAAGCCGCCGGGATTGTAGAGCCCGGCCTGCCAGGCCCGTGCCAGCGCCAGGCAGCCCACAGCGGCAATCAGTATCACCAGCCCGGTGATGCCGCCGATCAGCAGCGTCGCCAGCTCCTCGGTATCGAAGCCCTGGCGTGCCAGCTCCGTCAGCATGCGATCGATCTCGGCCGAACCCTGACGCAGTTGCTCCAGCAGCGGCCCGGTGCCGCCCGGCGGCACGAAGACGCCGAGCTGGATCAACGCCGCCGAGGCCAAGGTGCCGATGATCAGCGCCTCGCTCCAACGCATGCGCGAGCGCAGCACCACCGCCATCAGCGCGACCAGCAGCACGCTGGCCAACGGAATGGCGTCGCCCTGGGTCCACCACCAGCCGGCAGGGACGGCAGCCGCCACCAGCACCGGCAGCGCCGGCGACAGGCCGCGGCGCAGCGTGACCAGGGCCACGATGGCGCCGCTCAGCCAGAACAGCCAGGGGATGACCGCGGCCAGCGCCGCCCCGCCTACGGCGTAGGGCGTGCCGCGCATCAGCCATCGAGCAATCGGCAGCATCGGGACCGCGGCTTACTGGTGGCTGTCGGTGTAGGGCAGCAGGGCCAGGTAGCGCGAGCGCTTGATGGCGGTCGCCAGCTGGCGCTGGTAGCGGGCCTTGGTACCGGTGATGCGGCTGGGTACGATCTTGCCGGTTTCGGTGATGTAGGCCTTGAGCGTGTCCAGATCCTTGTAATCGATCTGCTTCACGCCTTCAGCGGTGAAACGGCAGAACTTGCGACGGCGGAAAAAGCGTGCCATGTAGAGACTCCTCGGTACGTGCGATCAGTTGGCTTCGGCAGTTTCTTCGGCGCGCGGTTTCTCTTCGCGACGCGCACGCTTGTCGTCTGCCGGCTTCATCATCGGCGAAGCTTCGGTGATGGCTTCCTTGCAGCGCACCACCAGGCTGCGAATGATGGCGTCGTTGAAGCGGAAGATGTTCTCGATTTCATCGAGGGTCTCGCCGCTGCACTCAACGTTCATCAGCACGTAGTGAGCCTTGTGGATCTTGTTGATCGGGTAGGCCAGGTGACGACGGCCCCAGTCCTCCAGGCGATGCACGGTGCCACCGCTCTCGGTGACGATGCTGGAGTAACGCTCGACCATGGACGGCACTTGCTCGCTCTGGTCCGGGTGGACCATGAACACGATCTCGTAATGACGCATGGGATCTCCTTTCGGGTTGGCAGCTTCCGCGAGAGGCCTTTGCGCTCAGGGGAAGCAAGGAGGTGATAGTAAAAATAGCAGCGCCCGCTCACGCAGGAACGGGCGCATGCATTCTAGTGATCCGTGCCCAGACTTGCAAGGCGCGCATCGACCGGGACTCAGCTGCCGGCACCTCGACGCTGGCGCACCGCCTCGAAGAGACAGATCCCGGTCGCCACCGAGACGTTGAGGCTGGAGACGCTGCCGGCCATGGGCAGCTTGACCAAACCGTCACACCCCTCGCGAGTGAGACGGCGCATACCCTTGCCCTCTGCCCCCATCACCAGCGCCGTGGGGCCCAGAAAGTCGGCATCATAGAGCATGGATTCGGCCTCGCCCGCGGTGCCGGTGACCCACACACCGAACTCCTTGAGACGGCTCAGAGCACGGGCCAGGTTGGTCACCTGATAGACCGGCACGCTTTCGGCGGCGCCGCAGGCCACCTTGCGCACCGTGGCGTTGAGCGGCGCGGCCTTGTCCTTGGGCACGATCACGCCATGCACGCCGGCGGCATCGGCGCTACGCAGGCAGGCGCCGAAATTGTGCACATCGGTAATGCCGTCGAGCACCAGCAGCAAGGGCGGCGTATCGTGAGGCCAAGCCTCGAGCTTGAACCACAGCGCGGTGTCACTCTCGAAGGCCAACGGCGCAGCGAAGGCGACGACGCCTTGATGTGACGCCTCACGCGCCAGGCGGTCGAGTTCATCCCGCGAATGCAGCTCGACTTGCGCCCCGCCGCGCCTCGCCGTATCGACAAGCTCGGCCAGGCGCTGCTGCGCCTCGCCTTCCTGCACCCACAGCACCCTGGGCACCTCGCCGCGTGCCAGCAACGCCCGCACCGCATGCACGCCGAACACGGCATCCAACCCACCCGGCGTACCCGGCGGAACAGCGGGGTGACGCGTCCTTCCCTTGCGCCCGGCATCGCGCCTCGGCCCCTTGCGTCCCTGCGCCATCAGCCGCGTGACCTCGGCTTGCGTGGCCCACGACGGCGCCTGCCGCCCTTGCCACGCTCACTCTTCTCCTCGGCCTTGCCGGCAGCCGGCTTGGGCGTGATAGTGGCCGCCTGCCCGCTGCGCTTACGCGGCTGGCGCTTGGGCCGTGGCTTCTCGTCCTCGAGGGCGAAGTCGATCTTGCGATCGTTGAGGTCCACGCGCGCCACCTGCACCGTGACGCCGTCGCCCAGACGATAGCTCATGCCGGTGCGCTCGCCCTTGAGACGGTGCTTTTCAGGCTCGTAATGGTAATAGTCGGAAGGCAGCGAGGTGACATGCACCAGTCCCTCGACGTAGACCTCGTCGAGACGCACGAAAATGCCGAACTGGGTCACCGAGGCGATGGTGCCTTCATAGACCTCGCCAAGCTTGTCGGACATGAACTCGCACTTGAGCCAGTCCTCCACGTCGCGTGTGGCGTCGTCGGCGCGGCGCTCGGTCATCGAGCAGTGTTCGCCCAGCTCGAGCATCTGCTCGAAGGTATAGGGACACCACTTGCTCGGCGGGTCCACCTTGGCCCCTTCCGCACGCAGTACGGTATTGGTCTGGCGCGGCCCGCGAACTACCGAGCGTATCGCTCGATGCACCAGCAGGTCGGGATAGCGGCGAATCGGCGAGGTGAAGTGCGCATAGGCCGGATAGGCCAGGCCGAAGTGACCCTCGTTCTGCGGCGAGTAGACCGCCTGGCTCATCGAGCGCAGCATGACGGTCTGGATTACGTCGGCATCCGGACGGCCGCGGATCGCCTCCGCCAGCATCTGGTAGTCCTGGGGCGTGGGCTCGTCGCCACCACCCACCGACAGTCCCAGCTCGTTGAGGAACAGGCGCAGCTTGTCGAGACGCTCGGGGGAGGGGCGCTCGTGAATGCGGTAGAGCGCCGGCAGGTCGTGCTTGTCGAGGAAGCGGGCGGTGGCCACGTTGGCCGCCAGCATGCACTCTTCGATGATCTTGTGGGCATCATTGCGCGTGCGCGGCACGATCTTCTCGATCTTGCGCTCCTCGTTGAACAGGATCGCCGTCTCGGTGGTCTCGAAATCGATGGCGCCACGCTCCTCGCGGGCCTGACGCAGCACCTTGTAGAGTTCATACAGGCTGTTCAGCGGCTTGACCAGGTCGCGATGCTCCTCGCGCAGGGCATCTCCCTCGGCATCGTCACCGTCGAGAATCGCCGCCACCTTGTTGTAGGTCAGGCGCGCATGGGAGCGGAACACCGCCTCGTAGAAGCGGTAGCGGCTGATCGCCCCGCTCCTGGAGATGTTCATCTCACACACCATGGCCAGCCGGTCGACGCCCGGGTTGAGCGAGCACAGGCCGTTGGAGAGCAGTTCCGGCAGCATCGGCACTACCTGCCCCGGGAAGTAGACCGAGTTGCCACGACGGATCGCCTCTTCGTCGAGTGGCGTACCGGGGCGCACGTAGTGGGACACGTCGGCAATCGCAACGATCAGCTTCCAGCTGCCGGACTTGGTCTTCCAGGCGCATACGGCATCATCGAAATCCTTGGCCGTCTCATCATCGATGGTCACCAGAGGAATGTCGCGCAGGTCGATGCGGTGCTGCTTGTCCTGCTCGGCCACTTCGGCGGACATCTCGGCGATCTGGTCATGCACCTCCGGGGGAAACTCGGCGGGTATCTCGTAGCTGCGGATGGCAATGTCGATCTCCATCCCCGGATCCATCCGCTCCCCGAGCACCTCGACCACTTCGCCAACCGGCTGGACTCGGGTCTCGGGCTGCTGCACGATCCTGGCCGAGATCACCTGTCCGTCCCTTGCCCCGCCACAGGCGCTGTGCGGGATGATCACCTCCTGGGTGATGCGCGGATTCTCGGGAATCAACACGCCGAACTCCGAGGTGTTCTCACGGTAGACGCCGACGATGGTCTGGGTATTGCGCGACAGCACCTCGGCAATGGTGGCCTCGTCGCGGCCGCGGCGATCGCGGCCGCTGATACGCACCAGCACGTAGTCACCATGAAAAACCCGACGCATCTGTCGCGGCGGGAGCACCAGGTCAGGTTTCTTGCCATCATCGCGCAACACGAAGCCGAAGCCGTCGCGATGACCCAGCACCTTGCCCTTGATCAGGTCGAGCTTGTCGATCAGCGCATAGGCACCGGCGCGGTTGCGCAGCACCTGGCCGTCGCGCTCCATGGCGGCCAGGCGGCGCCGCACCGCTTCCTGCAGCTCTTCGTCGTCGAGCCCCAGCAGACGGCTCATCTTTTCATGGGTGATCGGCTTGCCGTACTCATCCAGGCGCGACAGCAGGTACTCACGGCTCGGCGCGGGCTTGTCGTACTTGTGGGCCTCACGGCTGGCATGGGGATCATCGCTTAGCGTCCAATGAGTCATGCGTGGGGCATCCTTGGCAATGTGGGCGACGTTCTGGGAAGGACGCGGGCAACGGGCCGCGGACGTAGGGTCTTGCTAATGAAGTCGTTTGTCATGACGGCAGTATAGCGCCGGTGCCGGTTCCGCCCAACCATGGCAGTAGCATGCCGCCTGATTACTCGCTCACTCGTGCAGTTTTTCTGCCCTTTCACCGCCCTGCTCTTGCATTGGGCCATAAATTGGGTAAGATACGCGTCGCCTGCCCAGATGGCGGAATTGGTAGACGCGCTAGCTTCAGGTGCTAGTGTCCTTACGGACGTGGAGGTTCAAGTCCTCTTCTGGGCACCATCGCTCTTTATCAGCTCGACTCGCTCGTGTTCGCCCAGGTGGCGGAATTGGTAGACGCGCTAGCTTCAGGTGCTAGTATCCTTACGGATGTGGAGGTTCAAGTCCTCTCCTGGGCACCATCCCAGACGCGAACACGACGACAGCCTAGAATGAGAGTAGCGAAAGCACGATAGGCATGATGCGCCCAGGTGGCGGAATTGGTAGACGCGCTAGCTTCAGGTGCTAGTATCCTTACGGATGTGGAGGTTCAAGTCCTCTCCTGGGCACCACTGCTCTACGAGCAGACCGCGTCATGCAAGCTGACAGATTCTCCGAATGACCCAAGAAGCCGCGACCGATCGCGGTTTTTTTGTGCCCGAACGCTGGCCCCGCCTCAGTATCTGGCCCCCTCAATATCTGGAGGGAAGCCGTGCAACCTCTTCGAGCGCCCACCCCGACGCCACCACCTCTCCCTCCAACACCTCGGCGACCTCCTCGGGCAGCCGCGGGAAGAAGTTGAGCCCGGTACGCGCTTCCACTTCGTCGATGCTCACCAGGTAGTCGTCCAGCGGCTCATCGCCGCGCACCTCCTGGGGCATGATGAAGGCCAGCGCCATGGGCTCCTCGGCCGGCACCACGACGATCTTGTAAAAGGCTTCGGGAATTTCGACCAGCCCCACCCGATTGGTCACATTGTCGAGAAAGCGCTCGGGAAAGACCGGCCCTGTGATCACCTGGACCACGCCGAAGCGCGGCACGAAGTGGTCGATCACCACCTCTTCCAGCCGCTGCCAGAGGCGGCGATTGAGGTCGGGACGCTGGGGCGAGATGTTGCTCATCAGGAACGACTGCTGCTGTGCCTGGCGCCCGTGCACCGCGGCGATGGCATAGTTGGGTGCCAGATGGCCGCGGTCGTAGCCGCTGCCCAGATAGCTGTCGGCGGCGATGGGCCACAGCGTTCGCCAGTCGCGGCGAAAGCTGGGCCTGGGGCCAGCCTGCGGGTCATCGACTTCGTGCAGCAGGTAGCTCACCCACAGTGGGTTGACCCTGATGTCAGACCAGCCCACCAGGAAGCCGTCGTTGCGCAGCACGCGATGCAGGGTCAGCGGTGTCAGGGTGTCCCAGGTGGGAACCCCCATCCAGCTCAGCTGGTCACGATACTCTTGCTCCTGCGTGTACCACAGGCCGCTGCCGACCAGCACGAAAACGAGCGTGATACCGAACTGCCGAACGCGGGAGCGCCAGCGCGGCAGTACGGAGCGACGCCGTCGTCCACGGGTACGTGCTAAAGCCATGAGTTCATCCGCAGGGCAGCCGCTGCCGGTACACCCGGGTACCGGCTCGATATGGTTGTGAGGGGATGGAAGTCGCTAGCGCCTTCCTACCAGCCAAGCGAGAACATGGTCTCGAGGTCATGCCGGGAATGCACCTGCATGGCGTTGAGGGTCTCGGTATCGCGAATGCCCTCGACGGCATTGAGGCGCTCGGTGACCAATTCGGCCAGGCTCTCGAAGTCCCGCGTGCGAGCGATGGCCACCAGGTCGTAGCGACCACAGGTGGAGTAGACTTCGCTGATACCCTCGACGTCGGCGAGCCGCTCGGCCACCGCCTTGACCTGCCCCTTCTCGGTGTTGATCAGAATTACGGCATTCTGCATCGGGCACCCTCCCCGTTGATGAGTCCTGCGGCCTGGCGTCGCCGCGCTGGCGCGAGTATAGCAGGCCCGCCACGACGGCTGAATCGTCGAGCCGACCCTACAGGCAAGGAGGCAGGAACACGATGGGGTAGCCGACGAACAGCGTGCTGACCGCCGAGAACAGAAACATCCCGGCCGAGATATAGGCGAAGTAGCACTCGCGGCGCAGCTCGGCCTTGCGGCCCGCCGCCACGCTGGCCCAGGCCAGCCAAAGCAGCAGCGCGGTGGTGACCAGGGTGGCCAGCCCCACCCCGACGTTGATGCCGGTGAGCATGTCGCTCTCGGGCTCGGGAGGGGCCACCGAGCAGGCCACCGAAAGCCCGGCATAGATCGCCACGAACCAGATGCCCCAGATCGTCAGGCCGCTGACCAGGTGAATCGGATGGGTCAGGCTCAGTAGACGCCTCATGACGCTCCCCCCAGCACGGTTGGCAATACCCAGATGGCCAGGAACAGGCTCCAGTAGACGACCAGGTGGAAGTACCAGAAGCGCAGCACCACTACCGGCTCCATCGGGACCTTGGCGCTGACGTAACCGTAGCCGACCCGAAGCCCCTGCAGCAGGCAGAGTGTCGCCCCCAGCAGCGCATGGATCAGCACGTAGAGCAGCGCCACCAGCAGGGTGGCATCGTGGGCGGTTTCGGTGGGTGCCAGCTGCGCCTGCCAGATCACGGCCATCAGCAACACCGACTGCAGCACGCCGAGCCCGCCGGCGAGATACATGCCTCCGCCGAGCCCGGCGTCGTTGCCCCGCCGCAGGCGGCGTACCAGCTTGGCCAGCCAGAACGTGCCCAGGGTCAAGGCTGCACCGCCCATTACCAGCATCGGCATTGAGAGCGGCGAGGAGTCCGGCATCTGCCACTCCGGCGCCACGGTCCAGAGGTAGAACCAGCCGAACAGCAGCGAGAGGTAGAGTGAGCCGTTGGCCAGGTGAGACACCGACATACACCAAACGCCGGGCCCATTCATGGTGTGGTAGTGCAGCGGAGGGTCGCTCGGCGCCATCGACGCTTCGGGTGCCTTGCCAGGATGCGCCCCATTTTCCCACGACCAGCGCAGCAGCAGTACCACAGCCACCAGGGTGGCGACGGCCCCAACCCAGTAGACTCGAACCAGCAGGCTGATACAGACGGCGGCAATGGCCAGCGCCGCGAACAGTGGCCACCAGGAATTACTGGGCAGGTGAATGGTCTCGCGCAGCTTTCCGGTCAGTGCATCGCTACCCCAGGTCTCACGCCGGCCATGGTCGATGTGAGCCAGGCCGTGCCGCCCCTCGTAGATGGTACGCGAGAGGTCCGGCTTCTCCCATAGCGGATGGCGCGTCTCCACCGTGGGCAGGCTGACGAAATTGTAGGCCGTGGGCGGCTTGGGCATCGCCCACTCCAGGGTATCGGCGCCCCACGGATTCTGCGGTGCCTTCCTGCCGAAGCGGAAATGCAGCGCAATGTCGAGAATCAGCAATGCCACCCCGGCGGACATCATGAACCCGCCGACCGAGGAGATGAGGTTGTAGATGTCCCAGCCCATGGCCGTATCGTAGGTGAAGACGCGGCGGCGCATGCCCAGCAGCCCGGTCCAGTGCATGACCAGAAAGGTGACGTTGAAGCCGATGAAGATCAGCCAGAAGCTCCACTTGCCCAGCCGCTCGGAGGGCATCCGCCCCGATACCTGGGGCAGCCAGTAATAGAGGCCAGCCATCAGCGGGAACAGCATGCCCCCCACCAGCACGTAGTGCATATGGGCGACCACGAAGTGAGTGTCATGCACCTGCCAGTTGAACGGTACTAGCGCCAGCATCACCCCGGTCAGTCCGCCCAGTACGAAGATGATCAGGAAGCCGATGATCCACAGCATCGGCAGCGTCATCCTCGGTCGGCCCAGCCACAGGGTCGATAGCCAGGCGAATATCTGGATGGCGGTGGGGATCGCCACCAGCATGCTCGCCGCCGAGAAGAAGGCCAGCGCCAACTGGGGTATGCCCAGGGTGAACATGTGGTGCACCCACAGCCCGAAGCTGACGAAGCCCATGATGATGATTGCTGCCACCACCCAGCCGTAGCCGACGATCGGGCGCCCGGCGAAGACCGGGATCAGGGTCGAGACGATGCCTGCCCCGGGCAGGAAGATGATGTAGACCTCGGGGTGACCGAACAGCCAGAACAGATGCGCCCACAGCACCGGGTCGCCGCCGCCAGCCACCTCGAAGAAAGGCATGCCCGCGGCACGCTCCAGCTCGAGCAGGATGCTACCGAGGATCAGCGGCGGGAAGCCGACCACGATCATCACTGCCATGGCCAGGATGTACCAGGCGAACAGCGGCATCTTGTGCAGCGCCATGCCCTGGGTGCGGGTGCGCAGGATCGACACCACCAGCTCGACCCCGGCAGAGAGCGCCGATATCTCGACGAAGGTGATCCCCAGCAGCCAGAAGTCGGACCCCGGCCCGGGCGAATATTCGCCGCTGCTGAGCGGGGTGTACATGAACCAGCCGCTGGCGGGTGCCATCTCCAGGAGCAGGCTGGAGAACAGAATGATGCCGCCGAACAGATAGCAGTAATAGCCGAAGGCGGTGAGTCGGGGGCAAACCAGGTCACGCGCCCCAATCATCTTGGGGATCATGTAGATTGCCAGCCCCTCGAGAATGGGAATGGCAAACAGGAACATCATCACCGTGCCATGCATGGTGAAGACCTGATTATAGATTTCAGGCGACATGAAATCGTTGTCGGGGAAAGCCAGCTGGGTGCGGATCAGCATCGCCAGCAGGCCACCGATCAGAAAGAAGACCGCCCCGGTGACCATGAAGCGCAGGCCGACGGTGGTATGGTTCACCACCGTCAGTGCACGCAGCCCCTTGGGATTGCCCCAGACCTCATCCATTCCCTGTTGCAGCCGCCGGACCTCGGGCGTCAGCGTCGCGTCCTTGGTATCGCTCATGGTTCCATCGTCTCCAGCCAGGCTCCGATATCCTGCAGTGTCTCGGTGTCGATATGGTTGTGCGGCGGCATCCGGTTGCCGGGCTTGAGGGTCTGGTGGTGCTCGAGCCAGTAGGCGATGGCGCCCTCCTCCATGGGCAACACACCGGCACCCAGCGTGGGCCGAGAGCCGATATCGGTCAGGTCGGGGCCGGGAATGTCATGGGCCATGTCGTCATTGATCAGCTCCTGGGGGAATCCTTCCACCGTATGACAGGCCGCACAGTGCTCGCCGAAGGCTTCCTGCGCCTCGTCGGCCCCTTGCTGCAGCTCTCGCGGGGCTCGGCGTTCGGCCAGCCAGGCCTCGTAGTCTTCACGCTCCATCGCCTCGACATGCAGCAGCATGTTGGTGTGCTGGGCGCCGCAGTATTCGGCGCACTGGGCACCGAACACGCCGGGAACATCGGCCTCGAGGCGAAGGACCGAGTGGCGTCCCGGCACCATGTCGCGCTTGCCGCCGAGGCGTGGAATCCAGAAGGCATGGATCACGTCGGCACTTACCAGGCGAAAGTCGACCGGCTCCCCGGCCGGCATCACCAGCCGGTTGGCGGTAACGACGTCAGGCTCGCCGTTCTCGCCCGGATAACGAATCTCCCACCACCACTGATGTCCGACCACCTCGATGAGCTCGGCTTCCCCCTCGGGCAGGGGTAACGGAATCATGCTACGGCCAGTAGGAGCGGCCAGGACCAGCAGAGCGACGATACTTGCCAGCGGCAGCAGGATGCCGCCGCCAATCACCCAGCGCAGCATGATGCGCTGCTCCTCACGCGGTGTTCGCTTGGGCTGCTCGCGTCGCCGAAAGGTATAGAGCCATAGCGCGAAGAGCACCAGCGCCACGACCATGCTGAAACCGAACATGGCCCACCATACCCAGAACTGGGCACTGGCCGACGGTCCGGCAGGATCGAGGATCGACATTTCGCCGGCACAGCCCGACAGCAGCCCCAGCAGCGGCAAGCCAAACAGGGCGAGTCGCCAGGAGCGGTTGACCCGCTGCCTCGCAGAGCGTTGAATGCCGGAAAGGGCAATGAAACCATCGCAAAGGACGCGAACATGGCTGAACAAACCCGACGCTCGATCAAGAGCCGTGCCGCCATCGCCGGCCACCCTCTTCATCCGACCATGGTGCACTTTCCCATCGCCTGCCTGATGCTGGTGGTGGGTAGCGACGCGCTGTTTCTCTACACGCAGGACATGTTCTGGGCGCGCACCAGCCTGTGGCTTGCCGGCATCGGTGCGCTGGGAGGCTGGGTAGCCAGCATCGCCGGCCTGACCGACCTGGTCACGGTCAAGCGGATTCGTGACATGATCCTCGGCTGGTGCCACGCGATACTGGCGGTGATGATGCTGTCCCTGGCATCGCTCAACTGGCTGTGGCGCTACCTCCACCCGACGGACCTGCTGCCATGGGCCGTGGGACTGACGCTGATGACGGCAGGGCTCATCGTGCTGGCCGGGATTCTTGGCGGCATGCTGGTTTACGATGAAGCGGTAGGCGTGGAAATCGACGACAAGTGAAGCAAGCCGTGCTTGGCAGGTCGAGTGGCGCATGGTGACTCTCCTTGTCATGCCTCAATCGAATGGCTTGCTGAGCACAAGCACCAGGACAGCCAGCATCAGCGTAGCCGCCAGAGCCGCGGTCAGAGCGCTTGCCGGGACCAGGAAACGGCGCTTGTCGCGCTCCAGGCGAACGATCATGGCCCCACACAGTACATGGCACAGCACCATGCCGCTCACTGCTGCAAGCTTGAGCACCAGCCAACCGCCGATCAGCTGCGCCACGATGAACAGCAAGGTGCCGCTCATGATGGCCAGCAGGGCGAAGGGCGTGGCGATATGAGTGAAGACGAAGCGCAGTAATTCCGGGGCAGGCATCTCGAACGAGGTAGTCTCCCGCACCCTGGCACTCACCCAGAGCATGGCGGGAAGATAAAGCAGCGCTGCACACCAGCACAGCAGCGACGCAATGTGCAGAATCTTTATCCACGGCATAACAGCATCCTTGCAGCAGCAGCGTTCCCCTACCCTAGCGAATGTAAGACAGCGGTGCCAGGCTCGCCGGCGTCATTGACAGCAACACGTCACGGCACTACTGCGACCCGCCCCTTGCTCACCGAACCCCCCGCGCTACCTGCCGCAACACGGCGAAACGAACCGCAATTGCCAAAGCGCGTGAAACGGTGTTTCCTCTGCTTAACACATGCGAACCATCCGCGCTCGAATCAGTCAGATAGCCAAGTCGGTCGCCGTGTCGACCCAGGAGACCCGTTGATGGCCAAGATGAACCAACCCAAGGCCCGACAGAGCCGGCGTGCCTTCCTACGCAATGGCCTGCTGGGGATGGCGGCACTGCCTCTGGGTGTCGGCATATTGTCGCGCCAGGCATTCGCCCAGACCCTGCCGAGGCTGAACCCCAGCATCGAGCAGGCCCAGGCATTGAACTATGTCGAAGTGGCCGAACAGGCCAGCGACCACCCCGCGTATGAGCCAGGCGAAACCTGCAGCAACTGCATGTTCTTCGAGAGTCGCAGTGAAGGCTGCCAGCTTTTCCCCCAGAACAGCGTCGAGCCGGGCGGCTGGTGCCAGTCCTGGATCAGCGCAGATTGAGGCGACTCGACCATGCCTGCATGGCTAGACCAGCCGGCGAGAGAAGGCCGCAGCCTCATCTCTCAGCGTTGACCGGCGCAAGCCATTCCGGCCCTACTCTTTGACTTCCTCATCGGGAAGCGGCCACTGATAGCGCCTGGTGACGCTGCCATCCTGGGCTATCGACTCCAGTCTCACGGGGAACCCCCATAGCTGGTGAAGATGGCGAATCACCGGATAGACGCTACGTCCCAGAGGGCGACGACGATCCTGCACGTGATGCAGCGTCAATGAGCGGTTACCGCGAATGTCGGCTTCGTAGACCTGGATGTTCGGCTCACGCAGCGACAAGGCATACTGGGCGGCCAGCGCTTCGCGAATCCGACGGTAGCCACGCTCGTCGTGGATGGCCGCGACTTCCAGCATCTCTTCCTGATCGTCATCCACGATGCTGAACAGCTTGAGGTCTCTCATTACCTTGGGCGAGAGGAACTGCTGGATGAACGACTCGTCCTTGAAGTTGCGCATGGCAAATTGGACTACCTCCAGCCAGTCGCCGCCGGCGGTATCGGGGAACCACTCCCGGTCCTCATCGGTCGGGCTTTCGCACATGCGCTTGATATCGCTGAACATGGCGAAGCCCAGCGCATAGGGATTGATGCCGCTGTAGAAGGGGCTGTCGAACCCGGGCTGGCTGACCACGGCGGTATGCGACTGCAGGAACTCCAGCATCAGCCCCTCGTCGACCAGCCCCTCGTCGTATAGGCGATTCATCAGGGTGTAGTGCCAGAAAGACGCCCACCCTTCGTTCATCACCTGGGTCTGTCGCTGGGGATAGAAGTACTGCGCCAGCTTGCGCACGATGCGCACGATCTCCCGCTGCCATGGTGCCAAGAGTGGCGCGTTCTTCTCGATGAAGTAGAGCAGGTTCTCCTGGGGTTCGGGGGGATAGCGGCCGCCTTCGTGCAGCCCCAGCGGATCCTCCTCGCTGTCGAGGCTGCCGAGCAGGGCATCCGACGAGCGCGGGCCCGGGATGGTCCGCCACAGGGTGTTGACCTGCGCCTGGAGGTACTCCTCGCGCTCCGCCTGGCGCCGCACCTCTTCCTCGGCGGAGATCGGCGAGGGGCGCTTGTAGCGATCCACGCCGTAGTTCTGCAGGGCGTGGCAGGCGTCGAGCAATTGCTCGACGGCGGTAACCCCATGGCGCTCCTCGCACTCGGCCACGTACTTGCGGGCGAAGACCAGGTAGTCGACGATCGAGCTGGCATCCGTCCAGGTACGGAACAGGTAGTTGCCCTTGAAGAAGGAGTTGTGGCCGTAGCAGGCGTGGGCCATGACCAGCACCTGCATCATCAGCGTGTTTTCCTCCATCAGGTAGGCGATGCAGGGGTCGGAATTGATCACCAGCTCGTAGGCCAGCCCCATCTGCCCGCGCCGATAGGCCTGCTCCACCGCCAGGAACTGCTTGCCGAACGACCAGTGGTGATAGCCTACCGGCATACCCACGCTGGCGTAGGCATCCATCATCTGCTCGGTGGTGATGATCTCGATCTGATTGGGATAGGTGTCCAGCCGGTACTCATCGGCCAGCCTGGCCAGCTCTTGCTCGTACGACTCGAGGATGTCGAAGTTCCAGTCGGAACCGGTGGCGATGGGCTTGCGTCGGGTCATGAGGCCTCCTCGTCCACGTCAATGGGCGGCGCGACGTTTGAACAGCTCGCGGAACACCGGGTAGATGTCGCCTGCCTCGACGATCTGGCGCATGGCGAAGCGGTCGGAATACTCGTCAGCCACGGTCTCGTACTCCTCCCACAGCGCCTGGTGCGCATGGGGCGTGATCTCGACATAGGTGAAATATTGTAGACGCGGCATCAGCTTCTTCATCAACAGCTCACGGCAATTCACCGAGTCGTCGTCCCAGTTGTCGCCGTCGGAGGCCTGGGCGACATACAGATTCCACTGCGATGGCGAGTAGCGCCGAGTGATGATCTCGTCGACCAGGCTCAGGGCACTGGAGACGATGGTGCCACCGGTCTCCCGCGAGTAGAAAAACTCCTCCTCATCGACCTCCTTGGCCGCAGTATGGTGGCGCACGAAGACAAGCTCGACTTTCTCGTAGTTGCGCTCGAGGAACAGATAAAGCAGCAGGAAGAAGCGCTTGGCAATGTCCTTGTGGGCCTGTGTCATGGAGCCCGAGACATCCATGACGCAGAACATCACCGCCTTGCTCGAAGGCTGCGGCTGGTTGATCAGGTTGTTGTAGCGCAGATCGTAGGTATCGATATAGGGCACCGCCTCGAGGCGCTTCTCGAGCCGCTCGATCTCCGCCTTGAGCTCGGCGATGCGCGACGGATTGCGCAGCACCGGATCCTTGCTTTCCTCCTCATCCAGCGCTTCCTGTGCTTCACGCAGCGCTCGCCGGATCGGCGCGCGCATGGCGATACGCCTGGCATAGGCCTCGCGCATGGAGCGCACGATGTTGATGCGAGACGGCACGCCGTCGCGGGTCACCCCGGCACGCACCGGCTTCACCTCATCGAGATCCTTGAGCGCCTTGCGCTCGAGGTGCGGCAGCTCGAGGCCGTCGAAGACGAAATCGAGGAACTCCTCCCGGCTCAGGGAGAAGGCAAACTCATCCATGCCCTCGCCCTGGTTGGAGGCACTGCCCTCCCCGGCTCCGCCTCCACCGCCGCCACCGCCGGGGCGACGAAGCCGGTCGCCCTCGATGAACTCCTTGTTGCCGGGGCTGACGATGGTACGTCTGCCGCCCGTCCCGTGCTGGAATACCGGCTCAGAGATGTCGCGCGTAGGGATCGAAACCTTCTCGCCCCGCTCCATGTCGGTGATCGAGCGGCGATTGACCGCCTCCTCCACCGAACGCTTGATATGCGTGCGGTAGCGATCGAGGAAGCGCTGGCGGTTCACCGCGCTCTTGTTCTTGGCATTGGGGCGTCGATCGATGAAATAGGTCATGCAGACCTCCTGGCTCGCGCCGCTTATTGCGATTTACGCACCCGCAGATACCACTCCGACAGCAGCCTGACCTGCTTCTCGGTATAGCCACGGTCCTTCATGCGGGCCACGAAATCCTCGTGCTTCTTCTGGTCCGCGGTGGATGCCTTGGCGTTGAACGAGATCACCGGCAGCAGCTCCTCGGTGTTGGCGAACATCTTGTGCTCGATCACCCCGCGCAGCTTCTCGTAGGACTGCCAGCTGGGGTTCATGCCGTTGTTCTGGGCACGTGCCCGCAGCACGAAGTTGACCACCTCGTGACGGAAATCCTTGGGGTTGGAGATGCCGGCTGGCTTCTCGATCTTCTCCAGCTCCTCGTTGAGCGACTGGCGATCGAAGAGCTCGCCGGTCTCGGGGTCGCGGTACTCCTGGTCCTGAATCCAGAAGTCGGCGTAGGTGACGTAGCGGTCGAAGATGTTCTGGCCGTACTCGGAATAGGACTCGAGATACGCCGTCTGGATCTCCTTGCCGATGAAGTCGACGTAGCGCGGGGCCAGGAACTCCTTGATGAAGCGCAGGTAGCGCTCGAAGGTTTCCTTGGGCAGATGCTCCTGCTCGAGGCGCTGCTCCAGTACGTAGAGCAGGTGCACCGGGTTGGCGGCGATCTCGTGATTGTCGAAGTTGAACACCTTCGACAGGATCTTGAAGGCGAAGCGGGTGGAGAGCCCGTCCATGCCCTCGTCGACCCCCGCTGCGTCGCGGTACTCCTGAATCGACTTGGCCTTGGGGTCGGTGTCCTTGAGGTTCTCGCCGTCGTAGACCCGCATCTTGGAGTAGATGCTGGAGTTCTCCGGCTCCTTGAGCCGCGAGAGCACCGAGAACTGCGCCAGCATGCGCAGGGTATCCGGGGCACAGGGAGCTTCCGCCAGCGAGGAGTGCTCGAGCAGTTTCTTGTAGATGTTGATTTCCTCGGTCACACGCAGGCAGTAGGGCACCTTGACGATGTAGACGCGGTCGAGGAAGGCCTCGTTGTTACGGTTGTTGCGGAAGGCCTGCCACTCGCTCTCGTTGGAGTGGGCCAGCACGATGCCGTCGAAGGGAATGGCTCCCATGCCCTCGGTGGGGTTGTAGTTGCCCTCCTGGGTCGCCGTCAGCAGGGGGTGGAGCACCTTGATCGGGGCCTTGAACATCTCGATGAACTCCATCAGGCCCTGATTGGACTTGCACAGCCCGCCGGAGAAGCTGTAGGCGTCCGGGTCGTCCTGGGAGTAGAGCTCGAGCTGGCGAATGTCGACCTTGCCCACCAGCGAGGAGATGTCCTGGTTGTTCTCGTCGCCCGGCTCGGTCTTGGATATGGCGATCTGATTGAGTCGCGAAGGGTAGAGGCGCACCACCTTGAACTGGGAAATATCGCCGCCGAACTCCTTCAGCCGTTTGGATGCCCAGGGCGACATCACGCTCTTCACATAACGGCGCGGAATGCCGTACTCCTTCTCGAGCAGCTCGCCGTCCTCCTCGGGGGAGAACAGTCCCAGCGGCGACTCATAGACCGGCGACCCCTTGATGGCATAGAACGGGATACGCTCCATCAACAGCTTGAGTCGTTCGGCCAGCGACGACTTGCCGCCACCCACCGGGCCGAGCAGGTAGAGAATCTGCTTGCGCTCCTCGAGCCCCTGGGCGGCATGACGGAAGTAGGCCACGATCTGCTCGATCGACTCCTCCATGCCGTAGAACTCGGAAAAGGCTGGGTAGCGACGAATCACCTTGTTGGAAAAGATTCGGGAGAGACGCGGATCCTTGGCGGTGTCGATTACCTCGGGTTCGCCGATGGCCTTCAGCATCCGCTCGGCGGCGCTGGCGTAGGCCATGGGGTCCTCGCGACACAGCTCCAGGTATTCCTGCAGGCTCATTTCCTCCTGCTGGACACGGGAGAAGCGGTTCTGCACATGGTCGAAGATGCTCATCGAAGCCTCCTGTTTGCCTTGCCCCCTGACCACCGAACCGGGTGGCCGCCGCGGGTTACTCATCAGCCTAGTCACTTCGGGGCGCAGTGGGCGGCAAAAAATCAACGCAAGGGAAGGATAACCATGAGAACGCAGGGCCTGCCAAGGGTTCGATGAGGCAGCGGAAAGGATTAAACGCTATTAGGACGCACGGCAATCAGGCAGGATGAGTCGCACGCCAGACCTGGCGCAGGGCTCGTCATTCGGCGCGCGGGGTCGCCAGCCGGAAGGGAAAGCGAGGAAGTGAAGCGAAGCAATAGATTACACCAGCATAGTCGGCACAACGCAGCAGGCGATCAACGCTAGCAGAGCGCCGGGGGCGCTGCCCCCGGCGCAAGCGATTCAGCGCGCCGCCTGTGCTCGCACTTCGCCCAGATCCCACGCCTTGAGCAGATCGACCGCCACATCGGGTGAATCGAGGCCCTGGCCCTTCACCTGCATGAGAATACGGCTATCGAGCATCAGGGTGGCCTCCACCCGGCCACGCTCGGCCTCCCACTTGACCAGGGCGGACTCACGCCCCATGCGCACCCGCTCCATGTTGGGCTGGGACGCCACCATGGCCGGATTGCTGAACAGCGCGGCCATACCCTGGACCATGGGGTTGTCGACCATCAACGAGGCTTCCAGGCGGCCTTCGCCGTCCTCTTCCCGGTAGTTTCGCTGCAGCATGGCGCCGCCACCCCCCATCAGAGCCGCCGCGCCACCGCCGCCGGCGGACTCCACCTCGCCTGCGCTCCAGCCGGACGGCGCATCGGGAAAGGTCCCGCCAAGACGCCCCGACATCAGCTTGCGAATGTCGTTGACAGCGAACTCGAGCTCGGTCAGCGCCGCGCCGTAGTCCCCCTCCTGATAGAGCTCGAGGCCCAGCTCGATCTGTTCGACGACCTCGTCGGCCAGGGCGGCGGCGCTTGCCAGCGGCAGGCTCAGCATCGTGCACAATAGCGTGAGTTTGGCCGGACGTTGCAAGAAAAGCATGTCATGTCTCCTGTGATACTTGGCGTTCACTGACCCAAGGCGAGTCGGCGAAGCTCCCCGCTCAGTTGGATGTTGTCTTCACCTTCGGCGTTGAGAGTGATCGTGGCGTCGTAGTACTCCTCACTCTCGGTCAATACGAGTTCACCCTCGAGCGTTTCCACCTGATGCTGTGAGAGCTGGGCACCGACAATCCCATCGCCCCGCTGCCGCTGAATCGGGTGAGTGCCCACCCCGATACCGCTGGGTATTTCAAGATAAATGCCATTGCCAATGATGGCCGTATCGCGGTTGTTCTGGGCATGCACCGTGATTCGGCTAAGCACATGCTCACTTTCGCCATCGACTTGCAGCTCGTATTCGGCCTCGGCCTGCCGAGTCAGGGGCAGGTCATGGATGGCACCTTCGGCCATGACCCGACGAGCCTCCTCACCACGCCCGTCGGCGGCCTCCAGACGCCAGGCGGCGCTGATCGTCTCGCCCAGCTCAACCAGCTCAAGCCCTCCCTCGACCTGGCGACTGAACGTCCAGGCCATGCCGTCCCCCCTGAGGTGTGCCTGGACCTGATCGTCGTCGGCATCGGAGAAGCCATTGACCTCGTAATAGCGGCCTGCCTCGGCACCTTCCGGGAGCACCAGCGTGACCCAAGCCCGCACCCTGTTGTCCGGTTCGTCCTCATGAAAGGCATCGGTGTAGACGGTCAGGGAATAGGGCCCTTCGGCATTGCTGCCGCGACGCGACGCCCCTCCCCCACGGGCCGGGCGGAAGACATCGTGCGTCACGCCACTGTAGCGGGGGTCTTCCGCCGTGGTGTACTCCCCTGCCGAGGTGACCGCCCCCTCTATCGTCAGGATCGATTCACCGCTCTCGGCCTGGGCAAGAAGAGACTCTAGCTCCCCCGCCGCTACCGAGCGCTCCTCGGCCTGGGCCGACGCCGAACCGTTGCCTTCACCGCATCCCGCCATCAGGCCCGCCACGGCGAGTGCCGCCCCGGCCATTGCATAGCCCCTGTACCCCTTGCTCATGGTGTGCCGCCTCATGTCGTTGCAAATGGTTGTCGTCTCAAGTTCCGGAGGAACGCTCTGGCGTGGCAGCGGCACCCTCGGTCGGGGCAGGAGTCTGCGACCCGCCGGCATGCCCCTTGAGTTGGCGGAACTTGCCCGACAGTCGTTCCAGCTTGGCGTCCCACTCAGGATCTGGCTGCTGGCCTTCGATGGTCTTGAAATAGGCCTGCATCATGCAGGTGACGGCAAAGGGCTCCAGTACCGCCACCTTGACGCTCCAGGCGAACAGCAGCGCCACGATCACGCCGGTCGCCGACCAGCCGCCGGGGATCAGGTAAGCCACCAGCGCCGCGGGTGCCAGCATGATGAGAAAGATCACGAACGACAGGCCATAGACGATCAAGGCCAGCCAGGCTGCGTTCTTGAACATCGGCTTGGCATTCTGTCCATAGAGCACCAGCGCGTCCCGAGAGGAGGCCCAGGCATTGTCGGAACGGGTGCGGATGCAGTAGGCCAGGATGACCTCATCGATGAAGCCCACCGCGATTCGCAGGAACAGCTGGATGAGACGCAGGAACTGCTGGGCTCCGGGAATCGGCAGCAGGCGAAAGACGCCTCGCACCAGGCCGGTGATGGCGCGTAGCACGCCCTTGATCAGCTGGTCGACGCCGAACAGCAGGCTGGCCTGGCCGAAGCGCTCCTTGACCACGACAGAGGCATGACTGATCTGGCCGCGCCCTTCGGGCAGGGGCTTGCCGTCGAGCAGCTCCACCAGCACGGCAATGTGGCCCGCCTTGACCATGTAGAGCAGGTACTCTCGCAGCACGTACATGATGGCGCCAACGATACCGAAGCCGACGACCCCGCCCCAGAAAGTGGACGCGGCTCGGAATCCAGCGTCGCCGAAGCCTCCGATACCCCAGCCCACGCCGGCGCCGACCCCGGTCATCAGCACGTAGGCCAGGGCCACGCCGAAATAGACGGCAAGGCGAAACAGGATGAAAGGCATTGTCTTCAGCATCAGGCCCAATGCCTGGCCGACCTTGAAGTCCCACATGGTTGCCCCCTGCAGAGAATTGCATTGCGTTTGCTATCAGGCCTCGGCCCTTGCGATAGACCTCCCCAGACTAGCGTCGCCGCGATGACGAGGCCCCGTTCGTTTGCAGGGGCAATCGCATCGACTGCGGCGATCGATATGACACTTCATCGTCAGTGACACAGCTGCGTGGTCCATTCGTCCGGCCCCGTGGGTCCACGCCGGCACTGTTGCTTTCGCCCTGCCTGAACGAGTGCCCACTGGCCGTCTTCGGCGGGAGCGAAGCGCAATCGATAGCGCAGGGCGCGCACGGCATCGTCCTTGAGATCGTCCAGCCTGAGCGTGACCTGGAGATCCCCGTCGTCGCGCAGCCAGTGACTCACCGTTTCCGACGTCACGGGGTTGAGCTCCTGGAGCCCAAAGAGCTCACGGGCTTGCGACACGGGGTCGCGGGTGGCGCTGACCTCGGGAAGCTCCAGAGCGTGGTAGGCGTCCTGGGAAGCCTCGACAACGCCCTCCTCACCGGCATGCCATACCCGGACTACCGGGTAGGGATAGGTCGGTGGCTTGCCCGCCCAGGCCAGACGCATGCCATCCGCACTCAAGGCAAGCGCATCGGCAGGGCCCTGCCGCGGCAACGGCAAGGCATCAGCCGCCGCCGCGGCGTCCAACGGCTTGACGGAAACCGGAATACCCTCTGCTCGCTCAGCCACAAGCCCCGTCTCCAGCTCATAGCGCTGCGCGTCCCTGCCGCAGGCAGCCCACACGCTGGCCCCATCGGCAGCGAAGGCAACTTCGCGACAGCCCTTGTCTCCGGCCAGGGCCTTGAGCAGATTCCCCGTGGCCGCACCCCAGTGCTTGAGCGACGCATCGGCCGCAACCCCCGGATTCCAGCTGGCGCTGACCAGGCTCGCGCCATCTGGACTGAAGGCCAACCCGGTGACAGGCAGTGCGGCATCGATCTCAGGGGAGCGATGGCCGTCAAGCCGGTGGATGAGCTCACCGGTCGCCACCTCGCGCAGCTCGAGCCTGCCTTCCATGGCCAGCGCGACCTGGGCTCCATCCGGAGAGAGGGCCAGTTGCTCCACCCGCTGCCTCGGGTGCTCACTCTCGATCTCGAATTCATGCAGCAGCTCGGCACCGGTCCAATCCGGCGCAACGCCACCCTCGGCGGAGCCAAGCGCACAGCCCGCCAGCAGGCCGAGACCCAGGCTCAGGCCCCAGGTTCGACGGCATGTTCCTGACAGCATTCGTTGTGACATCCTTCCCTCCCTTTGGGGCGGTAAGCCCTCCTGATCCCAACATCAGCTCTGAGGAGAGCCTGGGGCGGCTACCGGCTCCACGTTTTCGGCCTCCATGCGCAGATAGGCCTCCAGTTCGTCACGGATCTCCGGGACGATGTCTTCGGCGTGGGTAATACGCATGTAGAAGATCGAGAAATAGATCACCTTGACCGAGGTGGTAACGCGCTCCAACACTACGCTTATCAGCTTGCCCATCCACAAGGCGATCAGAATGGGCAGGACAGAGATGGGCAGAGTCTCCGGCAGCGGCCCGGCACCGGCCAGCGCCGAGCCTGCGAGTGGGTCGCCCAGGTAATAGGCAGACTGCGGGCTGCCCATCCAGGTGCCGATGGCCAGCCCCACGAGCACCATCAGGAGATAGATCGGAAACATGATCGTGCCTACGGCCCGGGCCGCCACGTCGATCCCGAACACACCGGCCAGGGTTTCCGGCACGCTCTCCTTGAGCCGCTTCATGCGCGACACGCTCTCGCGAATGCCGTAGCCGTCGATGACCACCGAGGGCAGCAGATAGTGGTTGACCAGGTCCCACACCTCTCGAAGCCCTTTCAGCAGTATTGCCATCAGCACGCCAACGCGACCGATACGCAGCGCCCAGCTCAAGGCCCCGTTGAACACCATCTCGAACAGCGCGATGAGTCGGCTGGCCCCCTTGAACTGCCTGACCCTGGCCTTGGCTTCCGATGCCGTGCGCCGATGACCTTGCAAAGCCTCGCTGACCAGCCAGCTCTGGCGGAGCTCCTGGCGCACATAGTAGAAGTGCTTGTAGATGAACATCCCCAGGGCCAGCAGCAGCGCCGGGGTGCCGATATCGCCATTGTTCACCCACAGGGCGAGGACACTGGTAAAAAACAGACTGACCATCACCACCCCGTAGACGGACATCCGCACCCAAGGCCGAAGAATTCCCGGGTCGCGGCCTACGATGCTGAACGTGTGCTTGAGCAGGTAGCCGAGCTGAACGACGCGTTCCTTGATGCCGGGTTGGCGTAAGTTATCGATTTGCATGGGGTCCTCCACTTTGGGCGAGCGACAGACGTATCGGCTCAATGTGGGACTCGAAGCGCAAGTGACTCGGTAGCCGACACACCGCCGTACTCGATTTCCAGCTCATCAGACGGCGCCTGGAGGCGATAGAGCAGCGTGAAGTGGCGCGGTTCGTCGTCGGCGGGCAGCCAGAAAGGCTCCTCCAGAGGGGCGGGGCCTCGCTGGAAAACGCCAACCAGCTCGCCTCCCGGCTCCTGCAGCCGGAACCGGTCGGCAACGGCCATCATGCCGCCCACCCCGCTGAGGTTGCTCATAGAGGCCTCGATCAGTACCAGCTGTCCTTGCTCCTCGGCATGAGCAGCGAAGGCATCGACGGGCTCCAGCGAATGAAACGTGACGCGGATCGGGTCGTCTTCGATCACGGCCACCGGCTCGTCATCGACAGGGATCGACTTACCCTCCTGCAGCGAAAAGCGCAGCGCCGGGCGGATCTCGGTGGAAATCTCGGTAGCACGAAACTGAGGCATGTAGGCCACCAGATCGATCTGCCCGGCATCCTCGGGTATCGCGAACACGGCACGTCCCCCTGTCCAGGCATCCGGCAGCAGCGCCGGATCGTCTTCGAGACTGCTCAGCCGCGAGTCACGTACATACGCATGTCGGCCATCCACGACCACCTGCAGCAGGCCGGGGGCTTCGATATATTCCATGACCCGCCGCAGCGAGCCCTTTTCATCCAGCTCTGCCGCGACATCCAGCGCCCGGGCGTCCACGGGGGTATGCCACTCCCCTTGGCCACGCAGGTCCACCACCAGCCACTGCATGCCTTCGGCTGCTCGTCGGCCCAGCCACTCTTGGTGAAGGCCCACCTCGTGCACCCCCAGGGCGAGCAGGTCATGGCCGTCGACACTCCGTGCCGCCTGGCGCAGGGCCTGGGGTTGCGTGATCTCGCCCAATAGCGGCACTGCCAGGGGGCCATACTGGTCGTGGTAGTAATGCAGCGAAAGCTGTGACAGCGACTTCTCTGGCACCACAAAGGCAATCTCGCCATGGCGCTGGGCACCGGCACGCGATAGCACGAACTGCCCTTCAAGGCCCGTGTCCTTCACCAGGGTCGGGCGCACCACCAGGCGATCATCCACCCGCAGGTAGAGCTGCCGCTCTATGGAAGCCACGAGCAAGGCTTCCTGGTAGCCGAGGCCGAATACCAGGTCGCTGGGCATCCAATTCTCGAAGCGAACTCCCAGCGTCAGCCAGCGTCGGCCCGGTGGCGGTGTCCGACCGTTCAACTCTTCAGCGAAATCAATCGAGGTGACATGCAGGGTAAGGGCACGATTGCATCCCGATGTCGGCAGCCCTTCGGCCACGGCCTGCTGACACGGCGCCTGAGACGGATGCGTATCCGCGCCGGCGAGAGCGGAGAAGCCGATCAGCAGCGTCAGCCAGGCAGCGAGAACACGATTCGGTCCGACGCTCATTGGCACCTCCCCCACGAGTCTACGATGAACTCGGCTCCGGCTCCGGCGACATCCCCGGCCGCCTTGCTGATACCCGCGGAGTTGAGACGGTCGAAGGTGCCGCCGGAAATCAGGTCCCGGCCGATGATGATGTTGATGTCGTGGGCCTCAGCGAGTCCGCCAAGGCCGTAGCTGACGGCACGGCCGATCATTTCCTGGGCCGCGGCATCCTGGGTACAGCACAGTGGGTCGCTCGAGGTGAACAGGCAGTCCCAGATGCTCTGCACCATGCCCACCGCGCCCATGGCGCTATCGCCGGCGCTGATCAATACCAGGATGGCTTCGACGTACTGGCCGCGGCGGTCCGGCCCGTAGCCCAGCAGATCGCCCGTTGCCGGATCAAGTTGCCACCAGACGGGCTCTTCACCGGCGTCCAGGACTGCCGGCATGGCGAGAGCGTGCTCCTGCTCCAGCAGGGCCTTGAAATGTGCCTGAAGGTCGGCATTCGGCTGCCAGCCCAGCGCCTCGAGCTCCCCCTGACGTCGGATAACCTGCCAGTCACGCTCCGCCGCCAGGCCATGCAGGAAGGCCCGGGCGGTGTTGCCCAAGGCCACGGTCGGTTCCACCGCGAGCTCGGCCTCCAGCAGCGTGTCCAGCGCCCCCTGGGCCAATCGGGTCTCGGCCACCGCCTCGCCCGAGGGCACGGCGATACGGTTGTCGAGGATGTCGAACCCTTCACGTCGCCGGTACTCTCCCGCCCTGAACTCCATCAGCTCGACATAGCCCAGCAGGTTGAGGCGGGTCAGCGCGACACGCTCCGGGTAAGGGCTGTAGGCCAAGCGCATCGCTGCCAGTTGATCCAGGGCATGGCGCCGCGTGCTACGCGACTCCAGCGCCTTGCCGACAAAACTGTCGTCGCCATGCGCGGCGAGATAGGCCCCAGCCATAGCGGTCTGCCGGTTCTCCATCAACCCTTCGTAATGCCATGCGGCCAGCTGTGCGGGTGGCACCCAGGCAACCTGGCCCAATACACCCAAGGTGCTGAGCAGTTCGACGGCTCGCTGCTGGCGCAGCTCTTCATCGACCTCAAAGGCCGCGACGTCGCCAGTTCGTCTTCCGGGACCCAGCAGGTCCATCAGCGGCCGCTCAATGGACTCTTTCTCTCGCCCGGGAGCCTCGACATGGAAGCGCACCACCACCGCAGTGAGTTCGGCGGGAGCCGCCGCCTCCCGCTCACGCGCCCCACGCCCGATGCCCTCAAGGGCACCGGTGGCTTCGCGAAAAGCGGCACCCGTGGCCGTTTCCTGGCCCGGCACTTCGACACTGCCATCGGCATTGATCAGCTTGTGACGCTCCAGGCTGTCTCCCATGCGCAGATAGGGTACCCACTGCTGTTGGCCAAACATCGCTTGCGGCAGCGTGTCGATCTCGAGGCTGCCGTCGAGCAGTTCTTGAGGCGATGGCAGCTCAACGGGATAGAGCTCCAGATGCATCTGCTGGCCCAGCAGTTCGGCAGCCGGAATGCGGTGAGACAAGGCCACCGCCTCGTTCAGACGACCGTCCTGGAGCTGCTCGGCGACCACCTCAACGGTCAGCCAGTGGCGAGCGTCGTCCGGAATCTCCTCCGGGTAAACCGGCTCGGCCTCGCCATCGGCGACCAGGCGCTCACGCGCGGCGTGATCGGGCAGCGCCGGATCGAAGTCCGACCAGCCGTCGGCGGTGCGCAACTGAACCCACCAGTGATCGGTCAAGGCGGGCTCCATGTCTTGGCGACCGGCAGCCTGCAGGGTGTCATCCAGCATGGCCAGCAAGGCCTGCGCTTGGTGCTGGCTCTCATCCAGCAGCCGCGACTGTCGCGCCTCGGCCGCCTCTCGCTGCGCCAGCAGCGCCTCGGCCATGTCATCGGGATCGCTTTCGAGACGCTCGGCCAGTGCCTCGATAGCGGCGTCCGAGAGGTCCATCTCGCTGGGGCCATCCGGCCGCCTGGCCACCGGCATATCGGCCCAGGCCGACTGGAGGCGTTCGAGGCCATCCTCGGTCAACGTGGTCCGGGCCAGGCGCACGGTATGACCGGCCTCCTCCATCAGCGCCGCCAGCAGCAGTGCCCGGTCCAGGCTGGAGCCCATGCGATCCTGCATGACGCCCTCGGCCCCGCGCAGCTCGCCGGCATAGGGCAGCCAGCGGGTCTCGTCACGCACCCAGGCAAACAGCGCATCGGGTTCGCTGCCCTGCGCCTGCTGGGCGGCAGTCACCCGCAGCGCCTCCCAGGGCAACTCGGCGTAGGCATCGCGCGCCGCGCGGTCGAGGTTCAGGACACGCTGTTCGAAATAGCGCTGATGGGCCTCGCTCATGCCGGGGGAGCCGGGGCACATCATGCCGGCCGATACCGACGACGCCAGCAATAAAGTGATGCTCAACAGGCCCAGCTTAATCTTCACGGCCCACCTCCAGTGTCTTGTCCTGATTGGCCCCGAGGTTGAAGCCTCTGCGTTGTTCACCGTCCTGAGTCTCCACCACCAGCTCGTAGTCGCCGACCTCGAGCTCGACGGGCTCGTCACCCACCCGCCCCTGGGCGACGACATCGCCTTCACTGTCGAGCACCCGCCAGGTCGCGGCCAGCGCCTGGGACAGGCCCGCGACCAGCTGCTCGCCGTCCTGGCTGTCGAAGTATTCGCCGCCGCCCTGGGCCGCGAAGCGCTCGAACTCGGCCTGCAGGCCGATCTCGTCGATATGGAAGCCGACGATGTTGAGGCGCACGTCCAGCCCCTCCTCGATCAGCTCGTCCACCGCCGCGGCCACGTCGCCGTCGCAGGTCTCCTCGCCGTCGGTGAGCATCACCACCAGCCGCGGCTGATCCTCGAAGCCGGCCAGGTCGTCGCGCACCGCCTCGATGGAGGCCGCCAGCGGCGTACGCGCCAGGTTGATCGCCTGAATGCCCGCGACCACCTCACGCACCTCGTCGTGATTGCCGGCGCGGGGCGAGACCAGCAGCTCGGTCTCGCAGCTGTGGGGCTCGGTGTGGCCGTAGGCGCGCAGGGCCACCGGCACGTCCTCGGGGATGCGCTCGTCGAGGGTCTGCTGGACGATGCGCCGGGCCACCTCGATGCGCCGGCCGCCCTCCATCTGGCGCAGCATGGAGCCGGAGGCATCGAAGATCAGGTGGACCACGCCGCCGGCCACCGCCGGCTGCTCCGGGTCGGCGCTGACCACCTGCAGGCTGCCGGGCTCGGGGGGCGACTGGTAGCGCGACTCGGCCTCGATGAAGAAGGTGGTACCCTGGCGCAGCTCGCGCATGCCGGTCTCGAAGGCGCGAATCAGATCATCGCGGTCGGTGGCGTAGGTATAGCGGCCGCCGCCGACGTTGGCCCAGCTCTTCATCAGGTTCTGGTACCAGCGGGTCTCGTCGCTCGGCCGCTCCTGGTTATGGGAGATCTCCAGCGCCAGAATGCGCGGCTGCACCCGGGCCAGGTCCCTCCACACGGACATCTCGCGGGACATCAGCTCGGCATCGGTGATCAGCACGATGATCGGCTCCAGCTCAAGCCGCTCCAGGGCTCGCGATGCCAGCTGCAGGGCGGGCTCGGAGTTGGAGCTGCGAAAGCCGCCTTCGTAGCCAGCCAGGGTACGGCGCAGCCTGACGGGGTCATCCGTCCAGTCGTGCATCAGCATGGGCCCGCCCAGGGGCATCAGGTTGGCCACCTCCTGCTCGGGGTCCAGGCCGTCGGCGAAGCGGCTGACCGCACGCAGGATCGACGGCTGGTGGTGGTTGAGGCTGCCGCTGGCATCCCACAGGAAGGCGATGGCACGCTTGGGCTCGGTGACGTCGAGGCGATAGTCGCCGGGGGCGATGTCGATGGCCACCCCCTCGCGCCAGCCGCCGGCATGGCGAGTCCAGTCCAGCGCCACCGGCTCCCCGTCGGGTCCTTCGAGACGGCTCTCGAGTCGGCCGTAAAGGCCCTCACGCAGTCGCACGGCCAGGGTGTTCTCCCCCTCGGCGACCTGCAGGCGATAGCTGCGGGTGTCGTTTGGCTCATGCACGCGCGCGCTGATGCGCGCCTCGAGCACCCATGGGTCGTCCGGGCTGCTGGTGGCATCCTCTACCTCGGCGGGCAGGTCCGGCTCGGCCAGCGCATGCTCGAAGGGGCCGGTCTGCTCATCCTGGCCCCAGTAGCCGAGGATCGACTCGCCGCGGCCCAGGGGCTCTGCCTCGAAGGCCGAGAGCCGGACCGGGCGCCGCCAGCGCGGGCTGCGCTCATCCTCGACATCGGGCTCGAGAATCTCCAGGCGCAGGTAGCGCGCCCACACTGGCGCATCGAGGGTCAGCTCGGCGCGCAGGTCGTCGTCGCGCTCCAGACGCCAGTCGGCCTGTCGCTCCCAGGGGCCCACCGGGCTCTCGGTAGCGGTGTAGACTCGCACCCTGTCGACCGTCAGGCCCTCCCAGTCGTCATCGTCCTGCCAGGCCAGCCGCTCGAGCCGGGCTGCCCGCTGCTGGTGGAAGCCGAATACCAGGCTGGCCGGGCTGCCGTCGTGACGGATGCCGCGGCGCATCCGGCGCTCTCTGGGAAGGTGCTGCGATCGGGCCGCCAGGGTGAACTCATGCAGCTTGCGATGCTCCGGCTCGCTGTAGATCCAGTGACCCCCGCGGCTGCCCGCCAGTAGATCGGGATGCGCTTCGGCCAGCGCCGCCGAGGGTTCGCCGAGAACACGCAGCTGGCCGATGCCGCTATCCGACCGGCGCGACAGCTGCCCCCAGAAACGCAGCGGGCGAACGCCCATATAGCGTGCTTCTACCGGTGTTTCCAGCGGGAAGATCTGCTCCCCGTCGGTGGCCTCCAGCGGCAGCACGGTCAGAGTCTCCAGGGCATCCGGTGAATCGCCCACGCTGATCTCGACCTCGCGCCAGCGCTCCACCGGAGCGTGGCCCGAGCGTTGGTTGATCACCAGGGCGTGAATCTCGCCGCCCTCGCCGGCCAGCTGCAGCGGCGGCAGCGCCTCGCCCGGCTCGCCCTGGAACATCAAGTAGCTGCCGGCCGAACTCAGGCCGTCGATCAGATACCCGAGACCGTCCACCAGGCGCTGGTACTCCTGCTCCAGGGGCTCGCCGCTGTCCGGGTCGACGAAGCGTGCCCCCAGCCCGGCCCAGGCCAGATCGGCCCGGCCCAGCAGCGCCTCTCTTGCGGCGTCATCCACCGCCGTGCCGCCTCCGCTCGTTTCCTCGGGGCTCAGCCGAGCCTCGGCGACCTCGGCACCGACGCGCACGAACAGCGCCACCGGTTGGTCGTCGGCAAGCCCCGGCGGCAGGGACCAGGTCAGGGTCAGCTCACGCTGCTCGCCGGGAGCGAGGGACAGGGTCTCCTCGAGCCCCTCGACGCGCCAGCCGGCATGGCTGGCGTGGGCCGCCAGGGGAATCTCATGGGCCTGTGCACCGCCATTCTCGAGGGTGAGCCGGGTGTCGACCGCCTGCGAGCGGCCATTCCAGGCGGCAACGGTCTGCTCCGATGCCTCCAAGGTCGCCTCGACGTCCGTCTGCCAGGCCTGCTCCCGGGCGTGGCGCTCGGCGAGCAGGATGTCGTCCACCTCCAACTCGATGTCGCCGAGCCGCCCGGAAGTGGTGCGCAGGTACCAGGGCCCCCCGGCCGGTACCTCGACGCGCTCCACTTCCGACCGGCGACGCTCGCTCTCCACCGCCTCGCGCTCCAGGGCATCACCGTTCTCATCGACGATCTCGAAAGGCGCCCGCGCCAGCCGGTTGGCGCCCAGGCGCGTCACGGTGACCGACCGCGGCGCCTCTCCCTCGGGCAGGCGAAACCACTGGTAATCCTGCCCCAGCTCGCTATGAGCCAGGCTCAGCATTCCATCGCTGGGGAAGGGGGCCGCATGGGCCTGGGTCACGCTCATGGCATGGCCCGGCACCTCGCCCCATGGTGAGACCAGGTCATAGCTCACTGCATAGGTTCCGGCAGGGCTGCGGTCGTTCATGGCCAGGTAGTACTCACCGGCCGGCAGCCGGCCGGTGAGTACCAGCGCTTCGTCGTCCCTGTCGAGACTGCCGGCCCGGGCAATCTGGTCCTCGCCCCAGTAGAGGGTCGGGCGGATGCTGCCCTCGTCGGGCGGCGTGATCTCGATGCGCACGCCGTTCTCCCCGGGCAGGTAGAAGCGATACCAGTCTACCCGTGAGGGGTGATGCAGATTGCCGCGCAGGGATTCACCGGCCTGGAGCTCGTTGGCGAGTCCGGGTTCGTGGTTGGGCTCGCGCTCCCAGCCCCGTCGATCAGTGTCGTGGGTCTCGGCCACCAGCCGGTAGTCGGTGTCTTCCCCATCGATCTGGACAATGTACTGCCCGGCAGCCAGCTGCAGGTTGTCGACCCCGACACCCTCGAGCTCGCCGAGTCCCGCGGTCACCCCACCGGCCAGGTAGTGGCGTCCGCCCTCGCTGGCACGATAGACCCTGAGCTCGTCGATGCCCTCGCCGACGGCCTGGATGCGCCAGCTGTCGCTGGAATCGGCGACATGGAGCTGGAAGTAGGCGCGGCGCTCGCCAAGCATGCTGCCGGTCAGGGGTATGCCATCGCCCAGAGGCATGGCCCAGTCGCGATGATCCACCGGCTCCACTACCTCGCCGTCGGCCGGCGGCGCGTCCGGTGCCAGGTTCACCCGCAGGGTATCGGGGTCGGGGCGTCGGTCGGCCAGCGAGACCGCCAGATAGTAGTCGCCGGGAGGTGGCTGCAGGCGCACGAAGCGTACCTCGCCCTCGCCTTCCCGACAGGCCTCCTGCTCGGTGATCAGATCGCCCAGGCAGGCCTCCAGCGTCTCCCCGCCAAGCCCTTCGGCCTGGAGCGTCCAGGCCCGGTCGATGAGCCGCTCGGCCGGCAGTGGAATACGGAAATACATGCGCTCGCCGGGCAGCAGCTCGGCCTCGAAGGCCTCTTCCGGCACCAGGGGGTGGGCCTCGGCCAGGGAGCCAGCCACCACTTCCGGTTCCGGGTCGGGCATGGGTCCCGCTTGCTCTAAACGCAGCATGACCCGGCCGATGGCCTGGCCTTCGGGATGGCGAATCTCCACCTGGCTGCCCTCGGGCAGCGCCTGGGCATCCCAGCGTTGGGCCAGGGCAAGGCCGCTTGCCTCTTCGGCTAGCGCAGCTCCCTCGGCATCGACCAGGCGAATGGCAAGTTCCGTGTCGAGCTCGCCCCAGGCCGCCAGGCGCCACAGCCACTCGTCAGCCTCGTCGAGCTCCAGCGGCAGCGACCAGTGATCGGTGTCGAGCTGGAAGACCCAGTCGCGCCCCGGTGCCGCCATCAGCGCATCAGGCGATGTCTCGCTGTCGGCACGACCATGCAGGGCCACCTCGCCGACGGGCTCCAGTGTCAGCTGGTACTCGCCGGAGAGCCCGGACAGGGTAATCAGGTAGTCACCATGGGAAACCAGCAGCGGTTCCCGGCCCTGCACCGGGCGCTGGGGAGGGGACTCCAGAACGACCAGCGCCTGCGGCTCTGCCGACGCCTCGGCCTCCGGTGTGCTCTCCTGCGCCTCACCGAAGGCCGCCACGCCTGCTGCCGGCTCATCGGCCGCTGCGGCGGGAGGCAGCGCAAGCGTGGCCGTCAGCGGCGCCTCGCCCTGCATCTGCAGCCGCATACGCCACAGTTGATCCGCCTCGGCATCATCCACTGCCCACAGGTACTTGTCGACGTCGCCTTCGGCCAGCTCGCCCACCAGCCGGGCAGCGCCGCGAAAGCGCTGGGCATGCTCGAGCGTATCGTTCGGCGGCTGGGAAAAGACCATGCGTGGGTAGGCATTGGCTGACTGAGACAAGCTGGCCGCACCTGCCAACAGGGCCAGGCTCAGTGCGCCGGACCATTTCAAGGCCGACGCAACTCGTGTTCCTGCGATTCGCATTGGACGCTCCCCGCCGCTGACGCTTCCTTTTTCTTATCCAGGGTTGTAGTTGTATGGCTCAGCCTAATTCATCAGAAACCTGACGACCCCGTTCAATCGAACGGGGTCGTTCTACCTGGCCTCCATCCGGCTCTGATCAGCGGCCACGATTCGCATTGAAGGCTCACCGCCACTACTGTTTCACTATGTAATCAACGGTACTGGTTGCCACACTCAGCCTAAAACAGCACGAATCCGATGCCCCCGTTCAATCGAACGGGGACAGCTACCGCGGTCGTCCGGAAGATGGCATGCCTTCAAGGAGCCAGCCCTATGACAGCAATGACTCGCCTGAGCATCGTCTTTCTCTTGCTCTTCTCCTGCTCCGTTGCGTTAGGCGATAGCCTCCCGCCGCCCCAGGGGCCGGTGATCCTGAGCATCAGCGGGGAGATCAAGCGCACCAATGTGGGCGATGAAGCCCATTTCGATCGTACTCTGCTGGCCGAACTGCCTCGCCATCGTCTCGATACCTCAACGGTCGTTACCGATGGCATCAACCGGTTCGAGGGCTACCTGATGCGGGACCTGCTGGCTCAGGTCGAGGCACGCGGGGAGAGCACGGTCGCCCTGGCGCTCAACGACTATCGGGTCGACATTCCCCTGACCGATTTCCACGACTATGACGTGCTGTTGGCCGACACCATGGACGGAGAGACATTGACGCCGCGCGACAAGGGGCCGCTGTGGATCGTCTATCCCCGCGACGAGCACCGTGAGCTCCAGGATATCCGCTACGACTATCGCTGGGTCTGGCAGCTGGAACGACTCGAGGTTCGTTGATGTCTCGCCTGCGCCGGCTACCCGCTCACTTCGCGCCGCTGCTGGTGATCGTTGCCTTTGCGACCTTCCTGGCGTTCTCGCTGGTCCGCCTGTTCCAGGTGGAACAGGACATGCGCGAGAACGTCGACGAGAACATGCTGTGGGTGATCACCCAGGCCCAAGTCGCCAGCCACCGCCTCGATGAAGCGGTCAACCGCCTCGCCCGCGGCGACGAGACGGCAAACCCGGGATTGCGCTTCGACAACTTCGTGAGCCGGCTCGAGCTGATTGCCCAGGGGCCACAGCAGCGCTATCTGGCCGACCTGGGGTTCAGCGACGCCATCCAGGAAGCGCTGCTTGGAATGCAAGCCATCGAGGCAATGCTGGTGGATATGGCTCCGGGTGATCTCACCCTCGCCGACCAGGTGCATGACGAGCTCGCTCCGCTGCTGCTGAAATTCAATCATATGGCCAATGCGGTCATGATCGAGGAGTGGGAAAACACGGGACTACGTCTGGACAAGCATCGTGAAAGCCTGCTGCAGGCGATCGCCTCCATCGTCGGCATTCTATTGAGCGGTGTGGTGATGGTCGGTCTGCTGCTACGCACGCTGAGCCAGAACACCGCCGCCAAGCGCGCCCTGGCAAATCACCGTGTCGAACTGGAGCGCCAGATCGAGCATCGCACCTGCGACCTCGAGGCCGAGCGCGCTCGCCTGGCTGCAGCCATCGACACGGCCCCGGACGGCTTTGCCGCCTTCGATGCCGAGGGCAAGCTGACACTGACCAACCCGCAACTGGTCGAGCTGCTGCCCTATGCGGCCGGCCCAGCCCATGACCAGCCGCTGGCCGCCGTGCTGGATACGATCCGCTCCCAGGCGGGCATGGATACGGCACGTGAAGCCACTGCGACCGGGACGGAGGGAAACTCCTTGCAGTGTGACATGGAGATTCCTGGTCAGGGCTGGCGACAATTGACACTGCGAACCACCTGGGACGGCGGACATGTGCTGAGGGTCGCAGATGTCACGCGCTACAAGCAGGCGGCACTCTCGCTGGAGGAGGCGTTGCAGCGCGAACAGGGCGTCAGCGACTTCTACCGCAGCTTTGCCGCCACCGTCTCGCACCAGTTCCGCACGCCGCTGGCGGTGATCGACTCGGGACTGCAGCGGCTGCAGCGCCGCGGCGATAACATGCAGCATGAGGAGCGCCACCAGCGCTACGTGCGCCTGCGCGACGCGGTAGCCCACATGACGCGACTGGTGGAAAGCGCACTGACTGTCGCCCGCATCGACGGTAACCAGGTCAGCCATCGGCCCGATAACTTCGATCTGGTCGCGATCGTCAGCCATACCTGCCAACTGCAGGAAGAAGCGGCGGGAAGCCAGCGTATTTTTGTGCAGCACGATGCCCCAAGCCCCCTGCGAGTTCGCTGCGACCGCGCCCTGGTGGAACAGATCCTCGCCAACCTGCTTTCCAACGCCCTGAAGTATTCACCACCCGGCTCGCCGGTCACGGTTCGGCTTTCCAGCGAGGATGGAATGGCCCTGTGCAGCGTGTCCGACCAGGGCATGGGTATCGCTCCCAACGATCTGCCCCATCTATTCGATCGCTTCTTCCGCTCACGGCGCGCCGCCACGGTCCCCGGCATAGGGCTTGGCCTCAATATCGCACGTTACCTGGCACGGATTCAGCGTGGCGATATCACCGTGAACTCCCGTGAAGGCGTGGGAGCCACCTTCTGTCTCACCCTGCCGCTGGATAACCGAGGTACCCTGCCATGACCGACATTGCATCCAATGCCATGCCGGCCCTGATTCTCTGCGCCGAGGATCATCACGAACTGCGCCGCGACATATGCGAGGAACTGCGTGAGGCCGGCTATGCCGTGGTCGAGGCGGCGGACGGGGAGGAGTGCCTGGAGCAAATCCGAGCCGTCTCTCCTGACCTGATCCTGTGCGATATCAACATGCCCAGCCGCAACGGGTACGAGATCCTGCAGGAGATCCGCAGCAAGCGCCCCGACCTGGCCGATACCCCGATCGTCTTCCTCACCGCACTCTGCGAACCCAGCGACATCGTCGACGGCAAGCGCTCCGGCGCCGACGACTATCTGGTCAAGCCGGTAGACTTCGACCTGATGCTCGCCACCATCGACGCCCGGCTGCGCCAGGTGGAGCGCATGCGCCTCAAGGCCAGGACCGAGATTTCCGAGCTACGCCAGGCCATGACCGACCTGCGACAGGAAGCCAGCAGCCAGGCTTTCATCGCTGCCACGCGCGCCCTCGACCTGGTCGCCCCCGGTATCATCCTGCTCAATCGAGAAGGCCAGATGCTGTTTGCCAACCGTACGGCAAGGCAGCTGGCAAGCGAGACCGAGGGGCTTGAACTGGAAAGGCCACGCCCTGCTGGCGCTGCGATCACCAGCCCGGCCTTGCGCAAGGCCATCCGCGAAACGCTAGGGCACAGCCAGGCGGGAGGGGACAGCGTCAACTGCCTTCGCCTGGCGCGCTCCAGGCAACAACGCGACCTGCTGGTACTCGCCTGCTCGCTGGCTCAGGAGAGCGCCAGCCTGACCCAGGAGCCAGCCGCGGTCATCCTGCTTTCCGACCCTGAACGGCGTCCACAGGTACCCTGTCAGGTGCTCGCCAGCCTGTTCGGCCTCACGCCGACGGAAGCGCGTATCGCCCTGGCCCTGGCCGAGGGGCTGCGCAGTGAGGAGATCGCCGAGCGCATGTCGGTCTCACCCACCACGGTAGCCTTTCATCTACGCAACCTGTTTCAGAAGACCGACACGCATCGTCAGGCGGAACTGATTGCCCTGGTGCTGTCTGGCTCCATGTCAGTGACGCTGGACTGACTACAAGCCAGCCGCCACCCGAGTACCCTGCTCGATGGCGCGCTTGGCATCGAGTTCGGCGGCTTCGTCGGCGCCACCGATCAGGTGCACTGCCACGCCGGCGGATTTGAGCGGCTCGAGCAGCTCGCGCACTGGATCCTGGCCGGCACAGATCACCACGCTATCAACCTGGAGCAGGCGCGGCTCCTCGTTGTGACGGATGTGCAGGCCCTCATCGTCGATGCCGACATACTCGCAGCTGGCCAGTGCCTCGACCCCGCGATGACGCAGTGACAATCGGTGCACCCAGCCGGTGGACTTGCCCAGCCCCTTGCCGGGCTTGGAGTGCTTTCGCTGCAGGAGATAGACCTCACGCGGCGTATCCGGGAGCTCCGGCGGGCGAATGCCGCCACGCTCGGAGACGCTCAGATCCACCCCCCATTCGGCACACCAGGCCTCGCGATCCAGCGCGGGATGCCCCACGTGAGTGAGCAGTTCGGCCACGTCGAAGCCGATACCCCCGGCGCCGATGATCGCCACGCGCCGGCCGACCCGCTCGGGATGCTGGATGGCCATGGGATAGCTTATCACCTTGGGATGCTCGATCCCCGGCATCTCGAGGCGGCGCGGACGCACCCCGGTGGCCAGGATCACGGCAGAGAAGCCACGCAGGGTCTGCACATCGGGCTCACTGCCAAGTTTCACCTCGACGCCGTGCTTGTCGAGCATCACCTGGAAATAGCGCAGCGTCTCGTCGAACTCCTCCTTGCCAGGGATCTTGCGCGCCAGGTTGAACTGGCCGCCCAGCTCGTCGTTGCGCTCGAAAAGCACGACTCGGTGGCCCCGCCGCGCTGCGGTGAGCGCCGCTGCCAGTCCCGCCGGCCCGCCGCCGACCACGGCGACATCTCGCACAGTCTCGGCCGGCTCGATCACCAGCTCGGTTTCATGACACGCCTGTGGGTTGACCAGGCAGGAGGTCAACTTGCCCTGAAAGGTATGGTCGAGGCACGCTTGGTTGCAGGCGATGCAGGTATTGATCTCAGCGTCCCTCCCCTCGGCCGCCTTGCGCACCCAGGCCGGGTCGGCGAGGAAGGGGCGGGCCATGGAGACCATGTCGGCGTGCCCCTCGGCCAGCACCCGCTCGGCCACCTCGGGCATGTTGATACGGTTGGTGGTGATCAGCGGAATGCTGAGCTCGTCCTTCATGCGCCGGGTCACCTCGGTGAAGGCCGCCCGTGGCACGCTGGTCACGATGGTAGGCACACGTGCCTCATGCCAACCGATACCGGTGTTGATCAGGCTGGCGCCTGCCGTCTCGATAGCGCGCCCCAGGGTCACGACTTCTTCCCAGGTACTGCCCTCCTCCACCAGGTCGATCATCGACAGACGGAAAATGATCAGGAAATCCTTGCCCACCGTCTGGCGGATGCGCGACACGATCTCGATGGCAAAGCGCATGCGATTCTCGAGCGACCCACCCCAGCGATCGTCGCGCTGATTGGTGCGCAGGCACAGAAACTGGTTGATCAGGTAACCTTCGGAGCCCATCACCTCGACGCCGTCGTAACCGGCTTCTCGGGCCAGGGTCGCGCAGCGCACGTAGTCCTCGATCTGGCGCTCCACCTCATCGTCTGTGAGCTCACGTGGCACGAAAGGGTTGATCGGTGCCTGGATCGACGATGGTGCCACCAGCTCCGGGGAATAGGCGTAACGTCCCGCATGCAAAATCTGCATGCAGATGCGTCCCCCCTCGGCATGAACCGCTTCGACCACACCACGATGCTCCACCACCTGTTCATCACGCTCCAGCGAAGCGGCACCTTGAAAGACCGCCCCTTCCGGATTGGGCGCGATGCCGCCGGTAACGATCAGCGCCACGCCCTCACGCGCACGCTCGGCATAGAAGGCCGCCAGGCGGGCGAAGCCGTTAGGCGCTTCCTCGAGGTTGGTATGCATGGAGCCCATCAAGACGCGATTGGGCAGCGTCAGGTGGCCTACCTCGAGCGGGCGGAACAGGTGAGGGTAGCGCACGCGAACTCCTCCTTGGGGTCAAGTCACGGTTGTTTTCAAACAACTGTATGATAGCCAGGCTCTCGGCGCAAAGAAAACAGCCTGCCACCCGACATCGGCGACCATGCCCCATCGAACAGGGACAGCGCGGTGGGAGTATAGACAATACGAAAAACCCCGAGCCGAGGCTCGGGGTTTGAAATCGGATGGCGGACCGGACGGGACTCGAACCCGCGACCTCCGGCGTGACAGGCCGGCATTCTAACCAACTGAACTACCGGTCCGCGTGGTGGGTGATACCGGACTCGAACCAGTGACCCCCAGCATGTGAGGCTGGTGCTCTAACCAACTGAGCTAATCACCCACGGAATCGCATCTGCGAAGGCATTGCCAGGGCATCGTGGCGGACCGGACGGGACTCGAACCCGCGACCTCCGGCGTGACAGGCCGGCATTCTAACCAACTGAACTACCGGTCCGCTGCTTGCTTCCTACGTGATCACACACCCGCAATCGCTTGTCGCTCGAAAGCGGTGGTGGGTGGTACAGGGTTCGAACCTGTGACCCCCAGCTTGTAAGGCTGGTGCTCTCCCAGCTGAGCTAACCACCCCTGGTCACGTGGCGCTGAATTCTACAGGGATCCGCCTGCTTGTCAATGCCTTTGCACCGCTAACGACCTGACACATGTATCGTCTGACGCCCGACAACAAGCCGGTCATGGCTGCAGCCCGCGCCACGCTTGCCTCTATCACTTCGACTCGCAGTGCGCAGCCATGAAACCCGCCATCGCCGCCGCCCCCTCCTCGATCAACTCAGCCTGTGTCCGCCCGGACTTTCGCCTCGGCTTCCAGTCGTGATCTCCTTCCTCCAGCCAATGCAACTTTACGCACTGAGGCAAGGCATAGTCTGCGACTTCCTCTCGAGTGCCGAACGGATCCCGCGTGCCCTGCACTACCAGGGTGGGGCACGTCAGGTCAGGCCAGTGTGCCAACCTCAGCCTGTCGGGTCTTGCCGGCGGATGGAAGGGATAGCCGCACAGCAACAGACCGGCAGCCTGGCCACGCGCCGCAAGCAGGCTCGCGGCACGCCCACCCATGGACTTGCCGCCGAGCCAGAGGGTACCTCCCCGAGGATGTGTCAGAATGTCGCACCACTGGGACAATTCTTCTACCAGGCGATCGATCGGTGGCGGCGGAATTCGCTTCGCTTCACGTTGCATGCGCTGCATGTAGGCGAAGTCCATGGCCAGGGTCTGAACCCCCTCACGGGCCAGCGCATCGCGCAGTTGATTCATGTAAAGGGACTGCTGGCCAGCCCCCGCACCGTGGGCAATCAGGACTCGACCTACTGCCCCCGTCCCTCTGACTTCGAGCGGGCCGTGCCCTTCCACGAGCCACACACCGGGCTCCCGGTCATGTTCCTGTTCACGCAGTTGTATTGGGCCAATGGTAACCGGTACTTTCGGCTCAAAGTTCGACACACGTCAAATTCCTATACCAGTTTCACGAGTAAGCTTGTTTCAGTCTGTCAGCCTGCTGCGCTAGAATCCGCCTTGCTTTCTGACCTGCATCACCCAACCGGGAGCACCGTCGTGGCCATCGCCACTTCGAGTTCTCCATTCGCGTTCGATGGGAACCTGACATGAGCACAGCACTAGAGCACCCGACCTACAACTACAAGGTAGTTCGGCAGTTTGCGATCATGACAGTGGTGTGGGGCATCGTGGGCATGCTCCTCGGTGTCATCCTCGCCGCACAGCTGGTTTGGCCGCAACTCAACCTCGATCTGCCTTGGACCAGCTTCGGCCGCCTACGGCCGCTGCATACCAATGCCGTGATCTTCGCCTTCGGCGGCTCAGCGCTGATGGCGACTTCGTACTACGTCGTACAGCGCACCTGCCAGACGCGCCTGTTCTCCGACAAGCTGGCTGCCTTCACCTTCTGGGGCTGGCAGGCGGTGATTCTGTCGGCGGTGATCACGCTGCCGCTGGGCTACACCACTACCAAGGAGTACGCCGAGCTCGAATGGCCGATCAACATTCTGATCGCCGTGGTCTGGGTAAGCTATGCCATCGTCTTCATGATGACCCTGAAGCAGCGCAAGACCTCCCACATCTACGTGGCCAACTGGTTCTTCGCCGCCTTCATCCTGACCGTAGCCGTGCTGCACATCGTCAACAACGCGGCGATACCGGTCACCTTCATGTACTCCGTTTCGCTCTACTCCGGCACCATCGACGCCATGGTCCAGTGGTGGTACGGGCACAACGCGGTCGGCTTCTTCCTGACTGCCGGCTTCCTCGGCATGATGTACTACTTCGTGCCCAAGCAGGCCGAGCGCCCGATCTACTCCTACCGCCTGTCCATCGTCCATTTCTGGGCGCTGATCATGATCTACATGTGGGCCGGCCCGCACCACCTGCACTACACGGCGCTGCCTGACTGGGCACAGTCGCTGGGCATGGTGATGTCGATCATCCTGCTGGCTCCCTCCTGGGGCGGCATGATCAACGGCATGATGACCCTCTCCGGCGCCTGGCATAAGCTGCGCACCGATCCGACCCTGCGCTTCTTGGTCGTCGCCCTGGCCTTCTACGGTATGTCGACCTTCGAGGGGCCGATGATGGCGGTGAAGACGGTCAATGCCCTCTCCCACTACACCGACTGGACCATCGGCCACGTTCACGCCGGGGCGCTCGGCTGGGTGGCAATGATCACCATCGGCTCCATGTACCACCTGATCCCGCGCCTGTTCGGCCGCACCGAGATGCACTCGGTAGGCCTGATCGCCGTGCACTTCTGGCTTTCCACCATCGGCACCGTGCTCTACATCGCCGCCATGTGGGTCAACGGTATCCTGCAGGGCCTGATGTGGCGTGCCATCAACCCCGACGGCACCCTGATGTACACCTTCATGGAGTCGGTCGAAGCAAGCGGCCCAGGCTACATCGTGCGCCTCATCGGTGGCCTGTTCTGGATCGTTGGCATGCTGATCATGGCCTACAACGTCTTCATGACCATCAAGCGCAGCGAAGCCGCTACCCAGCAGCCGCTTCCGCAGACAGCCTGAGCAAACGGGGATACCGACGCCAATGAAACACGAGATTGTCGAAAAGAACGTAGGCCTGCTTGCCGTGCTGATCCTGGTGGTGATCAGTTTCGGCGGCCTGGCCGAGATCGTGCCGCTGTTCTTCCAGAAGCAGACCACGGAGCCGGTTGAAGGGCTGCGCCCGCTCAGCGCCCTGGAGCTCGAAGGACGTGACATCTATCGTCGCGAAGGCTGCGTCGGCTGCCACTCGCAGATGATCCGCCCGTTCCGCGCAGAGACCGAGCGCTACGGACACTACAGCGTGGCTGGCGAGTTCATCTACGAGCACAACTTCCTGTGGGGCTCCAAGCGGACCGGCCCGGACCTGGCCCGTGTTGGCGGCCGCTACAGCGATGACTGGCACCGCGCCCACATGTACAACCCGCGTGACGTGGTACCGGGATCGATCATGCCGGCCTACCCGTGGCTGTTCGAGCGCACCCTGGATGGCAGTGACACGCCGCGCAAGATGGAGGCGCTGCGCCGCCTGGGCGTGCCCTATACCGACGAGGACATCGAGAACGCCACGCGTGAAGTCCGCGGCCAGCAGGAGATCACCGCGCTGGTGGCCTATCTGCAGCAGCTGGGGACCGTGCTCGAGGGAACGCGTTGATCATGGATAGCGGCACTTTTAGCGGCATCATTACCGGCCTGCTGATCATTGCCTTTGCGGGGATCACCTGGTGGGCCTACTCCCGGCGGCGCAAGCCGGACTTCGACGAGGCAGCCAACCTGCCATTCGCCGAAGACGACCAGCCCGCCAACCGTGACAGTAGCGCCTCGCAGGGGCACGCAAAGAGCGAGCCAGACAGCGAAGCCGATTCCCGAAATGACAGGGGAGACAAGAACACATGAGCAACTTCTGGGACGACTCCCTCTCCGGGTTCTGGAGTGCCTGGATCATCGTTTTGACGCTGGGCTCCATCGCCTTCGCTTTCTGGATCCTGTACGCCAACCGCAAGACCGACAAGGTGCCCGATGCCGACGGCAACGTGGAAACGACCGGACACGCGGCCGATGAGATCGAGGAGTACGATAATCCGCTGCCCCGCTGGTGGTTCCAGCTCTATGTGGCCACGGTGATCTTCGGTCTGGGCTATCTGCTGCTTTACCCGGGCCTGGGCAACTTCACCGGCCTGCTTGGCTGGACCCAGGAAGGCCAGTGGGAGCAGGAAGTGGCCCGTGCCGAGGAGCGCTTCACGCCGATCTTCGCCCAGTATCAGGAGATTCCGATTCCCGAGCTGGCGCGCGACGCTGAAGCCATGCAGGTCGCCGAACGCATCTACCAGAACAACTGCGCGGTGTGTCATGGGGCCAACGCTCGGGGCGGCTACGGCTTCCCCGACCTGACCAACGACGACTGGCTCTACGGTGGCGAACCCGAGCAGATCATGACCAGCCTGGTGCGCGGCCGCAACGGCCTGATGCCCTCGTTCCAGACCCTCGGTGAGAACAACATCGAGAACGTGACCCAGCACGTGCTGTCACTGTCTGGCCTCGAGCACGATACCGAGCGTGCCGAGCTGGGTGCCTCGGTCTACGCCTCGGTGTGTGCGGCTTGCCACGCTCCCGATGGCACCGGCAACACCGCCTTGGGCGCGCCCAACCTGACCAACGACATCTGGCTCTACCAGGCACCCGGTCAGAGCGTTGCCGATTCGGTTCGCCAGACGCTGCGCAACGGCCGCAACGGGCACATGCCGGCCCAGGAAGCCTACATCGGTGAAGAGCGTGTCCACCTCGTCGCCGCTTACGTCTACAGCCTGCGATTCCGCGACTGATAGATCCCGCCCGGGCAGGGCAGTGCGACCCGCCGTCGCACTGCCCTGCCTCGCGACGGGCTCCCGGTACAATGAAGCCACTTCATTGTTTTTCCCTTGCGGGCCACTGCTGCCTGCCGCGAGTCCGAAATGAGCGATAAGATTCCCACTCGAGACGTGACCCCCGACCCGGTGGGACATCACCCCCCCCATGCACCGGTACGGCAAGAGATGTACGCCAAGCGGCGTCACATCTACGTCAGAGAGATCAAGGGCTTGTTCCAGCGGGTGCGCCGCGCTGCGAACTGGTTCCTGATGCTGGCCTTCCTCGGCCTGCCCTGGCTCACCTGGGGTGACCGCCCGCTGATCTGGTTCGACCTGCCTGGTCGCGAGTTCCATATCTTCGCGGCGACGTTCTACCCCCAGGAGTTCGCTCTGCTCTCCTGGCTGCTGATCATCTGTGCCTTCGGCCTGTTCTTCATCACCGTATTTGCCGGCCGCGTATGGTGTGGCTATACCTGCCCCCAGAGCGTGTGGACCTTTCTCTACATCTGGGTGGAGCATCGCCTGGAGGGCTCACGCAACCGCCGCATCAAGCTCGATCGCGAACCGCTGAGCGCCGACAAGGCGTGGCGCAAGGGCGCCAAGCACGCCATCTGGCTGACCATAGCGCTGGCAACCGGCGTGACCTTCGTCGGCTACTTCACGCCCATCCGCGACCTGGTTCTCGAGCTGCCTACCCTCCAGGCCCATGGCTGGTCCTATTTCTGGGTTGGCTTCTTCCTGGTCTTTACCTATCTCAACGCCGGCTGGCTGCGTGAACAGGTGTGCATCTACATGTGCCCCTATGCCCGCTTCCAGTCCGTGATGTTCGATAGCAATACCCTGATCGTTTCCTACGATGCGGCCCGCGGCGAGCCCAGGGGTTCGCGCAAGAAAAACCTTAGCCACGAGCAGGCCCGCGCGACAGGTCTCGGGGACTGTATCGACTGCGACCTGTGCGTGCAGGTCTGCCCTACCGGCATCGACATTCGCGATGGACTGCAGTACGAGTGCATCACCTGCGCGGCCTGCATCGATGCCTGCGACAGCGTGATGGATCGCATGAACTACCCACGGGGCCTGATTCGCTACACTACCGAGAACGCCCTGGAAGGAAAGCGGTCCCATATCTTGCGCCCCCGCCTGCTGGGCTATTTTGCCGCACTGGCAGTCATGATCGGCCTCTTCGTCTGGGCCCTGGGCGACCGCATGCCGCTCGGCTTCGAGATAGAGCGCGAGCGCGGCCAGCTTTATCAGATGACCCGTGACGGGCGCATCAGCAATGTCTATACCTTGACGGTGCGCAATCTCGACGATCGTGATCACACCTACCGCCTCGAGGTCAGTGGCTTGCCCGACCTGGAGCTCGACACAGAAACGCTGCGCGTGCCGGCAGGCTCTTCGCGGCTGTTCGCCGTCCAGGTCACCGCCGATCCGGAGGTGCTGGCACTGCCCAGCAACCCCATTCAACTGATCCTGCAATCACAGGATGACGAGCGCGTTGCGCTCGAGCGCGACACTCGCTTCATTGGCGAAGCACGGAGATAACCCCATGACACCCCCTTCCCCCTGGTACAAGCAGTTCTGGCCGTGGTTCCTGCTCGGCATGCTGTTCACTTCGATCTTCGGCAGCTCGACGCTCGCGTTCATGGCGGTGCGTACCGCCGATGGACTTGTCCAGCAGGACTATTATGAACACGGCCGTGCCATCAACATGGTACTGGCCAAGCAGCAGCGTGCCGAAGAGCTGGACCTGGCCGCGGAGCTGCGCATCGACCCCATGACCAGCGATATCATCGTTCAGTTGCAGGGCCAGGAGCGCCCCGAGCGGCTCTACCTGAAGCTGATCTTTCCCACCTTGGGCGGCCGCGACCAGGAAATCGTCCTGGAGCACGTACGTGACGGTCGCTACCTGGGCCAGGCGCCAGACAACCTGCGCTATCGCTGGTACCTGCAGCTTCATCCCAGTGCGGAGGAGCCGGAGTGGCGCCTGGTCGGCGAAGGCGAGTTCCCCAGTGAGGAGGAGTTCGCGCTCAGCCCGGGATTGCCGACACGTGGCTGATCGCCGCCGCCCGCAATGCCAAGAACTGCCATGAGCCACGAAACCGCCGCGGTCGATCCCGCCGTCACCGACTGTTACCACTGCGGTAGCCAGGTGCCTGCGGGCGCGCCCTGGTCGATTACCGTCGATGACAGCACGCACTCGCTGTGCTGCCCCGGCTGTGAGGCGGTGGCCCATGCCATCGTCGACGGTGGACTGGCCAGCTATTACCGCTTTCGCACCGAACTCCCCGAGCGCCCGGACGAGCGCCAGGCGGTCAAGGCCGAGACCTGGGCGGTCTTCGACGACCCCGGCCTGCAGCGCCAGTTCGTCCACGCCGAGGCCGACAGCGATCGGGTATACGCCACCCTGGCGGTGGACGGCATCACCTGCGCCGCCTGTGCCTGGCTCATCGAGCATCGCCTCAACGCCCTGGAAGGGGTGACTTCGAGCGCCGTCAACCTGAGTCACCACCGCGTGCGTGTGGCCTGGGATCCCGCTCAGGTGGAGCTGTCGCGCATCCTGGCCGAAATGGCGGCCATCGGCTACAGCGCCCAGCCCTACGAACCGGATGCCGCCCAACAGCGCCTGCAATTCGAAGAACGCATGAACATTCGGCGCCTGATCGTGGCCGCGGTGGGCATGGCGCAGGTGATGATGTTCTCCATCCCCATCTACATGGCCGCTCCTGGCGAGATCAGTGAAGACTTCTACGCCCTGTTCCACTGGCTCTCGTTCGCCCTGGCCACGCCGGTGGTCTTCTTCTCGGCGATGCCGTTCTTCCGCAATGCGTTACGCTGTCTACGCACCCGAGTACTGGGCATGGACTTGCCGGTATCCATCGCCATCGGCGGAGCCTACCTGGCCAGCGGTTATGCCGTGATAGCCGACACCGGCGAGGTCTACTTCGACTCGGTAGCCATGTTCACCTTCTTCCTGCTCTTCGGTCGCTACGTGGAAGCGCGAGCCCGCCGCCGCAGCGGCCATACCGGCAACGCGCTGGCCGGCGCACTGCCTCTCTCCGCCGTGCGCCTGGAAGCAAACGGAGAGGAGCGCATCCTGCCTGCCAGCGAGCTCCATCCGGGGGACAGGGTGGTGATCAAGCCCGGCCACGGGGTACCCGCCGACGGCATCATCGAAGAGGGCGAGTCGAGCCTCGATGAGTCGATGCTTACCGGGGAGTACCTGCCGGTCACCCGGCGCGTCGGCGATACGGTCACCGGCGGTAGCCAGAACATCGAAAGCCCGCTGGTGATGCGCGTCACTCACGCCGGCAAGGAGGCCCGGGTGGCGAGCATCGTCGACCTCACCGACCGCGCCTTCGCCAGCCGCCCGCGCCTGGCCCAGCTCGCCTCGCGCATGTCGCACTTGTTCGTGCTGCGGCTGCTGGTAGTGACCGTCTGCGTAACCACGGCGTGGTGGTTCATCGACCCCAGCCGCATGCTGTGGGTGATGCTCTCTGTACTGGTGGTGACCTGCCCCTGCGCCCTGGCCTTGGCCACGCCCACCGCCTTGACTGCGGGGCATGGTCAGCTGCGCCGCCGTGGGATTCTGATCACCCGAGCCGATGCCATCGAGTCGCTGTCACAGGTCGACCGCGTGATCTTTGACAAGACCGGCACGCTGACCCTGGGCGAGATGCAGCTCGTCGACACTCGTACCTTCGAGGACTTCCCGGCTGAGCGGGCATGCACCGTCGCCGCCGCGCTGGAGGCCTACTCGGAGCATCCCATCGCGCGCGCCTTCCGGCCCTGGCGCCAGGCCACGGTGGAAGCCAGCGAGCGTTCGAGCCGAACCGGCCAGGGGGTCGAGGGAGTCATAGACGGCACCCGCTGGCGCCTGGGACGAGCCGACTTCGCCGCACCCGACCAGGCGCTGGAGGCGCCGGGCGAGGGCCAGTGGCTGCTGCTCAGCGAGTCCGGCCAGCCGCGCGCCTGGTTTGCCCTGCGTGACCGGCTGCGCGACGACGCCGGGGCCACCATCAGCGAGCTGAAGGCACGTGGCATCCAGGTCGAACTGCTGTCGGGTGATACCGTCGATGCCGTGCGCAGCATGGCCGAGAGGCTGGGTATCGATACCTGGCAGGCGAGCGCCAGCCCGGAAGACAAACTGGTACGCATTCGCCAGTGCCAGGAGGCAGGCGAGAAGGTCGCCATGATCGGTGACGGCATCAACGACGTACCTGTCCTTGCCGGTGCCGATGTCTCGATCGCCATGAACGGTGCCACCGACCTGGCCCGCACCAGCGCAGACGCGGTCTTGCTCAGCCCACGGTTGCTGCGTATCGTCGAGGCGACCGAGATCGCCAGAGCCACCCGCCGTATCATGCGCCAGAACATGATCTGGTCGGTGTGCTACAACTTCTCGGCCTTGCCCCTGGCTGCCATCGGCATCGTGCCGCCCTGGGTCGCGGCGCTTGGCATGTCGGGCAGCTCGCTGGTGGTCGTAGGCAACGCGCTGAGGCTCAACCGCTTCCGCCTTCGCCCCAGCTCGGCTCCAAGCCGCGACGCACAACTGGTGAATGCATGACCATTCTTTACCTGCTCATCCCGCTCTCCCTGATCCTGCTGGGCCTGGCAGTATGGGCCTTCTTCTGGGCAGTCAAGCACGACCAGTTCGAGGACCTGGAAGGCCCCGCCCACCGCATCCTGTTCGACGAGGACGAGAACGACCTCACCCAGGAAGAGCGCAAGCGGCGCCGTACCGCCCGACGCGAGCCTGCTGCCAACGACTCCGACGACGGCCCGGAACAGCGCTGATGGACCCCACCGGCCTCGGCCTGCCGCCAATGCTGGCGGCGTTCGTCTTCGGCCTGCTAGGCGGCGCCCACTGCATCGGCATGTGTGGCGGCATCATGAGTGCGCTGTCCTTCGCCGTCCCCCCCAGCATGCGCAGCCCCGCCCGCCTGACGGGGCTGATGCTCGGTTACAACCTGGGCAGGATCCTGAGCTATATGGTGGCCGGCATGCTTGTCGCCTCGCTCGGCACCCTGGTGGCCCTGCATCCCGCCGTCGGCGTGGGTCTGCAGGTGTTCGCCGCCGTAATGCTGATCCTGATGGCGCTCTACATCGCCGACTGGTGGAAGGGCCTGCTGAGAGTCGAGGCGCTGGGTCGTCACCTATGGCGTTACCTGGAACCTTTCGGCAAGCGCCTGATGCCGGTCGTGCATGTTCCACAGGCGATCGGCCTCGGCGCAATATGGGGCTGGCTGCCCTGCGGACTGGTCTATTCGATGCTGGCCTGGAGCATGGCCACGGCGGACCCACTGAGCGGAGCGTTTCTGATGGGCGCATTCGGCCTCGGAACCTTGCCCTCGCTGCTGGTCACCGGCCTTGCCGCACATCAGCTGGGAGCGCTGATCCGGCACCCGACGACCCGTGCCATTGCTGCTCTGACGATCATCGCCTTCGCCCTGTGGCAGCTCGCTTCCCTGGCGCCACACGGTGGGGCAGGCCACTAAAAATTGACCACCTCGGCGTACCATCGCCACTTCGTTTGACGCAGCTCAATCCGCCCTCCCCGGGGTACCGCTAGCATGATGCCATCGCTATGCTTCCGGAGTGCCTCCCATGTCTGTCCTCGCGCTGTCAGTACATCGATCGATGGCCGACCCGTTCGCCTGGGATGCTACGCTCCTACGGCGCTACGACACCCATGGGCCGCGCTATAGCTCCTACCCCACCGTCCCCTCGTTCAGCGAGGACTTTGGCGAAATGGAGTATCAGGCCGCCCTGGCTCGCAGCAATGCCGATGGCAGGCCCCTGTCGCTCTATGTCCATCTCCCCTTCTGCCGCAAGTCCTGCCATTATTGCGCCTGCACCAAGGTCACGACCAAGAGCAGCAAGGTGGTAGAGCCCTACGTTTCGCGCCTGGACCGGGAAATGGTGCTGGTCAGCCGCCAACTGGACACCCGCCGGGAGGTCGCCCAGCTGCACTGGGGAGGAGGCACCCCGACCTTTCTCAGCCTCGACCAAATGAGCGACCTGATCGACCGCATGCATGCCCGTTTCGGCCTCTCCAGTGCACGGGATCGGGACTACGCCATCGAGATCGATCCCCGCGAGGCCGATGTGTTCACCCTGCGCCACCTTCAGGCGCTGGGTTTCAACCGCTTGAGCCTCGGCGTACAGGACCTCGACCCCAAGGTCCAGCGTGCGGTGAACCGGGTCCAGCCACGTATTCTCACCGAGGCACTGATCGACGAAGCCGACCGCCTGGGCTTTCGCTCACTCAACCTGGATCTGATCTACGGCCTGCCCTTCCAGACTCGCGACAGCTTTGCCGCGACCCTCGAGCAGGTCATCGCCATGGCCCCGGCTCGCCTCTCGATTTTCAATTATGCGCACATGCCCGAGCGGTTCACTCCTCAGCGCCAGATTCGTGAGGAGGATCTTCCCAGCGCCGAGGAAAAGCTGGCGATCCTGCGCACCACCATCGCCATGCTCACGGAAGCGGGCTATGTGCATATCGGTATGGACCATTTCGCCCGGCCAACCGACAGCCTGGCCATCGCCCAGCGCGAAGGCACGCTGCAGCGCAATTTTCAAGGCTACTCCAGCCATGCCCAGTGTGATCTGGTGGGGCTCGGCGTCTCGGCCATCTCCTGCATCGATGACGTCTACGCCCAGAACCACACCAGTCTCGACGCCTACGAAGGTGCGTTGGATGCCGGCCACCTGCCGACCGCGCGCGGGATACGCCTGACCTTCGACGACCGGGTCAGGCAGCACGCCATCGAGCGTTTGATGTGCGACATGGAACTCGATCTGGACGAGCTGAGCGAGACGTTCGGTATCGACGCCCCCCGCTACCTGGCAGAGGCCCTGGAGAGGCTTGAGACACTGCAACGGGACGACTTGGTGATCCTCGAAGGGAAGCGTGTGATCGCCACTCCCCTGGGGCGGCTGCTGATCCGTCACCTGGCCATGGCCTTCGATGCCCGGCTACCGCTTCACCCCGATTCTCAGTTTTCGCGGATCGTATAATGTAACGAAGCACGACAGAGCTAATCGCAATGTTGCGGCCAAAGGTCGCAAGAGGCATTTCACCTATTCCAATAATGTTCCATAATGCCCTCCATAAAGTTGGATTGAGGAGATGGAGCATGCCGGTCAACGCGGCCAATGCACTCGGCAAGCGGCGCTCATTGCTGCATGAAACCCGCTGCCAGAACTGCAGCCTGAGTTCGCTGTGCCTGCCCCTTGCGCTGGAACTCGAGGACATGGAGCAGTTCGATGCGATCATTCGACGTCGCTCTCCCCTCAAGAAGGGTGAATCCCTGTTCCGTCAAGGCAGCGACTTCAGCAGCGTCTTTGCGGTACGCTCCGGCAGCCTCAAGCAGATTACCACCGAGGGTTCCGGTGACGATCAGGTCACCAACTTCTTCCTGCCCAGCGAACTGGTGGGACTCGACGGGATCGACGAGAAGCTCTACCCCGGTAGCGTGATCGCGCTGGAAACCACGACCGTATGCGAGATCCCCTTCGACCGGCTCGATGACCTCTCCGAGCAGTTGCCCGAACTACGTGGGCAGCTCTACCGCAGCATGAGCAAGGAGCTTCGCGACGACCGCAAGATGATGCGCCTGCTGTCGCGCAAGACCGCCGACCAGCGCCTTGCCAGCTTCTTCATCAACCTGTCGGATCGCTTCCGTCGGCGCGGCTATTCGCCATACAGTTTCCGCCTCTCCATGTCCCGGGCCGATATCGGCAACTACCTGGGTCTGGCCGTGGAAACGGTGAGCCGCATCCTGGGTCGCTTCCAGCAGCAGGGGCTGGTCGATGTCTCCGGTCGCGAGGTCAACATCCTCAACCTGGAAGCCCTGATCGTGCAGGCCCAGGACGAAAACTGACGTGCCTCACGCAACGAAGGCACGCTGAACGAAATGCCCCTAACGAAGAGACCCGTCCGGCCATGAACTGACCCCCAATAGTTGGACGGTTCATTCAGCCGGCGTCCAAGGCCTGAGTCCTGTACTGTACGGGGCTCAGG
>NZ_JACEFT010000018.1 GCF_013697085.1 Billgrantia kenyensis
GTGGGAACCACCTGACCCCATGCCGAACTCAGCAGTGAAACCGCTCAGCGCCGATGGTAGTGTGGGGTCTCCCCATGTGAGAGTAGGTCATCGTCAGGCACTTATTCAGAAACCCAGCTTCGAAAGAGGCTGGGTTTCGTCGTTTGGGGAGCCTAGAATGGTCCCGATCGCCAGCGGGACGACCCGATGGTGTGCTGCCAACCCGGGGACGGCCTCGGACCCTCAGAAGGAAATCTCAATGGCCTGGTTGTTGTTGGTCGTGGCCGGTCTTCTCGAAGTGGCGTGGGCGTTGGGCCTGAAAGCATCGCACGGCTTTACCCGGCCGCTCCCCAGTTTGCTCACTATCCTGGCCATGGTGGCCAGTTTCTATCTGCTGGCACAGGCAATGAAGGTACTGCCTGTCGGCACCGCCTACGCCATCTGGGTAGGCATCGGTGCGGTGGGTACGGTCTTGCTGGGCATTCTGATCTATGGCGATAGTGCTTCGCCGCTTCGGCTGCTCAGCCTGGTGCTGATCCTGGCCGGGTTGGTGGGCTTGAAACTGGCTTCCTGAAAGGCTTTGCGCCCTATGAGACAAGAGCCCGGCTCAAACTGAGCCGGGCTCTTGTCGTTTACGCGGCTTGCGCCGTGGCCTGGCGTTATACCACGCCCTGGTCGATCATGGCATCGGCCACCTTGCGGAACCCGGCGATATTGGCACCGAGCACGAGGTTGCTGGGTTGGTCGAACTCCGCGGCGGTTGTCGCGCATTGGTGGTGAATGTCCGCCATGATCGCCTGCAGCTTGGAATCGACTTTTTCCAGGGTCCACTGCTGCATGCTGCTGTTCTGCGCCATCTCGAGCTGGCTGGTGGCGACGCCTCCTGCATTAGCCGCCTTGCCGGGGCCATAGGCGATCCGGGCCTCCAGGAAGCGATCGACGGCCGTGGCCGTGGATGACATGTTGGAGCCTTCGCTGATGCAGTGAACGCCGTTGTTCAGCAGGGCGACGGCATCCGCTTCGGTGACCTCGTTCTGGGTGGCGCTGGGGAAAGCAATGTCCCCCTTGATACGCCAGACGGCGTGCCCATCGCTGGGATAGTCCATGGCATCGATATACTCAGCGTCGGGATGATGCTCGACGTATTCGCGCAGCGAGCTCCGCTTGACTTCCTTGAGCAGCTTGAGGGTGTCGAGATCGATACCGCGATCATGATAGATGGTGCCCCGCGAGTCGGAGCAGGTGACCGGCAGGGCGCCGAGCTGGTACAGCTTCTCGATGGTGTAGATGGCGACGTTGCCGGCACCCGATACCAGGCAGGTTTTGCCCTGGATGCTGTCCTCACGCGCCTCGAGCATGTTCTGGGCAAAATAGACCGCACCGTAGCCGGTAGCCTCCTTGCGTCCCAGGGAGCCGCCCCAGTTCAGCCCCTTGCCGGTGAAGACCCCTTCATAGCTGCCGGTGAGACGCTTGTACTGACCATACATGTAGCCGATCTCTCTGGCGCCAACTCCGATATCGCCCGCAGGCACATCGATTGTCGCACCGATATGACGATAGAGCTCGTTCATGAACGATTGGCAGAAGCGCATGATCTCGCCGTCGGACTTGCCCTTGGGATCGAAATTGGAGCCGCCTTTGCCGCCGCCGATCGGCAGCCCGGTGAGAGCGTTCTTGAAGATCTGCTCGAAGCCCAGAAACTTGATGATGCTGGCGTTGACGCTGGGGTGGAAGCGCAGGCCGCCCTTGTAAGGCCCCAGGGCCGAATTGAACTGGACGCGGTAGCCCTTGTTGACTCGGACCTTGCCGGAATCGTCGACCCAGGTCACGCGGAACATGATCTGGCGCTCGGGCTCGACGATGCGCTCGATGATGCTGTGCTGGTGATAGCGAGGCACGGTTTCGAGCACTGGGCGCAGGCACTCGAGGACCTCTTCGGCAGCTTGGTAGAACTCGCTCTGAGCCGGGCTGCTCTTTCGAAGTCCTTCGAGAGTGTCGTGTACGTATGTCATCTGCGTATCTCGATTGGAAAGTGAGTGTGCCCACTATAATTCAATGCACCATTATGCAGCAAATGCATAGGCCATGTCGGGATTAGACATTGATATGAGGCGAATTTGCTTTAAAAGCCACGAAAACTGTGCACCACGATCGAGCATTTGTGATTTTGCATAAACGGGTATCTAACGATCGGCTTGTGCCGACAGTTCTGGACAAGACTGATACCATTGGTGGCCACGGAGTTGCGGGTGAGTCCGTTGGCTGGACGAAGCGCTGGGGGCGCCGGTGAAAGCAGTTTCAGGAGAGCAGTTCTTGGTCGAGAGAAACAAGCGATGAGTCAGCCCGAAAACACGGTGGTAGCGGACCAACTGTTGTTCTATTGCCGTCCTGGCTTCGAACATGACCTGGCCGCCGAAGTAACGGGGTACGTGGAGCAGCTGGCTTGGCGAGGGCAGGTAGAGTTCTCTCCCATGCAGGGCTTCCTGCGCTTCGTCGTCGATGATGGGCGGCCGACCAATCAGCTGCATCGAGAGCTGCGCTTCGAGCGGTTCGTCTTTGCCCGCCAGAGCCTGCTGGCATTGCCACCGTTGAGCCTTGACCGGGATGACAGGCTCTCCCCCATAGTGGCTCAGGTGGTCGCCAGTGGCTGGAGTTTCGATGAAATCTGGCATGAGACGCCCGATACCAACGACGGCAAGGCACTGGCGGGTTTGATCAAGGCACTGACGCGCCCGCTTGAGTCGTCATTGCGCAAGCGGAGAGCCCTGCGACGCAAGGCCGGTGGACGCCGGCTGCACCTGTTCTGGATGGATGGGGACCGTGTGCAGTTGGGCATGAGCTTCCCCGGCAACCGCAGCGAGCTGCCCGGCGGCATCCGCCGGCTACGCTTTCCCCAGGCCGCACCCAGCCGTTCGACGCTGAAGCTCGAGGAGGCCTGGCATGAGTTCATACCGCGAGAGGAGTGGGACACTAGATTGGCAGAAGGGATGCAGGCGGCCGATCTGGGCGCAGCTCCCGGTGGCTGGACCTGGCAGTTGGTAAGTCGTGGCATGCACGTGTTTGCGATCGACAACGGCCCAATGAAGGGCGACCTGATGGCCACGGGAATGGTGGAGCACCTGCGTGAGGACGGTTTCGTCTGGGAGCCGCCTGGCCGGCTGGACTGGCTGGTTTGCGACATCGTGGACAAGCCGGCCCGGGTCACCGCCATGGTTCAGCGCTGGCTGATCCGGCGCTGGTGCCGGGAGGCGATCTTCAATCTCAAGCTACCGATGAAACGACGCTGGGAGGAGGTGCAGCGCTGTCTGGCGCTGTTGGAAGAGGCGCTGGAGGATGCCGGCGTTCGTGCCACGCTGCGCTGCCGACATCTCTATCATGATCGTGAAGAAGTCACCGTGCATGTCAGGCTGCTTGACTGAGGCGACGCTGTCGAGCCCGGCCTGAAGGCTTTCAGTAGCAGGGCTCGTAGATGCGGATCGATTCGTCGTCGGTCAAAAGCGGCAGGATGCGCTGCATCGCCCGGGCACGCTCCTCACTGGTATACCACTCATTCCAGGCGTCCAGATTGCGCCATTTCACGATCATCAGCCGCCGATCGCTGCGGCCACGCTCGACCAGAGTCTCTCCGCCCACGAAGCCCCTGGCCCCAAGCGAGTAGCGCATGGCTTCGCGGGCGGCCTCCTCGTATTCTTCTTCCAGGCCAGGCATGATACGACGTTCGATTATTATCTTGATCATCTAGCAGTTCCCTACACCGAGGTCGATCGATGAACCAAACCGCCGACTCGCAGCCTCCCTATCAGGTCGAGCTGGATACGACCGGTCTCTACTGCCCCGAGCCCATCATGCTCATGCACAACAAGGTACGCGACATGAGCTCCGGCGAGATCCTCAAGGTGGTGGCGACAGATCCGGCGACCACTCGGGATGTGCCCAAGTTCTGCAGCTTCCTGGGTCACGAGCTGTTATTTCAGCAAGAGTCGGACGGCCAGTACCTCTACTTTATCCGTTTAGGCTGATGTACTGCCACCCCTCGGTCATGTCCTCAGCGCTCGGCTTCCCTGCTGGTGTTGGGTACGACCATCATTGCCAACGCCTCAAGGGTCGAGGGGTCCTGCTCGCGGATTCGGTTGGCAATGCTTCGCTGGAAGAAGTAGACCATCCTGTGTCGGCTGTGCCCGGGGTAGAGGCAGGTGTCGCCAGGTAGTATGGGGGTCGACTGGACACGGGATTCATCCGCCAGCAGTGCTTCAACGTTGCCATCGCTGTAGAGACGCCAGCCAAAAACCTGCTTGAGCTGCCAGGGGCGTCCATCATCATCCATGCACAGGGCATGAGTGCCCAGCGTGTCGGGTATCTGCTGAATCAGCGTGATCTCGTGAGTATCTTCGTAGTCGAAGTAGGCGGCGGCATGCTCCAGCTCGCAGGCCTTGTGAGGCGGGGCGGTTTCGAGAAGCTCTTCGGTCTCGGGGTCGCGGTAGCCGACAAAGTAGCCGTGTTCAGCGTCCTCGAGCAGGTGGCAAGGGGTCAGGGTTTCCATCCAGGGCACCAGACCGACCACCTCGCCATCCTCGCGCAGCCCCCAGGCAAGGACCGGCATCCCAAAGAAAGCGTCGGGATCAGAGGATAGGCTGTAGACCATTTCGAGGCCATCGAGCTCGGGAGAGAGTCGTACCAGGCGCTGCCTGGCCTGACGCTTCTGGCGCATCGTGTCCAGGTCGATGACCCGGGCAGGGCGGGGTGACAGTGTCATACCCATGTTCCTCCCTCCAGTAATTGCATGGGCCGAGCGGATGGGTCACGGCTGCGGCAAGGCTGACGGGATCGACTCCTACCTTCTTGCAATCACCAATATCACAGAGTTGGCATCCAAGTTAAGCCTGTCGGCACCTTTTTCGTGCTTTACGTGCAGCGCTTGGTCAGGGCCTGCCAATGTTGCCGATGCTCGCTGCGTGCCTGGCGCAGGGCAGGCAGGGGGGCCTCGGGGTTCTCCAGCGAGAGCCAGGCATGGCGATAGTCATCGACCGCTTCGGGGGGCGGAACATGGCTTGCGAACAGGTCGTCGACAGCTTCGAGCCAGCGCGTGGCCAGGCTCTCCAGCTGGTCCAGCCAGGCGAATGCCGCCATGTCGGCCATCTCTTCGCTCAGTACATCGGCAGGTGAGGCAAGCGCGGTACAGCCACGCCGTGACTGGAGGTTGGCGGAGAGCAGCTCGTTCGCTTCGGTCAGGCGTCTTTCGGCAAGTACCAGGGCGCGCAGCAGTTCGGCAGTCAGGGGCCGGCTGCGCAGTGAGTTGAGGTGGTTCTCCAGCGTACTCGACGGGTGCTGCCATTCGGGGTTGAACTGGTTGAGGGTGGCTTGATGCAGCCAGGCGAGGGCTTCGAACTGCGCCTCGATGCCGCGTGTATCGCCCGGTGTCAGGGGAGAGCTGGCGCGGGAGAAGCTGCGCACCCACTCCTCCGAATCGAACAGGCTGTTCCAGCTCACCTTCGGCAGCTGCTCGGTCTTGATAAGGGTGAGCCGTTCGAGGCGCTCGAGGTTGGTGTCCGACAAGCCGTCGGGCACGTCGCTGTGCCAGCAGGCATGCAGGCGACGCCACAGTTCCAGCTCATAGATCCACTGCTGGCTAGGCGGCGCCACGCGCCCTAGCTGGTTGTTGCGGGCGGCGACCAGCTGGGTGATGTGGCACTCACGCAAGGCGTAGACGTTGAGTATGCCCTCGCGGGTTTCGGCAACCTCGAAGAGGCGCTCACTGCGTTCCGGAAAGGCGCCGATGTTGGGTGGCGCCGTCCTCTCCGGCGCCGGTTGTCCCAGGGCTTCGGCGAGCGCCCTCTGGTACTCGATGAGCTTGGCGTCACCCTGCTCACCGCCCCCGCAGCCTGTCACCAGCAATGCCACCAGCCCTGCCATCATGCCTGCCGTCAGATGGCGTTGCACTTCAGTCCAGCGGTATCTCCTGCCTGCCATGCGCGACTCCCTTGGCCCTGCGCCGCAGCCGCTCGCCGAGCAGCAGTGCCGCCACGGTGAGCCCTGCGATCAGGCCGATCCAGTAGCCATGCACTCCCAGCGGTTCGCTCCAGCCGGGCAGGCCGCGGGTGCCCAGCCAGTGGCCGCCGGCCAGCCCCACCGCCCAGTAGGCGAACAGGGTGATGACCATGATGATGCGGGTGTCCTTGTAGCCCCTCAGGGCGCCGGCCAGATTGACCTGCAGCGAGTCGGACACCTGATAGAGCATGGCCAGCAGGACCAGCGACAGGGCCAGGCGTTGCACGGCTGTATCGTGAGTGTAGAGGGCCATGACCGGCTCTGCCGTGAACCACAGCAAGGCGCTGTTGAGCAGTGCGATCAGCACCGAGACCAGTATGCCGTTCCAGGCCACCATGCGTGCCCGTTCGATCTTGCCCTGGCCCAGGGTGTTACCGACCCTGACGGTCAGCGCCATGCTCAGGGCCAGCGGCAGCATGAACAGGATCGAGGTGTAGTTCAACGCGACCTGGTGTGCCGCCACCGTCACTTCACCCAGGCTGGCGATGAACAGCGAGATCAGCGTGAACAGCGTCACCTCGACGAAGATCGCCACGCCGATGGGCACACCCACGTAGAGCAGCTCGCCGATCAGACGCCAGCGGGGCAGGGTGGGGGAGTGCCACAGCGAGACGTCGCCGTAGGCCCGTGAACGTCGCGTGTAGGCAATCATGGTCAGACACATGACCCACATGGAGAGGGCGGTGGCGATACCGCAGCCCAGCGCGCCCAGCGCCGGCAGGCCTTGCGTCCAGCCGGGCAGCCAGTCGCCGAAAAGCGCCGTGAGCCCGTCGCCGCCGTAGATCAGCACGTAGTTGCTGGGAATGTTCACCCCGAGCCCGACCAGGCTGATCCAGAGCGCCGGGCGGGTGTGGTTCATGCCGTCGGAGAAGGCGCGCAGCGCCTGGAACAGCGCGACTCCCGGCATGCCGAAGGCCACGGCCGATAGGTAGGCTGCCGAGCGACGTGCCACATCGGGGGGAACGTCCATCACACGGAAGATCGGCATCACCGTGAACCACAGCAGCAGGGCCGCCACCACGCCCAGGGCGAGGGCCACCCACAGCGCCTGATGCACGCTGGGGCGGATGCGCTCGGTGGTGCCGGCACCGAGCAGGTGAGCGACGATGGGCGTCAACCCCATCAAGGTGCCGGTCATGAACAGCATCAGCGGCAGCCACAGGCTGGAGCCCACCGAGACCGCGGCCAGGTCGGTGGCGCTGAGTCGCCCCGTCATCATCACGTCGGCCACACTCATGCCGGCCTGGGCCAGCTGCGCGCCACAGATGGGCAGGGCGAGACGTATCAGCGGCCGCGTTTCCGTGCGGCTGACGCTCAGCAGGTCGGAGAAGAACGTTGCCAAGGCAGAAGGCTCCATGCGTGTCGAAAGCCTGACCAATGCGTCAGGAGAACCGAATATGTTAGCAATATCCGGTGAATTTCGCTGTGTGGCCGACTCGCCTATACTGTCCCGCCGTTCAGCCACACAGGAAACCAGCGTGACGCATCGCCTCGAGGACGTGATCGCCCTGTTCGACGGGCTCTTCAAGGATGGTTTCAATACTCGCCTGGTGCGGGGTGGCGACGAGCCGCTCTACCTTCCCGCCGATACGACCTGCCCCTGGCACCGGGTCATCTTTGCCCGTGGCTACTATGCCAGCGCGCTGCACGAGATCAGCCACTGGTGCATCGCCGGCGAGCGGCGGCGCCAGTGGGAGGACTACGGCTACTGGTACCTGCCCGACGGTCGCGATGCCGAGCAGCAGCGCCGCTTCGAGGCGGCGGAAATGGCGCCTCAGGCGCTGGAGATGCTTTTTTCCCGCGCCTGTGGGCTGCGCTTTCACGTCAGCGTCGACAATCTGGGCGGAGACGCGGAAGTCGAGCGTGACGCCTTCGCGGCCCGGGTCACGGCCCGCGCGGCGCGCTACGAGCGCGAGGGGCTTCCCGCTCGGGCGGCGGCCTTTCATGCCGCGCTGCAGGCCTTCTACCGGCAGGGGCTCTCCCTCGATAGTGCCGTTGCTGGCGGCCTCGATATCCTGCCTCAGGCAGTACCGGCCGACTCCCACGCCTGCCTGCCGAGCTGAAGCAGCGGCTCGAGAGCGGGCATGGCCTGCCGCGCCGGATATGCCACGCCGACGGTCTGGCGAATGTCGAGTCCGCCGAGAGGCCGGCACTGCACGTCCGCATGACTGAGGATCTCCGGCCAGGCCGGCACCAGCGAAGCACCGACGCCGGCCGCTACCAGCCCCAGGGTGTATTCGATGGTGCGCAGACGCGCACGGACCTGGCAGCGCACGCCGGCATCGCTCAACGCCGATGCCAGCTGCTCCATGGCGGCGCAGGGCTGGCGCCAGATGAACGGCAGACCGTCGAGGTCGCTCAGGGGCACCGTCGGCTTTAGCCCCAACGGGTGGCCGCCGGGCAGCGCCAGCAGGTAGCTGTCGTGCCAGATGGGCTGAAACGCCTCGCCGGGTGCCAAATCCTGCTCGCCGATGATGCGGGCGTCGCAGCGTTCCTCGGGATTGACCAAGGTCAGCGCCAGGTTATCGCCCTGACCGATGTACTCCTTGAGCAGTGCCGTCATGCGGTTGGCCCCGAGCGAACGCATCAGGCCCAGGCGCACCGGCGTTGCGGGCGCTGGCGTGCGGAACAGCCGGCCGATGGCGTTGAGGTCTTCACTGACCTGACGCGCCAGAGGGTAGAGCCGGTGACCCTCTTCGGTCGGCGTGATGCCGCGCCGATGACGCTCGAACAGCGGTGTCCCCAGGCGCTCCTCCAACTGTGCCAGCGCCGTCGAGATCGAGGGCTGGGCCACGTGGCAACGCCGGGCGGCGGCGCTGATCGAGCCGCCCTCATAGGCGGCGATGAAGTAGCGCAGGCTGCGAATATCCATAGGAGCAGTCTATATCTGGGGCAGGATATCGATATTATCGCTTTGCCTGCCTGGCACGCTAGGCTAGAGACACACCCAGTCCTTGCCTGGAGCCAGCATGGTGCTCGAACCCCTACCCCAAGAGCAGCGTTTCTTCACCGCCCTGCGCAGCGGCGACTGGCCGACACCGGACCGCGACTGGTCGCTAGAGGAGGTCGGGCTCTCTGCGGCGGATCTAGCCGAGCTATTCGAAACCCAATTGATGAGTCGCCACCTTGACCTGCATGCCCGGCGCCTGCAGGCCCGCGGCGAGGCCTTCTACACCATCGGCAGCGCCGGTCACGAGGGCAATGCCGCCATCGCCCGCGCCTTTCGTGCCACCGACCCTGCCTTTCTGCACTATCGCGATGCCGCCTTTCTGATCCAGCGCAGTCGCGGTGTGCCGGGGCAGACGCCGCTGTGGGATCTGCTGCTGAGCTTCGCCGCCTCGGCAGATGACCCGGTCTCCGGCGGGCGACACAAGGTACTGGGCTCGAAATCGCTGCATGTCCCACCCCAGACCAGCACCATCGCCTCGCACCTGCCCAAGGCCGTGGGGGCCGCCTATAGCTTCGGGCTGTGGCGGCGGCTGGGCGGTGGCGGCGAGTGGCCCGCCGACGGCGTGGCGATCTGCAGCTTCGGTGACGCCTCGTTCAACCACTCCACCGCCCAGGGCGCGCTCAACGCCGCCGGCTGGGCCGCCTACCAGGGCACGCCGATGCCGCTAGTGATGGTCTGTGAAGACAATGGCATCGGGATTTCCACGCCCACGCCCAACGGCTGGGTCGAGGCCAGCATGCGCTCGCGCCCCGGCTTCCATTACCTGGCCTGCGACGGACTCGACCTGCTCGATACCTGGCGGGCGGCCACAGAGGCCGAACGCATTGCCCGGCGCCGCAAACAGCCGGTATTCTTGCACATGCGCTGCGTGCGGCTCTACGGTCATGCCGGCTCCGACGCGCAGCAGGCCTACCTCTCTCCCACGCGGATCAAGGCCGACGAGGCCCGCGATCCGCTGCTGGTCACGGCGGGGCTGCTCGAGCGCCACGGCGTGCTCGGGCGCGACGCCATCGCCGCGCTCTACCGCTCGGTGGCCGAGCGGGTCGCGCACGTCGCCGAGGAGGCGATCCGTCGGCCCAAGCTCGAGACAGCCGAGCAGGTGATGGCGAGTATCGTGCCGCCATCCCGACCCGGCCGTGCGCGGCCTTGGCAGGGCGAGGTGGAGCCCACGCTGGCGCCGATGGCCAAGCTGTTGAATCAAGCGCTTGCCCGTCTGATGGAGAGCCATCCGCATCTGGTCATGGCTGGCGAGGACATCGGTCGCAAGGGCGGCGTCTACGGCGTCACCCAGCGCCTGCAGGCGCAGTTCGGGCCGCACCGGGTGATCGACACCCTGCTCGACGAGCAGAGCATCCTCGGGCTCGGCATCGGGCTGGGGCAGAACGGCCTGATACCGATACTCGAGATCCAGTTCCTGGCCTACCTGCACAACGCCGAGGACCAGCTACGCGGCGAGGCGGCCACGCTCAGCTTCTTCTCCAACGGTCAGTACACCAACCCCATGGTGGTGCGCATCGCCGGGCTCGGCTACCAGAAGGGCTTCGGCGGCCACTTCCACAACGACAACGCCATTGCCGTGCTGCGCGACATCCCCGGGCTGCTGGTGGCCTGCCCGTCGAACGCCGCCGATGCCGTGGGCCTGCTGCAGGAGGCGGTGCGCCTGGCCGACGAGGAGCAGCGGGTAGTGGTGGTGATCGAGCCCATCGCGCTCTATCACACCCGCGACCTGCATGAAGAGGGCGATCAGCAGTGGTGCTTCGCCGACCCCGGGGCCGGGCATCGCCTGGCGCAGGGGGCGCTCGGCCAGTGGGGCGAGGGGCGCGAGCTGGCCATCGTCACCTACGGCAACGGGGCCTACCTCTCGCGTCAGGCGGCGGCAAGGCTGGAGGCTCAGGGCGTGCGCTTGCGCATCGTCGACCTGCGCTGGCTGACCGCCATCGACCACGACGCCGTGTACCGCCGCGTCGCCGAGTGCGACCAGGTGCTGGTGGTGGACGAGTGCCGGCGCAGCGGCTCGCTTAGCGAGGAGCTGATCACCGCACTGGTGGAACGCGGCATGCCGAGCGACCGACTGCACCGGTTGACCGCCGAGGACAGCTTCATCCCGCTGGGGCGGGCGGCCACGGTCACGCTGCCTTCGGTGACGGCGATCGTCGAGCAGGCGCTGCGCCTCGCCGCGCCCGGAGCGCAGGAGGGGGCAATGACACAGACACCAGGCAAGGCGACGGCAGGGAGCGACACCCCATGAGCCAACGGCAGGCTAACGAGCCCCGGAGCGGCAGCCGCGAACGGCTGCTGATCGTGTGCCCCGGTCGCGGCACCTACAACGCCGCCGAGTGGGGCACTCTAAACCGGCTGGCGGGCGGCAGCGAGTGGCTGGCACGCTTCGACGCCATGCGCCGCGAGGCCGGCATGCCGACGCTCACGGAACTGGACGGGGAGACACCCTTCCGCCAGAGCCTGCACGGGCGCGGCGAACACGCCGCCCCGCTGATCTATGCCTGCGCCTGGGCCGATCTGCTGGCCATCGACCGCGAGCGCTACGAGGTGGTGGCGGTGACCGGCAACTCCATGGGTTGGTACATCGCCCTGGCGGCGGCAGGCGCCCTGGGACCCGATGAAGCGCTGCGCCTGATCGGTAGCATGGGGCTGCGCATGCAGAAAACCCTGGCCGGAGGGCAGGTCATCTACCCCTGGGTCGACGAGGAGTGGCGGCCGGACTGGACGCTCCGCCGGGAGCTGCTGGGGCTGATCGCGCGCATCCACGGCCGGGACGGGGCGGAGCTCCATCTCTCCATCGACCTGGGCGGCATGCTGGTCTTCGGCAGCAACGAGGTGGGGCTGGCGAGGCTGAGCGAGGCGCTGCCGCCCCGCGAGCGGTTTCCGCTGCGGCTGCACCAGCACGCCGCCTTCCATACGCCGCTGCAGGAGGGAGTGAAGCGCGAGGCGCGCCGCGAGCTGGCCAGCCTGCCGCTGCGCTCACCCGAGGTGCCGATGATCGACGGCCGCGGCCATGTCTGGACACCCTGGAGCACCGACCCGCAGGCACTATGGGATTACACCCTGGGTGAGCAGCTGGTCGCGCCCTACGATTTCACGGCGGCGATCCGGGTCGGTGTGCGCGAATTCGCGCCTGACCGCATCGTGATTCCCGGCCCGGGAGCGACCTTGGGCGGGGCCACGGCCCAGGCGCTGATTCAGCTCGGCTGGCAGGGGTGGAGCGACAAGAGCGCTTTCCAGCGCGGCCAGGCCGAGGAGCCAAAGCTGCTGTGCATGGGCCTGGCGGAACAGCGCGAGTGGCTGCTGGCTCGGCGGGAGTCACTCGCCGTTTAGGCGCTGATGCAGATGCAGCATCACTTCCACTTCGTGCTCGGGCCGCATCGGCTCGAGCCCCATTTCACCGAACAGCTCGTTGCGTGCGCGGCTCCACTCACCGGCTAACAGAGCGGGATAGAGGCTCTCGGCCGGCGCCAGCTCGACGAAGGGATCGATGCCGTAGGTGTCGAACAGTCGCGCCAGGGCGGCTTCATCTCCGCTGATGCCGGCGGTGAACAGGGTGGCGTTGAAGTGGTCGTTCTCCAGCTCCCGGATCACGTCGAGCGGGCTGGCGCCGAAGCTGTGCAGCTCCTCCAAGCTGTAGCCGCTGAGCTCGTTGAACTCATCGTCGAGCCAGTCGTCGTCCGGCTGTATCAGCGTGTGCTTGATACGGCCGTCGGGCAGCGCCCAGGCAATGGCCAGGGGCAGGTCGCTGTCGTTGCCGGTTTCCACGGCAATGAATCCGGGCATGTCGGCCATCTTCAAGACTCCTTCTGCTGGGCATGGCCTGTTGGTGTCGGTCCCTCGACTGACGATAGCCGAAAGAAGGCACGTGCAGTGTCGCTGGTGGCTTGGGCGAGCTCTCCCTCGCCGTAGCCGCGCCAGTGGGCGATCTCGCGCACGATCCACGGCAGCAGGGCAGGCTCGTTGCGCCTGCCCTTGAGTTTGGCAGGTAAATCGCGCGGTAGCAGGTAGGGGCAGTCGGTTTCCACCATCAATCGCTCGAGGGGGATCTCCTTCACCAACTCGCGCAGGTGATGGCCGCGGCGCTCGTCGCAGATCCAGCCGGTCAGTCCGATGTGCAGATCCAGGTCCAGGTAGCCGTAAAGGGTGTCGCGGTCGGCGGTGAAGCAGTGAACGACGGCATCGGCGATGTCGTCGCGCCACGCCTTGAGCATTTCCCGCATGCGCCTGCCAGCGTCGCGCTCATGGATGAACAGCGGTTTGCCGCTTTCCACTGCCAGGCCCAACTGAGCCTCGAAGGCTCGCTCCTGCTCCTCCGGGGTGGAGAAGTTGCGGTTGAAGTCGAGGCCGCATTCGCCCACGGCGACCACCTCTGGCCGCCGGTGAAGGTCACCCATGGCGGCGGCAAGCCCGCTGTCCCAGCGGCTGGCGTCGTGGGGATGCACGCCGGCGGTCGCGTGCAGTCCTGGGTAACGCTGAGCCAGCGCCACGGCCTGTTCGGCATGGGCGAGATCGGTGCCGGTGACGATCAGCGTCGTGACGTTGGCCGCCCGAGCCCGGCGCAGCACCGCCTCCAGATCGTGGGCGAAGCTGTCGTGGGTCAGGTTGGCGCCGATATCCACCAGCGGGGCAGGCGAATGAAAGCGCAGTGCCTCGGGCAGGAAGTCGTCGAAAGTGGCGTCGGTATCAGCCAATGGGAGCGCTCCTTTTTCAGATGCTGGGCATTGTAACCAAAGCCACGGCGGGCCAGCCATGCGTTACACTAGCGGCCTTGATGAATCGAGAGGTGAACGCGTGACCCTGCTACGTCTGGAACGCCTGCAACTGGCCTACGGTACCCATGTGCTGCTCGACGGCGCCGACCTGGTGCTGGAGAAGGGAGAGCGTCTCGCCCTGGTTGGGCGCAATGGGACCGGTAAGTCGACGCTGCTCAAGCTGGTGGCCGGGGATATCCTGCCCGACGATGGTGCCATCTGGCGTGCGCCGGGGCTGAAGATCGGCGTACTGGAGCAGGATCTGCCCTCCGCCTCGGGCGAAACCATTTTCGACGTGGTGGCCCAGGGACTGCCCCAGGCCGGCGAACTGCTGGCCGAGTACCACCACCTGGTGCAGGCGGCCGAGCCCGACATGAAGCGCATGGCGACCCTGCAGAGCCGCCTCGAAGCCATCGATGGCTGGTCCTTCCACCAGCGCATCGACGTGGTGCTGACCCGGCTCGGGCTGCCCGCCGACGACCCGATGAGTTCGCTCTCCGGTGGTTGGCGCCGGCGCGTGGCGCTGGCCCGGGCTCTTGTCGCCGAGCCGGACCTGCTGCTGCTCGACGAGCCCACCAACCACCTGGATCTCGACACCATCGCCTGGCTCGAGGAGCAACTGCTCGATTTCAACGGTGCGGTGCTATTCATCACCCACGACCGCGCCTTTCTGTCCAGGCTGGCCACCAGCATCCTCGAGCTCGATCGCGGTCGGCTGGGGCGCTACCCGGGTGATTATGGCAAGTACCAGGAGCAGAAGTCCCATGAGCTCGAGGTGGAGGCCCGGGAGCACGCCGAGTTCGACAAGAAGCTGGCTCAGGAGGAGGCCTGGATCCGCCAGGGCATCAAGGCACGGCGCACCCGCAACGAAGGCCGGGTGCGCGCCCTGGAGCAGCTGCGCCGCGAACGTAGCCAGCGCCGCGAGGTGCAGGGCCGGGCCAGCTTCGGTGTCGACAGCGGCGAGCGCAGCGGCAAGCGGGTCGTCGAACTGTCTGGCGTGACCCATCGCTTCGGCGGCGAGACGATCATTCATGACCTTTCGCTGGAGATCCAGCGCGGTGACCGTATCGGGCTCATCGGGCGCAATGGGGCCGGCAAGACCACCCTGCTCAAGATCCTGCTCGGTGAACTCGAGCCCAGTGAAGGCAAGGTGCAGCTGGGCACCAACCTCAAGATTGCCTACTTCGACCAGCTGCGGGCCGGGCTGGAGCCGGAAAAGAGCGTATACGACAACGTCGCCCAGGGCAGCGACCGCGTCACGGTGGGTGGCAAGGACAGGCACGTCATCAGTTACCTGCAGGACTTCCTGTTCACCCCGGAGCGGGCACGGCAGCCGGTCAAGGCGCTCTCCGGCGGCGAGTCGAACCGCCTACTGCTAGCCAAGCTGTTCACCCAGCCGGCCAACGTGCTGGTGCTCGACGAGCCGACCAACGACCTCGACGTCGAGACCCTGGAGCTGCTCGAGGAGCTGCTGCTCGACTTCGACGGCACCCTGCTGCTGGTATCCCACGACCGAACCTTCATGGACAACGTCGTTACCGGCGTTCTCGCCTTCGAGGGCGACGGCATGGTGCGCGAATATGTGGGAGGCTACAGCGACTGGGTCCGCCAGGGCGGCAAGCTGCCGCCGGCACCCTGGGAGGGGGCGGCGCGCCAGCAGGTCGAGCCGACTGCGGCGGCAAGTGAGAAGCCGAGTGTTGCCGCTCCCAAGCCCACAGTGGCCGCAAAAAAACCCGCCAAGCTCTCCTACAAGCTGCAGCGGGAGCTCGATGCACTGCCGGCCGAGATCGAAAGGCTCGAGGCCGAAGTGGCAGAATTCGAGGCGCGGGCCGGTGACCCTGCCTTCTATCAGCAGGAAGCGGGGCTGGTATCCGAGGTGCTACAGGCCATGAGCGACAAGCAGGCCGAACTTGATGCCGCCATCGAGCGGTGGATGGAGTTGGAAGCCATGGCGGCGGGGGAGTGAGACCCCCACATCCCTGTGGGGCGTCGAGCGCAGTAGATAAACAGGGTTTCCGCTACTCGGCGCTTTCGCCTTTCTTCCCCACCCGTACGGCGAGCACGTCACACTGGGCGCCGTGCAGTACCCCGGTGGAGGTGGAGCCGAGCAGCAGGGCGAAGCCGTGCCGGCCATGGGAGCCCACCACGATAAGGTCGACGCCGTGTTCCTGGGCGAAGCGGTGGATCTCGGTATCCGGCATGCCCACCAGCACGTGCTGGTCCTCCTTGGCCACGTGAGGATCGGCGATCTCCGAGAGACGCTGCTTGGCATGCTCGTCGAGCTGATCCTGTATGCTGGTGAGATCCATGGGAATATCACCACCGTAGGCAAAGCCCAGCGGCTCGAGGGTATGCATGATCGAGAGCTTGGCCTGGTTGCGTTCGGCAATCTGCACGGCGCGCTCCAGGACCTTGTGGGAATCCTTGGTCAGGTCGACGGCGACCAGGATATGGCGGTACTCATTGCTCATGACGGGGCTCCTGCGTAACGGCGTGTGATCGGTGATGCCTTCACTCTAGGACGGCTGGTGAGCCAAGACAACGACTTGCATCAAGTATCAGGAGAAACCGATGGTATGGCTAGTCATAATAGCGGCGATACTGCTGATGATCGCGCCGGTGATGTGGCTCAAGCCCAGTGCCCGGCAGCGCCGTATTGCCCCCCTGCGTAACGCGGCGGCCAAGGCGGGCATCAAGGTGGTGACGGAAAAGCCACCGCTGCACGGCATCTCGACCCCGATGCCGGGCTATCGCTGGGCATATCCGGCGGACGCCCCCGGGCCGCGCTTCCTGCTGGTCAGGGCGAGCGAGGCCAGCGCTGTGCTAAAGCCTTGTGCGGCGGACTGGCGCTGGCGCATCGAGCCGCTGCGCTCATTGCCTGAAGCCGCCTGGTTGCCGCTTGAAGCGCTGCTGACACGGTTGCCACAGGATGCGCTGGTCGTGGAATCGAATGAGTACGCCATCACTCTGTGGTGGTGGGAATCACAGACGGCGGAGCGTTTCCTGACCTATGTCGACGACTTCCGCCAGCTGCGCAATGCACTGGCCGGTCATGCCGACCAGGCGGGAGGCAAGCGTGCATTCGGGACAGGAGCCTTGCCCGAGTAGCGCGCTCAGCCCTCGCTTTCCCGCGCCTGGATCGCCAGGCCGTTGTTCTCGATATGTTCCAGCAACGTATCGAGCTGATGGAGCTCTTCCTCGCTGAGTCCCGCCAGCATTTCCCGCCGGGCCTGGGTCACTACCTCGTCGATCTGCTCGAGCAGCGGGTCCGCCGCTGCCGTGAGAAATACACGCTTGGTGCGGCGGTCCTGTTCACAGGGACAGCGCTCTATAAGGCCCTGCTCCGAGAGCTGGTCCAGCGTACGCACGAGGGAGGGCGCTTCTACACCGATTGCCCTTGCCAGGTCGCACTGTGGCTGACCATCGCCAAGGTGCCAGAGGTGATACAGCGTGATCCAGCGCGTCTGGGTCAGGCCAAGCGGTGCCAGGCGTCGATCGATGATGGCTCGCCACAAGCGGGGCAGACGGGACAGCCGGAAGCCGATGTTCTGGTGCATGGGACTCCGCATTATCGTTGACTTTGCCGAATTGTCCGGACCCCTTGCGTGTAATGCAACTTGTCGCGCACGTAAATCGGCTCGTGAGCGTTTGATTAACGCGCTAATCATAGGTTCCCTTTCTGGCATCTGGGGGAGAGGGATACTTGTCATGGCTGCGGTGCGTTCGGCTCTGTGCAACGGAGGCACTATGCTGACATCCAGTTCGTGGCGGGTTTCAGCTTAAGCGGCAGGCTCGAGGGGCACAAAGCGTTCACCAGGGCTTGACGCGCCGGCTGGAGTAAACCAAGCTCTGTGGAATCAAACGGCCGTATGAAACTTGGCACTCCTCCAACGCCAACCTCTGTGTGGAGATTCGTGGATGATCTATCAAGGCAACGCCATCACGGTGGCCCGCGGTAACAAGAACGGGGGCGACAATGTCGCCATGCTCACCTTCGACCTGAAGGATGAATCCATCAACAAGCTGTCCAGCGCCGTGGTCGCCGAACTCGACGAGGCCGTGCAGGCGATTCGCGCCGAAAGCGGCCTCAAGGGGCTGGTGATCGGCAGCGCCAAGGAAGCCTTCATCGTCGGTGCCGACATCACTGAATTCCAGGCCATGTTCGGCAAGGGCGCCGACTTCCTGGAATCGATGCTCTTGAAAGTGCACGACATTTTCAATGCCATCGAGGACCTGCCGTTCCCCACGGTCACGGCGATCAACGGTTTGGCCCTTGGCGGTGGCTGTGAGGTCACCTTGACCACTGACTTCCGGGTCATGGGGGACAAGGCCAAGATCGGCCTGCCCGAAACCAAGCTCGGCATCCTGCCCGGCTGGGGTGGCTGCGTGCGCCTGCCGCGCATGATCGGCTCGGATAACGCTGTCGAGTGGATTGCCGGCGGCACCGAGAATCGTGCCGACGCCGCGCTCAAGGTCGGGGCGGTGGATGCCGTGGTGCCGAACGATCAGCTCGAGGCGGCGGCGCTGGACATCCTGGCGCGTGCCAATGCCGGTGAGCTCGACTACCAGGCGCGCCGCGCCGAGAAGACCGGCCCGCTCAAGCTCAACGCCATCGAACAGATGATGGCCTTCGAAACCGCCAAGGGTTTCGTCGCCGGCAAGGCCGGGCCGCACTATCCGGCACCGGTCGAAGCGATCAAGGTGATCCAGAAGGGCGCCGGTGAGGAGCGCACCCGGGCACAGGCCATCGAGGCCAAGGCCTTCGTCAAGCTGGCCATGACCGATGTGGCCTTCAACCTGGTTGGCCTGTTCATGAATGACCAGGTGGTCAAGAAGAAGGCCGGCAAGTTCGAGAAGCAGGCCAAGGCGGTCAGGCAGACCGCCGTGCTGGGCGCCGGCATCATGGGCGGTGGTATCGCCTACCAGAGCGCCTCCAAGGGCACGCCGATCCTGATGAAGGACATCAAGGAGGAGGCCGTCGAACTGGGGCTCAAGGAGTCGCGCAAGCTGTTTGCCAAGCAGGTGGAGCGGAAAAAGCTCACCACCGAGCAGATGGCCGAGAAGCTGACCCTGATCCGTCCGACGCTCTCCTACGGCGACTTCGGCCACGTCGATCTCGTCGTCGAGGCGGTGGTGGAGAACCCCAAGGTCAAGGATGCGGTGCTGACCGAAGTGGAAGGCCGGGTGAGCGAGGGCACTATCCTCACCTCCAACACCTCGACCATCTCGATCACTCGCCTGGCGCAGAACCTCAAGCGCCCCGAGAACTTCTGCGGCATGCACTTCTTCAATCCGGTGCACCGCATGCCGCTGGTCGAGGTGATCCGCGGCGAGAAGACCGGCGACGCCGCCGTGGCCGCCACCGTGGCCTACGCCCGGGCCATGGGCAAGACGCCGATCGTGGTCAACGACTGCCCCGGCTTCCTGGTCAACCGTGTGCTCTTCCCCTACTTCGGCGGCTTCAGCCTGCTGGTGGAGCAGGGCGCCGACTTCCAGCGGGTCGACAAGGTGATGGAGAAGTTCGGCTGGCCCATGGGCCCCGCCTACCTGCTCGACGTGGTGGGCATGGATACCGCCGTGCATGCCGGTGAGGTCATGGCAGAAGGCTTTCCCGAGCGCATGGGCCAGATGGGCGGTGACGGCACCAAGAGCGCCATCCAGGTCATGTACGAGAACGAGCGCCTGGGCCAGAAGAACGACAAGGGTTTCTACGCCTACGAGGAAGACCGCAAGGGCAAGCCGAAGAAGGTCAGCGACGACAAGGCCTACGAGCTGGTCAAGCAGGTGGCGGTCGGCGAGAAGGAATTCTCCGATGAGGACATCATCGCGCGCATGATGGTGCCGCTGTGCCTGGAGACGGTGCGCTGTCTCGAGGACAACATCGTCGAGACGCCGGCCGAGGCCGACATGGCGCTGATCTACGGCATCGGTTTCCCGCCGTTCCGCGGCGGCGCGCTGCGCTACATCGATGCCATGGGCGTGGCCGAGTTCGTCAAGCTGGCCGATGGCCTGGCCGAGGAGCTGGGGCCGCTCTACGCCCCCACCGACAAGCTGCGCCAGATGGCCGAATCCGGCGAGCGTTTCTATCCCAGCCAGGCCCAGGGCTAATCCACCACGAGCAGGAGGTAAGTTGAAATGAGTTTGAATCCGAGAGACATCGTGGTGGTCGACGGCGTCCGTACCGCCATGGCCAAGGCCAAGAACGGCGCCTTCCGCAACGTGCGCGCCGAGAACCTCTCCGCTGCGGTGATGCAGGCACTGTTCGATCGCAACGCCGGGCTCGATCCGAATGAAGTCGACGACGTGATCTGGGGCTGCGTCAACCAGACCCTCGAGCAGTCGATGAACATTGCCCGCAACGCAGCGATCATGACCGGCATTCCGCGTACGGTGCCGGCGCAGACGGTCAACCGTCTGTGTGGCTCCTCGATGACCGCGCTGCACATTGCCGCGGCCAACATCAAGGCCGGCATGGGCGACTTCTACGTCATCGGTGGCGTCGAGCACATGGAGCACGTGCCCATGGCCCACGGCGTCGACGTCAACCCCGCGGCCAGCAAGTACGCCGCCAAGGCCGCCATGATGATGGGCCTGACCGCCGAGCTGCTGGGCAAGATGCACGGCATCAGCCGCGAGGAGCAGGACAAGTTCGGCGTGCGCTCCCACCAACGTGCCCAGGCGGCGCTGGAGTCCGGCCGCTTCGACAACGAGATCGTCGGCGTAGAGGGTCACGATGCCAACGGCTTCCGCGTGCGGGTCGACCGTGACGAGGTGATTCGCGCCGATGCCAGCCTGGAGTCGATGGCCGGTCTCAAGCCGGTCTTCGATCCGCGCAATGGTACTGTTACCGCCGGTACCTCCTCGGCGCTATCGGTGGGCGCCTCGGCGATGGCGGTGATGAGCTACGAACGCGCCCAGACGCTGGGCCTCGAGCCCATCGCCAAGGTGCTCTCCACCGGGGTGGCTGGCTGTGACGCCTCGATCATGGGTTATGGTCCGGTGCCGGCCTCCAAGAAAGCGCTCAAGGCCGCCGGCCTGACCGTCGACGATATCCAGACCGTCGAGCTCAACGAGGCCTTCGCCGCCCAGGGGCTCCCGGTGCTCAAGGACCTTGGCCTGCTCGATGCCATGGATGACAAGGTCAACCTCAATGGGGGCGCCATCGCCCTCGGCCACCCGCTGGGTTGCTCCGGCTCGCGGATCTGCACCACGCTGCTCAACGTCATGCAGCAGCAGCAGACTACCCTCGGCTTGGCCACCATGTGCATCGGCATGGGACAAGGGGTGGCGACGGTCTTCGAACGCTTGAAATAAGCTGGTTCACTGATTTTGCCGTCAGCCCCGCTGCGGCCTCGCTCCACCAGGGCGGGGCCGCTTTCCTTGATGCGTTGACGCCATGAGGGAGGATCAATAAGATGCATGTGTTTTGCATCTTTTAAGTTTACTGCGAGGGGACTCTCATGGGGCTCAAGGACCTGTTCAAGAAAGCCAAGGTAGAAGACAAGCAAGCCGTTCAGACGTTTGAGCCTGAGACGCCAGCTGCAGACGCCAATGCAGGCGAAGCCATCAGCGCCGACGCGGAGAAGCAGGCCAAGCATGGTGAGCCAGGGGTTTGCTGCGGGTCGTGCAGCAGCTGACACCGGTTGCCATCAAGCGGTCAGCCACGGGCGTGCCTACGGGCATGCCCGTTTTTTGCTCGCGGAAGGCCTCCGATATCTGGTTGGTGGGCTAGAGCACGCCGGCCTCGAGTCCTGCCGCCAGGTAGAGACCTAGCTCCTCTACCTGGTCTTCGAAGTCTTCCTGCCAGTCTCCGCGCAATAGCAGCGGCGCCTGCACCCAGCGCCAGCGCAGGCCCGTGACGATGCTCTCAACGGCTCGGCGTGTGCCGGTGCCGTCGTGCCCGGCACGCACGTAGAGCGCACAGGGCAGCCCCTGTTTCTCTCCCAGTACGGGATAATAGCTGCGGTCGAAAAAATCCTTCAGCGCGCCGCTCATGTACCCCAGATTCTCGGTAGTGCCAAGAAGTATCGCGTCGCAGGCAGTCACGTCCTCGGGGCCCGCCTCCAGCGGTGCCTTGACACTGATTTCTACCGCCTCGATATCAGGGTGGCGTGCGCCGCGCTCGGCGGCGTCGCGCAGGCGTTGGGTATTGGGCGAGGGCGCGTGGGCCACGATCAGAAGTCGTTTCATGTTTGACAGTCTAACGGCTTTTTCCGACGCTGTTCCGGCACCCTTCCGCTTTATCCGCAGACAGGAGGAACCACGCTAATGGCCTTCGCACTTTCGGACATGCAGTTGGAAAGCGCTGCCTTCGAGGCGCATGGCGCCATCCCTGCCCGCCACACCGGTGAAGGAGAGGATCTCTCGCCGCCGTTGAGCTGGCGTGATGCCCCCGAGGGCACCAAGGGGTATGCGGTAATCTGCCATGACCCTGATGCCCCCCTTGTCCAGCACGGAAGCTACGGCTTCGTTCACTGGCTGCTCTACAACCTGCCGGGCTCGACCACTTCTCTGGCCGAAGGCGCCAGTGAGGGTACAAGCGGGAAGAACGACTTCGGCAAGGTCGGTTACGCTGGCCCCATGCCGCCGGAGGGGCATGGCCAGCATCACTATTACTTCTGGGTGCTGGCGCTGGACAAGCCCACCGACCTGCCCGAAGGGCTCGGAATCGGGGAGGTTCTCAAGCAGCTCGAGCCGCATCTGTTGGGTATGAATCGACTGATCGGTACCTATCGTCGCAGTTGATCGGGGCTGGTATGTCGAAGGGCTGTTACAGCACGGAGGCAATGTCTCCGTGCTGACCGATGTCGCTGTGTTGCATGGTTGAGTCTACGGGCACCGGTAACCTGTCTCCCTTGCACTCCATCCAAACCACTTTTCCTGACTCTGGGTAAGCGATTCGGCACATAATCGGGGCCGCTTTTCCTCTTGATTACGCTGACTTTTCCTTGGGGAAAAAAGCGGATACAAACTCGCTTTGCATGCGAACCTTTGCCCGTCTACGGTGAGTAGGCTACCAGCCAATAGAATGGCGTTTCGCTTAGATCAAGGAGGAGGAAGCGATGAAAAGGGATGTTCAGGATCTCTTTCCTACGCGCCTGGAGCGCAAGCTAGGCATGTTCGAGCGCATCGATCCGGTGGTTTTCACCGAGCAGGCAGAGCGTGCCGAGGGGCCGCTGAGTGAGAAGCAGATTAGCGAATACGAGGAAAAAGGCTTTCTCTCGTTCGAGGGTTTTTTTGACCGAGAGGAGATGGATGCCTTTATCCAGGAGCTGCGTGACTACGAAGAGGATGAAGATCTCAAACTTTCCGAAGGTACCGTACTCGAGCCCGGGCGCGAGGAGATACGCTCGATCTTCGGTATCCATGAGATTTCCGAGCGCTTCAGTCGCCTGACCCGTGACCCGCGGCTCCTGGCTATGGTCGAGCAGCTGCTGGGCAAGGGCATCTACATTCACCAGTCGCGGATCAATTACAAGCCCGGCTTCAAGGGCAAGGGCTTCGACTGGCACTCCGATTTCGAGACCTGGCACAGCGAGGACGGCATGCCGCGCATGCGCTCTCTGAGCTGCTCCATCGTGCTGACCGACAACGGCGAGTTCAATGGCCCGCTGATGCTGATACCGGGCTCGCACAAGTATTTCGTGCCTTGCGTCGGCCGCACGCCAACGGATAACTACAAGGAGTCGCTCAAGAGCCAGGACGTGGGCGTGCCCGACAACACCAGCCTGCGCGAGCTGATGCTCAAGGGCGAGATCGAAGCGCCGAAGGGGCCGGCCGGCACTTTGGTCATGTTCGAGTGCAACACCATGCACGGGTCCAATATCAACATGTCATGCTGGCCGCGCAGCAACTTGTTCTTCGTTTACAACAGCGTCGAGAACGGCCTGTTGGAGCCTTTCTGCGGCAATCGTCCACGCCCCGAGTTCCTGGCCAATCGCACGGATTGGAGCCCCTTGGAGCCGGTCGGTTAACCGCTGCACTTGCCTTGCTGGGGTCGGTCTGGAGCCCTCTCGTCTGACGCTGCGTCAACGTAGCGTGACGCGAGCCAGTCTCAGCCCTGCTCGTGTGTAGCCGGCAACTCATTCCTCGCCGCCCGCTCCTGCGGCAGCAGGGCGGCATAAACCATGGCGTTGACTGGCGTAGGCACCCCGGCGGCCTTGCCCAGGCGCACTACGGCGCCATTCTGGGACTCCAGCTCTGATGGCTCGCCGGCCATGATACTGCGCTGCATGGAGGAAGTGCTGTCGGCGGGCATGGCATCGATGAACTGCATCGCTCGCGAGACGGCATCAGCGGGAAAGGCGACTCCGTGGCTTTGTGCCACCTGGTCGATTTCCTCGAGCATGGCCTGGATGAGGGCGCGGGTTTCAGGCAGTTGGCGGGTCACCCCGATGGGCGCCCGGGTAATGCTGCCGATGCCGCTCATGGCGCAGATGAACATGAACTTGCTCCACTGGGCGACGTGAATGTCGTCGGGGATCTCTGCGTTGAGGCCATGCGCGGTGTCGAAGACGGCCTTGAGGTGTGCCGTTCGTTCGCTGCTGTGATTGTCACGTTCCCCAAAGCGCACGAAAGGATCCACGCCGGCATGGCGTATATGTCCCGGCGCTTCACGCCAGGCCAGGATGCCGCACAGTCCCTCCAGTACCGAGGCCTCACCCAGGACGTCGACCAGGGTGGCAGCCGCCTCGACACCGTTCTCCAGGGGCAGCACCATGGTACCGGGACCAACCAGCGGGCGAATGGCCTCTGCCGCCTCGCGCACCTGCCACGCCTTGACGGCCACGATCACACAATCCATTTCGCCCAGTGTGGCGGGATCGTCCGTAGCCTTTACCGGATTCAGGACAACATCGCCCTTGATGCTGCTTACGCGAAGTCCCTGCTGCTGCATGGCGGCCAGGTGCTGGCCGCGGGCAATGAAGGTCACGTCTTCACCGGCTTCGGCCAGGCGAGCGCCGAAATAGCCACCGACACCGCCGCTACCCATGATGGCGAACTTCATGCTGCCTCCTTCTTTTGTCTTTCGTTCCTCGGAGCATAGCGGCATGTTGACGTTTCGTGTGCCATGCCTTCGCCATACAACACGATCCTGTCGTTTGCCGAGGGGCTTGTCCTGAGTCATGAGCGTTGGCCATGGTGCTGCACAGCCAGCATGAAATGAGGCAGACTGGCACGACTTATCAGCCGAAGATAGTGCGCCGCATGAACGAGACCCCCTCCTGCTCCACTACCAGCAACGAGACCAATGAGGAGACAGGCCTGCCGCTTGCGCTATGTCGCGTGGCGATAGATACCTATCGCGAGAATGTCGCCTACCTCCATCGCGAGTGCGACCTGTACCGGGCCGAAGGCTTCCAGGCGCTGTCCAAGGTGGAGGTCCGGGCGAACGGGCAGCGCATCCTTGCGACCCTTAACGTGGTGGACGATACCGCCATCGTCGGACATACCCAGCTAGGCCTTTCCGAAGATGCCTTCGTCCTGCTCGGGGTGGAGGAGGGGCACCCGGTCAGCGTATCCCAGGCGGAACCGCCGGTGTCGATTCCGGCCCTGCGCCGCAAGATCGCCGGTGAGCGCCTGACCCGCAAGGACCTGCGCGAGATCGTGCACGACATAGCCGAGTTGCGTTATTCCAAGATCGAACTCACGGCCTTCGTGGTGGCCTGCGAGTTGGGTGAGCTGGATCGCGAAGAGATCTTTTTCCTCAGTGACGCCATGGCCCGGGTGGGGCGACGGCTCGACTGGCACGAGCATCCGGTGGTTGACAAGCACTGTATCGGCGGCATACCCGGCAACCGAACTTCGATGCTCGTGGTCCCCATCGTGGCGGCTCACGGTCTGCTCTGCCCCAAGACCTCATCGCGGGCGATCACCTCTCCCTCGGGTACCGCCGATACCATGGAGGTGTTGGCCAAGGTTGAACTACCCTTCGATGAGCTGGGTAAGTTGGTGCGTACTCACCGTGGCTGCATGGCCTGGGGCGGGACCAGCGAGCTTTCGCCGGCCGATGACGTGCTTATCGCCGTGGAGCGACCGCTCTCCATCGACTCGCCTGGCCAGATGGTGGCCTCCATTCTGTCCAAGAAGGTGGCGGCCGGCTCAACGCACCTGCTGCTGGACATCCCTGTCGGGCCCCACGCCAAGGTGCGCAGCATGCCCGAGGCACGCCGGCTGCGTAAGCTGTTCGAATTCGTGGCCAGTCGCATGGGGCTGGTGCTGGACGTGGTAATCACTGACGGCAGCCAGCCGATCGGGCGCGGCATCGGTCCGGTGCTGGAGGCCCGGGACGTGATGCAAGTACTCACCAACCACCCTGATGCGCCGATGGACCTGCGCCTGAAGTCACTGCGCCTGGCGGGACGAATGCTTGAGTTCGACCCGGATATCCGAGGCGGCGACGGTTTCGGCATCGCCCGCGACATTCTCGATTCCGGGCGTGCACTGGAGAAGATGCAGGCGATCATTCGCGCCCAGGGGGAGAAGCCGTTCGACCTGGAAAAACCCGAGTTGGCGCCGCATCAGTTCGAAGTGCTTGCCCCCGAGGCCGGCGTGGTCAACGCCATCGACAACCTGAGGCTGGCACGGATCGCGCGGCTGGCCGGTGCGCCCAAGGCCAGAGGGGCCGGGGTCGACCTGTTAGCCAGGATCGGTGATCGGGTCGAGCAGGGGCAGCCGCTATACCGAGTCCATGCTGCCTATCGCAGCGAGCGCAGTTTTGCCCACCAGTGCAGCGAGCGTGACAGCGGCTACGGTATTGGCCAGGCAGATGAAATCAACCGCATGAACGTGGAGTTCTGATGCACGCAGCCTTGCTCTATTTCAATGCGGAGGCCCCTCCCGCCCAGCGCCTGGCCTCGACGGCCGACATCGATGCTTACCCGATGGAGTGTCACCGTTTCCCCGATGACGAACTCTGTCTTCGACTTCCGATGGGGAAGCTGCCCGATACCCTGGTGGTCTACCGTAGCCTGGACCGACCCAACGACAAGTTGGTCGAGCTGATGCTGCTGGCCCGTCATGCGCGTGAACAGGGGGTCAAGCGGCTGGTGCTGGTAGCGCCCTACCTGGCCTACATGCGCCAGGATATTGCCTTCAACCCGGGTGAGCTGGTCAGCCAGCGCCTGGTGGGGGGCTTTCTTGCCGAACTCTTCGATGCGTTGCTTACCGTCGATCCTCATTTGCATCGTATCGAGCGACTTGACCAGGCAGTACCGCTGCGCCATGCCGTCGCGTTGTCAGGCGCCCCCCAGCTTGGCGAAATGCTTGCCAACCAGCAGGGGGATGCGCTGTTGCTGGGACCTGATGCTGAATCGGCGCAGTGGGTGGAAAGTGCCGCAAAGGTGGCGGGGATGGAGTTCGGCGTGTGCACCAAGGTGCGGCATGGCGACCGTGACGTGGAGATCGCGTTGCCGGAGCTGCCCATCGCCGGGCGCCGGGTCGTTCTGCTGGATGACGTTGCCAGTTCTGGAAGAACCCTGGCCCGCGCTGCCGAGCAACTGCTCGCAGCCGGGGCTGCCGGGGTAGATGTCGCGGTCACTCATGCGCTGTTTGCCGGCGACGCGCTTGAGGTGATTCGCCGAGCTGGAGTGGGTAAGGTCTGGAGTACCGACACCATTGCCCATGAAAGCAATGCGGTACACCTGGCTCCGATACTGGCTCGGGCACTTGCGAAGGTACTTGCCGACGGCTGACCGGGAGGAGTGGCGGCGCTGGCGCCGCCAATGGCAATATCCCATGATTCGATGCTGGCGCCGGGCTGAGTATCGCCGGTCGATCTTTAACCGATGCTGGTTGTGACCGACCGAGGGGGCTCGCTGGGGTGTGCGAGGGGAAGCTCGGAGTCGCTACAGTACCTTGACCCTCTTGCCGGTGCCAGGCAAGTCGGTGTGGAAACCGATATCGAATCCCTGGTTGGCCAGCTGCGGTCGCCAGTACTCTTCGGTAGCCATGTCCTCGGCTGCCTTGGAGCTCGGGGCCTGGAACAGGCCACCACCCAGATGCATGTCGTGCCCCCGGGGGTCAACGGCGTAAACGTCGACAAGAAAGTGTTCCATGACGCCCTCACTGATTGAATTGACGGCGTCAGTATAATTCGGAGATGGCCCGTCGAAGAGCATTACTCGATTCCCGTCTGGTACCGGGTATGTGCCTACGGCATAAGTCTGCTGCTGCGAGACGTCCCTTTCAGTGAAACTGGCGTAATGCGCTGAGCCAGCCAAGCGGGAAAGCCGCCCTGCGGCTATGCTGACGAAGTCTCCCTTGTGACGCGAGCCCTGATGCGCCGCTGTTGCACATCCCCGTCAACCGGGCCAACCCGAAGTTGTCGAGGCACTCACACCCTGCAGGCGCTGCTGCTTGGCCTGCTGCTGGCTTGTTCGCCGCTCTCCTCGGCGCTGGCCCAGGACACCTTGCGGGACCAGTGGGGGGCGATCGTGGCCCTCTCGCCCTTTGCACAGCCTGTTCATGTCTCCTCGGAGGAGCGACGCTATTCGGTCAGCGGCAGCGTCCATGCACGGGTCGCTCACCCTTTCGATAGGCTGGCCACGGCGCTTGATACCGCTGCGGCCTGGTGCGAGATCCTTTTCCTGCACCCCAACGTCAAGGCCTGCCTGCCGGATGACTCGGCGGCGGCTGGGGCCTTGCAGCTGTACGTGGGGCGTCTCGAGGAGTCGATCGCCGAGGCTGAGCGCCTGGACCTTCTGCTGCGGACGACCGCCCTGAGTGACAACTACATGGCGATCCGGCTCGAGGGAGCGAGAGGGCCCTACGCCATGCGGGACTTCCTGCTCCACCTGCAGGCGATCCCCGACGATGCCGTGCACAGCTTGATCAGCCTGCGCTACTCCCTGGCATTTGGCACCACGGCGCGACTCGCCTTGAGGGCATACTTTGCCTTTGGTGGACGTAACCGCGTGGGTTTCACCGTCGAGTCCCAGGGGCCGGATGGCCAGCCACAATATGTCGGGGGGCTGCCCGGGATGATCGAGCGCAACGTGATGCACTTCTACCTGGGGCTGTCGGTGCACCTTGATACGCTGAAAGTACCCGAGCCCGAGCGGTTTGCCGAACGCCTGGCAGCCTATTTCGCGGCTATCGACCGCTACCCTCGACAGCTTCGTGAGCAGGATGAGGCGAGCTACCTGGCCCAGAAGCGACAAGAGCATGTCGACCAGCAGGCCTACGAGGTCAGTCGTCCATAGGCTGGTGGAGCATAGGGGCAGCGCTTGCCCGCACGCAGCTCAGCGGCGTCGTACGATCCAGTAGCGCCTTCCCAGCGGCCCGGGACGCTCGAGTATCACGGGTCTCGCGGCGTCGTCGCGGTGGGTGGGGGAGACGCTGACATGAGAGCCTTTAACGAGTGCCAGCAGGCGACGGATGCGCTCCCGGGTGGGCGGATGGGTGCGCAGCCAGTCGAGCCAGGCCGGCGGTCGGCGTCCAAACATCGTCATCAACCAGGCGCCATGATGACGCTCCAGGACGGTCAGGGCCGAGGCGAGCGCATAGGGGTCACCGGTCAGTGCGACGGCTTCCAGGTCGGCACTGTATTCCCGACGACGCGACAGCGCCAGCTGCAGCAGGCTGCTGAGCGTGGGGGCACAGGCGGCTGCCAGCAGCGCCAGCCACGGCAGCGGCTCGCCTTCGGCGACCAGGCTTGGCAGCATCACCAGAAGGGAGATCTGCAGCAGCAAGGCTAGCCACAGGGTCAGTCGGGTCATGGCGGCCGCCATGGACATGACGCGGGTATCGCCATGACGGAGATGGCTGACTTCATGCGCCAGGACCCCGACAAGCTGAGCCAGGTCCAGTGTCCGCACCAGCCCTTCGGTCAAGGCGATCCCTCCTTCACGGGGGCCGCCCACGGTAAAGGCATTGAGTTCAGGGGAAGGGGTGTAGTACAGCTGCGGTGGCTGCTCGAGGCCGGCGCGCTGATAGAGCACATCGAGTGCCTGGTACAGGGTGGGAGCCTGATGTCGCCGCAGCAGTCCCGCGCCGGAGCTGGCCAGGACCAGGCGTGCGGGAACCCAACCGGTGATCTGAACGACAATTGCCACCACGATCAGGCTCACCAATACTCCGGGGATTCCCGTGAGCAGGTAGCCAGGTAGGGCCAGGACCAGCGCCAGGCTGGCCACGATCAACAGGGTCTGGAGGGTGTTCTTCAGGCGAGCCAGCCCGATCGACCGAGTGAGATGCGACATGCGGCTCCTGGTCTTGTTAATGTCACCAACCTTCCGACAACGATTGTACTCTCGTGCGCGGCTGCTGGCCTGGGGGCTAGCCAGCGGCCGCGCAAACGCGTAAAACAGCGCAGCAAACTCTAGCATGCTCCGGAGTACGAGATGGCGTATTCGAGATTGGCAACTGTCATGATCCTGCTGCTGCTGTTGGGCGGCTGCACCTCACGCTCGGCACCGCAGGCTGAACCGACCCCGCCCGCAGAGGATCCGGGCCCTTCCGAGCAGGCGTTGTCGCCAGAGCCAAGTCCTGCTGTGGTTGGCACCTCGCGTGAAGATCGATTCTGGGTTCCGCCTCACTTCGGCTCGGAAATGGATGAAGCTCACTATTACATCAGCCGTCTGGCCGACAGGCGCTTCGTCGATGTCTACGGCGGCGAGGATCACCCGCGGGTGTGGTACATCGCAGCGGAAAGTTTGGGCCAGATCGGGGAGCCGGCCATACCGCTACTGTTTGCGCTGATCGAGACCGATGACTCCTACGAACTGATGCTGCTGCTCTATGCCCTGCAGCTGGCCACCCAGGACCCCCAACTGATGGCACAGACCGAGGGTGACTATGTTCGCCTGACGGAAACGCTGAACGAGGGCGCCAACGCCGAGAATCGCGCCATTGCACAGGAGTGGTGGGAACGCCACGGTTGGCGCTGGCAATAATGAACCTGAGGCCATCGCGGGCAGCACCCAGCGGGATTTGCTATGGTCACGACGAGGCTCGCAAGGACATCGACACAGGAGGCTGCCGCCATGGATCGCTTCATGCAAGCGGCGATCGAAGAGGCCCGTCAGGGGCTGGCCGAGGGAGGGATACCCATCGGTTCGGTATTGGTACATCGCGAACAGATTCTCGGTCGGGGCCACAATCGCCGAGTCCAGGCCGGCAGCAGCGTGCTCCACGGGGAGATGGATGCGCTCGAGAGCGCGGGGCGCCAGCCGGCGGCTGTCTATCGCAACTCCACTCTCTACACCACCCTGTCGCCCTGCGCCATGTGCAGCGGGGCGATTCTGCTCTATGGCATTCCCCGCGTCGTCATCGGCGAGAACCGAACATTCCTCGGCGAGGAGGAACTGTTGCGCGCCCGTGGCGTCGAGGTCGAGGTCATGCAGCTCGAAGAGTGCATCGATATGATGAAACGCTTCATCGAAGCCTCGCCCGAGCTGTGGAACGAGGATATCGGCGAGTAGTGGCCGTGCTGTCATGAAACTGTCATATCCGACGTTTACCGTTCGCCCGCAGCAGTCAGGTTGTCATGCAACCGACACATTTCCATGCAGAGAGCAAGTGGCCACTTGATGTCGAAACCACCCCCTTCCTCCAGCGAGTCCCAGCGCGCGGCCCTGGCCCGTGAGCCGGTTCGCGAAGTGCCGGCCTGGATGCGTGGCATCTATGCCGGACTCTGCCTGTACTTCTTCCTGGCGGCCCTGAATGTGCTTGGTTCCGGCCTGGGCACCTTCGGCCAGGCCAGTGACTTCCTGAGCCAGCTCTTCGCCTATGGCGAGAACCCGTTCATCGCGCTGCTTGCCGGTGTCCTGGTCACCATGATCGTGCAGAGCTCCTCGTTCACATCGGCGTTGATCGTGACCCTGGTGGCCAGCGGTGAGATGACCTTGGGCACCGCCGTATTCGCCATCATGGGGGCCAACATCGGTACTGCGGTCACCGGAGTGATCGTGGCGTTGGCCAACGTGCGCATCAAGCGCAACTTCAAGCGCTCCTTTACCGCGGCGCTGATGCATGACTTCTTCAATATCCTCACCGTCCTCGTGGTGTTCCCGCTGGAGCTGATCAGCGGCCTGTTCCACGAGGCGGGGCGGGGCATGTTCTCGCGGTTCGCCGCATGGTTGACCGAATTGATCGGCCTTGAGGAGGTGGCACGCCCGAACAGTCCGATCAAGGTGATCACCCAGCCGATCGTCGATCTGTTCAACATGGTCGGTGGCTGGTTGACGCCAACACCGGCTGCCCAGGGCCTGCTGGTCGCCGGCCTCGGCATGCTGCTGATGTTCACCGCGTTGATCTTCATGGTACAGAACCTGCGTGGTGCGCTGTTGCGGCACATGGATGGGCTTTTCCGCACCTACTTCTTCCGCAGCGACGCACGCGCCTATGGCGTTGGCCTGGTCTCCACCGTCCTGGTGCAATCGAGCACCATTACCAGCAGCCTCATGGTACCCCTGGCCGGGGCCGGCGTGGTGCGCCTGCGGCGCGTGCTGCCGTTCATGATGGGGGCCAACCTGGGCACCACCGTGACCAGCGTGCTGGCCGCGACCGCCAACCCGGTGGCGGCGGCGATGACGGTGGCGTTGTTCCACGTCATCTTCAACCTCACCGGTACCGCTATCTGGTGGCCGCTGCGTTATATTCCTCTCAAGGTGGCCACCTGGTATGGCAAGCTGGCGGCGCGCCAGACCCGCTATGCCTTCGTTTTCCTGATTGGCGTATTCCTGGTAATACCGCTGCTGGGAATCGGCGCCGTCGAACTGTTCACGAGCCTGCGCTGAGCGCGCTGTTTCAGGAGTCTCCTCGATGTTTCGTCAGCTATTCAGCGCCCTGACCTCAGAAAACACCATCAACCTGGCCTTTGAGGATCTCACCCAGATGCTGCATGACGGCGCCTGGATGTTCGATCGTGCCAATGAGGTGCTGCACAGTTCCGCACCCGCAGACCAGGTGCGGGAGCCCCTCTACGAGCGGGACCGCAGTATCAATGAGCTCGAGCGATCGATCCGGCGCAAGATCCTGCGCCACCTGACCGTCAACCCCGGGCATGATGTGGCGATCTGCCTGGCATTGATGAGCGTGGCCAAGGATGCAGAGCGCATCGGCGACTACTGCAAGAATGTCTTCGAAGTCGGGCACTTCTACCGCGAAGGCTTCCATGTCACCAAGTACCAGGAGCCACTGGACCTGGTTGCTTCCAAAGTGGCCGACATGTTCGGTCTGGTCATCAAGGCGGCGGACAAGTCCGACGAGGCAAGTGCGCGCAAGGCCTTGATGGTGGCTCGCGAGGTGCGGCCCCATTGCGATCGCCTGATCAAGGAGCTGTTCCGGGACGAGGACAAGGTGGAGTTCCACGAGGCCGTGGCCTACTCGCTGTTGGCGCGGCATTACAAGCGGGTGGCGGCTCACCTGGCCAACATCGCGACCGCGGCGCTGGGCAGGCTGGAGGACCTGGACTTCTACCCCGATGAAGACGATGGCGACGCATGAGCCTCAAGGCACTCGGGTAGGGCATCGCGCAGCGAACGCGGCAGGATATCGAGGTCGGTAAAGGTGCCGACCTCTTCGCCGACCGTGTTGTCGGACGCCATCATCACGACCTGATCGCGGGTCAAAGGTGGACTGGCCAGCGGCGATGCCATCAGCGCGGCGAGATGCCAGAGGGGGAACGGCAAGGGCAGAAGCCAGCGCTCCCGCCCCAGATAGGCCATGAGCAATTGCAGCACCTCGCGGTAACTCATGATGTCCGGACCGCCCAGCTCGAACAGGCGTCTCCGCGGCGGCGACTCGCCCAACAAGCGCACGATGGCACGGGCGACGTCCCTTACATGCACCGGCTGCAGGCGAGTTTCCCCGTGCCCGAATAGCGGTATCACGGGGAGTCGTGTCAAGCCGGCCAGGCGGCTGAGAAAGGCATCGTTGGGTCCGAACATCACGCTTGGTCGCAGGATCACCGCCTTGGGGAACACTTCGATGACGCTGGATTCCCCTTTCCCCCTGGCCCTGACATAGCGGGAGCGAGAATTTGCAGCAGCGCCGATCCCGGAGAGCTGGATATAGGTCTCGACTCCCTCCGACCGGGCCAGGCTGGCGAGGCGCCCCGCGCCTTCCACATGCACCCCCTGGAAGCTCAACTGGCGATTCTCGGTATACAGGCTAACGGCGTTGACCACTCCGCGTGCGCCCTCGAGAGCGCGTCTCGCATCGGCTTCGCTGCAGATATCGGCACTCACGGTTTCGAGCGGGTCGCTGGGCTCGGCCCACCCGGGAAGGGTCGGGTGGCGAGCCGCAATGCGTACGGCGTGCCCCGCATCCACGAGTTCGTGCACCACCTGAGCGCCCAGAAAGCCAGTCCCGCCGAATACGGTTATGGGAGCTTTCGACATACTTTATTCATCCGTTCGCTTTTCTCGTGTGCCCGGTTTACCTGGCGCCTCAGCGGTCGGACAAGGGCAGGGCGCCGCTTTCCTTGATCGTGCGTATTGCGAAAGTACTGTCCGCGGAGCTGACCTCCTTGAGTTGGTGAAGCTGACGCAGCCATTGCTCGAAGCCATGGATATCGGCAGCGATGACCTGGAGCAGGTAGTCGAAATGGCCGGAGACGCTGTGGCACTGAATGACTTCCGGCATGCTGCGCACGGTGTCCTCGAATTCAGCTATCTGGTCCTGCCTGTGGTGCTTCAGGCGCACCTGAACGAACAGTGTCAGGGTCAAGCCGAGCAGGGCCTTGTCCAGTTCGGCACGATAGCGCGTGATGACGCCAGCCTGTTCGAGCCGGCGAATACGGCGTGCACAGGGGGAGGGGGAGAGATTCACCAGCTCTGCCAGTTCGGCGGTGGTAAGACGGGCGTCCTGCTGCAGGGCTTCGAGCAACATGCGATCGATGCGGTCGAGTTTGAGATTGCGCATGGGGTGCCTCGTCAATGTGGCGTTCAGTGGTTCCTTGGCCGATGCCGCTAACCCTCCCCCCAAGTCTGACGAATCCGGACCATACTCGCCAGTTTCAAAGGCAACGAGAGTCGAGATACCCGCACCGACCGGCTGAGTCGCTTGTAGTGGCCGGTGTCTATCGCAAGCGGTAAGGGTAAACTCTATTGATGAGAATGATTCCATTTATTCATTGGAATGGCTTCGATCATGCTGCTATCTCACGCTTACCGAGCTCCTGGTCGCTTCAGGTCTTCACATCGGAATCATACAGGACTAAAATGGTCCCAAATGGAGTGCGGGGGCTTTGGCGCACTCGCATCTTTCAGGAGTCAGGCATGCTGAAACTATCCCGGCTAACCGATTATGCCGCCGTGATCCTGGCGCAGATCGCGCGGCATCCCGATCAGCCCCACGCGGCGACGGAACTGGCCGAGACCGTGCAGCTGCCCCACCCGACGGTGAGCAAGACCTTGAAGATGCTGGTCAAGGCGGGGCTGCTGGAGTCACGCCGTGGCGCTCAGGGAGGGTATTCCCTGGCACGCCCGGCTTCGAGGATCACGGCCATCGACATCATCACTGCCATCGAGGGGCCGGTAGCCATGACCGAATGCAGCCACGCCGAGGGCGACTGCGATCTGCTGGCCACTTGCGGCGTCTCCGACAACTGGCAGCGCGTATCGTTGGCCGTGCGCACCCTGCTCGATAGCGTGACCCTGGCCCACCTGGCCGACAGCGCGCCGATCAAGCTGCCGGTGCAGCTACCCATACAGAGCGTGAGCCTTGCCGCCGACACGGCCTGAGCCACCGAACCGGATTCATTACCCGAGGCGAGCTCGCTCGCCGGCCCAACCGCCCGGGAGGGGAGAGACCATGGCAAGTCAGGAAATGGAACAGCTGGTCCGTCGCGAATACAAAGAAGGGTTCGTAACGGACATCGAGAGCGAGACGGTACCCCCGGGGCTCGACGAGAGTGTGATTGCCTTCATTTCCAACAAGAAGGGTGAGCCCGAGTGGATGCTGGAGTGGCGCCTCAAGGCCTACCATCAGTGGCTCAAGATGAAGGAGCCCTCCTGGGCGCACCTGGACTATCCGCCCATCGACTACCAGGCGATCTCCTATTACAGCGCGCCCAAGCGTCCCGAAGATCGCCCCCAGAGCCTCGACGAGGTCGATCCCAAGCTGCTCGAGACCTACGAGAAGCTGGGCATTCCGTTGCACGAGCGCGCGGCCCTGGCCGGCGTGGCGGTGGACGCGGTGTTCGACTCCGTGTCGGTGACCACCACCTTCAAGGAGAAGCTGCACGAGGCGGGGGTGATCTTCTGCTCGATCTCCGAGGCGATCCGCGACTACCCGGAGCTGATCAAGCAGTACCTGGGTACGGTGGTGCCGGTGGCCGACAACTACTTCGCCGCGCTCAACTCGGCGGTATTCACCGATGGCTCCTTCGTGTTCGTGCCCAAGGGCGTCACCTGCCCCATGGAGCTCTCCACCTACTTCCGCATCAACGCCGCCAATACCGGGCAGTTCGAGCGCACCCTGATCATCTGCGAGGAGGGCGCCCAGGTATCGTACCTGGAGGGCTGCACCGCGCCGATGCGCGACGAGAACCAGCTTCACGCCGCCGTGGTCGAGCTGGTGGCGCTGGACGACGCCTACATCAAGTACTCCACGGTGCAGAACTGGTATCCCGGCGACGAGGACGGCAAGGGCGGCATCTACAACTTCGTCACCAAGCGCGGCGACTGTCGCGGCGACCGTTCGCGCATCAGCTGGACCCAGGTCGAGACCGGCTCCGCCATCACCTGGAAGTACCCCTCCTGCGTGCTGCGCGGCCGCGACAGCATCGGCGAGTTCTACTCCGTGGCGGTGACCAACGGCCGCCAGCAGGCCGATACCGGCACCAAGATGATCCACATCGGCGAGGGCACGCGCTCCTATATCGTCTCCAAGGGCATCTCCGCCGGGCGCAGCGACCAGTCCTATCGCGGCCTGGTCAAGATCGGCCCGCGGGCCAAGGGCGCGCGCAACTTCACCCAGTGCGACTCGCTGCTGATCGGCGACCAGTGCGGCGCGCACACCTTCCCCTACCAGGAGATCGGCAACAGCACCGCGACCATCGAGCACGAGGCGACCACGTCGAAGATCGGTGAGGACCAGCTGTTCTACTGCCAGAGCCGCGGTATTTCCGAGGAGGACGCGGTGAGCATGATCGTCAACGGCTTCTGCAAGGACGTGTTCCAGGAGCTGCCGATGGAGTTTGCCGTGGAGGCCGAAGCCTTGCTCAACGTGACCCTCGAGGGAGCGGTGGGCTAAGGTCCTCGCGGCAGGCCCCACTCAGCCAATTTTTTCGGGTCGCTGCGGCGGCTCGCCAGAATCGAAAAGGTACTCAAGATGCTCGAAGTCAAGGATCTGCACGTCAAGGTGGAAGGCAAGAACATCCTCAAGGGCCTCAACCTGACCATCAACGCCGGGGAAGTGCACGCCATCATGGGCCCCAACGGGGCCGGCAAGTCGACCCTTTCGGCGGTGATCGCGGGCAAGGAGGGCTACGAGGTCACTTCAGGCTCCGTCACCTTCGAAGGTCGCGACGTGCTGGAGATGGAGATCGAGGAGCGTGCCCAGGCGGGCCTGCTGCTGGGCTTCCAGTACCCGGTGGAGATCCCCGGCGTGAAGAATATCTACCTGCTCAAGGCGGCGCTCAACGCCCAGCGTGAGGCGCGCGGTGAGGGTGAGCTTCCGGCGCCCGAGTTCCTCAAGCTGGTCAAGGAGAAGCTGGCGCAGATGAAGATGGATGCCAGCTTCCTGCAGCGCGCCGTCAACGAGGGCTTCTCCGGCGGCGAGAAGAAGCGCAACGAGATCCTGCAGATGCTGGTGCTGCAGCCCAAGCTGGCCATGCTCGACGAGATCGACTCCGGCCTCGACATCGATGCCATGCGCGTGGTGGCCGACGGCGTCAACTCCCTGCGCGGCGAGGAGCGCGCCATCCTGCTGGTGACGCACTATCAGCGCCTGCTCGACTATATCGTGCCCGATCATGTTCACGTGCTGGTCGACGGCCGCATCGCCAAGAGCGGCGACGCCGAGCTGGCCCGCGAGCTCGAGTCCCGCGGCTACGACTGGGTCGTGGAGGAGTCTGCCGCATGAGCGATGTCGAACAGCAGTCAGGCGAGGTGAAAGCCTTTCTCGACCGCCTCGCCGAGCGCGGCGCCAGCCGCGCTGAATCACAAGGGCCCGAGCCGACCTGGATCGCCGCGCGGCGCCAGGCCGGGGCGGCCCGCTTCGAGGCGCTCGGCTTTCCCAACCGCCGGGTCGAGGCGTGGAAGTACACCGACGTGCGTGCCATCGCCCGGGGCGACTTCGCGCTGACCGACAGCGCCGAGTTCTCCCAGGCCTCGGCGGCGGCGATCACGCTGCCCATCGAGGCGCACAGACTGACCTTCGTCGACGGCGTGTTCTCGGCAGGGCTGTCCGACCTGAGCGAGCTGCCGAGGGGCGTGGCGGTAGTGCCCCTATCCCAGGCGCTGGCCGACAACCACGAGGCGGTGGGTGGCCCCCTGGGGCGTCTGACCGGCGTCGATTTCTCGCCGTTCTCGGCGCTCAATACCGCCTTCATGGAAGAGGGCGCCGTGGTGCGCCTGGCGCCGGGGAGCGTGGTGGAGAAGCCGATCGTGCTGCAGTTCCTGTCGCGGGCCAACGCCAAGCCGGTGATGAGCCACCCGCGCATTCTGGTCGAGGCCGGCGCCCGCAGCCAGGCTACGCTGATCGAGCATCATGTCGGCGAGAACGAAGCGGCCAACTTCACCAATCTGGTGGCCGAGCTGATGCTTGACCGCGGGGCGATCCTGACCCATTACAAGCTGCAGGAGGCACCGCTCGGCGACCTGCACGTGGCCAGCATTCACGTCGAGCAGAACCGCGACAGCCGCTACACCTCGTTCAACCTGAACCTGGGCGGCGCCCTGGTGCGCAACGACCTGATCAGCGAGCTCAACGGCGAAGGCGCCGAGGCCAATTTCTACGGGCTGTTCTACGGCCAGGGGCGTCAGCACATCGACAACCACACCCTGGCCAATCACAACGCCCCGCGTACCTTCTCCAACGAAAACTACAAGGGCATCCTCGACGATCGCGCCCGCGGCGTGTTCAACGGCAAGGTAGTGGTCAAGCGCGACAGCCAGAAGATCGAGGGCTTCCAGAGCAATGCCAACCTGCTGCTCTCCGACCGCGCCGAGATCGACGCCAAGCCGGAGCTCGAGATCTATGCCGACGACGTCAAGTGCTCCCACGGCACCACCACCGGGCAGCTCGACGAAGAGGCGGTCTACGCCCTGCGTACCCGCGGCATCGACGAGCAGACCGCTCGCGGCCTGCTGACCCTGGCCTTCGCCGGCGAGGTGATGGAGCGGGTCGATCTGGATGCCATCTCCGAACGGGTGGAGCTGGCAGTGGCGGGCAAGCTGCCGGAGCGTTTCAACCTGGCCGGGCTGGTGGAAGCCGCCGTGGCCCTGAACGAAGAGTGAGTCGAGGAGAACGCGAATGACCAACCTGGCCACCGAGCGAACGCTCAACGCACCGGCCCTGGACGTGGCCGGGATTCGCGCCCAGTTTCCGATCCTCGAGCGGCAGGTCCACGGCCGGCCGTTGATCTACTTCGACAATGCCGCCACCAGCCAGACGCCGCTGGCGGTGATCGATACCTTCCGCGACTATTACAGTCGCTACAACGCCAATATCCACCGTGGCCTGCACACCCTGGCCGACGAAGCGACGGCGGCTTATGAAGGGACTCGCGAGACGGTGCGTGGCTTCCTCAACGCGGCGGATCGCCGCGAGATCGTCTTCACCCGCGGTACCACCGAGGCGATCAACCTGGTGGCCAACAGTTGGGGCCGGTCGAACTTGAAGGCGGGCGACGAAGTGCTGGTGTCGCTGCTCGAGCACCACTCCAACATCGTGCCGTGGCAGCTGCTGGCCAGTCAGCTCGGCATCGTGGTCAAGGTGATCCCGGTGGACGAGCGTGGCGTGCTCGATCTCGATGCCTATCGTGGGCTGTTCACGGAGCAGACCCGGCTGGTGGCGGTCAACCATGTCTCCAACGCCTTCGGCACCGTCAATCCGGTAGCCGAGATGGCGACCATCGCCCATGAACACGGTGCACTGATCCTGGTCGACGGCGCCCAGGCCACGCCGCACCAGGCGGTGGACGTACGCGCCATTGATGCCGATTTCTACGCCTTCTCCGGACACAAGGTCTATGGTCCCACCGGGGCCGGCGTGTTATATGGCAAGGCCGAGCTGCTCGAGGCGATGCCGCCGTGGCAGGGTGGCGGCGAGATGATCAAGAGCGTCTCCTTCGATGTGCCGACCACCTTCGCCGATGTCCCCCACAAGTTCGAGGCGGGCACCCCGGCCATTGCCGAGGTGATTGCGCTCGGCGTGGCGCTGGACTGGGTTCGCGGTGTGGGGCTCGAGTCCATCGGCGCCTGGGAGGCAGTGCTGCTGGAAAGGGCGACGTCGGCGGTGTCGCGAATCAACGGACTGCGCATCCTGGGCACGGCGCCGGACAAGGCCGGTGTGCTCTCCTTTGTCGTCGACGGCGCCCACTCCCAGGACATCGCGCTGCTGATCGACCAACTGGGAGTGGCCATTCGCACCGGCAATCACTGCGCCCAGCCGCTGCTGGCTCACTTCGGCGTGACGGCGACCTGCCGGGCCTCGTTTGCCGCCTACAACACGCTGGAAGAGGTCGACACCTTCGTCGAAGCCTTGGAGCGGGTGATAGGAATGGTGCGCTGACATGTCCAGCATTGAGCAGATAACCACCCTGCAGAAGGGCCAGGCGCTGCCGCTGCAGCGCGACGTGGATGTCATCTCGATTCCCTTCGGCAAGACCATCTCGCTGCCCGAGGACAGCGAGGTCACGGTCATGCAGGCCAAGGGCAGCTCGGTCAGCGTGGGTTTCGAGGGTCGCCTCTACCTGATCGAGGGCAGCAATCTAGACGCCCTGGGCCTCGAGCCGCTGCCGCGTCCGACCCTGCCTGAGAGTGCCAGCGAGGAGGAGATCGAGCAGTTCGTCTGGGATCAGCTGCGCACCTGCTTCGACCCGGAAATCCCGGTCAATATCGTCGACCTGGGGTTGGTCTACGGCTGTCGTATCGAACGGCTGATCACCGGTGAGCGCATCGTTACCATCCGCATGACCCTGACGGCGCCCGGTTGCGGCATGGGCGACGTGATCGCCGCCGATGCGCGCAACAAGATCCTCGGGGCTCCACAAATCAGCCGCGTACATACCGAAATCGTCTTCGATCCTCCCTGGAGCCGTGAGATGATGAGCGACGAGGCGAAGCTGGAGCTGGGCATGTTCTAGCCTGGCCCTGAGCCTGCGACGCTCGGTTGCGGCTTGCGTTTTTCTACTGTCCGGTGAGGGTCAATGCAGGCGCTGCTGTGGAAATCCTTCAAGCTTGTCTTGATGACGCTCGGCGCACTGCTGTTGCTGGGTCTGCTGCTGTTCGTCAGCGCCAACCTGTGGGTGCTCGGCAAGACCCATGCTCGCATCGAGCATGACCTGCCGCTGTGCGGCCCGGAGCGTGTCGGGATCGTCTTCGGCACTTCCCACTGGACCCGCAGTGGGGTGCGCAATCCCTACTTCGATGCTCGCATCAATGCCGCCTCGCGGCTGCTTCGCCTGGGACGTGTGGAGCACCTGCTGCTCTCGGGCGACAATCGCACCCGCCAGTACAACGAACCCATTACCATGTGGCGCGACCTGCGCAGCCAGCACGTGCGCGACGAGGACATGACCCTCGACTACGCCGGGTTCAGCACCTTCGATACCCTGGCGCGGGCGCGTGATGTCTTCGGCGTCGAGCAGGTACTGCTGGTCACCCAGAAATGGCACTTGCCGCGGGCGCTGTTCATTGCCGATGCCCTGGGGCTCGAAGCGCGTGGCTGTAGCGCCCCTTCGCGCCCGGTGGCGGGGGTGTGGCGGTTGCAGGCGCGTGAATGGATGGCTCGGGCGGCGACCGTGGGTGACCTCTATCTCTGGGGACGCGAGCCCTACTTCCTGGGGCCGTTGGAGCCGCTCAACATTGCCCCGCCGGCCTGGCGCCAGATGCTCGATGTCGAGTCCGAGAACTCGCTCGACGGATACCGTCTCGGTCTCAAGGGCGACGCTGTTTCTGCAGCTGATACAGCTCGCGAATGAGGCCACGGCAATCCTTCCAGCACTGCTCGACCACAGGCTCGAGCGGATTCGGCAAGGGGTGGGTATAGAGGGTGGCCAGGGCCTGCATCAGCACACGCTCCTGTTCCAGCAACTCGCCTATGACGACCTGGCTTTCGTTGCCGACGAAGCTCTTCAGGCGACTCCACAGCCACATGTAGTCATCACGCTCGACGTCGGCGTCCCGGGGAAGCAGCTTGAGGTGCCGTCGGGCCAGTTCCTGGAGCTTCTTCAGGTTCTTGGCCCGGGTTTCGTAGTGAGGCTTGAGCGTTTCGCGCAAGGAAGGGCGCAGGCGCTCAAGGTTGTCCTGGAAATAATCGATGCTGTCGGCCAACGCTTCCAATACGCTGTCCATCGCCACTTGGCGATTGTCGAGAAACATGAGCGGTCACCTCCTCCGGTGACGCAGATTGTGGCGGGGGAAACACTGTTTTGCTACCCCCGGCAGGCAAAATATGTAGCCTTTCTACAAAAACAGGCGCATTTCTCGCAATTACCCTTTGGGCTTGGGCGGCGCCTTACGCGAAGCGAGGGCATTCTTCTCGATGTGCTCGATGATCAAGCCGGCGATATCCTTGCCGGTGGCCGTCTCGATTCCTTGCAGGCCCGGCGAGGAGTTGACCTCCATGATCACGGGGCCGTGGTTGGCACGCAGCAGATCGACGCCGGCTACCCTGAGGCCCATGGACTTTGCGGCTCGGATGGCGGTGGAGCGTTCCTCCGGGGTAATGCGAATGAGGCTTGCGGTTCCGCCACGGTGAAGGTTGGAGCGAAACTCACCCTCGGCAGCCTGGCGTTTCATCGAGGCGACGACCTTGTCGCCGATGACGAAGCAGCGGATGTCGGCGCCGCGGGCCTCCTTGATGTACTCCTGCACCATGATGTTGGCTTTCATCCCCATGAAGGCCTGGATCACCGACTCGGCGGCCTGATTGGTCTCGGCCAGTACCACGCCGATGCCCTGGGTGCCCTCCAGCAGCTTGATCACCAACGGGGCTCCCTTGACCATGGTGATCAGGTCGGGAATGTCGTCCGGCGAGTGGGCGAAGCCGGTGATTGGCAGCCCCAGCCCCTTGCGTGACAGCAGTTGCAGTGAGCGCAGCTTGTCTCGGGAGCGAGTGATGGCCACCGAGTCGTTGAGTACATAGGTACCCATCATCTCGAATTGACGCAGCACGGCGCAGCCATAGAACGTGATCGAGGCCCCGATACGGGGGATCACCGCGTCGAAGCGCTCGATCTCCTCGCCCTTGTAGTGGATCGAAGGGTGGTGCGCGGCAATGCTCATGTAGCAGCGCAGGGTGTCGATGACTCGCACCTTGTGGCCGCGCTGCTCGGCGGCTTCCACCAGGCGGCGCGTGGAGTAGAGATTGCGATTGCGTGACAGCAGCGCGATTTTCATCAGGGGCTCCGGTACGGATTGCCGGGTGGGGTCAGGGTTCGCCATGCAGGAAGGTGACGCCTGGCGCCACCAGCAATCGGCTAAGCGCGCGCCTTCCCAACAGCATGGGGTAACGCATGTCACTGCGGTCGGCCAGGGTCAGCTCCACCATCACCTCCAGTTGGCCCAACTGCATCGGCGTACGGATCACGTAGCGCCACTCCTTCTGGCCGTTGGAACTCATCACCTTGCGGCGGTCATGAAGGTGGGTGCGATAGACGTGCGGAGGCGATTCCAGCCCGCCGTTGCGGGTCGTAAAGCTGACCCAGAGGTGGCCTTCCTCCTCGAAAATCTCGATATCCTCAGCGTGCAGCGAGGAGGTGCGAGCCCCCGTGTCTATCTTGGCACACAGCGTCATGCCGATAGTCGGCAGCGTCACCATTTCCAGCCGGCCGATGACAGCCTTGGGAGTATAGGGCAGTTCCTTCATGGCTTTATTCCAGGCTTTCCATACTCAGTGGCCCAGGCCGGCCAGGCGCTGGCCGATGGGGGAGTCTTGCGTGGCCTCGCGAAGTACCATCAACACCGGAAGGCGCAGGCGAGGTATCAGTGCCAGGTCGCGAGCCACTGCGGCGAAATCGGCTTTCGGCTGAGCCGCCAGGCGGGTCAGGAAGCGCGGCAGGCGTTTGCCATCTTCCAGGTGATTCCAGCCACGGCCGGCGAGCGCAGCCAGCAGGTCGGGGCCGCACGCGGCAGGGTCATCGAGCAGGGCATCATACCAGTTACCGGCGACGGCCGGGCTGGCATGCCCGACCGCTCGGACACAGGCGCACAGGGTTTCGACATTCCCTGCTTCAGCAGCCCGCTCTCCTCTTTCTCGCAGCGCCTCGGCGAGTGAGTCCGGGACTGCGACATGTTCCAGACAGTAGCAAAGAGAGACCAGCACCTCCTCCGGCAGGTTTGGCAGGGTCGCGACAAGCGATCGGGCCGCCTGCTCATCGAGGCGCACAGCGTAATCGGCCAGCCCCTGCAGGCCAAGGAACTGCCAGTCCACCTGCTGTTGTCCGCTGAGGTAGGCTTCCACCGGCTCTAGGTGCGGGCTCGCCGACTTGCCCAAGTCGCGCTTGGCCATGGCGTGCAGCACCGCCTGGAAGGGTAGGGAGGGCGTGAAGGCCAGCGGGTTGTCATGCATCAGGTTGTCGATCTCCTGGCTCGATTCCTGGCCTACCCGCGCCACGGTCTCCCCCAGTGTGACCAGCAGGCGCTGCAGAAAGGCATCCCGGGGAGCCGGCACCAACTGGCCCTGTTCGTCCAGCGGAAGTGCTAGGAACCAGATCAGCGGATCGGCCAGGTCACCCAGGCGGAAGACGATGCTCAGGCGAGCCTGGCCTTGCCAGGGCAGGGGCCATGGAGCGGCATCCAGCTCGAGGCTGGCCAGGGTCTCCCTGAGGCACGGCTCGACCCGACGCCCCATATGGTAGAGGCGCACGTCAGCTCCCGTGCGGTCAAAGAAATCATGAAGCGTGTGGATCGGCTGCATATCGGCTCCCTTTTCAGCGTGCACTCTACATTGGAGGGCCGCCGCTTGTCAGCCACCCCTCCATGTATCAGGCAACCGGCTGGTCAAGAAATAACCATGGTTGGCGATGCCGCGGATTCTCTGCTACCGAGACGTCTTTCCAGAGCTTATCCACAGCCTCTTTCAGTGAAACTGTGAACAGTCCGGTGCGGTGCTGGCCAGGTGGGCAGGCTGTCTGGATAATGTAGGGAAACCCACAGCCGGTATCCCGACATGACGGTCCATGATGAGCTCGATGTGGCCTTGCGCCGTCTCGAAGCGACGATGAAGGCTACCAACATGTGGCGCATGAGCACGCCTGCACCCGAAGCCTACGAGAGCCAGCAGCCGTTCTGCATCGATACCATGGAGCTGCCGCAATGGCTGCGATTCGTGTTCATTGCTCGTCTCGATGCGCTGGTCGAGGCCAGGGCGCCGATGCCAGCGACATGCGAGGTGGCTCCGGTGGTCGATACCTACCTGGCTCAGCAGGGCTCTCGCGCCAGCGACCGGCTGCTGATGTGCAAGGCAGTGGAAGAGATCGACCGTCTGGTCACCGAGAACTGAGCGACGACCGAGATTGATGCCTTACTACTTCGCTTATGGCAGTAACATGAACGTGGCGCGAGTCGAGGCACGCATCGGCACGACACGCCGCAGCCTGGCGGGAACGCTGCGCGACCATGCGCTGCGGTTCGACAAGGCCTCGCGCGTCAGCGGCATCGCCCATGCCAACGTGGTTCCGCTCGCTGGGGAGCGTGTCGAAGGGGCGCTCTTCGAGCTGCTCGAGCCTCGCCAGATCGAACGGATGGACCCCTTTGAGGGCTATCCCCTGGAGTATGAGCGCCACCGCCTGCCCATCGTCACCCTGGAGGGGGCGATCGAGGCCTGGGTGTATATCGCCGCGCCCGGCATGACCGCCCCCTCACTCAGGCCCGCGCACGAGTACCTGGAGCATCTGCTGGCTGGTGAACCCTTCCTCAGTGCCGACTACCACCGCCGCCTGGCCCAGGTCGATGCAGTTCGTGGCCTCGACGAGCCCACCCTGGCGCAGTTGGGGCTGTCGCGCCACTCACCGCGCTGAAGCGGAGTCAGCTTCCGCACCAACGCAGCAGGCCCGCCATGGCGGGCCTGCTGCGTTGGTGCCGTTCACATCAGAAGCGGTAGCTGATGCCGGCCATGAATACCCAGGGGTCGATGCTGGTCTTGCCCACCTTCTCACCATTGAGTTTTACATCGGAGTCGATATCGATATACCAGGCAGCGACGTTGAGGCCCCAGTTATCATCCAGGCGCACGTCCATGCCCAGTTGGCCGGCCAGGCCCCAGGAGCTGCTGAGGTCTAAATCAACATTCGGAAGGTCAATCTCTTCACTGAAGAAGTTGGTGTAGTTGAGGCCGATGCCGGCGTAGGGCTGCACCTGGGCGCCGCTGCCGCCCAGCGGGTAGTACTGCACGGTCAGGGTCGGTGGCAGATGCTTGGTGGAGGCATCGATCGCTCCATCCGCAAGACGGATGTCATGCTTGAACGGAAGCGCCGCCAGCAGCTCGACGCCGAAGTTGTCGTGGAACAGGTAGCCCAGGGTGAAGCCCAGGTTGGTATCGCTGCGTACGTCGACATCAATGCCGCCGTCCAGGGTTCCATTGTTGCTCTTGGGGTCGACATGGGCGACGCCCACGCGAGTAATGAAGTCGCCCTCGCTGTAGGCGAGGGCCTGGCTGCTGGCCAGAAGAGCGGTGGCCGCCAGGCCGGCAGTCAGCAGGGTGGGAACAGCTTGCTTGCGCATGGGTCGACTCCTGTCGTTTCCAATGGGACAGCTCAAGGCTGCTTTAAAACGAAGTCAGTCTACTCAGCGCATGAATAATAAATCTTGATCCAGGGCAATGGTTTTATCTGAGACTAAACGGGTATTTTTAATGCTTCTTATGCTTGGCTGTGGATTTGCCTGACGACCTGAAAGCAAGACGCCGGGCTAGGGCCCGGCGTGTGAAGGAGAGGTGGCTACGCTTCAGAAGCGAAAGGTGACACCGCCGCCGATGGTCATCGGATCGACCTTGGCGGTACCGATGCGCTCTCCATCGACTGAAATGCGGGAATCCACATCGGCATAGTTGGCAAAGCCGTTGAGCATGAAGTTGTCGGTCACGGCCAGGTCGACCCCCACCTGGCCAACGGCGCCATAGGAGCGGCGTGCATCGACACCCTCTGGCTCCCCCGAGAAGCGGGTGTAGTTGAGGCCGGCGCCCACATAGGGCTGCACCCGGGAGTCGAAGCCGCCCAGCGGATAGTAGTTGGCCATCAGGTTCACCGGCATGCGGTCTAGGGTATTGGATTCCCCACCGGCGCTGAAGGTGTGCTCGATCTTCTCCGAGCTGTTCAGTTCGATGCCGAACTGGTCGGTGAACAGGTAGCCGGCACCAAAGGTAAAGCCGGTCTCACCGCTGCTGACACTGTCGAGCACACCGTTATCGGAGCGTGTATCTGTCTGGGCGAAGCCGCCGCGCACGAAGGTGTCGCCGGCGCTGTAGGCGAGCACCGCCTGGCTGGCAAAGAGCGGGGTGGCCGCAAGGGCCATCACGGGAATGAGACGAGTCGGTTTCATCACAGCGTCCTCCTGATTTTCTTGAGCCATGGATCCGGCAGCGTTGGACTCTTGAAACTATAAGAACAGTGTTTCTAAAAGTCTTGTTTAATTTTGTTATCGCATTGATAGCTTGGATTGAGAGACTTAATCCCATGGTTGTCTAATTTCAAAGAAACGAATCTGGTAACGCCAGGTGAGTAATTGTACAAGTAATGATGCGGCGCAGCATGGCGCATCTACTCAGATGCAGCTAAGCCTTGTGTAGGAAAAGCGGGAGGCAGGCGATGCGAACAGAAGCTCAGGCGGGGGCGATCTGGCTCACCATGGGGGCAATGTTACTGGCCGCGGCGCTGGCGCTGTGGCTGCTGGTTCGCCCCGAGCTCATCAGCGGCATGTCCATGGCCCTGCGGCTCCCCGTCATCGCACTGGGCGTCTGGGCGCTGGGTGCCGCCTTCATGCGCCCGCTGGGGCTGGAGTTTCGGCGCCACTGGCTGTGTCAAGCCACTCAGCCGGCGGCCAGCCTGGTGGCGTTGGCGATCTTTACGGCGATCGTCCTCCTGCGGGCGCTATGGCTGACATGAGAGTTGAAAGTGATGCGAGGTGTGACGAGAAAGCCGCCCGTAGGCGGCTTTCTCGCGTTGAGGGGCGCCAGGATGCTGGCGCCTTCCGGTCATGCCTCATCGAAGGTATCGAAGTCGGCGGTGACGCGCAGGTCCGGCTCTTCGGTGGCAAGACTTGCCACCACGATGGCGATGTAGGCCAGAATCACGCCCGGCACGATCTCGTAGAGGTCGAAGAGGCCGCCCGAGATCTCGGCCCATACCACCACGGTCACGCCGCCGGTGACGATGCCGGCCAGCGCTCCCCACTTGTTCATGCGGCGCCAGTAGAGCGACATGATCAGCGCCGGGCCAAATGCGGCACCGAAACCCGCCCAGGCGTAGGCGACCAGGTCGAGCACCGTGGCATCGGGGTTGAGCGCCAGCAGGTAGGCAATGATGGCGATGCCGATCACGGCGAAGCGGCCGACCCAGACCAGCTCGGTCTGGCTGGCATCCTTGCGGAAGATCGCCTTGTAGAAGTCGTCGGTCAGCGCCGAGGAGGAGACCAGCAGCTGCGAGTCGGCGGTGGACATGATCGCAGCCAGGATGGCGGCGAGCAGGATGCCGGCGATCACCGGGTGGAAGATCAGATTGACCATCACCATGAACACGGTTTCGCCATCGGCCAGGTCGCGCTGAACGAAGCCGACGCCGAGCAGGCCCACGGCCACCGAGCTGATCAGGGCGATGGCGGTCCAGGTCACGGCGATGCGGCGGGCCGCGGGAATGTCACGGTCGCTGCGGATGGCCGCGAAGCGTGCCAGGATGTGCGGCTGGCCGAAATAGCCCAGGCCCCAGGCCAGCGAGCTGACGATGCCGATGAGGGTCAGCGCTTCACCGGTGGAGGCGTCGCGGAACCAGGCCAGCATGTATTCGCTTTCCGCCGCGAGAGCGGCGCCGGCACCGGCTGTGCCGCCCAGGTCGCCGAAGGCGATGATCGGCACGATGGCGAGTGCGGCGGCCATCATCAGGCCCTGGATCAGGTCGGTCCAGGAAACCGCCAGGAACCCGCCGAAGAAGGTGTAGGAGATCACCGCGATGGTGCCGATGGTGACGGCAAGGGTGTAGTCATAGCCGAACACCGTCTCGAACAGGCGCCCGCCGGCGACCAGGCCCGAGCTGGTGTAGAAGAGGAAGAACATCAGGATGAAGATCGCCGAGATCACACGCAGCAGCTGCGTCTTGTCGTTGAAGCGGTTGGCGAAATACTCCGGCAGGGTGAGGGCGTCGCTGACCTTGAAGCTGTAGAGTCGCAGGCGGCGTGCCACGACCAGCCAGTTGAGCCAGGTTCCGATCAGCAGGCCCACGGCGATCCAGCTGGCCGAAATGCCGCTGACGTAGGCAGCGCCCGGCAGGCCCAGCAGCAGCCAGCCCGACATGTCGGATGCCCCGGCGGAGATCGCCGAGGTCCAGGGGCCGAGCGAGCGGCCACCCAGGATGTAATCCGACAGGTTGGTGGTGCGTTGGTAGGCAACGATGCCGATACCCAGCATCAGCAAGAGGTACACCACGAAGGTGAAACCGATAGCCATGTTGTTCTCAACCATTGGGGTTTCCTTCAATGTTGTTGTGGTCAATGACGAGCGTGATCACTCGTCTCCCAGCGCAAGCAGTGATGCGTTGCCGCCCAGCGCGGCGGTATTGACGGTGACGGTCTTCTCTGTGGCGAAACGCAGCAGGTAGTGCGGCCCGCCCGCCTTGGGCCCCGTTCCGGAAAGCCCTTGTCCACCGAAGGGTTGGACACCGACGACGGCGCCGATGATATTCCGGTTGATGTACACATTGCCAACACGAATTTTCTGCGCGACGAGCTGGGCAAAGGATTCATTCCGGCTGTGTACGCCGAACGTCAGTCCATAGCCTCTGGCATTGATCGATTCGAGCACCTGCTCGATCTCGCTCGACTTGTAGCTCACCACATGCAGTACCGGGCCGAACTGCTCCCGATCCAGGGCGTCGATGGCATCGATGCGGAAGGCCACCGGCGGCACGAAGGTGCCATGTGCAGTGTGAGCCGGATCGAGGCGCGTCTCGGCCAGCAGGCGCCCCTCGCCCTTGAGTTTCTCGATGTGGGCCTGCAGCCCCTTGCGGGCATCCTCGTCGATCACCGGGCCCACGTCGGTACCCAGGTCGCGGGGATCTCCCACGTGCAGCTCGTCCATGGCGCCGCGCAGGATCTCGATGACGCGGTCGGCTACGTCCTCCTGCAGGTAGAGCACGCGCAGGGCGCTGCAGCGCTGGCCGGCACTCTGGAAGGCCGACTGGATCACGTCCGCCACCACCTGCTCGGGCAGGGCGGTGGAGTCGACGATCAGCGCATTCATGCCCCCGGTTTCGGCGACCAGCGCCGGTAGCGGAGCGTTCTCACGGGCGGCCAGGGCGCGGTTGATGATTTGCGCGGTGTCGGTGCCGCCGGTAAAGGCGACCCCGGTAATGCGCGGGTCGGAGGTGAGCACGCTGCCCACGGTGGGGCCGTCGCCGGGCAGCAGCTGGACCACGTCACGTGGCATGCCGGCTTCATACAGCAGTTCCACCACCCGGTGGGCGACGACGGAAGTCTGCTCGGCGGGCTTGGCCAGGACGCTGTTGCCGGCCACTGCGGCAGCCACCATCTGGCCGCAAAAGATCGCCACCGGGAAGTTCCACGGGCTGATGGCGGCGAAGACCCCCTTGCCGGAGAGCATCAGGCGATTCGATTCGCCGGTGGGACCAGGGAGTTCGATGGCCTCGCCGAACTGCTCTTCGGCACGCATGGCATAGTAGCGGCAGAAATCTACCGCTTCGCGGATCTCGTCCACGCCGTCGGTGAGCAGCTTGCCGCCTTCGCGGGAGCACAGCGCCATCAGCTCGGCCAGGTTCTCCTCCATCAGGTCGCCCAGGCGGCGAATGATGGCGGCCCGCTCGGCCACGGGAGTGGCCTCCCAGCGCGGGAAGGCGGCCCAGGCGGCATCCACCGCGCGGGCGGCCTGGTCGCGGCTGGTCCACTGCACGCTGCCGACGCGCTGACTGCGGTCATACGGACTGAAGACCTCGTGCACGTTGGCCGGATCGCGAGGCACCTCGAAAGCCAGCAGCGGGCCGACCTCGTAGCTGCGCTCCATGAACCCCGACATGGCCTTCATCAGTGGATCGTAATGGCTGCGAACGTTGAGGTTTACGCCCTTTGAGTTGGGACGGTTCGGGCCGTAAATGTCCTTGGGCAGCGGGATGCGCGGATTGGCATAGGTCTTGTACTGCCCCAGTGTCTCGACCGGATGGATGCAGAGCGATTCCACCGGCACCTTGGGATCGACCAGCTGGTGCACGAACGAGGAGTTGGCGCCATTCTCGAGCAGGCGACGCACGAGATAGGGCAGCAGATCCTTGTGTGCCCCTACCGGTGCGTAGATACGGCAGTAGGTGCCCTTGGGGGCGCGCTTGAGCGCCGCATCGTAAAGCGCTTCGCCCATGCCGTGCAGGCGCTGAAATTCGAACGGGCGCGTTGTCTCGTTGCCCATCTCGAGAATAGTGCTGATAGTGTGGGCGTTGTGCGTCGCGAACTGAGGGAAGATGCGCCCGCGAGTCTGGTCGGAGAGCAGGAAGCGCGCGCAGACCAGGTAGGCAACGTCGGTACACGCCTTGCGGGTATAGACCGGATACCCCTCGACGCCAAGCTGTTGTGACTCCTTGATCTCGCTGTCCCAGTAGGCACCCTTGACCAGGCGTACGGGGATCTCGTCACCCTGACGGTCGGCCAGTCGGTTGAGGTAGTGCAGCACCGGCAGTGCGCGCTTGGAGTAGGCCTGCACCACCAGGCCGAAGTGACCCCAACCCTTGCAGGCTTCGCTCTCGAAGACGGCACGGAAGACTTCCAGCGAGAGCTCCAGCCGGTCGACCTCTTCGGCATCGATGGTCAGGGCAACATCACGCTTGCGAGCCAGCACGACCAGCTCTCGCACACTGGCCACCAGCTCGCGCAGTATCTGTTCACGGCGGCCGAACTCGTAGCGGGGGTGCAGTGCCGAGAGCTTGATCGACACCGAAGGCGCCGGGGTGCGCTCGGAGAGCTTGGTGCCGGTCAAGCCGACTCGCTCGATGGCACGAGCGTAGTCGTCGAAGTAGCGCTTGGCATCGTCACGGGTACGTGCTGCCTCGCCGAGCATGTCATAAGAGTAGGTGTAGCCCTTGTCGAACAGCGGGCGGGAGCGCTTCAGTGCTTCGTCGATGTCACGGCCGAGCACGAACTGCTTGCCCATGATCTTCATCGCCTCGTACATGGCACGGCGGATCACCGGCTCGCCCATGCGGTTGACCATACGGTTGATGAAGCCGGAGGGCTTGCCTTCGCGAGGCTTGTCCATCGTCACCACACGGCCGGTCATCAGCAGGCCCCAGGTCGAGGCATTGACCAGCCAGGAGTCGCTCTGGCCCATGTGGGCCTTCCAGTCGGCAGGGCCGAGCTTGTCTTCGATCAGGGCATCGGCCGTGGCGCTGTCGGGGATGCGCAGCATGGCCTCGGCCAGACACATCAGCATCAGGCCTTCGTGGGTATCGAGGCTGTATTGCTGCAGCAGTTCGTCGATCGTATCGACGGCCGTGTCCATTTCACGGACTTCGCGGACGAGTTCGGCAGTCTTGCCTGCGATACGCCGGAAATCTTCCGGGTTGGCGCTGAGAACATCGACCAGTTCCTTGACGAAGACTTCCTCGTCAACCACATAGTGATCGCTGATACGTGCAAAAAGGCTATCGAGTTCTTGCTGCCATGAGGCAGCATCCAGCATGGAATTGGCGTTGAGCATTGGTGTCCCCCGAACTGCCACCGTCATAAACGGCAAAACGTTATGCACAGGGCGATCCGCCCGAGCATGGGTATGTTTCATTGACTGTAGGGAGGGACTGGCAAGGCTGCTTGTGAAAAATTCGGAAAAATTTACGTAAAACGCGGCAGAATGCAGGGAAAAACCTGATAGTTAGACTTAAGTCGCATGATCTAGCCGGTTCAGGCTGGCAGGGGGGCGATCCGGCAGGCTGCGTCTAAATTGGCTGGGAGGGCAGCCATAGGCGCTGCGAAATGCGTGGGACAGAGCGCTCTGATGAGCAAACCCGGTGTTCAACGCGATTTGCGAGAGTGGCATGCGTCCCTCCTCGAGCAGTCGACAGGCTGCTTCAAGACGGCGCCGGCGCACGTACTGCCAAGGAGAAAGCCCGGTCTGCTCACGGAAACGGCTGCGGAAATGGGCTTCGCTGAGGCAAGCCTGGGCGGCCAGATCGGCCACCGCGATGGGGTTGGCCAGGTGCCGGTCGATGAAGTGGTCGAGCTTGGCCAGGTCCAGCTGCCGAACTCTCGGCTGGGGAGGCGTGCCACCGAGCCTTGCATGCAGGCAGCCGAGAAAGGTCGCAGCCAGCCGGTCGCTCTGGGCAGCGCTCATATCCTCCGGGCAACCGCTCTGTTCCAGCAGCAGGAAATCGAGGTAGTGCTTGAGCGGCTGGTCGAGGGCGAAGAAACGCGGGGCATCGAAGAGGCGTGAAAGCTCGTGGTGGTAGCCGGTGAGCGAGGGGGCATCGGCAGGGAGGTCGAGGATGAGCTGGCGATTCTCCCCCTGTCCGACATAGTAATGCACATGGTTGGCTGGCACGATGCAGCCGGAGAAAGCCGATATGGCGCCTCCCAGGCCCTCGATTTCGAACTCCGCCCGGCCCTGCAGACCGATGACGATCTGGTGGAAGTCGTGAGCGTGATGCTGGGTTGCGGTATCGAGAGGGATCTGGCGAATGATGCTGGACATGAAGACCTCCGCCCTTGGCTATCATGTACAGCATACCACACCCTGCTCGACCCTACGTCTCGTCGCGCCGCTTCTCGCGCAGCCGCTGGTGAGAAGCGAGGTGGTTGCGCAGGGCGGCCAACTCCTCGCGACCGGTCTTGTCGAGCAGGGACTTGCCCTGGGCCACCTGCCAGGGCCGGCCATGCTCCTGCATCAGGTGCTGGGCACGGCGTCTTATACCGTCGAGGTAGTCATCGTGGCGAATCGGGTAGTTGATCACGACGTTCCACTCGGTCTCTCCCACCTGGTTGTCGAGCGCCTTGTCGAACAGCTCCAGCAGCTGTTCTGGCTCGGTGCGATAGCGCGGAGTGCGCGAAAACAGCAGGATCAATACCATGCCGCCAATGATGAGCAGGCAAACGGCGAAGATGAGCAGGAAGAGTGCCATGGTGAAGCCGCGCTGGGGGCAGGTGCGCAGGCCGAAGCGGAGCTTGCTCAAGCGCACACTGCGAGTTCTGGAGCGGGTGAAGGGAATCGAACCCTCGTCTTAAGCTTGGGAAGCTTCTGCTCTACCATTGAGCTACACCCGCGAGGCGTTTCGATAGTAAAACCAAGGGCTTGGGTATTGCAAGCTGTCCCATGGCTTTGCCGCTCCTGATTGTCTAGCCTGTTGTTTTATCAAGGCTTCATCCTGTACCACTTTGGTCGCCAGGTACCTGAGCCGGGGTCTTCCGGATGGAGGGTTTGCGGTCAGGTCACCGTCCGGGCAAAAAATTATCGAACAGTGGCGAACTTTTTTGCTTGCTGCTGTCATATTTGATACAGGCAACAGCGCGATGGCAGTCGCTAACACTGTTGCTCTGGCTCGCAGTTTCGATCTTTCCGCCCATGACCCTGTCATGGGCGTTTTTTATGTGCGCCAGGCATGGCGTGCACGAGGGAAAGGCAGCCACCCTGCTGCCGGGCTGGCCGGCAGCAGGGTGGGAAGGTGGGTGGTCGGCGAGGTGGGAGGGTAGGAAAGGTCAGCTATGTCGCATGCGCAGGATGGCTGTGAGCACATCGCGCCGGGTCACGATGCCGCAAAGACGGCCCTGCTCCGTCACCGGAAAGACCTTGGGCTTCAGGCCGAGCATTTCCTGGGCCAGGTCGGCGATGCTCTTGGTGGGCGACACGGAAAGGACTTCGTTTCGCATCAACTCCTTGACCAAGGGAGCCTCATCGTTGAGATAGGCGCTTTGCAGCAGCTTGCCCAGCACATCCTGCTCCGAGATGAAGCCGATGAGATGATCGTGTTCGTCGACCACCGGCACGCCGGGCAGGCGGTGCAGGGCCAACCCTTCAGCGAGTGTGGTGATCGAGGTGTTGGCTGTGACGCGATAGCAATCCCGGGACATGATCTCACGAACGATGGTGGGTGCCCTGTTCTGCATGGCGCATCTCCTTCTTGAGCGCGGGGATACTCCCAGCATAGCCAAGACGCTGCGCGCCGGATGAGTCTCTTCAACACTTGGCCAACGTTGCGCTTTCCTGGCGGTCGCCTGTCGTGTGCCGGAACACCGCGGGCTCAAAGTGGATCGAAGAGGAGTAAGCAGGCAGATATCGACTGGCAGGCTGGGGCGGTAAATCCAGCGTCGCGATCAGCGAAGGAGGAGCAGGTGGACGCACGAGAGTACCTGGCGCGTAAGGGGCTCGACGGTAGCCGCGACGATGAGCGCCCCAATACCCTGGAGGAAAAGGCGTGGGATCGCGCTCGCCATGCCGGCGGGCACAAGCCAAGAGCCGGCACGCCTTACGACTGGGAGGAGTGGGAGCGCTACCATGAGGAATTGGCCGAAGGTGCCGATGGCATCGAGCAGAAGATCGATCATGAGGCGCACCGTCAGGCACATGAAAGGGCCAAGAGAAAGCAACAGCACGTGTCAGGGGTGCAGGAGTACATACCATCTCCCGATGACGGCCTGCCCCCTGCCAGTGGCACGGTGACATCGAAGACCTCGACGGTGTCACCGGCCTGGCAAGTGTCTCCCGCCCTGCGCTTTGCGTTCAAGGCGCTTGCCATCATGCTGCCTCCCTTGGCCGTCGGCCTTGCCCAGGGAGGTGCTCGGCGTGTCGTAGTGAGTCTGCTGCTGACCCTGTTGGGGTGGCTGCCTGGCTGTCTCTATGCATGGAGATGGCTGAATCGCCAATAGGAGTAGAGAGTTCACGGTTTGGCGCCGCGTCCATGAATTGACCTTGCAATCCTGTCGAGGCGACCGGGTGTGAAGAGCGCTCATTGAAGCGCAAGGCAAGAGCGGTATAATCCCCCTGGTCAACCAGTCAATGCATAAGAGGTTAACAGTGGGCTATCTCGTCGGCGTCACCGTACTCTGGGCCTTCTCGTTCTCGCTGATCGGCGTTTACCTTGCCGGTCAGGTGGATAGTTACTTGGCGGTGCTGATACGCGTCGGTCTGGCAGCCCTGGTTTTCCTGCCGTTCCTGCGTCCCAGGTTGCTTGCAGGTCGTCAGCGTCTCGCGCTCATGGGCCTGGGTGCAGTGCAACTGGGTATCATGTACATCTTTTTCTACCAGTCCTTCCTGCTGCTATCGGTGCCGGAGGTGCTGCTGTTCACCATCTTCACGCCGCTCTACGTGACGCTGCTGGACGATGCCCTGTTCGGGCGCTTCACACCGTTCTACCTGCTGACGGCCGCCTTGGCAGTACTGGGGGCGGCCGTAATCCGCTATGACGGCGTCGACAGCGGCTTCTGGCTTGGTTTCCTGGTGGTCCAGGGGGCCAATTTCTGCTTTGCGCTTGGACAGGTCGGCTATCGGCGCCTTTCTGCGGGCCTGCCCGCTGAACTCCCGCGTCACAGTGTCTTTGCCTGGTTCTACCTCGGCGCCCTGGTTATCGCGTTGCCGGCTTTTGCCTTGCTCGGCAACGCCTCAGCCATGCCTGTTACCGGCATGCAGTGGGGAGTGCTGGCCTGGCTTGGTCTGGTCGCCTCGGGGCTGGGCTACTTCCTGTGGAATCTTGGTGCGACCCGCGTGGATGCCGGTGCGCTGGCAATCATGAACAATGCGCTGATACCCGCTGGACTTGCGGTCAACCTGGTGATCTGGAACCGAGATGCCGATCTGGTGAGGCTGGCGTTGGGGGGCGCCATCATCGTCGGCTCCTTGCTGCTCAACGAGTGGTGGCTGAAGCGCCGGGCTACGGTCACGGTCTGAGCGCGTTTGCCGGGGTACTCGCCAACGCCCATAATGAGCGGCCATGATCCGAGAGGCCAGGGCATGCAAAAAGAGCACGACGGGTTCAAGAACATCGGTCTGATCGGCCGCCTGGGCAGTGCCAAGGTGGTCGAGACCTTGAAGCGGCTGATGCGCTTTCTCGATGAGCGCGGCTTGCATGTGATTGTCGAGGATCGTACTGCGACCGTGCTGCTCGATCATGGTCACCCGGAGGCGAGCCGGCGCACTCTAGGTGAGCTCTGCGACCTGGTCATCGTGGTGGGCGGCGACGGCAGCCTGCTTGGTGCGGCCCGTACGCTGTGCCACAGCGGCACCCTGATGCTGGGAGTCAATCGTGGGCGGCTGGGCTTTCTCACCGATATTTCACCCGACGAACTCGAGGAGCGCGTCGGCCAGGTGCTGGATGGTCAGTTCGAGGTCGAGGAGCGCTTCCTGCTGGATGCCGAGCTGTATCGGGATGGCACCCTGGTGGGTAGTGGCGATGCGCTGAACGAGGTGGTGCTGCATCCGGGCAAGGCGGTGCGCATGATCGAATTCGAGCTGTTCATCGATCAGCAGTTCGTCTGCAGCCAGCGCAGCGATGGCCTGATCATGGCCACGCCTACCGGCTCCACCGCCTATGCGCTGTCAGGTGGCGGCTCGATCATGCACCCCAAGCTGGACGTGATCGAGCTGGTGCCGATGTTTCCCCATACGCTCTCCAGCCGTCCCATCGTCATCGATGCTGCCAGTGAGATTCACGTGCACATTGGCGAGACCAACCAGACCTATCCCCACATCAGCTGTGACGGCCAGACCCGCGCCGTGGCCAAGCCCGACGACGTGCTGGTGGTGAAGCGCAAGGCCCAGCGGGTGCAATTGGTGCATCCGCTCGGTCATAACTTCTACGAGGTCCTACGCAGCAAGCTGGGCTGGAGCAACCGGCTGGGGGATTGATGTGAGAGAGGCGGCTATCGAAGGCTACGATCTGATCGGCGACGTGCATGGCTGCGGTGCCACCCTCGGTGCACTGCTCGAGAAGCTGGGCTATCACCAGCGCGGCGGCGTCTATCGCCACCCAAGGCGCAAGGCGATCTTTCTCGGTGACCTGGTCGACCGGGGGCCGCGGATTCGCTTGGCGGTAAGCATTGTCCGGCGCATGGTGGAAGAGGGCGAGGCGCATATCGTCATGGGCAACCATGAATATAACGCGCTGGCCTACTGCCATCGTGCACCGAAGCACCTGGGCCGTGAATGGCTGCGCGAACACACGCCTCGCCACAACCGCATCATCAAGGAAACCCTCGACCAGTACCGCGATCATCCGGCGGAGTGGGACGACACCCTGGCCTGGTTCATGGACATCCCGCTCTATCTCGATTTCGGTTCCTTTCGCGTCGTACACGCCTGTTGGGACCAGTCGCTGATCGGTGCGCTGGAACGCGAATGTCCCGGTGGCATCATCGACGAGGCGTTCCTGCAGCAGTCCGTGCAGCCGGACACACTGGCTTATCGTGTACTCGACCGCCTGACCCGTGGCGTACACTTGCCACTGCCTGAAGGGGTTGCCATTCACTCCGGCGATGGCTTTACCCGGCGCAGCTTCAGGGCACACTTCTGGGCCCGGCAGCCGCGTGTCTGGGGCGACGTGATTTTTCAGCCCGACAATCTACCGGGCGATCTTGAGGAGCGTGAACTGACCGAAGCCGAGTTCGAGCGTCTGCCTCACTATGGCCTCGAGCAGCCGCCGCTGTTCATCGGCCACTACTGGTGCGAGGGGGTGCCCGCGTTGCCGACGGCCAATATTGCCTGTCTGGACTACAGCGCGGTGAAGTTCGGTCGTCTGGTGGCCTATCGCTGGAGCGGGGAGACAAGGCTCGATGCAAATCATTTCGTGTGGGTGAGAGTGCCCCAGGAGGCGGCGGCGAGGCCGCGGCCGTGGGAAATCGACTTCGACTGAGTCAAGGATACAAACTTTTACAACTTTTTTTCTGAACGTCCTGAACTTCCTCACCACTCGCTCGTCTGAATAGGTGTTCCCTTGAATGATCCCTTGCTCTTGTCCGGCGGCCCCCCTTCCGCCGGATTTTTCTTTTTGTGCGCCCGGTCGATTTGAGAAACGACCCTGTTCGGCGCAAGATACTGTTATGTAATGGTCCAGGGAGAGTTCATGTACCGCATCATGCTGTTTCCCCACGAGACGGATACCCGTGAGCTTCGCCGTGCACTCTGGGCCCACCGGATCGGACACCGCTTTACCGAGGAGTCGGAGGGGCAGGTGCTGTGGCTTGCCGACCCCGATCAGCATGATGCCTTGATGCAACTGCTGACTCGCTGGCAGCGCGGGGAGCGAATCATGCCGGAACGTCGCCGCACATCCGCCGGCAATGCGTCGCTCTCGGCTCCCTTCCGCCAGGCGCCGGTCACGGCTACGGCGCTGGCCATTTCGCTGCTGGTGTTCGGCCTGATGCATGTGCTGGGCGATATCGTGGTGGCGATGCTCACCATCGTGCCGGTGGGGGTCGTCAACGGCAGCCTGGCCTTTGGCAGCCTCTCCGATGCGCTGACCTCGGGGCAGGTATGGCGGCTGCTGTCGCCAGCCTTTCTGCACTTTGGCTGGATGCACCTGATCTTCAACATGCTGTGGCTATGGTATTTTGGCCGCCAGGTCGAGACGCTGCAGGGCAGCGGCCGCATGCTGGCGATCCTGCTGGTGGCCGGCGTTGGCGCCAACCTGGCGCAGTATGCTACCGGTACCGTGCTGTTCGGCGGCATGTCGGGCGTCGACTTCGCCTTGCTCGGCTATGTCTGGCTGATGTCTCGCCGGGCGCCACAGAGCGGCTTCTTCGTGCCCCAGATGCTGGTGGTATTCATGCTCGGCTGGATGGTCTTCACCATGACCGACATGGCTGCCGCCGTGGGCTTCGGCAACGTGGCCAACGAAGCACACCTGGGCGGTCTGGTCGTGGGGCTGGCGATGGGATGGTATTATTCGGGCCGTGCACGCCGCTAGGAAACACTGCCTAAATGGCTGCGCGGGCGAATCGCTGCGTTGCGCGGTGCGCGGAATCCTCACATATACCCCATATGCTCCGGTTCCTGTGCTCCGTGCGCCTTGCGCTTCATCCCGCTCGCCGATTTATGGCAGCGTTTCCCCTATGAGAGAGTTCCCAATGAGCGATATGACCTTCGAGCGCATGATCCGGCAGATGACGCCGGCCGTCTACGAGAGCCTCAAGCAGGCGGTGGCGCTGCGCAAATGGCCGGACGGGCGCATGCTGACCGCAGAGCAGACCGAGCTCTGCCTCGAGGCGGTGATTCGCTACGAGTACGAGAACCACGTGCCCGAGGAACAGCGGGTCGGCTACCTGCAACAGCGTACCTGCGGCAGTGCCAGCAGCGGCACTGACGTACCGCCGGAGTTAGCTGGACTAGCTCGGGATGCGTCACGTGATTGATAACGGCATGATCGAGGTCGCGCCCGCGGTGCAGGGCTGCCTGAGCAAGATGGCCATCGCACCGGGCGAGCAGGGCGGCGCGGTGCGCTACACGCTGCGTGCCGGCGAGCATCGCCTCGACCTGAACGCGCGGCTCGGCCAGCCGCTGCGGCTGGAGTGGACCGGGTCGATCGCCTGCACTCACTGCGGCCGGGCGACCAGGAAGAGCTTTGCCCAGGGTTATTGCTACCCCTGCTTCAAGAAGTTGGCCCAGTGCGATACCTGCATCGTCAAGCCCGAGACCTGCCACTTCGATGCCGGCACGTGCCGCGAGCCGGAATGGGCCGAGCGACACTGTTTCCAGCCCCACGTGATCTATCTCGCCAACTCCTCCGGCCTCAAGGTTGGCATCACCCGAGGGACCCAGGTGCCGACCCGCTGGCTCGACCAGGGCGCGATCCAGGCGCTGCCGATCCTCGAGGTGCAAACCCGGCAGCAGTCCGGCCTGGTGGAGGTACTGTTCAAGGAACAGGTGGCCGACCGGACCAACTGGCGTGCCATGTTGAAGGGGGAGGTCGAACCACTGGACCTGCAAGCCGAGCGCGATCGCCTGTTGGCGAGCCTGGACGGCGGGCTGTCGGGCCTCCGCGAGCGCTTCGGTGCCGACTTCCTGCATGTTCTCGATGAGAGGCCAGTGAGCTTCGAATACCCGGTGCTGGAGTTCCCGCGCAAGATCGTCTCGCACAACTTCGACAAGAAGGCCGAGGCGGCCGGCACCCTGCTGGGACTCAAGGGGCAGTACCTGATTCTGGATACCGGGGTGATCAACCTGCGCAAGTTCACCGGCTACGAGGTTGCGGTCGGCTGATCTCAGCCGTGGCGCTGGGCTATGCTCCCGAGAGAAGAAAGCCAACTCGAGGGAGCCTGCCATGACCCAGATGCGTGCCATGCGACTGCATGCCCCCGGCCATCCGCTGCAGTTGGATATCGTGCCCAGACCGGAGCCCGGGGCAGGGCAGGTACAGCTCCGCGTGCTGGCCTGTGGCGTGTGCCGCACCGACCTGCATGTGGTCGACGGCGAGCTTGACTCCCCCTCCCTGCCGCTGGTGCCTGGACACGAGATTATTGGGGAAATCACCCTGTTGGGGGAGGGCGTCGAACACCTCTCTCCGGGCATGCGCATCGGCGTACCCTGGCTGGGATGGACCTGCGGCGAGTGCGAGGCCTGCCTGGCCGGTCGCGAGAATTTATGTGACCAAGCGCGATTTACCGGCTATACCCTCGATGGCGGCTACGCCGAGTACGGCGTCGCGGATGCCCGCTACTGTTTCCCCATGATGGCGGAAGACGCCCAGGCCGCAGCACCGCTGCTATGTGCGGGGCTGATCGGCTATCGCACCTGGCGTCTGGCCGGAGGCGAGCACAACCGGCGCCTGGGGATCTACGGTTTCGGCGCCGCCGCGCATATCCTCGTCCAGCTCGCCGTGGCGCGCGGGCAGCGAGTGTATGCCTTCACCCGGCCGGGCGACGACGCGGCCCAGGCCTTCGCCCGGCGGCTCGGGGCCGTTTGGGCCGGCGATGCCGACCAGGCGCCGCCGGAGCCCCTCGATGCCGCGCTGCTGTTTGCGCCGGTGGGAGAGCTGGTGCCCCTGGCCCTGGCGCAGGTACGCCCGGGGGGCACGGTGGTCTCCGGCGGTATCCACATGTCCGACATTCCCGCCTTTCCCTATCGCCTGCTGTGGCAGGAGCGCAGCGTCAAGTCGGTGGCCAACCTCACCCGCCAGGACGGCGAGGAGTTTCTGGCCTTGGCGCCTACGGTGCCGATTCGCACCGAGACGCGCGCCTACCCGCTGGAACGGGCCAACCAGGCGCTGAGCGATCTGCGTGATGGCCGCCTCACGGGGGCCGCCGTCATCGTGCCTTGAGCCGTCACTCGAACAGCTCGCCCTGGGCTCGCGGCGGGCGGAACGCGGTCACGTCGAGCTGCCGCGATTCGCTGGTGGCGGGGTCGTTGAGGCCCAGCCGCCGGCAGATCTTGTCGAAGCGCTGGGCGATCAGCTCGGCGAATACCCCCTCGCCGCGCATGCGCTTGCCGAAGCGGCTGTCGTAGTCGGCACCGCCGCGACTCTGCCGCACCAGACTCATCACCTTGCGTGCCCGCTCGGGGTAGTGGGCTTCGAGCCAATCCTCGAACAGCGGCGCCACTTCCCGTGGCAGGCGCAGCAGCGTCCAGCCGGCCCACTGTGCGCCGGCGTCCCGTGCCGCTGCCAGCAGGCGGTCCAGCTCATGGTCGGTCAAGCCCGGTATCACCGGCGCCACCATCACTCCCACCGGAATGCCGGCCTCGTGCAGGCGCTGCACGGTGCGCAGGCGCGCGGTGGGGGAGGCGGCCCGCGGCTCCAGGCTGCGCTTGAGCTCGGTGTCCAGGCTGGTCAGGCTGATCGAGACCCGCACCAGCCGCTGGCGGGCCAATTCCCCTAGCAGGTCCAGGTCGCGCAGGATCAGCGCGCTCTTGGTGATGATCGATACCGGGTGGCGGCACTTGAGCAGGAAATCCAGTATTTCGCGGCTGGTGCCGCGCTCTGCCTCCAGCGGCTGATAGCAGTCAGTGTTGCCGGAGAAGGCAATGGGGCGGCATTCGTAGCTGCGTTTGCAGAACTCCTCGCGAAGGCGATCCACCAGGCCGCTGCGGGCAATCAGCCGGGTCTCGAAGTCGATGCCCGGTGACATGTCCCAGTAGGCATGGCTCGGTCGCGCATAGCAGTAGATGCAGCCGTGCTCGCAGCCGCGGTAGGGGTTGAGCGAGCGGTCGAAGGCCAGGTCGGGAGAGTCGTTCCACGCCAGCGCGCTGCGCGCCCGCTCCTCGCTGACCACCGTGGCCAGGCGCGTCGGCATCTCCTCCTGCCACCAGCCGTCGTCCACCGTTTCGCTGTGGGTGGGGGCGAAACGGTTGCTGGGGTTGTAGGTGGCGCCGCGGCCCTTGCGCGCTTGCTTGATGTCGAAGTTGGGCATGGCGAGCCTCCAATTCACTGTATTTATACCCAGTATATGGCGGCTTTGGCAGGCGTGCCAATCGTGAACGGTGCCATCTCGCGGGCATTCGTCTCGGGTTTCCCTTACGCTTTTCGTATGGATGCCATCTCCGACAGTCAATTCGAGCGCCAGGGCGAGGCGCTCTACTCGGTCCAGGGCCTGTGGTGCACCAGCTGCGCCCTGGCCGTCGAGGCGCAGCTGGCGCGCATGCCCGGCGTCAGCGCCGCCAGCGTGCACTACCCCAGTGCCACCCTGCTGGTGCAGGGGCAGCCCCAGGCGCTCGAAGAAGCGCGGCTGGCGGCTGCCTTGAGCCGGCTCGGCTACCGCCTCGGTCCCCCGGAAGCGATCGGCGATGCCGAAGCGCGACTCGATGCCGAGAGCCGCTATCTCACCCTGCGGCTGCTCATGGCCGTGGCCTTCGGCATGTGGACCATGCTCGCTTCGCTGCTGATCTATGCCGGTGCCATGCCCAGGGCGGAACTCGACCTGATCATGGCCTGGGTCTCGGGCGCGTTCGCCCTGCCGGTCGTCACCTACGTGGCGCTGCCGTTCTACCGCGCCGGCTGGCGCACGGCCCGGGCGTGGCGACCCGGCATGGATGCGCTGGTGGCGCTGGGCGCGCTGACAGCGGTGGGCGTATCGCTGTGGCTGCTGGCGCGCGGCTCGCCCGAGGTCTATTTCGATACCGCCGTGATGCTGGTCACGCTGCTGCTGGTCGGCCGGCTGGTGGAAACCCTGTGCCGCCATCGCGGGCTGCGTGCGCTCCAGGCGTTGCATCGGCCGCCGACGCAGGTGCAGCGCTGGGAGGCGGATGCCTGGCAGCCCTGTGCGCTGGATAGCGTGGCGGTGGGCGACCGGCTGCGCGTCGAATCCGGCGAAGCGCTGCCGCTGGACGGCACCCTCAGCGATGCCGAGGCGCTGCTCGACCTCTCGCCGTTGACCGGTGAAAGCGCGCCGCGGCGCTGCCTGCCGGGCGATGCCGTAGCGGCCGGCTGCCGTAATCTCGGTGCGGCGCTGGTCTTCGAGGTCACTGCGCCCGCTGGCGAGTGTCGTCTGGACCGGCTGCGCGAGCAGATGTGGTGGCAACAGGCGCGCAAGGGCGAGCTGCAGCGGCTGGCGGATCGCTTCGCCGGCTGGCTCAGCCCCCTGGCGGTGGTGCTGGCGCTGTTCACCCTGGTGGCCACCTGGCTGGCCGGCGTGCCGATCGAGGAGGCCTGGGTGAGGGCGCTATCGGTGCTGGTGGTAGCCTGCCCCTGCGCCGTGGGTCTGGCGATTCCCCTGGCCGGCCTGGCGGGCAGCGGTCAGGCACTGGAGCGCGGCGTGGTGATCCGCGACCCGGGTGCCTTCGAGACGCTGGCGCGGATTCGCAGCGCCGCCTTCGACAAGACCGGCACGCTCACCGCCGGGGAGCCGCAGGTGCAGGCCATGCACTCGGCAGCCGGTTTGTCTGAACCGGAGCTGCTGGCGCTGGCTTCCGTGGCGGCACGCGGCAGCGAGCATCCGTTGGCGCGGGCCGTGCGCCGCTATGTTCAAGATGTGCGAGATGCCCGAGGGGCCCAGGATGCCGGGGCGGGCGGGGAGCTCGACATCGTGCAGGCCGAAGAGGTCGGCGGCCGGGGCCGGCAGGTTGCGCTTGGCGACGGGCGAGAGCTGCGGCTGGGCAGCCGTACCTGGCTCGCCGAGCAGGGCGTTGCCACCGAGCAGGCCGGCGACTCGGGAGAGAGCGAAGTACTGCTGGCCTGCGACGGAAACCTGCTGGCCCGCTTCACCCTGGGCGAGACGGCCCTGCCCGGTACTAGCGAGACGCTGGCAGAGCTGCGCCGAGAGGGGCTCGCCCTGGCCCTGATCAGCGGTGACCGGGCGTCGGCGGTGAGGCGGCTGGCGGATGCCGTGGGTATCAAGGCGGAAGAGTGCTATGCCGGGCGCAGCCCCGAGGCCAAGGCCAAGCTGCTGGCGGCCATGCCCCAGCCGTCGCTCTACGTGGGCGACGGGCTCAACGACGTGGTGGGGCTGGCCACCGCCAGCGTCGGCGTGGCGCCGCTGGGTGCCAATACCACGGTGCAGGAGGGGGCCAGCGTGGCGCTGCTGAAGCCCGGGGTGGCCGGGGTCGAGGTGGCCTGGCGCCTGGCACGCCGCACGCGCCGGGTGATGCGCCAGAACTTGGTGCTCTCCGGGGTCTACAACCTGCTGGCGCTGGGGCTGGCGGTGGCCATGCCGATTCCGCCTCTGGTGGCGGTACTGGCCATGGTGGCCAGCTCGCTCAGCGTGGTGGCGAATTCGGCACGCCTGGCCCTGGCCGGCGAGCGGGAGCCCGAGCAGCCACCGCAGAGCCGACAGGTGGGAGCGCTGGGCACGGCGCCGTGACAGGCCGAGCCAGCCTGTTAAGATGGCGGCTGCCCCACGCCCTATCAGGAAACGCTCATGCTTGCCGATACCCTGGCCGCCATCGTGCCGGTCGATGACTCACTTGCCACCGCCGTGCAGGCACGCCTCGACAACCTCACCAAACCCCCTGGCAGCCTGGGGCGCCTCGAGGCCCTGACCAAGTCGCTGGCCGGCATGAGCGGCAATGCTTCACCCAGGGTGAGCCCCCCCGGGGTGATCGTGTTCGCCGCCGATCATGGTGTGGCCGACGAGGGCGTGTCGGCCTTTCCCCAGGAGGTCACGACGCAGATGGTGGCCAACTTTTCCGCCGGCGGCGCTGCCATCAATGTCTTTGCCCGCCAGATCGGCGCGCGGCTCGAAGTCGTCGACGTGGGCGTGAAAGGAGTCGTCGAAGGCGACGGCGTGGTCATCGACAAGGTGCGCCCCGGCACCGCCAACTTCGCCCGCGAGGACGCCATGAGCCAGGCCGAGGCGGCGCGGGCCATCGAAGTCGGCATGCGCGCCGCCGGGCGCAGCCACGACGCCGGCTGCCGCTGCCTGATCGTCGGCGAGATGGGCATCGCCAACACCACCGCCAGTAGCGCCCTGCTGGCTGCCCTGAGCGGACGACCGGTGACCCGCCTGGTGGGGCAAGGTACCGGGATCGATATCTCGCGCCTGGCCCACAAGGCCGGGGTGATCGAAGGGGCGCTGGCGGCGCGCCAGCCGGACCCGGCCCGGCCGCTCGAGGTGCTGGCCAAGCTCGGCGGCTTGGAGATTGCCGCCATGGCCGGCGCCTACCTGGGCGCGGCGGCCCGACGTATGCCAATCCTGGTCGACGGCTTCATTGCCACGGTGGCGGCGCTCGTGGCCTGCCGGCTCCAGCCCGCCCTGCGCGGCTACCTGATCTTTGGCCACCGCTCCTGCGAGCCGGGGCACGACGTGGCGCTGGAACTGCTCGACGCCGAGCCGCTGCTCGACATGCAGCTGCGCCTGGGCGAGGGCACCGGAGCGGCGCTCGCCTTCCCGCTGCTGGAAGCCGCCTGCCGCATGCTGAGTGAGATGGCCACCTTCGATTCGGCCGGGGTGGCTGGCGCTGCCCTCGAGTCATGAGCGCCGAAGCATGAGCACCGAGCCGCTGAGCCTGGCCCTGCTGGCGCTGCTGCTAGGGGCCATTGTGCTGGACCTGCTGATCGGCGACCCGCGCTGGCTTCCGCACCCGGTGGTTGCCATGGGGCGCTTGATCGAAGCGCTGGAGCGCCGCTGGAACCGGGGCTCGCCCCGGGCTCGCCGGCTCAAGGGCTTTCTGCTCACCGGCTGCGTGGTGGGGCTGACCTATGCCTTGGCCTGGGGCGTGCTGACGCTGCTCGCCGGGCTGCATCCCTGGCTGGGACTCATCGGCGAACTGCTGCTGCTGGCCAGCGCGCTGGCGATCAAGGGGCTGCGCGATGCTGCCTTCGCGGTGGCGGGTCCGTTGGCCCAGGGTGACCTCGATGCTGCGCGCCGTGCGGTGTCGATGATCGTGGGGCGCGATACTGAGGCCCTCGACGAGGCCGGGACCACCCGCGCCACGGTGGAAACCGTGGCCGAGAACACGGTCGACGGCATCACCGCGCCGCTGTTCTGGGCGCTTCTCGGCGGGGCGCCGCAGGTGCTGGCTTACAAGGCGGTCAACACGCTGGACTCCATGGTCGGCCACCGCAGCGAGCGCTACGCCGACTTCGGCTACGCCTCGGCCAAGTTAGACGACCTGGCCAACTGGGTGCCGGCCCGGCTCACCGCCCTGAGCATGTGGCTGGCCGCCCTGGCGCTGCCGGGGGCGCGTAGACAGGGAGCGCTGGCCGGCACCTGGCGTGACGCGCCGGGCCACCCCAGCCCCAATGCCGGCTGGCCCGAGGGTATGATGGCGCGCCTGCTCGGCGTGCAGCTCGGCGGCGTCAATCATTACGCTGGGCAGGTGTCCGAGCGGGCACTGATGGGTGAGCCCTGTGAGCCGCTGCGAGTCGACCATGTCCGGCGTGCCGTGGCTTACATGCACGGCGCCTGGGTGGTCTTCTTCCTGATGATGGCGGGAATGGCCGGGACGTGGAGCGCATGGATATGAGCGAGGGGAGGGACGCATGAGCGACTGGCCGAGCCATGGCGGGCGTCCGGAGCAGCTGTTGCCGCGCTTCGGCCTCGCTGGCGACAATGAGATCATCGACTTCAGCGCCAATCTCAACCCGCTGGGGCCGCCGGTGTGGCTGGCGCAGCAGCTCGCCGCCAGCGTGGCGGAACTCGCCCTCTATCCCGACCCCGACTATCGCGAGGCGCGAGAGGCCATCGCCCGCGCCGAAGGTCTGCCCGCCGAACAGGTGCGGCTGACCAACGGCGGCGCCGAGGCGATCTTCCTCGCTGCGGCGCTGCTGGCCAGTCAGGGGGTGAGCCGGGCCACGATCGTGCAGCCTACCTTCGGCGAGTATGCGCGCGCCTGCCGCCACTACGGCATCGCCGTGGAGCACGTAGAGCTGGCTCCGGGGAGCTTTGCGCTGGACGAGGCGAGTGCCGCTGAGGCCATGCGCGATGCCGCCGCGCTGTTTCTGTGCCGCCCCAACAACCCCACCGGCACGCTGCTCGGGCGAGAGATCATCGAGCACCTGCTGGCGGCAGGCCAGCACCATGGTGCCACGCTGGTGGTGGACGAAGCCTTCGTCGATTTCGTCACGCCGGACGAGCGGCTCACGCCGCTGCTGGCCCGCTTCGACAACCTGCTGCTGCTGCGCTCGATGACCAAGCTGTACGCCATTCCCGGCCTGCGGCTGGGCTACCTGCTGGGCTCGGCCACAGCGGTAGAGCGTATCGGCGAGCTGCAGCCGCCGTGGAGCGTCAACGCCCTGGCGGCGGGTCTGGTCGCGCCGCTGTTGGCGGATCGTGACTATCTTGCTCGGACCCGCGCCTGGCTCGACGCCGAGCGGCCCTGGCTGCAGGGCGAGCTCGAGGCGCTGGGGCTCGATGTCGTGCCTTCCCACGCCAACTTCCTGCTGTTCAGGGATGCGCACGGCGAGTCGATGCCGGCGCTGCTGGCACACCTGGCGCGCTGCGGCATCCTGGCGCGCCATACCCACAATTTCATCGGTCTCGAGGGCGCCTGGCTGCGGGTGGCGGTGCGCTCGCGGCTGGAGAACCGGGCGCTGGTCGAGGCCATCGCCCGCTGGAGAAATCCATGATCGCTTTCATCAGCGGCGGGGCGCGCTCCGGCAAGAGCACTCATGCCGAAGCTCTGGCACGACGCTGGCAGGCCGAGCGGGGCGGAGCGCGCTACTACCTGGCGACCGCCAGGAGCGGCGGCGACGGCGAGTGGCAGGCCCGCATCGGCCGCCATCGGCAAGCCCGGGGCGAGGGTTGGATCACCCTGGAGGAGCCGGTGGGTCTCATCGCCGCTCTCGAGCGGGTGGAGCCGGGCAGCACGCTGCTGCTTGACTGCCTGACCCTATGGGCCAGCCAACTGCTCTATTCCAGCGAGCTTGCCGAGGCGCAGGGCATTGCCATGCTCGAGCGCCTGCTGTCCGAGGCCCGGCGACGCGACGTGGCGCTGGTGATCGTCTCCAACGACGTCAACGAGGGCATGCCCCCTGAGGACGCCGAAGTATGGCGCTACCTGGCCTTTCTGCAGCGAGTCCACTGCCTGGTGGCACAGGAGGCGGACGAGGTGATCCAGGTGATGGCCGGGCTGCCGCTGGTGTGGAAACGCCGTGATGGAGAGCCATCATGAAAGACGCCGCCTACGGCCTGGTGCTGGCGCTGCAGTTCCTGACCCGGCTGCCGCTGCCCTTCGCCTGCCCCTGGACGCCGGCCACCCGGCGCTGGGCGGTGCGCTGCTATCCGCTGGTGGGCATGCTGCTCGGCGGCCTCCTGGCAGTGGCCGCCGCGCTGCTCGAGAACTTGCTGCCCGACGCCCTGCTGGCACTGGCGCTGCTCACGCTGTGGGTGGCGCTCTCCGGTGGGCTGCACCTGGACGGCCTGATGGACGTGGCCGACGCCCTGGGCAGCAACGCGCCGCTGGAGCGCAAATGGGAGATCATGAAGGACCCTCATGTCGGCAGCTTCGGTATCCTGGCGCTGGTGTTCCTGCTGCTGTGGAAGGCCGCGCTGCTGTTCGTGCTGCTCGACGCCGGGGCCAGCCTGCTGCTGTTGGTGATGATTCTGGGGCTGGGGCGCTTTTCTGCCGTGGCGCTGCTGGTGCTGGCTCCGGCGGCGCGGCCCGAGGGCATGGCCGCCAGTTGGCAGCGTGACCTGGCGCCGCGGGATCTCTGGTTCGCGGTGTTGCCGTTGCTGCCGCTGGCCGTGCTGGTGCCGGGTGGGATGTGGCTGTGCCTTGCACTGGCGCCGTTCCTGATGCTCTATGCCTGGGGCATGCTGCGTGCCTTCAAGGGCATCAACGGCGATATCGTCGGAACCGCAATCGAGGGAGGAGAGCTATGGCTGCTGCTGGTCGCCTGGAGCTGGTGGTCGTTCGTCACGGGGTGACGCAGTGGAATCGCGAGCGTCGCTACCAGGGGCAGCGCGACATCCCGCTGCTGCTGCCCGACGCCCTGCCGGGCCTCGACCGGCTGCGGGGGGAGCTGGAGAAGCAGATCTTCGACGCCGTGCACTGCAGCGACCTGACCCGCTGCCGGCAGACCCTGGCGCACGTGATCGAAGGGCGCGAGAGGGCCTGGCCGACGCACTTCGATGCGCGCCTGCGCGAGCTCGACTTTGGCGACTATGAGGGGCGCACCTACGATGAGTTGAAATCGCAGCCCTTCTATCGCACCTGGATCGACAGCGAAGGCAGGCAGCCGCCGCCCGGCGGCGAGTCCACCGCCGACCTGCGCCGACGGCTTGACGCCTGGTTCACCGACCTCGTGGATGGTTGCTCGCCACACGGCCACCATCGCACGCTCGTGGTCTGCCATGGCGGCGTGACCCGCGAGCTGCGCCGCCGCTTCGAGGGCATTGGCTTCTGGGAGGGCGGCGTCGTTCAGGCAGAAGGGCGCCGATTTACTTTCATTCATGACGGGGAGGGCTGGCAATGCAGCTCTTCATCGGCGGTACCTGTGCCGGCAAGCGCGACGCCGTAACGCAGCGCTTTGACGCTCCGCATTGGCACTCCGCCCATGCCGGGTGCCGGCTCGAAGCCTGGCGTTCGCGGGGCGCGGCGCGCTGCCTGGTGCTGGAGGGCTGGGAGTGCTGGATCGCCGAGCAGCTCGCCGATGAACCGAACGACGACCGGCTGCGCCGGGCCATGATGCGGGAGCTCGACGCGCTGCATGCCTGGGAGGCCGAATGGGGTGGCGAGGCGGTGCTGATCCTGCTCGAAATGGGCCGCGGCATCGTGCCGATCGGCCGGGAGAACAGGCGCCTGCGCGACCTCAACGGCTGGCTGGCCCAGGACGCCGCGGCCCGCTGCGAGCGGGTCTGGTACGTCTGGAATGGGCTGGTGAAAGAGCTAAGTCGTTGATCCATATCACCCTGAACGCAACGATGCGTTGACGCACGCCGCGCCTGTTGCTAGCTTACGCCCACTCTCAGGTGCCTCAATCGTGCTATCGAGGTTAAACGGGAAGTCGGTGACCCTCTTCTGAGTCGAAGAGTGCGCACTCCGACGCTGCCCCCGCAACGGTGATCGAGTGTGGGTCCATCAATACGCCACTGTGCTTCGGCATGGGAAGGCGATGGCCCAGAAGCGTTTCGCTTCGCTCGTCAGCCCGGAGACCGGCCTGAGGTAATTTGCCGGGTTGCGGTGGGCAATCTCGAGGCAGGGCCGTTTTTCTCCCTTTCTCGATCCCCTTCATGCCGCCCCGGCTTCGCCTAGAAGACCGTGCGGGTAGGCACGGCGAGCAAGGGAATCAAAATGAAAACCAAGCAATACATGGCCGCGCAGGGCCTGGCCGCCTTCGGCCTGGCCGCACTTCCTCTGGCCGTTCAAGCCCAGACCACCACCGCCGAAGACACCGACACCGCTGCGCTCAACCCCATGGTGGTTACTGCCACCCTGGCGCCGCGTACCGCCGATGAGACGCTCTCTTCGGTGACTCTTCTCGACGAGGCCACCCTGCGCCGCCAGGACCCCACCAGCGTGACCGACCTCTTCCGCGGCCAGCCGGGGGTGGACGTGACCACCAGCGGCAGCTTCGGCAAGAACAGCAGCGTTTACCTGCGGGGTACCGGCAACGAGTCGACGGTGCTGATGATCGACGGCATTCGCCTGCGCTCTGCCACGGCTGGCGGTGCGGCCTGGCACTATCTCGACCCGCGTATGTTCCAGCGCGCCGAGATCGTCCGCGGCCCCAGAGGCAGCCTCTACGGCGCCGATGCAGTGGGGGGCGTAGTGCAGCTCTTCACCCACGGGGCCCAGGAGGGCGGCCCCCACCCGAGCGTGTCGGTGGGCGGCGGCTCCTTCAATACCCAGCGCTACAGCGCCACCCTCTCCGGCAGCAGCGGCGGCACCCACTACAGCTTCGCCGGCAGCCGCTTCGACACCGACGGCACCCCGGTGCGCCGCGATGGCGAGGACAAAGGCTATGACAATACCACCGGTCTGGCGCGGCTCTCCCATACCTTCGACGGCGGGGGTGAGCTGGGTGTGCTGGCGCTGCGGGCTCGTGGTAGCAACGAGTTCGATGGCGGGGAGAGCGACTTCGTCCAGCAGGTGGCCGGTGTCTATGCCGAGCTGCCGATGACTGATCGCTGGACCAGTCGCCTGACCCTCAGCGAGGCGCGTGACGAACTCGACACCTTCAATACGGCATTCCCCTCTCTCATCGAGACGCGCACCCAGACGGCCCGCTGGCAGAATACCCTGGCGTTCGGATTGCACGAGCTGGTCGCCGGCGCCGAGTACAGCGAAGACCGGGTCTCGGGGACCACGGATTTCGATGAGAGCCGCCGTGACAATACGGCCGTTTTCGCCCAGGGGCTGCTCGATTTTGCTCCCTTTGCGCTGCAGGCAGGCCTGCGCTATGACGACAACGAGGCCTATGGCGAGGAGGTCACCGGCAGCCTGGCGCTGGGCTATGACCTGGATGGCTCCCATACGCTGCGGGCCAGCTACGGTACCGCCTTCAGGGCGCCCACCTTCAATGATCTCTATTGGCCGAATTCGGGCAATCCCGACCTTGAGGCGGAGACGTCCGAGACGGTCGAAGTCGGTCTGCGTGGCAGCTATCAGTCCTGGTACTGGGACCTGGCGGCCTACCAGACCGATCTCGATGACATGATTGCCTGGGCGCCGGCCGAAGGTGGCTTCTTGGCGCCGCAGAACGTTGCCGAGGCCCGCATCCGCGGTATCGAACTCTCGGCAGGGGCGGAGATCGATGACTGGACGCTCGCGGCAGCGCTGACCTGGCTCGACCCGGAAAATCGCAGCGGCGCCAATGCGGGCAATCGCATCCAGCGCCGTGCCGGTCAGAGTGCGCGCTTCGACGTCGACCGCGAACTGGGCGACTGGTCGCTGGGCGGCTCCTGGATCCTGCAGGGCTACCGCTACGACGATGCGGCCAACGAGGATCGCATCAGCGGCTTCGGCCTGGTCAACCTGCGCGCCGGCTGGGCGTTCGCGCCCATGTGGTCGGCCCGCCTGACGGTCGAGAATGCCCTGGACAAGGAGTACGAGACCGCTCGTGACTACATCAACGCCGGCCGCGCGGCCTTCGTCAGTGTTCACTTCGGCCAGTAGCAGGCGCTTCGGCGGGGCCTCGGGCCCCGCTGTCGCTGCCCTGCTGGCGCTGGCCCTGTCGGGGCCGGTAGCCGGCGAGACGCGTGCCGCTTCACCGTGTGCCATCGACGACCGCGACCGCGAGGTGTGCCTCGAGCAGCCCGCCGAGCGTATCGCCGCGCTCTCGCCCGGCGCCACCGAGCTGGTCTACGCCGCCGGGGCGGGGGAGAAGGTGGTGGCGGTGGTGGCCTACAGCGACTACCCGCCCGAGGCGCAGGAGGTCCAGTCGGTGGGCAGCCATACCCGCATGGATCTTGAGGCCCTGGTGACGCTGTCCCCCGACCTGGTGATCGGCTGGATGACCGGCAACCCGCCCGAGCAGCTCGAGACCATCGAGGCGCTGGGCATGCCGGTGTTCTACATCGAGCCGCGGGACTTCGAGGGCGTCTCCAGCGCCATCGAGCGTCTGGCGCGGCTGGCCGCTACCCGCGAGGAGGGGGAGCGTGTCGCCGCCGAGTTCCGCGACGGCATGGCGGCGCTGGCTGAGCGCTACGCCGACGCCGAGCCGGTCTCGGTCTTCTACCAGGTGTGGGACGAGCCGCTGATGACCATCAACGACGAGCACCTGATCGGCCAGGTGGTATCGATGTGCGGCGGGGTCAACGTCTTTGGCGAGCTGCCGCGACTGGTGCCGCGCATCGACGACGAGTCGGTGCTGGCCGCCGACCCGGAGGCGATCCTGGCCGGTGGCATGGGCGAGGAGAACCGCGGCTGGCTGACCCATTGGCAGCAGTACCCCAGCATGACCGCCGTCGAACGCGACAACCTCTACTTCGTGCCGCCCTCGCTGATTCAGCGCCCCACGCCGCGGCTGCTGGAAGGCAGCCGCCTGTTCTGCGAGCAGCTCGACCATGCCCGCGGCAAGCGCTGAGGCCGGCATGGTCATGCCCCGGCGCTCGCTGTGGCCGCCGCTGGCCACGTTGGCGCTGCTGGGGCTGGCGGCGCTACTGCTGTCGGTCACGGTGGGCAGCGCCGCCGTGTCGCTAGGCGACGTATGGGCGGTCGCTCGCGGCGAGGGCAGCCCCCTGGCGCGCACCCTGATCCTCGACCTGCGGGTACCGCGCTCGCTCTCGGCCTTCGCCGTGGGCGGCCTGCTCGCCGTGGCCGGGGCATTGATGCAGGTGCTGCTGCGCAACCCCCTGGCCGACCCCTATGTGCTGGGCCTCTCCGGCGGCGCTTCGGTCGGGGCGCTGGCGGCGATGCTGGCGGGGCTGGGCGGGGCGGTGATCACCGGTTCCGCCTTCGCCGGGGCCTTTCTCTCCACGCTGCTGGTGTTCGGCCTGGCCCACGGTACCGGCAGCTGGACCCCTTCGCGGTTGCTGCTCACCGGCGTGGTAGTGGCCGCTGGCTGGGGCGCGGTGATCACCCTGATGCTGGCGATAAGCCCCGCCGAGCGACTGCCCGGCATGCTCTACTGGCTGATGGGCGATCTCTCCTACTCGCGCTCCCCCTGGCCGCCGCTGGCGCTGCTGCTGCTCATCTGCCTGCTGCTGCTGCCGCTGGGGCGCAGCCTCAACGTCATGGCCCGAGGCCCACTTCAGGCGGCGGCCCTGGGCGTCAACGTGCGCCCACTGGAGTGGACCATCTATCTCGTCGCCAGCGTGCTCACCGCCACCGCGGTGACCACCGCCGGCAGCATCGGCTTCGTCGGCCTGGTGGTGCCGCACATGCTGCGCCTGGTACTGGGCAACGACCAGCGCCTGATCCTGCCGGCCTGTGCCCTGGCCGGCGGCGCCCTGCTGGTGCTGGCCGACACCTTGGCGCGCACCATGATCGCCCCGGAGCAGCTGCCGGTGGGGGTGATTACCGCGCTGCTCGGCGTGCCCACCTTCCTCTATCTGCTGTACCGGAGCCGCTGATGAACCGCCTCGAGACCCGCGAGCTGGTGATCGACGTGCCGGGGCGGCGCGATGGACGAGCACTCGCGCTAAGCGTCGAGCCGGGGCAGGTGTGGGGCGTCCTGGGTCCCAACGGTGCCGGCAAGACCACCCTGCTGCACACCCTGGCCGGGCTGCGTGCCGCTCGCCGTGGCCAGGTGCTGATCGACGGCAGCCCGCTGGCGGCGCTGGGCCGGCGGCAGGTGGCGCGTACCCTGGGACTGGTGTTCCAGGAGCGTCATGATGGCTTTCCCGCCACGGTGCGCGAGACCGCGCTGATTGGTCGTCATCCTTGGCTCTCGGCGTGGCAGATGGAGAGCGGCGAGGACCTGCGCCTGGCCGAGGCGGCCCTCGAGCGCCTCGACGTCGCGCACCTGGCCGAGCGTCTGGTCAGTACGCTCTCGGGCGGCGAACGCCAGCGCCTGGCCATCGCCACGGTGCTGACCCAGGCGCCGCATATCTGGCTCGCCGACGAGCCCACCAACCATCTCGATCTGCATCACCAGAGCGCGGTGATGGCCCTGCTCGCCGAGCAGGCCGCCGAGGGCCGGGCGGTGATGATGTGCCTGCACGATCTCAACCTGGCGGCGCGCTGGTGCGATCACCTGCTGCTGCTCTATCCCGACGGCGAGGCGTGTTGGGGGCCGGCAAGGCAGATGCTGGTGCCCGCCGCCCTGGAGCGGCTCTATGGCCAGCGTCTGGCCACCGCCGAGATCGACGGCGCCCCCGTTTTCGTACCCGTGAGGTGATATGACGACTACAACGATCCGCGGCGAGGCCCATGCCGCCCTGATCAGCGCCCCTGGCTCCGGCCAGGGCAAATCCATGGTCACCGCGGCGCTGGCGCGGCTGCACCGCAATGCCGGCCGCAAGGTGAGGGTGTTCAAGCATGGCCCCGACTACCTCGACCCCATGGTGCAGGAGGTGGCCTCGGGCCAGCCGGTCTACCAGCTGCACCCCTGGATGACCGGCGAGGAGGAGTGTCGCTGGCGCCTGGCCGAAGCCGCCGCCGAGGCCGACCTGATCCTGGTAGAGGGCTCCATGGGGCTGTTCGACGGCGACCCTTCCAGCGCCGACCTGGCCATCCTGGCCGGGCTGCCGGCGCTGCCGGTGATCGACGCCTGGGGCATGGCCCAGACCTTCGGCGCTGTGGCCCAGGGGCTGGCCAACTACCATCCCGAGCTTGCCATCCGCGAGGTGATCGCCAACCGTGTCGGCAGCCCCGGCCACGGCAAGCTGCTGGCCGAGAGCATGCCGGCGGGGCTGTCGCTGCTCGGCGCCATCCCCCGCCACGAGGCGATGAAGATCCCCGACCGCCACCTGGGGCTGGTACAGGCCGGCGAGCTGGCGGGGCTCGATGCCCAGCTCGACGCCGCCGCCGAGGTGCTCAAGGAGGCGGGCCTCGACCGCCTGCCGGCCAGGGTGACGCTCGAGGCCGAGGCCCCCGAGCCGCCGCCACGGCTGCTCGAGGGTGTGCGTATCGCCGTGGCCCGCGATGACGCCTTCGCCTTTCTCTATCGCGCCAATCTCGACCTGCTTCGCCAGATGGGCGCCGAGCTGCGTTTCTTCTCGCCGCTGGGCGACAGTGAGCTGCCCGGCTGCGATGCGCTGTGGCTGCCCGGCGGTTACCCGGAGCTGCATGGCGAAAGGTTCGCCGCCAACGCCCCGATGCTCGCCGCAATACGCGACCATCACGGTGCCGGCCGGCCGATCCTGGCCGAGTGCGGCGGGCTGATGGCGTGCATGGACACCCTGGTCGACGGTGAAGAGCGCGAGCACGCCATGCTGGGGCTGATGCCCGGTACTGCCCGCATGGCCGGCAAGCTGAGCGCCCTGGGGCTGCAGAGCCTGACGACGGACGCCGGCGAGCTGCGCGGCCACACCTACCACCACTCGCTGCTGGAGACGCCGCTGGCCCCGGCCGCCCATGCCCGCCGCCTGGCCGGCAGCCCCGCTGAGCCGGTCTTCGTGGAGGGCAAGCTGGTGGCTAGCTATTTCCACGGCTACTTCCCCTCGGCGCCGGCCCTTGCCGCTGCCATTTTCCGCGGCGAACCGCTGCTTTTCACCCAGATGAAAGAAGCCTGAGGAGACCACCATGCGCGACAACGCCAAGGACCCCCAGCGCCATGCCCAGCGCATGGCGGCCAAGCAGAAGATCATGCAGGCGCGCATCGCCGACGCGCAGAAGGAGCAGGGCCTGCTGCTGGTGCTGACCGGCCCCGGCAAGGGCAAGAGCAGCTCCGGCTTCGGCATGCTGGCCAGGGCGCTCGGCCACGGCATGAAGGTGGGCGTGGTGCAGTTCATCAAGGGCACGCGGGAGACCGGCGAGGAGGCCTTCTTTCGGCAGGTGCCGGGCGTCGAATATCACGTGATGGGCGAGGGTTTCACCTGGGATACCCAGGACCGCGAGCGCGATACCCGCGCCGCCGAGGCCGCCTGGGTGGTGGCGCGTGGGATGCTCGACGATGCGAGCTTCGATCTGGTGCTGCTCGACGAGCTCAATATCGCCCTGCGCTACGACTACCTCGACCTCGACCGGGTGCTCGACGACCTGCAGGCGCGGCCGGACATGCAGCACGTCGTGGTCACCGGGCGCTACGCCCCCGAGCAGTTGATCGAGCTGGCCGACACCGTCACCGAAATGAAGGTGGTCAAGCACGCCTTCAAGGAGCAGGGCGTCAAGGCGCAACGAGGAATAGAGCTTTAACCCCATGGCGACACTGATGATCCAGGGCACCACCTCGGACGCCGGCAAGAGCACGGTGGTGGCCGGGCTGTGTCGGGTGCTGGCGCGGCGCGGGGTGTCGGTGGCGCCGTTCAAGCCGCAGAACATGGCGCTCAACAGTGCGGTGACGGTGGACGGCGGCGAGATCGGCCGCTCCACCGCGCTGCAGGCGCTGGCGGCAGGCGTCGAGCCCCACAGCGACATGAACCCGGTGCTGCTCAAGCCCGAGAGCGACCGCGGCGCCCAGGTGATCCTGCGCGGCCGGGTCCACGGCCACATGGACGCGCTCGACTATCACGCCTACAAGCGCACCGCGCGGGAGAGCGTGCTGGCGGCGTGGCAGGCGCTGTCGGCGCGCTATGACGTGATCGTCGCCGAGGGGGCCGGCAGCCCGGCGGAGATCAACCTGCGCGAGGGCGACATCGCCAACATGGGCTTCGCCGAGATGGTCGACTGCCCGGTGGTGCTGGTGGGCGATATCGACCGCGGCGGGGTCTTTGCCCAGCTGGTCGGCACCCTGGCACTGCTCAGCGAGAGCGAGCGCTCACGTACCCGGGGCTTCATCGTCAACCGCTTTCGCGGCGACATCGCCCTGCTCGAGCCGGGGCTCGACTGGCTCACCGAGCGCACTAACAAACCGGTGTTCGGCACCCTGCCCTACCTGCAAGGGCTGTTGCTCGACGCTGAGGACAGCATCGGTCGCAGCGGCCGGGTGGAGCCGGGCGCCACGCTCAAGGTCGTGGTACCGGCGCTGCCGCGCATCAGCAATCACAACGACTTCGACCCGCTGCGCCTGCATCCACAGGTCGAACTCACCTTCGTCGGGCCGGGCCGGGAGATCCCAGCGGCGGATCTGATCATCCTGCCCGGCAGCAAGAGTACCCGTAGTGATCTCGACTGGCTGCGCGCCCAGGGCTGGGAGGAAGCGATCCGGCGGCACCTGCGCTATGGCGGCCGGCTGCTCGGCATTTGCGGCGGTTTTCAGATGCTGGGCCGGGTGGTGCACGACTCAGAAGGCCTGGAAGGGCCGGCAGGATCGACTCCCGGTCTGGGGCTGCTCGAGTTTGAGACGCGCATGGTGGCGGGCAAGCAGCTGCGGAATGTGAGTGGGCGCTTGCTAGTCGAAGAGGTGCCGATCGCCGGGTACGAGATCCATAACGGGGTGAGCGAGGGGTCTGCCCTGGCGAGACCGCTCATCGAGCTGGAGGGCCGGCCCGACGGTGCCGTCAGCGCAGACGGCCAGGTCATGGGCACCTACCTGCATGGCCTGTTCGACCGACCCGAGGCGTGCGCTGCGCTGCTCGCTCGCTGCGGGCTCGACGCACCGGCGGCGGCAGTGGACTACCGGGAGCATCGCCAGCGGGAGCTCGACCGGCTGGCCGACTGCCTGGAAGCGAACCTCGACATGCGCGCTATCGAGCGGATGCTCAACCGCTGATCCGGCATTGTTCTTTAGTTCAATGCACCGCAGGAGCCGCATTGTTTCTCCTCTGTTAAACAACCTGTCATCCGCAGCAGCAAGGCTTGTTGGGTCCTATTGACGTTGACGTAAACTTCCTCGAAATGATTGAAATCTTGTCGACAACTTCGGCCAATGGAGATGCTGGGAAAGCAAGGCAGGTCGATTTTAAGCTCGTAACCGCTTTTCCGTTTGTAATGTTGTCGACAAGTTCCGTGTTTCCTCACCTTGTCGACTCGTTCCATGGTCGAATGTCTTGCCGTTGCGGAGACGCGTAAAACCGCCCTAGGCCAAGAACAACAACAACCGACGAAGAGGACCGCTCAACAACCAGAAATCGACGAGGAAATACCGTGCTGCTCAAACGCGAATATGGCCAGGAGCACCCATACTGGCCGCTGGGACCCTTCAAGGTCCGCCTGCCTTTCATCCATTTCCAATGGGCCATCCCGGAAACCATCCAGGCCATGGTGATGTTCGTCATCTCCCTGGGCATGATCCCACTGCTCGAACAGTACCTGGGCGTGCCCTATGAGGTCGGCCTGGCCTTCGTCGTGGTGTGCGGCATCGGCTTCATCCTGCCGCCGCTGCTGGGGGTGCCATTCATTGCCGGATGGATCACGCCGGCCATTCCCGTGGTCCTGCTGTTCATCGGCCAGTATGAGCCGGGACCCGAGGCGATTCGCGCCATGGTGGCACTGCAGCTGATGGTCACGGCCATTTTCCTGTTCATGGCGGTGACGCGGCTGGGCAGCAAGCTGGTCAACAACGTACCGGCCTCGATCAAGGCGGGCATTCTGCTTGGCGCGGGTATTGCCGCCATCAGCGGCGAAATCGTGGAGGGCGGGCGACTCTACAACACGCCGATTTCGCTGGGTATCGGCGGCCTGATCACCCTCTACGTGCTGTTTTCGCTCTCCTTCCGCGACCTGGCCGAGAAGTATCGCTGGGCGCGCAATATCGTCGCCTTCGGCATGGTGCCAGGGATGCTGATCACCATGGCCATCGGCTGGGGCGTGGGGGAGTACTCGATGCCCACCGTGGAGTGGGGCTTCGCTGCGCCCGACTTCGCCGGTATCTGGGCCTATCTGCCGTTCTCCATCGGCGCGCCGCCCATCGAGCTGATGGTGGCGGCAATTCCCACCGCGATCATTGCCTACATCATCGCCTTCGGCGACATCGTGGTGGGGCAGACCCTGCTCAAGCGCGTCGACCATCTGCGTCCCGACGAGAAGATCGAGGTCAACGTCGACCGGGTGCACCTGATCACCGGCCTGCGCAACCTGATGCACTCGCTGCTGGCCCCTTATCCGGGCCTGGCCGGGCCGCTCTTCACCGGCGGCATGGCCACGGTGACCGAGCGCTACCGCTACGGACGCAAGGCGATGGACACCATCTACTCCGGCACCGGGGTATTCTGGATCGTCGGCTTCTTCGCCCTGTTCCTGCTGCCGCTGGTGACCTTCTTCCGCCCGGTGCTGCCCATCGCACTCTCCATCACGCTGCTGATCACCGGCTACCTGTGCATCGCGGTGGCGGTAGAGCAGATCAAGAACGCCACCGCCATGGGCGTGGCGGGCATCATGGGCGTGGTGTTGGCCACCCACGGCGCGGCCTGGGGCCTGGGCATCGGGCTGATCCTCTATTTCCTGATCGAGCACCGTGCTCGCGGCGCTCGCGAAGCCGAGGAGCAGGAGCCCATCGCGGTGGAGGATGACATGGTGGTGGAGAGAGACGAGGAAGACGCTGTGCACTCCCAGCCGGCGACGCGATAACCCGACCTTCCTCACTTGGCCATGCTTGGCGGGCCGGCACTCTGGGTGTCGGCCCGCTTGCGTTGCTGGCCCTTCAGTCCGGAGCGCGGGGCAACTGGCGCTTATGCGCGGTGGCCCGGTAGGTTCTCACGATGGTCTCGAAGGCCTGGTTAGAGACCTCACGGTCCTCCAGGAAGGCATCGATCTCGGCGTAGGAGACGCCCATGGCCTCCTCGTCGAGCTTCTGGGGCGCCAGCGACTCGAGATCGGCGGTGGGGGCCTTGTGCACCAGCGACTCCGGCGCGTCCAGCTGCGCCCCCAGTCGGCGCACCTGCTGCTTGGTCAGCCCGGTCAGGGGCGCGACATCACAGGCACCATCGCCGTGCTTGGTGAAGAAGCCCATCAAGGCCTCGGCGGCCTGATCGGTGCCGATGACCAGGCCGCTCCGGGCACCGGCGACGGCGTACTGGGCCGTCATGCGCTGGCGTGCCTTGATATTGCCCAGCACGAAGTCGCGCTGATGGGCATCCTTGAATCTCATCCCGCCGCTCTCCAGTGCCATGAGCACCGAATCGCTGGCGTCCTGAATGTTCACATCGAGCACTTCGTCCGGTTCGATGAAGGCCAGCGCCCGGTCGGCGTCGTCGGCATCCTGCTGCTCACCGTAGGGCAGGCGCATCGCAATGAAAGTCGCCGGCTCGCCCTGTTCGCGGCGCTTCTCCACGGCCAGCTGCGCCAGCCGCCCAGCCACGGTGGAGTCGACCCCGCCGCTGATGCCCAGCACCAGTGCCTGTTGGCCGCTCTCGGCCATGGCACGGCAGAGGAAGTCTCGCCGTCGTTCGACTTCGTGGCCGGGGTCGATGGTGCCCCTGGCGTAGAGTTGGCTGCCGATGGCGCGCTGCTCGGCGTGGCGACTGCTCTGATTGTCGTTTCCGCTCGAGGCGGCATCGAGGCACAGCCCGTGGTAATGGGGCAGACGCTCCAGGGCGTAATGAGCCGCGGCCAGGCGGACTTCGTTGCGCGTGCCGTCGAAGCGGCGAGTCTCGCAATAATCATAGTGGTCGCCAGCGTGGCGAAATGCCCAGGCGAAGCAGACGGTGCCGATGGGTGTATCGTCGTCGCCGGGATTGGGCCCGGCAATGCCGGTATTGGCCAGGGCCACGTCGGCATCGTTGTTCGCAAGCGCCCCGGCGGCCATTTCGCTGGCCACCGCTTCGCTGGTCAGGCCGTAGCGCTCGATGGTGTCGAAGCTGACGCCGAGGTAGCGGTTCTTCGATTGGGGGGAATAGACCCCCAGGCCACAGTCGATACTCTGCCCGCTGCCAGCCACCCGCGCCAGCTCCGAGACGATCAGCCCGGCGGTGCAGGATTCGGCGGTAGCGAGCTTCAGTTCATTGTCGATCAGATAATCGGTGATCCGGTCGAGCAGTTCCATTGCCTCTCCTCCGTGGAGCCGACTAGCTTGAGTGGCCAGCGGCAGTGTTCCTGACGTACACCCTAGGTCACTTTTCCAGGGGTTGCGTGGTCATGAGGAGGCATACATGGAGTGTATCGATGAAGGTATGGCTGCCAGTGGGGTTTCCGGCGCCATCATGGCCGTGGCACCGGGGCGGCTGGGGTTCGGTGTCATCGGCCCGGCGCTCAATGAGCACGGCAACAGCGTTGCCGGCCTGCGCATGCTAAGGACGCTGTCACAGCGCTGGCAGCTGGGCATCTTTGCCTGAGCCCGGGAGCCTCAGGCCCGGGCTTCGCCAGGGGGCGGGGCGATGCTGTCGAACAGCGTGGGATCGTCGCTGATGGCGCTATCGACCCCCCAGGCCCAGCGGTTGGCAAAAGCGGCAGGATCGTTGGGGGTGTAGCAGAGCAGGCGATAGCCGGCCGCCTTGATCTCGTTGGCACGGTGGGCGGTTAGCCTCGTCCAGTCGGTATGTATGCTGAAGGCGTCGAGCGACTCACAGCGGAAGCGCCACTTGTGCGGCACGCTTTCGGTCAATACGCCAATGGGCAGCAGCGAAGCGTCGGCCAGCGAACGCGCATGCTGCAGGGCGAGTCGGTCGAAGGACGAAAGGATCAGACGCTCCGCAGGCAGCGCCTCCAGCAGCCGCGGCACCACGGCCTCGGCCAGCTCTGTGCCGCTGCGCTTGCCGGTCACCTTGAGCTCCATGTTGACGCCCATGTTGCGCTCCAGCAGCAGCTCGAGCATTTCGTTGAGCGTGGCCATGCGCTCCCCGCGGAAGGCGTCGCCGAACCAGCTGCCGACGTCCAACCTGCGTGCCGCGGCGAGGTCGAGCGCGGCCAGCCTGCCATTCCCGTCGGAGCAGCGACTGAGCGTGGCGTCATGCCAGATGACCGGGGTACCGTCGCCCAGCAGCTGCACGTCGAGCTCCACCCAACGGCAGCCTGCCTCGTGGGCGGCGCGCACGGCCGCCAGGGTATTTTCCGGGGCGTGAGCGGCGAGCCCGCGGTGGGCAATGAGACGCGGCAGTGCGATGTCGGGATGGGATGAGGACATGTCGGGCTCCGCAGGGCGATCGCGACAGGCTAAGCGATGCGAGATGACAGTTTGACGAACCACGGCGCGTGGAATCTCCTGCGACTATGCTAGGCTTGCCTCCTTTGAGTATGCAACGAGGCAAGGCATGAAGGTGATGACCCCCGAGCGTGACGAGCAGCGCGATGCCTGGCTCGCCCGCCTGTGCGCCGATGTTTATGGAAAGGAGGCGGGGCTGTCGCCGTTGGTGACCTTTACCGGTACGCGCCAGCTGCTGTTCGCCCAGGAAGCCGCGCGGCTCTGGGCACTGGTGGACGACCAGGGGAGGCCTGGCGCCCTGGCCCTGCTCGCCCTCGATGCCTCGGGCAAGGGCATGTCACTGTGGCTCTACGCCTCTCCAGGAGGCGATCGGGAAAGCCTTCGCCGCTTGATTCGAGAGCTGTCCAAGAAGGCGCCGCTGCGGGTCGATGCTGGGGATCAGGACGAAGAGGCCTTCTTTCGGCGCTGCGGCATCGAGCGTTGGTTCGTCGCGCCTGGCGGCAAGCGTATCGGGCTCTCGCCGCATCATCCGGCGCGCGGCGTCGATGACCTGCAGCCGGCACTCGGGTTCGATGACGAAGCGATACTGCGCCGCTTCAAGCATGACCCACGCTTCTTCGAGCAGGAGAAGGCCCTGTTCGTCGAGCGGCTGGCTGCCTTTCCCGGTTGAGCCAGGCACCGCGAGGGTGCTCTGCCACGATGGGGCAGGGCGGTTAAAAGCGAGATTCACTCACTGGAACGAAGGGAGAGAGAGATGGCCAAGCGCATCCAGTTTGCCCGCACCGGCGGCTCCGAGGTCCTCGAGCTGGTCGACGGGACCCCGGCCGACCCGGCCCCCGGCGAGGTACGGGTGAAGAACCAGGCCGTGGGCCTGAATTTCATCGATATCTATTTTCGTACCGGGCTCTATCCCGCCCCGTCGCTGCCTTCCGGGCTGGGTACCGAGGGGGCCGGCGTGGTCGATGCTGTGGGTGAAGGCGTCGATCACCTCAGGGAGGGCGACCGGGTTGCCTATGCCCAAGGCCCGCTGGGCGCCTACGGCGAGTATCACGTGCTGCCGGCTGACAAGGCAGTCGTCCTGCCGGATGGCGTGGATTTCGAGACTGCCGCGGCCAGTATGCTCAAGGGGCTGACCGTACAGTATCTGCTGCGCCAGACGTATCCACTCAAGGGGGGCGAGACCATCCTGTGGCATGCCGCCGCCGGTGGCGTCGGCTCCATCGCCTGCCAGTGGGCTCGCGCGCTGGGCGTGAAGGTGATCGGCACCGTCAGCTCTCCCGAGAAAGCCCGGCTGGCCAAGGACAACGGCGCCTGGGAGACTATCGACTACACCCGCGAGGACGTGGTCGAGCGGGTGCGGGAGCTCACCAGCGGTGAGATGTGTGACGTGGTCTACGACTCGGTGGGCAAGGATACCTGGATCACCTCGCTGGACTGCCTCAAGCCGCGCTCGCTGATGGTCAGCTTCGGTAACGCGTCGGGAGCCGTGGAAGGCGTCAACCTCGGCATCCTCAACCAGAAGGGGTCTTTGTTCGTGACCCGCCCGAGCCTCAACGGCTATGCCGATACCCGCGAGCGACTGGAGATGATGTGTCGCGACCTCTTCGAGATGCTCGGCAGCGGCAAGGTCAAGGTCGATATCGGTCAGCGCTACGCCCTTGCCGACGCGGCCAAGGCCCAGGATGCCCTGGCCGCACGCCAGACCACCGGGTCTACCATACTGCTGCCCTGAAGCCGGCACGCATCAGGTGAAACGAAGCCCGCCTCGTGAGGCGGGCTTCTGCGTTGCTGGGCCAAGGAAACAGCTATTCGTTGCTGACGTAGGCGCCCATGGCGCGCATGCGCGACTCGAAACTTGCCACGTTGTCGACCAGGTCGTCGGGACCGAAGGCCACGCACTCGGCCAGCAATACCTCGATCAGGGTGATGGCGGACAGGATCGAAGGGAAAAAATGCGGCGTGGCGTTGGCCACGGTAAAAGTGATCGCGGCGCCGGGCACCAGCGGTGAGCGCAGGGTGTCGGTAATGACGATGGGCTTGACCCCTGCCGCACGGGCAATCTCCAGGGCGCGCATCGTCTCGGCACAATAGGGCTCGAAGCCGAAGGCGACCACGACGTCTGCTTCACCGAAGCATGCCAGCTCCGTGAGAAGTCCTCCTTCCTGGCCGCGTACCAATTGGATGTTGGGCATGGCGATGCGGCCGACGTAGGCGAAGTGATAGGCGCAGGCAAAGGTGTCACGAAAGCCGACCACGGCGATCTTCTCTGCCTCGAGCAGCATCATGGCGGCATCGCGTACCCGGGCCTGGTTATCGGCGGTGAACAGCCGCCCGATGTTGTCGAAGGCGGCGTCGCCAACGTCGAGAAACACCTGGTCGTCGGTCTGGCTGGCCAGGGTCCGCAAATTGCTGGCGCGACCCGACAGCTCCACGGGGCCGGCCTGGACGGCGGACTGAAATACCTCGCGAAACTGCTCGTAGCTATCGAAACCGAGGCGTTTGGCCAGACGCACCAGGGTCGAGGCAGTGACCCGGGCGGCGTTGGCCGACTTGCGAATCGACTGGAAGGCGATCTCTACCGGATGTTCCAGCACATAACCGGCTGCGAGCTTCAGTTGCGGACTGAGCTCGGGATAAGCGGCGGCCAGCTGCTGGTTCACGGCGTCCAGCCCCGTGGGTGGGGACGGCGCTTCATGCGGCAGCTCGGCGCTATGGGAATCATGTTCCAGCACATTGGTCTCCTCGATACGATGCGGCCCCGAAGACTGGGCAGCCAGGAGGGAGCCGACATTGTAACGCATGGCTACGGTGAAAAACGAAACAATCGTTTCCACCTTGATTCGAATTCGGCACGTCTGTGTTGACGCCGATATTGGCCTTGGCTAGGATGCTCGATAGAACGACTGTGTCGTTGCTATTGTTATAATGGTACGTTTGTTTCTGTTCGGTAAAAGTCATGCCGAACGTAATGCCAAATCCATCCCAGCGTCAGAGTGCCCCAAGACCCCATGAACGACCCCATGAACACTGCCAGTCCCGAAACCCTTCTCGTCAGCCGCCATGGTGCGATCCTGGAGATCCGCTTCAATCGGCCGCATCGCCTCAACGCGGTGATCGAGACCCTCTATACCGAGCTGCTTGCGGTCCTGGCCGAGGCGCAGGCCGACCCTGAGGTGCGTTGCGTGATCCTGACCGGAGAGGGGCGGGCCTTCTGTGTCGGTGCCGACATGAAGGAGCATGGCGGTGCCAAGCGCACCTTGTTCCAGCGTCGCCAGTACCTGCAGTTGGGTAACGACGTCTGCGAGGCGATCCTGCGCCATCCCAAGCCGGTCATTGCCGCCGTCAACGGCTATGCCCTGGGGGCCGGTGCCGAAATGGCGGTGGCATGCGACTTCATTGTCATGGCCGAGGAGGCCCAGATCGGTTTTCCCGAAACCAGTATCGGGACCTGTGTCGGCGGCGGAGTGTCGAAGCTGCTGCCGCAGTTGGTGGGGCTGAGCAAGGCGCGCCAGCTGCTCTACACCGGGCGGCGCATTAATGGCGACGAGGCTGCGCATATCGGGTTAGCGACCGCTTCTCATTCGAGTGAGCAGCTGATGGCGGAGGCTCGGCGCCTGGCCGACTCCCTGGCCAGGCAGGCACCGGTCTCGATCGCCATGCTCAAGCGGCTGGTCAACCAGGGCAGCGATACCGGGCTCGAGAGCCAACTGCAGCAGGAGCTCGATGCCGTATTCACCTGCTCCACGACTGCTGACTGGCAGGAAGGGGTAGACGCCTTCGCCGAGAAGCGACCCCCTGAATTCAAGGGCCATTGACAGACTCAAGGAGCGAGACATGAACCCGATCGAAGGACATCTGCCGATACGCAGTCCGCTGCACGACATCCTGGCGCCCACCGGCATCGCCGTGATAGGCGCCTCCAGCGACCCCACCAAGCGCGGCTACAAGGCGATGGTCGGCCTGATCAAGGACGGCTTTCGCGGCGACATCTATCCGGTCAACCCCAAGGCCGACATGATCCTGGGGGTCAAGGCCTGGCCTTCTATTGCCGAGATTCCCGGCAATCCCGAGTTGGCACTGATCTGTACGCCGGCCGCCAGCGTGCCTGGTTTGATTTCCGAGTGTGGCCGCCGGGGCATCAAGGGGGCGGTGATACTTGCCAGCGGCTTTGCCGAGATGGATGCAGAGGGCGCCGCGCTAGAGAGCGAAATGATGGCCAGGGCCAAGGCGCATGGCGTGCGCATCATCGGCCCCAACACTTCCGGTGTCTTCAACCTCCACCACCGCCTCAATCTGCTGGCGCTGGACAATGTCAGGCCGGGCGACGTGGGGATCATCTCCCAGTCGGGCAACATGCTGCTGTCGTTGGCCCTGGAGGCGCAATACAACGGCCAGGTGGGCTTCTCCACCTATGTCGGGCCGGGCAACCAGAGCGATATCGGCTTCAACGATTATCTGCGCTACCTGGGCGAGGATGAGCACACCCGGGTGGCGACGCTCTATGTGGAAGGCTTCCGCGATGGGCGCAATTTTCTCGACGTGGCGCGGGAAGTCACCGCCATGAAGCCGGTGGTGGTCTACAAGTCAGGCTCCACCGCGGCGGGCCAGAAGGCAGCCAGCTCCCACACCGGTGCCTTGGCCGGCAGCTACGCCATGACCGTGGATCTGCTCAAGCAGTCTGGGGTCAGCGTGGTGCAGCATTCCGACGAGATCCTGCCGGTGGCCGAGGGACTGGGCCTCTTGCAGAAGGCGAGGGGCAAGCGGGTGGCAGTGATCTCAGATGGTGGCGGCCAGGCGACCATCGCCTCCGACCGCCTCTCCGAGGCGGGTCTCGAGCTTGCCGAGCTCTCCGAGCAGACCCGTCAGAAGCTGCGCGAAGTGCTCTTCCCCCAGGCCTCCACGGTCAACCCGGTGGACGTGGCCGGTTCCACCGACGCCAATCCTTCGCTGCTGGCCACCTGCATGGAGATCGTCGCCGCCGACGACAACGTCGACAGCGTCTTCCTGGTGGGCATGTTCGGGGGCTACAGCATCCGCTTCGCCGAGTCGCTGCTGGGCGACGAAATGCGCGGCGCCGAGGCGATGGTCGATCTTTCCAAGGCGACCGGCAAGCCGCTGGTGGTCTACAGCCTCTATACCCCCATCAAGCCGCCGGCGCTGCGACGTCTGCACGAGGCGGGGCTGCCCATCTATGCCTCCATCGAGCATGCGGTGCGGGTGCTCTCGGCGCTGGGCGAGCGCGGCCAATACCTGGCCCAGGTGGAGCGCCAGAGCCGTGAGCGCAGCGTGACACCGTTGCCCGAGCTGAGCGCCATGTTCCAGCGTGCCCAGAGAGAGGGGCGCGACCTCTTCGAATATGAGGCCAAGCAGCTGTTGCGCGACCACGGCATCGAGGTGCCGCTCGAGCTGGTAGTGCGTAACGAGGCGGAGCTTGCCGAGGCAGCACAACGCTTCGGTGAAACGCCGCTGGCCATGAAGGTGGTTTCCAAGGACATTCTGCACAAGTCGGATGCGGGTGGGGTCAAGCTGAATGTGGTGGGGGAGGCCGCTATGCGCGAAGCCCGCCAGGCGATTCTCGCATCATGCCTCGCCTACGACGCTGGCGCCGAAATCGAAGGCGTGCTCGTCACCCCTATGGCCAAGAAGGGGGTCGAGGTGATTCTGGGCGTGATCCGCGATCCTATATTCGGCCCGGTGCTGATGTTCGGCCTGGGTGGCATCTTCGTCGAGATTCTCGAGGACGTGGCCTTCCGCTCGATTCCACTGTCGCGCCACGATGCCGAAGACATGGTGGAGCAGATCAAGGCCAGGAAGATCCTGGCCGGCGTACGCGGTGAAAAGGCAGTGGACAAGTCGGCCCTGGTCGACCTGCTGCTCAAGGTCTCGCGTATCGCCGATGCCTACCCCGAACTCAGCGAACTCGACCTCAACCCGGTCATCGTCAACAGTGACGGCTATGCCGTGGTGGATGCCCGGGTTATCGTGGACCGCGAACACGTCGCTACCAAGGAGTCCGTTGCATGAGCGAGCGCTCGACTTGCCCACCCCAACCCGTCCTCCAGGATGCGCTGCTCACCCTGGAGGGACGCGTGGCGACCCTGACCCTGGATCGTCACGACGTGCGCAATGCACTGACCGGCACGGCGCTGGCCGATGACATCGTCGCCGTGGCGGAGTGGGTCAATCGCTGTGACGAGGTCTCGGTATTGGTCATCACCGGCGCGGGCTCGGCCTTCTCCGCCGGCGGCAACGTCAAGGACATGGCCAGCCGCGGCGGCGATTTCGCCGGCGATGTGGCCGAAGTGGCAGGGCGCTACCGGCGCGGCATACAGCGTATCCCTCTGGCGCTGCAGGCCGTGGAGGTGCCGGTCATAGCCGCGGTCAACGGCCCGGCCATCGGGGCCGGCTTCGACCTGGCCAACATGGCCGATATCCGCATCGCCTCGAGCAAGGCCAAGTTCGGTGAGACCTTCCTCAATCTGGGGATTATCCCCGGCGACGGCGGCGCCTGGTTCATGCAGCGCCTGATCGGCTATCAGCGCGCCTTCGAGTTGACCCTTTCCGGTCGCATCATCGGCGCCGAGGAGGCCAAGGAGTACGGCATCGTACTCGAGGTCGCCGAGCCCGAGACGCTGATGGAGAGGGTGGGCGAACTGGCGTCCAAGATCGCCTCCCAGCCGCCCAAGGCCACGCGCCTGACCAAGCGGCTGATGAAGATGGCTCAGCGCACCGAGCTGAAGGACTTTCTCGACCTGTGTGCCGTGTTCCAGGGCATGTGCCACAACGAGCCGGAGCATCTGGAAGCGGTCAACGCCATGCTTGAGAAGATGGCAAAGTAAATCGACTTCTGTCACACGAACCCGGCCAAGGCCGGGTTTTTTCGCGTGTGCGCCAGGCATGGCGCGCAGCGCCTTACTGGCGCTGTTCCCGAGGGTGGTGCCTCGGGATGACTTGGGGGTG
>NZ_JACEFT010000019.1 GCF_013697085.1 Billgrantia kenyensis
CCCTTCGTCGCGCTGATCGCCCTGGCCTGTGTGCTGATGGCCTTCTTCCCGGTGCTGGTCACCGGCCTGCCGGCGGTACTGGTGGGCTACTGAGCCGCCCGCGCCAGCCCTCCGCAGCGCCCGCATCCCCTCGGATGCGGGCGCTTTTCTTTGGAGATATTGGCAGCGTGTGGAGGAAGCTACCTAATGCGGGCTTCGGCGGCACAGCGCCAAGTTGCCGTGGGACGTATTGCAACCTATGATGGGAACGTTCCCATTTCTCGAGACGCACGATGCCCCGTCGCGCCACCATCATCGAGGTCGCCCGTGAAGCCGGCGCTTCCAAGACCAGCGTATCGCGCTACTTTGCTGGCGAGCGCGACAAGCTCTCGCCGGCGCTGTGCGAGCGCATCGCCGCGGCCGCCCTGCGCCTCGATTATCGCCCCAACCAGATGGCCCGGGGTCTCAAGGGGGGCCACTCGCGCCTGATCGGCATGCTGGTGGCGGACATTCGCAACCCCTTCTCGGTGGCGGTGATGCACGGCGTGGAGCGCGCCTGCCGCGAGCAGGGCCTGGCACTGCTGGTATGCAACACCGACAACGACCCCGAGCTGGAGCGCACGCATCTAGCGCTGATGACCTCCTATCAGGTGGAAGGACTGATCATCAACGCGTCCGGCAGCCCCGACGCAGAACTTCAGGCGTTGACCGACCGCGGCCTGCCGCTGGTGCTGCTCGACCGCGAACTGGGCGCCGTGGAGGCCGATCTGGTGGGGCTCGACAACGCCAGGGCTATCGATCTGGCCCTCGACCACCTCGCCGAGCAGGGTTACGGCGAGCTGCTCTATCTCAGCGAGCCCCCCGAGCGGGCCAGCCCACGACGAGAGCGCCTGACGCGCTTTCAAGCGGGCCTGACGGCTCGCCGTCTGACAGGCGAGGCTTACACCATGAGCGGCAGCGACGAGGAGCTGGCGCGAAACATAGAGGCCTTTCTCACGCGTTCAGCCCCCAAGGGCTCGGGTGAGGTGCCGCGCGCCCTACTGTGTGCCAACGGTGCGGTCACCCTGGCCGCCACCCGCGCCCTGCTGCGGCTCGGCGCACGACTCGGCAAGACCGGGCTGATGGGCATCGACGAGCTCGACTGGTGTGCGCTGATCGACCCGGGCATCACCACCCTGGCGCAGCCCACCGAGGCGATTGGCCAGCAGGCCATCGCCAGCCTGCTGGCCAAGCCCGGCAACCAGGCCGACGCCAAGGCCAGGCAGCACCGATTCGAGCCCAGGGTGATAGCGCGGGGCTCCACGCGCCTCTCAGGCTGAACTCCCAAAGAACAAGCGAGATGCCCATGAGCCACTCAAATCCGGTTGCAAACCCTATCTCAAGAAACGCCCCCAGCCCCGAGATCCTCACCTTCGGCGAGGCGATGACCCTATTCGTCGCCGATGCCCCCGGCCACCTGGCTGAGGTGGAGCACTTCCAGCGCCGGATTGCCGGCGCCGACACCAACGTGGCCATCGGCCTCGCCCGGCTGGGTTTCCATGTCGGCTGGCTGAGCCGCGTGGGAGCCGACAGCTTCGGCGACTTCATCCGCCACACCCTGGAAGCCGAAGGGCTGGACTGTCGTCATCTTGGCGTCGACCCCACCCACCCTACCGGCCTGCTGTTCAAGGAACGTGCCCTGGGCGGCGCCGATCCGCGAGTGGAGTACTTCCGCCGTGGCAGTGCCGCCAGCCAGCTCTCGCCCTCCGACGCCGCCGAGGTGGACTTCACCGCCCTGCGCCACCTGCATGCCACCGGCATCCCCCCGGCGCTGTCGCCCAGCGCCCGCGAACTCTCCCGGCACATGCTGACTCAGGCCCGTCAGGTCGGCGCCAGCATCTCGTTCGATCCCAACCTGCGCCCCAGCCTGTGGAAGAGCGAGGCCGAGATGCGCGATACCCTCAACGACCTCGCCAGCCTCTCGGACTGGGTGCTGCCGGGGCTTGCCGAGGGGCGTCTGCTGACCGGTCAGGACACGCCCGAGGCCATCGCCGATTTCTATCTCGAGCGCGGCGCCTCGGCGGTGATCGTCAAGCTCGGCCCGCAAGGCAGCTTCTACCGCGGCAGTCTTGGCGGTGAGCTGGAGTCCTGCAGCGTGCCCGGTTTCGCGGTGGACGAGGTGGTGGATACGGTGGGCGCCGGCGACGGCTTCGCCGTGGGCGTGGTCAGCGCCCTGCTCGACGGTCGCTCCCCACGGGAAGCGGTGCGCCGCGGCAACCTGATCGGCTCGCTGGCGGTACAGGTGATAGGCGACATGGAGGGGCTGCCGAGCCACGAGCAGTTGACTGCACTCGAGGCCGAGCTGGACCAGGGCGCCTGATGGTGCCCTATTGCCCTTGCTGATAAAGCCGACCGGCTACGCTCAGCTCAGACCCGCTACGCTCAACGCAGCAAGCGGCGCACCGCCAACTCCACGCCGCGCAGCTCGGCGAGCCCTTTCATACGGCCATAGAGCGGATAGCCGGGGCGCGTGTCGCGGCGCTGGTCGTCGAGAATATGGTGGCCGTGATCCGGTCGCAGCGGCAGCCGCGGGCCACCTTCGCGCTCGCGGCGCCGCTCTTCCTCTACCAGCGCGGCAATCACCGCCACCATGTCGACGTCGCCGCCCAGGTGATGCGCCTCGTGGAAGGTACGCGGGTCGCCGGCCTCGCGCCGGGTCGAGCGCAGGTGGGCGAAGTAGATGCGCGGACCGAAGCGCTGCGCCATAGCGGCCAGATCGATATCCTCGCGCACGCCGTAGGAGCCGGTGCACAGGGTCAGGCCGTTGGCCTCGCTGGAGGCCACCTCGAGCAGCCACTGGGCATCCTCGGGGGTGGAAACCACCCGCGGCAGACCGAACAGCGGACGCGGCGGGTCGTCGGGATGAATCGCCAGTCGCACACCGGCCTCCTCGGCCACCGGCACGATGGCACGCAGGAAATACCCCAAGTTCTCGCGCAGGCGCTCGGCACCGATGCCGTCGTACTCGGCCAGCACTTCGCGGAACCGGGCCAGGGTATAGTGCTCCTCGGCCCCGGGCAGGCCAGCAATGACGTTGTTGACCAGCCGCTGGCGCGACACCTCGTCTAGCCCCTCCAGGTAGCGCCTGGCCTCGGTTCGTTCGGCCTCGCTGTACTCGGCCTCGGCGCCGGGGCGCTGCAGCAGGTAGAGATCGAAGGCAGCGAAGGCCGTCTGGTCGAAGCGCAGCGCCAGCCCGCCGTCCGCCAGGCGCCAGGCCAGGTCGGTGCGGGTCCAGTCGAGTACCGGCATGAAGTTGTAGCAGACGAGGTCGATGCCGCAGAACGCCAGATTGTGCAGGGTCTCCCCGTAGGCGGCGATGTAGCGCTCGCGCTCGGGCGTGCCCTGCTTGATCGCCTCGTGCACCGGCACGCTCTCCACCACCGACCAGGTCAGCCCCGCGGCCTCGATCTCTGCCTTGCGCTCGGCGATGGCCGCCAGGGGCCAGGCCGTGCCGTTGGGTATCTCGTGCAGCGCCGTGACGATGCCGGTGGCACCGGTCTGGCGAATCTCGTCGAGGGTGATCGGATCACTGGGACCGAACCAGCGCCAGGTTTGTTCCATAACGAACCTCTCCCTATGGAAACACTGCACAAATGCCTATACGAGCGAATCACTGCGTTGCGCGGTGCCGAAGCGTCGGACCGTCGGAATCCTCACATATACCCCATATGTTCCGGTTCCTGTGCTCCGTGCGCCTTGTGCTTCATCTCGCTCGGCGATTTGTTCAGCGTCTCCGTGTCAGGTGGGTGAATCGAGCTGCGCCAGCGCAGCGTCGAGGCCTAGCGTCGTCAGGCAGCGGTAGGCCGCTACCACCGCCGCCGTGAAGCCGGCGTGCTCGGCCAGCGCCGGTGGCACCACGGCGTCGAGCTCGAAAAAGGCCGGCACCAGACCCTCGACATCCTCGCCGTGGGCTTCGTGCAGCAGCCTGAAGGTGCCCGCCATGGGATCGTCGACGGCATGGGCAATGCCGTGCAGGTCGCTCCCGGCGGTATAGCGGATCCACGCCGCCATGCCCAGCGCGGTGCAGGGCACCTGCTCCCCCGCTTCGAGCCGCGCCAGGGCGCCGTGCAGCCAGCGCTGGGGCAGCTTCTGCGAGCCGTCCATGGCGATCTGCTGCAGGCGGTGGCGCAGACTGTCGTTGGCGAAGCGCACCAGCAGGGAGTCCGCGTACGCCGCCAGGTCGGTGCCCTCGGGCATTGCCAGGGTCGGCGCTGCCTCGCACAGCATGTAGCGACGCAGCAGCGCCACCAGATCGTCGCGGCTCACCGCGTCGAACACCGTCTCGATGTCATCCAGCGCGCCCAGGTAAGCGAGCAGCGAGTGGCTGCCGTTGAGCATGCGCAACTTCATGGTCTCGAACGGCGCCACGTCGGCGACCATCTCCACGCCTTCAGCCTCCCAGGCCGGTCGGCCGAGGGGGAAATCGTCCTCCACCACCCACTGCGAAAAGGCCTCGCCCACCACGGCGTTGGGATCCTCGACGCCCAGCTCGGCCAGGCGATCGAAGTCGGCCGCGGTCATGGCTGGCACGATGCGGTCGACCATGCTGCACGGGAACGCCACCTCGCGTTCGATCCAGGCAGCAAGCCCGGCGTCGCGACAGGCAGCGAGCTGCACCACCACCGCCCGCGTGCGCTGGCCGTTGTTCGGCATGTTGTCGCAGCACAGCACCGTGAACGGCGGGACGCCCGCGCTGCGCCGCCGGGCCAAGGCCTCAACCAGAATGCCCGGCGCGGTGCGCGGTGCCTGGGGATGGCCGATATCGTGGGCGATCAGCGGATCGTCGCGCAGCAGGGTGCCCTCGGCAGGGCTCAGGAAGTAGCCCTTCTCGGTCACCGTGAGGGTGACGATACGCGTCTCAGGCGAGGCCATACGCGCCAGCAGCGCCGCGAGATCGCGCCCCCACTCCCCCGCCAGGTCCCGGCCGGTGAACAGCGCCTGCTCGACCACGCCGATCTCGCGCAGTGTGGCGGTATCGCTGTCGGCAAATTCTGCTACATGGTAGCGGCAGCCGGCGTCGCGCAGGGCATCCACCAGCGCCACGCCGCCGCGCAGGTTGGCGCTGCACACACCCCAGGCACCGTCGCCGCTGCGCTGGCGGTAGCGCTCCAGGTAGACCGCCTGGTGAGCGCGGTGGAACGCCCCCAGCCCCAGGTGGACGATGCCGATGCAACCGGTCGGCGCGGCGGCGGGTATGCGTGTCACGTCGTTCATCTTGTCCCCATCAACAGGTCGGGAAGCCACAGCGAAATGGCCGGCGCATAGGCCACCAATAGCAGTACCAGAATGTTGCAGGCCAGAAACGGCAGGATGGCGCGGGCCACGGTGAGCATCTGCAGCTTGCCGATGCCCGAGACCACGAACAGGCACACACCCACCGGCGGCGTGGTCAGGCCGATCATCAGGTTGAGTACCGCCATCACCGCGAAGTGCACCGGGTCCATGCCGATACCGGTGGCCACGCCCAGCAGCGCCGGGAACAGGATGATCAGCGCGGCGATGGTCTCCATGAAGGCGCCGACGAACAGCAGGATCAGGTTGAGGATCAGGATCACCACGATGGGGTTGTCGCTGATCGCCATGATCAGGGCGGCGATGGTCTGGGGGATCTGCTGGCTGGTGAGGATCCAGCCGAACAGGTTGGCCAGGCCCACCAGCAGCAGCAGCGCCGACGAGGTCAGCACGGTGTCGGTGAGAATCGCCGGCAGCTTGCGCCAGGTCAGCCCCTTGTAGACGTACATGCCCACCACCAGCGCATAGAGGCTGGCGACGATGGAAGCCTCGGTAGGCGTGAAGAAGCCGCCGATGATGCCGTAGAGGATGATCACCGTCATCAGCAGCGCCCAGAAGGCGGTACGCCCCTCGCGCAGCAGCTCGCGCAGGGTGGCACGGCGCCCCTTGGGGTAGCCGCGCTTCACCGCCAGCAGATAGACGGTGATCATCATCGCCATGCCTAGCAGCAGGCCGGGTACGGCCCCGGCCAGGAACATGCGCCCCACCGAGACGCCGGCCAGCGAGCCAACGATGATCATCGGCACGCTGGGCGGGATGATCGGACCGATGGTCGACGAGGCGGCGGTAACCGCAGCGGCGAAGGGCTTGTCGTAGCCGGAGCGCGCCATGCCGGGGATCATCACCGAGCCGATGCTGGCGGCATCGGCCACCGCGGTACCCGAGATGCCGCCGAAGATCATCGAGCCGCCCACGTTGGCCAGGCCCAGCCCGCCGCGGATATGGCCGACCACGGCGTTGGAGAAGCGCACGATGTGCTCGGTGATGTTGCCCACGTTCATCAGGTTACCGGCCAGCACGAAGCCGGGAATGCACAGCAGCACGAAGGTATCGATGCCCGAATACATGCGCTGCGGCACGATGGTCAGCGAGATGCCTTCCAGCAGCAGGTAGGCGAGCGACGAGATGCCCAGCGCGAAGGCGATGGGCAGGCCCAGCACCAGCAGCAGCAAGAACACGCCGAACAGCACCATCACTTCCATGACGCGCCCTCCCGGTCACCCTCGGTGGATGGCCGCCACGCCGCCAGCATGCCTTCGCAGAAGCCGATGACGCTGTAGAACAGCACAAGGGCAAACAGCACCACGGTGGAGAAGAAGATGTAGAGCATGGGCAGCCTCAGGGTGGGCGAGGTCTGCCAGGCGCCGTTCTGGGCAAACTGCCACGCCGCCGGCAGCACCATCAGGGCGAAGCCGCCGATCAGCAGGCAGATCAGCGCCTGATAGACGGCGCGTGCACGCAGCCCCAGCAGGTGATGGAAGAGTTCGACGTTGACGTGGCGGTGACGGCGTATTGCCACCCCGGCCGCCAGCGCCACCATGTAGATGAAGAGATAGCGCGACAGCTCCTCGGTCCAGGACAGGGCGAACGGCAGAAACAGCCGGCCCGAAATCTGCAGCAGCACGGTCACGGCGATGCCGATGAGCGCCAGGTTGGCGAAGAGCATGAAGAGACGGTCCATCCAGCCGATGACGCGACCCACAAGCCCCTGGAAACCGGGCACGGCGGACAGCGCATCGAGACTGGCCACGACCTCCTGGCCGTCACCCGCCGCGTCGTCCTCGGCGCGCTGTGGGGAAATATCCATAGGCGTTCCTCGCTGGGGGTTCGCCAAATTCGGGTGGAATGGGCGGGTACGGGCCCCGTGAAAAGTGGGCGGGCCTGGCCCGCCCGGTCGGTTCACAGGTTCTGGATGGCGTCGAACAGCTCAAGCTGCTCGTCATCGAGGGCCGCTTCCACCGCCGGCCGCGCCTTCTCGGCGAAGGCCTCGGTGTCGACCTCGACGAACTCCATGCCGCGCTCCTGCAGGGCCTGCTCCAGGCGCTGCTGATCCTGCTCGAACAGCTCGGCCTGATAGTCCTGCATCTCGCGTGCCGCCTCGCGCACGATCTGCTGCAGCTCCTCCGGCATGCTCTCGAGCCGGTTGCGGCCGATCACCACGTAGATCCAGCTGCGCACGTGGCCGGTCAGGCTCACGTAGTCCTGCACCTCGTTGAAGCTGGCGCTCTCGATCAGGCTGAGCGGGTTCTCCTGGGCCTGAATGGTGTTCTGCTGCAGGGCGGTGAACACCTCGCTGAAGGCCATCGGCGTGGGGCGCGCACCCAGCGCCTCCCAGGTGCTGACGAACAGCGGCACGTTGGGTACCCGCAGGCGAATGCCGTCGAGGTCGTCGGGATGGCGGATCGGTCGGTTGGAGGTCAGCTCCCGCGGACCGCGCTCGAACCAGGCCAGCGGCACCAGGTTGGCGCGCTCGGCGATCTGCGCCTCGATCTGCTCGCCGATCTCGCTCTCCACCGCCTGGCGCAGATGCTCGGCGTCGCGGAAGGCATAGGGCACCGCCATCATCGCCGCCTTGGGCGCCCAGTTCTGCAGGCTCTCGCCGGTGATGGTCATGTCGGCGGTGCCGAGCTGGATACTGTTGATGACGTCCATCTCGTTGCCGAGCTGCTCGTTGGGATAGAGCAGCACCTCGATACGGCCGTCGGAGTTCTCCTCGACCAGCTCCTTGAAGCGTTCGGCGGCCTGATGCCAGATGTTCTGCTCATTGGCCAGGTGACCGAAGCGTAGCGTGACCTCGGCAGCCATAAGGGATTGGCTGCCGATGAGAGCCGCCCCGAGGACGGCGCCGGTGACGAGTCGTTTGAACATGGCGTAACTCCTTCTTCGTACTGGTTGTTATTGCTGTGTTGTTGTTGCTGTTATGAGGCATCGCGAGCTTGCGATGCCGCTGTCGCCGCGAGCTGGCTCAGGCGCCGGTATCGGCACCGATACAGATCAGCACCTTGCGAGCCCTTTCGGGATGGTGATCGAGCATGTGGATGGCACCGGGCATGTCGTCGAAGGGCAGGCGATGACTGACCAGCGCCAGCGGATCGAGACGCCCCGAGGCCATGCGCTCGAGCACCTCCGGAAATTTGCGGTTGTTGAGCCGCGAGCCGACCAGGGTCAGCTCCTTCTTGATCACCTCCAGCTGCACCAGATCGCTGGGGGTGGGATTGAAACCGAGCAGACCGATACGCCCCGCCGGCGAGGCGATGCGCAGCATCTGCGGGAGCAGCGCCGGCACGCAGGCGGCATCGGCGATCAGCGGCATGCCCTCGCCGCCGGTCAGCTCGCGAGCCGCGGCCTCGACATCCTCCTTGCCGTGCCACGTACGCGTGGCGCCGAGCTCCCGGGCCGTGGCCAGACGCTCTTCGATCAGGTCGATGACGGTGATGTCCTCGATGCCCAGGGCGCGAGCCATCTGCAAGATGGTCAGGCCGATCACCCCGGCACCGTAGATCAGCAGGCGGTCGCCGCGCAGCGGCTGCATTCGCTCCAGCACGTTGGCGGCGATGGAATAGGGCTCCACCAGTGCGCCGGCTTCCAGCCCCACGCCCTCGGGCAGCAGGTGGACGTTGGCCGCCGGCACGTTGACCCGCTCTTCGAAGCCGCCGTCGCGGTGCACGCCGATCACCTGCAGCGCGCTGCACACGTTGGGGCGGCCGATGCGGCACGGGTAGCAGCGCCCGCAGCTGACCACCGGATCGATGCACACCCGAGCACCGATCTCGATGCCCTCGACGCCCTCGCCCAGCGCCTCGACCGTGCCGGCGAACTCGTGTCCGGTAATGCGCGGGAAGCGCACGAAGGCGTTGTCGCCGTGGATGATGTGCATGTCGGAACCGCAGATCCCGGCGAAGGCTACCTTTACCAGCACTTCGCCGGCAGCGGCGCGGGGCGCCTTGGTCTCGACGACGGCGTAGTCCAGCGGGGCGTTGACCTGAAAGGCTTTCATCGGTGTGCTCTCCTCACCAGTGCCAGAGCGTGCCGTCTTCCAGCCGGTTGACCGGCAGGCTGGCGCGCTTGTAGGGGTACTGCTTGGCCAGGGCCTCGTCGATGTCGACGCCGTGCCCCGGCGCTTCGCCGACCAGGAAGTGGCCGTCCTCGAAGCGGTAGTCGTGGGGGAAGACGGCGTCGGTCTCCGCGGTGTGGGGCATGTGCTCCTGAATGCCGAAGTTTGGCACCCAGGTGTCGAAGTGGATTGCCGCGCCCAGGCACACCGGCGACAGGTCCGTCGGCCCGTGGAAGCCGGTGCGCACGTGATAGAGCGCGGCCAGGTCGGCGATGCGCCGCACGTGGGTGATACCGCCGCCGTGGGAGAGTGGCGTTCGCACGTAGTCGATCCACTGGTTCTCGAGCAGCTCGCGGTAGTCGTGGATCGAGTTGAACACCTCCCCCACCGCCAGTGGCGTGGTGGTGTGCTGGCGGATCAGACGGAAGCTCTCCTGGTTCTCGGCCGGTACGCAGTCCTCGAGCCAGAACAGGTGATAGGGCTCCACCGCCTTGCCCAGCCTCGCTGCCTCGATGGGGGTGAGGCGGTGGTGCACGTCGTGCAGCACGTGCAGCTCGTCGCCGAAGCGCTCGCGCACCGCGGCGAACAGCTTGGGCACGTGGTTGAGGTACTTCTCGGTGCTCCAGGCGTGCTCGGCGGGCAAGTCGGAGTCCGCCGGCTCGTAGCGCTCGCCCTCGCGCTTGGCCACGCCGTAGATCGTCGGGATGCCGGGCACGCCGGACTGCACGCGCACGGCGCGATAGCCGAGCTTGACGTGCTTCTCCACCTCGGCCAGGCAACCTTCGATGTCCTTGCCGGTGCAGTGGGCGTAGGTCATCACCCGCTCGCGGCTCTTGCCGCCGAGCAGCTGATACAGCGGCATGCCCGCCGCCTTGGCCTTGATGTCCCACAGCGCCAGGTCCACCGCCGACACCGCCGCCATGGTCACCGGCCCCCGACGCCAGTAGGCCCCGCGATAGAGGTAGTGCCAGATATCCTCGATGCGGCTGGCGTCGCGCCCGATCAGGGCCGGCAGCACGTGCTCCTCGAGGTAGGCCACCACCGCCATCTCGCGGCCGTTCAGGGTGGCGTCGCCAATGCCGTAGGTGCCCGACTCGGTGACAATCTTGAGGGTGACGAAGTTGCGCCCCGGCGAGGTGACGATAACGTAGGCGTCGCTGATTTTCATGGTTGTTCCGTCGCAGTCATGGGGATAAGGGCTTCGCATCAGGGGCTTGGCATCAGGGGCTCGGCTCATCGCTCGAAGAGATAGCGCTGCACGTTGTCGTAGCACACCGCCCGCACCAGCTCGCCGATACGGTCGAGATCCTTCGGCAGCTCGCCGCGCTGGATCTGTACCCCGAGCATCTGGCAGAAGATGCGGCGGAAGTAGTCATGGCGGGAGAACGACAGCAGGCTGCGCGAATCGGTGAGCATCCCGACGAAGTGGCGCAGCAGGCCGAAGTTCATCTGGGTGACGAGCTGGCGCTCGATGCCGTCGCGCTGGTCGTTGAACCACCAGGCGGCACCGAACTGCAGCTTGCCGGGAATGCCATCGCTGGCGAACGAACCGACCAGGCTCGCCAGCATCTCGTTGTCGCGGGGGTTGAGGTTGTAGACCACGGTACGCGGCAGCGCCCGCTCGCGGTCCAGCGCATCGAGAGTCGCCGCCAGCGGCTCAGCGTAGGTCACGTCCCCTATCGCATCGAAACCGCTGTTGGCGCCGATCTCGGCCAGGCCGCGCTGGCTCAGGCTGCGCAGCGCACCGAGGTGCAGCTGCATCACCCAGCCGCGGCGGGCGTACTCGCGCCCCAACCACAGCAGCACCGCAGTGGTGAAAGAAGCGCTCTCGTCGCTGCTCAGCGCTCTGCCCTGGCGGCGACGCTCGATCAGCCGGTCGAGTTCGGCCGTGCTCGGTGGCGTGACGAACACCGGCTTTTCCAGGCTGTGGTCGGAAAGGCAGCAGCCGTGGGCGGCGAAGTGCTCGAGGCGCTGGTAGAGCGCCGCCAGCAGGTCGTCGTAGCCGCGGATGGCCACCCCGCTGGCGCGCTCCAGTTCGCCGAGATAGTCGACGAAGCCGGCCTGCTCGATCTTGAGCACGGTATCGGCACGGAAGGTCGGCAACATGGCGGGGGCCGCCCCGCTCTCGGCATGGCGCCGGTGCAGCGCCAGATCGTCCACCGGGTCGTCGGTGGTGCACACGGTGCGAACGGCGAAACGCTCGAGGATGCCCTGGGCGCTCAGCTGTGGCGTGGCCAGGCGCTCGCGAGCGGTGGTCCAGATTTCCTCGGCGGTGGCGGGCGATAGCAGCGTGTTCTCGATGCCCAGCGGATGGCGCAGCTCCAGGTGGGTCCAGTGGTAGAGCGGGTTGCCGAGGCAGTGCGGCACCGTTTCGGCCCAGGCCTGGAAGCGCTCGCGATCGCTCGCCTCGCCGGTGATGCGCCGCTCGTCGATGCCGGCGATGCGCATCGCCCGCCACTTGTAATGGTCGCCCTTGAGCCACAGCTCGGTGAGGTTGTCGAAGCGCAGGTTGCCGGCGATCTCTTGCGGGCTCAGGTGCGAGTGGTAGTCGCAGATCGGCATGGCGGCGGCATGCTCGTGGTAGAGCCGACGCGCCGGCTCGCTCTCGAGCAGAAAATCCGGCCCTATGAAGTCGATGCGATCATTGAAGGTCATGACACGCTCCGTGTTTCAGCTTGCTCAGCCCATCAGCCAGTTGGGCAGGAACAGCACGATGTCGGGGAAGAAGATGATGCTTATCACCACCACGAACACCGCCAGGGCGAAGGGCAGCAGCTCGCGGCTGTAGTCGAAGAAGGAGCAGCGCAGGATGCCGCACACGGTGTACATCGAGATGCCCACCGGCGGGGTCATGCCACCGAAGGTCACCAGGGTCATCATCAGCAGGCCGAAGTGCACCGGGTCGATGCCGGCAGCTTTGATCACCGGCACCAGGATCGGCGTGAGCAGCATCACCACCACGGTGGCCTCGAGCAGCATGCCGAGCAGCACCAGCAGCACGGCCAGGGTCAGCAGCAGCGCGGTGGGACTGGCGAAGACGCCCAGCGTCAGCTCGGCGATGGTCTGCGGCACCCGCTCGAAGGAGACCACGTAGCCGATGATTCCCGAGAACATGATGATCAGCATGATCATGCCGATGTCGCGCACGCTGGCGTGCATCGCCGTGAGTATCTCTTGCAGGCCCATCTCGCGATGGATCACGCAGCCCACCAGCAGCGCATAGGCCACGGCGAAGGCCCCTGCTTCGGTGGGCGTGAACAAGCCGTAGCGAATGCCCACCAGCAGCCACACCGGAAACAGCAGCGCCCAGATACTGCTGCGCGCGGCGGCGAGCACCTCGCGCCCGCTCGGCGGCTTTTCGCGTACCGGCGCGTAGCCGCGCCGCTTGGCAACGAAAAAGGTCGTCACCATCAGCGCCACCATCAGCAGGAAGCCGGGCACCACGCCGGCGATGAACAGCCGGCCGATGGAGACCTCGCCCAGATAGCCGTAGAGGATCAGGCCGATGCTGGGCGGGATGGTGGCGGTGATCAGCCCGCCGATGGCCAGCACTGCGCCGGAAAAACCCGGGGTGTAGCCCTCCTGGATCATGCCCTTCCCCAGCACCCGCGACTGCATGGCGGCGTCGGCCACCGCCGAGCCCGACACGCCGCCCATCAGGGTGCTGAGCACGATGCTGGCCTGGGCCAGGCCGCCGCTCATCCAGCCGGCCAGCAGGGTGGAGAGCCGAATCAGCCGCGGCGTGATGCCGCTGGCGTTCATCAGGTGACCGATGAAGATGAAAAGCGGCACCGCCAGCAGCGGGAACGACTGAGTCGCCGAGACGATGCGCTGAACCCCGATGTTGGTCGGCAGGAAGGTGTCGGGCAGGAAGAAGTAGGTGAACCCGGCGATGCCGATGGCGAAGGCCACGGGCATGCCGATGGCCATCAGCAGCAGCCCCAGGCCCAGCAGCAGCGCGGCCGTCATGAGTGCTTCTCCACGATCTCGCTGTCCGGCGCCAGGCTCATCACGATGCCCTTGGCCGCTACGCGGCGCAGCAGCGAGACGATCATCAGGCTGGCCCCCACCGGCAGCGCCAGGGTGATGTAGCCGTAGCTCAGCCCGGCTACGCCCATCGGGCGCTGCCAGTTGGATAGCGCCAGGGGAAAGCCGTAACGCACCAGCAGGGCCAGAAAGCCCAGCATCAGCACCAGGCACAGTCCGGTGACCAGGCGCTGCAAGGGCAGCGGCAGCCTGATGGCCAGGGCATCGATGCGCACCTGGCCGCCGTGGCGCAGGGTGATGTCGGCACCCAGCACGGCGGTCCAGATAAACAGCAGCTGGGCCAGCTCGGCACCGCCGGCGAAGGGCTGGCCGATGGCGCGCGCCGTGGAGCTCGCCAGCAGCGTGAGGGACGTCGCGCCCAGCAGCACAACGGCGAGCCAGGCCTCGAGTCGGTCGTACCAGTACCACATGTCGAAGGTCCTCGGAGCCGGAGTGCCTCCGGCCGATTCCATGGAACGGCGTGCGAGTCGACCGCCCCTTGCCGCCGAGGCGACAAGGGGCGTCAGGCTCACTCTCCGGCGGTCAGCTGGTCGCGATACTGGCCGTAGCCGAGTTCGTCGTAGACGCCGCCGACGCGCTCGCGGAACAGCTCGACGTCCACCTCGGTAAAGGTCACCCCTTCCGCCTCCATGCGCTCGCGCACGGCGTCCTGAGCATCGGCGGTGGCCTGACTGGCCTCCTCGCCCGCGCGTTGGAGTTCCTCGTCGAGGATGGTGCGCAGCTCCTCGGGCAGCGACTGATACCACTGCTCGGAGGTGGCGATGCCGGTCATCAGGTGGATATGGCCGGTCAGGGCGATGTGGGTGATCACCTCGTGCAAGTTCTGGCCCTCGGCGGCGGTGAGCTGCGCCTCGGCGCCGTCGATCGCGCCGAGCTGCAACGCGGAGTAGACCTCCGACCAGGGCAGCGGCGTGGGGGTGGCGCCCATCGACTCGATGGTACGCAGCCACACCGGCGAGTTGATGGTGCGCACGCGCACGCCACGCAGGTCCTCGGGCGCCTCGACCAGCTTCTTGGTCAGCATGTGACGCGAGCCCTGGAACCAGTTGTAGTTGAGCAGGCGCAGGCCGCTGCTGTCGGCCAGCCCCTCGACCCACTCCTGGTAGAGCTCGGAGGAAGTAATCTGGTCGTAGTCGGTGTGATCCTCGACCAGGTAGGGCGCGCTGAGAATGCCCAGCTCCGGCTGGTACTCGGAGAGCCGCCCGGCGTCGATCAGGATGGCGATGTTGGCGCCGCTGCGGATCTGCTCGACCACGTCCTCGTCGGAGCCGAGCTGACTGTTGGGGAAGACGCGTACGGTCAGCTCGCCTTCCGAGCGCTGCGCAATCGCCTCACTGGCACTCTCCATCGCCTGCACGATGGGGTCCTGGGAGCTGAGGGCGGAAGAGAGGTTGAGCTGGTAGGCCGCCTGGGCGGCATTGCCGGCCAGCAGCAGTGCCAGCGCGGGAACGAGGGTCTGGACTTTCATGACGGGCTCCTGAGCCTTGTTATTACTGTGGTCTGGTCGTTTCGTTGGCTGTGTTTGCGTGTCGCAGCGCCGGCCAGGGGCGCTGCCTGTTCATTCCTTTTTCTGCCAGTTCATGTTTCTGCCAAGAGGGCCGCAACGGCGGTCGTCTCGAACATCGTCGGGAAACGCCGCTCCAGCTCAGGCAGGGAGAGCAGGATTTCTCGCTGGTGGGCGGCCATGGCCTGGGCGGCCTGCTCCGGTTGGCGTGCGGCGATGGCCGTTACCACGGCCTGGTGCTGATCGGTGAGCTTGGCGATCGGCGTCGAATCCGGGACGCTCAGATAGCGGACCCGGTCCAACTGCGCCTTGACGTCCTCGATCACCCGCCACGCCATGGTGTTGCCCACCTCGAGCGCCAGGGTGCGGTGAAAGGCTTCATCGAGCAGATAGAAGCGATCGTGGTCGGCGGGGTCGATACAGCCACGCTGGCGCTCGATCAGCTCGTTCAGCTCCCTCAGCACCGGGGCTGCCAGGCCCTTCTCGGCGGCCTCCCGGGCGATCGCCACCTCCACCGCCTCACGCAGGAAGCGCGCTTCCAGTACGGCCTGGCGCGAGATCCGCACCACGTAGGTGCCTCGCTGGGGACGCACTTCCACCAGCCCCGCCTCGGAGAGCCGAATGAAGGCTTCCCGCACCGGCTGGCGGCTGACGGCAAAGGCATCGGCGAGCTCCTTCTCGGACAGCGCCTGGCCGGGCTCCAGCACCATGCGAATGATCGACTGGCGCAATACCTGGTAGAGCCGCTGGCGCACCGAGTCGCTCTCGCGGGTCTCCTGCCATAGCGTTTGTAGGGTCTTGTTCATGGGGGTATCCCGAATCGCGTGCGAAAAGGCGCCACCGCCTCTGACACAACTAGTATGGTAGTCAGGCTAGAAAACAGAAAGCCACGCTCGACTAGACTTTGGTCGAGTTCGATGTTCGATGAGGGAAATGAGGAAGTGCGACAAGAGCACAGGAGCGGCCTTGCGCCACTACTTGCTCCCGCGATTGGCTGTGACCGCGATGCCAGTTGTCGACGGTCTGCTCAACCAGCCGCTGCCCGGCAAGCCGAGCAGCACTCGCACGGCATGGTCGCCTGCCGATCACGAAGGTCCTGCAGCCGGCTACACCGGGTTAGCTGGCCTCGATGGCCACCTTCAAGACGCCATCGCGCTGGTGCGAGAAGAGGTCGTAGGCGGCGACGATGTCTTCCAGCGCATAGCGATGGGTGACCATGGGACCGAGATCAAGGCGCTCGGTCTCGATCACCTGCATGAGTCGCCGCATGCGCTCCTTGCCGCCGGGGCAGAGCGAGGTGACGATCTTGTGATCGCCAAGGCCGGCACAGAAGGCCCCCAGCGGTATGCTGAGATCTTCGGAGTAGACCCCCAGGCTGGAGAGAGTTCCGCCCGGCTTGATGACCCGTAGCGCGGCTTCGAAGGTGGACTGCAGGCCGAGTGCCTCGATGGAGGCGTCCACCCCACGGCCGCCGGTCAGGCGCAGGATTTCCTCGACCACGTCGACCTTGCGGAAATCGAGGGTGATGTCGGCACCCATCTGGCGGGCCATGGCCAGGCGCTCATCGACACCGTCCACGGCAATGATCAAACCGGCGCCGCGCAGCCTGGCCCCGGCCGTGGCGCAAAGACCGATCGGCCCCTGGGCAAACACCGCCACGCTGTCACCGATCTTGATGCCGGCCGACTCGGCGCCGGCAAAGCCGGTGGACATGATGTCGGGGCACATCAGTACCTGCTCGTCGCTGAGGCCATCGGGCACCGGGGCCAGGTTGGCCTGGGCATCGGGAACCAGCAGGTACTCCGCCTGGGCGCCGTCGATGGTATTGCCGAAGCGCCAGCCGCCCATCGGCTTGTAACCGTGGGCATGGTGACCGCCATCCTGGGCGCTGCAGCCGTCCTGACAGGCGTAGGAGGTGAAACTCGGACAGATGGCACCGGCGATGACCCGCTGCCCTTCCTGGTAACCACGTACGTTGGCGCCGAGCTTCTCGATCACGCCGACCGGTTCGTGGCCGATGGTGAGACCACGCTCAACCGGATACTCGCCCTTGAGGATATGCACGTCGGTGCCGCAGATCGTGGTGGTTGTCACACGTACCAGGGCATCGTTGGGGCCGATGTCGGGTATCGGCTTGTCGTCGATCTCGATGCGCCCGGGTTCAACGAAGATGGCGGCTTTCATCATGGCAGGCATGGTCATTCCTCGGGTGGTCGTGGAACCGTCAACAGGTAATCCTTCCAGCTTCGACCAGGAGCGACCATGCTGCCTTGATGTAAATCAACGTCCTTTCCACTCGGACGTGACACGCCTCCGAATTACATGACCGGAACGCCGGTCACCCAGACATGCAGATGGAAGGCGAACAGGTAGTAGGCGATCAGCCCGCCCACCAGGGTGATCGCCGTGCCGGCAGGTCGCGGCGTGACGGCCGGCGCGGGCTGGCGACGCCGGGCGGCGCGGAAGTCGAGGATAGCCCAGAGCAGGAAGGCGCCGAAGAAGACGATATCGCCGAGGCGGCCATTGGCCAGCAGATGGGAGAAGGCCCACAGTTTCACCGCCAGCACCATGGGGTGCCCCAGCCTAGCCTTGATGTGGTTGTTGGGCACGTAGGCCGCCACCAGCAGGATGAAGGCGGGAATCATGAACAGCGCCACGGCATGACGCAGGCCCACCGGGGGAAACCAGACCCAGGTGGGGTCGAGACGCATGCGCCCGTAGCCCCAGATGGCCAGCGCCAGGCCAATGATGGCAACGACTGAGTAGAGCGCCTTCCAACGCATCTCTCCCAGGCGCTGGATCTGCTCGTTGCGCCAGTCTTCGGCAACGATGCGAACCGAGTGAACCCCTAGAAATATCACGAGGCCAAGAATCATCACGAACATGGAAAAGCTTCCTGTGCAGGCTGTATCGGGGCGGCAGGCCGAGGCGCGCCGGCGAGAAACAGTGTGCAGCTTAACCATACTGTCGGTTTACACCAACCACTATGGGTTGACGCAGGCCAGAGCCACCGCCGCCTCGCTTGCATGACGCCCCGCCTGGCCTACCCTCGGAGCCCCTCACGGGCACAGGGACTGCCATGTCGGCTTCCCCTCAGCTCCGCCCCGGGCCCGGTGCAGGGCATCAATCCAGGCCCTTCGGACGCGCCAGCGGGTGATAGGCAGGGCCTTCGATCACTTCCCCCGAGGTATCGAAGCGGCTGCCGTGGCAGGGGCAGTCCCAGGTCGATTCACTGGTGTTCCAGTGCACGATGCACTTCAAGTGCGGGCACACCGCGGAGAGCACCTTGAGCTCGCCCTCAGGCGTACGGTGAATGGCCAGTTTCTCGCCGTCGACGCTGGCGACCCGCCCTTGCCCAGGCTCGATGGCGGCGAAGTCATCGAGTTTCTCGGTGCCCAGGTAGTCCTTGACCATATGCTTGGTGACGATGACGTTCTCCCTGGCGTATTGCATCGCCGACTTGCCGGGCGTGATGCGCCGTGCACCGAAGCGAGCCTGCCAGGGGTTGTCATGGCCCAGAATCTGGTCGGAGATGAGGATGCCCGCCAGCGTGCCCCATACCAGGCCATCGGCGGCAAAGCCGGTAGCCATGTAGAGGTTGTCGTGGCCATGCATTCTACCGATGTAGGGCAGCCCGTCCGGTGAGCTGTACTGCTGGGCGGACCATTGGTGGGTGAACGCCTCCACATCGAAGCGGGACTCGAGGTACTCGCGCAGCATCTGGTAGTGATCGCCATGGTGCTCGCCGGTCTTGTGCTTCTCACCGACGACCACCAGGTAGCGATCCTCGCCGTGGCGATAGCTGCGCAGCGAATGCAAGGGGTCAAGCAGCCAGATGATACCCTCCGGATAATCGCCGCTGCGCAGCCTGGCGCCAAGGGCATATTCCCTCGACACCAGCATCCCCGCCTGAAGCAGGCTGATTCCCTTGGGCGTATGGGTGGCCTGGACGATGTGCTTCGCGGCCACGCAGGCGGTATCGGTCCAGACCAGACCCTTGTCGGCATCGATCTCCCGCACCGGGCTGTGCTGATGAATGACCACCCCCTCACCGAGCAGCGCATTGGCCAGCCCCTGTAGATAGTGCAGCGGGTTGAATTGAGCCTGGTTGGCGATACGGATGCCCCAGCTGTCGAAAGGCAGCCTCGGCCCCTCCGCCATCTCGGCATCGAGCCCGGCGCTGATCAGGGCATCGAGTTCATCGTTGAGGTTGTGCCTGGTGTGCTGACGGTCCTCGGTCAGGAGCCGATAAGCCGGCAGGCGCTGGAAGCGGCAATCGATGCCGAGCCGGTCGACCAGCGCCTCGATATGCGCCACGGCCTTGTCCCTGGCCTGCACCACCTCGGCCGCCACCTTGTCGCCCCACTTCTGCCGCAGCGGGGCCTGCCCCGACGCGAGCGTCGAATAGAGATTGCCGGTGGAGCCCCCCGTGACCCCGGCACCGACCGTCGCGGATTCAAGCACCATGACCTTGAGGCCAGCCTCGCCCAGGGCCAGCGCCGTGGTGAGGCCGGTAATCCCTGCCCCCAGGATGGCCACGTCGACTTCGGTATCCCCGTCCAGGGGCGCATATTCAGCCACCCCACGGCTGCCCAACGTCCATATCGATTCCATAACGACTCCTATCGTCAGCAAGACTGCCTGCCCACACAGTTATAGAAGCCTTGTCGAGCCCGCGCTAACCCTCCCCGGACCGCCACACGGCAGGAGTGCCAGTCCGAACGGGTTTCAAACCCACACAGAACGTCGCCATCCGGCAAAGTATGCGCCAACCCTCGCCTGCTACGTTAGAGAAGCCGTGAAATGAAAGATGGACCTGAAACTTGGCAGAGGAGGAACCTCATCATGGTCATAAAGGACCCTCAGGAGTTGTTCATGCGCCTGCTTTCCGAGGCCAACAACGCCGAAAAGCAGATGACCCGCGCACTGCCCAAGATGGCGCGTGCCGCCCACAACGAAAAGCTGGTCGAGGCCTTCCAGCACCATCTCGAAGAGACCCAGGGTCAGCTGGAGCGCATCGAGCAGGCCGCCGACTCGATTCCCGAGATTCGCATCAAGCGACTCAAGAGTCATGCGATGGAGAGCCTGATTCAGGAAGGGGAAGAGTTGATCGACTCCACCGAGAAGGGCCCGTTGCGCGACGCCGGCCTGATTGCCGCTGCCCAGAAAGTGGAGCATTTCGAGATCGCGGCCTACGGCACCCTGTGCGAACTGGCCGGGCAACTGGGCCACACCAAGGCCAAGGAGATCCTTGCCGAGACGCTGAAGGAAGAGAAGTCGACCGACGACAAGCTGAACAAGCTGGCCAAACAGGACGTGAACAAGCGGGCGGGGTAGCCCGCTCGGTGCCGATGGCAGGCCAAGGCCTGCCATCGGCTCAACTCAACGGAAAACGGCACAGGGCTCAAGCCTGATCCTGAGCGGGATCCTCCATGGCCAGCGCATGGTGCCGCTTGTCGAGGGGCTCGGCAGCGATTACATAGTCGGCACCGCAAGGCAGCCCCGCTTCGCTGCGGGCCAAGGGCAGCGCCTGCTCGCGCAGCGAATCGACGTGCTCACGCATGGCTGCAGCGAGCTTTTCATCCTTGAAGCCGTCGAGCTGGCGCAGGCAAAGGTCCAGCTGGGTATTGACGAAGCGCTCGCGGTAGCGAATCGGGAAATGGCGGATTTCGCAGACCCGGAAACCCGCCACACCCAGCTGTCGCTGGACCCAGTTCGCGGGGTATTCGCGGTAAGGGCGACCGCCGCCGATCAGTAGACAGGCATCGCGCAAGCGTCCGATCCGTTGCACGATACGCCCCTCCTCGGTGCCCGGGTCGTCGAGCACATAGGGCTCGGTGCCCACGATATAGAGCCGGTGCTTGACGTGAGGGCGCACGCGCTGCAGGACCCGCTCCTGCCAGTAGGGGGCGAATCCCTCGATCGCGCCAATGAAATAATCGAGCAACACCGTGTCGAAGCACTCGCCGTAGAGCAGATCATCCGACATCCAGTTGGCCACGATGACCCGATCCTGCTCGCGCAGCCCCTTGCCGGCGGCTTCCCTGGCCACCTTGGCCATCGACCCCGACGCCGTTACCGCCGTCCAGCGCTCCGTGTCCAGCCCGCAGACCCACTGCAGCGAATTACGTCCGGTGCCGGCATCCAGGAAGCTGCCCCAAGGGCGTTCGCCATGAAGAGACTCGATTGCTCGAAAGAGCGGAGAGACGGTTTTTTTGGCAGCGGTCATGTCAGGGCCCTGGTTCCGAGAATGGCCCATTCTACCCATGTGCCCTATCGCCGCCAAAGATGCTATGGCCAGGCCGGGAGGAGCCGCCAGGCTATGCAAATGACTCGCGAAGTTGGCGTCCTGTTGCTAAGGATGAAAGGAGCCCTCTTGTGGAGATCACCCGATGACCCAGCAGGAAAGAACCGTCATGGCCTTCGACGAGCAGGGCCGCGAGTACATGATCGACGTGTTCGTCAGTGTGCGCGACCTCAGTGAAATGCAGCACGCCGGCGCCACGCGAGATACGCCCGCCTTCCGCACCCGCGATGGCCACGAGGCCATCTACCTCGGCAACGGCGAGTTCATGGTCAAGGTGCCGGGAGAAGACGCCGGTGTGACGGTGAGGACCGACGACTCGGAGTTTGTCTAGGCGACCCGGCGTAGCCTTCACCTGCCTGTTATCCTTACGGGGCCCACCCGACACGGTAGCCATTTCATGCCGAAGCCCCGTTTTCTTTCTGCACTCGCCACCTGCCTGCTGGCCCTGCTGCTCTCCCCTGCAGCCACCGCCAGCTGCCCCGACCAGTCCAACGCCGACCTTGCCGCCATCAAGGGGCTTGGCAGCCAGCCGGCGCTGCCCGCCGACCGCGAGGTGATAACCGACGGAGTGGTGACCGGGGCCTTCCTCGGCCGCGACAGGCTCGACGGTTTCTATGTACAGCAGACGACGGACGATGGCCCCGTGGGCCTGTTCGTCTACATGCCCGGGGCCACGGGAAGCGACACCGAGCTCATCGCTCCGGGCGCGCACGTCCAGCTCCACGCCCGCACCGGCGAGTTCCGTGGCCAGGTCCAGCTGCAGCGGGTCGAGCGAGTCGAGCTCTGTGCCAGCGACCGCCTGCCGGCACCGAAGGCGGTGGAGTGGCCGCTCGCGGAGGAGCGGCTGGCACGTCTGGAGGGCGTGCTGCTGACGTTTCCCCAGGCGCTGACCGTGACCGGCAACTACGAGCTGGCCCGCTACGGCAGCCTCAGACTCGCCGCCGAGCGCCTGTTCCGGCCTACCAACGTGGCCGACTCACACCAGGATCGGTCGGTCCTGATACTCGACGACGGCAGCTATCGCGCCTTTCCCGAGCCTATTCCCTACCTCGACGCCGACGGCACACGCCGCGTCGGCAGCCAGGTCGAGGGGCTGACCGGCATACTCACCCATGCCTTCGACGCCTATCGCCTGCACCCCACCACCGAGCCTCACTTCGCGGAGGCCAACCCGCGCCCGGGCGCTCTGTCGCCCCCGGGCGAGCGGCTGCGTGTCGCCACCTTCAACGTCGAGAACTACTTCATCACGCTCGGCCAGCGCGGCGCCGCGGACGCCGACGAACTGGAGCGCCAGCGTGGCAAGCTCGCCGCAGCGGTAGAGGGCCTCCGGGCGGATATCCTGGCCTTGGTGGAAGTGGAGAACGACCCGGAGGCCCTCGCCGACCTGGTCGAGCAGCTCAGCGAGCGCACCGGGATTCGCTATCGCGCAGTGGGCGGCAGCGCCGACCGCGGCAGCGATGCCATCAAGCTTGCGCTGATCTATCGCCCGGATCGGGTCGAGGCGGTCAGCGAGCTACATGCCGACAACGACCGCGTCCACCACCGTCCCCCCCTGGCGGCCTTCTTTCGCAGCGTGAATGGCGGCCCGGCCTTCGGCGTGGCGACCGCCCACTTCAAGGCCAAGACAGGCTGCCCGTCGCAGGGCGACATCGACCGCGGCCAGGGCTGCTGGAACGAGCGCAGGGTAGGACAGGCCGAGGCCATGAACGATTTCCTGGCTCGCCTTGCGGCCGACGCAGGACACGAGCGCCTGCTGCTCACAGGGGACCTCAACGCCTACGGCGCCGAGGACCCGATACTCACCCTGACCGGCGCGGGCCTGGTCGACCTGATGGCTCGCGAGCTGCCGCCGGAGCGCCGCTACACCTATGTGTTCCGCGGCGAGGCGGGCTATCTGGACCACGCCATGGCCAGCCCCGAGCTGGCGGCGGCGGTCGTCGCGGTGCAGCCCTGGCCGATCAATGCCGACGAGCCGGCCTTGCTTGGCTACGACCGGCCGGAGAATGCGGCGCCCCACTTCCGCCCCGATCCCTTCCGCTCCTCGGATCACGACCCCATCGCCGTGGACCTGGAGTGGAGATAGCAGGATCCCGCCCCATGGGCAGCGCCTGACGCTGCCCTCTGCTTGTCCCCGTTGAGCAGCGCCAGTGAGGCGTGCTCAAGCTGGAGCTGACTGCAAAAAATATTTTAGTATACAATTTTATCTGCTGATGCATACATCAAGAATGATAAATACGATACAAATCCAAGAGCCATCGGATGTCCTCATGCCCCAGCAGCACGTCAACACCTCCATTTTCGATTTCCATGGAAAACCGAGCGTAGGCAAGGCGTTAGCTCTATCGCTTCAGCATGTGCTGGCAATGACGCCGGCGTCATCACCCCGCCCATCATCGTGGCGGGGGTGGTGGGCGGCCAGTTCGGCATCGCTGGAATCCTGGGCGCTCAGCTCAGGGCCGGGAGTTTCCCACACGACAGTAGGCACCGTACCCAACGCGCTGCAGCCAGCCACTGCTGGCCAGCTTGCGGGCCTGGTCCAAGGTGATCCCGTGAGAGGCTAGCCACTCGGTCGTCACAACGGCTCCATGCGGAAGCTTTTGCATCAGACGGTTTATTTTCACGCCAAAAATCGGCCCCTTTTTCCGGTTTCATAGACAATAGTAAACCATGAACGGTTTACTTATCTGCTCATAATAGGCCTTAACTGCCTATTCTGTAACATTTTTTAAACCATCTGATGTATCTCTGAATCCGCTGCACACGATCCAAGGGCCTTTGCATCAAGATGTGGCGAGGATGGTAGTTGACAGACGCCTGTTCCTTTTATAGAACGTTCGTTAAAAGGAACAACCTGAGGCCATCCGCTTTGGACAAGCTTTCCCTCGGCACCCTGGGCCAGCATCTGCAGACCCTGCGTCAGGCGCAGGGCTTGTCGCTATCGCAGCTGGCCGCGGCCGCCGGCATCGCCAAGTCGAACCTGTCTCGCCTCGAGCAGGGCAACGGCAATCCCACCCTGGATACCATCTGGCGTCTGGCGGTGCAGTTGAAGGTGCCCTTCGGCACGCTGGTCGCGCCCATCGCCGTGCCCCTGGGCGAGGACGGCGTAGAGGTCCGCCTGCTCGACCAGGGCAAGGACCACCCCCAGGTCGATGCCTACTGGATGCGCTGCGCACCCAATACCTTGCGGCGTGCCGAGCCCCACACCCCCGGCGCCCGTGAAACGCTCACCCTGATCAGCGGTATGCTGGAGGCCGGACCGGAAGGCGACACCCGCACGCTCTCGGCGGGTGAGTCCCTCACCTTCGCCGCGGACGGCCCCCACCTTTACCGCACCGGGGATAGCTGGGCCACGCTGCTGCTCAGCGTCGTCTATCACGAGGAGCAGAGCGCATGAACCTGCAAGCCGCCTCCTCACCCACCCGTGCCTGGCTGACCGGCATGAGCGAGGCCGTCCCGCTGCTCGGCGGCTATGTGCCGGTGGCCATCTCCTTCGGGCTGATCGCCACCCAGGCCGGCTTCAGCGCCTGGGAAGCCGTGGCGATCTCGACGCTGATCTATGCCGGCGCCTCGCAGTTCCTGTTCGTCGGCATGGTAGCCGCCGGCGCGCCGCTATGGCTGGTGGTGGCCATGACGCTGCTGATCAACCTGCGCCATGTGGTCTACGCCCCCAACCTGGCCCCCTGGCTGACGCCCAGCCGCCTGTGGCCCTGGCTGATGCACGGCCTCACCGACCAGATCTTCGCCCTGGCCCACGCCCGCCTGCCGCAGCTGCCCGCTGCCCAGCGCCTCGGCTGGTACACCGGCGCCGCCCTGCTGGCCTGGTTGAGCTGGATCGGCGGCACGGCGCTGGGCGCCCTGGCCGGGGGCGAGCTGGTCGCGCGCTGGGCCCTGATGGGTGAGATCCTGCCCTTCGCCCTGCCCGCGCTCTTCCTGGTGCTGGTGGCGCCGCGCTTCACTTCCCGCCGCTGGAGCCTGGCCCTGGGCCTCACCATTCTCAGCGCCCTGCTGCTGACGCTGCTGGGCCTGACCAACGTGGCGATTCCCCTCGCCGCCGTCTGTGGCGCGCTGTGCTTCCAACTCGTCAAGTTCGGCCAAACAGTGAAGAGAAAAGACGCGCAAGGAGAGCGCCATGAGTAATGCCCTGTGGATCGCCGTGCTCGCCTCGGCGGCAGGTACCCTGCTGATACGCCTGCTTCCGCTGCTGTGGATGCAGCGCCGCCTAGCGCGGCAAGCCAGCGACGACAGCCTCGAGGCCATGCCCCAGTGGCTGGGCCTGCTCGGCCCGGTGATGATCGCTGCCGTGTTCGGCGTGTCGCTGATGCCGGTGACCCCCGATGCCATCTCCTGGTTGGCCACCGCCATCGGCGTTCTCGCGACCCTGGCCGTGTGGTGGTACAAGCGCACCCTGGGCTGGCCGGTGGCCGCCGGCGTGGCGGCCTATGGAATGGTGATGATGCTGCTCGGGTGAGCCCTGTGATTCTTCGCCCTGCCCGCCGACCCTGAGGTGATCGTCCACGGCGTGGTGACCGGTGAGTTTCTCGACTGAGAACGGCTGAAGGGCTTCTACTTGCAGCAAACGACGGAGCATGGCCCCGTCGGCTGGAGTGGCAATCAGCGACGCCGGCGTCCCAGGTCGATGTCATCATGGGTGGTGGCCGCCCCGGCGGCAGCGCCCAGGCCGCCACCGATCACCGCCCCTCTGGTCACGCTGCCGCCTGTCATGGCGGCGGTGCCGGCGCCTGCGGCTGCCCCCAGGCCGGCACCACTCAGCGCTCGCTCGCTAGTGGTGGTACCACAGCCCGCAAGTCCCAGGGCCAGCACACCGGTCAACAGTCCGATAGATAGCATTCTCATGGCATTTCCCTCCCAACAGGGTCAATTACGACCCATCATCCAGTTTGATTTACTTGGCAACCAAGCAACCGCCCGGCTTCGGTATCCCCTCGACGCCTTGGCCGAAGCGCAAGTCGTCGAAACCGCGCAGCGCAGCATCAAATTGCATGTCATGGGGCCACTGGTTGCCGATGCGCTGTATCCCTTTATACCGCCCCGGGAGGAAGAGGGTTCATGGACCGGGCAACGATCCACACTCTTTGAGAATTTCAGGTACTTGAGTATCAAAATGACGACAGCTGATCGCACTCGGTGGCGAGCGGTGAGGTGGTGGCGAAACGGACTAGACGAGTCGACAACCCGCAATTGGACGCTGCATGAACCAGCAATTGGACGCTTACCAAACCAGCAATTGGACGGTGCTGAATACCGGCCACCATTGCGTGAGGTTGAAGGTGCCGGGCTGCTACGTCGTACCCATCGGCATGCTGTAGGGAGAAGAGCCCGGTAAGGCAATCTCAAGCGAGGCCGCGTTGCGCATGCTGACTGGGCAGGAGTCGTTAGCTGCTTCGGTAGCAGAGGATAGAAAATCACTCAGAGAATAATCGCCCTTCATGAACTAGCTGACCGAAACATCATCTCTTTACCTGCTCATTTCGAGCCTTCCTCCCCGCCAGCAGCTTCAGTATCAACAACGCGAACTGCCTCCCCGTCTCCTCATCCTCCAGCAGCGGAATGCTGAGCTTTTCGTGGTCGCTGAGGGCGTCGAGCACGGCGTCGGTGACCTTCTTCGGGAACAGGCCATGCATCACCTGGTCCTCGCTGTGGTTGCGGACCTGGGCCATCACTGCTTCGTCGCGTTCGATGCGGTCGGCAATGCCGTTGGCGAAGTGCAGCTTGTCGTCGTCGCTGACTTCGGCGCCGTAGAGGTCATTGAGCCGGTCGATGATCTCGGCCAGGCGTTGCTTCTCGGGGTCGTGTGGCTTACCGGAGCCCACATCGCTGACGGGCTTGAGCGGGCTACCCTCTGCGACTTCCAGGCGTAGGCGCTTCTCCTCTCGCTTGGTAAGCCGGTAGTGGGTCAGCTCCAACTCGCTGACGTCGATGGCCTCTTCCTCCAGCAACCGGTCGGTGCGCAGCAGCGGGTAGAGGTGGCGGGCATAGACGCATAGCTGCTCCAGCTCGGGGTCGTCGAAGGTGACGATCTGGCTGAGGAACTCGTAGGTGCGCACGAAGCTCTGCAGGTTCTTGCGGAACAGGTCGAGCTCGTCGCGGGTGGTACCGGCGTCCTTGAGCTCCTGCTCGGCACGCTTTAGGCCCTTGTCGTCTCCGTTCTGCTCTGCGGTGTGGCGGGCTTCCTTCCAGGTTTGCAGCTGCTCCAGGGTTAGCTGATAGCGCTGCTTGAAGCGATCCTGGGCGGGTCGGCAGTAATAGCTGAGGCTCGACGCCGGGGCCTTGGGGTCAAAGAAGGCCTTGGCAAAGGCTTCCACCTCGGGCCAGTGGTAGATGCCGCTGACGTCCAAACTGCGCTGCAGATCGTAGACCACGTTGGGATCGGATACGTCGGCCAACTCCGCCCTACGGTAATAAGGCGCGAAGGCGTCGAGAATCTCCTGTCCGTCGTTGTAGAAATCGAGGATGAAGGTCTGCTTGCCGGGGAACAGCCGGTTGAGCCGCGAGAGCGTCTGCACGCAGTCCACGCCCTGAAGCTTCTTGTCCACGTACATAGCGCAGAGCTTGGGCTGATCGAAGCCGGTCTGGAACTTGTTGGCGGCGATCATCACGTTGAAGTCGTCGGTGTCGAACGCCTCGGCGAGGTCGCGTCCCTTGAGCCCGGGGTTAAGCAGGCGGCTGGTCTCGGTGACCTCCTCGGAAATTACCTCATCGGCGGGCACGCTGCCGGAGAAGGCCACCATGGGGTGCACGTCGCCGTAGCCCTGGGCCTGGATGTAGGCCTGCATGGCGAGTTGGTAGCGCACCGCTTCCTGGCGACTTGCGGTGACCACCATGGCCTTGGCCTGGCCATCCAGCAGGTGGCGGACGTTGTCGCGGTAGTGCTCGACGATCACCTCCACCCGCTGGGCGATGTTGTAGGGGTGCAGGCGCACCCACTTGGCCAGGGTGCGCGAGGCCTTCTTGGAGTCGACTTCTTGATCCTCACCCTCGGGATGGGCGAGTTTCCAGGCGGTACTGTAGGTGACGTAGTTCTTGAGCACGTCGAGGATGAAGCCCTCCTCGATGGCCTGGCGCATGGAGTAGAGGTGGAAAGGCTCGGGCTTGTTGTCGGCGCTGGCCGGGAGGTCCGGATTCGGCGGGCGACCGAACAGCTCCAGGGTCTTGGCCTTGGGGGTGGCAGTAAAGGCGTAGTAGCTGATGCGCTCGCTGGGGCGCCGTGAGGCCACAGCGGCATCCAACATCACCTCGGCGCTGATTTCGCCTTCATTATCCTCTAGCGCCTCACCAGCCGCCGCCAGCAGCGCCTTGAGCTTGCTGGCCGAGCTGCCGGTCTGCGAGGAGTGAGCTTCGTCGGCAATTACCGCGTAGTTGCCCTCGGCCAATTGAGGTCGCTTGTCCAAGGCGTCGAACAGTGCCGGGAAGGTCTGAATGGTGACGATGATGATGCGGGTGTTGCTGGCCAGCGCCTCGGCGAGCTGTTCGGACTTGCTCTGGTTGCTAATGTCCCGGGTGATCGGGCAGACCACGCCATGGGCGTGCTCGAACTGATAGATGGTGTCCTGCAGCTGACTGTCGAGCACGGTGCGGTCGGTGACTACGATCACCGAATTGAATAGCTTCGTGCCGTCCTCCGCATAGAGGTTGGCCAGCTGGTGTGCAGCCCAGGCGATGGAGTTGGACTTGCCAGAGCCGGCACTGTGCTGCACCAGGTAGCGCCGCCCCGGCCCCTCGGCCAAGGTGGCCTGTACCAGGCGGTTGACCACCTCCCACTGATGATAACGCGGGAAGATCAGCGTCTCCTTGGTGGTACGCCGGCCGTGGAAGTCCTCGACGGTCTTCTGCTCCATATGCAGGAAGCGGCCGAGCACCTTCAGCCAGGCGTCCGGGGCGAACACCTGCTCCCACAGGTAGGCGGTGGCGTAGCGCTGCTCATCATCAGGCGGCGGATTGCCGGCACCGCCCTCCTCCGTGCCACGGTTGAAGGGCAGGAAATAGGTTTCCTTGCCGGCCAGCTTGGTGGTCATTGCCACCTCGGCCTGGCTCACCGCGAAATGCACCAGTGCGCCACGCTTGAAGGTCAGCAGCGGCTCCGGCTTGCGGGTGACGGGATCCTTGATTGGGCGGTCCTGGCGATACTGGCGCTTGGCGTTCTCCACCGTCTGCTTGAATTGGCTCTTGAGCTCGAGCGTCGCGGTGGGGATGCCGTTGACGAACAGCACCAGGTCCAGGCGGGGGTTGTAGCTCTCACCGCCCTTGCCCTTCTCTCGGGCATTGGGCGAGTAGGAGACCTCCGGCACCACCCGCAGGCGGTTGGCGCGGTAGCGTGCCAGGGTATCCGGGTTCATGCCGTGATCAGGCTGGAAACTGCACAGATCGAACTTCACCCCCGGCACCTTGAAGCCGTGGCGCAGCACCTCTAGGGTGCCGGCCCGCTCCAGCTCGCGCACCACCTTCTGAACGAATACCTGCTCGGAGGCCTGGGGGTTAGCCTTGCAGAACTTCTCCCAGCGCTCCGGCCAGGCCTCGCGCACGTAGCCGAGCAAGTCCTCGGTGTAGAGCGCCGAGGCCCGGTCATAGCCGCTGGCCGTACCTGCTTTCCAGCCCCCGGCCACCATGGCCTCGATGATGTCCTGCTGGAAGCGGGCTTCCCTGCTGTCCGCCATGTGTTCCCCTGCGTCTGGCGTAATTATGCGTAACAGCCTAGCGCTTCAGGGATGCAAGGAGAAGGCTACTTAGGCCGGTACCTCGTCCAGGGGGCGCTGCGCCCCCCATCGCCGGAAGAGCCCATTCCCATGCTATCGACGCCCGCTGGATCAGGCAGCAGCGCTGACCAGAAGAAAGTAACCCCCCAAGGGGCGCATCCATGAGAGGCGTGGGGGGTGTTGTTGACCAGCTAGTAGGCTGATTGCCATGGCTTGGCCAATCAGCTAACATACAAGCATGGATTGGGAATGCCCGATCGGCAAGGGGCCTCGGCGAATGCGTCGGGGCCTTTTGTTTTCAGGGATATACCTTCAACCCCCAGCCGCGGACCTGTCCAGCACGGCTACGCCGAAACTTGGCTTCCAAGATCTCGAAAGCCCGATTTGGTTGATCCGGGTTCAGCAGGTGGCGACCGATGGGACGCGCGACCATATCAGCCAGCTGCAAACCAGCCGAGTTCACCTTCTTGTTGGCCATGACGATATCCAGGGTATCTCCCAGCCCCTCTACCCGTGACTGATCCTTGATACGCCGGAATTCCAACTCCAGCGCTTGATCTTCTTGCAGCCCTCTCTGCTCGAAGACGACATGGGTCAGTTGACCTCGCTGCCGAAGCCCTTGCAGCTCCATGAAGACGCGCTCCAATCCGAACTCCATGGCGACATGGTATGGGTTTCCATCCACACCATGTCGCTGGGAGAATGCTTCTTTCATGATGCAAGTGGCCACTAAGATGAAGGGAGCCGTTTCGATGATCCTCGATAACTCCTCCATGAAGCGGTGTCTGACATTCGGGTTAAGAAGAATATCGAAAGGCTTTCTTGCTTTCCGGATCTCCGCCTCGTGGAGGACCACCATGTCATGACCGAAGTAGCGAAACTTCAGCTCCTGTATTTTCGGCACGATCTGTGTCAGGTAAGCTTGTTTGTGGATGATACAAAATGCCAACACGAACACTGGATAATCAGGATTGATGTTCTTCAGCCCATGATCACCACTCTCATCCACGTAAACAATATACTCTCCGAAATCACCCATCATTCAGCTCCATCCCTGCCCTCTTCTCCTTCTCCGCCAGCGGCAGCGGCAGCGCTGACCTGCTGATCCTGCCACTCGCCGTAGGTCATGCCGCTGCCTTCGCCCTTCCATGAGGTCCGTCCGTTGGCACTGCGGCCAGAGATGACCGCGGCGGCGGCACTGGGACTGCTGAAGCTCTGATCCTCGTTGAATACTCTGGGACCATCACCGTTCTCTGCCAGGACCCCGTCTTCGCAGAGCTGATTGTAGAGGCTCTGGTAGCCCCGCTCGGTGCCGACCCAGCGACCCCGAGCCAGGGAGCCCTTGAAGACGTAGAACTCGCCGTCGATCTCCTGGCCGGTGGCGCTGATGCCGTGCCGTGGCACCTCCAGAATGAAGCGGGGCGAGGCCTCTGGAACTGCCGCCGGCGCTGCTTCCGCCACCCGTGAGGGGCGCGAGGTCTCGCGCAGAAAATCGAACCCCAGCACCGGCAGTACGGTACGGATCTGCTCGACGAAGAACGCCATATCGGCGCGGTCCGACTCGGGCAGGTTGATGTAATCATGGGCGGTGCCGTTGATCAGCTTGCAGCGGCCGACCTGGCCGGCGTTCTGGATCAGCAGGCTCTCCAGGTACTTCACATGGGCTTTGGTGAGGTTCTGATCCTTGCTGGTGACCAGGCAGACCTTCTCCCAGAAATCCTTGCCACCCCCCGTGCCTGAAACAACCTCTGGGCGGTTGTGCTGCTTGAGGCGGGTGCCGACGTCGTCGCTCTCGCCTATATAGACCAGCGGGCGCAAGCTGTTCTCGGGGTCGGGACCAACCAGGAAGTAGATCCCGGTGCGGCCGCACTCCGGGCGCTGCACCAGCTCGCTAAGTTTCGTGCGCGGGCCAGTGAGCACGTGACCGGTCCAGTTCATGATCTCGGCGGTCAGCAGGCCGTTGGGCGTGCCGTCCACCAGGAATAGCCGGATGCTGCGTCCTTGCGTCATACCATCTCCGCTCGTGTGGCTTCAGTGGTGGCTGTTGAGCCCGCCGGTGGCTGCCAGCCGCGGACGTCAATCTTGCCGGTAACAGCAGCGGATATCAGGGCGGAGCGGCGTTCTTTTAACAAAGCTATGTTTTCATGGGACTCGACTAATAGCCCATCAACCTGATACGTGTGAGAAACTAGGTGCTTCACGATCTCTGACTGCTCATTTTCCGGGGGGAGATAAAGCCTTAACTGAGTAAAATCGCCACCTGAAAGATGTGTCTGGTTGAAGCCATCATCCTTGAAAAGAAGGCTCGGATGACGATCCAAGAGATAAAATAGGAAAAGGGGAGAAGCAGCGACAGGACGTATCCTGCAAACTCGTTGGTTTACTGCATATAGGTCCGACTGCTCGACAAGGAAAGTTCTGGCTAGAGCCCTTCCATTCGGAAGATCGCTCATCACCATCAGCACATCACCTTTGTTGGCTGGGGTAAGGTTCTTGGTGCACCTTTTCACCGAACTCCCATTTGTTGATACAAAACGTGAATTCACGCAAATATATTCGCCATCGGCATCTACAAATGGCTCATGGGCTTTTCCCTGTGAAAATTCGACAATGTCTCCTAGTCGCTTTAGCTCCCAATGCGCCGGCACCTCGCCCAGCCACTCCACTCCGGAGTCCTTCATCGGTACATCGGGATCCAGCCCCTTGGTGACGGCATGGGAGATCACTGCCTGGCGCTTCTCCTTGAGCAGCTCGATCAGCCGCTGCTGCTCTTCTACCAAGGCGTCGATGCGGGCGGTTTCGTTGTCAAGGAAACTCAATATCTGACGTTGCTCTGCTGTCGGAGGGAGAGGCAACGGACATGACATCACGTTACTGGATGAAATTGAGGCTAGGTTGGTGCTCTGCTTGGAGTACAGATAAAAGTAGGACCGGGCTGCACTGGAGCGAGTGAACATGGACAGCCAGTAGGGCAGCAAGTACTGGTTTGGGCGAATTGCAAAGACATGGTTCTGGTGAAGACAGTCAGCAATTTCCCCCTCCCAGACAGTCCCACGCCCAAGCTTGTCGTTGTCGCCGCCTTCGTTCATCAAAACATCGCCGGGCTGAAGGCGATAACGCTCAACCTCGGACAAGGCAACTGTCACAGTGTTGACCGACGATAGATCGACATGCCCATCCTGAACGTTAGCAACTCGCAGGTATGGGAGGTCAACCGTGGGCGTATCATCAGAGTAGCTTTTCCCCTTGGCCACCCCACCCTGGATGGTTGCATACCACCTTAACGGCCCGACCACCCAATGCACCGGCACCTCCCCCAGCCACTCGACGCCTGAGTCTTTGTACTCGGGATACCGTGGAAAGCTCATCCCTTCACTCCCTCTCTGCATTCATCACGGCCTCACGCCAGAAGGGCTCGGCAAGCCAACTGCCAGACACAAAAAACCCGCCAAATTGTGCGTCCGAGAGAGGCATGACGGGTGTGTCATCCGACATGTTGCGATGATGGGCCAGCCATCTCAACGGCCAGGATCGCTTGCTAAGCGAGTACAATATATGGCAAGAGCTCACGGCCGCGCTTCCTCTCTTGCGTGTGCAGCATCCAGCCAGAACGCCTGTTGCTCCCACTCGGGTGGAAAGCCCATGTGTGTCACATCCATGATGTGCTGCCCGAGTAGCGTACCTAGCCGTTGCTTCCAGTGATGGCCGGGGCTGATGAGGTCCAGGCAGTAGGCCAGCATCACCAAGGTGTTGTAGATCTTACGCGGCTCATCGGGATGGAAAAGCGGCACCAGTACAGCAGGTTTTCCGGTGGGTAGCTTCATGGTGACGGTAAAGCGACGGTTCCACACACGGCTATGGTGGGCGCACAAGTTGCGCACATAGGTAAGGTGACGAATAAAGGCCTTCAGTACGCTCTGGTCGAGCCGATAGGTCTTGGCAATGCTTGCCCGGTCACTGGGGCGTAATTGGGTAATCCAGCGCGATAGCAGCCCCATCGACATGACCTCACTCACTGCCCAGATCGGCGGTGTCTTGGGTTGCCGGTAGGTGCTTTGGTAGTGCTGGATAAAGATCTCATCGGAGCGTGCCACTTCTTTTTCCAGGCTCGCCAGGTGACGAGCGTGCCAGTCTCCTCGTGTGGCCAGTGCCGCGTCCAGGTAAGAGTGTGGCCCGTAGCGGTGGCCCATCTGGTAGGCCCATTGGGCACGTACGGAGACTTCTATCCGCTCAATGGCATCCAGAAGCAGTAACCGCAGCTCGCGATCGAAAACATACAGGTTGAGAACGTCGTTGAACCGAGTGCCGGGGCGAAACTGGTGAGTGTCGTGATCGACCTCAAAGGGCAGCCAGTAGGCGGTCAAGCGGTAGTAGTTGAGATGGCTTAGGTAGTGGTGCGCCTGCGCATCATCTTCTACCTGCATCCCGCGCGACTTGAGCAGGTCGATTTGCTGCTCGATGGTGGTGGCGGGCTTAATGAAGTCCATGCACACCCCGCACAAAAAAGTAACCCGCCGGTTTGAGGGTACTCCGGAGAGCATAGCCTTGGCGGGTATTGTTGCTACCCAGCATAGGGGCGAACGCCCACGGAGTCAATCTCGGGCCATTGGCCTTCACCCAGGCGACCAGGGGCTGGGGCGAGCTCATGCCGACAGCTCCTCGATCATCCGCTTGATGCGGTCGGTGCAGGCCTTGAGGTCGGCGTCGATCTCCTCCAGCGGACGCGGCGGGGTGAACTGATAGAAGTGCCTGTTGAAGGGGATCTCGAAGCCGACGATACCGATACGGCCGTCCAGCGGATCGCGCTTCTCCTCGTCGATCCAGGCGTCGGGCACGTGGGGTTTCACCTCGCGCTCGAAGTAGTCGAACACCGACTCGTCCAGCGGCACGTTCTCGTTGTCGCGCAGGCCGCTGTCAGGCTCGGGGCTGCCCTGCTTGTCGAGACAGATGTCGGCTTCGGGATCACGCACGGAGAGGGCGTTGAGGATCGCCTTCTGCCCCGGGGCGCCAACCTTCAAGCCTGCCGCCTTGAGTGCAGCCTTCATTGCCTTGGTGAAGGCGTCGCGGTTGGTGAAGCGATGCGCCGGGTCCAAGGTGGCGCAGGCGGCCTTGATCGCCTCACGCTCGCCCTCCGCCAGCTTCTGGAGCGGCTTCTCGTCATCGAGCTTCTCCAGGCGCTCGGGACTGGCCTGGAAGTTGAGTCGCAGCGGGCGCTCCACGGTGATGCGCCGGTAGCCGAAGGCCTCCACCGGGAAGAGCTTGCTCTCCTCGCCCTCCTGGCAGGCGCCATAGAGGCGCACGATCTCCTCGATGTCGCGGTCGGTGATGAACTGACGCTTGCTGCCCAGCGACTTGCGCATCTTGCTGGCCCGGCCAGTGGCGTTGATCAGCTGTACCTTACCGCGGCGCTCGGCTGGCTTGTGGTTGGAGAGGACCCACACATAGGTGGCGATACCGGTGTTGTAGAAGAGGTCGGTGGGCAGGCCGACGATGGCCTCCACCAGATCGTGCTGCAGCAGATAGCGGCGGATCTCGGACTCCCCGCTGCCGGCGCCGCCGGTGAACAAGGGCGAGCCGTTGAGGATGATGCCGATGCGCGAGCCGCCCTCCTGGCGGGAGCGCATCTTGCTCACCAAATGCATCAGAAACAGCAGCGAGCCGTCGGAGACCCGCGGCAGGCCGGGGCCGAAACGGCCTTCGTAGCCACGCTGCTTGTGCTCGTCGGTGATCGCCTTCTGCACCTTCTTCCACTCCACGCCGAAGGGCGGATTGGAGAGCATGAAGTCGAAGTGCTCGCCGGGGAGCTGGTCGTCGGAGAGGGTGTTGCCGAGCTTGATCTGCTCCACCGCCTGGCCCTTGATCAGCATATCGGCCTTGCAGATAGCGTAGGACTCGGGGTTGAGCTCCTGGCCGTGCAGCGAGACGGTCACCCCCTGGCTGACCTCCTGGATGTACTCGTCGCTCTCGGAGAGGAAGCCGCCGGTGCCGGCGGTCGGATCGTAGACGGTGACGATGCCGTGGGGGCGAAGCTTGTCGTCCTGGCCGGTGAGCACCAGCGAGGTGGTCAGGTGGACGATGTCGCGCGGGGTGAAGTGCTCCCCCGCCGTCTCGTTGGAGCTCTCGGCGAACTTGCGGATCAGCTCCTCGAACACCAGGCCCATGCCGTAGTTGGAAAGCCGCTGCGGGCTCATGTCGATGGCGGCGAAGCGCTGCACCACCTGGTAGAGCAGATTGCTTCCGGCCAGCTGCTGGACGAAGCCCTCGAACTCGAAGTGCTCGAAGATCTCCCGGGCGTCCTGGCTAAACGACTGCACGTAGCTCATCAGGTCGTCGCCGGTCTGGGTCTCGGAGAGGCTGCCCAGGGTCAGCGGCGAGGCGTTGAAGAAGGGCTGCTCCGCCGCGCGCAGCAGCAGCTTCTCGCGCACGGCATCGGGCTTGACCTGGTGCTCCCGGGCAGCACTCAGCACATCTCCCTTGGTGGGCTCCAGCACGCACTCCAGGCGCCGCAGCAGAGTGAACGGGAGGATGATGCGGCCATACTGTGACTGCTTGAAATCGCCGCGCAGCAGATCCGCTACGGACCAGATGAAGGCCGCCAGCTGAGAGTGACTCTCCGTGTTCAAGATACTTCCCCGCTTACGTAACTGGTATGTGACTGTTGATCGCCATCATACACAGCGAAGGGGAGTGAGGGGCAGTGCAATCCAGAGCCGAGGGACCACACTTGAAGGGTGAGCCCAAGCGCTCCGTCACAGGCGACCAAGGGATTATGAGCCCCCTGCTTTCACCAGCAGTGCATCGAGCCTGACCGGCACCTCGTCGCCGATCTGTTCATAGCCGAGCAGCAACATCACCGAGCGCAGTGTCGGGTCTGCCATCAGCGCCTGGCCATCCAGCGCCACTCGCTCGGCGTTGGTGACCTTGACCTGGCCGCTGCCGGTCTTGGTAAAGCGTACGGGCAAGGACTCCTCGCGCACGGCGTTGCCTGAGCGCACCTTCATCGTCAGGGTTTCCACCAAGGACTCCCCTACGGCGAGTCGTTCCAGCCGCTCGGGCGGAAACTGGGTGGTCAACGTGGCCATCGGGCGCTCGGTAATGCCGGAAAGCCAGGGCGGTAGCGGCCCCAGGCGCTCCACCACATCGCTCTGGTTGAGCCGCAGCGGCAGCTGCAGTGTGCCGCTTTCATCGGCATTGCCGCTCAGCCGGCGCACCTCGTGCTGGCGCGGAATGGGGCCATCGGGCCCAATCTGCATCACCGTGGCCGACACCCGCGAGTGCTCGGGGTCGAGCTCCCAGGCCACCAGCGGCAGGGAGGCCAGCAGGGCCGAGGCGCCCAGGGCCAACAGGGAGAACGAAGCGAAAAGGCGTTTCATGAGCGGTGTGTCTCCTGGAGCGGAAGGCTCTCCCAAGAAGACACGTCAAACGCAGGGAAGTGCCCCTCACAACGCCAGGCCATTTGCCATCGACAGGCTCTGGCCTCGCTCGGCAGCTTTCGCTATCATACGGCGGCGCAATGCAGGGCCTATAGCTCAGTTGGTTAGAGCAGGGGACTCATAATCCCTTGGTCGCTGGTTCGAGTCCAGCTGGGCCCACCACACTCTCCCTCTAGTTAGATCCCAAGACATACCAGTAGCCGCGCTACTAGCGGTCAATGGCATGGTCATAGCATCAAGAGTCGCCTGATGGGAGTTGTTTACTCCTACCTGAAATATTCCTGCCGTTGCAGATTTCGCCATTCGAATTGCAGGAGCGCCTCCGCAAGGCCGTGAGGCGGGCTCTAACCGCCATTCGTAAGACAGCCCAACCAAGATCCCCCAGGCATTTCATGCACATCAGCAAACTCGTCCGGTCACGGCTTGAGGGATAAAGCCTGCTCGGCTGCCGCCTGGAAAAATGAGCGCTTGGAAGGCGAGAGGAATAACCTCCCAAAAGCCTCTGGCCAGCGTGAAAAGCCCTGGATCGCTTGGCTGCTCTGCTGATCCAGACTCAGAATGTGAATACGTATTCCACACTTATACTAAAGTATATTTACAACAAATTCATAGACTTGAATGGAAACATGAAAGGACAGATCACGCCATGACTCGCATACGTATGCATTATGATCTAGAACTATCGCTGGGCTTGGCCTCTTGGACGGAAACAGACTGCTGAGCCCCTCGATACAGATGACAGACACAATGACAACGCGCCCAGCGCCAACGCTGGCTTGATCAGGAGTTTTTCATGAACCGCTTGCAGACCAAGAGCCTCCCCCTCACCTCCTTGGCAGCCGCCGTCGCCTTGGCCACATCCACAGCCGCCCTTGCCCAGCCAGAGCGAGTCATCGATGTCAGCCTTCCGCTGGGTCCGGAATCCCAGCAAGGCGTTGGCGTTCTCAAATTCGGAGAGGAGCTGGAGCGTCTCTCTGATGGCCGCCTTGCCATCGAGCCTCATTACGACAACGCACTTGGCGCCGAACGAGAAGTCGTGGAAGGCATGGGCTTTGGCATCATTGACGCCGGCATTTCCTCCACGGGCCCGATGGGGGGCTTCGTCGACCAGTTCATGCTCTTCGACCTGCCTTACGTATTCGACAACCACGAGCATGCCTATGCCTTCCTGGACAGCGAGCATGGTGAATATCTCGCCCAGCTGGCCGAAGAACACATGAACGTCAAGTTCCTGGCATGGATGGAGAACGGCTTCCGACATAACACGAATTCGGTGCGCCCTCTCGAACATCCCAGCGATCTTCGGGGAATCAACCACCGCACCCAGGAGAGCCGCGTCCAGGTCGACACTTGGGAAGCGCTGGGCGCCAATGCCACACCCATGGCCTGGACCGAGGTCTACACCGCGCTTCAGCAAGGCGTAATGGACAGCCAGGAGAACCCTCTGCCCACCATCTACGATGTGAACTTCTATGAAGTTCAGGATTACCTGAATATAACCCAGCATGTCTACTCGCCGGCTCCGCTAATGATGAGCCTGGACCTCTTCAACTCATTCAGCGAAGAAGATCAGGCCATCATCATGGAGGCTGCGCAGATAGCGCTTCCGGTCCAGCGAGAAGCCAGCCAGGAACTGGAGGAGCGCTACGTCGTACAGCTCGAAGAGCTGGGCATGACCGTTACGCATCCCGATCTCGACCCCTTCCGCGAGGCCGTCGCCCCCGTCATCGAAAAGTGGGCCCCCACCGTCGGTGAAGACCTCGTCGACGCTGCACTCAACTTCGAGTACTGATCCCACGATGCCCGCAGGTGGTGAGGCTTCCTGCGGGCATCTCCTGATGCATGAGGCAGCCATGAAGACCTATCTAATGCTGACCAATAGAGCCATCGAACACTTCAATCGATTGATTGGCTGGGTGCTCGCCGGTCTCTTGTTGATGATGACCATCCTCATTTTCTGGCAGGTGTTCGCACGATTCGTGGTGGGCCGACCGCTCTATTTTTCCGATGAGATTGCTCGTTTTTCCATGATATGGCTGACCTTCCTGGGAGCCGGTTATGCCTATCGCAAGGGAGCTCTGATCTCAGTCGACATCTTGCTGGAATATGCCGGCAAGAAGCTGTCTTGCCTGCTGCGTATCGCCATCATTCTTTGTTCGGCCCTGTTCGCCTTGATCATGATCACGTACGGCTATGAGCTGATGGACCGAGTCTCCAGCCAGACCGCACCCAGCACCCGCATTTCGATGATGTGGCCCTACATGGCCGTCCCTGCAGGGGGAGTGGTCATCCTGATCAACAGTATTGGGCTGCTACTGGATGAGGCGCTCGGCGTACCTTACGAGCCCAAGCAGGAGACGAGCTGATCATGGCCATACTGCTGTTTTTATTGCTAATCTCTCTTTTCCTCATTGGCGTACCCATCGCCTTCTCTCTCGGCCTGGCCTCCGCCGTGACCGTTTGGCATGGCGACCTGATGCCCATGGTGGTCGTCGCACAGCAGCTCATCGCCTCGGTAAATTCCTTCCCCTTGATGGCGATTCCATTCTTCATCCTGGCGGGGTACTTGATGCAAGGCGGCGGTATCTCCGAGCGCCTGGTCGACTTCTCCAATACACTAGTTGGAAGTATGACGGGCGGCCTGGCGATGGTCGCGATCGTTACTTCGCTGTTCTTCGCTGCCATCTCCGGCTCGGGAGCTGCAACCACCGCTGCCATCGGCTCCATCCTGATTCCTGCAATGCTGGCGAAGGGTTACCCCGGCGGCTATGCCTCTGCTAACCAGGCCGCCTCGGGTGCTCTCGGGGTCATCATTCCACCCAGCATACCGCTGATACTCTACGGTATCGCCGCCAACGTCTCGGTAGGCGATATGTTCATCGCCGGTATCCTGCCAGGCATCCTGGTCACCCTCAGCCTTCTGGTGTTTGCCTACTTTTTCGCCAAGGCCAACGGCCTGGGGGGCAACGAGAAAAGCTCCTGGGCCGATGTTCTTCGTGCCGGACGTAAGGCCATCCTGGCCATCCTCATGCCGGTGATCATATTGGGGGGCATCTACGGCGGCATCTTTACACCGACCGAAGCTGCGGTAATCGCGGTGGTGTACTCCTTCCTGGTCGGCTTCGTCATCTACCGGGAGATCAAGCTGAGCAGCCTGGTCGATATCCTCAAGCAATCGGCCGTTACAACCGCCGTGGTTCTCAGCATCATTGCCGCTGCAGGCCTTTATGGACGCATTCTTCAGCGCCTGAGAGTACCTAACACGATCTCTGAATACGTCATGTCGACCATCGACAGCCCGCTGCTATTCATCATTCTGGCCAATATCCTCCTACTGATGGCCGGCATGTTCATCGAGGCGGCTGCCGCCATCCTGATTTTCGTACCGATTCTGCTGCCGATTGCCATCGGCTTTGGTTTCGACCCGGTTCATTTCGGCATCATCATGGTGGTCAACCTTGCCATGGGCATGTTCACCCCACCGGTGGGGCTCAACCTCTTCGTCGCCTCCCAGATCAGCCACATCGGTATCGCCCGCCTTTCCTGGGCCGTTCTGCCCTTCGTCGGGATTGTGCTCATCAACCTGCTGCTTATCAGCCTGCTTCCCTTCCTTTCCACCTGGCTGCCATCGCTGTAAACCATTCAAGGAGAGAAACGTATGAACGTCGTTGAACGCCTGGTGCCACGTCATGACCTGAGAGTCCTGATCACCGCTGGCGCAAACGGTATTGGCCTAGCCATTGCCAAGGCCTTTCTGGATGCCGGCGCACGCGTGCATGTCTGCGATATCGACGCCAAGGCACTGACCGCCCTGCCCGAAGGTATCACCCATACGCAGGCCGATGTCAGCCAGGAAGCCGACGTCGACCGGCTTTTCGAAGAGGCCGCCTCCTTGGGTGGGCTCGACGTGGTGGTCAACAATGCTGGGATTGCCGGCCCTACCGCGGGCATTGACGAGATCGATGACGAGAGCTGGACACGCACCATCGACATCAACCTCAATGGGCAGTACCGCGTTGCTCACCGCGCCGCCCCTCTCCTGCGCAAGAGCCAAGGACTGCTAATCAACCTGGCGTCGGTCGCCGGCCGCCTGGGCTTCGCCTATCGCACCCCCTATTCCGCCAGCAAATGGGCCGTGGTTGGCCTGACCAAGAGCCTGGCTTGTGAACTTGGCCCTGAAGGAGTTCGGGTCAATGCCATCTTGCCTGGCATCGTGAGCGGGCCGCGCATCGAAAAAGTCATTGAGGATCGCGCTGCCAAGCGCGGCATCAGCTACGCCGAGATGGAGCAGGAAAACCTGGCCAAGGTTTCCATGCGTCGGATGGTGGAGCCCACCGACATCGCAGCAATGGCACTTTTCCTGTCAGCGCCAGGCGGCGCCAATATCTCAGGCCAGGCGCTGAGCGTTTGCGCCAACGTCGAATCCCTGTAAGCGGCAGAGGAGTCACCGTATGACAGCTCGCATAGGTATCGTCGGTGCCGGCCTGATCGGCCGTGCCTGGGCCATCGTCTTTGCCAGGGCCGGCATGACCGTATCCCTCTACGATGTGGATTCCAGCGCCCTGGATAAGGCCTGGGAGGCCATCCGCCAGTCCCTTGCCGACCTCAAGCAGGCTGGCCTGATCGAGGACGTGAAGGCCCCGTTGGCGCTAATCCAAACGGAGAGCAATCTGCAACGCGCCATGGCGGATGTCGAATACATTCAGGAGTGCGGCCCTGAGAACGTCGAAGCCAAGCGCGACATCTACTCTGCTCTGGAGGCGGTGGTGGCCAGGGATACCGTCTTGGCCAGCTCCACCTCGGGCATCGCCGCATCCCGGTTCACGGACCACCTGCGCCACCCGGAACGCTGTCTGGTCGCCCACCCGGTCAACCCACCCTATCTGGTCCCGCTGGTGGAAGTCGCTCCCGCCCCCGCCACCTCGGAGGCAGCAGTGAACCGCTCCATGCACCTCATGGAGCAGGCCCAGCAGGCTCCCATACTGGTGCGCAAGGAAATCCAGGGGTTCATCCTCAACCGTCTACAAGGCGCCCTGCTCAACGAGGCGCTGCGCCTGTTTCGAGACGGCTACGTTTCCGCCGAGGATCTCGACAAGACCGTCAAGCACGGGCTGGGACTGCGCTGGTCCTTCATGGGTCCCTTTGAAACCATCGACCTCAATGCACCATCCGGCGTTGCCGACTATGGCCAGCGCTATGGCCCCCTTTACCGTGAGGTCGACCGCCAGCGTGGTGATGATGACCCCTGGGACAGCGCGACGCTCGCCGCACTGGACAAGGAGCGGCGTGAACGACTGCCGAGCCAAGGACTCGCCGAGCGACAAGCCTGGCGCGACCGTCGCCTCATGGCGTTGATGGCGCATCAGCGCAGCGTTACCTCTTCCTGACCCCGTCGACCGTAGGAGCTATATTCCATGGCTAGCAACCGCAAAGTCATCATCACCTGTGCCGTGACCGGAGCCATCCACACTCCCTCCATGTCACCGCACCTGCCGGTTACCCCGGAGGAGATCGCCGAGGCAGCTATCGCTGCAGCAGAGGCAGGCGCCGCCATCCTTCACCTCCACGCCCGGGATCCCGAGAATGGCAAGCCCACCCAGGATCCTGCCGTGTTCGAACGATTCCTGCCGCGCATCAAGGGATCTACCGATGCGGTCATCAACCTCACCACCGGCGGCAGCCCACACATGACCGTGGAGGAGCGCATGCGCCCAGCCATGGAATTCAAGCCGGAGCTGGCTTCAATGAACATGGGGTCGATCAACTTTGGCCTATTTCCCATGCTCAACCGCTATGACAGCTTTCAGCACGGATGGGAGCGCGAACACTTGGAAAACAGTCGCGATCTGGTGTTCAAGAACACCTTTGCCGACATCGAGACCGCCATGACGCTTGGCGGCAAGAACGGCACGCGCTTCGAGTGTGAATGCTACGATATCGGCCACCTCTACAGTCTGCGTAATGTGATGGATCGCGGCATCGTCGGGGGACGCATCTTCGTGCAGAGCGTATTCGGCATTCTGGGTGGTATCGGTCCCCACCCGGAAGACGTGATGCACATGCGCCGCACTGCCAACCGACTGTTTGGCGATGATTACGAATGGTCCGTGCTCGGCGCCGGAAGCAGTCAGATGCGCATTGCGGCACAGGCGGCTGCCATGGGTGGGCATGTTCGCGTGGGGCTTGAGGACTCGTTATGGCTCTCCCGGGGCAAGCTGGCCGAAAGCAATGCCAGCCAAGTCGCAAAAGTGCGTGAAATTCTGGAAGGCCTCTCGCTGGAGATAGCGACTCCCGAAGAGGCCCGTGAGATGCTGCAGTTGAAAGGCGCCGACAAGGTCGGCTTCTAAGGAGAAATGCAGGCTGGGGCAAGCCACGCTATTCGAATAGCTCCATTACGCTGGTGTGTTCTGCCCGGCCCTGTCAGAGAGTGATGCATGAAAAGGAAATCCGTAACCTCCCGTGATGTGGCCAAGCTGGCTGGAGTGTCACAGTCAGCGGTGAGTCGCAGTTTTTCATCCGATGCCAAGGTGGCGGAAAAAACGCGCAAGAAAGTGATGGAGGCGGCACGAGAGCTGGGATATCGCCCCAACTCGATCGCTCGCTCGCTGATCACCCGATCCAGCCGCACCATTGCTGTGGTCACTTACAGTGTCGAGAACCCTTTTTATGCCTTCATGCTGGAAAAGGCATCACGGTTCTTTCAGCAGCAGGGATATCACCTGCTGCTGTTTTTCGCCCCCTCAGATAGGGGTTTCGACACGGTAATCGACGATATCATTCGAAGCCAGGTTGAAGGCGTGCTGATGCTGGCCATCACTCTCGACAACGCTCAGGCCCAGGAAGTGGCGGACTTCGGAATTCCTGTGGTAATCATCAACCGTACCGTGAACTATGCAGGAATCAGCCAGGTCGGTAGCGACAACTTCAGTGGAGGGTACTGGGCCGGACGCTACCTCGCCTCCCTGGGCCACCAACGCATCGCCTACCTCTCAGGGTTACCTGACTCTTCTACCGACCAACAGCGACACGCCGGCTTTATCGAAGGGCTTGCCACCGAGGGTGTCGACTGCCATGCGCTGGAAGTGGGCAACTACCGCTATTCGGATGCCTGTGATGCCACGCGGCGCCTTTTTGCGGCCCAATCACCGCCGGATGCACTGTTCTGTGCAAACGACGTAATGGCGATTGCTGCGATGGAAACCATGCGCCACGAGTTCGGCCTCACGGTGCCGGACGATGTCTCGGTGATCGGTTTCGACGATGTGCCGATGGCCAGGTGGCCCAGCCATTCTCTGACAACCCTGCAACAGCCCGTCGATCAGATGATCCTGAAAGCCACGGAGCTGCTGATGGCACAGATCCACCAGACAGACACCACACCGGAGCAAATCACGCTCTCGGTCACGCCAATGCTACGCAACAGCACCCGGCGCCCAGCGCGCTACCCCGAGGACAATTAAGAGATGTTGTAGCGTGCACATCATAATTGCCCCATGGGTATGGCGGTGAAGGGCGCAGCAGCATTACCAGATCGTACAGGACACCCTCGGGCGAGCTGCTAGGCTGCTGATCCCAAAGCACTGCACCTTATCCTGTATTTCGAATATTTCTCCTATATTTCAGAGGTTTATTCACAAACAAACTCATGGTCTCTTGGTCGCTGGTTCGAGTCCAGCTGGGCCCACCACACTCCCTTCCCTCTTCTTTTCTGCACAATGTCGCCTGACTGGCGGCAGGCCTGTCATGTCCTGTACCAGCAGTTGGGCTTAGCCTTCGCTACCTCCCCTTGAGAGCTCACGGATATTGCCTGTCTTGCAGCGGAGCAGTAGTGCAGCACCGCTATCAGCTTCGTATGGGTTGGAACGAGCCAGAAAAAAACATTTGTTTTTTTCTCTATCGTGAGAAACAATTGTGCCAGGATGGCGCTTTGGACATTCAGCGTCTAGGGGAGAACAACAAGATGGAGCATCCCATGGCGGAAACCGCGGCATCGCTTGCCCTGGATATTCGTGGCATCGAGAAGAGTTTTGGAGAATTGCAGGTGTTGCGCGGCGTCGATCTGTCGGCGAAGCGAGGGGATGTGGTCTCGATCATCGGCTCGTCGGGATCGGGGAAGTCCACCTTCCTGCGCTGCCTGAACCTGCTGGAGCGGCCCGACGCAGGATCCATACGGGTGGCCGGGGAAGAGGTCGGCTTGCGTCCTGGCAAACAGGGCCTGGAGCCTACCGACAGGCGACAGCTGCGCCGCATCCGGTCCGAACTCGGGATGGTGTTCCAGGACTTCAACTTGTGGACGCATTTCACCATTCTGCAAAACCTCATCGAAGCCCCCATGCGCGTGCAGGGGCTGAGCCGGGCCGAAGCCATCGAAAGGGCCGAAGCCCTCCTCGACAAGGTCGGGTTGACTGACAAGCGTGACAGCTACCCCGCCCAGCTCTCCGGTGGCCAACAGCAACGTGCCGCCATCGCCCGCGCTCTGGCCATGGAACCCGCGGCACTTCTCTTTGACGAGCCCACGTCAGCCCTTGACCCCGAACTGGTGGGGGAAGTACTTCGCGTCATGCAACTGCTGGCCGAAGAAGGCTGCACCATGATCGTGGTCACGCATGAGATGCGCTTCGCACGCGAAGTCTCTTCCCACGTCATGTTCTTTCACGAGGGACGTGTCGAGGAGCAAGGGCCACCCGAGCAAGTGTTCGGCAACCCCAATTCGGAGCGCTGCCGACAGTTCCTGTCCCGGCTGTAATAGCCGTTACCTAAGTAATAACAAATCCAATCAGGAGGGTATTCCAATGCAAACCAAGCTGCTTTCCCTGAGCATCATAGCCGGTTCCATGGTGGTCAGCGCTGCACAGGCCGACACCATTCGCATTGCCACCGAGGGGGCCTACCCCCCGTTCAACTACATCGATGAGAGCGGAGAACTGAAGGGCTTCGATGTCGACATTGCCAAAGCGTTATGCGAGGAAATGCAGGCAGATTGTGAAATCATCGCCCAGGCTTGGGACGGCATCATTCCTGGGTTGGTCACGGGCCGTTACGATGCCATCGTGGCTTCCATGTCGATAACCGAGAGGCGCAAGGAGGCGGTCAATTTTACCCGGCCCTACTATCAGGTCGGTGCCGCCTTGGTAGCGCCCGTCGACAGCGATATCGCCTTCGAGCCGGGCAGGCTGGACGGCAAGGTCATCGGCGTTCAGCGTGCCACTACCTACGCCAACCTGCTGGCAGGGGAGTATCCCGAGGCCACGGTCAACAACTACGACACGGTGGAAAACCACAACCTCGACCTCCAGTCCGGACGCCTCGATGGTGTCGTCGGCCAGGCTGTGCTCATGCAGGAGTGGATCAACGAGCATGGCAAGGGCGCCTATGAGATCAAGGGTGAGCCGGTGCTTGATGTGGACTACATCGGTGAAGGGGCCGGCATTGCCGTCAACAAGAACAACCCCGAATTGCTCGAGCGACTCGATACGGCGCTTGCCACGATTTTGGAGAATGGTGTCTACGACGACATCAGCGCGAGCTACTTCCCCTTCTCCATTCGTCCGCAATGATAGCCATGTCGCCCGGGGAGCGGATCATTTCCCCGGGCGACAGAAGAATCGGGTAGCCCCATGTTCGACTTGTTCGGTTTTGGACACCTGCTGCTGCAAGGCACGTGGGTGACGGTTCAGCTCGCTCTGATTTCGCTGGTCCTTGGGCTAGGCTTCAGCCTGCTGGGGGCAGCGATGAAACTCTCGGATTTTCGCCTGCTGCGCTTTGCTGCCGGCGTCTATACAACGCTGTTTCGCGGCATTCCCGAGCTGGTGGTCATACTCTTTATCTATTTTGGTGGCGTGGTGATCGTCAACGCCGTGGCGCGCCAACTGGGCTATGACCGATATATTGATGTCTCGGCTTTCGCGGCCGGCGTTGCCGCCCTCTCCCTCACCTTTGGTGCCTACGGCACGGAAATTCTGCGCGGTGCCATCCTGGCAGTGCCGAAGGGCCAGGTGGAGGCTGCCCGTGCCTGCGGCATGACCTCGTTGACCATAGGCTGGCGCATCGTCCTGCCCCAAGTATGGCGGTACGCCCTGCCTGGGCTTGGCAATACTTTCCTCATCATCCTCAAGGAAACGGCGCTGGTCTCGGTCATCGGACTGGATGAACTAATGCGCCGTACCGAAGTGGCAGTGGGATACACCAAGCAGCCCTTCACCTTCTTTCTTACCGCCGCGCTCATCTATCTGGGCCTCACGGCTATTGTCATGCTGGTTCAGCGCAAGCTGGAGCAGCGAGCCAACCGCGGCGTGATAGCCAGGAGTGCCGTATGAACGTCTCGCTGATGATCGAAAGCCTCCCCGCCCTGCTGCAGGGGGTCTGGGTCACCCTGGAACTGGTGGTAGCGGCGTTGCTGATCGGGTTCTGCATCGCTTTGCCCACGGCACTGGCAAGGCTTCACGGCAACGCCCTGCTCCGCTCCATCGCCGTAAGCTACATCTTTTTCTTTCGCGGCACGCCGCTGCTGGTGCAGATATTTCTCGTCTATTACGGGCTCTCGCAGTTCGACTTCGTGCGCGAAAGCGCTCTGTGGCCCATCCTGCGTCAGCCCTACTGGTGTGCCCTGATCGCCTTCTCTCTCAATACCGGGGCCTACACGGCGGAGGTCATTCGTGGCGGCATCCAGGCGGTGCCATCCGGCCAGATCGAAGCAGCAAGGGCCTGCGGCATGACGCCTACGACTACCTTCGTGCGGATCGTCTGGCCTCAAGCGCTGCGACATTCACTTCCCGCCTATGGCAATGAAATGATCCTGATGGTGAAGGCGAGTTCACTGGCTTCCACAGTGACCCTGCTGGATATCACCGGTGTTGCTCGCAACCTGGTCGCCGAGACCTACATGCCGATCGAGATCCTGTCGATGGCAGCACTCATCTATCTGGCGATGACATTCACCCTTGGCCAGGGCGTGCTGGCCATGGAGCGCAGGTTGGCCGCCGGCCGCTCATGAGACAGGAAAGAAGGCAAACCATGACCACTTCCGTTAGTGATACCTCTCTCAGCGAATGGCAAGCACGTGTCGGACAGCTCGAGTTCGAGCGTGATGCCTTCATCGACGGTGGCTTCGTGCCGTCAAACTCCGGACGACGCTTCGCCTCCTCCAACCCGGCCACTGGCGAAGTTCTGGTCGAGGTGGCTCGCTGTGATGGAGAAGATGTCGATGCTGCCGTAGCGGCGGCTCGCCGGGCCTTTCAGCAAGGCGACTGGTCACAGGCTTCCCCGGCACGGCGCAGGGACGTGCTGCTCAAGATCGCCGATATGCTTCAGGCCGAGGCGGATGCGTTCGCCCTCACGGAAACCCTGGATGTCGGCAAGCCGATCCGTGACAGTCTCACGGTAGATGTGCCGGCGGCGGAACGCTGCCTGCGCTGGTATGCCGAGGCCATCGATAAGGTCTACGGCGAGGTGGCCCCGACCGCTACCGGCACGCTTGCCACTGTGCGACGCGTTCCGGTCGGGGTGGTAGCCGCGGTGGTTCCCTGGAATTTTCCGCTGGTCATGGCGATGACCAAGCTGGCACCCGCCCTGGCGGCGGGAAACAGCGTCGTGATCAAGCCCGCCGAGCAGTCGCCCCTCTCTCTGCTGCGTTTCGCTCGTCTGGCCCAGCGCGCAGGGCTGCCGAAGGGCGTGCTCAATGTGGTGCCCGGCTTCGGCGAGGAGGCCGGCCAGGCACTTGGCCTGCACCCCGACGTACAGGCACTCAGTTTTACCGGCTCGACGGCGGTAGGCAAGGCGTTCCTGCGCTACGCCGGCGACTCCAACATGAAGAAGGTATCGCTTGAGTGCGGCGGCAAGTCAGCCAACATCGTGCTTGATGACTGCCCCGATATCGACGCCGCTGCCCGCGCGAGCGCCGCGGCGATCTTCTTCAATCAAGGCGAAATCTGCAATGCCGGTTCCCGCTTGATCGTCCAAAGCGGGATCAGGGAGCGCTTCCTCGAAGCACTGCTCGAGGCTGCCAGGGATTTCGCGCCTGGCAATCCACTCGATCCGGACACGCGCATGGGAGCGCTGATCTCGCCCGAGCACTGTCGTACGGTTTCGGGTTACGTCGATCGCGCCCGCCATCAGGGCGCCCGTGTGCTGATCGGGGGCGAACCCCTGACCGGCCTGACAGCAGAAACCTTCTACCCTCCCACCGTCCTCGATGAGGTTTCCAATCGCATGGAGATTGCCAGCGAGGAGATTTTCGGCCCTGTGCTGTGCGTGTTGACGGTGGAAACCGCCGAGGAGGCGGTGCAACTTGCCAACGACAGTCGCTATGGTCTGGCCGCGGCGGTATGGACTCGTGACCTCTCCACCGCATTCCGCATGGAGCAGGCTCTGGAAGCCGGCACCGTCTGGATCAATGCGATCCGTGCCGGCGACATGAGCGTGCCCTTCGGCGGCATGAAGGAGTCGGGGCTCGGCCGCGACAAGTCGCTGCATGCCTTCGACAACGTGACTCACCTGAAGTCCACTTGGGTGGCACTATGAGCCGGCAAGCCAGACGCGTGGCTATTGGCTGCGTGATGCATGAGACCAACAGCTTCAACCGGCGCGCCACCCGGCTGGAGGATTTCGGTACGCGCTACCTGCTGCGCGGCGAGGAGCTGTGGGACTTGGCGCACACCAATACCGAGATTGCCGGCTTCCTCGATGAGGCTCGGCAGCAGGGCTGGCAGACGGTGCCCCTGGTGGCCGCGACCTGCGCCCCTTCGGGGCCGCTGGCTCAGGAAGCGTGGAGCGAATTGCTGGCAGACCTGCTTGCCAGGCTGATGGCCGCAGCGCCTGTGGATGGCGTACTTCTCGGGCTGCATGGGGCCATGATGACCGAGAGCGAACCGGACGCCGAAGCCGTTCTGCTGGAGTCGATCCGGAACGCGGTAGGAGAAAACACTCCCATCGTGGCCACCCTGGACATGCATGCCAACGTCTCACCACGCATGGTGGCGGCAAGCGATGCTCTGGTTGCCTATCGCAGCTACCCACATGTCGACCAGTTCGATACGGGGCGGCGGGGCGCGCAGCTGCTGGCCGAGCGGCTTGAGGGCGCCACCTTCACCAGCGCGCTGCGCCAACCGGCTCTGCTGGATACGGCAGCACATGGCCGCACCTCGCCCCCAGGACCGATGAATGAGTTGCTGGCTGAGGCGGAGGCTTTCGAAGCGGAGCCCGGCATCGCCTGTGTCAGCCTGCAGATCGGTTTTCCCTGGAGCGATTTTCCCTATGCCGGGCCAAGCGTCGTGGTCAGTGGCAGCGACCCGCAGCGCTGTGCAGCCGTCGCCGACTTTTTCTCCCGTCGTTACGAAGCGCTCATTCACACCGTCGAACTTGACTACCCCGATGCCAAACAGGCGGTGGCCGAGGCCATGCGCGCTCCCGGAGAAGGCCCCGTGGTGCTGGCTGATTTTGCCGACAACCCCTCGGGGGGCGCTTATGGTGATTCGCCGATGCTGCTCCGCGCGTTGGTCGAAGCCAAGGCCACCCGTACCGTGTTCGCCACGCTGTGCGATGAGTGCAGCGTGGCCAGGGCCGAGGCACTGGGGGTGGGGGCACATGGCACGTTCACGCTGGGCGGCCGCTGGGCACCTGAGCTAACCCCGCCGATGGAAGTCGAAGCCGAAGTCGTGTGTCTCTCGGATGGCCTCTTCACTTGTGAAGGCCCGATGTGGACCGGTACGAGACAGTCACTGGGACCGAGCGCTCGGCTTCGTATCGGCGGTGTAGATGACATCGACGTCATCGTGACCAGTCGGGCTCTCGCCGTCACCGACCGCAACCTGCTCAGGCTCTTCGGTATCGAGCCCGCCAACGTGCGCCTGCTCGCACTCAAGAGCCGCAATCACTGCCGCGCCGCCTTCGCACCGCTGGCACAAAGTTACCAATTGGTGGACGCCGGTGGGATTGCCTCGATGCGTCTCGCCAGCCTGCCCTACCGGCAGTTACGGCGTCCGGTCTGGCCGCTTGACCCCATCGATCACGAATAACAACGAGGAAACCCCATGAATATGCCTTTTGCCGCCAGCGAAGCACTCAGGCAGCAAGACCTGGACCACCACCTTCACCCCTTTACCGATCACCGTCAGCTGGCCGCAGAGGGTGGGCCGCGCATCATCACTCATGGCGAAGGCGTATGGCTATGGGACACGCAGGGACGGAAGCTGCTCGACGGCATGGCCGGGCTATGGTGTGTCAATGTGGGCTATGGCCGCCATGAGCTAGGACGGGTGGCGCAGCGTCAGATAAACCGATTGCCCTACTACAATACGTTCTTCCAGACCAGCCACGAACCTGTCATTGAGCTCTCGGCCAAGCTGACCGGCCTCCTTCCCGAAGGGCTAGAGCATGTCTTTTTTGCCAACTCCGGCTCGGAGGCGAACGACACCGCTTTACGACTGGTGCGCCACTATTGGCAAGCGCTGGGGCAACCCGAGCGCCGTGTGATTGTCAGTCGCCGCCACGCTTACCATGGCAGCACTATCGCGGCGGCCAGCCTGGGCGGAATGAGCAGCATGCATGACATCCCGGGCGTTCCGATTCCCGACGTGGTCCATGTCGGGGCTCCCTACGCCTGGGAGAGCGGCAAGGCGATGGAGCAGGAGCACTTCGCCGAAGTGGCGGCACGTTGGGTGGAAGAGGCGATTCTTGCTGCCGGTCCGGAACGGGTTGCCGCCTTCATTGGCGAGCCCGTCATGGGGGCCGGCGGCGTGATTGTTCCGCCGGCCGGTTACTGGCAACGTGTGCAGGACATATGCCGGCGCTACGACATCCTGCTGATCTGCGATGAAGTGGTTTGCGGCTTCGGTAGAACCGGTAACTGGTTCGGTGCCCAGACTTTCGACATTCGCCCCGATATCGTGACCATGGCCAAGGGACTCTCTTCCGGCTACCAGCCGATCTCCGCCGTGGCGGTAGGCGAGCGAGTGGTCGCGCCCTTGCTCGAACGCCCCGGCCGCTTCCCCCATGGGTTTACCTATTCGGGGCACCCGGTCGCCGCGGCTGTAGCGCTGGAAAATCTCAACATCATCGAGCGCGAGGGCCTGGTCGAGCATGTACACGACACGGTAGGGCCTGCGCTGGCCACCGGGCTCGGCCGGCTGGCTGACCATGCGCTGGTCGGCGAAGTCAGGACGCTGGGCGCCATGGCTGCCGTGGAGCTCAACCCCGAAAATATGCCGGGAACCCGTGACCTGCCATCCGGTACCCTGGCGACGCGAGTACGCAACCTCTGCTTCGAACACGGGCTGGTCACCCGGGCAGTGCGGGATGGCCTGGTCTTTGCTCCCCCGCTGGTGATCACCACAGACGAGATCGCCACACTCGTCGATATTTTATCGAGCTGCCTGGATGAAGTGGCGGCACAGGTCGCTGAGCCGGCACATGCATGAGCCCATGGGACATGAAAAAGGAGCGGAGCAATGATAATTGGCGTTGCGCGTCTCTGGCATGAGGCCAACTCCTTTTCGTCGACGCGGGTCGGCCGTGAAGAGTTCCTGGCCCGTGAATGGCTTAAAGGCAGTGCCGCCATCGCGCACTACCGCGACACCTCCACGGAGCTGGGTGGTGCGATTGAGTGGGCAGCAGGGCGGGACGATGTCACCCTGGTTGTTTCACGCTGTGCCTCGGCGCCACCGGGCGGCCCGGTAGAGCAGGCCCTGCTTGACGCCATCATCGATGAAATCGTCAGCGATCCTAATTTCGACTCGGTGGATGGACTCTACTTGTCTCTCCATGGAGCCTGTAGCGGTACCGGGGATCTTGCGCCTGAGACGACCCTGCTGCAGCGGCTTAGGCAGCGGTTTCCCACCCTGCCCATCGCCGCCTCGTTCGATATGCACTGCTGCCCGACCGAGACCCTGGTCTCGGCCCTGAACGTGGCAACCGTCTATCGCACTTATCCGCATGTCGATATGGACCGAGCCGCCAAGCGCGCCCTCGACCTCTTGGCCATGAACGTGATGAGAGGCGTGCGCAGCCGGGTCCTCATGCACCGGATCGGGCGGGTACTACCCAGCTTCAACATGCGCACCGATGGTGACGGGCCAATGGCGGACATAGAAGCAGAGGCGCTGGCACTGGAACGCAAAGAGGGTGACGCGATCCTGGGCGTTTATCCCTATGCCAGCTTTGCCTATGCCGACTTGCCGGCAACCGATGCCGGCGCCCTGGTGACGACCACCGACGACGCCCGTGCCCAGCGGGTCGGCAATGCGCTTGCCCAGTACATGTTCTGCCGGCGTGCCGCATTTTGCCCGGCCCTGCCCTCGGCCGATGAGTGCCTGGCACGACAGCCTTGGTGCTCCGGGCGGCGAGTCGCCGTGCTCGACCCGGCTGACAACCCGCTCTCGGGCGGTATGGCCGATACCCCCGGGCTGCTCGCGGCCGCCCTGCGGCACGAACTGCCGCCAGGCTCGGTGCTGGCATTCTTCCATGACCCCGCCCTCGTTGCCCATCTTCACGAGCAGGGCGAAGGCACCCGGTTGAGCGTGACGCTGGGCGGACGCCACGATCGCCGCTTCGGCGAACCGGTGACTTGCCAGGTTGAGGTCGCTCTCCTGACGGCAGGCCGCTTCGTCAACAGTGGCCCCATGGAGCGAGGCGTGACCGTCGACCTGGGGCCCACCGCGGTCATCCGCACCGGCCCACTCAGCATCATCGTGACGTCGGTGTGCCAATCGCCCAACGACGCGGAGTATTTCCGCCTGCACGGTATGGATCCCGAAGAGATTCCCCTGCTGCTGGCGAAGGCCAAGAACCATTTTCGCGCCGCCCTGGGCAGCGCCTTCGACGAGATCCATCAGGTCGAAGTGGCAGGCCCGGCCATGGCGGATACCGCTGCCTTGCCGTATCGCAACCTGCCTCCGGCTCGTTTCGAGCTGGGAGAGCCGCTAGATACCACTACCAGCCGTACACGGAGCGAAGCGTGACACTCGAAGAACTGCAGGAACGAATGCTCGTCGAGATTCCAGCCATGCCGCGGCGGCTGACCGATGGGGCGCGTTACGTGCTCGACAACCCCGACGATGTGGTGATCTTCTCCATGCGCGACCTGGCGGGACGCGCCGGGGTGTCTCCAGCAACCCTGGTCAGGCTATCGCGACACCTGGGCTTCGCCAACTGGTCGGACATTCGCATGATTCATGCCGCTCACCTGCGTACGATGCCTGCCGCCTATGCGCGCAAGGCGTCCGCCGTACTGGCGCGGGAGGGCGAGAGCGAGCTATTGGCGGAAGCCTTCAAGTCGCACCTGGCCAATCTCGAACATACGGCATCGGTCAACTCGGCCGAGAGCTTTCATGAAGCGGCAGAACGCCTGGCTCGCGCCAACAGGGTCTACATTTCCGCTTTCATGAGCTGCCGAGGGCCGGGCCATACCTTCGCCTATCTCTGCCGCATGCTGCGCGACAATGTTTTTTTGCTGGGCAGTGAAGCCACCTCGCTGGTGACCGAGCTGTCGACGCTGCGTAGCGACGACGTGGTGCTGTCGATCAACTTCCAACCCTACAGCCGTGAGATCAACCATATCGCGGACACCGTCAAGCGTTCCGGGGCAGGCCTGATCTGCCTGTCGGACAGCCGGGGAACGCCGTTGACTCCCCACGCGGACACCGTGCTGCTCTTCTCACCCGAGAGTCCTTCCTTCTTCCCCTCGATCACCGCCGCGAATGCACTGGTCGAGAGCCTGGTGGTGGCGTTGCTGGCACATCTCGGCGATACGGCCTCGGAGCGTATCGCCCGGATCGAGCACGAACTATACGCCTCCGGCACCTACAACCACTTGAATGGATAGGGAATCGACGTGTTGACCTCAGCTTCCACCAGTCATGTCTTCCACCGGTTGGCTAACTCCGTTCCCCCGCTGGCCGTGGGTGCCTCGGGCATCGAGATCGTCGATTCGACGGGTAAACGCTACCTTGATGCCAGCGGAGGTGCCGCCGTGTCCTGCATCGGCCATGGCGAACCGCGCGTGGTCGAGGCCATTCGCCAGCAGGCCGCCGCACTGGACTACGCCCACAACGTATCCTTCACCAGCGAAGCGGCAGAAGAGCTGGCGGCTTTTCTGTGTCGCGCCACCCCGCTTGCCCTGGAAAAAGTGCAGTTCGTCGGCAGCGGCAGCGAGGCCGTTGAAGCCGCACTCAAGCTGGCACGACAGTTCCACATCGAGCGTGGTGACGCCGGTCGGCATGTCGTGATCTCACGCCTGCAGAGCTATCACGGTAATACGCTTGGAGCGCTGGCACGCGGAGGGAACGTTGCTCGCAGTCGGCCCTATGCGCCCATGATGGTCGAGTCGCCGCGTATCGAGCCCTGTTTCGAGTACCATCATCGCCGGCCGGATGAATCGCCCCTGGCCTATGGTCAGCGTGCCGCCGATGCGCTGGAGGAGGAGATCCTGAGAATTGGCTCGGACAAGGTCGCCGCCTTCATCGCTGAAACCGTGGTAGGTGCCACCAGTGGTGCCGTCCCACCTGCTCCAGGCTACTTCCAGCGCATCCGCGAGATCTGTGATCGCTATGGAATACTGCTGATCCTCGATGAAGTCATGTGTGGCGCCAGTCGCACGGGTCCCTTTCTCGCTTGTGAAACGGAAGGCATTCAGCCGGATATCGTCACCCTGGCCAAGGGGCTTGGCGGCGGCTACCAGTCGATTGCAGCTGTGATGTGCACCCGGCAAGTTCATCAGGCCTTTGCGGAAGGCAGCGGCAGGTTCGTGCATGGCCATACTTTCATGGCTCATCCAGTGGCCTGCGCCGCGGCTCTGGCAGTGCAGAAGGTGATCCAACAAGATGGACTCGCTCTCAACGTCGCACGTCAGGGAGAAACCCTGCACCATCTTCTCGAGGCTCGGCTCGGCCACCATCCCCATGTGGGCGACATACGTGGCCGTGGGTTGCTGCAGGCGATTGAGATGGTCGCCGACCGGAGTAGCAAGCAACCCTTTCCCAGTGCACGCGGACTTGCAGCAGCCGTGGACAGCGAATGCCGGGCCAGGGGGCTGATGGTCTACCCCGGCACGGGAACCGTGGATGGGGTGGCTGGCGACCATATCCTGCTAGCGCCTCCTTACAACGTCAGTCGTGAAGCGCTTCACCAGATTGTCGACCGGCTGGGTGACGCCGTGGAGACCGTGCTCGGCCGGACATGAGCGGCGCGACTGAAAAAAGCTGACCTTCCTGTCCCCACCGCTCTACGCTGCCCCCTGCGAGTGACCTCGAAGGGTCATGCCGACGACGCTTCCTTCCCCCGGGAAGAGAGGCTTTCGGTTCGAGCGCCTCTAGATACCCAACGAGGCGGTAGAGCGGCTCATGTGTCCCACAGGTAGAACCTGATTGTGAAAGGGGTTCCGGCTGATGGAGATCGATTGTCCTTTGGCCCCCATGGCCGGGTTGCCTGACCCGCTCCATTCCTGCACCATCGTGCTAACGTCCCTTAAGCCTCCTAACGGTCGGAGGAATGCGGCATGGAGGCATATGCGTGAACGACGATCTTCCCATGCTGGAGGCTCAGCACAAGATTCATGAGCTGATCGCCCGGCAGGCCCCGCTGGAGCAGACCCTGGATGCCATCGCCTACTGGATCGGCTTTCTGCTTCCCGATGCCGTCGTCGCCTTCATGCGCTTCGACCCTGTACGCTGTTCCCTCAGCCTGTATCCGAGCCGGCGCTTCTCGGATCGCTACTTCCAACGCCTGCAGGATGTCCCCATCGGCGCAGAAGTCGCCTCTTTCGGCACCGCTGCTTATTTCCGACGCCCGGTGATTACCGAAGACATCCAGACGGATCGGCGCTGGGAGGACTTCCGTACCGAAGCGCTTGCCGAAGGCCTGCACGCCTGCTGGTCCAGCCCTGTGCTAACGACTCAGGGCGAGCTGCTAGGCACGTTCGGTACCTATTATCGGGAGCCCAGGGCACCCTCTGAACTGAGCAAACGGCGCCTGCGCCAAGCCGCGGCACTTGTCGCCCTGGCCATCATCAAGGATCGTGACAGCCACCGGCACCGCACCTTGGCCGAGTGGCATCGCTCCCTGTTCGTGAATCATCCTGACGGCGTTTACGAGTTCGATCTCGATGGACGCTTCCAGCGCTGCAACAAGGCGCTGGAGCGGATTTCCGGCTACCCGGAGCAGGCTTTCATAGGCCGTCACTTCAGTGAATTCATCGACCCGGGCTATCGTGAGCTGACGCAAGCGGCCTTCGATGCCGCCATGGGCGGCGACTCCCGCCACTACGAATCGGTGGGGATCAATCCTGACGGCCAGGCCTTTCACCTGGAGGTCACGAACTTCCCGGTGATCGTCGAAGGCGAGATCGTCGGTGTCTACGGTATCTGCCGTGACATCACCCTGCGCAAGCAGCAAGAGGCAAGAATGCGACTGCTGCAGCGAGGCATCGAGACCAGCCCCAACGGGGTGATCATGGCCGAAGCCTCGCACGACATGCCGCTCGTCTACGTCAATGAGGCCTTCTGCCAGCTGACGGGCTATGCCCCTGAGGAAGCGATCGGCAGGAACTGTCGATTCCTGCAAGGCAACGAGACCAGCGCCGAGACCGTCCGGGCCATCCGACGAGCCTTGGCTGACTACACCAATGTGCAAGTCACGCTGCTCAATTACCGCAAGGATGGCACCCCCTTCTGGAACCGCCTGGCCGTCAGCCCCGTGTTCGACGATCACGGTCGCTGCACGCACTTCATCGGGATTCAGGAGGACATCACTCAGCAGCTGAGTCAGGAGGCCCAGATTGCCTATCAGGCCACCCATGACCTGCTCACCGACCTCCCCAATCAGACGGCGCTGGAGGATCGGCTGGAGGACGCGTTTCGACTGTGCCGAAAAACCCAGCGCTTGCTGGGGATGATTTATCTGGACCTGGACGGGTTCAAGGCCATCAATGATGGCCTGGGGCACCCCGTGGGAAACCAGCTGCTGGTGGCCGTTGCCGACCGCCTGCGCCAATTGCTCGCCCCCGGCGACACCCTGGCTCGCCTTACCGGGGACGAATTCGTCTTTCTCCTGCCTGACCTCACGGCTCGCGAGGAAGTGGCTGCTGCCGCTGAGCGTATCCTTGCGGTTCTGGAGCACCCTTTTGAGGTCGATAATCGACCCTTGCACATCAGTGCCAGTATCGGTGTCGTCTGCAGCGACAAGGGAATCGAACAGGCACATGAGCTTCTCCAGCATGCCGACCTGGCCATGGAAGCGGCCAAGCGGCAGGGCCGCAATACCTGGCAATGGTACCGAGGTGAGGAAAGACGCAACGTCAACGAGCACGTACTGCTGCGCTATGACATCCACAGCGCACTGCGTGGGAATGAATTCGAACTCTACTACCAGCCGATCGTCGATGCCGCCAGCGGCGAGATCCGCAGCGTCGAAGCCCTGGTCAGGTGGCACCATCCGCGCCATGGCCTGGTGTCTCCCGGGATATTCATTCCCCTTGCCGAGCAGACCGGCCAGATCATCCCCCTGGGGCGCTGGGTGCTGCAACAGGCCTGTCAGGACCTTGCCGACTTGCAGGCCAGGGGCGAGCGAGTGTTCCCGGTGGCGGTCAACATCTCGTCATTGCAGTTTCACCGTGACGGCTTCCTCACCGAAGTTCAACAAATGCTGGACAATACAGGCCTTCCGCCGGAACTCCTCGAACTGGAGGTGACCGAGAGCATCCTGCTGCAGGGTGCCGAACATGCCATCGAAATGATCCGCACGCTGCGCGGGATGCGCATCGCGGTGTCGATCGATGATTTCGGTACCGGCTTCTCCAGCCTCAGCTACCTGCGCGACCTGCCCATTCACAAGATCAAGCTGGATCGCGCCTTCATTCGAGACATTCTTACCGATCAGCGCAATGCCGGCCTGGTGCAGGGCATCATTACCATGGCCCATCACATGAACCTGGCCGTCGTCGCCGAAGGGGTCGAGAGCCGCGCCCAGCAGCAAGACCTGATCGCTCGCCACTGTGACCTGCTGCAGGGCTTCTACTTTGCCAGACCCATGCCCCTGGACAATCTCCTGGGGCTACCTGATAGCCTGCCGGCAGCTCCTGTCGCCTAACCTGGGCTGGACGACTTCCAGGGTCTCCTGTGTATCTAGCCGGGCCATGGCGAAGCCAGGCAGCCCTGGCCTCGCGGGTTGCACCTCAGGTCAGCGCCGCGCTCTCCTCCAGCGCACCGGTCTGGACCTTCCACTGGGCGGTGTAGCGGCCACCGCTGTCGAGCAGTTCAGCATGGGTGCCCTGCTCCACGACCCGACCGCCATCGATGACCACAATTTCGTCGGCGTGGACGATGGTGGAGAGGCGGTGGGCAATCATGATCACCGTGCGGCCGTGGCCGATCTTGGCCAGCGAGCGCTGGATGGCGGCTTCGGTTTCGTTGTCCACTGCGCTGGTGGCTTCGTCGAGCACCAGGATCGGCGGGTCCTTGAGCAGTGCCCGAGCCAGAGATAGCCGCTGGCGCTGCCCGCCGGATAGGCGCACGCCGCGTTCGCCCACAGGGGTGTCGAGCCCATGCGGCAGCGCCTGGATGAACTCCCACGCCTCGGCGGTACGTGCCGCCTCGATGACATCCGCCTCACTGGCGTCGGGCCGGCCGTAGGCGATGTTGTCGCGGATCGAGCCCTCGAACAGATAGACGTCCTGGCTCACCAGGCCAATGGCCTGGCGCAGCGATTCGAGGCTGACCTCGGCGATCGGCTGGCCATCGATGCGCACCTCACCGGCCGAGGGGTCATAGAAGCGCAGCAGCAGCTTCATCAGGGTCGACTTGCCGGAGCCGGTGGCGCCCACCAGGGCCAGGGTGTTGCCGGCGGGAACGTGCAGGCTGATGCCATCGACGCCGACACCGCTCGTCGCGTAGCGGAAGCTCACCGCTTCGAAGCTGACCTCACCGCGCACCGGCTCGGCCAGCGGCTTGCCTTCGTTGTCTTTCACCGTGATCGGCACCGCGAGCAGATCGAGGATGCGCCGCGTGCTGGCCATGGCTCGCTCGAACAGGTCGATCACCTCGGCCAGGCCCGTGAGCGGCCACAGCAGGCGCTGGGTGAGGAACACCAGCACACCGTAGGCGCCCACGTTGAGGTCGCCACGCAGTGCCAGCATGCCGCCCACGGTGAAAGTGGCCAGGAAGCCGGCCAGGATCGCCATGCGGATCACCGGAATGAAGGCGGAGCTGACGCGGATGGCGCGGCGGTTGGCTTCTACGTAGGCCTCGCTGACTCGGCGCAGCCGCTCGGCCTCGCGTGCCTCGCTGGTAAAGCTCTTGATGGTGGCGATGCCGGAGAGGTTGTTGGAGAGCCGGCTGGCGAGATCGCCCACCTTCTCGCGCACGTCGGCGTAGAGCGGCCCCGCCTTGCGCTGAAAGAAGAAGGCGCCCCAGATGATCAGCGGGATCGGCGTGAAGGCGAGCAGCGCAATCAGCGGTGAGATGATGAAGAACACCGCCCCCACCGCCACCACGGTGACGCCGACCTGGATCAGCGAGTTGGCGCCGCCGTCGAGGAAGCGCTCGAGCTGGTTGACGTCATCGTTCATGGTGGCCACCAGCTGGCCCGAACTCTTCGATTCGAAATAGGCCATGTCGAGGCGCTGGGCGTGCTCGTAGGTATCCAGGCGCATGTCAGCCTGGAGCCGCTGGGCCAGGTTGCGCCACAGGATCTTGTAGAGATATTCGAAGATCGACTCACCGGCCCAGATGAAGAAGGTCAGCACGGCCAGCACCAGGATCTGCTCCTGAGGCGTAGTGAAGCCGAGCCGGGCGACGAAGCTGCGCTCCTGGTTGACCACCACGTCGATGGCCACGCCGATCAGAATCTCCGGTGCGATGTCGAAGATCTTGTTGATCACCGAGCAGGTAGTGGCGGCAACGATGCGGCGTCGGTAGCCGCGCGCGTAGCGCAGCAGGCGCACCAGGGCCTGGAAGCTGTTGGCGGAGGCGTTGGCGGACATGAGAGATTCCTGACAAATAAGCCTTGAAGCTTAACGGCTTCGTGCCGCTTGCACCAAGGCGAAGCCGGGCCCGATCGCATCGGGCCCGGCATCAGGCTGAAGGGAAGCGCTACTGCGGAAGCGGGTTACTGCCAGTTCACTCTTTCGAGCAGCGTACGGGCCGCCTCGGCGTGCTCGCCCAACTCGCTCATGGATGCAGGATCCATGCGCGCTGTGCCCAATCGTCGCTGTGCATTTGCTTCACCCACCTCAGCAACGACAGGGTAGAAAATGCCTGCGGCGACGTCTTGCTGTATCTCGTCTCCCGCCGTGTGCTCGAGGAAGCGCAAGGCTGCTTCGGCGCGGGGCGTGCCGCGGGCCATACCAAACCCGGCCACGTTACGGTAGGCACCGCGACCGGCAAGGCCGTCTCCCTCCTGGTTGGGCCAGACAAGCTCGAGCTGCTCGGCCAGGACCCTCTCTGCTTCATCATCGGACTCTAGCATGCGCAGGTAGTAGTAATGGTTGGCCACGGTCACGGCGCAGTCGCCTGGCTCGGCCACCGCACGAAGCAGCTCGCCGTCACGGCCGCCGGTAGGCTGGGCCAGATTGGCCACCAGTGCTTTCGCCCAGCGCTCGGCCTCGGTTTCACCATGATGCAGGATCATCGAACTCACCAGTGAAACGTTGTAGGGCGAGCGGCCACTGCCCAGACACAGCTCGCCGGTTAGACGCTCGTCCGCCAGCGCCTCGTAGCTCTGCGGCGTCCAATCGATCTTATCGGGATTGACGTAAATGACGCGGGCCCGCGTGGCATAACCGCTCCAACCTGCCTCGAGGTTGCGCAGCGCCTCCGGCACCCGTGTTTCGATCCACTCCGACTCGAACGGCTGAAACCCGCCTGCTTCCAGCTGAGCTTGGATATTGCTGCTGTCGACCACCATGATGACGTCCACCGGCGGTTCGCCCTCAGTTGCCATGGCCGCGTTGAGTTCATCCGGAGAGAGCATTACCAGCTCGACGGGGATACCGGTAGCTTCGGTGAAGGCAGTGAAAAGCGGCGCCTGAGGATCGTCCAGGCGGGGTCCCGTTATCCTCAACGGCTCGTTGGCCATGGCGATGGGGGTGGCCAGCAAGGTAAACGTCAGCGGCAAGAGGGTGCGGTGAAGCGAAGTCGGCATCGGTGGTGGCTTCCGGTATTGATCTAGACCGGGCGGAAATCGCCTCGGCATGACAAGTAATGATAATCATTGGCAAACATAGACACACCAGTCTAGCCGACAACGTTATGTTCGACGTCGGGCAACGCGGGGCGAACTTGCATCACCTCATCACTCTTCACGACAATACTGAGCTTTCTCACCGTCAAGGATGACCGATGCTCGCCGACCTATTTGCCGTGATGGCTCCTGTACTGGCCGGCGCTGGCCTCGGCTTTACCTGGATTCGCCTGGGACACCCCTACCCCGTCGACTTTGTCACCCGCCTGGTCTTCAACATCGGGACGCCGGCACTGGTCATCGCCTCCCTCACCGGTGCTGAGATCGATGCCGACAGCTTTGGGCGCACCATGCTGGCCACCGCACTGGTGATGATCTGCATGGGAGCCGCTACCTTCGCCATGGCGCGCCTGCTCAAGCGCGACTGGCGGGTACTGTTGGCCCCCATGATGTATCCCAATACCGGCAACATGGGCCTGCCCGTCGTTCTCTATGCCTTCGGCAGCGCCGGTTTTGCCTTTGGCATCACGATAATGGTGACCGTCTCGCTTTTTCAGTTCACCCTCGGCGCCATCTTTGCCAGCACCGGCAATCCGTTGAGAACTTTGGTCAGGACTCCGACGGTTTACGCTATCCTGATTGCACTGGCCCTGCTGCTGACAGACACCGAGCTGCCGCTGTGGCTGGCCAATAGCGTGGACCTGATCTCGGGCTTCACCGTGCCACTGATGCTGATCACGCTGGGCGTCTCGCTGGCCAGCATCAAGGTCAGCAACCTGAAGTCGGGTATCGGCTTCAGCGTGCTGAGGCTTCCCGTTGCCGCCCTGTTGGCCTGGGGCATCGGTATGCTGGTTGGCCTGCCGCCCTTGGCACTCGGCATCCTGATACTGCAGATGAGCATGCCGGTGGCGGTGTTCAACTACCTGTTCGCTCAGCGCGCCAAGCGCGAACCGGAGTATGTGGCGAGCCTGGTGTTCTGCTCCACATTACTCGCCCTGATCTATCTGCCAGTGTTGCTGGCTATCCTGATGTAGCTGCGTGCAGGATCGGGCAGGTGAAGGGAACACCTGAGCCGCCCAGGAGTCTCTACCTGATGGGGCGGTATCCAATTGCAAGGGAGAATTATCATGCATGATGCAGGCAAGCGGCTGGCTCTTCCCCTGCTGACAGGCCTTATCGGCAGCCTCGGCATGGCCCAGGCCGCAGAGGTAGTCGAAGAGCGCATCGCCACCGAGCACTTCGATCTACGTCTGGAGCGCATCGCCGAGGGCCTCGAGAACCCTTGGTCCGTGGCCCAACTGCCTGATGGCCGATTCCTGGTCACCGAGCGGCCGGGACGCCTGGCGCTGGTCGATGAAGACGGTAGTCTGACTCACTTGGCCAATGTTCCCGAAGTGAGCGCCCGAGGCCAGGGCGGCTTGCTCGACGTGGTGCTGCATCCTCGCTACGGCGACGGCGAGCACGACTGGCTCTATTTCACCTGGAGCACTGGAAACCCCAGCATCCTGGCAAGGCTCACACGCGGACGAGCTGGGAATAATGGAACCGCCACTGCGCTTTCTCGCGGTCGCATACAAGAAGATGCCTTGGTGGAGGTAGAGCCACTCTTCGCGCAGGATCGCACCTCAGGCCCAGGGCGCCATTACGGCTCTCGTCTGGCATGGCTGCCCGACGGAACCCTGCTGATGAGCATCGGCGACCGCGGCAGCCAGCCGCCCCGCGCCCAGGACAAAGGCGACCATGCCGGCAGCGTGCTGCGCCTGACCGAGACCGGTGGCGTCCCGGACGACAACCCCTTCCTCGACGATGGCGACGCCCTCGACGAGCTCTTCAGCATCGGCAACCGCAATATCCAGGGCCTGGTCGTCACTCAGGCTGGCGAGATCTGGGCCACTGAGCACGGGCCACGGGGCGGCGATGAACTCAACCATATCGAAGCCGGCGAGAACTACGGCTGGCCTGAGGTCAGCCTGGGGCGCGATTACTCCACCGGCCAGCCCATCGGCGCCGATTCGCTGCCCGGCATGCGCGACCCAGTGCACGTCTTCGAAGGCACCCTGGCGCCATCCGGCCTGACCGAGGTCACCTCCGACAACTTCAACGAGTGGCAGGGAAACCTGCTTGCCGGCGGGTTGCGCAGCGAGCAGCTACACCGCCTGGTGCTGGAAAATGGCGAGCTTGTCGATAGCGAGGTCCTGCTCGACGGACAGATCGGCCGCATACGCGATGTCCGTGAGGGAGTGGACGGCTACCTCTACCTGGTCAACGATGAGTCGCAAGGCAGTCTCTATCGGCTGAGGCCAGTGGATTGATTTCGGGTCCGGCACCGGGCCGCCTGCCTGGCGCCGCTTTCGCCAAACGCCGTCCGCGAGTCGCCATGCGCCTACGCAACCTGATCCTTATCTCGGTCATCGCACCGCTGTTTCTCGTGCTGCTCATCTTCAGCCTGGTGGCCATCAAGTCACTGGAGGAAAATGTCAGCACACGCCTGGAGCGTGAAGTCCAGGTAATCACCAATGTCATCGGCACCACCTTGAGCCACGCCATGGCTCGAGATGCGACCGAGCCACTCGAGGAGTCGCTCTACTCGGCGTTCTCCTTTCACCGCATCTATGGCGCCTATGTCTTCGACGCCAGCGGGCGCGAAATCTACGGGCTGGGCCTGGGCCAGGCCCTGTTCAGCCCACAGACCATTCGTGAGGTAGCCGAGCAGGGTGAAATGCGTTCGGCATACCGCGAACACGAGGGCTGGCATTACTACTCGGTGCTCAAACCGCTGCTCTCCCCCACCGGCGAGGTCCAGGGAGTCTTGCAGGTCAACCGGCTGAATACCGGCATCGAGAACTATACCGGCTTCCTCAGCCAGTTGGCCCTGCTGGCCTTCGTCGTGGGGGCCGCCGGCATCGTCTTTGGCATCTGGTGGGGTTTTCGGCGTCATATCGAGCGCCCGCTGGAGCGCATCCTCAGCGTCATGCAGCGCGTCGAGGCTGGCGACCGAGAGCAGCGCGCCGAGGCCGAAGGCCCTCAGGAGTACGGTCGCCTGGCCGTGGCGCTGAACGGGATGTTGGATGCCATGGCCGAGAAGGATGCCGACATCGAGGCACGCAGGCGCAAGGAGATCGAACTGGAAAAACGTCTGCGCAAGTCGAAAAAACTTGCCGAGCTTGGCGTGCTCGCTGCCGGGGTCGCACATGAGATCGGCGCACCGCTCACGGTGATCAACGGCCAGGCCCAGCGGTTGGCGCGACGCGATACTCTCAGCGATGCCGACCGAGCCAAGCTCGGGCGCATTCGCGGTGAAGTGGAGCGTATCGTCGAAATCGTGCGCCAGCTGATGGAGCTGGGGCGACGCCACAACGTCGAGAAGGAGCCCCTCGATCTGGCAGAACTGATCCAGACTTCACACGAGCTGGTTGAAGAGGACTTCGAGCGCAACGCCATTCGGCTGGAGCTCGAGCTCCCCTCGTCCAGCTCCCCTTTGCTGGCCAATGGACAGCAATTGATCCAGGTCTTGACCAACCTTCTGCGCAACGCAGCACAGGCCGGAGTGAAGCGGGTGCGCATCCACACCCGGGAAGCAGACGGCTGGTTGACTTTGTTGATTGAAGATGACGGACCGGGCATTCCCGACGAGGCCAAGTCGAAGGTCTTTGACCCCTTCTACACCACCAAGCCAGTCGGCCAGGGCAGCGGTCTGGGGCTTTCGATGGTACACCGGATCATCAACGATCATGGCGGCACCATCGGGGTGTTCGACAGCGGACTGGGGGGGGCCGGATTCGAGATCGGCCTGCCGCTGAACGATACGGATTAAGGAGGAAATGGCACGTGACAGGGAGCTACAGCCACACCGAATTTCCCATCCTCGTGGTCGAGGATGACGCCGCTATCCTGGAACTGCTCGAAGAGGAGCTCCAGGAAGCCGGCTATAAGACGCTCGGCGTAGGCAGCGCAGAAGATGCCCTGGTCACCCTGAGCCACAGTGAAGTGGCCCTGGTGATCAGTGACGTGCGCCTACCCGGCATGACGGGGATGCAGCTGCTCGAGCAGCTGCGCCATGAGGGCAGTCGCCTGGGCTTTATCGTGATTACCGCTTTCGGCACGATCGATCAGGCGGTCGAGGCGCTCAAGATCGGTGCCGACGACTTCCTCACCAAGCCGCTGGATCTGGAAAGCGTCGGCGAAGCGGTATTCCGCGTACTGGAGAACCGACGCCTGGCAGAGCGCTTCCAGCAGGACCAGCCGCCGGGGCACTTCCATGGCATCGTTGGAGAGAGCGAAACGATGCAGGCTCTTTTCCACGATGCTGCCCGGCTGGCCAAGAGCGATGCTCCTATCCTTATTCTGGGCGAGAGCGGCACCGGGAAGGAGCTACTGGCACGGGCCATCCATGCCGAAAGCCCACGCTCCGGCGAGCCCTTCATCGCCATCAATTGCGCAAGCATTCCGTCGGAGCTGATGGAGAGCGAGTTTTTCGGCCATGTGAAAGGCGCCTTCACCGGTGCCAGCGATTCACGCCAGGGCTTGTTCCAGGCGGCCAATGGCGGCAGCCTCTTCCTCGACGAAATCGGCGAAATGTCGCCAGGGCTGCAGGCCAAGCTGTTGCGCGCCCTGCAGGAGAAGAGGGTCAAGGCGGTGGGTGCCGAAAAGGAGGAGGCGGTTGACGTTCGCATCATCGCCGCGACGCACCGTGACCTGGAACAGGAGATCGAAGGGGGCAATTTCCGCAGCGATCTCTTCTATCGGCTGGAAACGTTCTCGCTACGTATACCCCCGCTTCGCGAGCGACAGGGCGACATCGAGCGGCTGATCTCGGCCTTGATCGAAAAACACGCCGGGGCGCAGGGCAAGCAGATCGATCGCATCGAGCCCATGGCGCTTCAGACACTGCTCGAATACTCCTATCCGGGCAATGTGCGCGAACTCGAAAACGCCATCATGCGTGCTGTGACCCTGGCCGAGGAAGGCTTACTCAGTCACGCCGACCTGCCGGAGCGAATTCGCCAGCATGGTCAGGAACAACGCAGTGCGGTACATCAGCTTGGGGCAGGTAATGCCCTGGTAGCCAGCCAGCAAAGCTGGCCAAGCCTGGAAGAGGTAGAGAAGCGTTACATCCAGAAGGTGTTGGAAGCCACGGGAGGCAACAAGAGGCGCACTGCCGACATCCTCGGCATCGCCAGGCGTACGCTCTATCGGCGCCTGGAGGAGGAGTAGCGACACACTGCCCTTCCCCACTGCAGGTTCGCTGGTTAACAGCAATGGCCAACAACAGCGCACAAAAAAGCCCCCGTGGGAGCTCGGGGGCGAAGCACGCCATGCAATTCCGCTGACGGTGCAAGGGGGGAGGGTGGCGGGCCGTCAGTGAATTGCGCGTGTTGAGGTTGCAGTGAGGGAGACCGGCTTTCCTTAGCCAGCCTCTCCCATTCTCAGCGGACATCAATAATCCCTTGGAGCCCGCTGCTCAGCTTGCAATTCGCTTACTGATTGCTGGTCGTGCCGGTAGCTCCGGGACCTGCTTGGCCGTCATCGGCACCCGGTGCAGTGGGATCATACTCATCGTTGCCCGGCATCGGCTCGGTATCCTCGCCAAAGCCCGGCTCCTGATCCTGGCCAAACCCGGGCTCGCCTTCCTGCTGGACACCCGGCTCGGTCGGATCCTGCTGGGCGCCCGGTGCAGCGGGGTCTGCGGGTGCGGTGCCCGGCGCTACACCATCTTCCATCGGAGCGGGATCAGCACCCGGTCCAGTGCCAGTGCCAGGGGCAGCATCAGTGCCGGGGGTAGGTTCGGCGCCCGGAGCTCCATCCACTGCGCCTGGCGCGGTCTCGGCTTCACCCTGGTCAGCGCCAACACCTGCACCAGTGCCGGCTCCTGCGCCCGCATCAGTGCCGGTTCCTACGCCCGCATCAGTGCCAGTACCTGGTATCTCATCGACGTCGGCTTCACCCGGCGCCACACCATCCTCCATCGGCGCGGGGTCTGCACCAGGCCCTGTATCTGCTGCTGCATCCGTACCCGGCGTGGGCTCAGCCCCCGGCGCGCCTTCAACAGCGTCGGCGGGATCCTGGGCCTGCTCTTGAGTCTGGAAATCGTCCTGCTGGGTCTGGGTCTGCTGGGCCAGTGCAAACGGGCTGGCAGTCAGCCCCATGGTCACACCAACTACACCAAGCTTCTTCAGAAATTCCTTGGACATCATACTTCCACCTCCTGCGGTCTCGTCTTGCGACGTGTTTGGGCCTCCTGCCCTCTGCCGCCGTCCATGGCAGCGAAACACCTTCCTCTGGCAGCGTTTCCTAACGAGGGGGCATTCATTGCCGCCCTTACTACTCTTGCTTACTGCTCTTGCTCATCATCGATCAAGGGATCGTTTTCCTGGCCTTGATCCATGGTGTCCTGTTCACCGTCAAGCTGCTGCTCGAGTTCGTCCTCATCGGGCACCGGCTCTTGCTCGGCTTCCGGTAACGGGTCCTGCTCCGGAGTGATGTCGCCCTCTTGCTCCGGCGCGGCGGCAGGATCTTCTGCACCATCACCGCCTGCAGTACCGGTCTGATCAATGCCCGGGTCTTCCGTGGTGTCCTGCATCGGGGAGGTCTGCTCCTCCATCGCCGGACTCTCTTGTTCCACTGGCGGCAGCTCATCATCGTCATTGCCGCAGCCGGCAAGCGACAGCGTACCCAATGCTAGAGCCACTGCTGCAGCCAAGGCAGGCAAGCGCCTGGTGAACACGCTTTCTCTCAGGTCATGGCTCATAAGATCTCTCCCTTGATTGATCATCCGTCACCTAGGGAGCAGCACGCCGCGTGCCAGTCTTGCCATTTTTTCTAACATACCAAAATTATCAAAAACTTACTCAATCACCCCAGCCTGCTCAGCTGGCCAAAAAGCCGCAAAATTCATGGCTAAAACTGACACATGGGCTTGTTTGCTACAGCAGAAATACCGCAGAACAAGACAAGCCGGAGGCGTCCATGACGTCTCCGGCTTGTCTGTTCGGGGAGTGAAGCTGGGTAGCGAGTGGTTCCACCCTATTCCGGCGTGACGCCGCGCAGCCTTTCGCTGCGCCGCCGCAACAGCTCCAGCGTCGTCAGCATCATCATCGAGAGCAGCACCAGCAGTGTCGCCACCGCGAGGATCGTCGGGCTTATCTGTTCGCGGATACCCGACCACATCTGGATCGGCATGGTGCGCTGCTCCGGCCCCGAGATGAACAACACCACTACGACCTCGTCGAACGACGTAATGAAGGCGAACAGGGCGCCGGACACCACCCCCGGGGTCACCAGAGGGAGCACCACCTTGAAGAAGGTTCGCGTCGGGTTGGCGCCGAGGCTGTGGGCCGCCTTGATCAGGGTGGTATCGAAGCTGGACAGCGTTGCCGTGACGGTAATCACGACGAAGGGAATCCCCAGCGCAGTATGCGCCAGAATCACGCCGAGATAGGTCTGGGCCAGGTTGACCTTGGAGAAGAAGAAGAACATCGCCGCTGCCGATATGATCAGTGGGACGATCATGGGTGAGATCAGCAGCGCCATGATGGCACTGCGTGCCGGCATGTGCCGGCTCGACAATCCCAATGCCGCAACGGTGCCCAGGATAGTCGCCAGAATGGTCGAGGCGATGCCAATGATGAAACTGTTCTTGATCGCATTCAGCCAGGCCCGCGAGGTGAAGAAGTCCTCATACCAGCGCAGCGAGAATCCCGCCGGGTCCAGGGTCAGCATCTCCTGGGTGAAGGTGAAATAGGGCTGGGCGTTGAACGATAGCGGAATGATGATCAGCAGCGGCCCCACCAGAAACAGGAAGATCAGCGCGCAGATGCCCAGAAAGACATAGTGCCAGATGCGCTCGCCACGGGTGGCATAGGAGGGAATGGCCATCGAGTTACCCCAGCTTGACCTTGTCGACACCGATGATGCGGTTGAAGACCAGATAGAAGACCACCACCACGAACAGGAGGATCGAAGCGATCGCTGCCGCCAGTCCCCAGTTGAGCGAGGTCTGCATGTGGTAGGCAATGTAATTGGTGATGAAGCGACCCGACTGGCCACCCACCAGCGCCGGCGTGATGTAGTAGCCTATCGACAGGATGAACACCAGGATGCCGCCCGCCGCGATCCCAGGAATGGTCAGCGGGAAGTAGACCCGGCGGAAGCAGAGGAAAGGACGACCGCCTAGCGAGCGCGCCGCTCGCATGTAGCTCGGCGGGATGGTTTTCATCACCGAGTAGAGGGGCAGGATCATGAACGGCAGCAAGATATGGGTCATAGCCACGATGGTGCCGGTCTTGTTGTGGATCATCTGCCAACGTGCCTCGTCGGCGATCACGCCCAGCGCAACCATCATGTCGTTGAGCACGCCCTGGGACTGCAGGATGGCGATCCAGGTCGTGGTGCGTACCAGCAACGAGGTCCAGAACGGCAGCAGAACCAGTATCATCAGCAGGTTGGAGTAGCGCAGCGGCAGGCTGGCAAGCAGGAAGGCAATCGGATAGCCGAGCAGCAGTGTCAGGCCGGTAATCACCAGGCTCATCCACAGGGTGCGCCAGAACAGGTTGACGTGCAGGCGCTGTGTCTCCGGAGCCCGGACGATTTCACCGTCCGGTGTCAGTTGACGATCCACCGCCGCGAGATAGTAACTGAGCGTCAACGGCGAGGACTCACGCTCGATCAGCTTCCAGGTGTCCAGGTCGCCCCAGTGGGCATTGAGCTCTATCAACGCCTCCCGGTAAGGCGGCTCGAGAGCGCCAAGGCCGCGGGCAGAACGCGTGATGGCCGAGCGCATGCCCGACTTCTCGTAGTTCAGGCGACTCGACAACAAACCCAGGTTGCGTGCCTGCTGGCCCTCGCGCAGGTCTTCGGCCAGCGCTGCAAACACCTCCTCTCCAGGCAGTGACTCCCTGTCCCAGCCCTCCAGTGCATCGACCGTCCGCGAAAGGTGCGTCGAGACTTCGGGATTGTCGACGCTGCGCCACAGCATCTCGCCGATCGGCATGATGAAGGCGATCACCAGGAACAGCAGCAGTGGGGACACCAGTAGGAACGCCTTCAACTTCGAGCGCCTCACGGCGCGGCGCAGGCTGATCTTGAGCGGAACGCCATCGGCGGTCGTCAATGGGGATGCGGGAGAATCGGACACTCGGCCCCTCCAGAAAGCAGCATGACGAAAGCTGTGCACGTCCGCCCGGCCGAGTGGCCGGGCGGCGATCACGCCTTACTGAGCCAGCCAGGCGTCGAAGCGCTGATTGAGCTCGTCGCTGTAGTCGGCCCAGAACTCGTCGTCCTTCTGGATCGCCGTGGCGAAGTTGGGCTCGTAGGTCGGCATGTGGGGCTCCATCTCGATGCCGGTTTCGGCATGGGTCGAGACGTACTCGGAAGAAGAGAGTCTTGCCGGGCCGTAGGAGATGTACTGGGCCTGGTCGGCCAGCCGTTGGGTGTCGGTGGCGAAGTAGAGGTAATCACGCACCTTGTCCAGCTTGCCGGTCGGCACCACCCAACCGTCGAGTTCAAAGACCTGGGCATCCCAGATGATCTCGAAGGGCTGGTTCTCGCTTACCATGGCATCGAAGATGCGGCCGTTGTAGGCCGAGGCGAAGGCAACCTCACGGTCGGCCAGCAGCTGCGGGGGCTGGGCACCCTCCTCCCACCAGATCACGTGATCCTTGATCGTGTCGAGTTTGGCAAAGGCGCGTTGGATGCCCTCCTCGGTCTCGAGCATGGCGTAGACATCGTCACGGTCGACGCCGTCGGCTATCAGCGCCCATTCCAGATTGTTGATCGGGCGGCGCATCAGGGCGCGCTGTCCGGGGTAATTCTCCAGGTCAAACACGTCCTCGATGGTGCTGGGCTGCTGGTCCTCGGGGAACATCGAGCTGTTGAACGCCACGATGTTGGAGTAGACGATCGAGGCCACGAAGCACTCACCCAGGGCGCCATCGACGAAATCCTCGCTGGGCGGGGTACCGTCCGGTGCCTCGGCCAGCAGCTCATCATGATCGAGCGGCTCGATCAGGCCTTCGGCACAGGCAATCATGGCGTCGGCAGGCAGCATGTCGACCAGGTCCCAGGTCACGTTGCCCGCCTGGCTCTGCGCTCGCAAGCCTGCCAGGGCATTCGCGCTGCGATCGATATTGACGATGTCGTCGCCGGTTTTCTCCCTCCAGGGCTCATGGTAGGCGCGCTCCTGGCTCATGCTGTAGGCACCGCCCCAGGAGACGATATTGAGTGTCTGCTGGGCCTGCACCACGCTTGCCACCCCCAGCACCGAGACGCCTGCCACGGCACATGCGATCAGTTTCATCGCCGGCTTTCCCGCTTTTTGTTGGTAGTGTTTCATCGCCTTTCTCCATGCTTGTTGTACTTGTTGAAACAGCAACAGGACCGAAGCCTGTCAGGCATCCAGCGCCCGACAGTCGCTGCTGGACCAGCCGATCTCGACCGACTGGCCCGGCCTCAGCGAAGAGTGCCCTTGCGCATTGGGCGTCTTGAGAATGAACTCGTCGTTACCGCAAACGCTGACTCGCGTACGCAGGTGGTCGCCGAGATAGATAACCTCCCTGACCTCGGCATGGAAGCAGTTATCGAAGCCAGGGGACTGACTATCCAGCACGATGCCAACACGTTCGGGGCGCAGCGACAGCGTGGTACGTGCGCCAATGCCGCCTGCGGCTACCGGCTTGGCCTGTACCGTTTCTCCGCTGTCGAGGCGTACCAGGCATTTCTCGCCGACCATCTCGGTAACCTCGCCATACAGGCGGTTGTTCTCGCCGATGAAATTCGCGACGAAGGCATTCTCGGGCGCCTCGTAGAGGGTTTCAGGAGCGGCAAGCTGCTGGACCACGCCATCATTGAACACGGCAATGCGGTCGGACATGGTCAGGGCTTCGGTCTGGTCGTGAGTGACATAGATCATGCTCACTCCCAGGTCGGCATGAATACGCTTGATCTCGTACTGCATTTCCTCACGCAGGTTCTTGTCCAGTGCCCCTAGCGGCTCATCCATCAGCACCAGCTCGGGCTCGAACACCAGCGCGCGGGCCAGGGCCACACGCTGCTGCTGGCCACCGGAAAGCTGCGCCGGGCGACGGTCACCGAAGTCTTCCAGACGCACCATGGCCAGCGCGCGCGCCACCTTTTGCTTGATCTCCGATTTGGAGAGATGACGTACCTCGAGAGGAAAGGCAAGATTCTCTGAGACGGACATGTGCGGGAAAAGGGCATAGTTCTGGAAGACCATGCCGATACCCCGCTTGTGCGGCGGCAAATCGTTGATGGGATTTCCCTTGAGCAGGATCTGCCCGTGGGTAGGTGTCTCGAAGCCCGCCATCATCATCAGGCAGGTGGTCTTGCCCGACCCGGAAGGGCCCAGCAAAGTGACGAATTCTCCCTTGTGGATATCGAGGTCGAACCCTTTTACCACCAGCTCGATGCCGTCATAGCTCTTCTGGACATTGATGAAGCGAGCAAATGGGGGAGGCGTATCGCTCGGAACTTCCCTTGCGCTATCGTGACGTTCTTGTTGCAGGCTTTCGTTCATGCAGAGTTCCATTGACGGCCATGGGCAGCGAAACGGCGACGCTTCGCACCTGAGCTGGCCTTTGTTCTTATTGGATTGATAAGACCCTATTCTCTCCAAGAGGCTGCCGCAACTCTGGCAAAGTCCAAACAGCGTTGAACCCTGTGTGGACAAAATCGAAAATTTCGTTTAACGCAATGGTTACGCGGGCTCACCAAAAGACACTTTGCGCTGCGATATATGCCAATCCACCGGAGCCCGCCTTGCGCTGGATAACCTAGCCCCACCTCACCAACATGCCGTTCCTTCTTCCAAGTTCCCTGGGCACGATTCGGCAAAGCCGAGCATCACCATGTACAATTCTTGTTCACATCGAACGTGTCCCATTGGCTTGGCATGTATGGCCAGACCAGCCAAGCTTGTTACACGTTGTGTCGAAATGCGTGCACGACCGTCGAACCTTCCATTCACGTGAACCTGGAGAGCACGACATGTACCGCAAAATCATGGTGCCGATCGATCTTGCCCACCTGGAGGTCATCGAGCCCTCCTTGCAGGCGGTGGCCGATCTTGCCCGCCACTACCAGGCTGAAGTCTGCTACGTGGGGGTGACCTCGACCGCCCCGGGGAGCGTGGCCAGAACGCCGGAAGAGTATCACCGCAAGCTGGAAGAGTTTGCCCAGCGGCGTGCGGCCGTGCATGGCCAGCCCGTCAGCGCACACACCATCAGCAGCGCCGACCCCATTGCTGACCTCGACGACCTGCTGATCGACGCGATCAAGGACGTGGGCGCCGACCTCGTCGTCATGCCAACCCACCCACCAAAGCACCTGGACGTGATCATACCCTCTCACGGGGGCAAGATAGCGACCCACACCGATGTCTCGGTCTTTCTGGTCAGACCTGAACGCAGCTGATCCGCCCACTACCATTACAACCACATCCAACCATTCAACGGGAGCGTAACGTGGACAACCATCCTCGCGACGAACGCGCCAAGGAGGCAGAGACCTCGGAAGGCGTCCCGGCCCCGGAGGGGCCGGCCAACCTCATCGACACCGACTACGTCATCGGTCAGGACAACCTGGCCACGGACAAGCTGGGATTCAACATCGACCTGCACGGCAAGGTGTTCACCATCTCGGCGCTGGTCACCGTCTTCTTCGTGGTCCTGACCCTTGCCCTGCAGGCCGAGGTGGAACCGCTGTTCAACGCCCTGCGCGACTGGCTCACCGGCAATCTCTCATGGTTCTTCCTGCTGGCCGGGAACATCTTCGTGCTGCTGTGCCTGGTCCTGATCGCTTCTCCGCTGGGCAAGGTACGCATCGGCGGCATGAACGCCACACCGGACTTCAGCTATACCGGCTGGTTCTCCATGCTGTTTGCCGCCGGCATGGGCATCGGCCTGATGTTCTATGGCGTTTCCGAGCCGATGTCGCACTTCAGCGCGGCTTTGGGGGGCACCACCGTCGAAGATGGGGTGCGCACCGACTGGGCGCCGCTGGGTGCTGCCGCGGATGACCCATCAGCTGCGGCCACCCTGGGCATGGCGGCCACGATCTACCACTGGGGCCTTCACCCCTGGGCCATCTACGCCATCGTGGCGCTGGCCCTGGCCATCTTTTCATTCAACAAGGGCCTGCCGCTCACCATGCGCTCGGTCTTCTACCCGGTGCTGGGCGAGCGGGTGTGGGGTTGGCCCGGGCACATCATCGATATACTGGCGGTGTTCGCCACCCTGTTCGGACTGGCCACCTCGCTGGGGATTGGGGCCTCACAGGCCTCGGCCGGTCTGAGCCACCTCTTCGGCCTGCCCGAGGGAGACGCCACCATGGTGCTGCTGATCCTGGGCATTACGGCAGTGGCCATCGTGTCGATCATGGCCGGCGTCGACAAGGGGGTTCGCCGGCTCTCGGAAATCAACATGGGGCTGGCCGTCCTGCTGCTGCTGTTTGTGATCCTGGTGGGTCCAACCCTGATGATCGTGACCGGATTCTTCCAGAACCTGGGCGCCTACGTGGTCAACCTGCCGGCCCTCTCCAACCCGTTCGGCCGTGAGGATGCCAACTTCTCCCAGGGCTGGACCGCCTTCTACTGGGCTTGGTGGATCTCCTGGTCGCCCTTCGTCGGGATGTTCATCGCGCGTGTCAGCCGCGGACGCAGCGTGCGCGAGTTCCTGATCGCCGTGCTGCTGGTCCCCTCGCTGGTGTCGGTACTCTGGATGACCGCCTTCGGCGGTACCGCCATCGATCAACTGACCGGTGCCGGTTTCGAAGGCGTCCGCGATGCGGCCCTCGAGCTGCAGCTTTTCGTCATGCTAGGCGAGCTGCCCCTGACCGCCATCACCTCGTTCGTAGGCATCGTGCTGGTGGTGGTGTTCTTCATCACCTCGTCGGACTCCGGCTCGCTGGTCATCGACACCATCACGGCCGGCGGCAAGGTCGATGCCCCCAAGCCTCAGCGAGTGTTCTGGGCCATCATCGAGGGTGTCATCGCCATCGCGCTGCTGCTGGGCGGCGGCCTGGTCGCCCTGCAGGCAATGGCGGTGTCGACGGGACTGCCCTTCACGCTGGTGCTGCTGGTGGGCTGCTACTCCATCATCAAGGGCCTGATGAGCGAGCCGCGCGGCTGAGCGCCATGCCACCATTGGCGAGGCGGCCCGAAGGGCCGCCTCGTTCAACGGTGAATATGCCAAGCCCGGCCAGCCAAGGGGTATTCCACGCGGCGAATATGCGTTGCGCTCATGCCCCGTGAGGAAAAAATTCCCGCCCGTCAAGTGGTTCATGTTCCATCCGACCACTAGCAACCCGCTATCGGTTCGGGCATATTTCGTGAATACTATTACAACTATGCCAAAGGAGCCGTTCTACGCCCATGATGGCACCCGAAGACGCCTTTCGTCTGCTCGCCGATGGCTTGGGCAAGGCCGGCACTCCCCAGGCGTTCGACCACCTTGTCGAACGGATCTCCTCCATTTTCGATGCGGAGCATGTGCTTGTCGGCAAGCTGCTTTCCGATAATGCCACCATCCGTACCGTCGCATTCTGGTCGCACGGTACGCTCCAGCCCGCTACCGTCTACACGCTGGCTGGCACGCCCTGCGAATCCGTACTGAGCGACGAAGTGTGCGAATTCACCGAAGGCGTCTGTCAGCGCTTCCCGGACGATGCCATGTTGCAGGAGCTGGGGGTCGAGAGCTACGTGGGCGTTCCGCTACGCTCGCCCCAAGGCCACCTCATCGGTCTGCTGGCGGTGCTGTCGAGCCGCCCGCTCGACCTTGCCTCCTATGGCCCGGAGGTGCTGCGCATTGCCGCCGCTCAGTCGGGCGCCGAAATGGCGCGCCGATCCGAAGAGGACAAGCGGCGCAGCAGCGACTACCGGATCCAGCAGCTCATCTACTGGGACAGCGTCACGGGGCTGCCCAACCGACGCAGCTTCATGGAACGCCTGGAAGACGCCTGCGAACAGGCTCGCCTGCGAGATACCTGCCTCGGCCTGCTCTACCTCGACCTGCAGCGTTTTCGGCAGATCAACGATACCCAGGGCCATGAACTCGGTGACCAGATCCTGGCCGAGATAGCCGGCCGCTTGACTGCCCAGTCGGATCCCGGTGAGTTTGTCGCTCGCCTGGGTGGTGATGAATTCATGGTGCTGCTCACCGACACCCGGCCAGCTGCCATGGCGCATGCCGTCGAGCGCTACCGCAACAGTTTACTGCCGCCCATCCAGCTGGCGGAGCGCAGCTTTTCAGTATCGGCAAGCGTCGGGGCCGCTCTCTTCCCCCGCGATGCCGACACTGCCCAGTCGCTGTTCCAGCACGTCAGTATCGCCCTGAACCATGCCAAGCATGACCCCAGCCGCACCCGGTTCTTCACCACCACCATGGTGGACGAACTCCACCAGCACGAGATACTTCAGCTGCGTTTCAGCGAAGCCTTGGCCAATGACAAGCTCTCACTGGCCTTCCAGCCACAGTTCTGTCTCAACACAGGCAAACTGATCGGCGCCGAGGCCCTGTGCCGCTGGCATGACGACATCCTGGGCCAGGTGAGCCCTGCCACCTTCATCCCCTTGGCCGAGGAGCAGGGGCTGATTTGCTCCCTGGGCGAGTGGGTACTGGATGCCGCCTGCCAGCAGCTCTTGACGTGGGAGCAACAGGGCAAGCCATTTCCCGGCCGACTGTGCGTCAACGTGTCCGCCCAGCAGATGGACGACCCACGCCTGGCAGAGCATATCCTGCGCATCGCCACGCGGGTCCTGCCGGGCAAGCTTGGACTGGAGCTGACGGAAAGCGGCCTGATGCGAAACCCGGAGCAGACGGTGCGCATCACTCGGGCCCTGTGCGAGGCAGGCTTCAGCCTGGCAATCGACGACTTCGGGACGGGCTACTCCTCCCTCACTTACCTCAAGCGCTTTGCCGCCGACACCTTGAAGATCGACATGTCCTTCGTACGGGACATGCTCAAGAGCAGCCACGACCATGCCATCGTCTCTACCATCATTGCGATGGCCAAGAACCTTGGCATGCAGACCGTGGCCGAGGGGGTCGAGGAAGCGGAGCAGGCCGAGGCCCTGCGTGCCCTGGGGTGCAGCGGCGTGCAAGGTTTCCATTTCGGACGCCCCGTGGATGGAGTGACCTTCGCCGAGCTCTGGCTATGAGCCGACAAGCCCGGTGCCGTGGCCCATCGAGTCAGCTCCACAGCTGTCCAACCGGTGTCGACGGGTCGTAGTGCCTGGCCACCTGAGCCTGAAACAGCTCGGCCGTGGCCAGCGCATCGATCAGTGCATGATGCCCCTGGTAAACCGGCAGGCCATAGCGCTGCCGACTGTCCCCCAAGCGTATCGAAACCGGCGGGCGCCGCATCCAGCGTTGCAGGCGTGCCCAGTACGAGAGTCGATGCAGCCTCGCTTCCAGCGACATGGTATCGATCAGCGGAAAACGCATCCCCTCCCCGAGCCGCGCCTTGATCGCATCATCGAGAAACGGCCGTTCGATGTGACGGAAGTGCACCACCGCAAGGCGACCGGCCAATATGTCCAGAACTTCCGGCAGGATCTCGATGAGATCGGGCGCTCTTGCCACCTCAGAGTGGGTGATGCGATGCAGGGTGATTGAGGTGTCGGATAGCGTTCGACTGGGATGCACCACCCAGTAGCGCCGCTGCGCCAACGGGATACGCTCCAAGCTGAAGGGCACCAGCCCGATGCTGACAATGGCATGACGCTGGGCATCGAGTCCGGTGGTTTCCAGGTCCAGCGCCACCAGAGGCACTTCGCCGATCGGCGCTTCGGGGTCGGGGCAGCCGGCAGCGAAAAAGGCCTTGAGCAGTGGGCTTTTCACCTCGGCGGCGCGCTGCTGCAGGTAGGCCGGCCACTGCGCTCCCGACGAGCGCGACGCCAGGCGATGGGACAGCATGCTCAGCGCCCCCGTCCCGCCTGGGCGGGGAGCGGGTAGCGGTACTTGAGGAATTTCTGTGCATGGTTGAGCACCTGAAAGGCATCCTTCAAGTGATGCCTCTCGCTGTCGGCGACGTTTTCCGGCTCGATATTGTTGTCCGGCTCACGCTCCTGCTGCAGATCGATGACATGGTGGCGAATACGCACCATGGAGAGCAGTTCCATGGCATAGCGCAGCTTGTCGCCGACTCCCGGTGCCAGAAGCTGAGTGGCCGCAATGTCGTCCAGCCGCTCGAAGCTGTTCTGAGCGCTAGAGCCACACGCCAACGCATGTACGCGTACCAGGTCGACCAAGGGAGCCGTTCCTCGCCGCTTGAGGTTGATCGAGTTATTGTGCTTGCCATCTTTTTCCATCACGAAGGTGCGAAAGAAGCCCAGCGGTGGCGTCCTGTTGAGTGCATTGCGGGCCATGGCAGCCAGGAAACGGGGGCTCCGCGGCGCAGTCTGGGAGATAAGGTCCTGCAGCTCCTCGACGTAGGCCTCCTCTCCATAAGCGCTATCGAGGTCGAAGAAAATCGAGCTGTGCAGCAATCGCTTCGGCGTGGGGGAGTCGATCCACTCACTGAAGTAGCGCTTCCATGTCGACAGGGGCTGGCGCCACTTCGGATTGGTGGCCATCACGTCGCCTTTGCAATAGGTGTAGCCGCAGGCCGCCAGACCGTCGCTGACAAACGCTGCCAGCTTGGCGAAGTAGTCGTCATGCCGTGCCGGATCGAAGTCGTCGGCCAGGATCATGGCATGATCCTGATCGGTGACGATGGTCTGCTCGTTGCGTGCCATGGAGCCATTGACCATGAAGCAGTACGCTACCGGCGGTGGCCCCAGCATCTCTTCACCCAGCTCGAGCAAGCGGCGTACGAAGCTGCGGCCGATAGTGGACAGGGCGGTACCGACCATCTGCGAGTTGGCCCCCTCCTCGACCATGCGCACGAAGGCCGCACGCACGTCCGGCGCCAGCCGCGACAGGCCCTCGACGCTCGACTGGTTGAAGATATTGCTGACCAGATAGAGGCTGCTGTGGGTCTCGTAGCGAATGATGTCTGAGAGATGCAGGATACCCACCGGCCGCCGACGATAGAGCACCGGCAGATGATGGATGTTGTTACGCAGCATGCACAGCATTGCCTCATGCACCGATTCGTCGGATTGAATGGTGATCAGGCGCTCTCCCGCCAGCTCACCCACCGCAGTGTCGGGGGGCAACCCCTCGGCTACGATGCGAGTGCGAAAGTCGGTGTCGGTCAGGATACCGCGCAGCCGCCAGGGGCGGTCCTGGCTGTCGGTGAAGGTGTAGCGCGGATCGCCATCGGGCTCGTCGAGAATCAGTGCCGCGGATGCCTGGGCCACGGTGATCTGACGGGCTGCTTCCTGCACCGTGGCGCCAGCCTCCACCATGACCGGGTAGCGGGTCAGCAACTTGCGCACCCGGGTGATCATCATGTCGTTGGCTTGCTTGCTCTCTTCTACCGCCGCTTCCAGCCGTGGGCGCTCGAGTTCGACGAAGTCGGCAAAATGCTCGTCGGCCTCGCAGAGGCGCACGAAGACGGCTTCGGGAATATGGTAGATCAGAGTGTCTTCCAGCGCGCGTGCAGGAAAGCGAACGCGGTTGTTCCTGAGCAGGCTGAAATGGCCGAAGATATCCCCCTCTCCCAGGCGATTGTAGAGATCACCCGTGCGTCGCCGCACCTCCACGGCGCCGCTGCGGATGTAGCAGAGCTCGTGCAGCTCCTGGTCGAGCTGGTGGATGTCCGTTCCCGCCTTGAAGTAGCCCACCTCGACCTGTCCTGCCACCTCGTCGAGCAAGTCGTCATCGAGGGCATCGAAGGGTGGGAAGCGCCCCATGTGCTGACGAATCTCAAGTAGTTCCGCTGCCATGTGCCATCGGGCTCCCGCTGTCGACCAGAAGTATTTCCTGTCTGCAGGGTAAGGGGCTTTATACGAATGACACAAGAAAGGCCACCCGAAGGTGGCCTCTCACGTCAGACGAACGAGGGTCGCGTTACGACTGCTCGGCCATCTGCTGAACACGCTGCATCAGCTCGGGATCCTGCTGTATGGCATGCCCGATGGCATTGAAGGTATCCACATCGAGACCGTTATCCTCGACCACTTCCACCATCCGATCGTTGGCTTCCATGCGAACTTCCTGCTGGGTCTGCTCATCTTCGGCAGCATGCAACCGCTCGGTGTACTCCTGGGAGATCACAGCGATGTCCTGGGAAGCATCGGCAAACTGCTGGAGCTGATCATCGGAGAAGTCCTGCGCGGGTGCCTGCGCTTGCGGTTGAGCGGCCGGGTCTTGGGCAGGGTCTTGCTGGGCGTGTGCCTGTACAGCCATCAGCCCAGCGGTGAGCAGGGCGGCCGAGAACAGTGCAGTCATCCGTTGCATGAATACCTCCAGAGGGTGTTGCTGTGAATGTAGTGAGTCTGACGAAGTGGCGCGCTGAGAGTTCAGAATATTATGTTACGGAATGTAATTTATGATGAATCGCGCATGTTGCGGATAACTCTATTAAAAAAGTTAACCTGCTATCTTTCGCTCGCCCCGCCAACCCAGTATCTTCAAAGGCTTCAACAACCGTGCTCAAGGATTGCCCGCTCGATGTCGACCCCCGCCAATACCCGTCTCGATGCTGCGCTGCTGGCCAGTATGCCGGTGCTCTTCGTGGCCCTGTGGAGTACGGGGTTCATTGGCGCCAAGTTCGGACTACCGCATGCCGAGCCTTTTACCTTCCTTTTCATTCGCTTCGTGCTCACTCTTGCCCTGCTCGTTCCGCTGGTGAAATTGATGGCAAGCGGCTGGCCGACTGGCTGGCGGCTCAAGGGCCATATCGCCGTATCGGGACTATTGGTGCACGGGGCCTACCTGGGCGGTGTCTTCTACGGCATTTATCTCGGCATGCCGGCCGGCCTCACGGCGCTCCTGGTCGGCCTGCAGCCGCTGCTCACTGCAACCCTGGCGGGCCCCCTGCTTGGCGAGCGAATCTCGGCTACTCAGTGGTTGGGGCTGGCACTCGGCCTGGCCGGTATTACCCTGGTGCTGGGCAGCAAACTCGACCCAGGGGCGATGCTATTCCAGGGCTTCGGTCTCGACGCCCTGGCCTGCGTCCTGGTTGCCCTGGCCGGTATCACCCTGGGCACGCTCTATCAGAAACGCTTCTGTACCGGCATGCCGCTGCTCTCCGGCACGGTAGTGCAGTACTTGGCCGCCGGTGTCGTGCTGGGGCTGGGTGCCCTGCTGCTGGAGGAACGCAGCATCGAATGGACGGGCACGTTCATCCTGACCATGGCTTGGCTGGTGCTGGTGCTCTCCATCGCCGCCATCCTGCTGCTGATGGCGTTGATCCGCCGCGGCGAAGCCTCGCGGGTGGCCAGCCTGTTTTACCTGGTGCCACCCGTGACCGCGCTTCAGGCCTGGTGGCTGTTCGATGAGCGCCTGCCGCTGGCGGCGCTGGTGGGCATGGCCATCACCATTGCCGGGGTCGTTCTCGCGGTTCGCGGCCAGGTCCGGTAGGACAGGCACGGATCAGTCTGCATTGAGCTGATCCAGGTAGCGCGCCCCGCCCAGGTTGCGCATCTGCTGGCGTATCCACTGGCTGCGGCGCTCGACATGGGGGCCGGGGCGGCTGGCATCCCAGGCCCGCGGGTTGGGCAGGATCGCCGCCAGGCGACTGGCCTGCGCTTCATTGATGCGATCGGACGAGACGCCGAAATAGTGCTGCCCGGCCGCCTCCAGTCCGAACACGCCATGATCCCACTCGGCAATGTTCAGATAGACCTCGAGGATGCGCTGCTTGGGCCATAGCGCTTCGATCAGGACCGTGAACCAGGCCTCGAGTCCCTTGCGCATCCAGCTACGCCCCGTCCACAGGAACAGGTTCTTGGCCGTCTGCTGGCTGATGGTACTGGCACCACGCAGGCGCCCTCCGTTACGGCTCGCCTGCCAGGCCCGACGCATTTCGTCGACGTCGAAACCTCGATGATGAGGAAAGCGCTGGTCTTCAGCAGCAATGACCGCCAGCTTGGCCTGATCGGACAGCTCATCCCAAGGTCGCCATTGTTGCTGGATGGGCAGTCGCTCACCCGCCACCCATGCCTCTACCTTGCGCTCCAGCATGACCATGGAGCCATGAACAGGGACGTAACGCAGCATCAGCACGGCAAGAATGGACAGCAGCACGAAGGCGGCCCCGGCAAGGGCCGCCCAGCGCAGCACGTTTCGCAGTAGGGCGCGTATCATGAAGCGCCCGTGGGGCAGGGCGCGTCAGCGTTTAAAAAGGTGCTCCGCATGGTAGCGCAGGTGATCCTCGATGAAGCTGGCGATGAAGAAGTAGCTGTGATCATACCCCGGATGCCGGCGCAGCGTCAGGGGATGGTCGTGCGCTTCGCAAGCGGCCTCGAGACGCTCGGGCTTGAGCTGCTCTTCAAGAAACTGATCCGCTTCACCCTGGTCGACGTAGAGGTGTTGGCTCGAGGCCCCCTTCGCCACCAGCTCGCAGGCATCATACTGTGTCCAGGCGCCAGGGTCGTCGCCGAGGTACGCTCGGAAGGCCTTGCGCCCCCAGGGACACTGGGTGGGGTTGACGATCGGTGCGAAGGCCGACACCGAACGATAGTGGCCAGGACGCCGCAGCGACATGATCAGCGCCCCGTGGCCGCCCATCGAATGGCCGCTGATACTTTCGCGACCGTTCACCGGGAAATGCTGGCGCACCACCGAGGGCAACTCCTCGGCCACGTAGTCATACATGCGGTAATGCTGTTTCCAGGGTTCCTGGGTCGCATTGACGTAAAACCCAGCCCCTGAGCCGAAGTCATAGCTTTCATGCTCGCCCGGCAGATCAGTGCCGCGCGGACTGGTATCGGGGCAGACGATGGCAATGCCGAGCTCGGCCGCCACCCGGTGCGCCCCCGCCTTTTGCATGAAATTCTCGTCGGTGCAGGTCAAGCCAGAAAGCCACCAGAGCAGCGGCACGCGCTCCGTCTCGGCCTGTGGCGGTAGAAACACCGCGAACTCCATTTCACAGTCCAGCGCACGCGATCGATGGCGATAGCGCTTGTGCCACCCGCCAAAGCTCTTGTTCGACGAGACCAGCTCGATCTGTTCGGTCATGGTCATGGTTCGGTCTCCTTACCCTCGCTTCTCAATGGCAAGCGACTGGCATTGCAGAGGACAGTCATCTGCCACGCGACTTCGGACGGATAGCGTCAGCCGCGCGGCAGCGGATGCCTGTTACCTGTCAATAGTGCAGTACCGTGCGGATGCTCTTGCCCGCGTGCAGCAGCTCGAACGCCTCGTTGATCTGCTCGAACGGCATGTCGTG
>NZ_JACEFT010000002.1 GCF_013697085.1 Billgrantia kenyensis
TGAGGTGGCGATAGCAATGAGGCATGGCAACACGATACCTGATGGGTCAGGTGTTGCACTTGGTCATTGAGACCGCCAACCAAAGAAACATTGATCTATCTCCACCTGGCTTGACAGTTATAATCGTAATCTACTGATTAAAATGAAAGCGCGTTTTTCAGACTTGGTGCTATCAAGCGGGATGCGATGAGTCTTGCATCCTGCAGACATTTGCTGATTATGGTTTCAAAATCCAAGATGTAACTGTATTATCTTCGCCTTTCGGTTCATCTTCCATGCTATTGCTTTCATTAGTGATATGGCCGCCTCCTGAAATGGAGATAGTCTTTCCTCTTATTGCTCCTCTTTTTGTACTGGAGCCGGTTATTTTGATGTTGGAGTATGGGGCATAAAAATTCCCGGTAACATGAGTGCCATCAGATATTTCAAATGTACTTTGGCCTGCCGTGTCTCGGCTAGTTGAATAAATCGAAAAAGTCGGCTTTCCATTCGTGGTAAGAGGAGTATCGAGCATGTCAAGAGAAGTATGCATATAGGTTTTACCTGAAACGATAATCGTTAATGTGCTGCCCTCCTCTATCATAAGACTCCCATGACCACCCTCACCTAGACTGAGATCACCATCAACAAAAAGCAAGTAATCGTTATTTCCAGTAACCCTTATAGAGCCATTATGATCATTAAAATCTCCTGTTCTAATGATGTGAAACGAAATGTCATCCATTCCTTCTATGCCTGAAACTGGGCTCACGTCCACTGCATCTGCTAAAATTTCAGTCTCACCATTTGCCAAATTTTCTACAGAAACACCTCTGTGGTCAATAATTCCATTGACCCTTGGCCATGATCCAATTCTAACATCTCTTGACATCGCTTCAGAAGTTAAATTGTTTACTCTTTGATAAATATCATCGACCCTTAGCGGATCACATGAAGAGTTAGGGCTGGAAAGATCATGGTTGTAATCAATGTTATTTTCATAGTTTTCCACATATTCCATTTTCCCACTGTCCCATATCCACCAGTCAGGATATATAACCGCACCATGCGCTCTAGCATTGTCTGGTGGAACTCCACCGCCGGATATTGTTATGTCCCCACCAGACACCACTCCACCAGTGATTGTTGTACTTCCTGTCAGGCTCACCCCTTCACAGCCGTGTACAGGCTCATGAGGTGTATAACCATTGCTATTTGTTAGTCCAACGGCGACTAGGCTCCCTTCGGAGAGCGCGCCCCCCCCGTCTACAACTGCTCCTATCGAGAGTATGTACCTCCCGCTTTCCAAACCACACAACCCATTAGTCACATTCATATGACACGCAACACCCACATTTCCTTGGGTACTGATCTGGTATTTCTGGCAGTCTGTTAAGTTGTTTTTACTAATCTGTTCGAAATCAACCCATCTGGGGCAGTCGATAAATTCATCGCTAGAGAAGCTAGTTTCAAACCTGTTGTTATCAACAATGAAATTCAACATTTTTGAAGCAGCAGACTCTGAGTTCATTTCAGACTGCGCCTGAAGTCTGTAATTTCCTGCCAGACGTTCGCTGGTTAGAGAAATATTAAATGCTGAAAAGCCTAGCGCTAATGTAATAGTTAGTAGTGAAAGCACCACAATTAATGCAGCGCCTTTTTGATGCTTTGTGATTTTTATAGTATGGTGGTGATCCATCAAAATCAGTTCATTTACCATCTTTGGCTTCATCGTGATCCTTCCCTAGCCTGCTGGAGCGACGCTTCCTTCCAGGCTACCTTTTTTTTACAAAAATTCACAGAGTGATAGATTTTTCATTCTAGCCCCTCTCTCACATAAATTCGGTTCTTCTTGGTGGCGCTGTGTACTGCCACCCTTGGCCGGGACATCTACTTGGCTCACTATGTAAAGAAAACCAAGGTTTTCTTTCGTGCATCCGCTAGCCGGCTGGGCCTGCTTCCAGTGACCGCAGATAGCGCAGTAGATCGTTGGTGCGCCCAGCGCTCACCAGCTGCTCGGCGGTCTGGTAGTCAAAAACGTCAATTGGCTCGTTGTGGAACCAGGTGCGGGCTTGGTCCCTCGAGCCGCAAACCCACTCAGCGGCGTCCAGTACTGCCGCTGTGTCCTCCTCGATAGCGCTGGGTTCTGTCATGGGATACTCCTGGATTGAGAAGCTCATGGAGCTCACACCTAACCTGGGTACGGCCACCGGCAGGCTTCGGCTGATGGACACAGCCCCGAAACGGCTATCACCGCACTGGCTGTCGCGCAGGAGCTTTGGGAGGTTCAGAAAAGCCTAGGTGACGGACGGCAGGTCAAGTTCGATCGTCGCCCTGACCTCACAACGGGGGGTGGCCATCACGGCTTGGCCCCTCCAGAGGATGCCGAACAAAGCGTAAGCGCCTATCGTCGATGGCCTGGCGAGGGTCAAGGTCAGGCGGGAGAAGGGCTACAGCCTTACCCGACCTTCATCACCGATGACCGTCGGGCGCTCCATGTTCACGCGCAGCCACGTCTCGCGTAGCGTACCAATGTCGCCGGTAGCGATGACTTCCAGCGGTGACCGACCATCGAAGCCTTCGTTGTAATTGGCCATTCTCATGAAACCATACAGGTTCTCGGGATTATCGAAGATCACACGGAGCGCTGCGTGGATGTTCAGCACGTAGCTGATGCGGGTGAGCTGGTCTTCATCCAAAGACACCTGCCATTTTGAATCGTGCCGCTGGGCACGCACATAGGTCTCAGGTGAGACACGCAAGATGGCTGTACCTTGCTCAACGGTGGCATCCCACTTATCTAAGATCGTGACGGCGACCCGTAGTCCCGTGGTGGCCTTGTCTTGGTTCAGCATCTCCATCACACGACCCCGCCCCACTCAAGAGCCCGAAGGATGCGTTTGACTTGCTTGGCTCCAGGCTCTGTACCACAGAGCATGATTGGCGGATGACCTCCTAGCGCCTCATTGGGCCGAGTCAGCCAAGTGATAGCCTTGTCCCTTTCCTCAAAGGTTTCTTCAGCGAGGCGGACTACGGACTGGGTCGTCACTGATGTCTCAACCATGGTGCGCCTCCGGTAATTGACCTCTACCGACGATTAGAGGTTGCTGTACTCAGTATGACACCTGACGGCCCTCGGCGACTCGGAACAGCAGACTTTCCGGCCGGGCCTACTCGGGGAAATTTGTCACAGCCCCTCTGGCATGGCCACTGACTTGAGATCATGATGTCAAGAAAACCAGCGTTTTTCATTGATCAATGGAGGCGGTAATGACCAGGCGAAGCGATACGCCGCATGAGAGGCTGCCAATGCCTGAAACCGTTGATCCAGAGGAGCACCATGCGGTCGCTGTCTGGCGGGCGGCTATCGGGTTGTTTGAGGGGGATCGCGCAGCGGCGGATCGCTGTTGTGGGGCTTGGAGGGAAGCGCCCCGTCGACGTGATGCGCGCAGACCCTCAGCAGGTGCTGGACCTGATAGGCAGGATCGAGCATGGAGTTCATACCTGACCTGACATCCGTTGAGGGCGTGGCTGAGAGTGGTGGGTGACAAGGGGGCACGATGACAGGAGCAAGTGAAGAACAGGCGCCCAGGGCTGCCGATAGCGGCCCTCTGGAGCGCTTAAGGGCTTCGGTGAGCGAGTACATCGCACCGTTCGAGCCGGTGGGCATCGAGGACTGGGAGGCGCTGAACCTTGAGGATGACTCGGACACGTCGGGAGGTAGCGCATGATCATCGGCTACGCCCGCGTCAGTACCCAGGACCAGAATCCCCAATTGCAGCGTGATGCCCTCGAGGAGGCTGGCTGCGAGCAGGTTTTCGAGGAGCGTGTCACTGGCACCAAGCGAGAACGCCCCGAACTGCAGGCCTGCCTGCGAGCCCTGCGTGACGGCGACACCCTGGTGGTGTGGAAGCTCGATCGGTTGGCTCGCTCGCTCAAGGACCTGGTAGAGCTGATCCATGAGCTGAACGAGCGCGGTGTGGGCTTCCGGTCCCTCACCGAGGCGATCGATACCACAAGCGCCGGCGGCAAGCTGGTGTTCCACATCTTCGGGGCACTGGCGGAGTTCGAGCATAGCCTGATCCGGGAGCGGACCCTGGAGCGTGAAGGCCTAGCCAAGGCTGCAAACCATCCTAAGCTCGAGCAGTTGCTGGCAGAGTGCGATCCTGACGCGCCCGAGCTGGAAGAGCTGCGATCATGGCAGGATGCGCCGTCTGTGGGGCGAGAAGTCTAGGGGCTGCTTTTCTATGGATTCCACGGCGCAGTTTCTATGGATTCCACGGCGCTGAATCGCCCCGAGTTTCGTGGTCACCTCCAGGTCTTATACTGAAGGCACCCAGGAGGTCCCATGAGCCGTCAACGAAACACGGAAGAATTCAAGGTCGAAGCCATCAAGCAAATGACCGAACGTGGCCACCCCGTCGCTGAGGTGCTCGATGCTCAGGCTGTGCTGGATTACGCCGCTAAAGTGTTCGAGGATGCCGACATCGCTCGCGAGTGGCTGCACTGCGAGGCGCCGGCGCTATCTGACTCGCGGCCCTTGGATCTGCTCGGTTCATCTAGAGGGCGACAGGCGATACGCGAGGCATTGGGAAAAATCGAATGCGGCGAATTCTCATGACGCTGAATAGCAAATAGCTTAGGAGTATCTGATGGTTGTCTTCTCCGATCATGACATCCAGATCCTAGTTGATGATCTCAATGATCATGCCTCTTTGTTGCAAGAGCACGGCTTACGGCTGGAAGCTGTGGATCCTAATGCGTCTCGTGCCATGCTCGCTATTGCACATGAACTCTGGGAAATGCAAAAGACGTTGGGTGATGGTCGACGCACGCTGCGTCAAGCACCACGCGAAGAAGGTGAGCCAAACGTCAAAGTGCACCATACATCAACAGGGCCGCCTTATGTGCGGATTCGAGACATCCCGGAAATGTATCAGGATGACTTCATGCGCTATTTACGTGGCGCAGCCATGCCTGTCGTTGATGGTGAGACGGGGCCGGTCGCTTTCGAAGTTGACTGGCTGGACTGGTTTCACGATCGCCGGCCTGACCGCGGTCCCGGTCGCGCTCGGTGATGGTTAGCTGCTATCTGTGACCAAAAATGAGTCCAATTTTGGCCACCTGTCATTTAGCAATGACAGATTTAATTCTTCAGCAACTCATCATGGCCACACTATGGTCACAGAATGGTCACAGAAATAAGAAAGGGCCTACGACAGTGTCGTAAGCCCTTGAAATCATGGCGCGCCCGGCAGGATTCGAACCTGCGACCTTTGGCTTCGGAGGCCAACACTCTATCCAACTGAGCTACGGGCGCTTTGGGTGGTTTACGCTAGCCTCTTTGGCTTCCGCCTACCGGCAGCGCGTTGCGCTGCACAACACTCCCCTTCGGCTTCGCCTACGGGTCCGGCCCGGTGCGCTGCATAGCACCGGTCGCTTCGCCGGGCAGAAGCTGCGCTTCTGCTAATCCGGCTACGCCCAACTGAGCTACGGGCGCTTTGCTTGCTGAGAAGCGGCCAACATCGTAACCGTCACCGCCCTGGCTGTCCAGCCCGGGCGGTGCTTACCGGCCACCCAGGATGCGGTACTGCGACGGCACCTGACCCGAGTCTTCGGCATGCCGCATACCCGCCTGAAATTCCCTCTCCAGGGCCTGTGCCCTGTCGGTTGCGACGGTCTCGAATGTTTGACGCACCTCGGCCTTGACCCGGGTCAGCTCGACCTCCAGTTCAGCGTGCATGTCATTGCGATAGCGGCTCTCCTCGGCCTTGAGGAGGGCATACTCGGTGCCGGCAAAGCCGGCCAGCGTCATTCCCGCCGCAACAGTGCCGGCCATCAGCGCTGCAGGGCCAGTGGGGGCTGTTGCAGCCGTGGTTGCCGCACCGGTTCCCACCGAGCGAGCCGCGTGCATGCCCAGGCGTGGCGCGATACGGGCCATCAGGGCACGCGAGCCCTGCATGGCCGTGCCGGCCACCAGCCGCTGCGTCAGTGCGCGCCCGGCGGCGAAGCCGACGACCCCACCGGCCCCCGACGACCCCCAGCGCGCTTCGTCCCAGTGCCCCTGCAGTGTACGCTCGAGTAACAGATCGAGGTCGATGGTGGGCAGCTCAGTCCCGCTTGCCACCGTGGTTTGGCGATTAGCGTAGCGCGAATGCAGCTTGCTACCGATTTCCGTGACGACTCGCTGCTGTACCTGCTCAAGGCGCACGCCAAAGTCGGACTCCAGCGCCTCGAGCGACGCTGCAATTCCGCTACGCTCGATCAGCCTTTCGGTCAGCTGTGCCTCGAGCCACTCGTCGAGATCGCCACCCAGCGCCACTGCCAGACGAAGATAGCTGCCGCGCAGTGAAAAGTGCCAGTCGAGGTAGTCCGGTATGGCGGCCTGGAGCGGTGAAAAAGCCGTATCGAGACGCGCATCCAGCCACGGTTGCATCTCGTCACGCAGATAGAGATCGAGCCTGCCGGCGAGCACGCTGAACTCCTTTCCCAGGGCAGCATGGCTCTCGCCGTCCAGAACCAGCGCTTCGCCATTGATGACGACCCGGAAAAGCGGTGCTTCGCTGCGCTCCTGCAGCTGTCGATAGCCATAGCCGAGAGCGACCATCAGCAGCAGCACAAGCAGCAGGGTCAGCCCCCAAGAGAAGGCTGGATAACGCCGCAGGGTCTCCCCTATTCGGGTCATGGTGAATCCTTCCATCCAGCGTTGCGAAAGCGTCCGACCGCATCGCGCAGGGCATCGGCGCCGATCACCAGCCTGACGAAAGCCCAGGCGAAAGCGCACTGAGTGAACAGCAACAGGAGCCAGCCCAGCAGCGCCAGCCCCTGGCCGATCCCGCTCTGCTCCAGGGCATTCTGCATGGCCCAGTACTGGGTCAGTTCGAGGGCCTGGCCAAAGCGCTCGAACCCTCCCAACAGGCTGTCACCGGATGCCGTCGAGATGTGACGAGTCAGGGCCTCCTCCCAGCCCAGTCCAACCAGGTAGGGTTGCGGGAGCCATAGTGCGAAGAGCACCAGCATGATCGCCAGCAGCGCGCCCGCCGGCCACACCAGCAGCCGCCGTGTGAGAGCGGCTGAGTACTCGGCAATGACATTACGCTGCACCTGCCGGTGAAGGGCGAGCTGAATCAGCCCCAGCATCGCCAGGGACACCAGCAGTACAGGCCAATAGACCAGCGAGAGAAGCCGTAGTTTCACCAGCAACAGCAGCGCCAGAACGATGGCGAGACCTTGATGCCAAAGCACCATCAGTAGACCGCCACGTAGCCAGCAATGCCAGGGCGAGCCGACGAGCAGGTACTGCCCCAGCCAGGCACGTCGGCGCAAACGTGCCGCCTCGAAGCTGCCGGTAAAGATCAACTGTGCCGCAATCACCCAGGCCGGCAGCAACAGAGTCGCGGCAAGGCCTGGCCCCAGCAGAGACCATAGCGCCAGTAGGCCTGTGGCGAGAGCGACATGCCCGTACCGATCACGACACCATCCAAGGAGAATTCGCATGGCCATGGCCTTGCCCCGCTGCTCCGGGGTCGTCAGATATCGCGATACCAGCGCATAGGGCTGGGATCAGCTTGGCTGCACCATTTCACCGACTTTCTTCAGAATATGCCGGCCTATGGGCAACGCCGAGGTGGCCGCTGGCGAGGGTGCATTGCAAACGTTGACGGTACGCCGAGTGTTGACGAAGAGAAAGTCATCAACCAGACGGCCATCGCGGGAGACCGCCTGGGCCCGCACCCCGGCTGGCCACGGCTCGAGGTCGTCCAGCGTCAGGCTGGGGCAGTACTTGCGTACCTCCTCGAGGTAGCCGCGACGCCACAGCGAGCTCTTCATCTCATGCAGGCCCGGCCTCAGGTTGCGAGCCAGCACCTTGAGGATGCCGGGGTCGCTGAACATTCTCGCCATGTCGATGAGTGAAATGTCCCCCTTGCGGTACCCCTCGCGCTTGAAAGCCAGCACGGCATTGGGCCCGACGGTGACCGAACCATCGATCATGCGGGTCAGGTGCACTCCCAGGAACGGCATCGAGGGGTCGGGAATGGGGTAGATCAGATGTTTGACGATTTCGCTGTGACGATCGGGGAGACGGTAATACTCGCCGCGGAACGGGCAGATGGTGAAGCCGGGGTCGCGCCCCAGCAGGCGCACGATACGGTCGGCCATCAGGCCGGAGCAGGTCACCAGATAGCGACTGGCGAGTTCGCCCTGCGATGTGCTGAGGATCACCTCTCCGGTACGCTCATCGATGCCGGTGACATGATGCTCGTAGCGAATCTGGCCACCACGGCACTGGAACTCGCCGGCCATGGCCTCGGCCACTCGGGCATAGCTGACGATACCGCTCGAAGGCACGAAGATGGCGCCGATTCCGGAAATGTGCGGCTCGCGCTCCTTGAGCTGATCTTTGGAAAGCCACTCTCGTTCGAGCCCATTGGCTCCCGTTCGCTCCCACAGCGCTTGCATACGCTGCATTTCCTGCTGGCTGGTTGCTACCAGCAGCTTGCCGCAAATTTCGTAGGGTATGGCGTGACGATCGCAGAACTCTCGGGTGGCTCGATTACCCTCGAGGCAGAAGCGCGACTTGAGACTGCCCGGTGCATAATAGACCCCTGCATGGATCACTCCGCTGTTGTGGCCGCTCTGATGCCGTGCGGGGCCGCTTTCCTTTTCCAGCAGAAGCATTTTCTTGTCGGGATAGCGCTCGATGAGCTGCATGGCGGTGGAAAGGCCGAGAATGCCGCCACCGAGGATGATGAAGTCGTACACGCGGGCCTCGCGTCGCCAGGGAAACACACCGGAGGGTCGTCAATACGATACTCTTGGCGCCATGGGCTTGCCAGCCAGCCGACCGGCCTTCATGCCAAAGGCGTGCGCAACGGCGTTTTCCAGCGCTTGGTGATATCGGTATACTACTGCCCATTGCAAGGATCATGGCGCTACGACTGTCGCGTGCCGGCGTCGCCAGAAGATTACGATTACAGGACCGTCGAGAGGTGGTGAGAGTGAAATCCAGCAAACTGATCTTGGGGTGTCTGGCCACCATGGGCCTGACCGCGGGCGCTACGTCCGTTCAGGCCGAAGTGGACCGCGATGCCATCGCCGAGCGCATCAAGCCCATCGGCCAGCTCTGCCTGGTGGGTGAAGACTGCGGGACTGCTGCAGCGGCAGCCAACGGCAATGACGTCGCCGAGACCGAAGCCAACGGCATCGATGGCGGTGCTATCTATCAGCGTGTCTGCATGGCTTGCCACGACACCGGCGCCGCCGGTGCTCCGCGCCACGGCAACGTAGATGAGTGGGCCGACCGCATCGACAAGGGCTGGGACGAACTGCTGGCCAACTCCATCAACGGCATCGGCGCCATGCCGGCCCGCGGTGGCAACCCTAACCTCTCCGACGAGGAAGTCGCCGCTTCTACCGCCTACCTGCTCGAACCGGTGATGGATGTACCGGAGGTTGGTGGCGAAGAGGCAGCCGAGGAAGAGCCCGCAGCTGACGAAGCCCCCGCCGAGGAAGCTGCGGCCGACGAAGAAGCCGTGACCGAGGAAGGTCCGGTGGAAGACGAAGCCGAAGCGGCGGCCGTGGCGGCCGAAGAAGCGGTCGAGGACGAAGCCGTGGAAGAGGCGGCTACCGAAGAGGCAGCTGCTACCGATGACGAGCCGGCATGGGCCGATATCGACGGCGAGGCGATCTACAACCAGGCGTGCATGGCCTGCCACATGACCGGCGCTGCCGGTGCACCGATCCGTGGCAACGATGACCACTGGGCCGAGCGTATGGAGAAGGGCATGGAGACCCTCTACGAAAACTCCATTACCGGCATTGGCGCCATGCCGCCCAAGGGTGGCCACGCCAACCTCTCCGACGACGAGGTGCGTGCGGCGACCGACTACCTGGTCGAGCCGACTCGCTGATTCAAGAGTCGCGGTAATACAAACGGGGCGCCATTGGCGCCCCGTTTGCGTTGGTGGCAGGAGCCCTCAGCTCAGAGGAAAGCCTTCAGCCTAAAATAGAGAGCCTTCAGCCCAGCAGAGAGCCCTCAGCCCAACAATGAACGCAGCCCGGCAATGGCGTCCTGGCCACGCGCCTGTTTCCTTTCGGGATCCTCCTTGTCCGCACGCCCTTCCCACTCGAGATCATCCGGCGGCAGCTCGTCGAGGAAGCGGCTCGGCACACAGTCCATCAGCTCGCCGAAGGCCTTGCGCTGGCGCGCCAGGGTCAGGGTCAGGGTCTGGCGCGCCCGGGTGATGCCGACATAGGCCAGGCGCCGCTCCTCCTCCACGGTGCCTGCCTCGATGGCGTTGCGGTGAGGCAAGAGCTCCTCTTCCAGTCCCATCAGGTAGACGTGGGGAAACTCCAGCCCCTTGGAGGCATGCATGGTCAGCAGCTGCACCCGGTCGGTGTCGTCCTCCTCGGCCTGCTGCTCGAGAATATCGCGCAGCACCAGCCGCGAGATGGCCGCTTCCACGTCGTCGGCCTCAGCGCTCTCTTCGGCTTCGACCTCCTCCGGGTCGCGTCTCATCGACTTCTCGAGCTGGTCGATCAGGGTCCAGACGTTGGCCATGCGCCGCTCGGCGATGGTCGGCGCGCTGGCGTTCTGGTAGAGCCACGCTTCGTAGTCCATCTCGTGCAACATGCCGCGGATCGCCGCCAGGGAATCGCCCTGGTCCATGCGCCGGCGCACGCCGTCAATGAAGTGGGTGAAACGCGACAGCCGCTCCACCGCCCGCGCCGGCAGCTGCTCGGCTAGCCCCAGTTCGTGGCAGGCGTCGAACAGCGAGACGCCGCGCTGGGTGGCGTAGTTGGCCAATTTCTCCAGGGTGCCGGGGCCGATCTCACGGCGCGGCACGTTGACGATGCGCAGGAAGGCGTTATCGTCGGCCGGGTTGATCAGCAGGCGCAGGTAGGCCATGGCGTCCTTGATCTCATTACGCGAGAAGAACGAGGTACCGCCGGAAAGCTTGTAGGGAATCTGGTAGTGCTGAAGCTTGAGCTCGAGCAGCCGGGCCTGGAAGTTGCCGCGGTAGAGCACCGCGAAGTCGCGCCATTCAGTCCGCTCCTTGATGCGCCGGGTGAGGATCTCACTGGCCACCCGCTCGGCCTCGGCCTCCTCGTGGCGGTTGACCACCACGCGGATCGGCGCCCCCTGACCCATCTCCGACCATAGGGTCTTCTCGTAGACGTGGGGGTTGTTGGCAATCAGCGTATTGGCCGCCCGCAGGATGGTGCCGGTGGAGCGGTAGTTCTGCTCCAGCTTGATCACGTTGAGGCGCGGGAAATCCTCACCCAGGGTCACCAGGTTCTCGGGACGAGCGCCGCGCCAGGCGTAGATCGACTGGTCATCGTCGCCCACCACGGTGAAGGTCCTGCGCTCCTCCATCAGCAGCTTGACCAGCAGGTACTGGGAGACGTTGGTGTCCTGGTACTCGTCCACCAGCATGTAGTGGATCTTGCGCCGCCAGCGCGCCAGCACCTCAGGGTTGTCCTTGAGCAGCACCACCGGCAGCAGAATCAGGTCGTCGAAGTCTACTGCGTTGTAGGCCTTGAGGTGGCGCACGTAGGCCTCGTAGACGCGCGCGGCGTAGTGCTCGTCGTCGCTGCCGGCGTGGGACAGCGCCTGGCCCGGCAGCACCAGGTCATTCTTCCATTCCGAAATCTGGTGCTGCACGGCATTGATCTGCTCGGCGTCGACCTGGGCGTCCTTGTTCATCAGGTCGCGCAGCAGCGCCTTGGCGTCCTCGGGGTCGAACAGCGAGAAGCCCGGCTTGTAGCCCAGCGCCTTGAGCTCGCCGCGGATGATGTTCAGCCCCAGGGTGTGGAAAGTCGAGACGGTGAGCCCGTGGCCCTCCTTGCCCTTGAGCATCTGCCCCACCCGCTCCTTCATCTCGCGGGCCGCCTTGTTGGTAAAGGTCACCGCGGCGATGCGCCGGGCGCTCATGCCGCAGACCTGCACCAGGTAGGCGATCTTGGTGGTGATCACGCTGGTCTTGCCGGAGCCGGCACCGGCTAGCACCAGGCAGGGGCCGTCGATGTAGCGCACCGCCTCCTGCTGACGGGGGTTGAGCTTGGCCAGGCGCTGCTGAATGCTCATGGACGTGCCTCGGCTGGCCTGTCGAGCTCTGCCGCACCGGCAAAGCCCAGCTGACGCCAGGCCTCGAACACCAGGATGGCGCAGGCGTTGGAAAGGTTGAGGCTGCGGCTATCGGGCAGCATGGGGATGCGCAGGCGCTGCTCCGGCGGCAGGGCGTCGAGCATGGGCTGGGGCAGCCCGCGGGTCTCGGGGCCGAACAGCAGCACGTCGCCGGGGCGGTAGCTGGGCTCGTGGTAGCCGGTGCGGCCCCGGGTCGAGACGGCAAACACGCGCTCTGGCTTGGCTGCCTCGACGAAGGCCGGCCAGTCGCGGTGCACCCGCACGGCAGCCCACTCATGGTAATCGAGCCCGGCGCGGCGCAGGCGCTTGTCGTCGAGCACGAAGCCCAGCGGCTCGATCAGGTGCAGACGAAAGCCGCTGTTGGCACACAGCCGGATCAGGTTGCCGGTATTGGGCGGAATCTCGGGTTCGAACAGCACGACGTCAAGCATGGGGTGGCCTGCTGGAACGCGTGCGGGCCCCCGCAGGGGCCCGCTGGCTCGGTGAACGAGCGATCAGAAGCTCAGGCGGACGCCGACCTGGGCGCCGCGATCCAGGGTGCGGTTGCCATGGCGGTTGTCGAAGTCGGCCGCCGCCTGACGCAGGCCGACGTAGCCGTCGACGTTGGGCGTGAAGGCGTAGCGGGCGCGCACGCCGAACTCGTAGCCATCGTCCAGGTCGCCGCTGGTCACCACGCCGGGGGTATAGAAGCCGTAGCCGCCCACGGAGACGGCCGGCGCCTGGGGCAGGTAGACGTAGCCATAGCCACCCAGGCCCAGGCCGCCGCCGTTGCCGTAGTCGGTGTCGAACTGGGTCCAGCGGGCACCGATGCCCACGTCGCGCTCGCGGGTGCGCTGGGTGCCGAGCAGCTGGGCATGATAGATCGTGGCGTCCCGGCGATAGTCGCTGTGCAGGACGCCGCCGCCCAGGGCCACGCCATGGGCGATCTCACCGGCCGCCTCGAATTGCACGGCGTCCGGGCCGAGGTTGAGATCCAGGCTACCCGCCGCATGGGCACCGGTGGCAGCGAAGAGAATGCCGGCGGCCAGCGCGGCCTTGGCGAAGTGTCCAAGGGTATTCATCGACGACTCCTCAACAGATGCGCTTGAAGCGCGCTTCACAATTCACTCGGCAGCGATGCCATAGCGGGCGCGATAATCGCGTATGGCTGCCGCATGCCCCTGCAATTCCTGGTTCGATTGCTGCTCGAGATAGTCCAGCACCATGTCCAGCGTGACGATGCTGATCACCGGCATGCCATAGCGCGACTCGACCTCCTGAATCGCGCTTTGGCGCTTGATATCGTCCCCTGCCTGGCCTCGCTCCTGGCGATCCAGTGCAATGACCACGCCCGCTGCCTCGGCCCCGGCACCCTCGATCAGGGTCATTACCTCGCGGATGGCAGTACCCGCGGTAATCACGTCGTCGATGATCAGGATACGCCCGGCAAGCTCGGCGCCGACGATGTGTCCGCCCTCGCCGTGATCCTTCGCCTCCTTGCGGTTGAAGGCAAAGGGCAGATCGCGGCCATGCTGGTCGGCAAGTGCCACGGCGGTGGTGGCCGCGAGCGGAATGCCCTTGTAGGCGGGGCCAAACAGCACGTCGAACGGCAATCCACTGGCTTCGATGGCATCGGCATAGAAGCGGCCGAGGCGGGCCAGGGCAGCGCCGGTACGAAACAGGCCGGCATTGAAGAAATAGGGGCTGACACGGCCCGACTTCAAGGTGAACTTGCCGAATTTCAGCACGCCCTGTTGGATAGCGAACTCGATGAACTCTCGCTGGTAGGCTTGCATGCTGGCCGACACGGCGCTCCCCCTGCTATTCATAGGCTTCATGGAGATCGAATAGCGTGTAACTAACACGAATATCCATGCGGGCCATTTACCCAAACGTCGAAACGTCGGGTATCATACACGCGCGACGACAAAGGGACCATGTATGAAAATTGCCACCATCAATGTCAACGGCATCCGCGAAGCCGTCGGGCGAGGTTTCCTCGACTGGCTGGCCGAGCAGGACGCCGATGTCATCTGCGTTCAGAACCTCAAGGCCAAGAGCTTCGAACTCGACGACAGCATTCTGTACCCTGAGGGCTACGAAGGCTACTTCCTCGACGCCGAAGAGGACGGCTTCTCCGGCGTGGGAATCTATTGCCGCAAGATCCCCAAGGCGATCATGTACGGCCTCGGCTTCCCCCAGTGCGACCATGAGGCTCGCTTCCTGCAGGCCGACTACGATCGCTTCAGCATCGCCAGCTTCCTGATGCCCGACGGCAGCGACTACGCCGCCAAGCAGGCCTTCATGGCCCAGTATCAGGAATACCTGAACAAGATGGCACGCAAGCGTCGCGAGTACATCATCTGCGGCACCTGGCACATTGCCCACAAGACCATCGACCTGGAGAACTGGGCCGACAACCAGACCACGCCGGGCTTCAAGCCCGAAGAGCGGGCCTGGATGGACCAGGTATTCGGCCCCACCGGCTTCATCGACACCTTCCGCGAGATCAACCGCGACGCTGGTGAGTACACCTACTGGCCCAAACTCGATCAGGATGTACCGCGCTCACGCCAGGAGGGCTGGCGGATCGACTATCAGATCGTCGGACCCAACCTGCGTCGCCACGTGGTCGACGCCTGGATCGACTACGACGCCACCTTCAGCGAGTACGCCCCGCTGTTCGTCGAGTACGACCTGACGCTGTAAGCACGCCCCTTCGTCGCGCCCGACTCGGGCTGCAGTGCGCCGGCATTGATGCCGGCGCACTGCGTTTTGGTTCAGCGGCGAATACCCAGGGCCTCGCGCTGGTGATCGAAGAGCTGGGCGCCGGCGCTTTCGGCCAGCTCCAGCATGGCGTTGAGCTGCTCGCGGGAGATTACCCCCGCCTCAGCGGTGCCCTGCACCTCGATCAGCCCGCCCGATTCGGCCATCACCACGTTCATGTCGGTATCGGCGCCGCTGTCCTCGGGGTAGTCGAGGTCTACCACCGGCACGCCCTTGAACAGCCCGACCGAGACCGAGCTGACCAGCTGCACGAATGGATCCGCCTTGATCAGCTTCTTGCGCTGCAGATAGCGAATGGCATCCACCAGCGCCACGCAGCCGCCGGTGATCGAGGCGGTGCGGGTGCCGCCATCGGCCTGGATTACATCGCAGTCCACGGTGATGGTGAACTCGCCCAGTTTCTTGAGGTTGACCGACGCCCGCAGCGAGCGGCCGATCAGGCGCTGGATCTCCAGCGTGCGCCCGCCCTGCTTGCCCCGGGTCGCCTCACGGCCGCCGCGGGTGTGGGTAGCGCGTGGCAGCATGCCGTATTCGGCGGTGACCCAACCCTGCCCCTTGCCGCGCAGCCAGCGCGGCACGCCGGCTTCGACGCTGGCGTTGCACAGCACCTTGGTGTCGCCGAACTCCACCAGCACCGAGCCCTCGGCGTGCCGGGTGTAGTCACGGGTCAGGCGAATTTCGCGGGGCTGGTCGGGGCGGCGCCCGCTCGAGCGTTTCAGGTCGGAAGCCATGTTACCTCTCGAATCGATACGAACTGGGTGACGCCGGGGCGGGCTGGCAGCCCGGGCATCGGCGTCGAATGGCTGGCCATTCTACACGGTCGGGGCGGGTAATCGGTTAAACTCCTTGTCTCACATCCTGTCCGCGCTGCCTGAAGTGCCGACGACCCAACAAGGAGTTCCCATGGTTGACCAAAGCAAGGTTCACAGCATGACCGCCTTTGCCCGCCAGAGCCGTGAGGACGACTGGGGCAGCCTGCAGCTGGAGCTGCGCTCGGTGAATCAGCGCTACCTGGAACCCTTCTTCCGGCTGCCCGAGGCCCTGCGCGATCTGGAGCCCGCCTTCCGCGAGGCGCTGCGCACGCGCCTGGCACGGGGGAAGGTGGAGTGCCACCTGCGCTTCGAGCCCACCGACGTCAGCGAGACCCTGGCCGTCAACCACAGCCGACTGACCGCCCTCGCCGCAGCGCTGGGAGAAGTCCGCGAGGCGCTGCCCCAGGTCGCCATGCCCGACGCCTTGTCACTGCTGGACCACCCCGGCGTGCTCGAGTCCCAGGGTGTCGATCTCGACGTGGTGAAGGCCGAGGCCACGGCCCTGTTCGAAGCCGCCCTGAACGAGTTGATCGAGGCTCGCGCTCGTGAAGGCGAGAAGCTGGCGGGGCTGATCCGTGAGCGCTTGACCGGGGTTGGAGAGCAGGTCGCCGAAGTCCGCCGCCTGATGCCGACCATCCTCGAGCGTCAGCGTGCCCAGCTGCTGGAGCGCCTGGAAGCGGTCAAGGCGGAACTCGATCCCCAGCGCCTGGAGGCCGAGCTGGTGCTGCTCGCGCAGAAGGCCGACGTCGACGAGGAGCTCGACCGGCTCGTGGCCCATGTCGGCGAAGTGGAGCGTCAGCTCGGCCAGAAGGGCCCCAAGGGGCGCCGCCTCGACTTCCTGATGCAGGAGCTCAACCGCGAGGCCAACACCCTCTCCTCCAAGTCGGCGGTGGCCAGCACCACCCGCTGCGCGGTGGAGCTCAAGGTGCTGATCGAGCAGATGAGGGAGCAGATCCAGAACATCGAATAGGCCTGCCCCTAGGAAAACCACCGACGCTGACGCGACCCGCTGGACGTCAGCGTGCTTTCTTGATCACATCTAGCTGATAGCCGGCGGCGAGCTGATAGTTTCTCTCCTGCTCAAAGGCACCGAACAGCAGGGCGTCACCGGGCAAGTCGCCGGTCAATCTCACGCGGAGAACGTCGCCCTCGACGCCCAGAGTAACGCCATCGGGCGGCGCTTCAGGTCGGGAGTGGTTGAGTATCGCCGCCAGACGCAGCAGTCGCGCCAGCCGCGCATAGCGCTGGCGTACCGTCGCCGGGAGCTCCTTGAGCTCCTTGATCGGGAACTTGCGCCGGTGCGCCCGCACCAGGAAAGCTAGGCCGCGCTGCTCCGTGCGCGAAAAGCCCGGCAGGTCGGAATGCTCGAGCAGGTAGGCGCCATGCCGATGGAACTGGCTATGCGAAACGGCCAATCCTATCTCGTGCAACCTGGCTGCCCAAGCCAGCAATTGGCGCTGTTCGTCGCCGAGCTGCCAGGCCTCGGCCACCTGGTCGAAGGCCGCCATGGCACTTGCAACCACATTGCCAGCCTGGCGCCTGTCGGTGACATAGCGCAGATCCAGACCATCGAGCGTTTTCAGCCGCGAATCCTCCGGGGTGTTACGGCCGATCAGATCGTAGAGTATACCCTCACGCAACGCGCCGTCCGAATAGCGCAGAAACGGCAGCTCGAAGGCTTCGAAAACCGCGCACAGCACCGCCACGCCAGCCGGAAACACCCGGGCGCGATCAGGCTTGAGCCCAACCACGGCGAGTTGGTCGAGATGGCCATAGTCTATCAACTGCTGGCGCAACCGAAACAGCGCATCGCGACGAATGATGCCATCACTCATCTCTTCGGCGGAGAGGATGGCCGCCACGTTGCGGATGGTACCGCTGGTGCCCACCGGATCCGACCAGCCCAACTGCAGGAATGGCTGGCGGATGCTCTCCATTTCGTACAGCGCTGCGGTTTCGGCCTGGCGGAAGCGACGCTCGTCGATTTTGCCCTCGGCAAAGAAACGCCGGGTATAGGAGACGCAGCCCATCTCCAAACTCTCCAGGGCCTGGGGTTCGAACCGCTCACCGATGATGAACTCTGTCGAGCCACCGCCGATGTCGAGAATAAAGCGGCGGCCATGCACGTCGGCCAGCGAATGAGCCACGCCCAGATAGATCAGGCGAGCCTCCTCGCGGCCGGAAACGATCTCCACCTCATGGCCGAGCAGGGCTTCGGCACGGGCGAGCAGCGCCTGGCCGTTGCTGGCCATGCGCAGAGCATGGGTACCGACGATACGCAGGTGCCTGGGGTCAATGTCGGCAACGAACGGCGCGAACCGGGCCAGGCACTCCATGGCGCGCTGCATGGCCGCGTCGCTCAGCCTGAGGTCGCCGTCGAGCCCGGCGGCCAGCTGTACCTTCTCACCGAACTTGGTTGTCACCTGGAAACGTTCGTGCTGATAGTTGGCGACTAGCAGATGGAAACTGTTGGAGCCCAGATCGATCGCCGCCAGGCGTCGCGGCTCGTCATGAGTCGATGTGATCATAGGTCGCTGCGGTCATCCTTCCTTCAGAAGCCTGCCGGAGCAGGCAGGAAAAGTGGTGCTGGGCACGGTGTCCACCGGCTAAGGTAATGGGCGCTCAGGCCTTGGCCGCATAGGCATAGAGTAGCGTTTCCTGGGCACTGATGGCCGGGACGTCCTCTGCGGGCACCTGCTTCACGTAGCGACCGTCGGTGGTCAGCACCCAGGCCTGGCAGTTGTCGACCAGGTAGGTCTCCAGGTCCTTGCGTACCTGCTGGGCCAGCTTCTTGTCGAGGATGGGGAAGCAGGTTTCCACGCGCTGGAACATGTTGCGCTCCATGAAGTCGGCGCTCGAGGCCCACACTTCCGGCTTGCCATCGTTGTGGAAGGTGAAGACTCGGGTATGCTCCAGGAAGCGCCCCACGATCGAGCGCACCTGGATGTTCTCCGAGACGCCCGCCACACCGGGCCGCAGGCAGCACATGCCGCGAATGATCAGGTCACAGCGCACCCCCGCCTGCGAGGCACGATAGAGCGCACGGATGAGCTGAGGCTCAGTCAGCGAATTGCACTTGATGATCAGATGGGCCTTCTTGCCTTTCTCGGCGTGCCTGGCCTCGCGCTCTATCATCTTCACCAGCCGGTCATGGAGCACGAATGGCGCATGGAGCAGGGTCTCGATCACCCTCGGCTTGCCCATCCCCGACAGCTGCTGGAAGACCAGATGCACGTCCTCGCACAGCCGCTCGTTAGCGGTCAGCAGACTATAATCAGTGTAGAGCTTGGCCGTGCGCGAGTGATAGTTGCCGGTGCCCAGGTGGGCATAATAGCGCAGCCCCCCCTTCTCGCGGCGCACGATATGCAGCATCTTGGCGTGGGTCTTGTAGGCCATCACGCCATAGATCACGATGGCCCCCGCCTCCTGGAGCCTGGCCGCGAGCAATAGGTTGTCCGCCTCGTCGAAGCGCGCGCGCAGCTCGATCACCACCGTGACCTCCTTGCCATTGCGAGCGGCCTCGACCAGCGCACTGACGATGGCCGAGTCGGCACCAGTACGATACAGCGTCTGCTTGATGGCCAGCACGCCGGGATCGTTGGCCGCCTCGGCCAGCAGGCTCTCGATAGGCGTGAACGACTGAAAGGGATGGTGGAGCAGGATATCGCCCTGAGCGATCAGGCTGAACAGGCTTTCATTGCGATTGTTGAGCACCTTGGGCAGCCCGGGAATGAAGGGCTTGTAGAGCAGATCGTGGCGCTCGAAATCTCCCAGCAGCGTCATCAACCGGCTCAAGTTGACCGGGCCATCCACTAGGTAGAGGTCACGGGGCGCGAGGTTGAACTGGTTGAGCAGAAAGTCGGTGAGATGGGCCGGGCAGTCGTTGACCACCTCCAGGCGCACACCATCGCCGTAGCGTCGCGCCAGAAGTTCCCCCTTGAGGGCCGAGGCGAGATCGGAGATCTCCTCCGTATCCACCGAGAAGTCGGCGTTGCGGGTCAGACGAAACTGATAACAGCCGATGATCTTCATGCCGGGAAACAGCTCCTCGGCATGGGCATGGACAATGGAGGAAAGAAAGACAAACTCGTCGCAGCCCGGACGGCTCAGGTGCGCGGGCAAGCGAATCAGGCGCGGCAGCGGTCGTGGTACGGGCAGGATCGCCAGTCCGCCCTCGCGGCCGAATGCATCCTGCCCCTCCAGCTCGACGATGAAGTTCAGGCTCTTGTTGACCAGGCGAGGAAAAGGGTGGGAGGGATCGAGCCCGATCGGGCTGATCACCGGCATGATCTCTTCGTCGAAATATTCCCTGACCCACTCCCGCTGGGGTGCGGTCCAGCTCTCACGGCGCAGGAAGAAGATATTCTGCCGGGCCAGCTCAGGAATCAGCGTCTCGTTGAGAATGCGGTACTGACGCTCCACCTGCTCATGCACTACGCGAGAAATCTCGTCGAGCAGCTCCGTAGGTCGCAAGCCGTCGCTCCCCACCTCGTCGGGATGCAGGGCAATATGCCGCTGGATACCCGCCACGCGAATCTCGAAGAACTCATCCAGGTTGGCAGAGAAGATGAGCAGGAACATCAATCGATTGACCAGCGGGTGGGACATGTCCAGCGCCTGCTCGAGCACGCGGATATGAAACTGCAGGGTCGACAGCTCGCGATTGAAGTAGAGGCTGGGAGTCTTCAGATCGAGCTCGGATGTGGCAGAGGTCGGCTTGGCCCGGACCCCGGTACGGGTGTGATTGACCCGCAGCAGTGGTTCGTCAGGCGTCTCGGCGGCGGGCGTCAAAGGCTCGGGGAGCGCTGCCGGTATCGTCTCCTGGCTTCGTTTCTCCTCCATGGCACTCTGTTGTTCCGGCATGGCCTCCCCCCGCTGCAGCATGACCCACCCTCGGCGACATGACACGCCGTGAGCTTAAGTGACGTTGACAAGCAGCATATGCAGCTTTTATGACGAGCTGATGTCCACCAAGCCGGAGGAGTGGTGCCGAGGGCTATATTGGGGTGCTATCGCTGGTGAGGATGATCTCCCCTGCAGCGCGCCTTTAATTCATGCGATACTTCGCGCTTTCTACGGCCCACGCCGCTTCGTAAAGCTGTCAACTGGGATGCCGACCATGCCCCAAGGTACCCTCTTCATCGTTTCCGCGCCCTCCGGTGCCGGAAAAACCACGCTGGTACGCGAGCTGATCGAGAGTCTCGACGGCATCCAGGTCTCGGTGTCGCATACCACCCGGGCTCAGCGGGAGGGCGAGGTGGACGGCGTCAACTACCACTTCGTGGCGGTCGCCGAGTTTGAGGCGATGATTGCCCGCGGCGAATTCTTCGAGCATGCGCGCGTCTTCGACAACTTCTACGGCACCGCGCGGCCGGCAGTGGAAGCCCTGCTCGGTGCCGGCCAGGACGTGATCCTGGAGATCGACTGGCAGGGGGCGCGCCAGGTGCGCGAGCAGATGCCCGACGCGGTGTCGATCTTTATCCTGCCGCCGTCGCGAGACGAGCTGGAGCGGCGCCTGGCCAGCCGCGGTACCGACGAACACGCCATCATCGCCCGGCGCATGCGAGACGCGGTCAGCGAGATGTCGCACTATGACGAGTACGACTACCTGGTGATCAACGACGACTTCACCACCGCCCTGCGCGAGCTGCAGTCGCTGGTGATCAGTCGACGCCTGAGCCTGGAGCGGATGCGCGAGGCCCATGGCCCTTTGCTGCAAGGGCTGCTGTCTTGAATCCAGGGCCTTGACCAGGGTCCTGCCCCGGCCGCGGGCGCTTGTCACGGCTGCCGGACGTCGAGTACTCTAGACTGTCCTGTTCCACTCGGAATTCCCTTGGCGGAATTCCCCAAACGCTTTCGAGAAGACCCCATATGGCGCGTGTCACCGTCGAAGATTGTCTGGATAATGTCGAAAACCGCTTCAAGCTGGTGATGATTTCCACCCAGCGCGCTCGTCAGCTCTCGCGTGGCTCCCGCGACGCCCAGCTGCCGTGGGAGAATGACAAGCCCACCGTGATGGCGCTGCGCGAAATCGCCGCCGGCCTGGTCGACGAGAGTGTGCTGGACGAGCCGATCGAGGCGCCGGTCAGGATTCGCCGTGAAGGCGAGCCAGGTATCGCCATCGAGGAGTAAGGCTGTCACTCAAGGCGCGCTCATGTTCACCATCGACGACCTGGCCGACCGTTTGGGCGGCTACCTTCCTCCCGACGAGATTCAGCAGGTCAAGCGCGCCTTCTACTACGCCGAGCAGGCCCACGACGGTCAGCAGCGGCGCTCCGGCGAGCCCTACGTCACCCATCCGCTGGCGGTAGCCAACATCCTGGCCAACATGCACATGGACCATCAGAGCCTGATGTCCGCCATGCTGCATGACGTGATCGAGGATACAGGCGTCTCCAAGGAAGCCCTCGCCGAGCAGTTCGGCAAGCCGGTAGCGGAGCTGGTCGACGGCGTCTCGAAGCTGACCCAGATCACCTTCGAGGACAAGGCCGTCGCCCAGGCCGAGAACTTCCAGAAGATGGTGCTGGCGATGTCCCGGGACATCCGGGTCATCATCGTCAAGCTCGCCGACCGCTTGCACAACATGCGCACCCTCGGTGCACTGCGTCCCGAGAAAAAGCGTCGCATCGCCCGCGAGACGCTGGAGATCTACGCCCGCATCGCCAGTCGTCTGGGCATCAACACCATCCGCGTGGAGCTCGAGGATCTCTCCTTCCAGGCACTGCACCCGATGCGCGCCGAGCGCATCAAGCGCGCCGTCTCCAGCGCCCGCGGCCACCGCCGTTCGGCGATTCGCCAGATCCAGACCACGCTGCAGAAGAGCCTCGACGACGAAGGCCTGGCCGGCACCGTGGTCGGTCGCCAGAAGCATCTGCTGTCGATCTACAAGAAGATGCGCGACCAGCGCAAGCCCTTCGCCGAGATCATGGATGTGTTCGGCTTTCGCATCATCACCGAGGACGTCGACAGCTGCTATCGCATCCTCGGCGTGGTGCACAACCTCTACAAGCCGGTGCCGGGGCGCTTCAAGGACTACATCGCCATTCCCAAGGCCAACGGCTACCAGAGCCTGCACACTACCCTGTTCGGCAGCGGCGGCATGCCCATCGAGGTGCAGATTCGCACCCGCGAGATGGAGGCCATGGCCAACAACGGCATTGCCGCGCACTGGCTCTACAAGGCGGGTCAGACCGATCACCCCATCGCCGAAGGCAGCCACGCCCGGGCCAGGGAGTGGGTCAAGGGGCTGCTCGAGATGCAGCGCCACGCCGGCGACTCGCTGGAGTTCATCGAGCACGTCAAGAACGACCTGTTCCCCGACGATATCTACGTGTTCACGCCCCGCGGCGACATCATGGAGCTGCCTCAGGGCGCGACGGTGATTGACTTCGCCTACGCCGTGCACACCGACATCGGCAACAGCTGCATCGCCTGTCGCATCGACCGCCATCTGGCCCCCCTCTCGACCCGCCTCGAGAGTGGCCAGACGCTGGAGATCATCACCGCCCCCGGGGCACGCCCCAACCTGGCCTGGCTCAACTTCGTGGTCACCGCCAAGGCGCGCTCGGCGATCCGCCACGCACTGAAGCATCAGCAGCAGACCGAGGCGGTTCAGCTCGGCCGACGGCTGCTCAACAAAGCCCTGGCCGATTTCGAGACCAGCCTGGAGGAGCTGCCGGACACCGTGCTACCGGAGCTGCTGGACGAGCTGTCGCTCAAGGACGAGGAGAGCCTGCTGGAGTCGATCGGCCTGGGCACCCGCGTGGCCCACGTAGTGGCCCGGCGCCTGATCGACCTCCTGCATGGCGACATGGCCGAGCCCAGCGAGCGTGAGCTTGCTCCCCAGGGCCCCATCGTCATCAGCGGCGGCGAGGGCATGGTGATCAAGTTTGCCCGCTGCTGCCATCCGCTGCCCGGCGATCCTGTGGTCGGCCACCTGTCGGTGGGCAAAGGCATCGTGGTTCACCGCACCGAGTGTCGCAATCTCGACGAGCTCAAGGGCGACCCCGACAAGCTGTTTGCCCTCGAGTGGTCCGAGGAAATCGCCGAAGACTTTCCGGTGGCCCTGCGCATCGAGATCGAGAGTCGTCGCGGGCTGGTGGCCGAGCTCGCCAGCCTGGTTACCGATGCCGAGGCCAATATCGAGCGCATCGGCATCGAGGAGCGCGATGCTCGGCTCTCCATCGTGCACCTGACCCTGGCAGTGCGCGACCGTGTCCACCTGGCACGCATCATCAAGCGCATCCGCAACCTGTCCCACGTCGGCAAGATCAATCGCGTCGGCAATTGAACCCGTCAACGGCCCGTTCGCCGCCCGCCGCGGCGAACGGGCCTTTCATTGAACCTGGTTACCTATCAACAAGCGCAAGGAGACCGTCATGAGCAACAAGGCCGTCATCAGTACCGACAAGGCACCTGCCGCCATCGGCCCCTACTCCCAGGCCATCAAGGCCGGCAATACCGTCTACCTTTCCGGCCAGATCCCTCTCGATCCTGCCACCATGGAGCTGGTCTCCGACGATTTCGAGGCACAGGCGCGCCAGGTCTTCACCAACCTGCAGGCTGTCTGCGAGGAAGCCGCCGGCTCGCTGGGTGAGATCGTCAAGCTCAACCTCTACCTGGTCGACCTGGACAACTTCGCGGTGGTCAACAAGGTGATGGAGGAGTTCTTCGCCAAGCCCTACCCGGCCCGTGCTGCGGTGGGCGTCAAGGCGCTACCCAAGGGCGCCCAGTTCGAGGCGGAAGCCGTCATGGTAATAGGAGACTGAGGGGAGCGTGCGACTGTTCCTGGCGCTGATGCCACCCCCCGAGCTGCGTGAGCGGCTCGGATCGCTGGCGGATGCCGCCCACGCCCGCTGCGGCGGGCGCCGCATGCCCGATGAGAGCCTGCACTTGACGCTGGCCTTTCTCGGCGAGGTGGAGCCCGCGAAGGCCACCGAGCTCGCCGCATGGGTCCAGGACCTGGCCATCCAGCCCGGCGAATGGCGCCCCGACAGCTGGGGCAGCTTTCGGCGCCCCGGCATCATCTGGATCGGTGGCCAGGAACCCGACCTTGCCCTGGAGCGGCTGCAGGGCAAGGTCTGGGATACCCTCGAGCCACTGGGGCTGGGGCCGGCTCCTGCCCGGTTCATTCCGCATGTCACCCTGCTGCGGCGCGCGGCCAGGCTATGCCTGGAGGAACTTCCACAGGTCAAGCTCACATGGCCGTATCAGCGCATCGAACTGATCCATTCGATCACCGATGAAAATGGCGCATGCTACCGTAGCCTGGCCGTTTCGGCACTCTAGGCTTCAGACCGGTTCGGCGAGAAAGCCCCCCTCCTGCATGACCTGGGCATAGCCCTCTCGATAGCTGGGATAGCGAAAGTCGTAGCCCGTCTGGAGCAGGCGGGAGTTGTCACAGCGCTTGCTGGAGCGCTTGCGCAGCGGGGCCTGGATCACTTCGGTCGGTTCCACCTTGAGCTGGCTGGCAAGCCAGGCCATGACATCGTGCAGCGGCTCCGGTGCACAGTCGCTGGCAAGGTAAAGCGCCTCGAGGGCCTTGCCTGCCACATCGAGGCCGATCAGGTGGGACAGAACGCCTGCGCAGTCGTCGCGATGGATGCGGTTGGAGTACATCGGCGGGGTCTTGGGAGCGATACGTCCCTCCAGTACCTGACGGATCAAGCGATCACGACCCGGACCGTAGATTCCGGAGAAGCGTACCGCCGTGCCCGTCAGCGGGCTGTCCCACAGCGCCCGTTCGGCCTCGCGCAGCAGCATGCCGGCAAAGCCGGTGGACTCGGCAGCGGCCGACTCATCGACTTGCTCGCCCTCTTTCTGGCCATAGACGCTGGTCGAAGAGACGAAGATCAGCCGTTTCGGTGTGGCGTCCCGTGCCTCGTAGGTACGCAGCACGGCCTTGAGGCCATCGGGATAGGCGGCCCGATAGGCGGCTTCGTCGAAACGATCGGCGCTGAGGATATAGACCACGTAGTCCGCGTCGGGCAATGCCGCGAGTGCGGCCTCGTCGTTCAGGTCCAGCGGCAAGGGCTCGATACCGCTATTCTCCAGTGCCGCCACGCTTCGGCGGGCACCGATCACCCGATGGCCGGCCTCCAGCAACAACTTGCCCAGCACCATGCCGATGTCGCCGCAGCCCAGAATTAGTGTGGTTTTCTTCACCTTTCTCTCGCCCCCTGATAAAAAGTCCCTATTGAAAGTCATCTATCGTCCGAGAGGATGCCCACGGGGCACCAGACATGACTCTAACAGAACTTCGCTACATCGTAACCTTGGCGCAGGAGCGCCACTTCGGCCGAGCGGCAGAGCGCTGCTTCGTTTCCCAGCCCACGCTGTCGGTCGCCGTCAAGAAACTCGAGGAGGAGCTCGGCGTGGCGCTGTTCGAGCGCTCCAAGTCGACCGTGCAGGTAACACCGCTGGGCGAGAAGATCGTCGAGCAGGCCCAGCGCGTGCTGGAGCAGAGCAGCGTGATCAAGGAGCTGGCCAATGCCGGCAAGGACCAGCTCGCCAGCCCCCTGCGCATCGGCGCCATCTACACCATCGGCCCCTACCTTTTCCCGCATCTGGTGCCGGCCTTGACGCGCAGCGCGCCACAGATGCCGCTCTACATCGAAGAGGGCTTCACCGCCAACCTGCGACGCAAGCTGCGCAGCGGCGAGTTGGATGCCATCCTCATCGCCCTGCCGTTCACCGAGACAGATGTGGTCACCAAACCCCTCTACGAAGAGGAGTTCGAGGTGCTGATCCCGGCCGATCACGCCTGGGCCGAGCGGGAATTCATCGAAAAGGAGGACCTGCTCAAGGAGCGCCTGCTGCTGCTCGGCGAAGGCCATTGCTTCCGCGACCAGATCCTCGAGGCCTGCCCCGCCATCAGCCATCAGCTCAACAGCCCGCACAACACCCTCACCGCCGAAGGGGGCTCCTTGGAGACCATCCGTCACATGGTGGCCTCCAAGTTGGGCATCACCGTGCTGCCGCAGTCGGCCATCGGCACCGGACACTACGAAAGCGGGCTGCTCACCAGCCGGCCGTTCAAGTCCCCAGCCCCTTCGCGCACCGTGGCAATTGCCTGGCGGGCCAGCTTCCCGCGGCCCAAGGCGATAGATGCGGTGACTGAAGCCATCGCCCAGTGTCATGAGGCGCTTCCCGAACCGGCATGAATGAGCTCGACGCGCCGGTCACCTCCCTGAAGGGCGTCGGGGAAGCGGTTGCGGTGAAGCTGGCAAGGCTGCGCGTCGACAGCGTGGCCGATCTGCTATTTCACCTGCCGCTGCGCTACCAGGACCGCACCCGCATCACTCCCATCGGCACCCTGCGGGCCGGACACGAGGCGGTGGTAGAGGGCGAGGTCTCGGCCAGCGACGTGGTCAAGGGGCGCCGGCGCAGCCTGCTGGTGAGGCTGCGCGACGGCTCCGGCATCATCAGCCTGCGCTTCTTCCATTTTTCCCCGGCCCAGCAGCAGCAGTTCCGTCCCGGCACGCGGGTGCGCTGCTTCGGCGAGGCGCGCGCCGGCGCCACCGGGCTCGAGATCTACCATCCCGAATACCGCCTGCTCAGCGCCGACGCCCCGCCGGTGGAGGATCACCTGACGCCGATCTATCCCACCACCGAGGGCCTCAACCAGGCACGCCTGCGGGCGCTGATCGAGCAGGCCCTGGTCCGCCTCGACGAAGATCCCGAAGCGCTACCCGACTGGCTTGGCCCCGACCTGCGAGAGCGCTTCCAACTGCCGGAGCTGCACCACTGCCTACACGTACTGCATCAGCCGCCCCCCGATGTCGACCCCGAGCGCCTCGCCAGCGGCATGCACCCGACGGCTCGACGCCTGGCCCTGGAAGAACTGCTTGCCCATCGCCTCAGCCTGCAGCAGGTGCGGCTGAAGATTCAGGAGGACGGCGCCCCGGCACTGCCCAGCGGGCGCGGGCTGCAGGCGCGCTTTCTGACCCAGCTGCCGTTCTCGCTGACCGGCGCCCAGCGCCGCGTGCTCGACGAGATCGCAGCGGACCTGGGCCGCGAGCTGCCCATGCTGCGCCTGGTGCAGGGCGATGTCGGTTCGGGCAAGACGGTGGTGGCCGCCATGGCTGCCCTGTCAGCCATTGCCGGCGACTGCCAGGCGGCGATGATGGCACCCACCGAAATACTTGCCGAGCAGCACTACCGTACGCTCAAGGCATGGTTCGAGCCGCTCGGGATCGAGGTGGCATGGCTCTCGGGCAAGCTCAAGGGCAAGGCGCGGCTCGACACCAAGGCCGCCATCCTCGATGGCCGTGCTCGCATGGTGGTGGGCACTCATGCCCTGTTCCAGGGTGACGTGCATTTCCAGCGTCTGGGGCTGGCCATCGTCGATGAGCAGCACCGCTTCGGCGTGCACCAGCGGCTGGCGCTGCGCGAGAAGGGCGAGGCAGGCGGACTCACGCCCCACCAGTTGGTGATGACCGCCACGCCGATTCCACGCACCCTGGCGATGAGCGCCTATGCCGACCTCGATGTCTCGATCATCGACGAGCTCCCCCCCGGGCGCACGCCAGTGAAGACGGTGGTGGTGCCTGACGAGCGCCGTCCCGAAGTGGTCGAGCGCATCCGCCACGCCTGCACCGAGGGGCGCCAGGCCTACTGGGTCTGTACCCTGATCGAGGAGTCCGACGCGCTGCAGTGCCAGGCCGCCGAGGCGGCTCGTGACGAGCTCACCGAGGCGCTGCCGGAGCTGGCCATCGGCCTCGTCCACGGGCGCATGAAGCCTGCCGAGAAAGCGGCGATGATGGATGCCTTCAAGAGCGGCGAACTCGATCTGCTGGTGGCCACCACGGTGATCGAGGTGGGCGTCGACGTACCCAACGCCAGCCTGATGATCATCGAGAACCCCGAACGCCTGGGCCTGTCGCAGCTGCACCAGCTGCGCGGACGGGTCGGGCGCGGCACCAGCGAGAGCTTCTGCGTATTGCTCTATCACGGGCCGCTGTCGGCCCACTCCCGCGAACGGCTGGCGGTGATGCGCGAAACCAACGACGGTTTTCGCATCGCCGAGAAGGATCTCGAGCTGCGCGGCCCCGGCGAGGTACTCGGCACCCGTCAGACGGGGCTGGCGCAGATGAAGATCGCCGACCTGGAGCGCGACGCCGATCTGCTCGAGCGAGTGGCCCCGCTGGCCGAGGCCCTGCTGGCCCGCCACCCCGAGGCGAGCCGGCCGCTGATCCGCCGCTGGCTGGGCGAGGAAGCCGGGCGCTACGGCCAGGTGTGAGCGCGGCTCAGGCCGCGGCCGGCCCGGCGCCCGGCTCACCCGGTGCCAGCGGGGCGCCCGCCAGGCGGCTGGCGGCCTCGGTCAAGGGCTCCAGCTGTCGCACGATCAGCCCAAGCTGGGTATGCAGGCCTGCCCCCTCCTCTTCCCACACCGGCGGTAGTGCCGTCAGCTCCGCCTGCAGCGCCTCACGGGCGGCGGCTCCCCCCGCCAGCGGTTCACGCCGGGCCAGGCAGTCGGCCAGCCGCTTGAGGTAGTCGGCGATGCCCTCCGCCGCCGTCAGCAGGCGCCAGTCGCTCTCTTTCGGCTCGAGGCGCTGCCGGTGGGCACCCAGCGCCGAGAGATAGCTCAGCAGCGTGTGCGAGTGCACCAGGAAGCGAAAGCCGTCGTCGGCCACCCGGCGACGATACGTATGGGGCTCCTGCAGCATGTTGGAGAGCACCGTCGACAACTCGGCATCGGCATTGTGGGCGTTGCGCCGCGCCAGCCGATAGGCCAGGTCGTCCTGCTTGCCGCTGCGGTACTGGTGCAGGATCTCCTGCAGGTAGCGATGGCTCGCCGCCAGGGTGCTGGCCGCCTGGCGATGCAGGCGCCTTGCCTGCCAGTCGGGCAGGACCACCAGGACGGCAAGGCCAGCGGCCAGGGCGCCGATCAGCGTATCGAAGAGCCGCGGCCAGATCAGGTCGAAGCCGTCCCCTATCTGGTTGAAGCTGCACAGCACCAGCAGCGTGATCGCCGCAGTGGCGATCACGTAATGCCGCTCCCGCGTGGCGAAGAAGGTCACCCCGGCAATGACCGCGATTGCCGTCTGCAGCAGGGCACCGGGAAACAGCGTGATCGAGGCCCAGCCGACCACCAGGCCCAGCACGGTGCCGACGATACGCTGGCTGAGGAAGCGCCGGGTGGCGCCAAAGTTGGGACGGCACACGAACAGCGTGGTGAGCAGGATCCAGAAGCTCTGGGCGGGTGGCAGCAGGTGAAGCAACCCGTAGCCAGCCAGCAGCGCGAGGGGCAGTCGGACGGCATGCCGAAAGGTGGGGGACGTCACCGTCAGGTTGAGCCGGATACGTTCCCACGCCTCCTTGAAGCTGCCCGGGGAGCGGTCGAACAGGCTGGTATCACCCGGGGCCTCGTCGGCGGCATCGGGATTGTGTGCCGTGGCCAACTGCTCCTCCAGGCTGGCGAGGTTATCGGCCAGTGCGTTAAGGGCAGGCAAGAGCTCCCGCCACGCTGGGTTGCGCATGTCTCGCAGGTTGGCGATGGAGGCATGCAGGTCGGCAAGGGCCTGTTCGCTCTGGTCATGCTCGAAGGAGCGATTGAGCAATAGCGCCTTGCCCAGCCGCTTGCACGCAAGGCCCTGCTGGTCGAGCAGGCGCTGGCAGCGGAACAGCACGTCGTGGTGGAAAAAGGCCTCGGTCAGCTGAGCATAGGGATAGTGAGACGAACTGGCCCGCTCATGGATGTCCTGGGCAATGAAGTAGATCCGCAAGTAGCGGTTCAGCTTGCGGCTGCCACGCTGCCCCTCGAGCCGGCGAAAGATCATCTCCTTGGCCTGGTTCATCGCACCCACCACCCTGCCGTTCTGCCGCGCCAGCGCCAGGCGCCGCGCCTCGATATCCACCCCTCTCAGTGGCTCGAACAGCGTGGCCTTCAGTATCAGATATTTGCCCAGTTCACGATAGAGCTCGGCCATGCTCTGCTTGAGCGGTTGGCGCGAAAAGAGAGCACACCAGACCACCGAGATCGCACCATACCAGGCCGCACCCGACAGGATCAGCAGCGTCTGGCTCCAATCGCCTTCCTGCGGCACGCCTCCATGGTGTTCGATGTTGATCATGGTATAGATGGCGAGGATCAGGGTGCCGGAGGCGATGGTGGCGTAGCGCTGCCCCACGGCGCCCAGCATGATCAGCACGAAGGTGGCCACACCAAGCCCTGCAGCGAACAGCCACGGCCAGGGAAACAGCCACAGCACCACGAGAGAGGCCACCGCGAAGCAGATCAGCGTAACCACGAGCGCCTGCAGGCGACCCTGCCAGCTGTCGTCGGTTTCCGACAGGGCACTGGCGATGATGCCGAGGAACAGCGGGATCATCAGCGCGATGTCCCCGGCCACCCAGCTGAGCAGCAATGCGCCACTGAAGGCGAGGAAGACGCGCAGGCTGTAAGCGAACTTGTCCAGGGTCCACAAGCGCCGCAGCGACAGGGAGAGCGAGGTCGGCATGGTGTTCGGCTTATTGTTGGTGAGACATGCTCAGTCTACTGACATTAGACTTTCGTATAAAGCCAAACCTCCCTTCGGAAACCGACATCTCGTGGCGCCCCGCAGGGTGCGGCATCACGGCCTGCGTAGCAAAAAGCAGAACACCTAGCGCCTATCATTGGAACACCCTCATTTCGATACTCAAGATGTCCCCCAACACGACAAGGACAATCCAATGGACATGAAGTTGCTGCTCAACTGGCGCCTGCACCTGACGGTGATACTAGCGTCGCTTCTCGCCGAGTGGATCGGCATTCTGCGCATTCCCCTCGGCCCCGGCACGCTACTGCTGCTGCCGCTGTTCTACGCCTTCATCATTGGCGTTTTGTTCAACCCGCACCTGTTCTCGAGCATGCAGCGGGTGATTCCCAAGCCGGTCAGCAACGCCGCCGGACCGCTGATCATGATCTCGATCCTGCCCTTCATCGCCAAGTTCGGCTCCACCATCGGACCGGCCATCGAGCAGATCATCGCCGCCGGGCCGGCACTGATCCTGCAGGAGCTGGGCAATCTCGGCACCATGCTGCTGGCACTGCCCTTCGCCGTGCTGGTACTGCGCATGGGGCGCGAGGCCATCGGCGCCACCTACTCCATCGCCCGCGAGCCCAACATCGCCATCATCTCGGACAAGTACGGCCTGAGAAGCCCCGAGGGCATCGGCATCATGGGCGTCTACGTGGTGGGCACCATGTTCGGCACCCTCTACTTCGCGCTGATGGCCGGCTATCTCGCCTCGCTGGACATCATCGACATTCGTGCCCTGGCCATGGCCTGCGGCGTAGGCAGCGGCAGCATGGTTGCAGCCTGCTCGGGTGCCCTGGCCGAAGCCGCTCCGCACCTGCGCGACGACCTGCTGGCCTTCTCCGGCGCCAGTAATCTGCTGACCTACGCCACCGGTCTTTACGTTTCCCTGTTCATCGCCCTGCCCACGGCAGAGTGGCTGTACAAGCGCCTCGGCGGCGCCAAGCTCAAGGAGGCCCACAATGAAACCCTCTGATACGACTGCACCCGACAACGGTTTCGATGCTTCCGCCCTGCAGGAACTGCGGCCCGAGCAGCAGCTCGGCAAGACCGCTCTGCTGCTGGCCGTGGTATGCGTCGCGGCGTGGATCGCCAACATCGTGCATGGCGCCCCGCTGCACCAGGCGCTGCCCGGCATGGTGCTGCTCTACGTCATGGTCATGATCGGCCTGCTCATCGGTCGCTTCGCGCCGTTCTACCTGCCTAGCGTGGCCTGGGTCTCGCTGATCAGCATCGTCATGACGCTGCCCTTCTTTCCCGGCAATGGCTGGATCGTCGGCCAGCTCTCCCATGTGAACTTTCTCGCCGTGGTGACCCCGGTGCTGGCCTATGCCGGCCTGGCGCTGACCGGCCGCGAGTTCACCATGTTCCGTCAGACCGGCTGGAAACTGGTGATCGTCTCGCTGCTGGTCTTCACCGGTACCTTCGTCGCTTCGGCATTCATTGCCCATTTGATTATCTGAGGAGCCGCTCATGGATGACAGCCTGCTGCCGACGCCGGAACGCCTCTCTGCCTGGCGCCACGACTTCCACCGCCACCCGGAGACCGCCTTCGAGGAGCACCGCACCGGCGCCCGTATTGCCGAGCTGCTGCGTCAGGCCGGGCTCGAGGTCGTCGCCGGGCTGGGGAGGGGTACCGGTGTAGTGGCGATTCTCGACGGCAGGCGCGGCCCCGGGCATGCCATCGGGCTGCGGGCTGACATCGATGCGCTCGACGTCGAGGAGGCCAACCGCTTTGCCCACGCCTCCCAGGTGCCGGGCAAGATGCACGCCTGCGGCCACGATGGACACACCACCATGCTGCTGGGGGCGGCCTATGCGCTGGCCGCCGACCCGGACTTCGCCGGGCGGGTGTACTTCATCTTCCAGCCGGCGGAGGAGAGCGAGGGCGGCGGCCGCGTGATGGTCGAGGAGGGGCTCTTCGAGCGCTTCCCCATGGAAGCCGTCTATGGCCTGCACAACTGGCCGGGGCTCGCCGTGGGCGAGGCGGCGGTACACGACGGCGCAGTGATGGCCGCCTTCGACGTCTTCACCCTGAAGCTCAGCGGGCGCGGCTGTCATGCCGCCATGCCCCACCTGGGCAGCGACACCATACTGGCCGCCTGTCAGCTGGCCAGCCAGCTGCAGGGGTTGATCAGCCGCGAAACGCCGCCACACCAGAGCGCGGTGCTCAGCATCACCCAGTTCCACGCCGGCGACGCCTTCAACGTGATCCCGGAGACGGTGGAGCTGCGCGGCACCCTGCGCTGCTTCGACGGCGAGCTGCGCGCCTACCTGGAGCGACGCTTGCGCCAGGCAATCGAGGCGCTGGCCGGATTCCACGACCTCAGGGTCGAGCTCGACTATCAGTCGCGCTACCCCGCCACGATCAACGCACCCGAGCATGCGGCACGCTGCGCCGGGGTGCTCGAGACGCTGCCGGGTATCACCCGCGTACATCGCGACCTGCCGCCCAGCATGGCCTCCGAAGACTTCGCCTTCATGCTCGAGGCCTGCCCCGGCGCTTACATCTGGCTCGGCAACGGAGTCGAGAGCGCCGCCCTGCACAATCCACTCTACGACTTCAACGACGCCATCGCCCCGCTAGGCGTGGCGTACTGGCAGGCGCTGGTCACGACCCTGCTCGACGACTGACGGCGCTTTTCGCCACGGCTTCCATGGCCGCAGCGTCGCTGCGGTCCGGATCGACGCGCCTGCCAGACACGACATTCTGCATCTTCTTGAGGAACAACCATGAAAATCTGCGTTATCGGCCTCGGCCAGATGGGCGGCAACATGGCCCTGACCCTGCAAGCCGCCGGCTTCGACGTCACCGGCAGCGACCTGTTCGACAGCGCCCGCCTGTGCCTGGCGGAGCAGGGGTTGCCGGCGGTCGCCCCCGACCAGCTGCCGCCGTGCGACGTCTACCTGCTGTCGCTGCCCACCTCCGCACAGGTGCGGGAGGTGATCGAAACTTCGCCCGGTCTGCTCGGCCTGGCGCCGAAGGGCAGCGTCATCGTCGATACCTCGACCTCGGATCCGGTGGTCAGTCGAGAGCTGGCCGCCAAGGTTCAGGCCGCCGGGCTGGCGTGGCTCGACGCCCCGGTCAGCGGCGGCCCCAAGGGGGCGGCGACGGGCAAGCTCGGCATGCTGCTCGGCGGCGAGTCGGCCACCATCGAGCGTCTGGCACCGATGCTCGACGCGATGTCGGCCCGCTACACCCACGTCGGCGGGCCGGGCAGTGGCCATGTGGTCAAGCTGGCCAATAACTATCTCTGTGCCGCCCACCTGCTGACCACCGCCGAGGCAGTGGCCATGGCCGCTCGAGCCGGGGTCGATCCTGCGGCCTGCCTGGCCGGGCTCAACAGCGGTTCGGGACGCAGTGCGGTCAGCGAGGTCAATTTCCCCGAGTGGATTCTCTCCGGGCGCTTCGATTCTGGCTTCACCACCGGCCTGATGCGCAAGGACCTACGCCTGGCCCGCGACGCCGCCGAGCGCCTCGACATGCCGCCGGGCCTGCTCCAAGCCGTAGTCGAGGCGTGGCACGCCGATCCCGAGTCCCCCGCTGATAGCGACGACTTCAACCGTATCGCCGGTGCGCTGCTGGCCGCTGCTACCGAGGAGAACGCATCATGAACCACCTCAATAACCAGGCCCGGGAGCATCTCTCGGCGCTGCTCGATGGCTTCGGCCTGCAGGGCGCAACGCCGCTGTCCAACTGGGTCGACGGCGCGCCCTGCCCGGGCGAAGGCGAGGCGATCACGTTGATCGATCCCGCCACCGGCGAGACGTTGCTCGGCTACCGCGACGCCGGCCCGGCTCCGGTCGAGCGCGCCGTTGCCGCCGCCACCCGGGCACAGCAGGCGTGGATGGCGCTCACTGCCAGCGAGCGCGGCCGGCGCATGAACGCCGCCGTGCGCGGCCTCGAAGGCCACGAGGAGGCGCTGGCCCAGCTCGAGAGCGTGGTAGCCGGCAAGCCGATCCGCGACTGCCGCGGCGAGGTCGGCAAGGTGCGCGAGATGTTCGAGTACTACGCCGGCTGGTGCGACAAGCAGCACGGTGAGGTGATCCCGGTACCCACCAGCCACCTCAACTACGTACGCCACGTGCCCTATGGGGTAGTGGGCCAGATCACGCCGTGGAACGCGCCGATGTTCACCTGTGCCTGGCAGCTCGCCCCGGCCATCGCCGCCGGCAACGGCGTGGTGCTCAAGCCCTCGGAGCTCACCCCCTTCACCTCGGTGACGATCGCCCGGCTGCTGGAGCAGGGCGGCCTGCCCAAGGGGCTGGTCAACATCGTCAACGGCCTGGGCCCGAGCACCGGCGCGGCGCTCACCGGCAGCGAAGGCATCAGCAAGCTGGTGTTCGTCGGCTCGCCCCAGAGCGGGCGCCTGATCGCCGAGGCCGGCGCCCGGCGCCTGGTGCCGAGCGTGCTGGAACTGGGCGGCAAGTCGGCCAACATCGTCTTCGCCGACGCCAGCCTCGACGCCGCCGTGGCAGGCGCCCAGGCGGCGATCTTCGCCGCGGCGGGACAGAGCTGCGTGGCCGGCTCGCGACTGCTGGTCCAGCGCGAGGCCTTCGCGGAGGTGACCGAGCGGCTGGCGCGTGCCGCAGCCGAGATCACCGTCGGCCTGCCCGCCGACGAGGCGACCCGCATGGGGCCGCTGCAGAACGCCCGCCAGTACGCACACGTGACGCGCATGATCGAGGACGCCGTGGCCGCCGGCGCGCGGGTGATCGTCGGCGGCAGCCGCCCGGCAGGCTTGCCCGAGGAGGCACAGGGCTACTTCCTGGCCCCCACCGTACTGGTCGACGTCACCCCGGAAATGGAGATCGCCCGCGAGGAGGTGTTCGGCCCGGTGCTGGTGGCGATGCCCTTCGACGACGAGGCGGATGCCGTACGCCTGGCCAACGCCACCCGCTTCGGCCTGGCCGGTGCGGTGTGGACCCAGGACCCGGCCCGCGCGCATCGGGTGGCCGCTCAGCTGCGCGCCGGCACGGTGTGGATCAACGGCTACAAGGCAATCAGCGTGATGTCGCCCTTCGGCGGCTTCGGCGACAGCGGCTTCGGCCGTTCCAGCGGCCTCGACGGCCTGCGCGAGTACACCCTGCCTCAGAGCGTATGGGTAGAGACCGCCAGCGAAGCCAGCGTGGCCATGGGCTACGGCAGCGGCGTGGGTTAACGGATAGAGGTCGAATCGACGTTCTGGAAGGCCTGCATCCAGCGCTGCAGGTGGCGCAGGAGCAGGATACTGGCCTTGGGCTGCTGGCGGCCGATGCGGGTCACCATGTGCGCCTGGGAGCGCTGGAACAGCGGGTCGTCAACGGAGCGAGCCACCAGTCGCCCCTCGGCCAGGTCACCCGCCACGGCAAAGGCCGGCAGCAGAGTGATGCCCATGCCGCTGCGCACGTACTGGGCCAGGATGGCCATGGAGTTGGTGTTCATGGCCATGCGCGGCCGCAGCCGGGCCTGCAGAAATGCCTCGTCCACCATGTGGCGCACCTGATGGCTGGGGTCCCACATCGCCATGGGCGCCTCGCTCAGCTGCGCCAGGGTCAGAGGCTGAGCCTCTTCGGCCAGAGGATGATCGGGCGGCAATATGGCCATCAGCGGCTGCGGGCTCGAAACCCAGAAACGCAGCTGGTGATGGGTCCGCTCATGAAACATCAGGCCAATATGCGCCTGCTCATCGATGACTGCCTCGATGATGCCCGAGGTACCGGCCAGGTGGATATCGATCTGAATACCGGTATATCGCTCGGTGAATTCACGCAGCGGCTTGGCCACCAGGTCGCCGACGAAGCCTTCGCCCACCACCAGCGCCACGGTGCCGGTCTCCATCCGCTGATAGGCTTCCAGCGAAGCAATGAAACTCTCGTCCAGGGCGCCGCGGCGCTCGCAGTATTCGAGCAGCATCTCGCCCACCGGCGTGGGCCGGATCCCCGTCCGCTTGCGCTCAAGCAGCGTGGCGCCCAGAGCCTCTTCCAGCAGGTTGAGTTGCCGGCTCACTGCCGACGGCGCGATATCGAGGCGAGCGGCGGCCTGGCGCACCGAGCCCGACTCCAGGGTGACTCTGAAATAGACCAGACGCTGGTGGGGTATGTCCACGTCCTATTCCGCCGACTAAAGGCATGATAATTCGTGAAATGGTGCGGACTCAGAGATGCTTGAGCAGCTTCTGCAGCTTCTGCAGATCGCCCGAATCGCCCACCAGGCGCACCTTGCCGGCCATCATGCCGTCGAGAAAGGCCTGCTGGGTCGGCTTGCGCAGTACTCTTATCGCAGTGGCCTCGTCATCGAAGCGCAGCTCCAGGTCGAGATCCACCGGCAACCCGGCGCCGGCCTGAATCCCTTGGGGCGACATCAGGTAATGGCGGGCAATGGAAAGATCTTCCGTGGCAATACCCCAGTCGAGACGGCGTATCTCCGACAGGGTCTCACGGAAGGCAGGCTTGCGGCGCAGGGCGCGTTTGAGCATCCACCCAAGCAGCCACAGCATGAGTCGCAGCTTCATGTCGAGTCCGATTCGATCAGGTGGAAGGGTATCGCGGCCTGACAGTGCAGGCCGCGCCACGAAGGGTCACAGCGACGGTCAGCCCTTGCCGACGGCGTCCTTGAGCCCTTTGCCCGGCTTGAAGGCAACGGTCTTGCTGGCCGGAATGGCCAGCGGCTGGCCGGTCTGCGGGTTCTTGCCGGTACGCGCGGCGCGCTCGCGCACGGTAAAGGTACCGAAACCGATCAGGGAGACATCCTGCCCCTGGGCCACGCTGCCGGTGATCTCGTCGAGAATGACGTTGAGCACCTGGCTGGCCTTGTCCTTGGAAAGTTCCGCACGCTCGGCAATTGCCGCGGCGAGTTCTGGCTTACGCATACAGCCCTCCTGGTATTGGCTTTTATCCCGGCCACGAAGCCGGTGAGTTGTTATCATGAACGAATCACGAAGGTATCGCCTGTCACTTCTTCCCCGGGAGAGCCCGTCCCCTTGACTGGGTTCTTCCCTTGCTCCTGAAGCTTCAAGCGCGGTTATCACCGCGTACCCCATGCTGATGAAGCCGGTCATGACGATGACGTGACTAGCCTAGCAATGGCGGCATTGCCCGCGCCAGCTCAACTTTCCGCTTCACGCGGCCTCCTGTCAACGCAAAGCCAATCAAACGTTCGTCTCGATCTTCGGCAAGAGCACTCAGGTTCCATCCCTCTCCCTCGATGCGCCAGCGCACCGGCGCCTGCAGCGGGGGCAGTGCCACCACCGGCAGCAGAGGCGTCTTGACCAGCACAGGCCAAGCACCGTAGCTCACTTGAGTAGGCGTGCCAGCCAGCGTGCAGGCCAGCGCCTTGGCGCTAGCCTGCAGCGGCTGCACGTACATGGCATTGACCCCATCGACGCAGGCCACGTCCCCCAACGCGTGGATGCCTGGTACGGAGGCAGCCAGATAGCGATCGACGTGAATACCGGCAGAGCCCACGGCCAGCCCGGCTGCCTCGGCCAGCTCGGTTCGCGGACGCAGGCCGGTTGCGACGAGCACCAGGTCGGCCTCGAGCTGGCGGCCATCGTCGAGCGACAGGCCGATGTCGCCACCGGTTTCTTCCAGACGCAGGAGGCTGCGTCCCAGATTCAGCGCGATGCCGGCCTCGGCGAAGGCGTCGCCGAGGGCACGCCCCAGCGGCTCCGGCAACAGCCGGGGGAGCGGGGCATCCTCGGGAGCAACCAGAGTCACCGCATGGCCGCCTGCCGCCAGGTCGTTGGCGAATTCGCAGCCCACCAGTCCGGCACCGACGATGGCCACGCGGGCTGGCCGGCCAAGGGACTCGAGGGCGGCGGAAAAGCGCCGATAGTCGTCCAGATCGTTGACGCTGAAGACACGGCCCGCAAGCGGCTCGGGAACGGCAAACGGCACGCTGGGGGCGGCCCCCGTGGCCAGCACCAGCTCGCCGAAAGGCAGGCTCTCCTCACCGATGTGCAGGCATCGCGCGTGCGTGTCGATGGCATCAACCCGGGTATGAGTGCGCACCACCGCGCCCAGTTGATCGGCCAGTTCGAGGGCAGAGCGCATCGCCAGGCGTTCAGGCGCCAGGCGCTTGGCAAAGCCGGAGGAGAGCATCGGCTTGGAATAGTCGTCACCGCTGTCGGCAGTGATCAGGGTCACCTGACGTTCGGCATCCCGTTGACGCAGCTGCTTGAGCAGGCCGAAGCCGGCCATACCTGAACCGATAATGGTGAGAGGTCGACTCATGAGACTCCCTTAAGAGGCGGAAACTCGCCTGCCGGCACGAAGAAGTAGGTCAGTTCAGCATGTTACACTATGCGCCCCAAGTGAGACCCGGAGAGTGCCGGTGAACCGGAACCATGCGGAGCGCCAAGCCAAGCCACCCCATACCCCCACCTGGCGCCCCCTGGCCGCGGGACGCCCCGCGATGAGCCCGGCCTGGTGGAGCTGGGTCGCCTCGCGGGACTCGCTCACGTCACGACTGATTTCGGCCGGAACCGGCCGCACCTTTCGCGTTCGCCTGCTCGGCCAGGGCCTGGGTAAACCGCGAGCCGACGAGGCTCACGCCCTGCGGCTGCCTCTCGACCGCCTTGCCTGGCTGCGCGAAGTGGCCCTCTGCCTGGACGAACGGCCCTGGGTGGTGGCCCGCTCGGTGGCACCGCTGGCACATCTGCGCGGCCAGCGCCTCGAGCGACTAGGCGAGCGCTCACTGGGAAGCTGGCTGTTTCGCCAGCCCGACCTCGAGCGCAGCCCCATCGAAGTCACGGCCACTCCGGCCCCCTTCCACCCCCTGGCAGGCCCTTGGGGCCGTCGCTCGGTGTTCCGTCACGGCCGCTTCGCGGTGCTGGTGCAGGAGTTCTTCCTCGATACCATGACGGATGAATTGGGCCTGCCATCACGCTAGGATGGACCCCATCGAATGAGGAGATACCGATGGATCGCTCGCTGATGCGCCCCAAGGGGCTGGCACGTCTGCCCGACTTCCTGCAGCTGATGCGCCTGGATCGTCCCATCGGCACCTGGCTGCTGATGTGGCCCACATTCTGGGCGCTGTGGGTGGCCGCTGCCGGTATTCCCGAGCGACACTTGGTACTGATCTTCGTGGCGGGTGTCTACCTGATGCGCGCCGCCGGCTGCGTGATCAACGACTATGCCGACCGCCACTTCGACGGGCATGTGAAACGCACCAAGCATCGCCCGCTGGCCACCGGACGCATCAGCGAGCAAGAGGCCAAAGTGCTGTTCGCCAGCCTGGTCGCAAGCGCCTTCGTGCTGGTGCTCTTCACCAACCTCTTCACCGTCATGCTGTCACTGGTGGGCGTGGCACTGGCCTTCATCTATCCGTTCATGAAGCGCTATACCCACCTGCCGCAGCTGTTCCTCGGCGCAGCCTTCTCCTGGGCCATTCCCATGGCCTTCGGCGCGGTGCTTGGCCACATCCCCCTCGAGGCGTGGCTGCTGTTCGCCGCCAATGTGGCCTGGACCGTGGCCTACGACACCGAGTACGCCATGGTCGATCGCGACGACGACCTCAAGATCGGCATCAAGTCCACCGCGGTGCTGCTGGGCCGCGCCGACAAGATCGCCATCGGCATACTCCAGCTGGTGACCCTTGGCCTACTGGGCTGGGTCGGTGTGCGCCTGGGCCTTGGCGCGTTCTTCTGGCTGGGCCTGGCAGGCATGGCGGCCACCTTCATCCATCAGCAGTTTCTGATTCGCTCTCGTGAGCGCGAGCCCTGCTTCCAGGCCTTTCTCAACAACCACTGGTCTGGCCTGCTGGTCTTCGCCGGCATCGCCCTGAGCCTGTGGCCGGAGGTCGGTGCCTGAAGGCGCTATGGCGGCCATGTCACGCAACTGTCATCATGTCGTGGTCAGATCGTCACCGACCCGTTACTGACCGCGAGGCTTCGGGATGACCGCCAAGACCGTTCTGATCGTTGATGACGAAGCGCCGATCCGCGAGATGATCGCGGTGGCGTTGGAGATGGCCGACTATCGTGTGCTCGAGGCCGCCAATGCCCAGAGCGCCCACGCCATCATCGTCGACCACCAACCTGACCTGGTCCTGCTCGACTGGATGATGCCCGGCACTAGCGGCATCGAACTGGCACGCCGGCTCAAGCGCGAGGAAGCCACTCGCGAGCTGCCGATCATCATGCTCACCGCCAAGAGCGAGGAAGACAACAAGATCCAGGGCCTGGAAGCCGGCGCCGACGACTACATCACCAAGCCCTTTTCGCCCCGCGAGCTGGTGGCCCGGCTCAAGGCGGTACTGCGCCGCACCACCCCCAAGGGCGTCGAGGAGCCGGTGGAGGTGGATGGACTGGTACTTGATCCCATCAGCCACCGGGTCAGCGCCCACGGTGCGCCGCTGGAGATGGGCCCCACCGAGTACCGGCTGCTGCAGTTCTTCATGACCCATCAGGAGCGCGCCTACACCCGCAGCCAGCTGCTCGACCAGGTCTGGGGCGGCAATGTCTACGTCGAGGAACGTACCGTGGACGTGCATATCCGCCGCCTGCGCAAGGCCCTGGGCGACGCCCACCAGCACCTGGTCCAGACCGTGCGCGGCACCGGCTACCGCTTCTCCAACAAGGGCTGACGTGCGCGCCTGGCGACATGAACTCTGGCGCCTCGGCCTGCTCATCGCCGCCGGCGTCCTGCTCGGCTGGCTGCTGGGCTCCCCCGGCCTGGGCCTCGCCGCCGCCCTTGCCATGCGCCTGGCCTACCATCTCAAGCAGCTCCACGCGCTGCGCCGCTGGCTGACGCGCCACCCGCATGACGAACCGCCCGCTGCCCAGGGGCTGTGGGGTGAGCTATTCGACAGGCTGTATCGCTACCAGAAAGGGCAGCGCCAGACCCAGCAGCGGCTGCAGGCAACGCTGAAGCGCATCCAGGAGTCTTCGGAGGCGATGCGCGACAGCGTGGTGATGCTCGACCAGCAGGGCGACCTGGAGTGGTGGAACAGTGCCGCCGAGCGCATGCTGGGGCTCGAGGCTGCACATGATCGCGGCCAGCACATCACCAACCTGATCCGCGACCCGCGCTTTGTCGCCTACTTCACCGCCCGCGACTACCGCGAGCCGCTCACGCTGCCCTCGCCGGTGGACGAACATCAGGTGCTGCAGTTCCAGATCACCCTCTACGGCGACGACGAGCGGCTGCTGATGGCCCGCGACATCACTCGCCTGCATCGCCTGGAGGAGATGCGCCGGGACTTCGTCGCCAATGTCTCCCATGAACTGCGAACGCCGCTGACGGTACTGGCAGGCTACCTCGAGACCTACGCCACCTATGCCGAGCAGTTGCCGCCGCGCCTGGCCGGGGGACTTGCCCGCATGCAGGAGCAGACCCAGCGCATGCAGAACCTGGTCAATGACCTGCTGCTGCTTTCGCGGCTGGAGATCGACCAGGGCGGCGATGATCACTGTGCGCTGGAGATGACATCCATCCTCGAGGAAGTCCGCCAGGACGCCGAGGCGCTCTCCGCGGGGCGCCATCGAATTGCCATCGAGGTCGACGAAAACCGTTGGCTGTTGGGCAGCGACCCGGAGGTCCACAGCGCGCTTTCCAATCTCGCCTCCAATGCGGTGCGCTACAGCGCCGAAGGCTGCCACATCACGCTGCGCTGGAAGCCGCACGTGAAGGGAGCCTGCCTGGAAGTGGAAGATGACGGCGAAGGCATCGACCCCGCCCACATCCCCCGGCTGACGGAGCGCTTCTACCGCGTCGACAAGGGCCGCAGCAGCGAGACCGGCGGCACCGGTCTGGGACTGGCCATCGTCAAGCATGTGCTGCTGCGCCACGACGCGCATCTGGAGATCGAATCCCTCCCGGGCCGCGGTGCCCTGTTCCGCTGCGTCTTTCCTGCCTCGCGGCTGGTGACCCATCCCGGAATCGAACAAGCCACCGGCTGACTCCCTTCCGCCGGGAAGACCCCACTCGCCATGGTAGATCCAGGGAAGTAGCCCCGCAGGCCGCGGCGGTAGACCAGCCGTGTCCCGCGGGTGAGTGCCGAAAAGGGATTCCGTAGCTCTCGGTGTCACTCCTTGCGAGTGAGGGCTTCCTCGTCGAGCTGGTCGGTGTCCATGTGGCGGATGTCGAGCCCCTTGACCAGATAGATGACGTACTCGGCGAGGTTGTCAGCATGGTCGCCGACGCGTTCCAGCGCACGCAGGATCCACATGACGTTGAGCACCGGGCCGATGGCACGGCTATCCTCCATCATGAAGGTCATCAGCGAACGCATGGCGCTGCCGTACTCGTCGTCCACCGACTCGTCCTCGTGCACCACACGCAACGCCAGCTCGGTGTCGAAGCGGGCAAAAGCGGTCAGAGCGTCGCGCAGCATGCGCCGAACATGCTCGCTGATGTGGCGCACCTCGACCAGGCCGCGAACGTTGTTGCCGTTGTCGATCAAGGTCAGCGCATTGCGCGCGATCTTGCTCGCTTCGTCGCCGATGCGCTCCAGGTCGGCGGTGGCGCGAATCACCGCCAGCACCAGCCGAAGGTCGGAGGCGGCCGGCTGGCGGCGCGCCAGGACCCGGGTGCATTCGTCGTCGATCCTGAGCTGCATGGCATTGACGTCGCGATCGCGGTCACGCACCTTCTCTGCCAGGCGGCTGTCGCCTTCGAGCAGCGCCTGGATCGCCTCCTGGACCTGCTGTTCGACCAGTCCTCCCATGGTCATCAAGTGGGTCTTCAGCGCCTCCAGCTCCTGGTTGAACTGGCGGGAAATGTGCTGGCTGTGGGTCTCGCTGGTGATCTCCATCGTTCTCTCCTCGGGCCGCTCAGGCCAGCCCGTCAGGCCATGCGGCCGGTAATGTAGTTTTCGGTACGCCGCAGCGTGGGGTTGGTGAACAGGATGTCGGTGGGGGCGTACTCCACCAGCTCACCCTCCTGCAGGAAAGCGGTGTAGTCGGAAACCCGCGCCGCCTGCTGCATGTTGTGGGTTACCAGGATCAGCGTGAGCTGCGATTTCAGCCCACGAATCAGCTCCTCGATCTTCAGCGTCGAGATCGGATCCAATGCCGAGGCCGGCTCGTCGAGCAGCAGCACCTCGGGGCGCACCGCCAGCGAGCGGGCGATCACCAGGCGCTGCTGTTGGCCACCGGAGAGCGACCAGGCCGAGGCACGCAGGCGATCCTTCACCTCATCCCACAGCGCCGCGGCCTGCAGCGCCCACTCCACGATGTCGTCCATGCGTCGTCGCGTCAGCCCCCCCTGCAGACGCAGGCCGAAGGCCACGTTCTCGTAGATCGACATGGGGAAGGGGTTGGGCACCTGGAACACCATGCCGACGCGACGACGCAGCTCGTCCACCGCCACTTCCGGGGCGTGGATATCCTGCCCTTCAAGCAGGATCCGCCCCTCGTGGCTGACATTCTCGTTGAGGTCGTGAAGCCGATTGAGCGCCCGCAGCAGGGTCGACTTGCCGCAGCCGGAAGGGCCGATGAAGGCCGTGACCCGGTGACGCGGCACGCGCAGAGAAATCTCCTGCAGCGCCGGCTTTCCCCCGTAGGCCAGGCTTAGCGCCTCAACCTGGAAGCAGCTGGCCTCAGCGGGAAAGTCGATGATCGAGCCCGAAGCGGCTGGTTGGAATCGGGACGGTATGGATATCGGCAACGTCGACCTCATTACTGACGCGGCACATAGCCGTGACGCGTACGGAAATAATGACGCAGGAATATGGCAGTCAGGTTAAGCACCAGGATCACCCCTATCAGCAGCAAGGCCGTGGCATACACCAGCGGCAGTGCCGCCTGGACATCGTTGCCATGGAAGGCCGTGTCATAGATGTGGTAGCCCAGATGCATGAACTTACGTTCAAGATGCAGGAACGGAAACTCGGCGTCCACCGGCACCTGGGGCGCCAGCTTGGCGACGCCCACCAGCATCAGCGGTGCCACTTCGCCGGCGGCACGGGCAATCGCCAGGATGACCCCGGTCAGCATGGCGGGTACCGTCATCGGCAGGATGACCCGGGTCAGTGTCTCGAATCGAGTGGCGCCCAGCGCCAGGGCACCCTCCCGCTGCTGCACCGGTATCCGCGCCAGGCCCTCTTCGGTGGCCACGATCACCACTGGCAGGGTCAACAGCGCCAGAGTGAGGGATGCCCAAAGCAATCCCCCGGTGCCAAAGGTGGGCGAGGGTAGCTCATCGCTGAAGAACCACTCGTCAAGCGAGCCGCCGACTCCATAGACGAACACTCCAAGGCCGAACACACCGTAGACGATGGAAGGCACCCCCGCCAGATTGCGCACGGAGATACGCACGAGGTTCGTCAGCCGGCCCTGGTGGGCCACCTCATTGAGGTAGACCGCCGCCAGCACCCCGAAGGGGGCGACCAGCAGCGACATCAGCAGCACCATCAGCACGGTGCCGAAGATCGCCGGCCACACGCCGCCTGCCGTATTGCCGTCCCGCGGTCCCTCGGAGAGAAAGCGCCACACGCCCCGTGCCCAGGCCGTCAGCTTCTCGCCAGTGGTCATCGCGTTGGGCCGCCAGGCACGCAGAATCTCGTCAAGGGGCTGGACCAGGCGTCGCCCATCGGCGCTTTCGAGGATCGCCACCTTGCCTTGCATGGCGTGCTGCAGGGCTCGCACCCGCTCATTGACCGCCGCCAGTTCTCGTCGAGCCTGCGCGTCCCGAGGATCGGCATCCAGTTGCTGGATCAGCGGCCGTAGCTGCTCGCGCCGCAGTCGATCACGTTCGCTGCGCAACGCTTGCAGCTCCGCCAGACTTGCCTGAAGCGCGTTCCAGTCCGCCGTCGCCGTTGATGTCGGATCGGGGAAGTCGACACTTCCCACCTCCACCAGCCGGCCGATGAACTCGCCGTGGAAGCGGCGCTCGAGTACCAGCAGGTCCCGTGGACGTTCGCTGGCGACGATGTCGGAGACCGCCAGCCAGTGCCACACCTGGCCGTCGAGATCTCGGTTGGCGGTGTAATAAAGTCGCTCACGCTCGCCCTGCTCCAGCGGCAGCTCACGCACGACACGCCCGGCCAGCGCCCGGCCGTCTTCCAGCTCCAGCTGCACGACGCCTGCCGGCCAGAAATGCCCCAGTCCACGTACGGCGATGAGCAGCAGCAGTCCACCCAGCATCAGCAGCGACAGTGCCACACTGCCGGCGGCCAGCCAGGCCCAGGGGCCCTCCGAGCGCGGCAGGCGCTGGCTCGCCAGCTCGGACCAGGCACTCACGACGCCGCCCCCGTCATGGCGCCACCCCAAGCCAGCGATAGCGGCGCCTCAATCGGCTACGCACCACTTCGGCCAGCGTATTGACCAGGAAGGTGAAAAGGAACAGCAGCAGGGCCGCCAGCATCAGCATCACGTAGGCTTCGCTACCCGGCACGGCTTCGGGCAGCTCGACGACGATGCCCGCCGCCATGCTGCGCATGCCCTCAAACGGGCTCAGGCTCATCAAGGCCGTATTGCCGCTGGCCATCAGCACGATCATGGTTTCGCCGACTGCACGCCCGGCACCGATCATTACCGCCGCGAAGATACCCGGGGCAGCGGCCGGCAGCACCACCTTCCACAGGGTCTGCCAGCGCGTCGCACCCAGGGCGTGTGCACCCTCGCCCAGCCCACCGGGCACCCCGGAAAGTGCATCCTCGGCCAGGGCGTAGATGCTGGGAATCACGGCAAAGCCCATGGCCACGCCCACGATCATGGCATTGCGCGAGGCATAGTCGATGCCCATCTCGCGGTCCAGCCAGACCCGCAGGTCTCCGTCGACGAGCAGTCGCTCCAACCAGGGCGAGAGCGCGAAGGCCGCCATGACCAGCAGCGCCAGCCAGGGCACCAGCCACAGTCCCGCACGCGACAGGGAGAACCAGCGCCGCCACGCCGGCGACAGGCGACGCCATACCCCGCCGGCGAGCAGTACCCCCAACGGCAGTAACAGCAGCAGCGTGAGGGTACCGGCCAGGTGTCGCTCCACCCAGGGGGCCATGACCAGGCCGGCAATGAAGCCGACGACCACGCCCGGGAGTGCTTCCATCAGCTCGAGCGTCGGCTTCATCCGGCTGCGCAAGCGCTGCGACATGAACATCGAGGAGTGTATGGCCGCCCCCAGGGCCAGGGGCACGGAAAACAGCATGGCCCACAAGGCCGCTTTGAGCGTACCCCAGGCCATGGGCGTGAGCGAGGCGAAAACCCGCTGTGTGTCCAGCTGCCCACCTAACAGCGCGGGCAGAACCTCCACCACCAGGAACACACCGATCGCCAATACCGCGAGCACCACCACGATGCCACCCAACGCAATCAGCCCGGTGGCCAACCGATCACGCTGACGGCGCCAGCGGGACCGGGAAGGGGAAAAAGGATGGGGGGGCTCTATCATGGCCTGAAGCGTAGAACACCTTGATGACAGTTGGATGACAGCATCACGGCGCTGCCACGTCGAGACCAAGGCGCTGTCGCTGAGCGGCAAGCACCTCATCCGCCAGGGTAATGAAGCCCTGTCCCGCCACCGTACGCTGCCCCTCGGGCGAAAGGATCAGGTCGAGCAGGGCGCCCTCCGGCCCGGTAATCGCTTTGCCCGGGGGCAGGTTGACGTAGACGAACAGCGAGCGGCTCAGCGGGTAGTCACCGCCACGAACCTGCTCGGCATCGGGCTCGTGCCGCTGCCCGTACTCGTCCTTGAGGGCGATCGCCTTCACCCCGGGAGTCAGATGATTGAGGCCCGCATAGCCGATCGCCGCGCGGTTCTCCGTCACCGCAGCCACCACGGCAGCCGAGCCGGGGTGCTCATTGAGACGTGGACTGTATTCCCCTGCGCACAGGGCGCGTTGAAGGAACAGCCCATGGCTACCGGAGGCGGGGTTGCGCCCGTGCAGCTCGATACGACCGACCCGGCTCGCTACCCCCAATTGATCCCAGCGGGTAATGGCCTGGCTCGCGCCGCAGTGTCGGGTGGTGGAGAAGATCGCATCCAGCGCTTCCAGGCTCAGTGTCGCCAGCTCAAGGTGGCGATGGACGATGACAGCCAGGGCATCCCGCGCCACTTCGACCTCCACCACCGCATAGCCATGGCGCTCCTGAAAGGCCCTGCGTTCCGCTTCACTCATGGGTCTGGACATCGGCCCGAGCCGCGTGGTGCCAGCCGTCAGTGCCGGCACTGCGCTGGCGGAGCCGCTGGCCTGAAGCTGCAGGCGGATGCCGGGATGGCGGTCGCTCAGCTGCTCCCCCCAGCGCAGCATCAGCCCGGCCATGGTGTCCGAACCCACGATACCCAAGGTTCCGGCCGGCATCTCCGAGCGGGCCGACGCTGCCAGCAGCACCAGAATCACGCCAAGGCACGCCTGCCTTAGCCGATGCCAGCCAGGTGAATTACCCCAAGTGATCATGCGGCCCCTTTGAAGTGGCTGAAGCTAAACTCTCGAGTGACAGCTTGTCGCAGCGCTGGTGAGGGCCAGCCTTGATGTATAAGATGGCCCCAGCAGGCGCTGCAATGCAATATCACCACTCACAACAACAAGCCGAGCTTACGGAATTTCATGACTGACCTCGACGATGTTCCCTCCCCCCAGGGTCAACTTACCCTGAAGCTATTGGCCAACCGCCAGGATACCAACCTGTACGGCGACATCCCCGGTGGCTGGCTGGTACGTCACATGGACCAGGCCGCCGAGCTGGCAGCAGGCCGCGAGGCGCACGGCCGCACGGCGACGGTCGCCATCGAGACCATGGACTTCCTGTCTCCGGTACGCGTCGGCTCGATGGTCAACATCTTCACGGCCGTACGCGAAATCGGCCACAGCTCGGTCAAGATCGACGTCGAGGTATGGATTCGCCAACCTCACGAGCGCGAATCCAGTGAACTGCACAAGGTCACCGAGGCTCGCTTCGTGATGGTGGCCCTCGACGACAAGGGGCGCATCCGCGCAGTGCGCCAGACGAGCTGAGGTGCAAATCCCCTGCAAGCAACAGGGGCGCCATACGGCGCCCCTGTTGCACTCTTGGCCCAAGCCAATCAGGCGCCGACGTTATCGCGTCCCTTCAGGTACGCATACTCGCCGATGTCGCTGAACGGGCGAACCAGCTTCTGGAACGCCAGGTAGGACTCGTAGACCTTGGCCGATTCCGGGTCGCGGTCGACTTGCTCCTGGATGACCTGCTTGGACGATTCGAAGAGGGCCTCCATGACGTCCTGAGGGAATTCACGCAGCTGCACGCCATGCTCATCCACCAGGGTTTCCAGCGCCTGGGCGTTGCGGTAGGCGAATTCGCTGATCATGGCCAGGTTGGAAGCCTTGGCGGCTTCGCGCACCACATCCTTGAGGTCGTCCGGCAGGGCGTTCCAGGCGTCCAGGTTGACGGTGCCTTCAAGCACGGCAGTCGGCTCGTTCCACACCGAGGTGTAGTAGTAGTCGGCCACCTGGTACAGGCCGAAGGCCATGTCGTTGTAGGGGCCAACCCAGTCGGCGGCGTCGAGCACACCGGTCTGCATGGAGGTGAAGATCTCGCCACCCGGCATGTTGACGGTGGTCACCCCGATGCCGTTCATCGCTTCGCCGGCCAGGCCCGGCAGGCGCAGGCGAATGCCCTGCATGTCGGCCAGGGAGTTGATCTCCTTCTTGAACCAGCCAGCCATCTGGGCACCGGTGTTGCCCACGGCAAACGGCTTGAGGTTGTGCTTGGCGTAGACCTCGTCCCACAGCTCCTGGCCACCGCCATGATACAGCCAGGCGTTCTTTTCGGTGGTGTTCATGCCGAAAGGCACGGCAGTGAAGAACTGCGAGGCGGCCACCTTGCCGCGCCAGTAGTAGGCGGCTGAGTGCCCCATCTCGGCGGTGCCGGCGGCCACGGCATCGAAGACTTCCATGGCGGGTACCAGCTCGCCCGCGCCATGCACACGAACGCGCATGCGACCGTTGGAGAGCTGTTCGATGCGCTGGGCGAAGTCGTTGGCCCCGGTACCCAGAGCCGGGAAATTGGTCGGCCAGGAAGTGACCATGTCCCAGGTGATGGTGTCCTGCGCCTTGGCAGTGGAAACGAAAGGCGCGGCGGCGACGCCGGCGGCACCGATGCCGACGGTCTTGAGGAATTTACGGCGTTGCATGGCTGGCATGACTCCAGGTGGTTATTCTGTGTCGCAGATTGTCACTATGCGATGTGTCCGCCAGAGAGTATGCGGAATGGTAATTTAGCCAGCAAGCACGCCTTTTGACGTAGACGTCAACGTAGGGTCAGAGAGGGGTGAGCTTGGCGAACCCAAGCACCAGCCACTTGTCACCCTCGCCTTCGAAGCTGACCTGTACCCGCGCGCGAGCGCCCTCTCCCTCGGCATTGAGAATCACCCCCTCGCCGAAGACGGGATGATGCACCCGCTGGCCGAGGCTCAAGCTGGGCAGGTCTTCGCCGCCGTCGACCGAGGGCTGACGCGACAGTCCCACGGCCGGACGCGTGGCCGTCACCGGGCGCGAGATCTGCCCGCGCAGCCTCACCTCCTCGAGGTATTCGGCGGGAATTTCGCGTAGAAAACGCGACGGCCGCTGGAAGGTCTCCTTGCCGTGCAGGCGGCGAATCTCCGAGTGAGTGAGGTAGAGCTTGCGCATGGCGCGGGTCAGGCCGACATAGCAGAGCCGACGCTCCTCCTCGAGTCGGCCGGGCTCCTCCATCGACATCTTGTGCGGAAACAACCCCTCCTCGACCCCGGCGATGAACACCACCGGGAATTCCAGCCCCTTGGCCGAGTGCAGCGTCATCAACTGCACGCTGTCCTCGAACTCGTCGGCCTCGTGCTCGCCGGCGTTGAGCGCCGCCTCGGCCAGGAAAGCCTCCAGCGCCACGGCGCCCTCGCCAGCCTCGGGCGGATCGAAGGATTCGCCCTGGGTAAAGGCGCGGGCGGCGTTGATCAGCTCTTCCAGGTTCTCGACCCGGGCTTGACCCTTCTCGCCCTTCTCGTTGCGATGATGCTCGACCAGGCCGGAGCGCTCGTTCACGTGATCGATGATCTCGTGCAGCGACAGGCCGGCGGTGTCGTTATCGAGCCCTTCGACGAGGTCGGCGAACGCCTGCAGCGCCGTACCGGCACGGCCCTTCAGCGAGCCATCCACCAGGCCGTCGTGAAGCGCCTGCCACAGCGAGACGCCGGCCACACGCGCCCGCTCGCGCACTTGCTCCACGGTACGGGTACCGATGCCCCGCGGCGGCACGTTGATGATGCGCTCCAGCGAAGCGTCGTCGTCGCGGTTGAGCAACAGGCGCAGATAGGCCAGGGCGTTCTTGATCTCCAGGCGCTCGTAGAAGCGATGTCCTCCGTAGATGCGATAGGGCATGCCTTGGCGGATCAGGGTCTCCTCGAGCACCCGCGACTGGGCGTTGGAGCGGTAGAGGATGGCCACGTCGCAGCGACGGTAGCCCTCATCGACCTTCTCCTTGATGGTGTCGACGATGAAGCGCGCCTCGTCGAGGTCATTGAAGCCGGCGTAGACCGAAATCGGCTCGCCGCGGGCGCCGGCCGTCCACAGCTCCTTGCCCATGCGCTCGGCATTGTGGCTGATCAAGGCGTTGGCGGCATCGAGAATGGCGCTGGTGGAGCGGTAGTTCTGCTCCAGCCGTACCGTATGGGTGGACGGAAATTCCTGTTCGAAGCGGCGGATGTTCTCGATCCGCGCCCCGCGCCAGCCGTAGATCGACTGGTCGTCGTCACCCACCACGGTCATCGGGGTCTTCATGCCGGTAAGCAGCTTGAGCCAGGCGTATTGCAGGGTGTTGGTGTCCTGAAACTCGTCGACCAGCACGTGAGCGAAGCGCTCCTGATAGTGGGCCAGCAGCGCCGGGTTGTCGCGCAGCAGCTCGAGGCTCCTGAGCAGCAGCTCGCCGAAGTCGACCAGCCCGCCGCGCTCACAGGTGAGCTGGTAGCGCTCGTAGAGTTCGACCATCTGGGCCATGTAGGCATCGCCCTGGACGTCGACCTGGTGCGGGCGCAGCCCCTCTTCCTTGCAGCCGGAAATGAAGTACTGCACCTGGCGCGGCGGGTAACGCTCGTCGTCGACCTGGTGATCCTTGAGCAGGCGCTTGACCAGACGCAACTGGTCGTCGGAGTCGATGATCTGGAAGTGCTGCGGCAGCCGCGCATCCTGCCAGTGGGTACGCAGCAGGCGGTGGGCAATGGAGTGGAAGGTGCCGACCCAGACGTTGCGCAGCGACAGCCCGAGCAGTGCCTCCAGGCGTGTGCGCATCTCGCGTGCCGCCTTGTTGGTAAAGGTCACGGCGAGCACGGCATAAGGCGAGAGCCCCTCGGCCTGCATCAGCCAGGCGATGCGATGTACCAGTACCCGGGTCTTGCCGGAGCCGGCTCCGGCCAGCACCAGCATGTTGCCCTGGGGGCCGCTCACCGCCTCGCGCTGGGCCGGGTTCAACTGGTCGAGAATCGCCGTGACGTCATCCATGGAAGGGGTCTGCCGCTGGAAAAAATGAGCGCCTAGCTTAGCATATCCGCCCGCCTCGACATGAGCGGCGGCCAGCTGTCTTCACAAGGGCCCGAGCGCAGCAATAAATCAGCCTTTCCTCAGGGTTTGCCTTCCTGTTCGGGAAACCTCAATGGCGTCAGGCTCTTCTTGACCGCCTTGAGCTGTTCGGCGAGCTTCGGTCCGCGGGTCTTGGCCACACCCACGGCGAGTACGTCGATCAGCACCAGATGGGCGATGCGCGAGCTCATCGGCGTATAGATCTCGGTGTCCTCATGCACGTCGATGTAGAGCGGCAGGGACACCTCCTCGGCGAGCGGCGAACCGCTGGGGCACAGGCCGATCACCGTGGCGCCGGCTTCGCGGGCCAGGCGCACGCTGGCCACCAGGGCGCGGGTGCGGCCGGTCTGGGAGATCGCCACCACCACGTCGCCCTCCTTGAGGGTCACCGCCGACATGTTCTGCATGTGAGGGTCGGCGTAGGCCGCGGTAGAGATCTGCAGGCGGAAGAACTTGTGCTGGGCGTCGAAGGCCACCGCACCGGAGGCGCCGAAGCCGTAGAACTCGACCCGATTGGCCATGGCCAGGGCCTGGATCGCCCGGCTCAAGGCGTCATTGTCGAGGCGGTCGCGCACCGAGAGCAGGGTCCCCACGGTGGAGTCGAAGATACTCTGGGAAAACTCGGCGACGGAGTCGTCGTCGTTCATCGAGAACTGAGCGAACTGGCTGCCCGAGGCCAGCATCTGAGCCAGCTTGAGCTTGAAGTCCTGGAAGCCGTTGCAACCCAGGGCACGACAGAACCGCACTACGGTCGGTTCGCTGACCTTGGCCTCGGTAGCCAGGTCAACGATACGCATGTGGATGACTTCCTCGGGATTACGCAGCACGAAGCGCGCCACTTTCTGCTCGGAGCGGCGGAAATGCTCCATGCGGCGTCTCATTTCATCGAACAGGGCGCGGCTCACGCTGGACTCCTTGGTTGAGGAACGCTGGTACTCAGTATGCCTGATCCCGTTCGGTTTGGGGGAGTTTCCCCGTCACCGTGGAATAGCCCACATCGTCATATTTCTGTCAAGTAGGGTATAGTAAAAATTCAGCGTCGCCATGCGGCCTGAACAACGACACATTGAAACCGGATGTGATTTGCCGGGCGAGGGCCCGGTAACGAAACGAAGAGAAGAAGGGAGAGTCGATCATGAGCAAGGTCGAACGCGTCACTTCGGTCAAGAACGAACTTCTCGACATCTTCATGGGCATTAACGTCGCCGAGCACGAGAAGCGCTCGCGAAGTGCTGCCCAGCGTAACCTGCGCGCACGTCGCGGCATCGAGCTACACCAGGAGTTCAAGGAGCTGGAACGCAACATCGCCGACCTGCTCGACGACGAAAAACACTGAGCCGGCCGCGACGCGGCCGGCTCAGAAGAACACAAGCCCCGCAGGGCGAGGCTTGTCGGGACCTCAACCCAGCAGCGTGTTGAGGAAGACCAATATCACGCCCAGCGGGGCCACGTAGCGAGCCACCGCGAGCCAGAGCTGCTCGCTGGTACCCGAGACATTCAGCTCGGCAGCCACGCTCTGTCGATCCAGGCACCAGGCCACGAAAACGATGGCCCCCAGGCCGGTCAGTGGCAGCAATATCTTGCTGGTGAAGGTATCCAGCAGGTCGAACACGTTGAGGCCCAGCATCACGGGTTGGGGCCAGACGTTGAACGACATCAGCGCCGCAATACCCAGCAGCCACACCGCCGCCGCACTCGCCAGGGTGGCCATGCCCCGCGTCAGCGGAGTGCGCTCCTCGACGAACTCCACCACCGGCTCGAGCAGCGAGATGGCCGAGGTCAGGGCGGCGAAGGTCAATAGCAGGAAGAACATCAGCCCCAGCAGCATGCCACCGGTAATGTTGCCGAAAGCCAGCGGCAGGGTAACGAAGATCAACCCCGGGCCCTCACCGGCGCTCAGCCCGTTGGCGAAGACGATGGGGAAGATCGCCAGACCGGCCAGCAGTGCAATGCCGGTATCCAGGATGATCACCGTCCGCGCGGTGCCGAGCAGATTGACGTCTTCGCCCAGATAGGAGCCGTAGGCCATCATGATGCCCATGCCCAGCGACAGGGTGAAGAAGGCCTGCCCCATGGCGGCCAGCACCACATCGCCGGAGAGCGCACCCCAGTCGGGACGGAACATGAAGGCCAGCGCCTCGCCGAAGTGACCGGTGGTCATGCCGTAGCCCACCAGCACCACCATCAGCACCACCAGCGCCGGCATCAAGGTGCGTACCGCACCCTCCAACCCCTTGGTCACGCCACGGGCCACGATCCACACCACCAGTGCCATGAAAGCCGTATGCCACAGCAGCAGCAGGCCAGGGCTGCCCAGCAGACCCTCGAAGATGGCGCCCACGCCATCGGCATCTTGCCCGGTGAAGGTGCCGGTGACGGAGTTCAGGGTGTAGGAGAGCGACCAGCCACCAATCACGCTATAGAAGGAAAGGATCAGAAACGCAGCCAGCACCCCGCTAGCGCCTACCAGGGCCCAGGCTTTTGGCTGGGAATTATTGGCGGCAAGTTCCGCCATGGCATTGATGGGGTTTTTCTGTCCGCGACGACCGATTAACCACTCGGCGACCAGCACGGGAAGGCCTACCAGCGCCACGCAGGCGAGGTAGACAAGTACGAAGGCGGCACCACCGTTGTCTCCCACCATATAGGAGAAACGCCAGATGTTGCCTAGCCCCACGGCCGAACCGGCGGCCGCAAGCACGAAGGTCATCTTCGATGACCACTGCGCGTGGACGAGTTTAGACATGCATCACCTGTTGTTGTGTATCCGATTGTTGAGCTGGCTCAAGTCAAAAATGCAGCAGTTTGCATGGATCTTGACCTGAATGCCGGGAAATCTATCCGATCATAGGCTCGATGGCCAGCAACAACACCAAGCTGAAACATATCTCCTACGAACTGGGAGGCCACAGCGTAAAGATGCCCGACCTTAGAAAAGCGATACTTGGCACTCGCCCGGGAACGCTGCAAGAGCCGGCAGGTCGCTGTCGTCGGCAAGCGCCTGGTAGAGCTTCCGGGCAAGCTGAGGGGCTTGTCGGTTGTCCGCGGTATGCACAAACAAAAAAGGGGTTTTCCCCTGTTTTATCCACAGTCTGAGCTGAGGGATCCAGGGCTGGAAGTAATGACGATTGATCACTTCATCAAGATGGCCAATGAAGCGAACCAGCGGCTGGTCGCCCGTGGAAAGCACGTGTAACGGACATTTCGGCTTTTCACGCTGGGCATGTGCCAGGGCCGGGCTGCCTACCGAAGAGGTCGAGAACAGCGGGCGTACATCGAGGAGGATGCGGTTGGCGCCGTGAGTTATCAACAGGCGGTTCAAGGCAACTTCGGCCATCCCCTTGTGGAAAAACTCGGGATGGCGCACCTCCACGCCACATGGCAATCCGACAGGCCAGCGCGCCAGCAGCGCCTCGAGGCGGGGCAGTTCGGCATAGCCGAAATCCCGTGGCAGCTGAACCATGAGAGGGCCCAGTCGATCATGCAGCGGCGCGAGCGATTCGACGAAGGCATCGAAGGCCGCTTCGATTCCCTCAAGCCGTAACTCATGGGTCAAGCTGGCCGGAAGCTTGAAACAGAACCGGAAATCAGGCGGCGCAAGGCGCGCCCAGCCGGCCACCGTCTCGGGCTTGGGCGCACCGCTATAGAAGGTCGTGTTTCCCTCCACCGCGGAAAAGACCCGGGCATAGTCGGCCAACAAGCCCTGCTGACTACCGTACGGGGGGTAAAGTGAGCCACACCACTCGGGATTGGCCCACATGGGCAAACCCAGATACACTCCAGACAAGCCTGTCATCTTAATGTAACAAAATTCATCGGAAACCCTGCCTGGTCAATGGCAGCATTGCGTTCTCCCCAACGAAACAAGGAAGACGCGCCACAGGGCGTGCTGCACCCATGGAAACGAGCCTCAATCTTGCCCTTTTCGCCCAGCTCAATGCAGCACCTGACAGCGACCCTCGAATGCTGTTGATGGCGGAAATCCTTGCCGTCTACCTGATCTGGCTGGTGCCGGCTCTACTGGTGATTGGCTGGCTGCGCGGAAGCGAGCGCCTGAAGCGCCCGCTGCTTGAAGCATTCATCGCCACCATGTTGGCCCTGGCGGCAAGCTGGATGATGGGATGGCTATGGCCAACGCCGCGCCCTTTCATGATACCGGTCGGCCAGACCTTTCTGGAGCATGCCCCCACCCCGGCGTTTCCCAGCAATCATGCCACGATCATGCTGACCATGGCCTTTAGCCTGCTGCTGCATGCCGGAACCCGTCGCATCGGACGCTACTTGCTGCTGCTCGCGCTGCCTGTGGCCTGGGCCAGAGTCTTTCTCGGCGTGCATTTCCCCCAGGACATGCTTGGCGCCCTGCTGCTGGCCGCGGCCATGGCCACGCTGGTCGGCGCCAGCCGTAGCTGGTTGATCCTGCCCTTCTACCACCACGTGGCCATGCGGCTCTACCGCCTGCTGTTCGCCCCGCTGATCCGCCGCGGCTGGGTGGAGCGCTGAGCGCTCCACCGGCTGTCGCTACTCCACCGTTACCGACTTGGCCAGATTACGCGGCTGATCGACGTCAGTGCCCTTGAGTACCGCCACGTGATAACTCAACAGCTGCAGCGGTACGGTATAAAGGATCGGCGCCAGAGCGTCGTGCACGTGGGGTAACAGCAACACCCTGACGCCGTCTTCCTCCTCGATACCGACCTGCTCATCGGCGAAGACGAAGAGCTCGCCGCCACGAGCACGCACCTCCTGCAGGTTGGACTTGAGCTTATCGAGCAGTTCATCGTTGGGAGCGACGGAAATGACCGGCATCTCGCTGTCGACCAGCGCCAATGGTCCATGCTTGAGTTCGCCGGCGGGATAGGCCTCGGCGTGGATATAGGAGATCTCCTTGAGCTTCAAGGCACCCTCCAGCGCGATGGGGAAGTGCGCCCCACGGCCGAGGAAAAGGGCATGATGCTTCTCGGCAAAAGCGGTCGATAGCCACTCGATGGCGTCATCCAGTTTCAGCACCTGGTCCACCAGCTGCGGCAACGAACGCAGCCCGGCCACCAGCTCTGCCTGGGTCTCGGCCGCCAGCCCCTTGACCCGCCCAAGCGCCAGCGTGAGCAGCATCAGGGCGGTGAGCTGGGTAGTGAAGGCCTTGGTCGAGGCCACGCCGATCTCGGGGCCGGCTTGGGTCATCAGGGAGAGGTCGGACTCCCGTACCAGGGAGCTTCCCGGCACATTGCAGATGGCCAAGCTGCCGAGATAGCCCCGTTCGCGGGCGAAACGCAGCGCCGCCAGGGTGTCGGCCGTCTCGCCGGACTGCGACAACGTGACGAACAGGGTGTCGTCCGGCACCACCACCGTACGGTAGCGGTACTCCGAGGCGACTTCCACCTGTACGGGGATGCCGGCATAGCGCTCCAGCCAGTAGCGCGCCACCAGACCGGCATGATAGCTGGTGCCGCAGGCGACGATATGCACCTGCTTGACCCGCTCGAACAGCACCTCGGCATCGGGACCGAAGCACTCGACCGGTACCGCGCGCTCGCCCAGGCGCCCTTCCAGCGCAGCCGCAATCACCGCAGGCTGCTCGAAAATCTCCTTCAACATGTAGTGACGGTATTCGCCCTTGCTGGCGGCGCCGTCGCCATGTTCGAAGGTATGCGTCTCACGCTGCGCGGCTTGCCCCTGAGCATCGTGGATCTCGATCCGGCCACCATCGGAGAGCCGGACCACGTCACCCTCCTGCAGATAGATGAAACGGTCGGTGACCTGCAGCAGCGCCAGCGGGTCGGAGCCGAGGAAGGCTTCATCGATTCCCACCCCCACCACCAGCGGGCTGCCCTTGCGCGCACCCACCACGACATCGGGCTCGTCAGCATGTACCACGGCCAGGGCATAGGCACCTTCCAGGCGAGCGAGCACTCGCTGTACGGCGGCCAGCAGGCCGCCGCCCTGGCGGTACTCGCTTTCCAGCAGGTGTGCCACCACTTCGGTATCGGTCTGTGATGAAAAGACATAGCCGTCGGCTTCCAGCTCGCGGCGCAGCGGCTCATGATTCTCGATGATGCCGTTGTGTACCAGCGCCAGCCGGCTTCCCGACTGATGGGGGTGGGCATTATCTTCACTCGGTTTACCATGAGTGGCCCAGCGCGTATGGGCAATCCCGCAGCGCCCGGGCAGGGCAGACTCATCGAGCATGGCCTCGAGCGCAGCCACCTTGCCCAGCGCCCGGCGACGCTGCAGTTCGCCGGAAGGCGATATGACGGCCATGCCGGCCGAATCGTAGCCGCGATACTCCAGCCGCCTGAGGCCCTCGAGCAGGATACCTTCCACATTGCGCTGGGCAACGGCGCCCACGATTCCACACATGACGATTCCTCGCGCGATTATCAGTCTCGGGTCTTCTTGGTCGGGCGCACCCAATCGGCCTTGCCGATCTGGCGCCCACGGGAAACGGCCAGGGCATTGTCGGGCACGTCCTTGCTGATGGTCGAACCGGCCCCCACCGTAGCGCTACGCCCCACGCTGACCGGCGCCACCAGGGCCGTATTGGAGCCGATGAAGGCGTCGTCACCGATCTCGGTACGGTGCTTGTTGGCGCCATCGTAATTGCAGGTGATGGTGCCGGCGCCGACGTTGACGCCACGACCCAGTCGCGCATCGCCCACATAGCTCAGATGGTTGATCTTGCTGCCCTCGCCCACCTCGGCATTCTTGGTCTCGACGAAGTTGCCCACCTTGGCGCCAACTGCCAGGCGTGTTCCGGGGCGCAGCCGGGCAAAGGGCCCGATGCGGTTGTGACCGGCCGCTACGGCGCCCTCAATCACGCTGTGGGGCTCGATGACGGTCTCGGCACCGATATGGCTATCGCGTATCACGCAGTGGGGTCCGATGCGCACCCCTTCACCCAGCTCCACCTCGCCTTCGAACACGCAGCCGACATCGATCTCCACGTCGTGCCCACAGGTGAGGCTGCCGCGCACGTCGATGCGTGCCGGGTCGATCAGCGCCACCCCCTGAAGCATGAGCTCTTCGGCGATTCGCGACTGATACGCACGCTCCAGGCGGGCCATCTGCAGCCGGTTGTTGACCCCTTCCACCTCCATCGCGTCGCCGGGCTGGGCGGTGGCAATGGTGATCCCTTCGGCAGCCGCCATGGCGATGACGTCAGTCAGGTAATACTCGCCCTGGGCATTGTCGGCAGAGAGCCGCGGCAGCCAGCGCTTAAGCTGGGCTGCGGTCATGGCCATGATGCCGGTATTGCACTCGCGGATTTCCAACTCCCGCTCACTGGCATCCTTCTGCTCGACGATGGCAACAGCCTGGCCCTCGGCGTTGCGCAGGATGCGTCCATAGCCGGTCGGATCGTCCAAGACCACGGTGAGCAGGCCCATGCGTGACTCACTGACTTGGTCCAGCAGCTTGGCGAGTGTCTCGCGTCGTATCAGCGGCACGTCGCCATACAGCACCAGCACCTTGCCGTTTCCCAGACCCTCCAGCGCCTGGGCCACGGCATGCCCGGTGCCCTTCTGTTCGGCCTGCAGGGCGAAGCGCACGGGAAAGTCGGCCAGCGCCTCACGTACCCGCTCGGCGCCGTGCCCGACCACCACGTGCAGTCGCTCCGCCTCGAGCTTGCGGGCGGTATCTAGCACATGGCCCACCATCGGCTTGCCGGCCAGGCGATGCAGCACCTTGGGCAGGGTCGAGCGCATCCGCGTCCCCTGCCCGGCAGCAAGGATCACCACATCCAGGGTCATCGAAGACTCCTTGTCCATTCGATTGGCTCCAGTTCATTCGGGGGCCGTGCGGCACGCCCGCTAACTTTACATGGGCCATGCACTGGCGAGGCTCAACGCACCTCCAGGCCCATCTCTTCTATCAGTTCCCCACCGAAGTGATCCGCGAAGGCCGGGCTCGCCAGGCTACTCCAGCCTTCATCCTCACGTACCAGCAGCAGGACCTTGAGGCCCTGCTCACGGGCCAGTGCCAGGCTCTCCTCCTCTCCCATCACCAGCATTGCCGTGGCCCAGGCATCGGCCCAGGCATTGGAGGGATGTGCCACCGTCACCGAAGCGACACGATGCTCGATGGGACGGCCGGTGCGCGGGTCGATGGTATGCGAATAACGCTGCCCCTCGGCTTCGAAATAGTTGCGGTAATCGCCGGAAGTCGCCACCGAGACGTCATGCACGGGGATGACCTGCGTGGCTTCCTGCCGATCGTCGAGCGGTGCCTCGATGCCGATGCGCCAGGGCTCGCTTTCGGTATCACGGTAACCGCGTGCGATAAGGTCGCCGCCCAGGTTGACCAGATGATGCTCGATGCCCTGGCCATCCAGGAAGGCGGCGACACGGTCGGTGGCGTGCCCCTTGGCAACGCCACCAAGATCGACGAACACATCGCGCAGCCGCCGCGCCTGCATGGCATTCTCATCCACTTCGATGCTGTCGGGGCCGACCTCGGCAAGCCGCGTCTGCAAGGTCTCCTCGTCGGGCACTTCCCTTGGCCGAGCCTCCGAGCCGAAGCTCCACAGGTTCACCAGCCCACCAATGGTCACGTCGAAGGCCCCGTTACTGGCCTCGGCAACCGACCGGCTTATCGCCAGCACCTCGATCAGCTCATTGGAGAGCGGCTGCCATTCTCCCACCGGCGACTGGTTGAAGGCCATCAGCTCAGAGTCCTCACGGTAGATCGACATCGCCGCATCCACCGACTCGAGTGCATCGAGCACACCTTCCTCGAGTTCTTGTGCCTGGCCCTGGGTCAGGCTGTCGGCAATGGTGACCTGATAGTAGGAGCCGAAGATGGCACCTTCGAAGCGCACCGGTGAATCCAGCGGGCGGTCGCTCTCTGAGCAGCCGGCCAGCAGAATTCCCAGGCTCAGTACGACAGCCACTACCGGGCGTGGGACAGCGATCATGATATCAGGACTCCTTGAACGAATATTGCATGCCAGCGTGATCACCAGAAGATCCAAAGCAGCCATAACCCAAGAACGATACGATAGACAACGAAGGGCTGCATGCCGATCCGCTTGATGAAAGCGATGAAGTAGTGGATGCAGAGGTAGGCACTCACCCCCGATAGCACCACGCCAACGGCCATCGCCTGCCAGTCGATCTCCTGAGGCGCTTGCAGCACACCATGAATTTCCAGGCCCGAAGCCAGGGCAGTGACCGGGATCGACAGCAGGAAGGAGAAGCGCGCTGCGCCTTCACGGCTCATTCCCAGCAGCAGTGCTGCGGTAATGGTGATACCGGAGCGCGAAGTCCCCGGAATCAGCGCCAGTGCCTGGGCCAGGCCAATGAATAGTGCATCACGCAGGGTAAGTTGGTACTCGCTTCGCCCCTCGCGCTTGTGCCAGTCAGCATACCCAAGCACCAGGCCAAAGCCGATCAGGGAAAAGCCGATCAGGACCGGCGAACGCAGGCTCACGCTAATGGTTTCATGCAAGGCGAAGCCGATGACGCACACCGGAATCGTGGCCAGCAGTACCCACCAGGCCAGGCGGGCATCGGGATCATCGCCCCCCTGATGCAGCGAACGATTGCGCAGCGACAGGGTCCAGCTGGCCGCCATGCGCCGCAGGTCGTGCCGAAAATAGAGGATCACGGCAATCAGGCTGCCAAGATGAACCGCCACGTCGAAGGTCAGCCCCTGATCTTCCCACTCGGTGAGCACCGGCACCAGGATCAAGTGGGCGGAACTCGAAATGGGCAGGAATTCGGTCAGGCCCTGGACCACCGACAGCACGACGACCTGCAGCCAATCCATGTATGGCGCTCTCCAACAAAAACACGGGGCGTGCGCGGGGCACGACAGGACGCAAATGAGGATACACGGCCCCTTTCCCGTTGTCCGCCGCGTCAGGTGACAATTGGGTGTCAGTCGCATCCGGTTGTTGCATGGCAGCGACGTCAAGCCTAGAATGCGCCCGCTGCCGAATGGTGGCGCTACCCATGACCCGAGGACGATATGGAACCTCCAAGTCGACCTAGCACGACTCACTTTTTCACCGTCGGCGCAGCCTTCACCTGCGCGCAACGACCCGTGCCCTACCTGACACCTCAGGTCTAGGTCCCGGCTCCTGCGCGCCGTGCCCGAAGCGCGCCCAGGAGACCGACCATGAGCTATGCCATCCTTGCTGCCTCCCTGCGCAGCGCCATGCAGCGCAACGACCAGGAAGCCATCGAGCGCCTGATCGCCGAAATGCAGCCGGCCGACCTGGCCGAATTCGTCCAGCACGAGCACACCGACACCGTGCTCTCCCTCCTACAGCACCTGCCGCTCGATCAGCGTGCGGTGGCGTTCGGCTACCTCAGCGTGGCGCTGCAGGAAGAGATTGCCGCCACGCTGACCGACAGCAAGCTCGCCGAGCTGCTGCAGCACATGAACGCCGACGAGCGGGCGGATCTGTTCAAGCTGCTCGATGACGACCGTCAGCAGGCCCTGCTACGTACCTTGGCCAAGGAAGAGCGGGAGGACCTGCGCCGGCTGGCCAGCTATGAAGAGGGAACCGCCGGGGCAGTCATGACCTCGGATTACATGGCCGTGCCGGTCGGCATCCCGGTCGCGGAGGCCTTGAACCAGGTCCGCACCAAGGGGCCCGACGCCGAGACCATCTATCAGATCTACTGCGTCGACGAAGACGAGCGACTGATCGGTACCATCTCCCTGCGCGAGCTGATTCTCGCCGCACCGGACGCCCTGGTACGCGACCTCATCACCGAGGAAATCGTCTGGGCCAATGTCGAGACCCCCCAGGAGGAAGTGGCCAAGCTGATCGCCCGCTACGACCTGCTGGCACTGCCCGTGATCAATGGCGGTGAACGGCTGGTGGGCATCGTCACCTATGACGATGCCATGGACGTGGCCGAGGAGGAGGCCACCGAGGACATGCACAAGGGCATGTCGATCGGCAAACTCGGTGGCAGCCTGCGCACCGCCAGCCTGTTCGAGCTCTACCGCAAGCGTGTGGTATGGCTGGTGCTGCTGGTGTTCGCCAATATCTTCTCCGGCGCCGGCATCGCCTACTTCGAGGAGACCATCGAGGCCTACATCGCACTGGTGTTCTTCCTGCCGCTGCTGGTCGACTCCGGCGGCAACGCCGGCTCCCAGGCCGCCACCCTGATGGTACGCGGCATGGCCACCGGCGACGTGCGCACCCGCGACTGGGCCAAGCTGCTGGGCCGGGAAGTGGCGGTGGCCATCGGCCTGGGCCTGACCATGGCGCTGGCGGTATCGGTGGTAGGGATCTTCCGCGCCGGGACCGAGATCGCCATGGTGGTGGCGATGAGCATGGTGCTGATCGTGATCATGGGCAGCCTGATCGGCATGCTGCTGCCGTTCCTGCTCCAGCGCCTGCGCTTCGACCCAGCCACTGCCTCGGCGCCGCTGGTGACCTCGATCGCCGACGGCGTGGGCGTGCTGATCTACTTCGCCATCGCCACCGCGGTGCTAGGCTTGCCGACGATCTAGCCATGCCCGCTGGCCGTCGCCAGCGGTGCCATCTCCCTTCAATGAACCCGCGGTACCACAGCCAGAGGCTTCGGCCCTGGCTTTTCGGGAGAGCTGCCATGAGCTACAGCATCATCGCCGCCGAACTGCACAAGGCCCTGCTGGACCAGGACACCGACCTGGTCCAGACCCTGGCCAGCGAACTCACTCCGGCCGATATCGCCCTGATCGGCGGGCATGAACCGAATACCAGGCTGGCATCGCTGCTATCATGCCTGCCGCTCGACAAGCGGGCCGCTACGCTGGGTTACCTGGAGCCTCAGGAGCAGTTGGCTGCTACCGCCGACATGCCCGTGGAAGAACTGGCCGAGCTGGTCGCTCACATGAGCGCCGATGAGCGTGTCGACTACTACAAGCGACTCGACAAGGACCGCCAGCAGCCACTGCTCAAGGCGCTGCCGTCGGCAGTGCGCGACGATCTGAAAAAACTGGCACGCCATGCGGAAGGCACAGCGGGGGCCATGATGACCTCATCATTCATGGCCATTCCCGCCTACTACAGTGTGGCGCGAGCCATGCAGACGCTGCGGCTCAAGGGAGCCGACGTCGAAACCATCTATCAGATTTATTGCATCGACACCTCGGGTCTCTTTCTCGGCACCCTGTCGCTGCGCGAACTGATCCTGGCCAGCAGCGACACACAGCTTGCCGAATTGATGACCGAAGAGGTCATCTGGGTCGCCGTCGACACGCCCCAGGAAGAGGTGGCCAGACTGATCGCGCGCTACGATCTACTGGCCCTGCCCGTTCTGGAAGGCGAACGGCTGGTGGGCATCATCACCTACGACGATGCCATGGACGTGGCCGAGGAGGAGGCCACCGAGGACATGCACAAGGGCATGTCGATCGGCAAACTCGGTGGCAGCCTGCGCACCGCCAGCCTGTTCGAGCTCTACCGCAAGCGGGTGGTATGGCTGGTGCTGCTGGTGTTCGCCAATATCTTCTCCGGCGCCGGCATCGCCTACTTCGAGGAGACCATCGAGGCCTACATCGCACTGGTGTTCTTCCTGCCGCTGCTGGTCGACTCCGGCGGCAACGCCGGCTCCCAGGCCGCCACCCTGATGGTACGCGGCATGGCCACCGGCGACGTGCGCACCCGCGACTGGGCCAAGCTGCTGGGCCGGGAAGTGGCGGTGGCCATCGGCCTGGGCCTGACCATGGCACTAGCGGTATCGGTGGTGGGGGTGTTTCGCGCCGGGACCGAGATCGCCATGGTGGTGGCGATGAGCATGGTGCTGATCGTGATCGTCGGCAGCCTGATCGGCATGATTCTGCCGTTCATTCTCAACCGACTGGGCTGGGATCCGGCCACCGCCTCGGCGCCGCTGGTGACCTCGATCGCCGACGCCTCAGGGGTGCTGATCTACTTTGCCATTGCCACCGCCGTGCTGGGCCTGCCGGTCTAGGCGCTTCAACTGGCTCGGTGTAAATGAGAACATATAACAGTTGGATGCTGGGAGCTTGAACGACCATGATCTCGACCGACGATCAGGCAGTACACAGCCGCGATGCAAAGCGCGCCACCTACATCGCCGCCTGGCTCGACGGGGTGCTGGGGCTGGCCAAGGTGGTCGTCGGCACCCTGGTGGGCTCAGCGGCGCTGGTGGCCGACGGCATCCACTCCTTCTCCGATCTGGTCACCGACGGCTTCGTGCTGGCGGCGACCCACTACGGCCGCCAGGGCCCCGATCATGACCACCACTACGGCCACGGTCGCATCGAGACCCTGGCCACCCTGATGCTGGGCAGCGTGCTGATCTTCGTCGCCGGCGCCATCGCCTGGTCGAGCCTGCAGCGGCTGCTCGGCGGTACCGAGATCAGCGCGCCCGGGGTCTGGGCCATGCTGCTGGCACTGGCCGCCCTGCTGGCAAAGGAGTGGCTGTTCCACTACACCATGCGCATTGCCAAACGGGTGAAGTCGAAGCTGCTCGAGGCCAACGCCTGGCACTCGCGCACCGACGTGCTCTCCACCGCCGTGGTCCTGGTGGCACTCCTTGGCGCCCAGTTCGGTGCCGGCTGGCTGGACGCCATCGCCGCGGTGATCGTCGGCCTGCTGGTGGGCAAGGTGGGCTGGGACCTGCTGTGGGATTCGGCCCGGGAGCTGGTCGATACCGCCCTGCCGGCCGACGCCCAGCAGCGCATGCACCAGGTGGCGCTCGAGGTCCCCGGCGTGGAGGGTGTCCACGACCTGCGCACCCGGCAGTCGGCGGGCCATGCCTTCGTTGACCTGCACGTGGTGGTGGGTCCGCGCATCAGCGTCTCCGAGGCCCACGAGATTGGCAACGAAGTGAGCCGCCGGCTACGCCGGGCCTATCCCTCTCTCAGTGACGTGACCTTTCATATCGACCCGGAAGACGATGCCGGTGAAGGCGATCCCAGCCGCTTCCCCGGCCTGCCGCTGCGCCCCGAGGTGGATCGAGTGCTGGCTGAACGCTGGTCCGACCTGCCCGGCTGGGAACACCTCGCAGAGTACCGGCTGCACTACCTCGAGGGCACCATCCTGATCGAGGTGCATGTCGATCACAATATCGATGACACTGCCTTGCGCCGCTTGCCCACCGAGCTCGACGACCGAATTGCCGATATCGACTGGCTGGGTGGCGTGCGGGTAGTGAAGCGCCTACAATAAGAGGCTTAAAAGCCTGTACGACAATACCCCCTGCTCGACGCCCCCGTGCCGGCACTCCCCCTTGCAGATCCATACAGGAGTCAGCCATGGCCGCCGACATGATCGTGCCCGCCGTATCCCTCATTCTCATTCCCTTTTCGCTGCTGCTGACGGTCATCCTGTTCGTCGCCATTCGTTCGTTCTTTCAGCGCAGAAACTGATACCTTCCAAGCCCAAGCGGGAAACTCGCGCAATTTCTGATTCCCAAGAAAAAGGAGACGGCTGACGAAGCCGTCTCCTTTTTACTTCCCTTCTTTTCCAGCTCTAGGATTCTGGGTCGGCCAGGCGCGCTGCCATCAACACGATGGCCTTGCGAGTGGCGGCCCCCAGGGTGGCGTCGTCGTAGTCGACCTCGACGAAACGCGGCTCGAGCAGGGCGGGTTCCTCGACGCGCACTCGCTGGACACGCTTGCAGAGGCTGACCCGCAGGCCCAGGCGGGCCTGGAGCTGGCTGGCGGCACTGCCGTCTTCCAGGGGCTGCCAGCCAGGCGCTTCACCATGCTCGCCATGGCGCACGAGACAGCGACGGCGGGCATCCCAACGGCCCTGGATGTTGGCGGCCTTGGCGGCACGAAGCAGCACTGCGGGGTTGTGGATAGAGTCGTTCATGACGGTCACCTCGTGATCGAAGGGAGGTGGACAGACGCGAGCGGAAAGTGGCGTCCTGCCGGACGCCACGGTAACGCCTCAGCCCGAAATGCCCAGCAGCCAGCCGGCCATCAGGAAGTACACGGCCAGGCCAGTGAAGTCCTTGATGGTGGTGATGAAGGGATCTGCACCCGGCGCATGGTCGACGCCGATCTTCAGCATGATGTAGGGCAGCAGGAAGCCCAGCACGCTGGCAGTGACCACCGAGACGAACAGTGACACACCGACCACGACTCCCAGCATCGGAATGCCGTTGGGCGCCCCCTGCCAGGCCCAGGCGATGATCCCGGCCAGGGTTGCCAACAGCACGCCCATGACCAGGCCGACGCGCAGCTCGCGCAGCAGGTGCTTGCGGAAGAACTGCTTGAGGTCGATATGGCCCAGCGCCAGCCCGCGGGCAAAGATGGTGGTGGACTGAGTGCCGACATTGCCGCCCATGTCCATCACCAGCGGAATGAAGATCGCCAGCGCCACCAGCGACTCCAGCACGCCCTCGAAGTGGTCGATCACCCCACCCACCAGCATGCCGCCGGCCAGGGTTACCATCAGGAACATCAGCCGCACCTTGACCGGATAGCCGATGCCGCCGGAGGTGAGCTTCTCGCTGCGCACGGCGTCCTGGAGATGGGTCACGTCGCCGACCCCCGCCTTCCAGTAGATGTCCTCCGAGGTTTCCTCATCGAGGATATCCATGGCGTCGTCGAAGGTCAGTACGCCGCGCATGGCACCGCTCTCGCCGAGGATCGGCAGCAGGGCGATGTCATGCTTCTGCAGCAGGCGGGCGGCCTCCTCCTGGTCAGTGGTCTCGCTTGCGAACAGGGACTCGCCCTGCAGCAGGTAGTGGACCGGCAGATCGGGCTTGGCGCGCAGCAGCGCCGTCAGCCGCACGAATCCGAGGTGCTTGCCGTCATCGCCATGCACGAAGATGAGGCTCAGCATCTCCTCCGGCAGCTCCGACCACTTGACCATGTCCAGCACGTCGGTTGCCGGCGTAGCGCGATTGACCCGCAGGAAGGTCTGGCGCATGGAGTTGGAAATCGGGTGAACCAACTTTTCACCGCCAGCTGCTTTTTCCAATGTCAGAACTTGAGTCGCCATCGTCTTTTCCTTTTGCTTTATTCAGGCAAAAGAGTGCCATACCCGAAATAAATAAAGATTTATTTCGGCAACAAGAACCCACGAGACTTTAACTATTAAAGTCTCGATGACAGCAGATTGTCAGTGGCGCTCATGCAGGGCGGGTCAGGCCGTATCGCAGACACGACGACGCCTCGCAAGGCCACGAATGGCGCGAGGATAGACGCTTGGAGGGAAGTGCGATGATTCCAGGCTCACTCTGCCTGGAAAGACTGCATCCGAAGAGGCAGGTTTTACAGGCAGGGGGGAAGCTGGGTCATCTCCGCCAGGCGAAAAGTCCCGCGCTTGGATAATCGACTACTGGGATCTTCCATGGCCTTCTTCCTTGCCTGGGTGAATGTTTGACTACGCGGCGAACCTTAAATCAGCCCCTACTCCATGTCAACAAGAACAACGACGATATTTAAATATTTATCAACAAAAGTGCAATCACCCAGCTCACCAGCAGTAGGGGGAGCGACCAGCGGTGGAAATCGCGCCACAGACCAGGCTCCCTTGCCAGGCGCAGGGCAATGATATTGGCCATGGAACCGATGGCAAGACCGAAGCCCCCCACGTTGACGCCCCAGGCCAGGGTGCGCCAATCATCGGTGAAGCCTTCCAGCAGGATGGCCGCCGGCACGTTGGAGATACCCTGAGACAGCAGCGTGCCCGCCGTCAGTATTCCGCCAGGCCAGGTCATCAGGTAGTCGACGAGAGTCACTACGGGATCGAGACTCGCGGCGAGCCCCAATACCATGAACATCAGCACGAAGAGCAGCAGCAGCAGCCAGTCCACGTAGCGCACCACGCGCCGATGCAAGACCAGGTAGAGCCCTACGATCGCCAGGGCCGCGGGCAGCGCCTGACCGGCATCGATCAACAGCAGCAGGGGGAGGTATAACGCCAGCGACAATCCCGCCAATCCCGACTTGAGCGGCGGGGTGGAGCCAGCCGGCACCAGACGGATGGCATGGGCGGGAAAGGCAAGCGGAATGGTAGCAAGCAGCAGGGCCAGCAGGGCGATGGACAAGGGGGCCATGGCGCCCAGAAAGGCCAGGAAGCCAACTTCCGCCTGCTGCCACAAGAATAGATTCTGTGGGTTGCCGATGGGACTTGCCGCCGAGCCGGCGTTCACCGCCAGCGCCTCGAACACGATCAGCCGCCCCACCGGCAAGGTGGCCACCAGGCGCAGGCCCAGCGTCAGCGGCACTACGATGAACAACGCCACGTCGTTGGTCACCACCGCCGATAGGGCGGCCGCCAACAGTACCAGCACTGCCGCCAGGCTGCGCTCGCTGCTGGCAAACGCCACCAGATGGCGGCCGGCTCGGGTCAGGGCGCCGCTATCCTCAAGGCCGCGTGAGAGCACCATGAGCCCGGCAAGCGCGGCAAGCGTCTCCCAGTGCACCATCCGGTGCAGATTGCCGGCCTGCTCGGGCATGACCAGCAGCAGCAGTGGCAGGGCTACCAGCAGCACCTGCAGCAGCCGATCTTCACGTAACCGCTGCCACAGCGGGCTGCTCACGTCGCGGCACCCTGAGCGCTGGTCACGCCTAGCCCCCTGGCAGGCCCAGCACGGCGGTGGCGATGGCGAAGTAGATCAGCACCCCCGAAGCGTCGGCGATCGAGGTCACCAGCGGCGCCGAGGCGGTGGCCGGGTCCCAGCCGATGCGGTTGAGAATGAACGGCAGCAGCATCCCGATCAGGCTGCCGACGATCACGATCAGCACCATGCTCATCGCCACCACCATGGCGATCTCGGTCCCGGCGCGGAAGATCCCCACCACCGATACCGCCAGCGCCATGGTCAGGCCCAGGCCAATGGCCACCGCCACTTCCCGGCCCAGCAGCTTGGCCCAGTCGCGACTGCGCACGTCGCCGGTGGCCATGCCGCGCACCATCAGAGTGGCGGCCTGGGAGCCGGCGTTGCCGCCGGAGTCGACCAGCAGCGGCAGGAAGAACACCAGTGCGATGTAGGCCTCGATGGTCTCCTCGAAGTAGGCGATGCCGGCGCCGGAGAAGATGTTGGCAAACACCAGCAGCACCAGCCACACCACCCGCTTGCGATAGAGGTCGAACAGGCTGGCGCTACGCAGCCCGCCTTCGATCTTGCCGATCGACATGCCCTTGTGCATGTCCTCGGTGGCCTCCTCCTCGGCCACGTCCATGGCGTCATCGTGGGTGATGATGCCGATCAAACGCTCTTCATGATCGGTGACCGGTACGGCGAGCATATCGTAGCGGGCCACCAGGCGGGCGACCTCCTCCTGCTCTTCGTCCACCGGTACGCTGATCACGTCCTTGATCATCAGGTCATCGACCTGGGCGCCGGGACGGGCCACCATCAGCTGACGCAGCGACAGGGTGCCCGCCAGCTTACCCTCGGGGTCGACAACATACAGCTGGTAGACGGTTTCGGCATCCGGCGCGGTCTGACGCACCCGCATCATCGCCTGGGATACCGTCATACCGCTGGGAATGGCAACGTAGTCGGAGGTCATGATCGACCCCGCCGTGCCCTCCTCGTAGCTTGCCAGGCGCTTGAGATCCTCGCGCTCCTGCCGCGCCATGCGCCGCAGCAACCCCTCGCGACGATCCTCGTCGAGCAGGTTGAACAGATCCGCCCTTTCGTCGGCGCTCATCTCTTCGAACACGCTCAGCAGCGACTCGTCGCTCATTTCCCGGGCGAGCTCTTCCTGCAGGTCTTCGGGGAGATAGCCGATGATATGCGCACGTCGGTCCAGCGGTAACCGATCCAGCAGGCCGAATACGGTTTGATGGTCCTGCTCCTCGGCGATCTGCTCGAGGATCTCGGCAATGTCTGCCGCCCTCAGCTCAGGTAAGAGTAACTCGAGCCGTTCGCGATCATCGGCCTGATGAGCCGCCAACAGGGCGTCTTTCTGTTCGATCAGGGTTTCGTTCAAGGACATGGCATCCTCCTGACGCCGCAGAATGGTTGAATGAGGTCGACGATGACGCAGGGTCGACCGAAGTAGACTGGCTATCAGCTTAACAGATACGAAAACGCCCCCCGAACACTGTTCGAGGGGCGTCGCTAGCCTTGCGACCGTAGATCGAGGGCAGGATCAGCCCTTGCCGGCCTTCTTGCGCAGCTGCTGGATGGTACGCAGCTGGGCCACGGCTTCCGCGAGTTCGGCGGCGGCGCGGGTGTAATCCAGCTCCGACGACTTCTCGTTGAACGCCTTCAGCGCATGCTGACGGGCTTCCTCGGCGGCGGCCTCGTCGAGGTCGCCGGCGCGGGAGGCCGCGTCAGCCAGCACGGTCACCACGTCGGGCTGCACTTCGAGGAAGCCGCCGGAGACGTAGAAGTTCTCTTCCGTACCGCCTTCCCGAATGACGCGGACCGGACCTGGCTGAAGCTCGGTCAGCAGCGGGGCGTGCCCGGGCAGAATGCCCAGGTCACCCATGATACCGGAAGCGACGAGCTGCTCGATCTCACCCGAGAAGATCGCCTCTTCGGCGCTGACGATATTGCACTTGAAGCTGTTCGCCATAGCGAAGTCCCCCTGGTGGACGGCCTTACTTCATCTGGTTGGCTTTCTCGACGGCCTCGTCGATGCTGCCCACCATGTAGAAGGCCTGCTCCGGCAGGTTGTCGTATTCGCCTTCGAGGATACCCTGGAAACCACGAATGGTGTCCTTCAGCGAAACGTACTTGCCGGGTGCACCGGTGAATACCTCGGCCACGAAGAACGGCTGCGACAGGAAGCGCTGGATCCTACGCGCGCGGGCCACGGTCTGCTTGTCCTCGTCGGACAGCTCGTCCATGCCCAGGATCGCGATGATGTCCTTGAGCTCCTTGTAGCGCTGCAGCACGTTCTGCACGCCGCGAGCGGTGTTGTAGTGCTCTTCGCCGACGACCAGCGGGTCGAGCTGGCGCGACGTGGAGTCCAGCGGGTCGATGGCCGGGTAGATACCCAGTTCGGCGATCGAACGCGCCAGTACCACGGTGGCGTCCAGGTGGGCGAAGGTAGTGGCCGGCGACGGGTCGGTCAGGTCGTCCGCGGGCACGTAGACGGCCTGTACGGAAGTGATCGAGCCCACCTTGGTGGAGGTGATGCGCTCCTGCAGAACGCCCATCTCCTCGGCCAGGGTCGGCTGGTAGCCTACCGCCGAGGGCATACGGCCCAGCAGTGCGGATACCTCGGTACCGGCCAGGGTGTAGCGGTAGATGTTGTCGACGAACAGCAGTACGTCGCGGCCTTCATCACGGAACTTCTCGGCGATGGTCAGGCCGGTCAGGGCCACGCGCAGACGGTTGCCCGGCGGCTCGTTCATCTGACCGTAAACCAGCGATACCTTGTCGATAACGTTCGACTCGGTCATCTCGTGATAGAAGTCGTTACCTTCACGAGTCCGCTCACCCACGCCGGCGAACACGGAATAACCGCTGTGCTCGATGGCGATGTTGCGGATCAGCTCCATCATGTTGACGGTCTTGCCCACGCCGGCGCCGCCGAACAGGCCGACCTTGCCGCCCTTGGCGAACGGGCAAACCAGGTCGATGACCTTGATGCCGGTCTCGAGCAGCTCGTTGGAAGCCGCCTGCTCGGCATAGGTGGGTGCCGGACGGTGAATGGGCATGCGCTCCTGCTCACCGATATCGCCAGCCTCGTCGATCGGCCGACCCAGCACGTCCATGATGCGACCCAGGGTCTCCTTGCCCACCGGTACGGAGATTGGTGCTCCGGTGTTGGTGGTTTCCAAGCCGCGCTTCAGGCCCTCGGTGGAGCCCATGGCGATGGTACGCACCACGCCGTCGCCCAGCTGCTGCTGGACTTCGAGCACGGTCTCGGAGTTGGCGACGTTGAGCGCGTCGTAGACCTTGGGAACCGAGTCCCGCGGGAACTCGACGTCAATCACCGCGCCGATGATTTGTACGATACGTCCGCTCATCTTGCGATCCTCTCAAAAACCTGCAAATGAAACCTGTTTGCCGGGAGAGCGCGGTCGCTCTCCCCGGGCGCTATACGGCGGCGGCACCGCCGACGATCTCGGAAATTTCCTGGGTGATGGCGGCCTGGCGGGCCTTGTTGTACACCATCTCCAGATCGTCGATCAGTCCGCCGGCGTTGTCGGTGGCGTTCTTCATGGCGATCATCCGGGCCGCCTGCTCGCAGGCCCCGTTCTCGACCACCGCCTGATACACCTGCGATTCGATGAAGCGAACCAGCAGGCTATCCAACAGCGCCTTGGCATCCGGCTCATACAGGTAGTCCCAGCTACCGGGACGCTTGTTGTCCTCGTCATCCGCATCGGCTCCCATGTCGGGAGAGAGCGGCAACAGCTGACGAACCACCGGCTTCTGCGTCATGGTGTTGACGAACTCGTTGTACACCACGAACAGGCGGTCGACCCGCCCCTCGTCGTAGGCGTCGAGCATCACCTTGACGCTGCCGATCAGAGCCTCGACCTCGGGCGCTTCGCCCAGGCCGCTCTTGGCTGCCACCAGGTTGCCGCCGTAGTTGCGGAAGAAGGCGCCGGCCTTGCTGCCCAGGGCGCAGAAGTCGAGCTCCGCACCCTCGTTGCGCCACACCATGGCATCCTTGATGACGGCCTTGAACAGGTTGACGTTCAGACCGCCGCACAGGCCGCGATCAGTGGAGACCACGATGTAACCGACTCGCTTCACCTCGTCGCGCTCGACCATGTAGTCGTGCTTGTACTCGGGGTTGGCGTCGGCGATATGGCCCACCACGTTGCGGATCTGCCGGGCGTAAGGCTGGCTGGCCTTCATCAGATCTTGCGCTTTACGCATCTTCGACGCAGCGACCATTTCCATGGCGCTGGTGATCTTCTGCGTATTCTTGATGCTCCCGATCTGGGTGCGTATCTCTTTTGCAGCTGCCATAGCGATCTACTCCGTTCGTGGCCCTCAGAAAGCTCCAGGGCCCGCCCTTGCCGGGCGGGCCGGCGGAATTACCAGCTCTGAGTGGCCTTGAACTGCTCGAGACCCTGCTTCAGCCCTTGCTGGATCTCGTCGTTGTAGTCGCCGGTCTGGTTGATCTTGTCGAGCAGCTCGGCATGCTCGGACTTCATGTACTCGTGCAGGGCACGCTCGAAGTCCAGCACCTTGCTCACGTCGACGTCATCCAGGAAGCCTTCGTTGGCGGCATACAGCGACACCCCCATTTCGGCCACGGACAGCGGCGAATACTGCTTCTGCTTCATCAGCTCGGTGACGCGCTGACCGTGCTCCAGCTGCTTGCGGGTGGCTTCGTCCAGGTCGGAGGCGAACTGGGAGAAGGCCGCCAGCTCGCGGTACTGGGCGAGTGCCAGACGCACGCCGCCGCCGAGCTTCTTGATGATCTTGGTCTGGGCCGAGCCACCCACCCGGGATACCGACAGACCGGCGTTGATGGCCGGGCGGATACCTGCGTTGAACTGGTCCGTTTCCAGGAAGATCTGGCCGTCGGTGATCGAGATCACGTTGGTCGGAACGAACGCGGAAACGTCGCCACCCTGGGTCTCGATGATCGGCAGGGCGGTCAGCGAACCGGTCTTGCCCTTGACCTCACCGTTGGTGAACTTCTCGACGTAGTCGGCGTTGACGCGCGCGGCGCGCTCGAGCAGACGCGAGTGGAGATAGAAGACGTCACCCGGGTAGGCTTCACGGCCCGGCGGACGACGCAGCAGCAGGGATACCTGACGGTAGGCCCAGGCCTGCTTGGTCAGATCGTCATAGACGATCAGCGCGTCCTGGCCGCGGTCGCGGAAGTACTCGCCCATGGTGCAGCCGGCGTAGGGTGCCAGGAACTGCATCGGGGCCGGGTCGGCGGCGCCGGAGGCAACGACGATGGTGTGATCCATCGCGCCGTGCTCCTCGAGCTTGCGCACCACGTTGGCGATGGTCGACTGCTTCTGACCGATGGCCACGTAGATACAGATGACGCCCTTGCCTTTCTGGTTGATGATGGCGTCGACGGCGATGGCCGACTTACCGATCTGGCGGTCACCGATGATCAGCTCACGCTGGCCGCGACCGATCGGCACCATGGCGTCGATCGCCTTGAGGCCGGTCTGGATCGGCTGATCGACCGACTGGCGGGTGATGACGCCCGGAGCGACCTTTTCCACCGCATCGCTCAGCTTGGCGCCCACGTCGCCCTTGCCATCGATGGGGGTACCCAGCGGATCGACCACGCGCCCGACCAGCTCGGGGCCCACCGGCACCTCGAGGATGCGGCCGGTACAGCTGGCCGTCATGCCCTCTTCCAGCTGCAGGTAGTCGCCTAGTACCACGGCGCCCACGGAGTCGCGCTCGAGGTTGAGCACCATGCCGTAGATGTTGCCGGGGAATTCGATCATCTCACCGAACATCGCGTCCTCGAGGCCGTGAATCTTCACGATGCCGTCGGAGACGCTGACGATGGTGCCCTGATTGCGGGCTTCGGATGCGACATCCAGCTTTTCGATACGCTGCTTGATGATGTCGCTGATCTCGGAAGGATTCAGTTGCTGCATGCCATGTCCCTCAGACTCAGGCGGTAAGGGCTTCGGAGAGGCGGTTCAATCGACCGCGCACCGACCCGTCGATGACGGTGTCGCCGGCGCGCAGGATGACGCCCCCGATAAGCTTCGGATCCACCTGAGTGGTAATGGAGATTTCGCGATTCAGGCGCTTCTTGAGCGCGCCGGCGAGCTTGTTCTGCTGCTTGTCGTCGAGCGCGAAGGCCGTGACCACGGTGACGTCGACACGTTGTTCATGGTCAGCGCGCAGGCGTTCGAACTGCTCGGCAATGGCATCCAGTGCCGGCAGACGCCCCTTCTCGGCCAGCGACTCGAGGAAGCGACGCCCGGCGTCATCCACCTTGGCCTCGGCCAGCTCGAGCAGCAGCTCGACCTTGCGCTCGCCGGTCAGCTTGGGGCTCGCGAACAGTTTCTGAGCATCACGCTCCGCGACGACCTGGCCGAGCTTGACCAGCATGTCCGACCAGGCTTCCAGCGCCTTGTGGTCACGCGCAAACTCGAAAGCCGCCTTGGCGTAGGGTCGTGCGACGGTTGACGTTTCCGCCATGGGTCACCTCCTTCACAGTTCGGCGGCAAGCTTGTCGAGCAGCTTGCGGTGTGCCTTCTCGTCGATGGAGGCTTCCAGAACACGCTCGGCCCCGACGATGGCGAGTTTCGCCACCTGGGCGCGAAGCTCTTCCTTGGCGCGATTGATTTCCTGATCGATCTCGGCACGGGCGCTGGCCACCAGACGCTCGCCTTCGGCACGGGCCTGCTCGCGCGCTTCCTCGATCATCTGGCTGGAGCGCTTGTTGGCCTGCTCGAGAATCTGAGAGGCCTGCTCCTTGCTTTCGCGCAGCGTCTGGGCGGCCTGCTCCTGAGCAAGCTCGAGGTCGCGGGAAGCCCGGCTGGCCGCGTCGAGGCCATCGGCGATCTTCTTCTGGCGCTCGTGAAGCGCAGTGCTGATCGGCGGCCACACGTACTTGATGCAGAACCAGACAAAGATCGCGAAGGCGATCGTCTGCCCGATAAGCGTCATGTTGATATTCACGGGTATGTACCTCTGACGGGTTCGTGGCAACCGGATAGAAGCGAACCGAGCGCCTCAGCGCTCGGTGCTGTCATTAACCGGCAACGACGAAGATCAGGTACATCGCGATACCGACACCGATCATCGGCACGGCGTCGAGCAGACCGGCCATGATGAAGGTACGAGTCTGCAGCTGGTCACCGAGCTCCGGCTGGCGTGCAGTGGACTCGAGCAGCTTGCCGCCCAGCATGGCGAAGCCGATGCCGGTAGCCAGGGCGCTGACACTGATGATGATGGCGGCGGCAAGGTAAACGATTTCCATGATGTTGCTCCTAGTAGGTCAGGTTGAGGTCAGTTTGAGTACTTCGTTTGCAAGGGTTGCTTGGTTCAGTGGTGTTCGTGCGCGGCACTCAGGTACACGAGCGTCAGCGTCGTGAAGATGAAGGCCTGCAGCGATACCACCAGGATGTGGAAGATGGCCCACGGCACGTCCAGCACCCAGATCGCCCAGAACGGCAGCAGCGCAATCAGGATGAAGATCACCTCGCCGGCGAACATGTTGCCGAACAGACGCAGCGCGAGACTGATGGGCTTGACGATCAGGCCGACGATTTCGAGGATCAGGTTGAACGGGATCAGCAGCCAATGGTTGAACGGCGTCAGGGAGAGCTCCTTGGCGAAGCCGCCCACACCCTTGACCTTGCAACTGTAGTAGACGATCAGGCAGAACACCCCCAGCGCCATGCCCAGGGTGGCGTTGACGTCGGTGGTCGGCACGATCTTCATGTATTCGAAGCCAAGGCGGCCAAAGAGCTCCGGGAAGTAGTCGACCGGAATGATCTTCAGCGTGTTCATCAGCAGGATCCACATGAACAGCGTCAGCGCGATGGGCGCGATGTGGGGATTCTTGCCGTGGAAAGTGGAGCGGGTGAGGTTCTCGATGAATTCGATGACCATCTCGACGGCGTTCTGCAGCCCGCCGGGGACACCGGTGGTCGCCACCTGGCCGGCCTTGCGGAACAGCCACAGGAACAGTGCGCCCATGGCGATCGACCAACCCATGGTGTCGACGTGGATCGCCCAGAAGCCCATTTCTGCCGCCTCGGTAGAGGTACTGGCGAACTTCCAGCCGAGCTCGGGGTGGTTGCCGAACGTCAGGTTTTGGAGGTGGTGCTGTATGTAATAAATGGCGGTTATTTCATTATCTGCTGCTGCCATACGCTGCTACCTCAGGTTCGTTGGGTCGGCCGGTCACGCAGTAGCCAGGGTGTCAGCCAGTGCATGAGCTGCGCCGCCACATATGCGACAAAGAAGAAAGCCGGGTTTGAGGGGGGCGCTACGATGAACACGATCACGAACAGTGCCACCGTCAAACCGAACTTTCCCATCGCTGCCTGATAGAGGTTCATCACGCTGACTCGGGGCCGCCGACCATCCCTGACGCGCATACCGCGCCAGACGAAGTAGAGCGTGGGCAGCAGGCTGACCAGGCCCCCCATCAGGGCAGACAACACCCCCTCATGGCCATGCCGCAGGCCAGCCAGCAGCGCTACCAGCAAGGTGGCAACGCCTTGAGCCAGAAAGAGGCGGGTGAAATCCGGGCGCCGGCGCCTCATGGCAGCGTGTCTGTGCATCCTGTCGACATTTCCTGCCCTGCTTCGGCAGGGTTTGGGGTGCCGGCTTGGCCGAGCGTGACACTCAGGCAAACAACGGCGGATTATAGGGAAGCGCCCTTGGCCCTTCAACCAGCCAGGACGCTTTTAGCTACGATTGGACGTCGCTATGCGACCAAAGGCGGAAGCCATTGTCGACATTCTGGGTCACATCGCTTAGCGGATGTGCTCGAGAATGCCGTCCAGCTCGTCGAGACTCGAATAGCGTATGGTGACCCGTCCCTTGCCACCGCGGCCGTGCTGGATCTTGACCGGAGCGCCCAGCAGCTCGCCCAGGCGGGTCTCCAGACGCGCGACGTCAGGACTGGGAGCGACGGCAGCGGCCTTTTTCGGCTCGCCCTGAGCCAGGCGCTTCACCAAGGCCTCGGTATCACGCACGGTGAGGTCCTTGTTGACCACCTCGTGTGCTGCACGGCGCTGCTTGGCCCCGGAGAGGGCAAGCAGGGCACGGGCATGACCCATGTCGAGATCCCCGCGCTCGAGCAGGGTCTGCACTTCCGGGTCCAGCGCCAGCAAACGTAGCAGGTTGGCCACCTGGGCGCGTGATTTGCCCACCGCATCGGCCACCTGCTGCTGGGTGAGTTCGAACTCGTCGAGAAGCCGCTTCAGCGCCAGCGCCTCTTCCACCGGATTAAGGTTCTCGCGCTGGATGTTCTCGATCAGGGCCAGGGCCAGGGCAACCTCGTCGCTGACCTCGCGAATCACCGCCGGGATGGTATCGAGCTCGGCCAGCTGGGCGGCACGCCAGCGCCGCTCGCCGGCAATGATCTCATAGCGGTCATCGCCGGTGGGCCGCACCACGATGGGCTGCATCACGCCCTGAGCACGGATCGAGTCGGCCAGCTCCTCCAGCGCTTCGGGCTGGATATCGCGGCGTGGCTGGTATTTGCCGCGCGACAGCTGACCCAGCGGCAGGCGCTCGAGCCGCTCCTCGGCAGCCCCGGTGGCCGTCTCGGCGGGTTCGCCCGCCTCGTCGGGCAGGGCTGCCACTTCCGGCAGCTCGAGATTCTCGCGGCGGCGGGCGCCGGCACCGATCAGGGCATCCAGGCCGCGGCCCAGGGCGCGTTTTCGCGTCATCAGCATTCCCTCATCACGACGAGCGGGTCACGACAGACGGTTTCACCCGCTGCACTAGAGCGACAGGCGACGAATCAGTTCCTTGGCCAGCACCCGGTGGGCCTGGCTGCCGCGCGAGAAGCGCGCGTACTTGGTGACCGGCAGGCCGTGGCTCGGTGCCTCGGCCACCCGCACGTTGCGCGGAATCGTGGTCTTGAGCAGCGCTTCACCGAAATAGTCACGCAGCTGCTTGGAGACGTCCCGGGTCAGGCTGTTGCGGCCATCGAACATGGTGCGCAGGATGCCATAGATCGCCAGCTCGGGGTTCACGCTGTCCTTGATCTGCTCCACGGTGTCGAGCAACGCCGAAAGCCCTTCCAGGGCATAGAATTCACACTGCAGCGGGATCAGTACCCCATCGGCGGCGGTCAGGGCGTTGACGGTGAGCATGTTGAGCGAGGGCGGGCAGTCGATGAGCACCACGTCGTACTCAGCGGCAACGCTGGCCAAGGCCTCGGTCAGGCTGCGCTCGCGGCCTTCGGCCCGGTCGAGCAATTCCACCTCGGCAGCGGTCAGGTCACCATTGCCGGGCAACAGCGAGTAGCCGGCGGTAGGGCAGTCGAGCATCACCTCGAGGGCGCTCTTGTCGCCCAGCAACAGGTCGAGCACGCTGCCCTCGAGCTGGTGCTTGTCGATGCCACTGCCCATGGTGGCATGGCCCTGGGGGTCGAGGTCGACCAGCAGCACGCGGCGATCCAGCGCCGCCAGGCTGGCGGCCAGGTTGACGGCGGTGGTGGTCTTGCCCACGCCGCCCTTCTGGTTGGTCAAGGCGATGATTTGGCTCACAGGCGACTTCCCTTGCATGGAAGGCACGCTCAATGGCGGCCTGGATTGGAATCGGTTCGCTCGACAATCAAGAGCTGACGGCCCTCAGGAGTGAACGGTACATCGAGAGCATGTCGCTCGCGTATGCTCATCCCGGGTTCCAGCGCGGCCGCTTCCTCCTCGGCTGCCGGCCCTTTCATGGCCAGCCAGTGTCCGCCGGACGCCAGCAGGTGATCCGTCAGCCGCACGAAATCCGCCAGGCTGGCGAAGGCTCGCGAAATCACCTGGGCGTAACCTTGCGGCGGGCCGCCAAACGCCTCGACCCGAGCCTGGACCGGCGTGACATTGGTCAGGCCGAGTTCCATCACGGCCTGCCGTTGGAAGCGGACCTTCTTGCCGTTGCTGTCGAGCAGTGTCACCGCAAGCCGAGGCTCGAGTATCGCCAGGACCAGCCCTGGAAAACCGGGGCCTGCCCCTGCATCGAGCAGCGGCCCATCGCCGACGAAGGGCAGCACGGCGGCGCTGTCGAGCAGGTGCCTGACCACCATCTCTTCCGGTGAGCGTATCGCGGTGAGGTTATAGGCGCGATTCCACTTGTGCAACAACGCAACCAGTCGCAGCAACTGTTCGCGGCGTCCGGCATCGATGCCGATCTGCAGTGCTGCCAGGCCCTCATCGAGACGTGCTTCCACCTCGGCCGTGATGGTTTCCCTCATCCGTTGGCCACCTTCGTATCGTCGAGGAGTCGGCGTTTCTTCAAGTGAATCAAAAGAATAGACACCGCTGCGGGGGTCACACCGGAGATCCGTGAGGCCTGAGCCAGGGTATCGGGCCGCGCGTCGGCGAGCTTCTGGCGAATCTCGTGGGACAGCCCCTCGACCTGGGCATAGTCGAGATCCGCCGGCAACGGGGTGGCTTCGTGACGCTTGAGCTTGTCGATCTCGTCCTGCTGACGGTCGATGTAGCCCTGGTACTTGGCCTGGATCTGCACCTGCTCGGCCACCGCGTCGTCGTTCACCGGCTCGCCTGCGAGGTGTGCCACGTCGGCGTAGCCGAGTTCGGGCCGCTTGAGCAGGTCGAGCAGGCTGTATTCGCGGGTCAACGGTTTCCCGGTTTTCTCCTCGATGGCTGCGGCAGACACAGTCCCGGGATGGACCCAGCTGGCCTTGAGCCGGGCGCTCTCGCGCTCGATTGCCTCGCGCTTGACGCTGAATGCAGTCCAGCGCACGTCATCGACCAGCCCCAGCTCACGGCCGGCCTCGGTGAGGCGCAGGTCGGCGTTATCCTCACGCAGCAGCAGGCGGTACTCGGCCCGCGAGGTGAACATGCGGTAGGGCTCTTTCGTCCCCAGGGTGATCAGGTCGTCGACCAGTACGCCGAGGTAGGCTTCGTCGCGCCGTGGCCACCATGCCTCGAGCCCCTTGGCGCGACGGGCGGCGTTTAGCCCGGCCAGCAGCCCCTGGGCACCGGCTTCCTCGTAGCCGGTGGTGCCGTTGATCTGACCGGCAAAGAATAGGTTGTGGATAAATTTGGTTTCCAACGAGTGCTTGAGGTCACGCGGGTCGAAGAAATCGTACTCGATGGCATAGCCGGGCCGGGTGATATGGGCGTTTTCCAGCCCCTTGATCGAGCGCACCACCTCGAGCTGCACGTCGAAGGGGAGCGAAGTCGAGATCCCGTTGGGGTAGAGCTCATGAGTCTCCAGCCCCTCGGGTTCGATGAAGATCTGGTGACTTGCCTTGTCGGCGAAGCGGTGCACCTTGTCCTCGATCGACGGGCAATAGCGAGGCCCGACGCCCTCGATCACCCCGGAGTACATCGGCGAGCGGTCCAGGTTGGCGAAGATGATCTCGTGGGTACGCTCGTTGGTGTGGGCGATGTGGCAGCTCACCTGGCGTGGATGCATGTCACGACTGCCCAGGTACGACATCACCGGCGTCGGCGAATCGCCGGGCTGCTCCTCGAGCACGCTGAAATCGACGCTCTTGGCGTCCAGTCGTGGCGGTGTACCGGTCTTGAGTCGGTCGACCCGGAAGGGCAACGCGCGCAGCCGCTCGGCGAGGGCATTGGAAGGCGGGTCACCGGCGCGCCCACCGCGGCTCCGGTCGAGGCCGATGTGAATCACCCCGCCGAGGAAGGTGCCGGTACACAGCACCACGGTTTCGCTCAGGAAGCGAATTCCGGTTTCAGTCACTACCCCGTGCACGCTGTCACCATCGACGATCAGATCGCCGGCCGCCTGCTGGAAGATCGTCAGGTTCGGCTGGTTTTCCAGCATGCTGCGGATGGCGGCCTTGTAGCGCACGCGATCGGCCTGCGCTCGGGTGGCGCGAACCGCCGGCCCCTTGCGGGCATTGAGTACGCGAAACTGAATGCCTCCCAGATCGGTGGCCAGGCCCATGGCACCGCCCAGTGCATCGATCTCCTTGACCAGATGGCTCTTGCCGATCCCGCCAATGGCGGGATTGCAGGACATCTGGCCCAGGGTCTCGATGTTGTGGGTCAGCAGCAGGGTCTGACAGCCCATGCGGGCGGAGGCCAAGGCGGCTTCGGTTCCCGCATGGCCGCCGCCGATGACGATGACGTCAAAGCGGTCGGGATACTCCAAGGTACACCTCGTTGCGCTTGCGCGCGGATATTGCCTAAGGGATGAAAAACAGCCTGGCAGTATAAACCGCCTGTGGGTAAGCGTCAGGGGTTTTCCACACCGTGTCCGCCACGAGCCGCATCTTCATTGGTCACTAAACAAAACAGAATGATTAAAAGAGAGAAGTTCTGTTGTGGTTGTGACTATTGGTGTGGACAAAAACAGTGGATAAGCCAGGAATTAGCTTTAATTCCAATGGGATGGATTGTTGATGCCTGTGGTAAGAAACGGCGGGCGAGCTGAGGGCGAACGGTGTCGAGGCTGTGGATGAAACCAGCCTTTTTCCACAGAGCAAACGCTACACCGTTTTTCCACTGCCGGCTACCCGGCTTGTCACCATGGCTGTGAACAGCCGTGGTGAGCGAGCTCAGAGGCGCTCACTGCGCGGCCGGGAAGGGATTATAGGCACTAAGTGGAAAAATGTTATCCACAAGCAAAAAAAAGCCCTGTCGTGGCCGACAGGGCTTGGAACAAGGCTGGTTGCGGTGGGGCAAGCCTGAAATCACACCATGAAGGAGGCGCCGCAACCGCAGGTGGTCGTGGCGTTGGGGTTCTGGACCAGGAAGCGAGCTCCGGCCAAGCCTTCCTCATAATCGACGGTAGAGCCGACCAGGTACTGGTAGGAGAGTTCGTCGATTACCAGACCTACATCACCGAATTCGATGACGGTATCGTCCTCGCCGATGTCATCGGCGAAGTCGAAGCCGTACTGGAACCCGGAGCAGCCACCGCCCGTCACGTAGACGCGCAGCTTGAGGTCGGGTTTGTTCTCCTCCGCAATCAGCGCCTGGAGCCGCTTCCTGGCGGCATCAGAGAGCATCATGGGAGTGGGAACGAAAGATTCTGCGCCGCTCATGGGCATCCTCCCGTGAGCCGAATGAATGAGTAACAGTCGATTATCTTCAATTCCTAGCAAAAGGGTCAACTATTCAGGCGCCCCAATACTCCCGGGTGAAATCATCAGGGCATCAGTGCAGGGGCGGCGAGTCCAAAATGCTCGTCGAATCCGAACATCAGGTTGAGGTTCTGCACCGCCTGGCCGGAAGCGCCCTTGACCAGGTTGTCGATCACCGAGAGCACCACCACGGTGTCGCCGTTGCCGGGGCGATGCACGGCCAGGCGGCAGACGTTGGCGCCCTTGACGCTGCGCGTCTCGGGGTGGCTGCCGGCGGGCATCACGTCGACGAAGGGCTCGTCGGCGAAGCGTTGCTCGAACAGCGCCTGTAGATCGCCGGGCTCGCCGGTCAAGCGCCCGTAAAGAGTGGCGTGAATGCCGCGAATCATCGGTGTCAGGTGCGGCACGAAGGTCAGGCCCACCGGCCCACGGGCCGCATCGCGAAGGCCCTGACTGATTTCCGGCAGGTGGCGGTGTCCGCTGGCGCCGTAGGCCTTCATCGATTCGCTGGCTTCGGCCAGCAGCGAGGGCACCTTGGCGCCGCGGCCGGCGCCGGTGACGCCCGACTTGCAGTCGGCGATGATGTGGTCGGCATCGATCAGGCCGGCTTCCAGCAGCGGCAGCAGACCCAGCTGGACCGCGGTGGGGTAGCAGCCGGGTACGGCAATGAGCTGCGCCTGGCGAATGCGCTCGCGGTGCATCTCGGGTAGACCGTAGACGGCTTGTTCGAGCAGCTCTGGGGCACCGTGAGGCTGGCCGTACCACTCGGCCCACTCCTTGGCGTCACGCAGGCGGAAGTCGGCAGAGAGGTCAATGATCCGAGTCCCTTTTTCCAGCAGCTCGCCGGCCAGGGCATGGGCGACGCCGTGCGGGGTAGCGAAAAATACTGCATCGCAGGCGCCCAGTCGGTTGGCGTCGGGTTCGCTGAAAGCCAGGCTGTCGTAGTGACCGCGAAGGCTGGGGTACATCTCGCTGACGCCCATGCCGGCCTCGGAGCGCGAGGTGATCGCCTCGACTTCGACTTCGGGGTGCTGGGCCAGCAGCCTGAGCAGTTCGACGCCGGTATACCCGGTGCCGCCGACGATTCCGACCTTGATCACTATGCGACTCCTCCAAAGTTTGCCAGGCAGGGTATGGGTCCGCCAACGGGACCGTCCCTTCCGGATATGATACACAAGAGAGGGGGTGGCGACCCAAACGCCATGCCATCGTGATCAAGCCAACGGACCCACAGGAAATTGCCGTGCCACGCTTCACGCTTTTTACCTTCAGCCTGGAGGGTTTTCGTCGCAAGCTGGCCAGCGTCGATGCCTTGCCCCAACTATGCGTATTGGGCGTGGTATCGGGGCTGCTTACCGGTGCCGTGATGGTTGCCTTTCGGCTGTTGCTGGAGCTGGGGGGCGTGCTGTTCATGCCCGGCGGAGATCATGAAGCCTTCGAGGGGCTGCCGCCGTTGGTGCGCTCGAGCCTGCCGCTGCTGGCCGTTGCCATCATCGGCGTCTTCCTCTGGCGGCAGCCGGCTGCCGCGCGCAAACTGGGTGTCGCTCATGTCATCGAGCGCCTTACCTATCATCAAGGCCGCTTTCCGCTGCGTAACTGGATCAACCAGTGGTGGGTCGGGGTAGTCTCGGTGCTGGGCGGGCTTTCCGCCGGCCGCGAGGGTCCGGCGATCCACCTTGGCGCCGCTGCCGCCAGTGGTCTGGGTCAGCGGCTGCGACTGCCGCATAACAGCTTGCGGGTGCTGGTGGCCTGCGGCACGGCGGCGGGTATCTCGGCCTCGTTCAATACACCCATTGCCGGCGTCATCTTCGCCATGGAAGTGGTGATGATGGAGTACACCATTGCCGGTTTCATGCCGGTGATCCTGGCCTCCACCATGGGGGCGCTGGTGGCGATGCTGGTCTATGGCTCCGAGCCGGCGTTCCAGGTGCCCAGCGTCAGCCTCGGCTCGCTGATGGAGCTGCCGTGGATCGTGGTCACGGCGCTGTTCATCGGGCTGCTGGCGGGGCTGTTCATCCATGTGGCGCAAAGCGAGCGGATCCGTGGTCTGCCGGTGGTACTGCGCCTGGCGCTGGTGGCTATCGCCACCGCGGCGGTGGCATGGTGGTATCCCGAAGTCCAGGGTATCGGCTATGACAGCATAGAGGCAGCACTGGTGGGTAACCTGGCCGCTGAAGTCTTGCTGGCTCTGGTGGTGGCCAAGCTGCTGCTTACGGCAATGACCGTTGCCAGCGGCATTCCCATTGGCATCATCGGTCCGGTACTGGTGGTCGGGGCGGCGGCTGGTGCGTTGGCGGAGCTGGTGGGCGTCAGGCTGTTTCCCCAGCTCGATGCCGAGCCCGGCTTCTATGCCATGCTCGGCATGGCCGCGATGATGGGGGCGGTGCTGCAGGCTCCCCTGGCGGCGCTGATGGCCCTGCTGGAGCTGACCCACAACCCCAACATCATCCTGCCGGGCATGCTGGCCGTGGTGGTATCGGGGCTCACTACGCGCCAGCTGTGCCGCTGCGACGGTTTTTTTATCAGCGTCACCCGCCACGGGCTGCATCCCCTGCAGCAGCCTCTGATGCAGGCGCTGTCACGGATCTCCGTGCCGGCGGTGATGGAGCGCAGCTTCATCACCACCTCGCGCATGGTGACCCGCGATCAGGCCTGGACGCTGCTGGATGCCAGACCGAGCTGGATCCTGATCCTGCGCTCCAGCGATGACAAGCCTACCCTGGCGCTCAAGGCGGCGGACCTGGCCCGCGCCCTTGTCGCGGAAGGAGACGAGGCGTTGATCGAAGGCGAAGAGAGGTTGATCGACCTGCTCGAGGTGCCGGGTCTGCGTCTGGAGATGGCGCCGATCCACCTGCAAGCGACGCTTTCGGAAGCGTTTGAACGACTCAACGATCAGGCCGTCGACGCGCTGTACGTCGAGCATGGTCGCTCGCCGAAGCCTCAGCGGATTTCCGGTATCATCACGCGCGGTGCCATCGAGCGCTACTATTCGCTGAAGTAATTTGCTCAAGGGACCGGCCCACGATCAGGTCGAGTCGCCTTTCTTCTCCTGAGGAGACTGCATGTATCTCTGGATCAAGGCCCTGCATATCGTCGCCGTAGTGACCTGGTTTGCGGCGCTGTTCTACCTGCCGCGTCTTTACGTTTACCATGCCATGGCACGCGACAAGGGGGAGCAGCAGGCCATCGATTACTTCAAGGTGATGGAGCGCAAGCTCTATCGCGGCATCATGACCCCGTCGATGATCGCGGTACTGGTGTTCGGCATCTGGCTGCTTTACCTGATGCCGCACTGGCTCGGGATGGGCTGGATGCACGTCAAGCTGCTGCTGGTCGTGCTGCTGGTGGCCTATCACCATGTCTGCCTGGTCTACCTCAAGCAATTCGCCGATGACCGCTGTCGTCGCAGCCACGTCTTCTTTCGCTGGTTCAATGAAATGCCGGTAATCGCGCTGCTTGCCATCGTTATCCTCGCTGTGCTCAAGCCGTTTTGACCATGCCAAGCGATACTCAACGACAGTTCCCGGTAGTGCTGGTGCTGGCCGGGCACGATCCCACGGGAGGCGCAGGCATCCTTGCCGACAGCGAGGCTGTGGCGGCCTGCGGAGGTTGGGCGCTGACAGTGCCAACGGCGCTGACGGTTCAGGATTGTGAAAATGTCCACCGAGTGGTGCCGGTGCCTGTCGAGACGCTACGCGAAATGGCAGCGCGGCTGTCGGGATTTCGCCTGGCGGCAATCAAGGTCGGGCTGGTAACCAGCCGGGAGTCCCTCGATGCGGTGGTCGATATCATTCGGGCGCATCCGGGCATACCGGTGGTCGTCGACCCGGTGCTCAAGGCAGGTGGCGGCAAGGAGTTATCCACAAATGCACTGAGGGAAGCCTACCGATCTCGGCTGCTTCCCCTTGTGGATATCCTGACACCTAATCGGCTCGAGCTGGCGCGCCTCGCCGGGGATGATGCGCAGAATGACAGCGAGCGTGTCAGGCGGCTGATGACCTACGGCTGCAAGGCCATACTGGTGACGGGCAGCGATGATCCGGAAACAGAGGTTCCTGAGGATGTCGTCGAGGTGGTGCTTTATCAAGGCGAAGATCGTCTTGCCTGGCGCTGGCCGCGGCTTCAAGGCAGCTATCACGGCTCGGGATGTACTCTCGCTTCAGCGCTGGCAGCGCGACTCGCTGCCGGTGAGCTGCTCCACAAGGCCTGCGTGCAGGCCCAGCGCTTCACCTGGAACGCTCTGGAAGCCGCCTGGCAGCCAGGCATCGGCCAGGCCTTGCCCTGCCGCTGGCTGCGCGGAGGCGGACAGCCTGATGGTGAACCGGGCGTGACCCGAGGCGGGACGATAAGCGAAGATCACCGTATCTTCACTAGCGACTCCAAGGTTATCCAAGAAGTTATCCACAGACCGGGCCGGATGAGCCTGGCAGCTCCCATGACGGGTTCAACTCATATTCGTGACAGCAAAGAGGCTCACATGACCACTTCCGCAACGCTCTTCGAACAGGCCTGCCGCCATATCCCCGGTGGCGTCAACTCACCGGTGCGTGCCTTCAAGGGCTTGCACCGGCCGCCGGTATTCATCGAGCGTGCCCAGGGTGCCTACCTGTTCGACGTGGAAGGCAAGCGCTATGTCGATTATGTCGGCTCCTGGGGTCCGATGATCACCGGCCACGCCGACCCCGATGTCCTGGGTGCCGTACGCGGTCGGCTCGACCATGGTCTCTCCTTTGGCACGCCGACGGCGATCGAGACCACCATGGCCGACCTCATCTGCAAGATGATTCCGACGATCGAGCTGGTGCGCATGGTCAACTCCGGGACCGAGGCCACCATGTCGGCGATTCGCCTGGCGCGTGGTTTCACCGGGCGTGACAAGATCGTCAAGTTCGAGGGCAACTACCACGGTCACTCCGACTCGCTGCTGGTCAAGGCCGGCTCCGGTGCCCTGACCCATGGCGAACCAAGCTCACCCGGGGTGCCGGCGTCACTGGCCGAGCACACCATTACCCTGTCGTACAATGATCTCGATGCCGTGGAGGCCTGCTTCGAAGAGATCGGCAGCGAGATTGCCTGCATCATTGTCGAACCGGTGGCGGGCAATATGAACTGCATTCCCCCGCAGCCCGGATTTCTCGAGTGTCTGAGGCAGGTTTGCACCGAGCACGGCAGTGTGCTGATCTTTGATGAGGTGATGACCGGTTTTCGCGTTGCCATGGGGGGCGCCCAGGCCCATTACGGCATCGAGCCCGACCTGACCTGCCTGGGCAAGATCGTCGGTGGCGGCATGCCGGTCGGGGCCTTCGGCGGCAAGCGCGAGATCATGGAGCAGATCTCGCCGCTGGGGCCGGTCTATCAGGCGGGAACCTTGTCGGGTAACCCGCTGGCCATGGCTGCGGGCATCGCCCTGCTGACCAAGCTGCGTGAGCCCGGCTTCCATGATGCCTTGGCGCAACGCGTGGAGACGCTCTGTCATGGGCTGCAGGAGCGTGCCGATGCAGCCGGCGTGGACATGTTCACCCAGCGCGCCGGAGGCATGTTCGGGCTGTTCTTCACCGGGCAATCTCGGGTCGACAACTTTGCCCAGGCTACGGCCTGTGACGCCGATGCCTTCCGTCGTTTCTTTGCGGCGATGCTGGACGAGGGCGTCTACCTGGCGCCTTCGGCGTATGAGGCAGGCTTCATGTCGAGTGCCCATACGCCGGAAGACATTCAACTGACGCTGGACGCTGCCGAAAAGGCCTTTGGCCAACTGCACCAGCCTTGACGAGGCTCAACCGCCAACAGGAGTGATCATGGACGCCACTTCAGCAACTTGCACGAGCGCTTCTTCCACCGCCCTGGGCCTGGATGAACTGATCGATTCATTGGTGGCGTCCCACCGCTCCTTCGTCGACGAGCTGCCTTGTTCAGGCAGCTCGGGCTGCCTGGCCTCCACCCGGGGCCTGGTCGTCGATGAGATAGGCGAGCTCGACTCGCGCCTGACTGGCGAGGAGGATCGCAAGCGCTTGTCCCTTCTGGAGGACTGGTTGGAACAGGAAATGGTGCGCCTCGCACCCTGGTTCGAGGAGCGCGGTGAGCCTTGCCCCAGTTGGGTCGTGGGGCGCCCGGTGGTACCGCTGTGTGATCGTCAGCGCCTCGTCATGCCCAGTGCCCTTGACCTCGATCCCGGGGATCCGCTGGCCAAACGCTGCCTCGACCCTGGGTTCGACGTGGTGTCGCTACTGGTGGGACTCTACGTGCGTGATGAGACACGCCTGGCGCACTATGCGTGGGATCGTTACCTGCGCCTGTCAGGCGACTACTCTCTCTCCCGGCTCATCTCGGTGTTCGCCGTCTGCCGCTGCCTGGCCGGTGCACGCCGTGCCCTGCAGCGCTGGGAGTCCGAGCGCGGCACCTCCTTTCGCCTGGCCGAGGTCATGACGGAGTGTCGACGCTATCTCGACCTGGCCGAACGGGTCTCAAATTTCCGCTTCCCACCGCTGATCATTGGCGTTGGGGTATCGGGCAGCGGCAAGAGTCGCTTCATGGCCGAACTTGTCGAGCGGCTGGGGGCCGTGCGACTTTGCTCCGACGCCGAGCGGCGCCGGCTCTTTGGAATTCATACACAGGCAGTCGAACCGGAAGCGCCTGTGGATATCTTTGGTGCAGAGGCCACCAAGCAGACCTATCGCTGCCTGGCCAATCTAGCCGGCGTGCTGCTCAATGCGGGTATTCCCACTTGTATCGATGCTACCTGTCTGACACGGGAGCAGCGCCAGCTGCTGCGCCAGCAGGGCGAGGCCCGAGGGTTGCCTGTTCTGATCGTCAGCTTCGAGGCCGATGATAGGACCCTCGAGGCGCGCATCGTCAAGCGGGCCAGGCGACAGGGCATGGAACCTGCTGCAAGCCTTGCCGTGCTGAACCGCCAGTGTTCCCAGTTCGAGGACTTCAGCGACGAGGAGCGTCGGCACCTGCTGCGCCTCGATACCACCGCTGAGAATGCCACCGACACCCTGGCCTTGTTGATTCAGCAGCGCGTGTTTGTTCCCTGAACACTTCATTGCCTCGTCACATTCGAGCCAGAACGGTGTGTCTCATAGTGGCTATACCGGCTCTGCCAAATGATGTGTTACACATTAGAGACAGATGGGATCTTTATAAGTCATCGAAATCATTGTCTCTTTTTTGTCGACTGACAAGGAAAAAACATGCTGTAAATGTGGCGATACTTTTCCTTTCCTTTTTTGCCCTTTTTCTTTTCCTATTGTTACAAAATCTATGATTCCTTCCTCTAGTGGCGTCTGCAATTCATTGTAAATTATATAAATATTAGATGATTGGCACAAACACTGCCATATCCATTGTGACCGTTATGCTTCGCTTATCGTCAGGAAAGGGGTGGTAGAAAAGAAGGAATTTCCTGGCCACATTCCGGCGATAACTGTGAGACATCAAGGGTCATTCTCTGGAATAAATCATCATGCATGATTAGGGAGAAGGACATGAAAAAGCATTATGTAATTGCAGGGTCTTCGCTGTTGGCACTGGTACTGGCCATATCTCATGCCCATGCCAACCCCAGCTCCGGTGCGGCCGGAACCGTCGATCAGGAAGTGAACTCGACTGCCATGGCGATTGGTGGCACCGGAGGCAGCAGCTACGGTGGCGCCGGCGGCGCAGGTACCAGCAATGCCAGCTCCCAGGCCGGCAATCTGTTCGGCGAGATCGATGACGAAGACAACAACGTGCAGGCTGAAAGCAATGCCTGGAGTGGTACTGGCACAGGCGGTGCGGGTGGCGCCGGCGGCCCTGCCGGCCGTGGCGGCGATGCCTGGGCCATGAGCGAATCCTACAATACTAGCACCAGCGTAGTGGCAATCCAGGACCTGCAATCCACCGTGACGGGTGCACGTATCTATATCAACGCAGGTGATGGTGCCAGCGGCCGGAGCGGTGGCGATGGCGGTGATGCCTTTGCCATCAGTGCAGGCGTTGGCGTGGGTGGCGGCGGCGGTACCGGCTCTGGCGGAACCGGAGGCCAATCCATGGCGAATGCTGGCGACGGTGACGACGGTGGTGATGGCACCGGGCTTGGCCTTGGCCTGGGCCTGGGGGCCGGCGAGGGCGGTGATGCCAATGGCAGCAATCAGAGCGGTGGTGCCGGCAGCAATGCCAGCGGTGGCTTGGCAGGCAACTTCGCCGGGGACGATATCGACGACAATAACGGTGTTTCTGCCGACGCAGGTGGCAGCAGCAGCGGGAATGCGCACGCCTCGCCCACTGTAGCCGGCGGTACTGGCGGCAATGGCAGCGGTACCGGCAGCGGTACCGGCAACGGTACCGGTGTTGGCGGTGATGGCGGCGCAGGTGGTGATGCCATGGCAGGCAACGGCGGCAACTCCACTGGCAATGGCGGTGGCGGCGGTGGCGGCACTGGCACCAGCGGCAATGCCTATGCCTACGCTGGCGATGGCGGCAACGGCGGTAACGGGGGCGCGGGTGGAAATGCCTCTCTGGTTACTGGCGGAGCCTCCATGGCGGCAGGCGCCGGCACCTTTGGCGGTATTGCCAACATGAACCTCTCCACCGGTATCTACAACTCCCAGTTGGCAGGTACCAACGTGGCGGCACACAGCAACGTCCACATCGGCAACTGATGCTGCTGGCGTGAGCTGAGCTCCGAGGGCCGGTGGTGTGACCACCGGCCCTGCTCGATCCCTTGAACCGAATAAAGGCAGCCGAAACGAAGGAGCGGTGCCATGAAACGTATGAGGCAGGTGGTTTGCACGGCTTGGCTGGTGGGTCTGGGTGGTGTGTGCTCACTGGCGCTGGCAGGAGAGCCGGCAATGGTGGGGTTCGACGATTACCAGCGTGTCGAAGTCGGGGAGCTCGAAGCGATCCATGGTCGGGAGGGCTTCAAGAACCTGATCAACGTACAAAGTATCCAGAATCTGGAGTCCGCAGCTACGGGGGCGTCCTTTACGGCTGGGACCATCATATCGGGGAATATCAACATCGAGGCCAATGCCATGGACCGTATCTCCGGTATTACCTTGATGAATCTCATGACGGGACATGCCAATGCCGTCTCGACGGGAGTGAGCATCAGTATCTACGCCCCTCAGTAACGAATGAACTGCCCGGGAAAGACCTGTCCCGGGCCAATTCCTGGGTCTTGATGTTACTGGGGGATGTATGACTAGAAGCAAGCAAAGGGCAGTCGTTTCAGCGGTTTGCCTGGCGTTTGGCCTGCAGGCACTGCCGCTTTATGCATCAAGCGTGACGATTGCCCTTAACGGTGGCTTCGGCAGCGTGTCGGTGCCGGCCAGGAGCGTGGAAGAGCTGCGCTGGGAAGGCGTGGTGCCCCAGCAGTACGACTATAGCTGTGGCGCGGCGGCGGTCGCGACTCTGCTGACCTACCATTATGGCAGGCCGACCACTGAGGCCGAAGTCTTCGAATGGATGATCCAGGCCGGAGATGTCGAGCAGATCAAGGAGCTCGGCTTCTCCATGCTCGACATGAAACAGTACCTGGATGCCCAGGGACTCCAGACCGACGGATTTCGCGTGCAGCTCGATGATCTCGCTCGAATCGGTATCCCTGCCATTACCCTGATCAATACCGGCGGCTATCGCCACTTCGTCGTCATCAAGGGGATCGATCGCGGCGACGTGCTGGTAGGCGATCCGGCCGTGGGCACCGTGGCGGTACCCAAGGCACATTTCGAGTCGATCTGGAGCGGCACGGTGCTGGGGGCTCGCGCATATTCCGAGCTAGCCAAGACCAATTTCAATCATGAGCGTGACTGGCGGATTCGGCCCTCGGCTCCGATCGGCAGTGCGATCAACCGTACCGATATGGCCTCCATGCTGCTGCAGCTGCCGGCGATCAATGAACTGGGGCGATAAGAGATGAGCACATGCCGAAATATTGTGTCAGAACCTACCTACCGCGAGCATCTTGAAGCAAGGCACAGGTGTGTCGGGAGGTTGCTTCGCCGAATGTGTGCGGTGTCGCTGGTGGCGTTCACTGCCAGCCTGCATGCTGCCGACTTCGCGCATCTGGACCCGTTGAAGGAAGTGGAGATGGAAGCGCTGCGAGGGGGATTCCAGATCGCCGGACTCGACATGAGCTTTGGTGCGACCCTGCAGACCCTGGTGGATAACGTGCGCATGGATACCGTCTTCGTTATCCACCGAGGCGGAACGGATATCGTCTCGCAGACGGTGACTGAATTGGCGGCGATCGAGGGTCAGGTAATCAGTCAGGTAGGCAAGGGCAGTGGACAGACCATCATGGAACTGACGCCGAACGGGATCAATCTGGCCGGCATGAAGGACTTTTCAGGGCTGGTGGTCAACGACAGCAAGGGTTTCACCTCGGTATTCCACACGGTAACTCGCGATGCCATCCTGGGCAGCGTGGTCAGCGACGCCTCGGATCGGGATATCCAGCATCAGCTCAATATCGGGGTGCAGGTGAACAACATGCCGGCGATGAGAGCGGCACAGCAGCGCCACGCGATCACCGAATCCCTGGCACGCTAGCGGTCGAGCTGGTATTCCAACGGATCGGTGCCTTGGCACCGATCCGTCCCCTCTATTTCAGCCAGGTTCAGAAGGCATTCATACCGAAGGGCACACGCAGTGTCAGCACGGTATTTGGTGCATCATCCGTTATCCCCAGCTCCAATCCCAGATTGACCGATACATCGGGGTTGAGCTGGTAGGACCAGCCCAGCAGCATCGAGCCGACGTTCAATGTTCGGGAGCTTTGGGTAGTCTGGCCAGTGTTCCCGAAGTATTCGGTTCTGGTCTTCTCGATAAAATCGTTCTTGTAACCGAGAGTAAAGGAAGCGCGCGGATTAATGGCATAAGCCATGCCAAAGCTGAGCCGAATCGCATCGCCTGGGTCGACCTTGCCGATACGCAGCTCATCGGTAATTTGTGTATTGACGTTGTCGCTCATATTGTAGAGATATCCCAGGTTGGCGAAGAACACTGCCGGGTCGGAGGGGAACAGCGCCGTAATACTGGGCTCGATGGCCTGGAAGCCGGAGCCGGTGGCCAGCTCCTGTTCGATGCCGTCCGAGTCGCGGGCGATATCGAAGGGGCCATCTCCCGTGGTGCTCTTGTAGCGCAGGTTGCCGACGAAGAAGGGCCAGCCGTCCTGGCCGCGATTCAACTGGTAGCGTGCGGTGACCTCAATGTCTCCAAGACCGTCGCCAGACAGGTCACGGTCGATATCGAAGCTATCGTCTCCCACTGTGGGTACTGTCGCTCTGATGGTATCATCGCGATAGACGTAAGGTACCTTCAGCTCCAGCTCGAGGCGGTCGGTGACCCCCAGGCGACCGGTCAGCGCAGCTGTCCAGATATCGCGCTCCGCCTCCTCGGCGCTGAAGACACCGATAAGCAAGGTGCTGAGAATCTCGATGCCTCGAAAGGTGAGGCGATTGACACCCGAATGGGAGTATTGCAGTGAAGGCTCGAGCACCAGGCGACCGCGGGGTGTCAGCACACCTCCGATATCGGCGATGGCCTGGACCTCAGGCTGCTGGGGTGGCTCCTCGACCGGCGCCTGTCCCACCGGCGACGTGATGCCAGCCGGCGCGCCGGTTTCCTGGGCAATGGCGGCTTGGCTCAGTACCAGGCCGAGTGCGGTAGTCAACAGCAGGTCCTTTTTTCTCATCGTCATGTTATTTCCCCTGGAAGTCAGGTTGAGCTGGACCGCGAAAGTCCTGGAAAATTGTCGAGACGCTGGATGTCGTATTTCTCCATCAGGCGATAGAGCGTGACACGGGAAACCGCCAACTCCCGCGATGCCCGTGCTACGTTGTACCTGTTTCTCTTCAGGGCACTGATGATGGTGCTACGCTCCGCCTGCTGTCGGATCTCCTCCAGGGTTGGTGGTCGGTGTGGCTCGTCTGTGTTGCCGAAAGGGAGGTCGTCAGCTTCGATGAATGGCCCGTTCGACATCAGCATGGCGCGGCAAAGGGTATTCATCAGCTCACGTATATTTCCTGGCCAATCATGCTCATGCAGCAGTGACATCGCCTGGGGGCTGATCCCTTTGAGGCCGGGTGGCTGATACTGTTTGAGCTGTTCGAAAAAGAGCCTTACCAGCGGCTCGATGTCCTGCTTGCGTTCCCGTAATGGTGGAACTCTGATTTCCAGTACGTTGAGCCGATAGTAAAGATCGGCCCTGAACCGTCCGTCTTCGACGAGCTGAGCAATATGCTTGTTTGATGCGGAAATGATTCGTATATCGGCAAGGATCTCTCGATGACTCCCAAGGCGAGAAATACTGCGACTTTCGATGAACCTGAGGAAATTGACTTGGAGCTCATAGGGCAGCTCGCTGATCTCGTCCAGGAACAATGTGCCGCCATCTGCTGCCTCTATCTTTCCTGTACGGCGGCGGTGGGCGTCCGTGAAGGCTCCTTTTTCGTATCCGAACAGTTCGGATTGGATAAGACTGGTCGGGATGGCTCCGCAGTTGACGGCGATGAAGGGTGCCTTGGCACGAGCTGAGCACTCATGGATGGCACGCGCGGCAAGCTCCTTGCCCGTGCCCGACTCGCCGCTGATGTATACGGGCGCATCGACGTCGGCGACGATTTCCAGCCGCTCTACCATACGTTGCATGCAAGGCGAACTGCTGATCACCCTTTTGCCATTGACACTGAGCATGACGTTCCGCTTGGAAGCGAGGCCGATTGCCTGACGTCTGGCGGCATGTCCGAGCAGGCAGTAAAAAACGGGAAGATGGTTCGGGTCGACCACGCTGTGGAACAACTGCCCAAGCATATGCCGAATCTCCGCGCTCATGGAATGCTGCGGCTCGAGTAGAGCTACCCAGTCGAAGTTGCAGTCGAGAATGAATCTCTCCAGCTCCAGCAAAGGCGGCAGGCTCTTTGCCATGATCAGGACGCCTACATCGAAATGCTTTCTTTCCTTGAGTTCGAATGCTTGCTCTAGATCCTTACACAGCGATACTAGATAGCCTTCTGAATGTAATTCATCTCTCAGCCAGCTGGATTTTGCGAAAGTACGGTCCAGCAGCATGACGTTGGGTGGCGTCTCCATGACAACATTCCCTATGGATGCGCTGCAGAAAAGTACCGCTCCTGGTCAATTCAATGGCGCGCGTCCCGTTTATAACTGGGAGGAACACTGAACAGGTTGCGTCTTGCCCAGTTCATGGCTTGGAGCCGGTTATGTACCTTGATTTTCCTGAAAATGTTGTAGAGATGGGACTTGACGGTGTGCTCGCTGACGAATAGCTTCTCTGCGATTTCGGAATTTGTCGCGCCCGTGCCCAGCAGACCGATGATTTCGAGCTCACGCTGAGTCAAGCCACAGGCAGGACGATAAGAGTTCATCTGCTGGCGCCGCAAAAGCTGTATCATTCTTGACATCAAGGTTCGTGACATCCATAAGCTTCCGCTCTGCAGCGCATCGATCCCCTTGCAGATGAGCTCCACGCTGTCATTGCGATAGAAGATGCCCTGCAAGTTCAGTGCGGAAAGCAGCTCCACGGCATGGTCTTCACCACGTACGTTGAAGGCGGCAAGGCTGATATTATCCTTGCCGTCCACGGCCTCCTGCCATTTCTGCATCTCGGCCTCGCTCAGGTGGTCCAGGTCGAGAATCACTAATATGGCTTCTTCATTCGTCAGGGACGGCATCATCCCTGTATCGACTGAAACGACTTCATGACCAAGCTGCTGCTGAAGATGTTCAATGAAGAGCTTGGACTGCGGATTGATATCGGTAACGAGAAGAACTCGTGTCTCCCTACTCTCCATGTTCCCCTCCTCCTTTTATTCATGTTTTCAAATGTAAAGAAGTGTAAAACTACCCATGACTAGTCTCGAACAAAAGTGTCGGTTTTGTTAATACCATCTTTGCATTAGTAGTGAGGGATTGATTCTATCCAGTTCTAACGCCTCATGTCGGGAGTGCGGTTCGTCATCCATGTTAAAAGGCAGGGCTGGCTGTTTTCACTCTCTCCATTTCTAATAAATGTTATTTAAAACAATGAGTTAGAGTGCGCCGGGCGATCTGTTCCAAATAAATGTATCACAAAGTTTCCAGTTACCTTCTTTTTCTAATGGTATTAGAAAGTTACCGACTGCTTGGTGTGATATTCGTGCTTTTTACGCGCTATGGCTATCCGTCTTGTATCTCACGCTTTACAACCTTCTTAATAGATCTTCTTTAAAAGAGTACTAGAAACAAGTACTTATAAAACTGGCATGCCTCTTGCTACGTTCAGGGCGAGTCGTGATGAGGGTGATGCCATGAAGCCATGCAAGGCAGCAGGAAACAGCACCGGGAGAGAAGGCCGGGCCCTGAAAGCCTTGTGTCATCCCTTCAGCCTTCTACTGCTCAGTGTGGCCTGGCATGGCCTTGATGTAGCACAGGCGGGGGAAGCTCACCTGCAGGATCCGCGTCTGGACTTGTTCACGGCAGAGGGTGTTGCCGATGGCCGCCTGCGCCAGCTCGATGAGAACCGTCTGGATGACGTTCGTGGGCGCTATGCATCAGCAGCGGAACTCGACCTGGACAGGCCATGGGGAGTCATTCTCTGGGACGAGGGCAAGGGAAGTCATACCGGCAGTGGAGCCGGAACGTCTCAGACGCAAACCGGTAGCAACCAGCAGCGTCAGTCCATGAGCACTACAACGGTCAGGTGATTGTCATGCCCATCAGTATTAGCAGAGCGACACGTAGTTCATGGCCAGGCTTTTCTTCAAAGGCGGCTTGTATCGTGCTCGGTGGCTTGATCCTGGCTCCCCTGGCCATGGCGCAGTCCATAGCTAATGACCGGGAGGCACGACAACAGGTATTCACCACGACCTACAGCGCAGCTTCATCGATTGGCGGAGAGGCACTGCGAGGCGTAACCGGCGTGGTGAATATCAACATTGCTGCGGGTGATAACAACTTGCAAAGCAACTCAGGCGCAATCGCCATCGGTTCGCATGCCCTTGGCAATAACATCGTCGTGCAGCAGACAAGAGGAGACAACGACCTTGAGCCTGATAGAACCAGCGTGAGGATCAGGGATGATGCCCTGAGCCAGGCGAGCGGCTGGATATCTATCAACCAGGCAGCAGGGTCACAGAATGTTCAGAGCAACAGCATGAGCGTTGCTCTGGGCGTGCGGGGAAGCTCACTGACCAGTGACAACCTCAGTCAGGTGCTTTCCGGAAGTAGCGGGCCCCAGGAAGACTCGGAGGGCTCCAGGTCGTCGCAGCGAAAGATAGAGGTCGAATCCTCCGCATTTCGCGGCACGTCAGGAGTCGTTCAGGTCAACCAGTCCGCAGGAACTGGCAACGCAACAAGCAACAGTTTCGGCCTCCGTATGGGGACGAACTGACTGAGCGTGAGCCTCGTAAACGCAGAGACTGTTTGGTTCATTCAGGAGAAAGAAGATGAAACAATTCAAGAAAGCACCGATCGCCCTGGCCCTTGCCACTCTGCTTGCCTCTGGCTATGCACTTGCTGCGGGCGGCGGTTCCTCGAACGACTTCGAGACCAACAGCACCATCGACTCCACCTTCGATAACAGCATCGATGTCTCGCTGGAGCATGATGTCAGCACCGACGCTAACTTCCACATCAGGGGCTATACCGGGTTCAAGAACAGGAACTATGCGGGTGCCACGGTGGATAGCAAGCAGCTCCAGGACGGCAATGTCGTGATCAACGACCTGGTGGAGAACGATGCTTCTGTCGGTGGCAGTGCGCTGCGTGGCTCCAGCGGTAACATCGGCGCCAACGTGGCCTCTGGCGACAACAATCAGCAGGCCAATGACGCTGCCTTGGCCGTCAGCGATGCTCAGCACGTCTTCGGACAGGCCTCTGCTTACTCAGCCCAGTCGTCCTCCAACAATGTTGCTGTGAACACTGGTACGCAGAACAATGCCAACCTCGGTGGCAGCGCGCTGCGCGGTGCCAGCGGCAACATCGGTGTCAACGTCGCCTCTGGTGCGGGCAACTCTCAGCAGAACAGCTTTGCCGCGACCGTGTCCAACAACGGCTCAGCCGCGGCTACCGGCGGTGGCGTTCAGAGTTCCTCGGGCAACTTCAGCTACAATGCGCCGGGTGACATTGAAACCACCGAGACGACTCTGACCTCTTCGTCTTCCAGCTCCTCCTCCTCCAGCGCTGTAGCCAAGTCCCACCCTGCCTATGCAGCGGCCAGCGCATCGGCCATGGCTAGCTCGAGTGCCGGCGCCCAATCGGTGACTACCACCGTGAGCCAGATGCAGAACAATACGGCCTCCATCGATGGCAGCGCCCTGCGCGGCGCCAGTGGCAACATCGGGGCCAACGTGGCATCCGGCAACAACAACCAGCAGCGTAACAGCCTGGCCGTCGCGGCAGGCCGTAGCGCCATGTAACTAGCCTTTGGCAAGACGTAAACCCGGCCCTCTGGGCCGGGTTCCTCGGGATGGGATGGGGTCTCCACCATGTTTCATCGAAATCTCTGCCTTTGCGCAAGCCTGGCTGCTCTCGCAGTGCCAGGTCTACCTGCTGCAGAAGCGGCTGCTGTTCGGTTCGGCGGTGTCGTGCCGGGGACGATGGTGACCAAGGAAGTGCAGTCCATTCGCGAAAGACGATTCGAACACCTGGTCGAGCAGGAGACCGACTATTCCTGCGGAGCGGCATCGCTGGCGACCATCCTCAAATATGCCTATGGCTGGACCGACGTCACCGAAGAGAAGGTGCTGGCAGGCTTGATGGAGGTGGTCGACAAGGAGCAGGTGATGAAGCTGGGCTTTTCCCTGCTGGACCTGAGCAATTATGTCGAGCAGATCGGCTTGAGGGGGCGTGGCTACGAGATTGAGCCGGAAATGCTCGATGAGGTCTCGATACCCGTCATCGTGTTGCTCGATCTGGATGGCTACTCCCATTTCGTCGTGATGAAAAAGGCGGTTGGCGACAGGGTTTATATCGGCGATCCCGCCCTTGGCAACAAGGTGATGAACCGGGATGAGTTCCTGGATTCCTGGAACGACATCATATTTGCCGTGGTGGGGGAAGGCTTCGATCCCTCCACGGTACTTCTCGATCCTGCCCAGCCGTTGACGGCACGTCGCTTGACGGACGTCTTTTCACCGGTGCCCAAACAACAACTACTTGACTTTGGGTTCCGACACTCTGAAGTCTTCTGACCTGTGGCGCATGGCTGCAAGGAGGGCTGGACATGTTTTGCTCAACACCGAGCGTATGCAAACCGCACATATTCACAGGCGGTCTTGCCCTACTGCTTAGCGGTTTCATGTCAGGGACCGTCATGGCAGCATCCGCGTTGCCTCAATTCGAGCAGGCGGCCGAGAGCCGTGACTTTCGGCTTCTCGATAAACAGGATCTGGCCGGAATAAGGGGACGTTTCGTTTCGGGTAACAAGGTCATGCTGTTCGGTATGAGGATGACCACAGAGTGGTCATCGGGCTACCAGGATTTCTCATCGGACTACCGGGATTTCGAAGCATACGCTAGTGTCGACTTGCAGGTCGACCTATCTAGATCTTCACCGGTCGTTACCTTTACTCCAAATCTTACTGTACGAGATAACCGCGAGCAGCGGCCCTCGGGAAGTGGTACGGCCATTGTAGACGCGGGTACCGGCAATGCTCGAGGCGTGGTCCAGGTCGTTCAGGCAGCTGGAGATGACAATTCTGTAGTCAACGATTTTCAGCTGGATATCAATAACGGCTACTCCATTGGTACTGCCCCCGATCATGGCCCTCGGGAGCTGAGTACCGACTCCGGTGCGGTATTGTCCATTCATGGCAATTCGGGCGGGCTAGGAATGCGTATTTCCGTACCTGGCCAGGGTGAGGTGAGTCAAGGCGTCGTTTCGGGTAAAGGGTTGCATCAAGCCGTACGGTTGGAAGGAAGTCGCCAGGAAGTGATAAACCGGACTGAAATGCATGTTCAATTGAACCAGCAACAAGCTCGTTCCATTTCAGCGGGGGGGCTGCGGCGTGCGGTAGAGTCGGCGAAAGGTTTGGATCGTATTAGATGACCCGTTGTTACGTTTCTTTTCGTTCGAAACCCTTGTAAGGTGAGTAGGTTCATGAGTTCGAGATTTCGCGCGGGATGCTGCTAGGAGAAAAGAATGGTCATCGACGAACGGAAAACAGCACTCATGCCGGCCAGCATGGGAATGCTGCTGGCATTGCTCGTCGCCGCCCCCGGCGGGGCTGCCTTGGCGCAAACGGCACCCATTCAGCAAGATCCGGATGCCCAGCCCAGCCAGAGTGTAAGAGATGTGTTACGCGAAGAGCACACCCTTTTTTCTGATCGCCTGACAATAGAGCCTGGAATTTCCTACACTTACTCCGATCGCAGCCAGCTGGCCCTTAGCGGGTTCCTGATACTCGACGCCATCTTCCTTGGAGATATCAGTGTCGACACCGTGGAGAGTCATACGACCACCTTTGATGTCAGTGTTCGCTATGGCCTCTCCAATCGTATGGAGCTGGAGCTGAACGTCCCTTACCTGTATCGCTCGAGTACCTACCAGACCATCGGGGCCGGCGGCTCCACCGAAGACTATCTCGAAGCGAGCGTCAGCCAGTCTCGTCTCGGTGACATCAGCGGTTCGCTCTATTATCGCTTGTTGCCTGAAACCGCGCAGCGTCCCGATGTGGTATGGAACGTCGGCGTCCGGGCTCCTACCGGCAGGCACCCCTACGGCATTACAGTACGCACTGTCGATGAACCCGATGGGAATCTTTCCATTCCCGAGACGCTACCTACAGGCAACGGCGTCTGGGGGCTTTCGACGGGCTTTTCCGTACTGAAGACTCTCGATCCTGCTATCGTATTCGCCAATCTTGGCTATACACATAACTTCGAGGGCAGCTTCTCCGACATTTCCAGTGACGAAGGTGAGATTCCCGGTAAGGTGGATCTGGGCGACTCCATCCGCTTCGGTTTCGGCACGGCTTTTGCTCTCAACCCACGCTTTAGCCTCTCGCTCTCCTACAGTCATCAGCACGCCTTCGATTCGAAAATTACGCAAGAAGGCCAAGAGCGTCGTACTTTGATCGGAAGTGGAGCCAACGCGGCCTCGCTGAATCTCGGTGCTACCTACGCCATGTCCGATCGCATTTCGCTAGTGACTAGCGTCGGCGTGGGGCTGACCGATGATGCCCCGGACATTGCTCTGAACTTCCGCCTTCCTTTCCAGATGTAAGTTGATGAATGCCCACACCTTGTCTCTTCCCAGGGTGTGGGCATTGGATCTGGCAGCATGACGTTGAGCGAGGGTCAACTCGCAAGCTTCATCATGCTGTGGAGAGCGACACGGTCTGCTCGCCTTTGCGCGTCAGCTCATGCTTTTCCATCAGACGATAAAGCGTCACGCGAGAAACACCCAGTTCGTCTGCTGCTTTCTTGACATTGTGCTTGTTGCGGCACAATGCGCTGATCAGCGCATCCTTCTCGGCGTTGTTACGCGCTTGCTCCAGGGTAATGATGCTACGGTTCGAGGAGCGGCGTTCCAGCCCGAGATCGGTGGGCTTGATCAGTCGCTGGTCACACATGACCATGGCACGGCGTACCCGATTGATCAGTTCACGTATGTTGCCTGGCCAGTGATATTGCCGCATGAGCGTGAGGGCGTCCTGGCTGAATCCACGTACGTTGGTCGATTTATCTTCAATGAACTTGTCGAAGAAGAATTTTGCCAGCACCTCGATATCCTCCTGCCTTTCCCTAAGCGGGGGAATGCTGACCTGTAACACATTGAGCCTGTGATAGAGGTCCTCGCGGAAGCGGCCCTCCTCGACGGCTTTCTCGAGATCGACGTGCGTTGCCGAGAGCACCCGAACGTCGACATGAATTTCTTCGATGGCACCGATACGCTGTATGGTCTTCTCTTCCAGAAAACGCAGCAGATTGACCTGTAGCTCCAGGGGCAGGTCTCCGATCTCGTCCAGGAACAGCGTTCCACCTGCAGCCGCCTCGATCTGACCGATTTTTTGCTGGCTGGCGCCAGTGAAGGCTCCCTTTTCATGGCCAAACAGTTCGGACTGGATCAAATTGTTGGGCAGAGCACCACAGTTGACGGCGACGAAGGGAGCAGAAGCCCGTTGAGAGCGCTCATGAATGGCTCGGGCAGCGAGCTCCTTGCCCGTTCCCGACTCACCGTTGATGAACACTGGCGCATCTACCGAGGCAACGCGACGGATGGTATCGAAGAGCTTTTTCATGACTGGCACGGTGCCAACCATTTCGAATTCTGCCTCCTGATGGGGGGCTGAGTACGATCCCTCTTTCCGAAGTTGTTTCATGGCAGCTGCATGCTGCATCAAGCAGTCTATCTGGTCGATTTCGACAGGCCTGGATTGAAAGGCCATGAACAATTTGCTTAGCGACTTGCACAGTCTTGGGTCTTCAAGCTCAGCCTCGTCGACCAGTGCCATCCACTCCATATCCGAGTGGATGATCATTTTTTCCATTGCCTTGAGGTCGCTCGTGCGACCCTGTGAGAGACAGTAAATACCTGCATCGTGCTCGGCATCGGCAAGCATGGCTGTGGCCTGGACGAGGTCCTTGGCAGGGCTTATTTTCCATCCCCTGTCTTCCATTCCTCCAACGAAGTCTTGCTGGTTTCCTTGAATCGATCCAACCATCAAGAGCCTTGCCTTATTCTCCATTTTCCGCATCCCTTTCGAACCCCTTTAGAGTAAAACAATGAGTTGCATTATTTACCTGGATTCGTTTCCTTGTGAATTTTATTCAGTATCAATCCATTCACTGATTTTGGCTCTCTGCGAGAAGGCTTGATCAACACCAAACTCTAATTTAATTTCTGCTGTATAGGGTAAGGTGCCTCTCTCCGTGTCTTGCAGCTGAACGCGCCACTTGAGTTTCAAGCGTATGTGGCAAGTTGTAAAGATAGGTTACAATAAGGTTCTCAACAAGCCCGTTCTGGAAGTGTGCCCAATCGTGTGATGGCAGCATTCCGGTTACATTCTTCAGCTTCGATACGCTTGCTTCCCAGGGCGGGACTAGTTCAGCCAGACCTCTGGCTCGTGTAACATGTCGGTATGCATAATGCAGCGCAAGGAGCTGTCGTGTCCCCTACAGATGAGCTGGTTCTGGCCAGCGCCAACCCCGGCAAGATTCGGGAGTTTGGCCAACTTTTCGCTCCCCTAGGGTTACGGATCAAGGCCCAATCCGAGTTTGGCGTAGTGGAGGTCGAGGAGACCGGGCTCACCTTCGTCGAGAATGCGCTGCTCAAGGCTCGCGAGGCCAGCCGCATCAGCGGATTGCCGTCGTTGGCCGATGACTCCGGGCTGGAGGTCGATGCCCTGTCGGGGAAGCCGGGCATCTATTCGGCGCGCTTTGCCGGCGAGCCCAAGAGCGATGCGCGCAACAATGCCAAGCTGCTGGAATCCCTTGAGGGGGTCGAGGGCGACCGGCGTAGTGCGCGCTATTGGTGTGCGCTGGTCTATCTGCGTCACGCCGACGATCCGGTGCCGCTCATCGTCCAGTGCCGCTGGGATGGAGTGATTCTCGAGAAGCCGCAAGGTGAGGGTGGGTTCGGCTACGATCCGTTGTTCTGGCTACCGTCGCTTGGCAAGAGTGTGGCCGAACTCTCTGCCGAGGAGAAGAACCGCCTTGGCCACCGCGGGCGAGCCCTGCAGGCCATGCTGGCCGCCCTGCGCGAGACTCGGCAGCACTGATGCCGGTGCTGCCCCCTCTGGCGCTCTACGTGCACGTGCCCTGGTGCGTGCGCAAATGCCCCTACTGCGATTTCAATTCGCATGGCGCTGGTCGCAGCGAGCTGCCTGAAGAAGCCTACCTGAATGCCTTGCTGGCGGATCTCGATGCCGATTTGCCGCTGGCGGCCGGCCGGCCGCTTGACACTATATTCATCGGTGGCGGTACGCCTAGCTTGATGTCGGGTGGATTTTATCAGCGCTTGCTGGATGAGCTGTTACGTCGGCTCTCCTTTGCCGATGACATCGAGATCACCCTGGAAGCCAACCCGGGCACGCTCGAGCGGGGACGCTTTCATGCCTACCGCCAGGCCGGCATCAACCGTCTCTCCCTTGGCGTACAGAGTTTTCAGTCGGCCCAGCTTGAGGCCCTGGGCCGCATCCACAGCGGTGAGGATGCAATCGCCGCGGTAGAAGAGGCGCGAACGGCGGGGTTCGACAATCTCAACCTTGATCTGATGCACGGCCTGCCTGGCCAGACTCCCGAGCTCGCGCTGGCCGATCTGGAGCAGGCCCTGGCGCTGGCGCCGGAACATCTCTCCTGGTATCAGCTGACCCTGGAGCCCAATACCGAATTTCATGCCCGGCCACCCGCGCTGCCTGAAGAAGAGATCCTGTGGGATATCCAGGATCTGGGTCACGAGCGGCTCGAGGCGGCAGGGCTGTCGCGCTACGAGATCTCTGCCTATGCTCGACCAGGACGCCGTTCACGGCACAACCTCAACTACTGGCGCTTCGGCGACTACCTGGGCATCGGTGCCGGTAGTCATGGCAAGCTAAGTGCGCTCGATGATTCCCGGCGGCTGTCTATCGAGCGTCGCTGGAAGACTCGCCAGCCCGAGGCCTATCTGCGCCGCCGACAGGATCCACGGGGGTTCGTTGCCGGACGGGGGCGTATCGACGAGGATGAACTGCCGCTGGAGTTCGCCATGAACGCGCTGCGCCTGGTCGAGGGTGTGAGCATGAGCGACTGGCAGGCCCATACCGGTCGTCCGCGGGACATGCTGGAAAAACGGCTGGGTGCGGCACGCAATAAAGGACTTCTCGTGGAAGATGCAGAAAGGCTTCAGGCTTCGCCCCGAGGTCTATTATTCTTGAACGAACTGCTGGCGCTCATCAGCGAGCCCAGTTCGGAATGACTGTATTGATTCGGAGAGTGTCCATGTTAAAAGCGTCTCGACTCGTTGCCCCCTTGGCAGCCGCTGTCCTGCTCGTCGGTTGTGCAACGACGGACCCTTATTCGGGCCAGACCCAGCGTTCCAGCACCATGACCGGTGCCGGCGTGGGTGCGGCCGTGGGCGCAGCCGCCGGGGCGCTGTCTGGTAGTGGCAGCACCAGTCGGCGCGACCGTGCCTTGATCGGTGCCGCTGTCGGCGCTGCGGCAGGGGCCGGTATCGGCGCCTACATGGACCGTCAGGAGGAGCAATTGCGCGAGAGCATGCGTGGCACCGGCGTTGACGTTGAGCGCCGCGGCGATGACATCGTGCTCAACATGCCCAGCAGCGTGACCTTCGGCTTCGATTCCTACGAACTCACCATGCCGGCGCGCAATGCGCTCAATGACGTGGCCAACGTGTTGACACAGTACACCGACACTCGGGTGAACATAGCCGGACATACCGACAGTACCGGCAGCGTGAGCTACAACCAGCGCCTCTCCGAGCGCCGTGCCGAATCGGTGGGCAACTACCTGACCGAGGCCGGCGTGGCCCGCAACCGGCTCTACATGACCGGCTACGGCCCGAGCCAGCCGGTAGCGACCAACGCCACCGAGGAGGGGCGTGCCCAGAACCGTCGTGTGGAAATCACGCTGTCTCCGATCGAATCGCAGTTCCAGTAAGCACAGGGCGTTACCCAAGGGCCCGCCACCCGCGCTGTGGCGGGCCCGTCGCTTTTCGCTCCTGGCCATGAATCTTGGGTTGACCTGCCATGCTCTCCTATCAGCATGCCTACCATGCCGGCAACTTTGCCGATGTCCACAAGCATCTCACCCTGCATGCGGTCATCGATCACCTGCTGCGCAAGGCTTCGCCGATCAGTTTCGTCGATACCCATGCCGGGCGAGGCCTCTACCCGCTGGATGCCAGCGAGACCCAGCGCCTGGCTGAATATCGACAGGGTGTGCTGCCGCTTTGGGAGGCGCGCCTTGATCTGTCCGACGAGCCGCTGTTGGCAAGCTGGCTCGAAGCGATCACCGGTGTGCAGCCCGATCCGCAGCGGCTCGTGCACTACCCCGGCTCCCCCTGGTGGCTGGGCCAGCGGCTGCGCCGGGACGATCGGCTGAAGCTGTTCGAGCTGCACCCGGGAGAGCATGATTACCTGGCCCGACAGGCTCTTGCGGATAATGTCAGGCACATCCACGCCGACGGCCTGGCGGGCTTGCTCGCCAGCCTGCCTGCGGCGACACCGCGGCTGTGCGTGTTGATCGATCCCAGCTATGAGCGCAAGGCCGAGTACGCCGAGGTGGCGGACTGCGTGCTGTCAGCGATGCGCAAGGCGCGTCACGGCGTGGCGCTGGTGTGGTACCCGCTATTGCCCGCAGGGCGGCATCACGAGCTGCTTGAGCGGCTGCGCGATGGCGGTCTGCGCAAGGTCTGGCGCAGCGAGCTGACGCTGCACGAGCCGGGGGAGGAGCGCGGCATGTACGGCAGCGGCATGCTGGTGGTCAACCCTCCCTGGGGGCTTGGTGAGCGCCTCGCTACGGCCATGGCACGGGTCACGCCGCTGCTGGGTCAAGCCAGTCGCTATCGTGCCGACTGGTGGGTGGAGGAGTAGCAGCGGCGGCGGGCAGGGAGGCACCTCACTTGCCGATGCAAAAGCTCCCGAAGATTTCACCCAGCAGGTCATCGGCGCTGAATTCCCCGGTAATTTCGCCCAGCACCTGCTGGGCGTCGCGCAGATCCTCGGCAAGCAGCTCTCCGGCACCATAGCCAGACAGCTGAGCCTCGCCGTTAGTGAGCGCTTGCTGCGCCCTGTCGAGTGCATCCAGGTGGCGGCGTCGGGCCGAGAAGCGTCCCTCCGTCGTGGAGGTGAACCCCATCACGCGCTTGAGGTGCTCCTTCAGGTTATCCACACCCTCACCGGTACGCGCCGAAAGCCGGATGACCGGTGGGGTTGTGGACAACTCAGCGTCCGCTGCTTCGTGGCTGGCGTCGATCTTGTTGCGCACCAGGGTCAGGCGTGCAGGATCGGGCAGACGCTCGACGAACTCGGGCCAGATCGCCATGGGGTCGGTGGCCTCGGTAGTGGCGGCATCCACCAGCAGCAGCACTCGGTCGGCTTTCTCGATCTCTGCCCAGGCGCGAGCCACGCCGATCTGCTCGACGGCATCCGGCGTGTCACGCAGCCCGGCGGTATCGATCACATGCAAGGGCATCCCATCCAGGTGGATGTGCTCGCGCAACACGTCTCGGGTGGTGCCGGCGATATCGGTGACGATGGCGGTCTCCTGCTCGGTAAGCGCGTTGAGCAGGCTCGACTTGCCGGCATTGGGACGTCCGGCGATCACCACGCTCATGCCTTCGCGCATCAGTGCGCCCTGGCCCGCGGCGGCGTGAACCTCGGCGAGTTCCGCCTGCACTGCGGCAAGCATCTCGGCCACCTTGCCGTCAGCGAGGAAGTCGATCTCCTCCTCGGGGAAATCGATGGCCGCCTCCACGTACATGCGCAGCTCGATCAGCCGCTGTACCAGCGCTTCCACCCGACGCGAGAACTCTCCCTGCAATGAGCGCAGGGCGTTCTCGGCGGCGGCCCTGGAGCTTGCCTCGATCAGGTCGGCGATGGCTTCGGCCTGGGCCAGGTCGAGCTTGTCGTTGAGGAAGGCGCGCTCGGAGAATTCGCCCGGCCTGGCCAGGCGAGCGCCGAGTTGCATGCAGCGCTCCAGCAACAGGTCCATGATCACCGGACCGCCATGGCCCTGCAGCTCCAGCACATCCTCGCCGGTGAAGGAGTGAGGCCCGGCGAAGTAGAGGGCGATGCCTTCATCGATCACTGCGCTGGCGCCGCGAAAGGGGCCGTAGTGGGCGTGCCTTGGCTCGGGGCACTGGCCCACCACAGCCTCGGCAACAGCCGCGCACAGCGGTCCCGAGACACGAATGATGCCGACACCGCCGCGCCCGGGCGGGGTGGCAAGCGCGGCGATGGTGTCCTGGTGATACAGCCTGTCAGGCATGAGCATGCTCTCTCGCGGTGGAAGCTCGGTAGGCAGGATTGTCTGTTTCGCTGGCCATAAACGCCAGACCCCTGCCGAGGCAGGGGTCCGGGTACGTTGCGCAGAGATTCACGCTTATTTCGTCTTCAAGCCCTTGCCAACACTGGGGTCGTTCTCGATCCTGCGGGTAATCACATACTGCTGTGCGATCGAGATGATGTTGTTGACCACCCAGTAGATGACCAGGCCGGCCGGGAACCACAGGAAGAAGAAGGTGAAGACGATCGGCAGCATCTTCATGATCTTCGCCTGCATGGGATCCGGCGGCGTCGGGTTGAGCAACTGTTGAATGTACATCGATACGCCCATCAGGATCGGCAGCACGAAGAAGGGATCCTTTACCGACAAGTCCTGAATCCAGAACATGAAGGGCGCGTGGCGCAGCTCCACCGACTCCAGCAGCATCCAGTAGAGGGCAATGAAGACCGGCATCTGCACCAGGATCGGCAGACAGCCACCCAGAGGATTGATCTTCTCCTTCTGGTAGAACTTCATCATCTCCTGGGACATTTTCTGGCGATCGTCGCCGTACTGCTCCTTGAGGCGCTGCATCTCCGGGCCCAGCTTGCGCATGCGGGCCATCGATTTGTAGGCCTTGGCGGAGAGCGGCCACATCGCCAGCTTGACCAGTACGGTCAGCAGTACGATGGACCAGCCCCAGTTGCCCACCACGCTATGGATCTGATCGAGCAGCCAGAACAATGGGTTGGCGATGAACCACAGCCAGCCATAGTCCACGGTCAGGCGCAGGTGGGGCGCCACTTGCTCGAGATAATCCTGAACCTTGGGGCCCATGTAGAGCGTCGCGCCGAGGCGGGCTTCCCCTTCGGCGGCCACCGTAGTGACCGGCCCGGCGAAGGCCGCCACGTTGCGATTGCGGGAATCGGTGGTGGCGTACTGCAGGGTCTGCTGGTTCTGCGGTGGCGCCCAGGCCGAAACGAAATAGTGCTGGAGGATAGCGACCCAGCCACCCTGGGAGTCACGGTTGTTGAAGCGACCGCGCTGGATGTCGTCGAAATCGACCTTCTGATAGCGCTCGTCCGGTGAGGAGTAGGCGGCACCCAGGTAGGAACTCATGCCCAAGGCGACGCCGGTGGAGGGATCGGGACTGTTGTCCCGAGCCAACTGGCCGATGAAGCGCGCGGTGACAGGCGCTTCGGTATTGTTGGCCAGGTAATAGTTGACCTCGACCGCATAGCTGCCGCGCTCGAAGGAGAAACGCTTGATCACGTCGATGCCGTTGACTTCGCCATGCAGGTCGACGTCCAGGCGGCTCTCGTCATCGCTCAGCCGATAGCTGGTGCTTTCCGAAGTGAAGCCAATACGCCCCCCATGGCCATCGACCTGCAGGCCCGATCGAGCCACGTAGCTGCGGGTCTCATTGTCCGAGAGCAGGACGTAGGGGCGGTCGGAGTCCAGCCTCATGCGATGCTGGGGCAGGGCAGCATAGACGATGTCGCCCCCTTGAGGGTCGATGCGCAGGTCGAGCACATCGGTGACTACCGCGATCAGGTCGCGAGTCCCCGTCGGCTGCTCCGGCTCGGCCGGCATCTCACCAGCCATCTCTTGTTCCGCCTGGGGTGCGGCGGGCACCGCCAGGTCATCGTCATCAGGCGCCTGGGCGTCGTCGACGGCCGGTGCGGTGATGGTCGGAGCCTCTGGCTCAGGAGCAACCTGGCCATAATCCTGGTTCCACTGCACGACCAGCAGATAGGTCAGCACGGCCAGTGGAATCAGCAATAGGAGTCGTTTTACGTCCATGAGGGTTCTGCCCGGTGGGTAGTGAACATGCCGCTGGAACGAAATCCGCTGCCATGTGAAAGAGGGCGTCAGCCTGTCGGGACAGGCTGACGAGGCGGCGACAGGCACCGTATCCGGTCAGGAGGTCATCGTTTTTCGTACATCACGCTCAAGGCGACGCCACATGCCGTGAAGCTGACGATGTAGCGTGGCCTTGTCCAGCTCGCTCGCGCCTCGCCTTGCCAGCAGGACGATGTCGACGGCAGGAAGCGAGCATTGCTGGAGACGAATGGATTCACGAGCCAACCGCTTGAGGCGGTTGCGGTCCACGGCCTTGCGGACGTTCTTCTTGCTGATGACCAGGCCAAGGCGGGGGTGGTCCAGTCCATTGGGGCACGCCAGGGCCATCAGCCCCTTGCCATGTACCTTGAATGTAGCGTGATCGAAAACGTATCGATAATCTCCCGCAGCCAACAAGCGCAACTGCTTGGAGAAACCATGACCGGACACGCGCGATCCGCTATCAGGCGCTCAGGCGCTTGCGGCCCTTGGCACGGCGGCGAGCCAGAACGGCGCGACCATTCTTGGTGGCCATGCGCGCACGGAAGCCGTGAACACGCTTGCGCTTCAGAACGCTGGGTTGAAAAGTACGTTTCATAACACTCGATTCCCACGTGGTTTGTTGACGGTGCGTCTTACAGGAATGCCTTGGCTCCCGGGAGGAACCAAGGGCAGATTCGGTTCAAGACCGGAAATTGTAGAGACTTCGTCTTCCCGACGCAATTATTACGCGCGTCGTTCGTGGCCGGGTTCGTGAGGGTCCTACTCCAACAAGGCTTTCTTTACTAGCCCTACTTGTGATCAATGCTGGGGATGGTGTCTGTGCATAACTTCCATAAATACATATAAAACAACAGGGTAATAGAATATCTGATTTGTGGAAAAACCGTTTGCAAGCAGTGCCCTTCCGCTGAGCCACCGGCTATCCCGGCGTTGGGAGGGAAAGCCGGTAACGCGGGCCGGCTTGCTGGTGTCCGTACGTTTTCCACAGGATGGCGGAGTGGTGAAGGGCGTGTGGATAACCCGCCTGTCGAAGGATACAATGGCCGGTCACGCATCAACGGGTATGGTGAGGTCGAGTGTCTCTTGCTCTCTGGCAACAGTGTCTGGATTACCTGCAGGACGAGTTGAACGCCCAGCAGTTCAACACCTGGATTCGTCCGCTCCAAGCCGAGGAAGGGGAAGCCAACGAGCTGCGCTTGCTGGCGCCCAATCGCTTCGTGCGCGACTGGGTGGGTGACAAGTATGCCAAACGTATCAACGAGCTGCTTAGAGAGCTCTCGCCGACAAAGCCTCCCCGGGTGGTATTGACGGTCGGAAGTCGCCAGGCGGCAGCGGTCAAGCCACAGCCGCGTGAGCTGGGCGCCCCGGTGTCAGCGAACCCTCACTCCCCGCTGGCCCCCGCCGTGCAGGTGCCGCCGCGGGGCGATATCGGTGACGAGCGCGAAATCGACCAGATGCGCGAAGAGGGCGCCTCTCCACGCCGCAGTGATCGCGAGGTGCAGGTTGAAGGCAGTCTCAAGCACAACAGCGGTCTCAACCCAAGCTTCACCTTCGAAACCTTTGTCGAGGGTAAGTCCAACCAGCTTGCCAGGGCGGCTTCTCGACAGGTCTCCGAGAATCCCGGTGGCGCCTATAATCCGCTTTTCCTCTATGGCGGGGTAGGGCTTGGCAAGACTCACCTGATGCACGCGGTGGGCAACGCGCTGGCGTCACGTCGCGAAAACGCACGCGTCGTCTATCTGCACTCGGAGCGCTTCGTGGCAGACATGGTGAAGGCGCTGCAGCTCAACGCCATCAATGACTTCAAGCGTTTCTATCGCAGCGTGGATGCCCTGCTGATCGATGATATCCAGTTCTTTGCCGGCAAGGAGCGCTCCCAGGAGGAGTTCTTCCATACTTTCAATGCCCTGCTCGAGGGCGGCCAGCAGATGATCCTTACCTCGGACCGCTATCCGAAGGAAATCAGCGGGGTCGAGGAGCGTCTCAAGTCCCGCTTCGGCTGGGGACTGACCGTGGCCATCGAGCCCCCCGAACTCGAAACGCGTGTCGCCATCCTGATGAAGAAGGCAGACCAGGCCAAGGTGGACCTGCCTCACGATGCGGCCTTTTTCATTGCCCAGAAAATCCGCTCCAACGTGCGTGAGCTGGAGGGGGCGCTGAAGAAAGTGATTGCCGATTCCCATTTCATGGGCAAGCCGATCACCCAGGATTTCATCCGCGAGTCACTGAAGGATCTGCTTGCGCTCCAGGACAAGCAGGTGGGGGTCGACAACATTCAGCGCACTGTCGCCGAGTACTACAAGATCAAGCTGGCTGACCTGCTCTCCAAGCGCCGCTCGCGCTCGGTGGCGCGGCCTCGCCAGGTGGCCATGGCCCTGGCCAAGGAGCTGACCAACCACAGCCTGCCGGAGATCGGGGACGCCTTCGGCGGGCGCGACCACACCACGGTACTGCATGCCTGCCGCAAGGTTCAGGCGCTACAGGAAGAGAGCGCGGATATCCGCGAGGACTACAAGAACCTGCTGCGATTGCTGACTAGCTGATGCAGGTACACAGAACGTCAGCAATGCCCGACACCCATCTACAGGACTAGACGTGGAGCCGACATGAGATTTTCCATTTCCCGCGAAGCGCTGCTACGGCCGCTGGCACTGGTGGCCGGTGTGGTCGAGCGCCGTCAAACCTTGCCGGTGCTGTCCAATGTGCTGATTCAGGTCGACCAGGATCAGGTGGCCCTCACCGGAACCGATCTCGAGGTCGAACTCATCGGACGCACGGCCGCCTCTCTGGTGGAGGTCCCAGGCGCCGCTACCGTACCAGCGCGTAAGCTGATGGACATCTGCAAGTCGCTGCCCGATCAGGCCGAGCTTCAGTTCAGTCTTGAGGATGGGCGAGCCGTGCTGCGCAGCGGCCGTTCACGCTTTACCCTGTCGACGCTGCCGGTAGCCGAGTTTCCCAATATCGAGGATAGCGCCGGGGACGTCGAGCTGAGCCTGCCACGGGGAACGCTGAAGCATCTGATCGATGCGACTTCCTTTGCCATGGCCCAGCAGGACGTGCGCTACTACCTCAATGGCATGTTGCTTGAGTTGCGCTCCAACCTGGTTCGCACCGTGGCGACCGATGGGCACCGTTTGGCGGTCTGCTCGCGCCCGGCAGAGATACAGGTAGAGCCATCGCGCAAGCTGATCGTCCCGCGCAAGGGCGTGCTCGAGCTGGTACGCCTGCTCGACGACAGCGACGAGCCGGTGACGCTGACCCTGAGTGCCAGCCACGTTCGAGCTCATACCGGTGACTTCACCTTTACCTCGAAGCTGGTCGACGGAAAGTTTCCCGACTACGAGCGCGTGGTTCCGCGTGGCGGCGACAAGGTCTTCATTGCCGATCGCGCTGAACTGCGCCAGGTCCTCTCACGTACCTCCATTCTCTCCAACGAGAAGTACCGTGGCGTTCGCTTGCACCTTCAGGAAGGCAACCTTCAGGTCATGGCCAATAATCCTGAACAGGAAGAGGCTGAGGAAAACGTAGCGGTAGAGTACGGCGGAGACTCGCTCGAAATTGGCTTCAATGTTGGTTATCTCATTGATGTGCTTAATGTTATTGGCGAGGATCGCGTGCAGATGACGCTCGCCGATTCCAACAGCAGTGCCTTGCTGGAAGAGCCGGGCGGAGGTGATGCCCTCTATGTGGTCATGCCGATGCGCCTCTAGCGAAGAGAGCTCGGCGCCGATGTCTGCGTTTCACCGGGTATGCCGCCATGATCGCTGCATTCTGGCGGCGCCGTATGACTTCACCTTCTGTGCCTGCACTCGTCCGCATCCCGCTGCGGACGAGTATGGTCACGTCAATCACGTCGCCCCATGCTGATAGACCGTCTGGCATTTTCCGGCCTGAGAAACCTGGGAGCCCTGGATTTCTCCCCATGCCCCGGCATCAACCTTTTCGTTGGCCGCAACGGCAGTGGTAAAACCAGTCTTCTCGAGGGTATACACATCCTTGGCATGGGGCGTTCGTTTCGCACGCGCCAGTTGAAACATGCCATTGGCCACGAAACAGACGAGCTTACGCTCTTTGCACGGCTCAATGGCGATCCCCCGCTGCCAATTGGAATACGCCGTGCACGCGACACCGCTGAGCTTGAAATGCGCCTGGCCGGGCAGAGAGTGTCGCGCCTGGCGCAGTTGATCGAAGCGCTTCCCCTTCAGTTGATCAACCCCGATGCCTTCCGGCTCCTGGAGGGTGCTCCGGCAGGGCGGAGAGAATTTCTCGACTGGGGCGTGTTTCACGTGAAACACGATTTCTTCGACGCCTGGCGTCGCGCCAAGCGCGCGCTGAAGCATCGGAATGCTCTTCTCAGGCATGATAGAATGGATGCCAACAACTTGGCCGTCTGGGAGCAAGAGCTGGCCCACTGGGGCGAGCGAGTCGATGATCTGCGACGGGAGTGGATGGCAGCTTTCGTTCCTGTATTCGAGGAAACGCTAGATCGGTTGATCGCATTGCCGGAACTACGCTTGCGCTATTCCCGTGGCTGGGACAAGCAGCGCCCTTTACTGGAAATCCTCGAGCAAAGTCGGGCGACTGACTTCCAGATGGGCTTTACCCAACATGGGCCCCAGCGCGGCGATCTTCGCATTCGGCTGGGAAAGCGTCCAGCCGTAGAGGTGCTGTCGCGAGGGCAGCAGAAACTGGTAGTGAGTGCCCTCAAGCTGGCACAAGGAAGATTACTCGAGCAGTCGACGGGGCGCAGCTGTCTGTACCTGGTCGACGACCTGCCTGCAGAGCTGGACATCGAGCACCGCCGCATTTTTTGCCGCTTGCTGGAATCCATGGGCAGCCAGGCTTTCATCACAAGTGTCGAACACGATGCCCTCGTGGGGCCATGGAAGTCCCACACGCCGCTGGCGATGTTTCACGTGAAACAATCCGCCTCCGGCGCCGGGCAGCTAGTGCCTGAGGCACAGATAGACTTCACGACGGAGTAGTCAATGAGCGAGCAAGCTTACGACTCATCGAGCATCAAGGTCCTGAAGGGCCTTGACGCCGTGCGCAAGCGTCCCGGCATGTATATCGGCGATACCGATGACGGGACAGGTCTGCACCACATGGTGTTCGAGCTGGTGGACAACTCCATCGATGAGGCACTGGCCGGATACTGCAGTGAAATACGTGTCGTGATCCACCCCGATGAATCCATCACCGTCAGTGATAATGGTCGAGGCGTTCCCACCGACATACACGAAGGGGAGGGAGTCTCGGCGGCGGAAGTGATCATGACGGTACTGCACGCCGGCGGCAAGTTCGACGACAACTCCTATAAGGTGTCCGGAGGGCTGCACGGCGTTGGGGTCTCGGTGGTCAATGCGCTTTCGGAAGAGCTCAAACTGACTATCTGGCGGGCTGGCCAGGTGCATGAACAGGTCTACCATCACGGGGTGCCCCAGGCGCCGCTGGCAGTCGTTGGCAAGACCGAGAAGAGCGGTACTCGGGTCCACTTCAAGCCTTCGCCTGACACTTTTGCCAATATCGAGTACCACTACGACATTCTGGCAAAGCGCCTGCGTGAGCTATCGTTCCTGAACTCCGGCGTAGCGATTCGACTGATCGATGAACGCAGTGGCAAGGAGGAGCTGTTCCACTACGAAGGCGGCCTGAAGGCTTTCGTCAACCACCTCAACAGCAACAAGACCGTGCTCAACCCGGTGTTCCACTTCGAGGCCGAGCGAGAGGATGGGGTAGTCGTCGAGGTGGCGATGCAGTGGAGCGATTCGTTTGCCGAGAATATCTTCTGCTATACCAACAACATACCGCAGCGTGATGGTGGTACGCACCTTGCCGGTTTTCGTGCTGCGCTGACCCGCACCCTGAACGGTTATATCGAATCCGAAGGGTTGTTGAAGAAGACCAAGGTAGCCACTTCAGGTGATGACGCCCGAGAAGGGCTGACGGCCATTATTTCGGTCAAGGTGCCTGATCCCAAGTTCTCTTCCCAGACCAAGGACAAGCTGGTTTCGTCCGAAGTGAAAACGGCGGTAGAGCAGGAGATGGGGCGGCTGTTCTCGGATTATCTGATCGAGAAGCCCAACGAGGCCAAGGCCATCGTCAACAAGATGCTGGATGCCGCCAGAGCCCGTGAGGCGGCGCGCAAGGCCCGCGACATGACGCGGCGCAAGGGCGCGCTCGATATCGCTGGCCTGCCCGGGAAGCTGGCCGATTGTCAGGAAAAGGACCCCAGCCTTTCAGAACTTTTCCTGGTCGAGGGCGACTCGGCCGGTGGTAGCGCCAAGCAGGGCCGGGATCGCCGCACCCAGGCGATTCTGCCGCTGAAGGGAAAGATCCTCAACGTCGAGAAAGCTCGCTTCGACAAGATGCTCTCTTCCGCCGAAGTGGGAACGCTGATTACCGCGCTCGGCTGCGGAATCGGACGTGAGGAGTTCAACCCCGACAAGCTGCGCTACCACTCGATCATTATCATGACCGATGCGGACGTCGACGGCTCTCACATCCGCACGCTGTTGCTGACGTTCTTCTTCCGTCAGATGTCGCAGCTGATCGAGCGTGGGCATGTTTTCATTGCGCAGCCCCCGCTGTACAAGATCAAGCGAGGCAAGCAGGAGACCTACCTCAAGGACGAGCAGGCGCTGATCGATTACCTCACTACCACGGCGATGGATGGGGCCCGACTCTACGTCAACCCTGATGCGCCTCCGGTAACCGGCGCCCAGCTCGAGGCGTTGGTCAACCAGTATCGCGACGTCATGAAGCGAATCGATCGCCTTTCGCGGGTTTATCCCAACGAGGTGCTGCGCAAAGTGGTGCATGCCGCTCGTCTGGAGGGGGAGGCGAGCCTCAAGGATCGCGGCACAATGCAGAACTGGATCGCCTATCTCCAACAGGAGATGGACGCTTTGGTCGCCTATGAGGGTGGCCCGCGCTATACCTTCCGCCTCGAGGAGGATACCGAGCGTGAGCTATTCCTTCCGGCAGTCACTCTTACCGCCCATGGTGTCAGTTCGGATTATGTCTGGGGCATCGACTTCTTCACCAGCGCTGACTACCGCGCCATGGCGGCTCTCGGCGAGACACTGGATGGCCTGCTGGAGGAAGGGTCTTATGTCGCCCGCGGCGAGCGCCAGAAGACGGTGGCAACTTTCTATCAGGCATTGGAGTGGCTGATGGCTGAAGCACAGCGCGGGCTGTCGGTCCAGCGCTACAAGGGCCTTGGTGAGATGAACCCCGATCAGCTGTGGGAGACCACCATGGATCCTGAAACACGGCGTCTGCTGCGTGTGTCGATTGAGGATGCCGTGGCTGCGGACATGATGTTCAACACCCTAATGGGTGACGAAGTCGAGCCGCGTCGCGCCTTCATCGAAAGCAATGCCCTGGTCGCGAATCTGGACGTGTGATGAGAACGCGGTGATGTTTCACGTGAAACATCGCCGCGCTGCTTGGCAGTGCGTAAAAAGCCGACCCTTCGAAGGTCGGCTTTTTCATGCGGGGTGCCCAGATCAGTAGGGCTGTCCCGACGCTTTTACGAAAAGCGTCTAGGCCTGATCCAGCAGCCAATCGGCAAATGCAGCCAGATCATTGAAAACCTTTGCGTTTTCCAATCCCGTCGCTTTCGCCTCGGTATGGTTGCCCTTGCCGGTGCGCACGAGGGCGGAACGACAGCCCATCGCCTCCCCCGCCTGCAGGTCGCGCAGGCTGTCGCCCACCATCCAGCTGCCTTCCAGGCTATCAAGCCCCAGTGCAGTGCCGATCTCTTCCAGCAGGCCGGGTAGTGGCTTGCGGCAGGTGCAGCCGTCGTCCGGACCGTGGGGACAGTAGGCGATATGGGCGATTTCGCCTCCTGCGGCGGCCACCAGTCGTTCGAGTTCGCCGTGCATCTTGGCCAGGGTGGCCTCGTCATAGTAGCCGCGTGCGATACCGGACTGGTTGGTGGCGATGGCAACTTGCCAGCCGGCTCGGCTCAGCCGGGCTATGGCTTCGATGGAAGAGGGGTAGGGGATCCACTCTTCGAGAGATTTGATGTAGGCGTCGGAGTCGTGATTGATGACGCCGTCGCGGTCGAGAATCACGACACGGGGTGCGTTAGGCATCTTGCACCATGAGCAGAATAAGAGTGAAGGGGAAGTGTTTCACGTGAAACACCCCATGCCAAGCATGCTCGTGGGGGAGGGATGTTTCACGTGAAACACTGGCGCGATGCCGCCTGGATAACACAGCAAAGCAGGCGTGAAAAAGCCGGCCGGGAGCACCCCGGCCGGCTTCGATATGACCTGCTCACTGCTGCAGCAGGGAAATATCGGCCACTTCGAGAAACAGCGCCTGCAGTCCGGCGAGGAGGGCCAGGCGGTTCTGGCGTATTGCCGGATCCTCGGCCATGACCATCACGTCATCGAAAAAGGCATCTACCGGCGATCTCAAGGAGGCCAGGCGGTCGAGGGCTTGGCGATAACGCCCTTCGGCGAACAGCGGCATGACGAGGTCATGACTGGCTGATAGGGCCTCGTGCAGCGCCTTTTCGGCCGGCTCTTGCAACAAGGATGCTTCGGCCTGGCTGCTGGTGGTACCTTCCTGCTTGGCCAGGATGTTGGAGACCCGCTTGTTGGCAGCGGCCAGCGCAGCGGCTTCCTCACGCTGGGTGAAGGCATGCACTGCACGCAGGCGGCGGGCGAAGTCCAGCGGTCGTGTGACCGGACGAGCCCTGACGGCCAGGTAGACCTCGGCGGGGATGCCTTCGTCCTGCCCCCAGGCGCGGAAGCGATCGAGCATGTAGCCTAGCACTTCGTCGACCAGTTGCTCGGCGTAGGGCAGCTCCTGGTGCTGTGCGGCGGCCAGCTCGAGCAGCTCACGCAGATCGAGATCCAACTCGCCCTTGATCATGATGTTAAGCACGCCGATCGCGGCCCGGCGCAGGGCGAAGGGATCCTTGGTTCCCGTGGGACGTTGGCCAATGCCGAAGATGCCGGTAAGAGTGTCGAGACGATCAGCGAGTGCCAGGGCCTGGCCGGTGCGGCAGGCCGGGATCGCATCGCTGGCGAAGCGGGGCAGGTACTGCTCCTCGAGGGCCTGGGCGACCTCTGCGGGTTCGCCGTCATGGGTGGCGTAGTAGCGGCCCATGATGCCTTGCAGCTCGGGGAACTCCAGTACCATCTCGGTGACCAGGTCACACTTGGCCAACTCAGCGGCACGGCGTGCCTGAGCCACGTCGCCGCCGATACGGCCTGCGATGAAGGCCGCGACGGCGGCGCTGCGATGGGCCTTGTCCGCCAGAGTGCCGAGCTGCTTCTGGAAGACTACGCCGGAGAGCGACGCAATGCGGTCGCTCAGAGGCTTCTTGCGGTCGGTGTCGTAGAAGAACGCGGCATCGGCCAGGCGTGGACGAATCACCTTTTCGTTGCCTTCGATCACCTGCTGTGGGTCGTTGCTGTCGATGTTGGCGATGGTGATGAAGCGTGGCTTGAGCCGATCCTGCTCGTCGAGCAGGTGGAAGTACTTCTGGTTGGCTTTCATCGACGAGATGAGGCACTCCGCCGGCACGTCGAGGAAGCGCTCATCGAAGCTGCCGGACAGCGCCACCGGCCATTCCACCAGGCCGCTGACCTCAGTGAGCAGCTCCTCGTCGATCACCGCCTCGGCTTCCTGAACTTCGGCTTCGGCCAGGACTTGCTCGCGGATTCGCTCTCGGCGCCGCTGCCGATCGGCCAGAACCCAGGCTTGTTCGAGGGCGCCGAGGTAATCGTCGGCATGAGCTAGCTCGATGGGCTGCGGCGCATGGAAGCGATGGCCACGAGTGGTGCGCCCGGCCTTCAGCCCCAGCACGTCGGCTTCGACCACGTCGCTACCGTAGAGCATTACCAGCCAGTGCACGGGGCGAGAGAACTCCACCCGGGAGGCTCCCCAGCGCATGTTCTTGGGTACCGGCAGGGCGCCAATGGCCTTATCGACGATGGCAGCCAGGAGCTTCGTCGTGGCTTCGCCCTGCTGCTGCTCACGGTAGCCCAGCCAAGTGCCCTTGTCGGTCTCGAGGTGAATCAGCTCGCTGACCTCGACGCCGCAGGAGCGGGCGAAGCCCTCCGCTGCCTTGGTCGGCTGACCCTCCTTGAAAGCGGCAGCCACTGCGGGACCACGGCGCTCGACCTCGCGGTCGGGCTGCTTGTCGGCGAGTTCGGCAACCTGCACTGCCAGGCGGCGAGGCGTGGCGTAGGCGCGAATGTCGCCGAAGGCAATCTCGGCCTCGGCGAGACCGCGGCGGAGGCCCTCGGCCAGGGCATCGGCCAGCGAATCAATGGCGCCCGGCGGCAGCTCCTCGACGCCCAGTTCGATCAAGAGGGTATTGGCAGCCATCACGTGTCTCCCTGTTCGGCGGTAGTCTCTTTGGCCAACAGCTCCTGACGCAGCGCCTCGGGGGCCAGCGGGAAACCGGCGGCCTTGCGCGAGGCGAAGTAGGCGTGGGCCACGTCGCGGGCCATGGTACGAACGCGCAGGATGAAGCGCTGGCGCTCGGTCACGGAAATGGCGTGGCGGGCATCCAGCAGGTTAAAGGTGTGCGAGGCCTTGAGCACCTGCTCATAGGCCGGCAGCGGCAAGCCGGCTTCGAGCAACTTGGTGCATTCGCGCTCCTGATGATCGAAGGCATTGAACAGGGCCGGAACATCGGCATGTTCGAAATTGAAGGCGGACTGCTCGCGTTCGTTCTGCAGGTAGACATCCCCGTAGGTGACCTTGGAGCCATCCGGTGCAACGGCCCAGATCAGGTCGTAGACGCTGTCGACGTCCTGCAGGTACATGGCAATACGCTCGAGGCCGTAGGTCAGCTCGCCCGTTACCGGGTAGCACTCGAGTCCGCCGGCCTGCTGGAAGTAGGTGAACTGGGTCACCTCCATGCCGTTGAGCCAGACTTCCCAACCAAGCCCCCAGGCGCCCAGGGTGGGAGACTCCCAGTTATCCTCGACGAAGCGAATGTCATGGACCAGCGGGTCGATACCGAGACGTGCGAGCGAGCCCAGATAGAGTTCCTGCAGGTCGGCCGGCGATGGCTTCATCACCACTTGAAACTGGTAATAATGCTGCAGGCGGTTGGGATTCTCGCCGTAGCGGCCGTCGGTGGGCCGGCGGGACGGCTGCACATAGGCGGCGTTCCAGGTCTCAGGACCGATGGCGCGCAGGAAGGTGGCGGGATGGAAGGTGCCGGCCCCGACCTCCATATCCAGCGGCTGGAGCACGACACAGCCTTTCTCGGCCCAGTACTGCTGCAGGGCGAGGATCAAACCCTGGAAGGTCTTCACGTCTATCGTCGACCCTGAGGGCGACGGGGTTGTCGAGAGAGTCATTGCGATGCACCGTTGGCCATGAATTCACAAGGCGTCAAGTATACAATCACAGACACATCGGTTATAGGCGCAGCAACGCGCCCCCAGTGAGGTTCACAATGATCGTAGTGACAGGCGGTGCCGGCTTCGTTGGCTCGAATCTGGTCAAGGCCCTCAACGAGCGCGGCGGGCACGAGGTAATGGTGGTCGACGACCTGAGCGACGGCACCAAGTTTATCAACCTGGCAGACTGCACCTTGGGCGATTACCTCGACAAGGAGGAGTTCCGCTCGCGCGTCGAGGCAGCGTTGCGAGGTGAGCCGTCCCGCCTGCCGCCGATCGAGGCGATCTTTCACGAGGGCGCCTGCTCGGACACCACCGAGTGGGACGGCCGCTTCATGTTGGATAACAACTTCGAGTACTCGAAGGTGCTGCTGCACTTTTGCCAGCAGCAGGGTATCCCGTTTCTCTATGCCTCATCGGCAGCCACCTATGGCGGTAGCGAGGTATTCCGCGAGGAGCCCGAGCACGAGAAGCCGCTCAATGTCTACGGCTACTCCAAGCTGCTGTTCGACCAGTACGTGCGCCAGCACTGGGACCAACTGACCAGCCAGGTGGTGGGGTTCCGCTATTTCAACGTCTACGGCCCACGGGAGCAGCACAAGGGCAAGATGGCCAGCGTCGCCTACCACAACCACACTCAGGTCTCCGCCGGGCAGGACCTGCGCCTGTTCGGCGCTTGGGATGGCTACGAGGCCGGCATGCAGAGCCGCGACTTCATCTATGTCGGCGACGTCGTGGACGTCAACCTCTGGTTCCTGGACAACCCCGACAAGTCAGGCATCTTCAATCTAGGCACAGGACGTGCCGAGCCGTTCAAGGCCATCGGCGAGGCGGTGATCGACTTCCACGGCCGCGGCCGGATCGAGTACATCGACTTCCCCGACGAGCTAAAGGGGCGCTACCAGAGCTATACGCGTGCCGATATCTCGCGCCTGCGCGAGGCGGGCTATCAGCGCGAGTTTCGTACCGTGGCGGAAGGGGTGAAGGATTACCTGGCGTGGCTGAGCGGAGCGAGGGGGTGAGCCAGGCGGCCTCGTCGCCGTCCAGCATTCTTGTCGTCGGTCCTTCCTGGGTCGGCGACATGGTCATGGCCCAGAGCCTGTTCAAGACCCTCAAACAGCGCGAGCCGGGCAGCCGGATTGGCGTGGTCGCGCCGGGCTGGTCGAAGCCGATCCTCGAGCGCATGGAAGAGGTCGATGAAGTGGCCAGCCTGGAAGTCGGCCATGGCGAGTTCGGCTGGTCGACTCGCCGAGCCCTGGCCCGCGAGCTGCGCGGCCGTTTTGACAGGGCCATCGTGCTGCCTCGCTCCTGGAAGTCGGCCCTGGTGCCGTTTCTGGCCCGTATTCCGCAACGTACAGGTTTTACCGGCGAGCAGCGCTATGGCCTGATCAACGACCGGCGTTCGCTCGACAAGGCGGCGCTGGATCAGACCGTGAAGCGCTTCGTGGCACTGGGGCTCGATGCCGAAACGGCGCGGCGCGGCGACTTTTCCATTCCTCGGCCACGACTGAGGGTCGATCCCGACAACCAGGCCCAACAGCGCGAGCGGCTGGGGCTGGCGACGTGCCCCGCCATCGGCATGATGCCGGGCGCTGAGTACGGCCCGGCCAAGCAGTGGCCGCTGGGTCACTTTCGCGAGCTGGCCGGACGCCTGGCGGCGGAAGGGTTCGAGGTCCGGGTACTGGGCGGCCCCAAGGATGCCGCGGCCGGTTCGGCGATTGCCGAGGGCCAGGCAGGAGTGCACAACCTCTGTGGGCAGACCCGCCTGGCCGATGCGGTGGATCTGCTGGCCGACTGCCAGCAGGTGGTAACCAACGATTCCGGGCTGATGCACGTGGCTGCGGGGGTTGGCTGCCGGGTACATGCGCTCTATGGCTCGTCGTCACCGGCCTATACGCCGCCACTCACCGCCAGCGCCGAGATTCACTACCTGGCGCTCAACTGCTCGCCTTGCTTCGAGCGCAGCTGTCCTCTGGGACATACCCACTGTCTGGTACAGCTTTCTCCCCAGCGAGTCCTGGCAGCCGTGCTGGCGAATGCCGGCGGCGGCGCAGGGGGACGCAGCTAAGCTTGTGTCAGGTGGCGTTACTGTACCGTGGCGGGCTCCTCGCCGGTGGCGTCCACTGGGTTTTCCAGCACCTGGTCCTGTTTCTCCTGCTCCTCTTCGGGAGCCGTTTGCGGCTCGGGGGCGAGGCCATCCCACAAGCGCTCCTGAAGTGCTCTCTCTTCGCGCATACGGGCATTGATGGCGGTCATGCTGTGCTCCTCGATCAGCGTCGGCTCGTCGGATAGCAGCGAGACCCCCAGACCGGCCCGGTGCCAGTCGATGGTGAACCCCATGGCCTCGAGGATGGTGGGGAATACATCCACCATCGAAGCCTCCCGGGTCTGGCGGTCAACGGGAATCCCGGGGCCCAGCAGCATGAAGGTATTGTCACGCTCGCCCTGGATCAGCTGCTCCCATTCCGACACGCGCATGGTCAGGTGGTCGCTGGCGATGATCACCACGGTATTGTCGAGCAGGCCCTCGGCGTCGGCGCGTTCGAGAAAATCACGAGCCAGCCAGGCTGAACACTCTACGGAGTAGAGGATATCGACGCCGTCGAACTCCCCCTGGCGGTCGATGCAGCGCTGAGCGGGGTAGCCTCGCGGGGCGTGGCCGGCAATGGTCAGATTGACCACGCCCCAGGGGCCTGGCTGCTCGTCGAGTCGGCGCATCTCTTCCAGGGTAAAGTCATACAGCGAGTCGTCGTACAGCCCCCAGTTGTTGACGTACTCGGGGTCGTCCAGCAGCGGCTGCAGGTCCTCCCGGCCGAGCACGGTATCGAAGCCGTGATCCTTGTAGAAGATGCCCTTGCCAGCAAAGGCGGTGCTGGCGCCACCCAGGTAGCTCAGCCGGTAGCCCTGTTCGGAGAGCAGGTCTCCCAGGCAGTCGACTCCGGGCACCACTTTTTCCAGCGGCGAAAACTGGCGGTCGTGCAGCAGGCCGGCGGGCATCAGTGGGCTTCCGCACTGGCTGGCAATCATGCCGGCCATGGTCCAGCCGGTATTGTCGATCTGGTAGACGCCCTCATAGACCAGACCATGCTCGCCGATGGCATCCAGGTCCGCGTAGGCATCGCCGAAGCGCTCGCGATCGGCATAGGTTCGCTCGATGCTCTCCAGATACAACAGCAGCAGATTGGGAGGTTCCTCAGGGGCCTCGAGGATGACGGGTGGCACGTACTGGCGGTCGAGCCAGGCGCCATCATCGGTGACGATGGCCGCCCCGCGCTGGGTGACCCCGTACAGCAGGGGGTTGCTGGCCAGCAGGACCAGAGCGAGAAAGGGCTCGCCGCGGCGCCAGCGTTGATCATTGCGCACCAGCCAGGTGAGCGAGAGCAGCAGCGCTGCCATGGAAAGGGTATAGCCGGTGGCCGCCCAGATGCGACTGATCCCGCCATGGTCGGCCATGCCGGCCTGGAGATGGAAGAACACCGCGGCCAGGTCGACGATGCCGAAGCTCTCGGAGAGGTAGATATAGAGCCCCCACAGGGCGATGGGCAACAGGCTCCAGGGCCAGCGGCGCGGGGCTCTGATCTGATTTCGAGGAGCCCCCCAGTTGAACCAGGCTCCCGGGACCATCCATATTGCGGCAATCAGCGGCAGGCCCCAGGTCGGCAGACGGGTCAAGGAGGTGACCGCATAGCCAATGCATAAGCCGATGACCAGCAGTGACAGCCAGCGTGGGTGAACCAGTTCGAACAGCTTGGTAGGAGTTGGCATGGGTCTGAATCATTCCTTGAGTTCATTGGCTAGCTTACCAAGGGTTTCCCGCCTGGCACCAAAAAGCATAGGCCAGTGGCTTGCAGGTGGTCGATTTGCTGGCCTGATGGGTCACCAGTAAACTGGCCAGCCGACGAACCGACTAGGAAATGCCGATGAGCCTGGCTGCGGTACTGATCGTCAAGAACGAGGCCCACCATCTCCACGCCTGCCTGGAGACCCTGAGCTGGGCAGACGAGATCGTGGTACTCGATTCCGGCAGCACCGACGCCACCTGCGATATCGCAGGCGAGTTTACCGACAGGGTGGCGGTGAGATCCGACTGGCAGGGCTTTGGCGTGCAGCGCCAGCGGGCCGAGGCCATGGTGGAGAGTGATTGGATCCTGATGGTCGACGCCGATGAGCGGGTGACGCCCGAGCTGCGTGCCAGCATCCAGGCTGCCGTTGCCGCGGGCGAGCCGGCCATCCATACCCTGCCACGACTTTCCTGGTGCTTCGGCGACTTCATCCGCCACTCCGGCTGGTATCCCGATCGCGTCGCGCGTCTCTATCCCCGAGGCAAGGCGGGCTACGACGCGTCCCTGGTCCATGAGAAGCTGCAGAACCCGCACGGTTTGCCCGTCAGGGCGCTGCAGGGGGACTTGCTGCACTATACCTATCGTGACCTGCGCCACTACCTGGAGAAATCGGCCCACTATGCCCAGGCATGGGCCGAGCAGCGTGCCGCTCGAGGCAAGCAAGGCAGCCTGCTGGACGGGATCGTCCATGGCCTGGGGTGTTTTTTGCGCATGTACATTCTCAAGGCGGGCTTTCTCGACGGCCGCCAGGGGCTGCTGCTGGCGCTGCTCTCGGCGCACTCCACCTTCGCCAAGTATGCCGACCTGTGGATCAGGACGCGCACGTCTCCGCCGCCCGACGACGCACAAGGTCACTGATGGTTGCGGCCGCGGTCTCGAGGTCGATGGCTGACATTTCGCTCTCCCCGGCACCCTCGGGCGGGCTGAAGGCGAGGCGGCACGCTTCCTCGTTGCATGTCTGCCAGCGCAGCGAGGTGGCCGAGCGGCGGGCAGGATAGAAGCCCGCCGTTGGACGGTTCAGGCAGCCGGCGATATGCAGCGGCCCGGTGGAGCCGGCAATGAACAGGTCGGCGGCGGCCAGGGCCAGGGCGAAATCCTCCAGGCGCTGGCGTGACGGCAGCACCGCGGCGTGCAGCCCGGCGGTACTCAGGGTGTTACTGAGTGACAGTGCGGTTTGCTCTTCACCGGGGCCAGCGGTAAGCACCCAGTGTGCCTGGATACCCGTGGCTGTGAGCCGCGAATCAATCGCCGCGGCCAGCTTGGCATACTGGGCCGTGCTCAGGTTGACGGCCGAGCCGCCGCTGCCGGCATGCAGGAACAGCCAGGGACGCGAGGCATCGAGGTCGAGTTCGCTGGCAATTTCCTCTCGCTGGGCCTCGATGCTATCAGGTTTCAGCGGCCAGAAGGGCGGGCTGGGGCGCGGTTTGAGCGTATGGCCCAGCGCGGTGAGCAGCGCCTCGGCGAGTTCGATGTTGTAGAGGTATTCCGGCTTGGCGGAGCGTGACCTGCGCTGGATGACCCGATGGTTGTAGAATAGCTGCGCCCACTTGGTGGCAGGCGCCACACGACAGGGAATTCCTGCACGCCAGCCCAGCCAGCCGATGCGGGGTGTGGAGTAGAGGGTCAGCATGGCCGAGAAGCGCTCCCGGCGCAGACGGTCGAGCAGCGCTTGTTTCGCCGCCTTGCCGGTGCCTGGGTCGATGATGACTTCATCGACCCAGGGGCATAGGCGTGCGAGGGGCGCCGTGTAGCTCGGCACCAGAACGCTGATCCTGGCAGCCGGGACGGTCGCCTTGAGACAGGCGAGTGCCGGCCAGGCGAGCATGAAGTCGCCGAGCTTGTCGTTGCGCACCACCAGGATGCGCAGCATTTGATCCCTGGCGTGGCGGCATGCCACGGTGGAAGAAGACGTCATCTGGGCTCCCGAGCCCCGCTTGACCGACGAAGGAGACAGCCTTGTCGCACAAGGTCATGCATATTTGCCTCTCGGATGGCTGGGGCGGCCTCGAAATGTATCCTGCGCGGATTATACCCGAGCTGCAACGCCAGGGGTGGGAAGCCCACGGTCTGGCCCTTGCCGGCTCCAGGGTGGCCGAGAGCATGGCGGTCGCCGGCGTGGAACCGCTGACGACACCCTCACGTGGACGTGCGCTGCTGCAGGCGGGTCGTATCCTGGCCTACCTCAGGCGTCATGGCATCGATGTCCTGCACTGTCACAAGTCCAGTGATCTGCGCCTGGCAGCGCTGCTGGCAGCGCTGCGCCCGGGGCTCAAGCTTTTCTTCACCGATCACATGGGCGTGACCCGGCCGAAGAAGGACCTCTATCACCGCTGGGCCTACGGCCGGGTCACGCGGCTCTTTTCCATCAGCGAAGCCACCCGGCAGCGCAACCTGGCCGCCTTCCCGCTGCCGCCCGAGCGCATCCGGCGGCTCTACCTGGGCATCGACCTGACGCCCTATGCTCCACGGCTGGATGAGCCGGCCCGCGAGACCCAGCGCAGGGAGCTGAGCGTTGCCCCCGGCCAGGTGGCCATCGGTCTGCCTGGGCGATTGACCGACGGCAAGGGCCACGAGGTGTGGCTGGAAGGGCTGGCATTGCTGCACGAGAGGGCGCCAGGACTTGACTGGCACGGTGTGCTGATCGGCGGCCTGACGGCCCGGGAGGGAAGCGATGAGGCCTATGTGGCCCAACTGCGCAGGCGAGTGGCCGAGCTCGGGCTGGAAGGTCGAGTGACATTCGCCGGCTTTCGCGCCGATCTGCCGCGCCTGTTCGAGGCGCTGGATATCGTCTGCGTGCCTTCGCGAAACGAGGCTTTTGGCTTGACCGTGGTCGAAGCGATGGCCGCCGGCAAGGCGATCATCGGTGCCGACAGCGGAGCGATTCCCGAGCTGCTCGAGGCGGGCAGCGGGCACCTTGCCGACCCCCAGAAGCCGCTGGCCTGGGCCGATGCCATGGCCAAGCAGGGGCAGGATGCGGCGCTACGAGCCCGTCTCGGTCAGGCTGCCAGGCAGCGCGCCGAGACGACATTTGCCATTTCCCGCCATGTAACAGCGCTGGTCGAGGAGTATTCAGGACAACGGAACGATGAAAGTCTGGACGGATAAGTGCGCCTACCTGAGCCGCAGAGGGCGTGAGTGGCTGGAGCGCGCACCGTCGCGTGAGGTCCAGCGTATCCTGGTGATACGACAATGCGCCTTTGGCGACTACATGGCCACGCGGCCCTTCCTGGTCGAGCTGCGTCGCCTGTTTCCAGGTGCCCATGTCACCCTGGCGACGGTGAGCACCTATCGGTACGCCGTGCCCGAGGATCTCATCGACGAGCTCTTCGTGCAGGAGACGCAGGGTGGCCTTGGCGCACAGTGGCGCTCGTTGCGCAGCCTGACTCCCTTCGACATGCTGTTTGACCTGGCCGACACGGCCCGTTCGCGGCTGCTGACCTTCATGACCTCCGCCTCGATCAAGCTCGGCTTTCCTTACCGCTCGCTCTCCAATCGCCTGCTCTACGATGTCGGGCTGCGACGCACCAACTACCACTACGAAGCCGAGGTGCTGCTCGACTTCCTCAAGGTGATGGGCCACAAGCCAAGGTATCCTCTCGATTTCGCCATGCCTTGCCACCTGGGGAGCGACGCCGAGCGCATCATCGCCTACTTTCCCTTTGCCTCGAGCTCGGACAAGTCGCTCTCGTTCGATGCCTGGCGGCAGCTCATCGAGGCCGCAGCAAGCACACATGTCGACTATCAGCACGTGCTGCTGGAAGGGCACAAGGCGGAAGAGGGAGGCGAATTCCTTGCCGAAGTCGTGGCCAGGCAAGGCAATGTCAGCGTCCAGCCGCGCATGGACCTGGAGCGCCTCGCCGAGTGGATGACTCGGGTCTCGGTGCTGGTATGCGGAGACACGGGCGTGCGTAACCTGGCGCTGGCAACCCATACGCCGACCCTGGGAATCTTCTTTCGCACCCTGCCGTATCGCTACTGGCCGCGCTACGAGAACTTCCATGAAGCCGTCTTCCTGCGTGACGGGGCGACGCCAGGCAAGGCGGATATTCTGCACGGGCTGGAGGAGCTGCTGCTGCGGCTCTATCCGGAACGGGAGCTGCCTCGCCCATCGGATGAGGACGGCTTGTAGCCTCGACGGACCGCCGCCATCTTCTCGGCGTGGCCGAACTTGGCCAGGGAGCGCTCGAGGCGCGCAAGGTTGGCTTCTCGCCACGGACCGGGGCGGCGCAGCCGACAGCGATCGAGGTCGATCAGCCACACCTCCCCGGCGCCATCGACCAGCAGATTGCGGGCGTTGAGGTCGACATGGTCGAGACCGGCCTCGTGGAAGCGGCGTATGGCCGCGCCGACCCGCTCGAGGAGTGTTGCCTCGGCTTCGACGAGGCGCTCGGCGAGGGCGCTTGCGCCGGGAATGCGTACAGTGATCAAGGCGGCCGTGTAGGTGATGCCGCGGCGAGTGACGCAGCTGGCTACCGGTCTGGGCACCGGCAGCCCTTGCTCATGGAGGCGGGCGGTGAGTCGCATTTCGCGAAAGGCGCGGGTGCGCTCGACGCCGGTCCACAGATAGTCGCTCTCGCTGAGCCTGGCGACCAAGCCGCCGCGGCGATAGGGCCGCAGTACCCACTGCGCGCCGCCAGCGTCGAGGAACAGGCTGCTGCCACGCCCCGGCGCTTCGCCGATTACGCGTCCTGCCTGACGCCAGTGGTCCGGGGCGAACAGTGACGGGGCGATTTGTGGCGCCGACTCGGCGTCACATACACTGTCCGCATCATATAGAATGAACGTCTTTCCCGTCTGACATGTTGCCAAGTGCATGAAGCATCCTCTGCCTGACCAACCGCGCCACATCGCCGTGCTGCGACTCTCCGCCCTCGGCGACGTATGCAACCTGGTGCCCACCGTTCGCGCGCTGCAGCGCCAGTGGCCAGGCGCTCGTATCACCTGGATCGTCGGCAAGGCGGAATACAGTCTACTGGCCGGCCTGTCGGGGGTCGAGTTCGTGGTCTACGACAAGTCCACGGGGCTGGCCGGCATGCGCCGGCTGTGGCGCGAACTCGGCGATACCCGTTTCGACGTGTTGCTGCACATGCAGCAGGCGCTGCGGGCCAGCGTACTTTCACTGGGGCTCAAGGCCGATGTGCGGGTAGGCTACGACAAGGCTCGGGCCAAGGATGCCCAGCACTGGTTCACCCAGCGGCAGCTGGCTCCGCACCCGCACGCGCATGTGTTGGAATCCTACCTCGACTTTGCCCGCCTGCTGGGAGTGGAGGACCTGTCGCTGGCCTGGGACCTGGCGGTGCCCGATGCGGCATTCGAGGAGGCCGCGGCATTGACCGGAGAGGCGGGCTACCTGCTCATGAGTCCCTGTGCCAATCCACGACTGCGCAATTTCCGCAACTGGTCGGCGGAGGGCTACGCCGCCGTCATCGAGCATGCCTGGGCTCAGTATGGCCTGAAAACGGTACTCACCGGCGGCGGCAGCACCCTGGAGCGGGAAATGGGCGAGCGCATCGCTGCACTGAGCCAGCCGGCGGCAGTCGTCGACGCCATCGGCGCCACATCGCTCAAGGGCTTGCTGGCGCTGATCGGTCGCGCTCAGGTGGTCATAGCGCCGGATTCCGGGCCGGTGCACATGGCCAACGCCATGGGCACCCCGGTCGTCGGCCTGTATGCCACGACCAACCCGGATCGCGCGGCCCCCTATTTGTGGCGCGACTACGTGGTGAATCGCTACTCCGATGCGGTGCGTACCTACATGCACCGCGAGCCCGACGAAATCACCTGGGGCGAGCGTGTCCGTCATCCCGATGCCATGTCGCTGATCCGTATCGATGACGTGGTCGAGCGTCTTGATGCCCTGCTGGCGCGCCGCGACAGCCACAAGGAAAAGGAATGATCCGATGAAGCTAGACCTGACCGCGCTGGAGCAGGCGCATGTGCTGGTGGTGGGGGACGTGATGCTCGACCGCTACTGGCATGGCGGCACCTCACGTATCTCGCCTGAGGCCCCGGTGCCGGTTGTTCGCGTCGAGGAGTGCGAAGACCGCCCCGGCGGAGCGGCCAACGTGGCCCTCAACATCGCCTCGCTAGGAGCCCATGCCGCCTTGAGCGGCATGGTGGGCGACGATGACAACGCCCGCCGGCTGGTCAGTCGCATGGAGGCGGCCGGTGTCGATACCTACTTCGAGAGCAGCCCGGGGATTCCCACGATCACCAAGCTGCGTGTGATGAGTCGCAACCAGCAGTTGATTCGGCTCGATTTCGAGGATGGCCTGGGTGAACTCGATACCCGAGGGCTGCTGGCGCGCGTCGAGCAGGGGCTGGCCGACTGCGACCTGGTGATCCTCTCCGACTACGGCAAGGGAACGCTCAATCGGGTCGAGGAGCTGATCGCGCTGGTTCGCGGCGCGGGCAAGCGGGTGCTGGTCGACCCCAAGGGCAGCGATTTCTCCAAGTATCACGGGGCCAGCGTGATCACGCCCAACCTGACCGAGTTCGAGGCGGTGGTCGGTCACTGCCGCGATGATGCAGAGCTGGCATCCAAGGGCGCCGCACTCTGCACCGAACTCGAGCTCGAGGCGCTGTTGATCACTCGCAGCGAGAAGGGCATGACCCTGATTCGTACCGATCACGAGCCGCTGCATTTGCCGACTCGTGCCCGCGAGGTATTCGACGTCACCGGCGCTGGCGACACCGTGATCGGTGTGCTGGGGCTGGCGCTGGCGGCCGGCCACGGTTTCCCCGAAGCCATGACCCTGGCCAACCTGGCCGCCGGGCTGGTGGTGGCCAAGCCCGGCACGGCCACGCTCTCCATCGCAGAACTCTACACCGCAGTGCACGGCGACAAGCTGGCCGAGTTCGGCGTCATCGACGAGCTGCCGCTGATCGAGGCAGTGCGTGCCGCGCAGCTGCGCGGTGAGCGGGTGGTCATGACCAATGGCTGCTTCGACATCCTGCATGCCGGCCACGTGGCCTATCTTGAGCATGCGCGCCGGCTCGGCGACCGACTGGTGGTGGCGGTCAATGATGACGCCTCCATTGCCCGGCTCAAGGGGCCCAAGCGGCCGATCAATCCGCTTTCCCGTCGCATGCAGGTACTGGCCGGCCTGGGTGCGGTGGACTGGGTGGTGCCATTTGGCGAGGACACGCCGCAGCGCCTGATCGAGGCGGTATTGCCCGACGTGCTGGTCAAGGGCGGCGACTACCGCGTGGAGGAGATCGCGGGTGGCGAAGCCGTCCGCGCCGCTGGCGGTGAGGTGAAGGTGCTGGGCTTCGAGGATGGCGTCTCGACCACCGCCATGATCGCCACCATCCTCGATCGCGAGATCTGATGGTCAGGGCAGCTCGGGGTTGGCCTCGTTGGCTCTATTCGCTGGTGCTCTATCTGCTGGCCCCCTTCGTCTGGAGGCGAGTGTGGTGTGAGCATGCGCTCACTAACCTGAGGCGTGAAAGGCTTGGACTGATACCGCGCATTGCCACCGAGTCGCCCCGGCTGTGGCTTCACTGCGCTTCGGTCGGTGAAGTACAGGCCGCCCGCCCGCTCGTCGAAGCGCTGCTGCAGCGCTATCCGTCCCACCAGCTGGTGGTCACCACCATGACCGCCACCGGCGCCGAGCGGGTCCACGCGCTGATGGAGGCACGGCGTCAGGCAGGCGAGCCTGAACGCCTGGTGCATCGATTCGTACCGCTCGATTACCCTGGCGCTGCCAACCGCTTCGTCGCGCGCCTGTCGCCTGCACTGGCAATCTTTTTCGAAACCGAGATCTGGCCCAACCTGCTGGCCGCCTGCCGGCGTCGCGGCGTGCCCACGGCGGTGGTCAACGGCCGTCTGTCGCCTCGAGCCTTTCGTGGCTACCGCCGGCTTCGCCCGCTGATGGCCGAGGCCCTGGGGCAGGTCGACTGGCTGGCCGCCAAGTCACGAGGCGATGCCGAGCGTTACCGAGCCCTGGGCATGCCGGCCACGCAGACCGATGTGGTGGGCTCGCTCAAGTACGATCTGACGCCGGACGAGGCGTCCTGCGCGGACAGCAAGCGCCTTTGCACACGCCTGGGCTCACGTCCCGTGTGGGTAGCCGGCTCCACTCACCCCGGTGAGGAGGAAGCGCTGCTTCAGGCCCATGCCGCGCTGCGTCAGCCCTACCCCAACGCCTTGCTGATCCTGGTTCCACGCCATCCCCAGCGCTTCGAGGCAGTCGCCGAGCTGTGCCGTGAACGCGGCTTCTCGCTGGCGCGCCGCTCGCTCGGCGAGTGGCCCGGCGAGCGCACGGCGGTCTACCTGGGTGACACCATGGGCGAGCTGCTTACCCTCTATGGTGCCGCCGACCTGGCCTTTGTCGGCGGCAGCCTGGTCCCGGTAGGTGGGCATAACCTTCTCGAGCCGGCCGCCATGGGCGTGCCGGTGCTGACCGGGCCCGAGCTGGCCAACTTCGTCGATGTGGCCGAAACGCTGCGTCATGGCGGGGCTCTGGTCGAGGTGCCCAGCAGTGCGGCCCTGGCCGATACCCTGGTCACCCTCTTTCTCGACGAGAGCGAGCGCCACCGGCTGGCCGAGGCGGGCCTGGCCGTGGTGGCCGCCAATCGCGGTGCGCTGGCGCGAACCATGGACGGCCTGGAGCGGTTGCTTCCTGTGAAGTGAGCGGTCGCTGACCTGTCAGGCCGGGGACAGCCGCTCGACACCCTGCTCGGTTCCCAGCAGCAGCACGTCGGCACCGCGCGCGGCGAACAGGCCGTTGGTGACCACCCCGACGATGGCGTTGAGGCGGGCTTCCATGGTGACCGGATCATCGATCATGAAGTCATGGCAGTCGAGGATCTGGTTGCCGTTGTCGGTCACCACCCCTTCGCGATAGACCGGGTCGGCGCCCAGCTTGACCAGCTCGCGGGCCACGTAGGAGCGAGCCATGGGAATGACCTCCACCGGCAGCGGAAAGGCTCCCAGGCGCTCGACCCTCTTCGAACCGTCGGCGATGCAGATGAAGCGCTCGGCGCAGGCCGCCACGATCTTTTCACGGGTCAACGCAGCGCCGCCGCCCTTGATCATGTGTAAGTGAGCGTTCACTTCGTCGGCGCCATCGATATAGAAAGGCACGGTGCCCACTTCGTTGAGCTCGAATACCTCGATGCCATGACGCCGCAGGCGCTCGGCGCTGGCGTCGGAGCTGGCCACGGCACCCTTGAAGTCATCTCGCAACCGGGCCAGCCGGTCGATGAACAGATTGGCGGTGGAACCGGTGCCGATGCCGAGGATGGTATCGCGCTCGAGCCATGGTTCGATTTCCGCAATGGCAGCGGCGGCCACGGCGGCCTTGAGTTCGTCCTGGGTCATCACTTGCTCACTGTGAGTGGGTGGCGAATGTCGCGCCATTATAAGCCAGGAAGGGGCGCGATGCCGACGCGTTCGCTGGACGCCAAGGGGCCAGAAATGCTACCTATAGGGGTTCGCTCTGCATTGCAGCAAACGCTGCGGCCCCATTGCGCCACCCTTGGAAATCAGGATGCTCGAAGCCACCGTCAAGAAGATCCTCCAGGCTCATGTCTATGAGGCTGCTCGCGAAACACCCATCTCCCCGGCACCTTTCCTTTCACGGCGCTTCAATAATCAGATCCTGATCAAGCGTGAGGATCTGCAGCCCGTCTATTCGTTCAAGATTCGCGGTGCCTACAACAAGATGGCCCAGCTCTCCGAGGAGCAGAAGGCCAAAGGCGTGATCGCCGCCTCGGCCGGCAATCACGCCCAGGGGCTGGCCATGGCGGCCAAGCTGATGGGCGTCAAGGCAGTCATCGTCATGCCCCGCATTACCCCGGAGATCAAGGTCCAGGCAGTACGTGCCAGGGGGGCCAAGGTGGTACTCAAGGGCGACGCCTTTGCCGCCGCCGCCGAGCATGCCCAGGAGCTGATGGCCGAGCACGGCTACACCTACATCCCGCCCTTCGATGACATCGACGTCATCGCCGGCCAGGGCACGGTGGCGGTGGAGATCCTGCGTCAGTACACCGGGCCGCTGGATGCGATCTTCGTGCCGGTGGGCGGCGGCGGGCTGATCGCCGGCGTGGCGGCCTACGTCAAGTACCTGCGTCCGGACATCAAGGTGATCGGCGTGGAGGCAGAGGACAGCGCCTGTCTCAAGGCAGCGCTTGCGGCGGGCAAGCGGGTGACGCTTTCCCAGGTCGGCGTCTTCGCCGAGGGCGTGGCGGTCGCCCAGATCGGCAAGGTGCCGTTCAAGATCGTGCGCGACCTGATCGACGACGTCATCACGGTCAATGCCGACGAAATGTGCGCGGCGGTCAAGGACATCTTCGACGACACCCGTGCCGTGTCGGAGACCTCCGGGGCGCTGTCGCTCGCCGGACTCAAGAAATACATCCAGCAGACCGGCGTCGAGGGGCAGACCCTGCTGTGCATCAACTCGGGGGCCAACACCAATTTCGACCGCCTGCAGCATATCGCCGAGCGCACCGAGCTGGGCGAACAGCGCGAGGCGATCCTGGCCGTGACCATTCCCGAGCGCCCCGGCAGCTTCAAGAAGTTCTGCCGCATCGTCGGCAAGCGCATGGTGACGGAGTTCAACTATCGCTACGCCGACCCCGAGGAAGCGCACATCTTCGTCGGCGTGCAGGTCAAACCGGGCGGCGAGGACCGCCAGGCGGTAATCGACAAGCTGCGCGAGTCTGGCTATCCGGTGGTCGATCTTACCGACAACGAGCTGGCCAAGCTGCATATTCGCCATCTGGGCGGAGGCCGGCCCAAGGAGCACTTCGACGAGGAGGTGTATCGCTTCGAGTTCCCCGAGCGTCCCGGAGCGCTGATGAATTTCCTCACCCACCTGCCCCAGGACTGGAATATCTCGCTGTTCCACTACCGCAACCACGGCGCCGCCTTCGGTCGCGTGCTGGTCGGCATGCAGATTCCCAACGGTGATCGCTCCCACGTCGAGGAGTACTTCGACGATATCGGTTATCGCTATTGGAAGGAGTCGGACAACGACGCCTATCGGCTGTTCATGGCCTGACGCCCGAAAACCATGGGTGAGCGCTGACTTACGGCAAAGGCGAGAACTGGCATGGGTTTCTTTTTGTAATCGTCGCTTCCAGCGGTTGTCATCAACGCCTGCCAAGCCCTATAGTCGGCGCTGTCACGGCTGCCGCCGTCACGGTTCAATCACGGGAACGTCAGGAGTTGGTAACAATGAAGCGTAAGCCCGATCTGGTCATGGCACTGGTGCTGGCATTTGGCATTGGCGTCGTCGTCACCGGTTACGCCCAGGCGCTGGCAGGCGGCTGAGTCGGCAGGCAGTGCCATGATCAGATAAGCGATGGAACCGGTCGAAGCCAGGCTTCGACCGGTTTTTTTATATGCAGATCGCGAGGCTCAGGGACGCACGACCCGCGAGTCGCTGACGATGGCGTCGAGCGGTACGTCCCAGGGGGCCGCCGGCAGGCAGTCTACCCGCTGGCAGTCGTGGGCCAGCCCGATCAGTGTCGGCCGCGGTCCCGGTCGCCGGGTGAACGCCAGGCTGCGGTCGTAGAAACCGCCGCCCATGCCCATGCGCTGGCCCTGGTCGTCAAAACCGACCAGGGGCAGCAGGATCAGGTCCAGTGCCCAGGTTGCCTGCCGGCGTGCACGATGGGCGCCATGGCGGGTCTGCGGTTCAGGGATGCCAAAGCGGTTGCGGCGCATGGGCGTTCCCGGGTGGTAGTGCACGAACCACAGGGTATTGTCGGAAAGCGGCTTCAACACGGGAAGGTAGACTCGTACGCCGCGCTGGGTCAGCCAGGGAATGAGCGGGCGGGGGTCGATCTCGCCGTCGTTGGGAAGGTATAGCGCGACTCGCCTGGCGCGGTGCAGCTCGGGCAGCTGCCTCAGGCGATGACACAGGGCACGGTCGGCTTGCTTGCGCTGGCTCGGGCTCAAGGACCGCCGTCGCTGGCGCAGAGCCTGGCGAAGCTGGCGGCGAGAAGCGAAGTCGTCGGCGACAAGAGCGTCGGGCAGTAGAGGCATGATACGCTAAGGTTCCCCAGAGTGCCGCTGTCGTTCTGGCCCTTGAACCCTTGGTTCAAGGTGGGTGGCCGCAGCCGAACCGTCAGGCTTTCCGACGCACGGACATGCACACGGGTCCGGCTAGCTAATGGCCGCCCTGGGTATTGCTCATAGGCTCGAGGGACTTCAACGACTGGCCAACACCCCAGGGAACATCTTCATCCTATCAGAGGCGGGGGGTAGGTCCAATCTCATTCGGCAGGAGTTGTGTTACTGCGTGCAGCGCTGGCCATGGCTTGCTCCAGGCGCTCGCTGAGCAGGCTCAGCTGGCGCTCCTCGTCACGCCGTGTATCCAGCACTTCGAGCAGTTCATGGGCGATGTTCAGGGCGGCCATCAGCGCCACTCGTTCGCCGCCGAGCAGGTTGTTCTGCGAGTGGATACCCTGCATGGCGCGGTCGAGATAGCGAGCGGCCCGCTCCAGCTTGCGCTCCTCGCCCGGTTTGCAGGCGAATACATAATGGCTTCCCAGTAGGGTCACCTGTGCGGTGGTGCGAGTGGCGTCATCGCTCATGCTGGGCTCCGGTGTTGGCTTGTCGTCCCGATGCGTTACCATCCAGCCAAACAAGACACATCAATTCAATCATCCACTATAAGAGAGCCTTTCGCAGGCGGTCAACGCAGCGCCGTCGGCGAGAGGTCCATCACCGTAACCGATAGGGGTTCCCCGCATGTCTTCGATCGACGAACGACTGGACTTTTCCACCCTGGCCGACCTCTTCCTCTCCCATGGCAGCATGCAGTCGCCGGCTTTTCTCGATGGTCGGCTGTGCGCCGAGCTGGCGCTGCAGGACCTTGCCGCCGAGGCCTGGCTGGAAGAGGTCTGCCTGGGGCTCGGCGTCGAGCAGCCCCGTGACCGCGCCAGCGCCGAGACCCTGCTGGGCTGGCGTCGCCAGGCCCTGGAGGCGCTCGCCGACAGCGGCCTCAACTACGAGCCGCTGCTGCCCGATGAACTCTTCTCGCTGTCCGAGCGGGCCCGGGGGCTGCAGGAGTGGACGCTCGGTTTTCTCGAGGTCATCGACGACGCCGGCGAGGCCAAGCGCGAACGCTGGTCCCAGGCGCTGCGCGAGGCCATTGAGGACCTGGGTGGCCTGACTGCCATCGAGACCGACCTCGACGATAATGCCGAGAACGAAAATGATCTCTTCGCCTTGACCGAACATGCACGCATGGCCGCCATGCTGCTATACACGGAGCAGCATCCCGGCCGGCCGCAGGTGGAATCAAGCGAGCCGACCCACCATTAGGCTGCGCCCTCCCCCCTTACCCGGAGTACACAAGGAGCCATGATGCTGCCCGACCCCCTGCCCCGCCCCGCGCCGATCGGCAACGACGAATACCACGCCCGCCGGGCGGCGCTGATGCAGCAGCTTCCGGCACACAGCGCCGTGTTGCTGCCCGGTGCCGGCCTGGTAACCCGCTCGCGTGACAGCGACCACCCCTTCCGTCAGAACAGCGACTTTCATTATCTCACCGGATTTCCCGAGCCCGATGCCCTGCTGCTGCTGCTTCCGGGGCGTGACGAAGGCGAGAGCGTGCTGTTCTGCCAGGATCGCGATCCAAGCCTCGAGGCCTGGACCGGCATCCGCCTGGGGGCCGAGGGCGCCATACGCGAGCACGGTGTCGATCAGGCCTTCGAGAATGCCGAACGTGATCAATGCCTGGAAACCCTGCTCGACGGTCGGACCAGTCTGTACCTGATGCTCGGCGACGCCGAGAGCCTGGCGCTGGCCGAAGAGGTACGCGAGCGTCTGGCCGGGCGAGTGCGTCGTGGCGCTTGCCCGCCCCAGCGCTATGTCGATCTAGCCCCGCTGCTGAATGAGATGCGCCTGCTCAAGAGCGAGGGGGAGCTCGCCCTGATGCGTCACGCAGCGAGGATCTCGGCGCTGGCACATCGGCGCGCCATGCGCGCCGCCCGCCCTGGGCTTGGCGAGTACCAGCTCCAGGCCGAGCTAGAGCATGAGTTTCGTTGGCACGGCGGCAGTGGCCCGGCTTACGCCAGCATCGTGGGTGGCGGCGGCAATGCTTGTGTGCTGCACTACATCGAGAATAACAAGCCGTTACGTGAGGGCGAGCTGGTGCTGATCGATGCCGGGGCTGAGTTCGAGCTCTATGCCGGCGACATCACCCGTACCTTCCCGGTGGGTGGTCGCTTCAGCGGTGCCCAGCGCGACCTGTACGAGGTGGTGCTGACTGCCCAGGAGCGCGCCGTGGCCGCTGTTCGCCCCGGCGTGACCCTGGTCGAGGTTCATGACGGCGTGGTGCGCGACCTCACGGCCGGCCTGATCCGGCTGGGACTGCTCGAAGGCGAGGTGGAAGCGCGCATCGAGGACGAAAGCTACAAGCGCTTTTACCTTCACTCGACCTCCCACTGGCTGGGGCTCGACGTGCACGATGTGGGGGACTATCGCATCGAGGGCAAGCCAAGACCGCTGGAGCCGGGCATGGTGCTGACGGTAGAGCCCGGGCTCTACACCCCGACCGATGAGGATATCCCCGAGCAGTATCGCGGCATTGGCATCCGCATCGAGGATGACGTCGCGGTGACATCCGAGGGACAGGAGGTACTGACCGGCGACGTGCCCAAGCGGATGGCCGAGATCGAGGCGCTGATGGCTAAGGAGTAACCAGTGAGGGATGCTGCTTCTATGAAATTACGTAATTTACATTACATAATGACGTTTTGTAGTACGGGTATGGCCTCATGACGGCGGTCAGCTCGCGTCAGGTGGACGTCGCCATCGTCGGCGGCGGGCTGGTTGGCGCCAGCCTGGCCTGTGCCCTGGCACCGCTGATCGAGCGCCATGGCCTGTCTGTGGCAGTGGTCGAAGTCGCTCCCATGCTCGATGTCGCGGCAACACCCTGGCAGCCCAGCTTCGATGCACGCTCCAGTGCCATTGCCCAGGGCTCGGCGGAGCGTTTTCGTGCCATGGGGCTGTGGGACGCAATGGCCGAGCAGGCTGCGACGATCCAGCGCATCCACGTCAGCGAGAAGGGTCGCCTGGGCGTGACTCGACTGACTGCTGCCGAGCTCGGCCAGCCGGCGCTGGGTCATGTCATTCCCAATGCCTGGATTGGGCGTGTGCTGCATCGGCGTCTGGCCGAACTGCCCATCGAGTGGCACTGCCCCGCCAACGTGGAATCCATCGTTCCCGAGGGTGAAGGTTATCGACTCGCTCTCTCCAATGGCTGTACGCTTCAGGCAGGCTTGGCGGTGCTGGCCGATGGCGGGCGCTCCGGGCTCAAGGAGCAGTTGGGTATTGCCAGCGATGCGACGCCGTACGATCAGGTGGCGCTGATCGCCAACGTTGAGATGAGCCACCCGCACGATGGGGTCGCCTACGAGCGCTTCACCCGCGAAGGGCCCATTGCCTTGCTGCCGCTGCCGGGACAGCAGATGGCCTTGATCTGGACCCATGCCGTCGGGCGGGAAGCTGCCCGACTGGGGCTCGGGGACGGCGATTTTCTCGCTGAACTACAGCGTGCCTTCGGCGATCGCGCCGGACGTTTTCGCCGTGTCGGCAGTCGTCATGCCTATCCTCTGACCCTGGTGACGGCGCGTGAGGCGGTGCGGCCGGGCCTGGCGGTACTGGGCAATGCCGCCCATTCGCTCCACCCGGTGGCCGGACAGGGCTTCAATCTCGCCCTGCGTGGTGTGACCGACCTGGTGGCTGCGCTGGAGCAGGCGCTTGCCGAGGGCGAGCCGCTGGGTAGCATGCTGACCCTGCGTGACTTCGAGGCCAGGCGTATCGTCGACCGACATCAGGTAATTCGTTTCAGCGACGGCCTGGTACGCCTGTTCGGCATCGACAATGCCCTGCTGGCGCATGCACGAGCGGCCGGCCTGGTGGGGCTCAACCTTTGCGGTCCCCTGCGCCGCGGGCTGGCTCGCCGTGCCATGGGCCTGGAGCGCTGAAGGCAGAGACCCAATGGATCAAAAATCCTGTGCCGCGGGAGAGTGGCATGGAATCAGCCAGTTACGAGAGAGCGAGCCATGACGGAAACGGCACAGCCGATATCGCACTTCGAGGTCATCGTGGTCGGAGGCGGCATGGTAGGTGCCGCGCTGGGGGCGCTGGTGGGCCAGGCGGGAGTGGCCGTGGCCCTGCTCGATGCACGCCCCGAGCCGCTGGCGGCCGATGAGGTGGGCAAGGGCCAGCCGGCCATGCGGGTCAGCGCCCTGACCCCGGTCTCCCAGCGCCTGCTGGAGCGGTTGGCCGTCTGGCCCTGGATGGCGGCGCGCCGGGTGACGCCCTATCGATATATGCAGGTGTGGGACAGCGAAGGTAGCGGTGAGGTCAACTTTTCCGCCGAACAGGCGGGTGTGCCGCTGCTCGGTCATATCGTCGAGAACGACGTGGTGCTTGCGGCGCTGGAGCGGCGCCTGGACGAGCTGCCCACGGTGACCGTTCAGCTGGGGTCCCGGGTGAACGCGCTGCATGAGGCCGCCGAGGGTTGCGTGGTGGAACTCGACGATGGCCGCCGCCTGTCGGCGCCGCTGGTGGTGGCGGCGGATGGCGCGCGCTCGCCGCTGCGCGAGATGGCGGGTATTGCCGTACGTGCCCGCGAGACGGGACATGTCGCGGTGGTCACGACGGTGCACACCGAACTCGAGCACGGTGGTGTGGCGCGCCAGGTATTTCGTGAGAGCGGTCCGCTGGCGTTCCTGCCGCTGACGGTGGAGGGCGACTCACGCTTCTGTTCGATCGTCTGGTCGACCTCGCCCGAGGAGGCCGAGAGGCTCACGGCGTTGGCGCCGGAGGCCCTGGCACATGAGCTGCAGACGGCCTTCGAAGCGCGCCTGGGGGCAGTGACGGTCGTCGATCGGGCGCTGGCGGTGCCGCTGACCCAGCGGCATGCGGAGTGCTACACCAAGCCCGGCTTTGCCCTGGTGGGCGACGCGGCGCACAGCATTCATCCACTGGCAGGCCAGGGCGTGAACCTGGGACTCATGGATGTGGCGGTACTGGCCGAGGAGCTGGTCTCGGCGCGGCAGCGTGGCATCGGCCTGGGCGAGCCGCGAATACTGGAGCGTTACGCCAGGCGTCGGCGCGGTGACAATGCCGCCATGCTGGCACTGATGGATGGTTTCCGCCTGCTGTTCGGCACGCCTAACCCTCTCGTCACGCTGACGCGCAATCTGGGGCTCTCCGGCGTCGACCGGCTGGTACCGATCAAGCGGCTGCTGATGTGCCAGGCAATCGGCGAGCGGGGGCGGCTGCCGGCATCCTGTCGCTGACGCTGTGTGCCGGCAGTGAGCCGAGACGCAGCGTCAGCGGTCGCGCCGATCCAGGACGTTGAGCGCCTTGAGCAGATTGAGCGCTTCGCCGAGCTGGTAATCCTCACGCAGGCGCTCGGCCATGGCGGCGGAGACACGTGGCTCGCTGCGTGAACGCAGGTGCCCTTCCAGGTCGGCTTCGCGCAGCTGGCGGCTGCTCTCGGTCACTTCGAGCCGGCCGCGCTCGACCCTGACATCGGGCTCGATACCCAGCGCCTGGATCGAGCGTCCGTCCGGCGTGTAGTAAAGCGCCGTGGTCAGCTTGAGTCCTTCGCCGTTACCCAGCGGCATGACCTGCTGCACCGAGCCCTTGCCAAAGCTTTCGGTGCCCATGATCACCGCGCGTCGCTGGTCCTGCAGTGCGCCTGCCACGATTTCTGCGGCGGAGGCGCTGCCGCCGTTGATCAGCACGACAAGGGGCACGTCCGGGGCGGCCGTCTCTCGACCAGCGGAAAACTCCATCTGGGTGTCGGGCAGGCGCCCCTCGGTGTACACCACCAGGCCACTGTCGAGGAACGCATCGGCCACGGCTACCGCGGCCTGCAGCACACCGCCGGGGTTGTTGCGCAGATCCAGCACCAGGCCCTGCAGGGCACCGTCGCGCTCCATGCGGCGGATGGCGGCATTGACCTGCTCGCCGGTGCGGCTCTGGAACTGGCTGACCCGCAGGTAGCCATAGCCTGGCTCCAGCATCTCGCTGCGTACGCTCTCGGTGCGGATGATCTCGCGGGTGAGGGTGACTTCCAGCGCATCCTCTTCGCCGCTGCGCAGGATCATCAGCTCGATCTGGCTGCCGGGCTCGCCGCGCATCAGGTTGACCGATTCCTGCAGCGACAGCCGTTCGGTGGAGGAGCCGTCGATTTCCAGGATCACGTCGCGCGCTTGCAGGCCGGCGCGGGAGGCTGGAGTGTCGTCGATCGGCGTGATGATGGTCAGGCGTCCCTCCTCGAGGCCGACCTCGATGCCGATGCCGCCGAACTCGCCTTCGGTAGACTCCCGCAGGCTCTGGAATTCGCGCCGGTCGAGGTAGGCGGAGTGCGGGTCCAGCTCACTGAGCATGCCGCGCATGGCGTTGCGCAGCAGGGTGCTGTCGTCGACCTCATCCACGTAGGCCCGCTTGATCCGCTCGAACACCTCGGCAAAGGTCTGGATGTCCTCCAGCGGCAGCGTGTCGGCGTCCGGAGTCGCCTGGGCCGCGACAGGCGGTGAGGCGAGTCCCAGCGTCAGCAGCGCGGCGGCGAGCAGGGTGGGCAGTCGGCGGATGGAACGGAAAGACATGCGAACTCCGCGGTTGCGAGGCGAGGCAGTCCAGCATAGCCCGACGGCCTGGAGTTGTGAAATCCCTGTCATCGTCATCTCCGTGCGATCCAGGCCTGGGGGTCGATGGGGTCGCCGTTGCGGCGCACCTCGAAGTAGAGCGCCGCCGTGGTGTGGCCACCGCTGTTGCCCACCGCCCCCAGCGTGTCGCCGCCCGAGACCGCCTGGCCAACGGTGGCGTCGAAGCGCTGCAGGTGGGCATACAGGGTCATGACGTTATCGCCGTGGTCGATGATCAGCAAGTTGCCGAAGCCGCGCATCCAGTCGGCAAAGACCACGCGCCCGGCATGCACTGCCTTGACCGGGGTGCCCTCGCTGGCTTCGATCAGGATGCCGTTGTAGTGCACGCCGTCGTCGCGCCGATAGCGCGAGGCCACGTTACCCTGAACCGGCCAGGGCAGGTCGCCCTGGGTGCGTTCGATGGCAGTGGAGGGCGGCGGGCGCTCCAACCTGGCGAGTTCCTCGCGCACCTGCTCGAGCATGCGCTCCGCGTCGCTGCGGTCGCGATTCAGGCGCTCCAGACGCGACTGCTCGTCGCTATAGCGTGCACCGAGATCCGCCACCAGGCTCTCACGCTCGGCCATGCGCTTGGCGAGATCGCTGCTACGGGTTGCCAGCTCGTCGGCAAGGGTATCCATCCGCTCGTCGCGTGCCTGCAACTCACGGCGGTTCTCGCTCAGCTCGGTATCAAGCCGGGCGATGTCATCGAGGCGTTCGTTGCGCGCCCGGGCCAGATGGTTGAGGTAGGCCTGCAGGCGGTCGAGCCGGGCCGGGTCGTCCTGGTTGAGCAGCAGCTTGAGCTGCGGCGTGTGGCCCAGCCGGTACAGGGCGTCGAGCTGGACGTTGAGCATCTCGACCTGCTCGGCACGCTCAGTCTGCAGCTCGCTGCGAGCAGCCTCGAGGGCAGCGATCTCGTCGCCTAGGCGCCGTCGATCGGCCTGTATTTCATCCAGCCGGCGGTGCGTTTCGGCAAGCTCGGTCTCGACCTGGCGCAGCTCGCGGCTGGCCTCGTCCTGGGCCTCGCGGGTCTGGCCCAGGCGGCGGCTGAGTCCCTGGATCTCGCTGCCGATGGCGTCGAGGCGCTCGCGTGCCTCGCGCTCGCTGGGCTGGGCCTGCGAGCTGCCCAGCCCGGGCCCGAGCATGGCCAGGCCCGGCAGCAGGAGCAGGGCCGCCAGCAGGACCCGGGGCGAATGCTGGCGGAATCGGTTCATGGCCGGGATGGCTCGTGAAGGGTGGTCATGCCGGTTCGATCAGTACCCGACCGCTCATCTCCTCGGGAATCGGCTGCTTCATCATCGTCAGCAGCGTCGGCGCGATGTCGCACAGGCGGCCGTCATCCAGCAGCCGGACGGAGTCGGGGCCGACGTAGATCAGCGGTACCTCGAAGGTGGTGTGGGCGGTCTGGGCCACGCCGGTATCGGGGTTGACCATCTGCTCGGCATTGCCGTGGTCGGCGGTGACCAGGCAGGCGCCACCGGCGCGCTCGATGGCCTCCACCACGCGGCCAACGCAGGCGTCGACTGCCTCGATGGCCTTCACCGCGGCGCTGAAGTCGCCGGTATGGCCGACCATGTCGCCGTTGGCGTAGTTGCACACGATCAGGTCGTAATCGCCCGAGTCGATCGCCTCCACCAGGCGGTCGGTGACTTCCACGGCGCTCATCTCGGGCTTCTCGTCGTAGGTCTTGACCTCCTGCGGCGAGGGCACCAGGATCCGGGTCTCGCCCTCGAACTCGGCCTCACGCCCGCCGGAGAAGAAGAAGGTAACGTGGGCATACTTCTCGGTCTCGGCGATGCGCAGCTGGGTCAGGCCGCGTTGCTCCATCACCTCGCCCAGGGTGTTGTGCAGGTCCGCCGGCGGGAAAGCGGCCGGCGCCGGGATGTCGGCGGCGTACTGGGTCAGTGTGACCAGGCTGCCGCCGGCCAATTGGGGGCGTACGCGGCGCGCGAAGCCGTCGAAGCCATCCTCGACGAAGGCGCGGGTCAGCTCGCGGGCGCGGTCGGCGCGAAAGTTCATGAAGATGGCGGCATCGCCGTCGTCGATGGTTGCCGGTCCCTCGCCGTTACGCACCACGGTGGCGGCGACGAATTCGTCGTTCTCGCCGCGATCGTAGGCCGCGCGCAGGCCCTCCTCGGCGCTGGTGGCTTCATACTCGCCGAGGCCCTCGGTAAGCAGACGGTAGGCCTTCTCCACGCGATCCCAGCGGTTATCGCGATCCATGGCGAAGTAGCGGCCCACGATAGAGGCGACGAAGCCATTGTCGGCGCCGACCAGCTCCGAGAGCCGGGCGTTGGTGCGCTCGATGGAAGGCAGAGCGCTGCGCGGCGGCATGTCGCGGCCGTCGAGGAAGCCGTGCACATAGATGCGCTGGGCACCGCGTCGGGCGGCCAGTTCGGCCATGGCCAGGATGTGATCCTCGTGGCTGTGCACGCCGCCGGGCGAAAGCAGGCCCAGCAGGTGCACGGCGCGGCCGGCGCTCACGGCGGCGTCGATGGCGTCGGTCAGCTCGGCGATGACGTCGAGATCGCCATCCTCGATCGCCTTCGAGATACGCGTGAGCTCCTGGTAGACGACCCGGCCTGCCCCCAGGTTCATGTGACCGACCTCGGAATTGCCCATCTGCCCCTCGGGCAGGCCCACGTACTTGCCGTCGGTGTGCAGCAGGGCGTGGGGCTGCTGCTGCCACAGGCGATCCATGTTCGGGGTGTGTGCGGCAGCCACGGCGTTATCGGTGGGGTCGGGGTTGTGGCCGTAGCCGTCGAGAATGATCAGGGCAACGGGGCGCGGAGGTGTCTCGGTCGTCATGGGGATCGTGGGCCTCTTGATCGAAATGGGCGCGACATCGGGCCGTCCGGGAGGCTGCCCGCGCCGGTTGGCTTCCTGGCGATGGCGCGGCGGCGGGCTCCAGCGTCGATTTCAGGCCGTTCGGGACAGGCTCCTGGACGACGGGGGTCGCGACTTGTGTCGGCTTGCGGCATCATAACGCACGGTCGGGCGAGCGTCATGGTTCCGACATGCCGCCGAGAGGCATGCCGCGGGCTCTTGCCGCATGGTGTATACTCTCGCCTTCCGGGTGCCCTACCCTACCGATATTGTCGCTATTTCCGAAAAAGAGTGTGCCGGACTCATGATCGATCAGCTGTTCGAATTCGTGCAGAATCACCCCCTTCTGGTGGGCGCTTTTCTCATGGTGCTTACCGCCTGGATCATCTATGAGGTCCGTAACAGTGCCGCCAGCGGCGTGACCTCCAGCGAGGCAACCCAGCTGATAAACCGCGAGGACGCCGTCGTGGTGGATACCCGGGAGACGGGTGACTTCAAGGCCGGTCATATCGCCGGGGCGCTCAACATCCCCCAGAGCAAGATCGATGATCGCATGAAGGAGCTGGAGAAGCAGAAGGAGAAGCCGATCATCGTGGTCTGCAAGAGCGGTCAATCTGCCGGCGTCACCGTGGCCAAGCTGGCCAAGGCCGGCTTCTCCCGGGTCTTCAAGCTCAAGGGCGGCATGATGCAGTGGCAGGGCGATGGCCTGCCGGTGGTCAAGAAATAGCCAATACACAAGACGCAAGAACGCAAAAAGGAAGCTTTCCCATGGCCGAAGAGAACAGCCAGAACGCTGCCGGCGGCAACCAGGCCGCGGCAGATCAGCAGAAGCAGCAGCTCCAGTTCGCCGTGCAGCGCATCTATGTCAAGGACATCTCCTTCGAGGCGCCCAACTCCCCGGCGGTCTTCCAGCAGCCGTTCAAGCCCAAGGTGGGTCTGGACCTGAACACCAGCAGCCGCAAGGTGGGTGATGACCTCTACGAGGTGGCGATCAAGGTCACTGCCCAGGTCCGCCACAGCGAAGAGGGCACCACTTCCTTCCTCGCCGAGATCGAACAGGCCGGCCTGTTCCGTATCAGCGGCATCGAGGGCGCACAGCTCGAACACACCCTGGGTGCCTTCTGCCCCAACGTGCTGTTCCCCTACGCCCGCGAGTGCATCGACAACCTGGTCAACCGCGGCGGTTTCCCGCCCCTGATGCTGGCGCCGGTCAACTTCGAGGCGATCTACGCCCAGAAGAAGAAGCGCGAGGCCGAGCAGGCCCAGCAGCAGGGCGAGCAGACCACCCAGTAAGGGCTGTCCGCTGGCCGTGATGAGCATCAAGAAAGCGCCGCGCATCCACGTCGCCGCCGACTTCACCGTCGGCGGCGACGTCGTTCTGCCCGAAGGGCCGGCACGCCATGTGGCGCGGGTGCTGCGCCTGGGCGAGGGCGCGCCCCTGATCCTGTTCGACGGCGCCGGCCGCGAGGCCCGGGCGCGACTCGTCGAGGCCGGCCGCAAGCAGGTGGTGGCGCGCATCGAGGCGGTCGAGGCGGGCCGCGGCGAGTCGCCGCTGGCGGTGCACCTGGGGCAGGCGATCTCCAAGGGCGATCGCATGGACTACGCCATCCAGAAGGCCGTCGAGCTGGGCGTGGCCGCCATCACCCCGCTCTACAGCGAGCACGGCGACGTGCGCCTCAAGGGCGAGCGTGAGGCAAAGAAGCAGGCTCACTGGCAGGCGGTGGCCGCCAGCGCCTGCGAGCAGTGCGGCCGCGCCGTGGTGCCGACCGTCCATCCCCCCGCCGGCCTGACCCAGTGGCTCGCCGAGCGCAGCGAGGCGCTGCGGCTGGTGCTGCACCCCGCAGCTGCAGGCGCCCTCGAGCGCCGTGAGGCGCCCGCCGATGCCGCCCTGCTGATCGGCCCCGAGGGCGGGCTGGCCGAGACCGAGGTCGAGGCCGCCATGGCGGCAGGCTTCTCTCCGCTCTCGCTCGGTCCGCGCATCCTGCGCACCGAAACCGCCCCGGTGGTGGCGCTCACGCTGCTGCAGTATCGCTTCGGCGACCTGTGACCCTGCGCTTGCTCATGCCCCGGCAAGCGCCATAATGAAGCGCAAATCGACGTGGAGTTCCATTATGGCCTCTTCCCCCAGCGACCGTCGCCAGGGTCACCCACCCGTTTCACGGCCCTCATCGAGCGGCCCGCGTGAACGCCGGCCACGTGCCCCCAGGGCGCAGGTGGGCGAGGTGGCCTATCTGGAGGTGGTCACGGTCAACGAGACCGGCGCCTTCCTCGACTGGGGCCATCCACGGGACGTGCTGCTGCCCTTCGGCGAGCAGCGCTTTCGGCCCACGCCGGGCAAGCGGGTGCTGGTGCGGCTCTACGAGGATCAGCAGGGGCGTCCGGTGGCCTCGCAGAAGCTCGACCGCTTCGTGCAGGACGAGGCGACGGGGCTGGTGCCGGGCGACGAAGTGGAGCTCATCGTCGCCGACGCCACCGATCTCGGCTACAAGGCGGTGGTGAACCACCGCTACTGGGGGCTGCTCTATCGCGACGACGTCACCCGGCCGCTGCGTCGCGGGCAGCGCACTCAGGGCTACGTCAAACGGGTGCGCGACGACGGTCGACTCGACCTGTCGCTGCTGCCGCCGGGGGCGGCGCGCCTCGACGTGGTGGGCGAACAGGTGCTCAAGGCGCTGCGTGAAAGCGGCGGCTACCTGCCCCTGAGCGACAAGAGCGATGCCGCCGAGATCAAGTCGCGCCTGGGGGTGAGCAAGAACGCCTTCAAGCAGGCCATCGGGCGGCTCTACAAACGCCGCCTGATCGTCATCGAGGCCCACGGCATCCGGCTGGCGCCGGGGGCCACTGCAGATCCGGCCCGAGTTCGGGTTGATTGAGGCGCTCAGTCGAGCGCCTTGAACTCCTCCTCGTGCAGCCAGGCGGCGTGCTTGGGTGCGCGCTTGGTCTTCGACCACTCCTCGACCATCGCCGGTGCCACCTCCTTGAGCTGCTTCATCTGTGCCGGCGTGCCCTTCACGTAGGTCAGCTCCAGGCGATGGCCGTTGGGATCGAAGAAGTAGATCGAGCGGATGATGCCGTGCTCGGTGGGTCCGACCACCTCCACCCCCTTGCTTTCCAGCTGCGCCTTGGCCGACAGCAGCGCCGCCTCGTCGGCGACCTGGAAGGCGATGTGCTGGACCCACTCCGGCGTATTAGGATCGCGTCCCATCTCGGGGGAGTTGGGCAGCTCGAAGAAGGCCAGGATGTTGCCGTTACCGGCATCCAGGAACAGGTGCATGTAGGGGTCGGGCGCCTTGGTGGAAGGGACGCGGTCCTCAGCGATGGCGACCAGGAAGTCCATGTCGAGCTTGTCCTGGTACCACTCGACGGTCTCCTTGGCATCGCGGCAGCGGTAGGCGACGTGGTGGATCTGCTGGATATCGATCATGACGGGGCTCACGGTGGTGGGAGGATGATGATCATTTAGTTTCATTTGAAACTAAAATAGAGGCCCGCCCCCGGCCTTGTCAAGCCGTCTTGGAGTTGCCCGCTGCCCTGGGTCATACTGCGTTCACTTCCCGTACCACTCTGGAAACGCTGCCGAATGAGCCAACCGAAGAGCGAACGCTGCCTGCGGGTGGGCGTGGTGATGGACACCATTGCCCACCTCACTTACAAGAAGGACACCACCCTGGCCATGCTGTGGGCGGCCCAGGAGCGCGGCTGGTCGCTGCACTACATGGAGCAGGAGGACCTCTACCTACGTGATGGACGCGCTCATGCGCGAATGCGCGACCTCACCGCGTTCCGCAACCCCGACGACTGGTACGCCCTGGGAGCGCCGGAAACCCGGCCGCTGGCCGAGCTCGACGTGGTCCTGATGCGCAAGGATCCGCCGGTCGACGCCCACTTCCTCAATGCCGTGCATCTGCTGGGTTTTGCGGAACGCGAGGGCGTGCTGGTGGTCAATCCCACCCGGGCGCTGCTTGAATGCAACGAGAAGCTCTTTGCCCAGCAGTTCCCGCAGTGCTGCACCCCGACGCTGGTGTCGTGCAGCGAGCCGGTGCTGCGCGACTTCCACGCCGAGCATCAGGACGTGATCTTCAAGCCGCTGGACGGCATGGGCGGAAGCGGGGTGTTCCATGTGCAGCCCGAGGGGCGCAATCTGGGTGCCATCATCGAGATGCTGACCGAACACGGGCAGCGCCAGATCATGGCCCAGCGCTACATTCCCGAGATCAAGGATGGCGACACGCGTATCCTGCTGGTGGAGGGCGAGCCGGTGCCCTATGGCCTCGCTCGGGTGCCCATGGCCGGCGAGACCCGTGGCAACCTGGCCGCCGGCGGCACCGGCATCAGCCGCGAGCTGACCTCGCGAGACCACTGGCTGATCGAGCAGGTACAGCCGATGATCCGCGAGAAGGGGCTGATGTTCGTCGGCCTCGACGTGATCGGCGACTACATCACCGAGATCAACGTGACCAGCCCCACCTGCGTGCGCGAGATCGACGACCAGCGCGGCACCGATATCGCCGGCCTGCTGATGGACGCCATCGCGCGGCGCCTGGCTCAACGCAGTTAAACGACGAGAAATTCTTGGGGGATACTCCCGCCCATGGTGGCCTCGATCAGCGACCCGATCCATTACGCGCCGGTGACGCGGCCCTATCGGCGCTGGCTGGCGCTGTCCGCCGCGCTGCTGCTGCATCTGCTGATCATTGGCGTAGTGGCGAGCTGGCAGCTCTCCCCGGCGCCGGCCGAGCGCACGAGCCTGGACGTGGTGCTGGTGACACGCCCGGCCGAGGCGCCAAGCGAGGCCGAGGCCATCGCCGAGGCGGATCAGCAGGCCGCCGGCGAGCCGACCGAGGCAGAACCTGCCGAGCAGCGAGCGGCCGCGCTGGACGAGCTACCGGTCCTCGAGACCCCGGATAGCGCCGTGGATCCTGCCACCCCCTCGGAGGCCGAGACGGCCGAGCAGTCTGACGCTCCCCTTGAATCCTCGCTGGAGGCACCGCCCGAGGCCGAGCAGGCAAGCGAGCCTCAGCCGCTGGAGGAGCCGCGTGAAAGCGCTCCCCAGGCCTCGGAGGCCCCCTCGGCGCCCACCGCTGCGGCATCCTCGGCGTCGGGACGCGACCTGCTGGCCCAGGCCACCAGCAGCATTCGCCAGCAGGGGCTCGATGCCAGCCTTGCCGGATCCAGCGACGAGTCTCCGCGAACGGCGGCCCAGCGCGCCGCCGAGGCACGCTACATCGACGACTGGACCCGGCGCGTCGAGGACTATGGCAACCGTGTCCACCCTGCACCCAGCCATCTGCATGGCCAGCTGCGCATTCGTGTAGTAATCGGACGGGATGGTCAGCTTCGCCAGGCGGAGGTGATACAATCCTCAGGACATGCCGAACTCGATCAGGCGGCACTCGACACCGTGCATGGTGCCGGGCCCTACCGGCCCTTCGACAGCACCATGGGGGATCTCGACAGCCTCTCCATCACCCGCGTCTGGCGGTTCGGTCAAGGTAATCATTTCGGCGTTCGGTAGGGCCTGCTACCCGCCATCGGGAGTCCCATGCAATCCGTGCAAAACCTTGGCTTGAGACATCATTTTCTGCTGGCGATGCCGCACCTGGAAGATCCCAACTTTGCCGGCAGCCTCAGCTATCTCTGCGATCATGACGAGAATGGCACCATGGGCGTGATCGTCAACCGGCCGCTGGAGATCACCCTGGAAGCGCTGTTCGAACAGCTCGAACTCGGCGGTGAGGAGAGCCCACATCGCGACGCGCCGGTCTACTTCGGCGGCCCGACCCACAAGGACCGCGGCTTCATCCTGCACCGTGGCTCCAGCACACCCTGGGACTCCAGCATCCAGGTGGATGACGATATCGCCCTGACCACTTCGATGGATATCCTGCTGGCACTGGCCGCCGGTCGCGGTCCCGAGGAGTTCCTGGTGTGCCTGGGCTGTGCCGGCTGGGAGGCAGGCCAGCTCGAGCAGGAGCTCAAGGACAACGCCTGGCTCACCGTCGAGGCGGAGGCGGACATCCTGTTCAAGGTCCCGCCGGAGCAGCGCCTGAGCGCCGCTGCCGGCATTCTCGGCATCGACCTCAACCTGATGTCGCGAGAGGCCGGACACTCGTAATGACCCCAGCGGGAACGCGCCTGATCCTCGCCTTCGACTTCGGCACCCGCCGTATCGGCGTGGCGGTGGGCAACGAGCTGCTGGCCAGCGCCCGTCAGCTCGAGCCGCTGCCGGCCCGCGACGGCATCCCCGACTGGAACGTCGTCACGCGGCTGGTCGAAGAGTGGCAGCCGGACCTGTTCGTGGTGGGGCTGCCGCTCAACATGGACGGCAGCGAGTCGGCGATGAGCACCCGGGCACGCAAGTTCGGCAAGCGCCTGTACGGGCGCTACGGCAAACCCTGCGAAATGGTCGACGAGCGCGGCTCCACCCGCGAGGCCAAGGCCATCGCACGGGAGTCCGGGCTGCTGCGCAATCCCGCCAAGAGCTACCGTGACGACGGCGTCGACGGCATTGCCGCGGTGCTGATCCTGGAGAGCTGGTTCGCTCGCCGCGAGGGCTTGCCCGGGCGTTGAGCGCCCGGCCTCCCGCAGCCTTGTGATGACGGCGCTGACGGGCTCTAATGCCACTCATGTCCAACGCATCGACTCTCCACAATCGTCGCTTCCTGGTGGGTGCCGCCATCGGCACCGGCATGACGGCCAAGGCCGCTGCCCATGGGGGCGCGGACTTCCTGCTGGCGCTCAATGCCGGCCGGCTGCGTGTACAGGGCGGTCCCTCCATCTCCTGCATGCTGCCGATCACCGACAACAACGGTGCCGTCATGCAATTTTCCCGTGCCGAGATCCTCACGCGGGTCTCCCTGCCGGTCTATTTCGGCGCCTGTGTGTTCGACCCCGGCTGCGACCTCGAGGCGCTGGTCAGCCAGGTCGGCGAAGCCGGCTTCCAGGGCATCTGCAACTTTCCCACCGCGGTCCACTTCGATGGTGCCATGCGCGCGCGTCTCGAGCGCAGCGGCGTCGGCCTGGGACGGGAGGTGCAGCTTCTGAGGCTGGCCCGCGAGGCCGGCCTGCAGACCTGCGGCTATGTGCGCGAGCTGGATGAGGCCAGGCAGATGGCCGAGGCCGGGGTCGACATGCTGTGCATCAACTACGGCTGGAACGCCGGCGGTGTCAGCGGCGTGCCCAGCCGCTTCAGCCTGGACGAGGCCGCCGAGCATGCGCGGGTGATCTGCGAGTCGGTGAGGGCGCGCTACCCCGGCCTGCTGTGTACCGTCGAGGGCGGGCCCATCACGACCCCGGACGAGGCCAAGAAGGTCGCGGAGGTGTCCGGCGCCAACGGCTATATCGGCGGCTCGACCATCGACCGGATCCCGCTGGAAGCCGCAGTGGCCGAGACCACCTCGGCCTACAAGGCGGTGGCCCAGTTGCAGAGCCGCCTGCACGACCTCAAGAGCGAGTGGCTGGGCGATGGTCACGAGTTCGGTCTCATCGGCCGCTCCGCGGCGATTACCGAAGTGGTGCGGATGATTCGCAAGGTGGCCGAGAGCGACATCTCCGTGCTGGTGACCGGAGAGAACGGCACCGGCAAGGAACTGGTGGCACGCGCCATCCACCTCAGCAGCTCGCGCCGCCACCAGCGCCTGGTGGCGGTCAACTGCGCCGCTATTCCCCGTGAGCTGCTCGAGAGCGAGCTGTTCGGCCACGAGGCCGGCGCCTTCACCGGGGCCCTCAAGGCGCGGGTGGGACGCTTCGAGCAGGCTCACGGCACCTCCCTGATGCTCGACGAGATCGGCGACCTGGAACTGGCGCTGCAGGCCAAGCTGCTGCGGGTGCTCGAGGATGGTGTCTTCGAGCGCCTGGGCAGCAATACGCCGCGCCATACCGACGCCCGCCTGATCTGTGCCACCAACCGCTCGCTGCGCGGCCTGGTGGCCGAGGGCCGCTTCCGCGAGGACCTGCTCTACCGGCTCAACGCCGTGGAGATACGCCTGCCGCCCCTGCGCGAGCGCATCGAGGACATTCCCCTGCTGGTGCGCCACCTGCTGCCGCGCATCGCCGCCGAAGTGAACCCCCGGGTGCGCGAGATGGATGCCTCGGCCTATCGCCTGCTGATGCAGCACCCTTGGCCGGGCAACGTGCGGGAGCTGCGCAACGTGCTCGAGCGCGCCGTGGTGATGTGCGAGCGCGACGTAGTCACCCTCGATGACCTGCCTGCGCTGCAGGGCAGCCTGCCGCGCGCCGAGGTGGTCCCGACGACGGCCCCAGCGCCGTCGGCCGAGCCGCTCGCCCTGCCCGAGAACGAGCGCGACTGGATCCTCGATGCGCTGCGGCGCAACCGCTTTCGGCGCCAGGACACGGCAGCCGAGCTGGGCCTGGCGCGCAAGACCCTCTACAACAAGATGCGACGCTACGGCCTGCTCTAGGCAAGGCTATACCTCACCAGGCCCCGGGTGGCGGAGGATCACCTCGGCCCGGGTCTGCAGCGGCTCGAGCAGTGCCTTGACGCCGGCATGCTCGTAGAGCCAGGGCGCGTAGCCGGCCTCCCTCACTTTCTCCAGCAGCCTCTCCACCATCGCCCCCGCCGTCGCCGGGTTCTTGCTGACGGACACACTCACTGCCACCAGCAGCTGGCTTGGCCTGGCCGGCAGTGCCGCAGCCAACTGCGCCTCGCTGGCGATTACGGCGAGGGTGCGAAAGCCCCGCTCGCCGGCCAGGGCGAGGAAGGCCATCTCCTCGTCATGGCCGAGCTTCGAATGGCTCAGCGCCTCGCCCATGGTCCCGCCGAGCAGCGCGCTGGAGGGCCAGTTGGCCACCCCACGGCAGCCGCGTCGGGAGAGCATGTCGAGCAGGTCATCCGCGAGGCGGAAGGGGTCGGTCGCCAGCACGCCGGCGAAGGCGTGCTCGGGGAACGGCGTCTCGCCGCGGGTCGACGCCAGCAGCTCGCCGTTGGCATCGCCGATCGGCAGGCTGCCGGCCAGATCGGCCAGGCTTGCCGGCAGCCGGGCGGTGAAGGGGCTGAGCAGACTGGGCGTGCCGCCATGCGCCCAGGCGGCCTCGAGGCTGCCGACCAGATGGCCGGCGATGGCGGGGGTCATGTCGACCTCGATGGGTCGTTATGAGTCATTCTGGGCATTCGCTTACCCCATGTTACTCGTTGTGTGAAACGGCTGGTGGGCCAAAACCCGCCTGGCGCAGGGCCTGGGCCACTTGGCACGCTTGCTGCAAGAGACAGGCTAATAACAAGGAGGCCGCTGCGACACGACGGCGGCTGCAAAGGAGACACGCCATGGGCTTGAAAGCTTACATTATCGGCACCTGCGATACGAAAGCCGCCGAGCTGCGCTATGTGCGCAGCCTGCTGCAGGCACCGGGCCTCGAGACCGTCATCGTCGACGTCAGCACACGAGGCGAGGACAGCGACATCGCGGATATCCGCGCCGCGGACGTGGCGGCCAGCCACCCTGACGGCCCCGAGGAAGTGTTCGTCAACGACCGTGGCCGCGCCGTCGCTGCCATGGCCGAGGCCCTGCGCCGCCTGCTGGCCAGCCGCCAGGACGTGGGAGGCGTCATCGGCCTCGGCGGCTCGGGGGGCACGGCCCTAATCACCCCGGCGATGCGCGACCTGGACGTGGGAGTGCCCAAGGTCATGGTCTCGACGGTAGCCTCCGGCAACGTCGCGCCCTACGTGGGGCCGAGCGATATCGCCATGATCTACTCCGTCACCGACGTGGCCGGCATCAATCGCATCTCGCGTCGGGTCCTGGGCAACGCCGCCAACGCCCTGGCCGGCATGCTGCAGGGCCGGATACCCGAAGTGGACGACGGTAAGCCGGCCATTGGCCTGAGCATGTTCGGCGTCACTACCGCGTGCGTCACCCAGGTCACCGACACGCTCGAGGAGACATTCGACTGCCTGGTGTTCCACGCCACCGGCACCGGCGGGCAATCGATGGAGAAGCTGGCCGCCAGCGGCATGGTCGCCGGCCTGCTCGACGTCACCACCACCGAGATCTGCGACCTGTTCATGGGCGGCGTGTTCAGCGCCGGCGAGGAGCGCCTCGACGTCGTCGCGCGCACCTCGGTGCCCTATGTCGGCTCGGTGGGGGCGCTGGACATGGTCAACTTCGGCGCCCTGGACACGGTGCCGGCCGCCTACCGTCAGCGCCTGCTCTATGAACACAACCCACAGGTCACGCTGATGCGCACCACGCCGGAAGAGAATGCACGCATGGGGCGCTGGATCGGCGAGAAGCTCAATCGCTGCCAGGGGCCGGTGCGCTTTCTGCTGCCGGAAGGCGGTGTCTCGATGCTCGACGCGCCCGGCCAGCCCTTTCACGACCCCGCCGCCGATGCCGCCCTGTTCGAGGCGCTGGAGCAGACCGTGGTGCAGACTCCCGAGCGTCGGCTGATCCGTTACCCCTTCCATATCAACGATCCCGAATTTGCCGCCGCCCTGGTCGAGCATTTTCAGGAAGTCATGGCGACAGACCCCAGGAGGCACCCTTGAGAAAGTGGAATCGAGAAGAACTGATGGCGCAGTTTCAGGCCATGGTGGAGCGCGGTGAGGTGATCGTGGGCGGCGGAGCCGGCACCGGGCTATCGGCCAAGTGCGAGGAGGCCGGTGGCATCGACCTGATCGTGATCTACAACTCGGGGCGCTACCGCATGGCGGGGCGCGGCTCGCTGGCCGGCATCATGCCCTATGGCAACGCCAACGAGATCGTCAAGGAGATGGCCCGGGAGGTGCTCCCGGTGACCCAGAAGACCCCGGTGCTGGCAGGCGTCTGCGGCACCGACCCCTTCGTCTTCATGGAGCCGTTTCTCGCCGAGCTCAAGGCGATGGGCTTTGCCGGGGTGCAGAACTTTCCCACCGTGGGCCTGATCGACGGCACCTTCCGCGCCAACCTGGAAGAGACCGGCATGAGCTACGCCCAGGAGGTGGAGATGATCCGCCTGGCGCGCCAGGCCGGACTGCTCACCACGCCCTACGTCTTCAGCGCCGCGGATGCCCGGGCCATGACCGAGGCCGGGGCCGACATCATCGTCTGCCACATGGGCCTCACCACCGGGGGCAGCATCGGCGCCGAGACCGCCATGAGCCTGGACGACTGCGTCGCGGCCATCAACGAGTGGGCGGCGGCGGCCCGAGCGGTGCGTGACGATGTCATCGTGCTCTGCCATGGCGGACCCATCGCCGACCCCGAGGATGCCGAATACGTGCTGGCGCGCTGCTCGCACTGTCATGGTTTCTACGGCGCCTCGAGCATGGAGAGGCTACCCACGGAGCGCGCCCTGACCGAGCAGACACGTGCCTTCAAGAACGTGCGTCGAGGCTGAGCCGCCATGTGCACCAATGACAACAACGGCACGCCGGCGCCACACGCCACTCAGCGGGAGGTGAGCCCATGAACACCTTCTATTTTCTCGCCCTCAATGGCCTGACCATGGCCGCACTGCTGTTCATCATGGCCAGCGGCCTGACCCTGGCCTTCGGCCTGATGCGGGTGGTCAACCTGGCCCACGGTGCCTTCTACTTGCTGGGCGGCTATATCGGCGTCCAGGTGATTCGCGACACCGGCAGTCTGACGCTGGGCATCCTTGCCGGCGGCCTCGCCGCCCTGGTCGGCGGACTGCTGATGGAGCGCTTCCTGCTGCAGCGGGTGCGCGGTATGGACCTCTCCGAGGCGCTGCTGACCATCGCCGTGGGCCTGATCATCGCCGACGCCCTGCTGGTGGTCTACGGCGGGCAGCCGGTAAGCCTGCCGCTGCCGCGCGAGCTGCGCGCGCCGGTGGACCTCGGCGTCATGATGTACCCCTACTTCCGGGTCCTGATCATGATCTTCGCCGTGCTGCTGGGCATCGCGCTGTGGCTGGTGATGACCTACACCCGCATCGGCGCGGCCATTCGCGCCGGGGTCGACGACCGCGAGACCGCCATGGCCCAGGGCATCAACGTGCCGCTGCTGTTCGGCGGCGTCTTCGCCGTGGCCAGTTTCCTGGCGGGGATCGCCGGCGTGGTGGGCACCTCCTACATGTCGCTGACCCAGGGGCTGGACGTGCGCGTGCTGATGCTCTCGCTGGTGGTGATCATCATCGGCGGCATGGGCTCGCTCAAGGGCGCGGCCGTGGGGGCGCTGATCACCGGCATGGTGTCGAGCTTCGCCACCGGCTATCTGCCGCAGTTCGCCCTCTTCTTCCTGTTTCTACCCATGACGCTGATCCTGGTCTTCCGGCCCCAGGGACTGTTCGGGAGGACCGCATGAAACGTGAGCACCTGATCATTCTGGCAATCGTCGCGCTGCTGGTGGCCTGGCCGCTGCTGATGGGCAACTATGCGGTCTCCCAGGCCAACCGGGCGATGATCTACGCCCTGGCGGCGCTGAGCTTCTCGCTGCTGGCGGGGCGACTGGGCTGGTTCTCGCTGTGCCAGACCACCTTCGCCGGCATCAGCGGCTACACCATCGCCATCCTCGGCGTGCGCTACGGCCTGCCCTTCCCGCTGTTGGTGACCCTGGCGCTGCTGTTCACCGCGGTGAGCGCGGTCATCTTCGGCCTGCTCACCGTGCGCTCGCGCCAGGTGAGCTTTCTGATGCTGACACTGGCGCTGGGGCAGATGGTGTGGGCGCTGTCGTTCCAGTGGGTCGACGTCACCGGCGGCTACAACGGCATCGCCGGGGTACGCATGCCGGTCTACGGCGACCTCAACCTCAACGATACCCGGGTTTTCTACGTCCTGGTGGCCACGGTTACGGTGGCGATATTCCTCGCCGTGTGGCGGCTGTATCGCTCGCCCTTCGGGCTGCTGCTGCTGGGCATCCAGGAGAACGAACAGCGCATGCGCGCCCTGGGCCACCCCGTCTACCTGGCGCGTTTCACCGCCTTCGTGCTGGCCGGGATGATCGGCGGCGTGGCGGGGGTCTTCCTGGTCTACGACATGGGCATCATGTCGCCTTCGCCGCTGGGGCTGGGGCACGCCGTGTGGGTGCTGACCGCCGCAGTGCTGGGTGGCTACCGCACCCTGCTGGGCCCTGCCCTGGGGGTGGCCGTGCTGATCGCCCTGGAGACCCTGGTCTCCCAGTACACCGACCGTCACATGATGGTGATCGGTCTAGTCCTGCTGCTCTCCATACTCCTCATGCCGCGCGGTCTGGCAGAGGTGTTCGAGCAGTATTTCAAGCGCAAGTCGAAGCCACAGGCTTCCGTGACAACAACAACCCGAGGAGAAGAGCCATGAAGCACGCCAAGACGCTCATCATCAGCGGCATGTCCGCCCTGGCGGTGGGCTCCGCCGCCCATCTTCAGGCTGACGACGGCCTGCGGGTCGGGGTGATCGGCCCCACCACCGGGGTGTTCTCCTTCTTCGGCGAGCAGCAGCGCATGGGCGTTGAGCTGGCCATGGAGGAGTATGCCGACCGCCTCGAGGCGCTCGGCCTGGAGGTGCGTTTCTACGACTCCCAGGGCGATGCCGAGACCACCGTGGACCGCCTGCGGGCCATGGAGTCGCGCGACGACGTCGACCTGGTGGTGGGCCCGGTACTGGGCGGCACCGGCCTGGCCGGGCTGGAGTGGGCCAAGGGCTCGGGCATGCCGATGGTGATTTCCTATTCGGCGCCCGAGGACATCACCATGCGCGACCGCGCCGAGAACGTGGTGCGGGCCGGCTGGACCGGGGCGCAGCCGATGTTCGCCTTCGGCCAGTACGTGGCCGAGGAGCTGGGCCACCAGCGCATCATCGCGGTGGGCCAGGACTACTCCTTCCCCTACAACCAGCTGGGCGGCTTCCTCAAGGGCTTCTGCGCCGCGGGCGGCGAGTCGGTGGAGCGCATCTGGCACCCCACCGGCACCTCCGACTACAGCTCCATCCTGGCGACCCTGCCGGACGGCGATGCGGTGCTCTACAACGGCGCCGGCAGCGACGGCCTGGCGTTCTTCCAGCAGTACCACGACTTCGGCATCGATGCGCGCATGCCGCTGCTCGGCGGCTCCAACTTCTTCGCCGTGGGCGACCTGCCGGAGATGGGCGAGGAGGCCATCGGCGGGCTGTCGGCGCTGCAGTATGCCGAAGGGCTGGAGACCGACGAGTTCGTGGCCTTCCGCGACGCCTTCTGGGACATGCACGGCGACGACGTCATGCCGCTGGCGCCGGCCGAGCACGGCTATGTCGCCTTCAAGATGGCGGTGAATGCCTTCGAGAGCGCCAACGGCGGGGATCGCGATGCGGTGATTGCCGCCCTGCGCGAGACCGAGATGCCCGACGCGCCGCGCGGTCCGTTCCACCTCGACGAGTACGGCAACCCGGTGCAGAACATCTACATCAACGAGGTCAAGGAAGTGGACGGCCGGCTGGTCAATGTGCCGATCAAGACCTACGAGGAGGTCAGCCAGTTCGGGCCCTTCGACGCCGAGGAGTACCTCGCCGGCGAGCCCGACAGCCGCGACTTCCCCCCGGGCGACTGTTCGGATCCCTACTATGACTGAAGCTCAGCCCTCGATGAGCCTGGTGCCGGCGCTGGAGGTCGCCGGCCTGGCCAAGTCCTTCGGCTCGCTGACGGTGGCCAGCGACGTTAACCTGCGGGTTCAGCCTGGCGAGCGGCGCGGGCTGATCGGTGTCAACGGCGCCGGCAAGACCACCCTGTTCAACATGATCGCCGGCGAGCTCAAGCCCGACCGCGGAACGATCCACTTCTTCGGTGATGAGATCCGCGAGGACAGCGTGATCCAGCGCACCCTCAAGGGGCTGGGGCGGACCTATCAGGTCTCCACTCTGGTGCCCTCGGTCACGGTCAGGGAGAACCTGGCCCTGGCCCGGGGCAACGGCCGCCTGCCGTCGCTGTGGCAGCCCTGGCAGTCGCGCCTGGACGACGACCTGATGAGCACGGCCGACCAGCTCGGCCTGACGCCGGTGCTCGACGAGACGGTGGCCAACCTGTCGTATGGCACCTTGCGCCAGCTGGAGCTCGCCATGGTGATGGCGCAGCGGCCTCGGCTGCTGCTGCTCGACGAGCCGGCCGCCGGCCTCTCCCATGCCGAGCGGCAGGTGCTGCAGGGGATCCTGCGTGACCTGCCTCAGGAGGTGACCCTGCTGATGATCGAACACGACATGGAGATGGTGCTGGCGCTCAGCGACCAGATATCCGTGCTGCACCAGGGCGAGATGTTCGCCGAGGGCAGTCCTGACGAAATCGCCGCCCACGAAGGCGTGCGCGACATCTACCTGGGGCGTGCCAATGGCTGAAACGATGATACGTGTCGAGGGGCTCGAGGCCCACTATGGCCTCGGGCACGCGCTGCAGCAGCTCAACCTTCACGTGGGCCGGGAGTGCGTGGCGGTGATGGGGCGCAACGGGGTGGGCAAGACCACCCTGGCGAGGGCGCTGATGGGGCTCGACCCGCCCCAGGCGCGCGGCTCGGTGGAGCTGCTCGGCCAGCAGGTGCTGGGCTGGTCGCCGCATCGCATCGCGCGGCTGGGCGTGGGCTACGTGCCCCAGGGCCGCCGCCTGTTTCCCTCGCTCAGCGTCGATGAGCACCTGCAGCTCAACACCCGCAAGGGGCCGGCAGGCCAGCGCTGGACGACCAGCCGCGTGTTCGAACTGTTCCCCTCCCTGGGGCGCAGGCGCCGGGCCTACGGCGACCAGATCTCCGGGGGCGAGCGCTCGATGCTGGCCATCGGTCGTGCCCTGGTCACCAACCCGGGCTGCCTGATCCTCGACGAACCCACCGAGGGGCTGGCGCCCGCGGTGGTCGAGGACGTTGCCCTGAGCCTCAGGGAGCTCAGCCGCGAAGGAGTGGCGGTGCTGTTGATCGAGCAGAACGTCAAGGCCGCCGTGCTGGCGGCGGATCGCGCCTACTTCATGGCCGAAGGCCGCATCGTCCACGAGACTGCCGACGGCGAGTCGATGGCCGATGAAACCATTCTGGGCCGCTATCTCGGCGTCTCGGTCTAGCCTGGCAACGGCGGCGCCCCCCTGGCCATGAGGTCAGGGGGGCTTGCGTCGGCACGCGTGCCGCGGGAACGTCAGCGGGCGTAGTGCCCGGCGGCGCCCTCGAAGGCCAGCCGAAACGTATCAGAGACGCGCTGCACGACATCCTCGCGATCGGCCTCGGCCACCTCGAACTCGGCCCACCACTCGCCGAAGCACTGGTTCGAGGTGGTGATCGGCTTGAGGCACATCTCCGCCACGTAGCCGTGGACCGGCAGCGCGGGGGCCTCGAGGATGCGGTAGCAGCAGCGATGCTCGCGGTCCGACAGGGTGAGCAGCTCCTCGCGGATGAAGTTGCCGTCGTGGTCGTGGAAGTGGCGCACGCAGCCGACCTGGTCGGCCGGCTTGCCCCCCTCGATCTCACTCCTGGCGAAGAAGGGGTGATAATCGGGCAGGCCGTTGAAATCGCGCAGTACGCGCCAGGCCTGCTCCAGCGTGATGGGCATGACGGCGCTGACATAGACTCGGGTCATGGTGTCCTCCTGGGGGTGATCAGGCGATGGCCTTGAAGCGGCGGATCTGCTCGGTCAGAGCCACCTCGGTGGGCAGGCGCTCCATGCTGCTGGCGCCATAGAAGCCGTTGCAGTGCTCGCTCTCGCGCATCACGTAGGTGGCATCCTCGGGGGTGGCGATGGGGCCGCCGTGGCAGAGGATGATCACGTCTTTTCGCACGCGGCGGGCCGCTTCGGCCCACTCGTCGATCAGCCGCACCGACTCGTCGAGCGTCTTGGCCGACTCGGCGCCGATGGTGCCACCCACGGTGACGCCCATGTGCGCCACGATGATGTCGGCGCCCGCCTCGGTCATGGCTACCGCCTCATCGGCCGAAAACACGTAGGGCGTGGTCAGCATGTCCATTTCATGGGCCTGGCGGATCATGTCCACTTCACTGCCGTAGGTGATACCGGTCTCCTCGAGGCTGATGCGAAAGGTGCCGTCGATCAGACCCACGGTGGGGAAGTTCTGCACCCCAGAGAAGCCCAGCTCCTTCAGCTCGCGCAGCAGCTTGGGCATGATCACGAAGGGGTCGGTGCCGTTGACGCCTGCCAGCACCGGGGTGTGCTTGACCACCGGCAGCACCTCCAGCGCCATCTCCTGCACGATCTGGTTGGCGTTGCCGTAGGCCAGCAGGCCGGCGGAGGAGGCGCGGCCCGCCATGCGGTAGCGGCCCGAGTTGTAGATCACGATCAGGTCGATGCCGCCGGCTTCCTCGCACTTGGCCGAGATGCCGGTGCCGGCACCGCCGCCGATGATCGGCTGGCCGCGGGTGGTCATCTCCTGGAAGCGGGCCATCAGGGTCTTGCGGTCGAATGAGGACATGCGGTTCTCCTTGTTATTGTTGCTGTGCAGGCGAGCGGGGCCGGGCCCTGGGCGCAGACGGCGAGGCACGACGTGAGCGCAGCCACTGGCCGAGCTCGCCGACCACGCCCTGGCGGAAAGTCAGCACGCAGGTCATGAAGACCAGCCCGGTGATGACCGTGACCCAGGCGCCGAAGGGGTCCATGTAGTGGTTGAGGGCGGAGACCAGGGCGGCGCCGACCGCGGGGCCGAAGACCGTGTTCATGCCGCCCAGCAGGGTCATCAGGATGACGTCGCCCGAGGTGTGCCAGTGCACGTCGTAGAGGGCCGCCAGCTGAAACACGATGGCCTTGAGCGAGCCGGCGATACCGGCAAGGCCGGCCGAGATGGTGAACACCAGCACCTTGTAGCGGGCCACGGGATAGCCCAGCGAGATCGCGCGCGGCTCATGCTCGCGAATGGCGCGCAGCACGTTGCCGAAGGGCGAGTTGACCGTGCGCCACACCAGCCACAGCCCGGCCGCGACGATGCCCAGCACCACGTAGTAGAGCGCGGTGTCGCTGCGCAGGTCGATTACGCCCAGGAAGGTGCCGCGGGGGATCCGCTGCAGGCCGTCCTCGGCCCCGGTGAAGGGGGCCTGGAGGAAGAAGAAGTAGACCAGCTGCGACAGCGCCAGGGTGATCATCGCCAGGTAGATGCCGCTGCGGCGGATGGCCAGCGCGCCGATCAGCGCCCCCAGCGCCGCCGCCACCAGGCCGCCGGCGAGGATGCCCAGGTCGGTGGGAACGCCGTACGCCTTGACCAGTTGGCCGGTCACATAGGCCCCGGTGCCGAAGAAGGCAGCGTGGCCGAAGGAGAGAATCCCGGTGTGACCCAGCAGCAGGTTGAAGGCGCAGGCGAAGAGCACGAAGCACAGCGTCTTCATGACGAAGACCGAGTAGACCAGCTGGGGCACGAAGGGCACGGCCAGCAGCGCCAGCGCCAGCAGCGCGAGGCCGGTGTAGGAGAGGGTGCGCATCTCAGCCCTCCTCCCGGCCGAAGAGGCCGGCCGGGCGCAGCAGCAGCACCAGCACCATGACCAGGAAGACGATGGTGGAGGAGAACTCGGAGTAGAACACTCGAGTGAAGCCCTCCACCACGCCCAGCCCCAGGCCGGTGACGATTGCGCCCATGATCGAGCCCAGACCGCCGATCACCACCACGGCAAAGATGATGATGACCAGGCTGGAGCCCATGGAGGGATTGACGTGGAAGATGGGCGCGGCCAGCACTCCGGCGAAGGCGGCGAGCCCCACCCCCACGCCGTAGGTCAGGGTGATCAGGCGCGGCACGTTGATGCCGAAGGCCTGGGTCAGCTCCGAGCGCTCGGTGGCGGCGCGCAGGCTGGCCCCCAGCGAGGTGCGTTCGATGATGAACCAGGTGACCAGGCACAGCAATAGCGCCGAGACGATCACGAAACCGCGATAGAGCGGTAGGATCATGAAGCCCAGGTTGATGGTGCCGCGCAGCTGCTCGGGGGTGGCGAAGGGTTGCCCCGAGGAGCCGAAGGCCACCCGAAAGCCCCCCTCCAGCACCAGCACCAGGCTGAAGGTCAGCAGCAGGCCGTAGATCGGGTCGAGCCCGTAGAGCCGGCGCAGGAACAGGAACTCGAACAGCATGCCGAAGGCGGCGACGAGCAGCGGGGCGACGATCAGGGTGACCCAGTAGTCGAGCCCCATGTACTGGGCGAGAAGGAAGGCGGTGAAGGCGCCCAGCATGAAGAAGGCGCCATGGGCGAAATTGACGATCTTCAGCACGCCGAAGATGATCGCCAGGCCGAGGCTGAGCACCGCATAGAAGGAGCCGTTGACGATGCCCAGCATGAGTTGCCCCAGCAGGGCCTGAAGGGGAATCCCGAGAATGTCCATGATCACTTGCTCGCAAGGCTAACGAAGTAGGGGAGGCGCACGCCGGGCCCGGCCCGGCGTGCGCGACAGGGCATCAGTTGCCGTTGAGCAGGTGACAGGTACTCTCGTCGAGGGGCTGGAAGGCGTCCTCGCCGGGAATGGTGGTGACCAGGCGCAGGAAGTCGTAGTCGTACTCCGATTCGTCGGGGGACTTCACCTCCCACAGGTACTGGTCGTGGACCATGCGCCCGTTGTCGCGGATATAGCCGCCCGAGGCGAAGAAGTCGTTGATCTCGAGCTCACGCATCTGCTCGGAAACCGCGTCCGGGGCATCGGTGCCGGCGGCCTCGACCGCGTTCAGGTAGTGGATGGTAGAGGAGTAGTTGCCGGCGTGTGCCATGTTGGGCATGCGGCCGGTACGCTCGTAGAAGCGCTGGGAGAACTCCCGGGTCTCGTCGTTGGCGTCCCAGTAGAAGGCGTTGGTCAGCAGCAGCCCCTGGGCGGTGTCCAGCCCCAGGCTGACGATGTCGTCGTACCACAGCAGCAGGGCCGCCGGGCGCTGGTCGGGGGTGACGCCGAACTCGGCCAGGGCGTTGATGGCGTTGATGGCATCGGCGCCGGTGGAGGCGATGCCGATGATCTCCGCCCCCGAGGCCTGGGCCTGCAGCGCATAGGAGGAGAAGTCGGTGGTGTCGAGCGGGTGTCGCGCCGCCCCCACGACCTGGCCGCCGGCGTCGCGCACCACCTCGGAGACCTGCTCCTCGAGCCCGATGCCGAAGGCGAAGTCCACCGTGAGGAAGAACCAGGTGTCGCCGCCGTCCTCGACGATCGACTGGCCGGTGCCCTGCGCCAGGGAGTAGGCATCGTAGGTGTAGTGAGTGACGTAGGGCGAGCAGTAGTCGTTGGTCAGGCCGATGTTGGACGAGGAGTTGACGATGGCGTGGCGCTGCTGCTCGTCGGCCACCGCCGCCACCGCCAGCGCCACCCCGGAGTTGGACAGATCGTTGATCATGTCGACGCCGTCGTTGTTGTACCATTCCCGGGCGCGGCTGGCGCCGGTGTCGGCGCGATTGCGGTGGTCGCCGTAGATGACCTCGATGGGCACGCCGTTGACCTCGCCGCCGAAGTCCTCGACGGCCATGCGCACCGCCTCCACGGCGGCCTCGCCGGAGAGGTCGGTGTAGATGCCCGACATGTCCGTCAGCACGCCGATGCGCACCACGCCGTCGGAGTAGTCGTCGCTGGCCATGGCGCTGGCGATGCTGCCCAGGCTCAGCACGGCGGAAGAAACGACAAGGGTCTTGAAGGAGGGTTTGGCTGGCATTGTTATGTCTCCTGTTCCTCTATTTGCTGTTGTTGTTGGTTTTGCTCTGACTCGCAGGGTGTATCGTGTTGGGACCTTTATCAGTTAGAGCCAACATGGACGAACGCGCCATGGCTGCAGAACACGAAAAGCTATCCGAAACCCACATCGTGGGCGACGACACCCGGCAGTGGATCGTACGCGCCGAGGAGTGTGCTGCCCTCGAGCAGCGGCACATTTCCCATGTCGGCGTGGGCGACGCGGCGGTGCCCTACCGCATCGTGCGTACCCGGCTCAGCGGCGCCTACATCCATGGCTCCCTCGGCGGCGAGGGGCGCATGCTGCTCGACGGACGCTGGCGCACCATGCGCGGCGGCATGATGTCCTTCGCCCCGGCCCACGCCCTGCACGCCTTCCACGCCGTGGCCGACCAGCGCTGGCAGTATTGCTGGCTGCGCTACCTCCCCAGCGCCCCGCGCTCGCTGGTGGGCACCATCGCCCCGATCATGCAGCACTTCGACCCCCGGCCGATGAAGCACGCCGTGCTGGGGCTCTACAGCGAGGTATTCCACGGCCAGGCCGACCCCGCCAGCTGCGTGATGTGGATCGACACCATCGAGAACTACATCTCGCGCTTCGCCGACCCCTGGCGGCGGGACGCCCGCATCGTGGCGGTCTTCGAGGCGGTGATGCCAACCCTGGAGCGGCACTGGACCATCGAGGAGATGGCCGAGATTGCCCACGTCAGCACCGAGCACCTGCGGCGCATCAGCCGCCAGGTCTTCGGGCGCAGCCCGATGCAGCAGCTCACCCAGCTGCGCATGCAGCACGCGACCCACCTGCTGGCCACCAGCGACCTGCCGATCGAGGAGATCGCCGGGCGAGTGGGCTACCGCAGCGCCTTCGCCTTCTCCAAGACCTTCAAGCGCATGAACGGTATCTCGCCGTCGCACTTTCGCCATCGTTCGCGTAGCTGACCCGGTAGCAGCCTGTCGCATTCGACCGATCGCTAGACGCCCAGCCGGGCCAGCAGCTCGCTGGCATCCTGCTCGACCCCCTGGCGGTCGTAGCGGGCGGCCACCTGGCCGTGATCGATGAGGTAGAAATGGTCGGCCACGCTCATGGCGAAGCGCAGGTTCTGCTCCACCAGCAGGATCGTGTAGCCCTGCGCCTTGAGCTGACGAATGGTGTCGCCGATCTGTTCCACGATGCTGGGCGCGAGCCCCTCGGTGGGCTCATCGAGCAGCAGCAGCCTGGCGCCGGTGCGCAGGGTGCGGCCGATGGCCAGCATCTGCTGCTCGCCCCCGGAGAGCTTGCTGCCGGGGCTGTGCAGCCGTTCTCGCAGGTTGGGAAACAGGCTCAGCACCTGTTCGGTGCTCAGCCCGCTGTCGTCGACCAGGGGCGGCAGCTCGAGGTGCTCGCGAACGTCGAGCGTGGCGTAGATGCCGCGATCCTCCGGGCAGTAGGCCACACCATGGCGGGCGATCTGGAAGGGGCGCATGGCGATGGTGTCGCTGCCCTGCAGGCGGATCTGGCCCTGGCGACGCGGCACGATGCCCATGATCGACTTCAGCGTGGTGGACTTGCCGGCGCCGTTGCGACCCAGCAGCGTGACCACCTGGCCCGGCATCACGTCCAGGTCGATGCCATGCAGCACGTGGCTTTCGCCGTACCAGGCGTGGAGGTCGCGGATGGCCAGCATGGGCTCGACGGCCTGAGCGATGGCGGCGTCAGTCATGGTGCGCTCCCCCGATGTAGGATTCGATCACGCGCGGGTCCCGCGAGACGGTGGCGTAATCGCCCTCCACCAGCACCTCGCCGCGCGCCAGTACGGTGATGCGGTCGCAGAGCTCGGCGACCACGCCCAGGTTGTGCTCCACCATCAGCACCGTGCGGTCGGCAGCGACACGCCGGATCAGCTCGGCGGTGCGGCCCACATCCTCGGTGCCCATGCCGGCCAGGGGCTCGTCGAGCAGCATCAGCTCGGGGTCCAGCGCCAGGGTGGTGGCGAGTTCCAGGGCGCGCTTGCGGCCGTAGGGAAGCTCGGCGGAGAGGGTGTCGGCCCAGTCGTCGAGGCCCACCTCCTCGAGCAGGCTCATGGCGCGCTCGTGATACGCCTCGAGCCGTCGCTGGGAGCCCCAGAAGTCGTAGGACTCGCCGCGCCGGCGCTGCAGCGCCAGCTTGACGTTTTCGAGCGCCGGCAGCTGGCTGAAGACCGCCGAGATCTGGAACGAGCGCACCATGCCTAGCCGTGCCACCTGGTCCGGCTTGAGCCGGGTGATGTCACGCCCCTTGTAGAGGATGCTGCCTGCGCTCGGCTCGAGGAACTTGGTGAGCAGGTTGAAACAGGTGGTCTTGCCGGCGCCGTTGGCGCCGATCAGGGCATGGATGGTACCGGGCTCGACCCGGATGGATATGTCATTGACTGCCTTGAAGCCCCGGAAGCTCTTGGTCAGCCGCCGGGTCTCGATGATTGCCTCCGCCATCATGCGCTCCGCGATTGTTGTTGTCGGTATCGAGGCGTCGGGCGTGTCTTGCCCGCCAGCCTCAGTGTTGACAAGGGAGGGTGGCGGCGCCATGGTCACAGCGCACCTGTCGATGTCCAAAAACCACAAGGCGTTGGCTGTCGCAGCGGGGTTGCCGCGGTCGCCGAGGCGCACGGCCCCCCAGGGGGCCGTGCGCAGCGATAGGTGAGGCAGGCGGAGAGAGCAGCAGGCTCAGGTGGTCAACACCCGCTCCTCGGCATACTGAGCGGCGATGTCGTTCACCGAGATGCAGGTGTACTTGATGACGAAGAAAGTCAGAGTGGCGGGGCAGGTGAACTTTTCCTCGAAGCGCTCCACATGGGCGCCGCGACCCCGAGTAACGCTGGCGCGGTAGGTGTCGCCCTCCTTGGTCAGCTTGACCGTGGCCTGGCGGTCGGTTTCCTGCTTTTCCAGCACCAGTTCACGCTGCCTGGCGAGCAGCTCGTCAAGCATCTTGCCGCCTTCACGCTCCTCGGGTGTGGCCCACACCTCCTGGTCACGCTCGCCGTACTGAAACAGCAGGATGGCGGGAAGCACCGAGAAGATGGCGCCGGTCAGCAGCCAGGTAATCTCGGCTCCGGAGAGGGAGAACGTGAACACGGCGAAAAGCTGCAGCAGACAGCCAACTGCCAGAATGCCCGCCAAAGGGCGCCACATGCGCGGGTTCATCACTGGCCTGCCCAAGGTGTGCCCCCACAGGCCGGCTGCCACCAGGGCGCCGAGCAGCAGTATTGCCACGGCCCATACCGGGCCACCGCCTCCCAGAAGGGCGATGGCCCCGATCGCCACCAGGGCACTGTAAAATACGGCCAGCAAAATATATGCGCGTTCCAGTGTCATGCGTCGCATCTCCTTTGTACCAGTTGCCTTAGCGGCAAGGCTGTTGTTATCGAGCTTGCATTCCTGTGTGCGGCTCGCCGGGAGCCGCATCGTCATGGGGTCGGCGGCGAGTGAGTGGAGGTAGCCTCAGTCACTCGCCTTACGTCAACAGCATAGCGATGCCGAGCGTTGGCTGCACCGTCACAGTGAAGGGTCGTCGACTCCCACCCGCTCGGGCACGAACCAGCGCACCGGGCGCAGCTCTTTCTCGATCAGCTCGTCCACCTGCAGCAGGGTGGCGAAGATCGCCATGCGCACCGGGATGCCATTGTCGGTCTGGCGGAAGATCGCCAGACGCGGGTCGCCGTTGAGGTCCACATCGAGGTCGTTGGCGTCCGCGCGGCTGTCGCGGGGCAGCGGGTGCATGACGATGGTGTCGCGGCCGCAGCGCTTGTCCATGAAGGCGCGATCGACGGTGAAGTCCCGCGACAGGCTGAAGCCCTCGCTCATCTCGGCGGTGAAGCGCTCCTTCTGGATGCGGGTGGTGTAGACCACGTCCACATCGGCGTAGTCGTCGGCCAGGCTGCTGCGTTCCTCCACCCGGTGTCCGCGCGAGGCCACCAGGTCGATCAGGTGACTGGGCATTTCCAGCCCGGGCGGGGCCACCAGGGTGATGCGCATGGGGTCATAGAGCGACAGCAGCTTGATCAGCGAGTGCACGGTACGGCCGTACTTGAGGTCGCCGGTGAGCAGCACGTGGGCGTCGGCCAGCCGCTTGCCCAGCCGGGTGAACTCCTTGTCGATGGTATAGAAATCGAGCAGCGCCTGGCTGGGGTGCTCGCCGGGGCCGTCGCCGCCGTTGATCACCGGTACGTGGGTGGCGGCGGCGAACTCCGCCACCGAGCCCTGGTCGGGGTGGCGCATGACGATGGCGTCACAGTAGCCGCTCATCACCCGGCTGGTGTCGTAGAGCGATTCGCCCTTGGCCATGGAGGAGAAGGTGAAGCCGGTGGTGTCGCATACGCTGCCGCCCAGGCGACAAAAGGCGGCGTTGAAACTGACCCGGGTGCGGGTGCTGGCCTCGAAGAACAGGTTGCCGAGCACGGCTCCCTCGAGTACCCGGGTCACCTGGCGGCGTTGGGCGATGGGTTCCATGCGGGCGGCGACGCGCATCAGGTGGTCGACGCTTTCGCGGGTCAGGGAATCGACGGAGAGCAGGTGGCGACTCATCGAAGGCCTCAAAGTGGCAGCGAAGGGTGGTGCGTAGTGTAGCGCCACCGGAGCCGGGCTTCACGGGCCGCGACGGCGTGTCGCTCAGCGGCCGAGCAGTTCGGCCAGCTGGCGGGCGTGTGCCTGCACTTCGCGGATCGCTCGCTGGGTGTCGAGGTCGTCCATTGCCACCACCCCCACGCAGGCCTCGATGCCAGGGCGGAACTGCGGCGTGGCCACGGGGCTGGCCACGCCCACCGCGCCGCGCTGCAGCTGGCCGCGGGTCAGGCTGTAGCCGTCGGCGCGGGCCTGGCGGACTGCCTCGCTGTCGTCGGCTCGCGCCGGGCGGGCGGAGAGGATGGCGATACCCGCCGCCCCCAGCGTGAGTGGATGACGACTGCCGACCCGGTAACCCACCCGCAGCATTCCTTCCTCGGGCTCTGCCACCAGAATCACCACGCACTCCTCGCCCTGGGCCACCGAAACGAAAGCGGTGGCTCGGGTGGCCCTGGCCAGCGCCTGCAGCAGCGGCTGGGCCGCCGCGCGCAGCTGCGGCTCGAAACGTGAAGCCAGCAGGGATATGCCTGCCCCCAGGCGCAGCGGGCCCTCGGCGGAGCGCGCCACCAGGGCATGCTGTTCCAGAGTGGTGACGATGCGGTAAGCGATGGCGCGGTGCACCTCGAGCTGCTCTGCCAGCTCGGCGACGCTGATGCCCTCGGTGTGCTCGGCGATGATCTCCAGCGCGCGCAGGCCGCGATCCAGGGTTTGCAGGGTGGTGGCCATCGAGCGGCTCCCTCGTGTCGGTGGTGGCGATGAATGGTAACGCAGCCGGCGGGGATTGACGTCCCCGGACAAACTGCCTATGTTGCTCAAGTGTAGCGATAAAAGATAAAGATTGTGCGATAAAAGTAAGTTCAGGCATGCAATTCACGACAGCAACGATTCCAGGCGATCGACCAGCGGGAGGCCCCATGACCACAGCGACACAGCCCAACCAGAGCGGCGCGGGCAGCTGTCCCTTCCACGCCGCCGGTGAGCCGCCAGTGGCGCCCAACGGCTGCCCCGTCTCGCCGCAGGCGGCGGGCTTCGACCCCTTCGACCGTCCCTATCAGCTCGACCCGGCGGAGGCGCTGCGCTGGTCCCGCGAGCAGGAGCCGGTGTTCTACAGCCCCCGGCTCGGCTACTGGGTGGTGAGTCGCTACGCCGATATCAAGGCAATCTTTCGCGACAACCTCACCTTCTCGCCGTCGATCGCCCTGGAGAAGATCACCCCCTCCAGCGACGAGGCCCTGGCGGTGCTCGAACGCTACGACTACGGCATGCATCGCACCCTGGTGAACGAGGACGAGCCGGCCCACATGGCGCGGCGCCGGGAGCTGCTCGATGCCTTCACCCCCGAGGTGCTGGAGGCGCATGCGCCGATGGTGCGCCAACTCGTGCGCGAAAAGCTCGATGCCATCATCGACCGCGGCCGAGCCGACCTGGTGGCCGAGATGTTCTGGGAGGTGCCGCTCACCGTGGCGCTGCACTTCCTCGGCGTACCCGAGGAGGACATGGAGCAGCTGCGCCGCTTCTCGGTGGCCCACACCCTCAATACCTGGGGTCGCCCCTCGCCGGAGCAGCAGGTCGAGGTGGCCGAAGGGGTCGGCAAGTTCTGGCAGTACTCCGGCCAGGTGCTCAGGAAGATGCAGAGTCAGCCGCGTGGCCACGGCTGGATGTACGACATGATCGAGAAGAACCGGCAGAAGCCGGACGTGGTCACCGACAGCTACCTGCACTCGATGATGATGGCGATCATCGTCGCCGCCCACGAGACCACCGCCCTGGCCACCGCCAACGCCTTTCGCCAGCTGCTCTCGCGCCCCGCGGTGTGGGCCGAGCTGTGCGACAACCCCGAGTTGATCCCGGCCGCGGCCGAGGAGTGCCTGCGCCACTCCGGCTCGGTGGTGGCCTGGCGTCGCATCGCCACCCGCGACGCCGAGGTCGGCGGCGTGACCATTCCCGAAGGCGGCAGGATCCTCATGGTCACCGCCTCCGGCAACCACGACCCGGCTCACTTCGAGAACCCCGACGAGCTTGACATCTACCGCGACAACGCCGTCGATCATCTCACCTTCGGCTATGGCAGCCACCAGTGCATGGGCAAGAATCTGGGGCGCATGGAGATGCGTATCTTCCTCGAGGAGTTCACCCGGCGCCTGCCGCAGCTGGAGCTCGAGGAGCAGGAATTCACCTTCCTGCCCAACACCTCGTTTCGCGGCCCCGAGGCGCTGTGGGTGCGCTGGGACCCGGCGCAGAACCCTGAGCGCCGCGACCCGGCGGTGCGCGAGGCCCAGCGCGACTTCCCCGTAGGAGCGCCGGAGGCGCGCACCATCGTGCGCCGGGTCCGGGTGACCCGCGCCGAAACCGAGGCCGAGGGGGTGCTCGGTGTGACCCTGGCCGATCCGGCCGGCCGTGACCTGCCCGCCTGGTCGCCGGGTTCGCACCTCGACGTGGTGCTGCCCAGTGGCGAGGCACGCAAGTACTCGCTGTGCGGCCCGGCGACGTCGGGCGACTGGCAGGTGGCCGTGCTGCGCGAGGAAGCCGGTCGTGGCGGCTCGCGCTGGGTCCACGACACGGTGCGCGAGGGTATCGAACTGCGCGTGCGCGGGCCCAAGAACCACTTTCGCCTCGACGAGACGGCTGACCGCTACGTGCTGGTCGCCGGCGGCATCGGCATCACCCCGATCATCGCCATGGCCGACCGCCTCAAACAGCTGGGCAAGTCCTACGAGCTGCACTACGCCGGCCGCTCCCGCGCCAGCATGGCACTGCTCGCGCGGCTCGAGCGTGACCACGACGAGGCCCTGCGCCTCTATTCCAAGGAGGAGGGCGCCCGGCTCGACCTCGCCTCGCTACTCGCGACGCCGCGGGAGTCGACGCTGCTCTACGGCTGCGGCCCCGAGCGCCTGCTCTCGGCGCTGGAGGCCGGCAGCGCGCACTGGCCGGAAGGCAGCCTGCACGTGGAGCACTTTACCGCCGAAGGCGCGCTGCTCGACCCCGAGCATGAGCACGCCTTCGAGGTGGAGCTGGCCGACTCCGAGCTGGTAGTCGAGGTGGCGGCGGACCGTACCCTGCTGCAGAGCCTGCGCGCCGCCGGCGTCGACGTGCCCAGCGACTGCGAGGAGGGGCTTTGCGGCTCCTGCCAGGTCGAGGTGATCGAGGGGGAGATCGATCATCGCGACAAGGTGCTCACCGCCAGCGAGCGGGCCGGACAGGACCGGCTGATGAGCTGTTGCTCGCGTGCCAAGGGCAAAAAGCTGAAGCTTGCTCTCTAACGCCAGCCATCGACGACCGATCACAAAAGCAAATGAAAAAAAGCACGCAACCCCTGACCATCAGGACTCACGAGGAACGACAATGAAAATGCACAAGCTCGCGACACTGACCACGTTCACCGCGCTCTCCCTGGGCGCCTTCCACAGCGCCGCGGCCACCGAGCTCACGGTGAGCACCTGGGCCGGTCCCAATCACGGCGTCAACACCATCGTCTGGCCGACCTGGGCCAACTGGGTGGAGGAGGCCACCGAGGGCCGCGTGACCGTCAACGTGGTGCACGACATGGGCCCGCCCAACGCCCAGATGGAGCTGATCGCCGACGGCGTGGCCGACGTCACCTGGCTGTTCCACGGCCTGATGCCGGGGCGCTTCGAGCTGACCAAGTTGCCCGAGCTGCCTACCTTCGAGGACTTCTCCTCCGAGGCCGCCTCGGTCGCCTACTGGCGCACCCACAACGAGTACTTCGCCGATGCCGGTGAGCACCGTGGCGTCGAGGTGATCGGCATGGGCGTGCACGGGCCGGGGGCGCTGTTCCTCAAGGACAACATCGACAGCCTCGACGATCTGCGCGGCAAGCGGGTACGCATCGGCGGCGGCGTGATGTCGGACATCTCCAACGCATTGGAGCTGACCGGCGTGGCGCTGCCGCCCGCCAGCACCTACGAGGCGGCCACCCAGGGCGTCATCGACGGCGCCATGCTCACCCTCGAAGGCCTGCGTAGCTTCCGCCTGGCCGAGGTGCTGCCCTACACGGTGCAGATGCCGGGTGGCTTCTATCGCGGCAGTTTTTCGCTGGTGATGAACCCCGACACCTGGGCATCGCTCTCCGACGAGGACCGCGAGGCGATCGAGAGCGTTTCCGGCGAGAAGCTTTCCCAGCTGTTCGGCTACATGATGGACGTGGTCGACGTGCGTGGCATCGAGTTCGCCGAAGAGCGCGGCAACACCTTCATCGAGCTGCCGGCCGAAGAGGTCGAGCGCTTCCAGCAGATGGCCGCCGAGCTGCCAGGTGCGTGGAAGGAAGCAGCTAGCGACAAGGGCGTTGACGGTGAGGCTGCTCACGCCTACTTCTTCGAACAGCTCGAAGCGGCCGAGGGCGAAGAGGGGCTGTCTGCCGATGAGGTCAGCGACCCCGAAGCCTGATTGTTCCCTGGCTCTCCCGTCACGAGCACGGCCCCCGGCCGTGCTCGTGGCATTTTCGGCTGTCACGAAATAAGTTTCAGTTGAAACTATTTTGATCTCGGTCAAAGCAGCGCTTGCCTTGAACAACGATACTGGGGGAAACGCAATAATCGAGGAGAGACATCATGAACCAGGCACCTAACACCTCTTGGTGGAACCGTCTCTGTGAAGGCAGCTATCGAGCCTCCACGCGGCGGCTGGTCCGCGAGATCGAAGCGGAATCGCCACAGGTCTACAGCGAGATGCTGCAGGACCTGAAGATCCCCTTGGAGCCCGCCTTCGAGCGTGAAGTGGCCAGGCATCTCGATCGCGGCGGCTATCGCGCCTTCGTCCCGGCCGACACCCTGATGCCGGCCATGCTGCAGCGCTTCGGTATCGAGCAGGCCAGCGTCGAGGCCCACGTCAGCTACCAGAGCCTGCGCGGCAACTGCAATGCCTGCCCGGTGGCCGGCTACTGTTGGGGTGCCATGCGCCGCGAGGCAGGCGTCGACGAGTGCCGTGCCTTCTGCCCCAACGCCGCGGCCTTCGAGCGCCTGGCCGAGTCCGCCTGAGTTACGGGCGGGCTCACAGCAGCGAGAGCAGCATCCCGGCCAGGGCGCATGCCCCCAGCACCTTGAGCATGCCCACGCCGTAGCGGAAGATCGCCAGGATGGCGGCCACGGTGAGGAGCAGGGCGGCCAGGTCGAGGCTGGCAAGGTCGGGAACCAGCAGGCGCAGCCCCGCGCCGCGCCACTCGCCGATCTCGGCGAACACCACGTGCAGGCCGAACCACACCGCCAGGTTCAGCACCACGCCCACTACTGCCGCGGTGATTGCGGTCATGGCGCCGCTCAGCGCGGCGTTGTCGCGCAGGCGCTCCACGTAGGGGGCGCCGAGAAAGATCCACAGGAAGCAGGGCACGAAGGTGACCCAGGTGGTGAGCACCGCCGCCAGGGTGGCGGCCAGCCAGGGGTCGAGGGGAGCGGCGTCGCGGAAGGCGCCCATGAAGCCCACGAACTGCACCACCTGGATCAGTGGGCCGGGTGTGGTTTCGGCCATGCCCAGGCCGTCGAGCATCTCGCCCGGCGCCAGCCAGCCATAGCTCTGGACCGCCGCCTGGGCCACGTAGCTCAGCACCGCATAGGCGCCGCCGAAGGTCACCACCGCCATCTGGCTGAAGAAGGTGGCGATCTGGCTGAACACGTTGTCCGGGCCCAGCGTCAGCAGCAGCAGGGCCACCGGAGTCAGCCACAGCGTCAGGAAAATCGCCGACACCTTCAGCGACCAGGCGCGGTTGGGCCGCGCATGGGCGGGCAGCTCGGCCCCCAGCAGCGAGTCGCTATCGGCAAGCCCCTCGGCGCCGCTGCTTCCGTGGCCGCCGCCGACGTGGAACAGGGGTGAATCGGCCCGGCCGCCGAGAAAGCCGATCAGCGCCGCCCCCAGGATGATCAGCGGAAAGGGGATGTCGAAGAAGAAGATCGCCACGAACGCCGCCGCGGCGATGCCCAGCATGACGCTGTTGCCCAGGGCGCGCTTGCCGATGCGCACCACCGCGTTGACCACGATTGCCAGCACCGCCGCCTTGAGTCCGAAGAACAGCCCCTCCACCAGGCCGACGTTGCCCAGCGCGGCATACAGGTAGCTGAGCGCCAGAATGGCGATGAAGCCGGGCAACACGAACAGCGTGCCGGCCAGCAGCCCACCCTTGGTGCGATGCATCAGCCAGCCGATGTAGATCGCCAGCTGCTGCGCCTCCGGCCCCGGCAGCAGCATGCAGTAGTTGAGCGCATGCAAGAAGCGCTTCTCGCCGATCCAGCGCTTCTCCTCCACCAGGATGCGGTGCATCACGGCGATCTGGCCCGCCGGGCCGCCGAAGCTGAGCAGGGCGATGCGCAGCCAGACGCGGACCGCCTCGCGGAAGGAAACGTCGTGGGGTAGGGGGGATGCCATGGGCTCTCCGCTCGGTCAGGGGGTGACAGCGCGCCTATCATACCCGTAGCAGATGACATCTTCATGCAGGCGCGGTCCGCTCAGCGCCGGCGACACAGCGCCACCAGCCGCGCCTTGGAGGGCACGCCGAGCTTGGCGTAGGCGCGCTTGCGGTAGGTCTCGGCGGTGGACAGGGCGATATCGAGCTCGGCGGCGGCGGTCTTGAGGGTATGCCCGCGCAGCAGGTAGAGACAGAGCTGGCGCTCGCGTTCGGACAGCGGGGCGAGCACGGCGGCTTCCTCGGCGCTGGGGCGCGCGTCCAGCGGCCGGGCCTGGTCGTAGTGGCGACGCATCAGGCTGGCCAGCAGTGGAGCCAGGGCGTCGAGCCGGGCCATGTCGTCGCGGTCGAACGGGCCGGCCTCGCTGCCGCGGTAGAGGTTGAGGTAGTAGACGCTCTGCGCCCCGGGCAGGGTCAGCGAGACCTTGTCGACCAGCTCGGGGAAGGCGAACAGATGGCTGCGATAGGCTTCCGGCATGGCGTCGGCCTGCATCGGCGTGACTTCAGTGTCGCCGCTCTCGTGCTCCTCCGCCATGCGCAGGCGCAGGCGCTGGTAGTTGGGATCCTGGCGAAACAGGCCGCCGGTGTAGAGCTGGGCCAGGCGGCCGGCCACCCGTGGCGCGCGGCGGTTGTCGGCCAGCAGACAGTCGACTTCGTCACGGCCATCGAAGGCGAACACCATGCACTGCTCGATGCCCACCGCCTGGCGCAGCAGGGCGAGCAGCGCCTCGTCGAAGCCCGCCTCGCCCAGCTGCGCCACGCACTCGGCCACGGCCGGCATCAGGCGGGGCCAGTCGGGCGGTTCGCTGTGGATAGCGGTCATTGCTTCACCTCTTGTACGGGTTGTCCCGGCTTTTGCGGGACAGCCACCCTGGCACTATCGGGTTAGGCTCTGAGTCGATACAACGCCAACAGGAGCCGCCCATGCGACCCGCCGGACGCGCCGAGACCGACTCGCTCTATTTCGATTATCCGCATTTCCCCTTCGTTCGTCCCGCCGAGCTGGATGGGCAGGCGCTGCGTCATCGGGTGGCCATCGTCGGCGCCGGCCCGGTAGGCGTCACCGCGGCCCTGGAACTGGCGCGCCATGGCATCGAGAGCGTGGTGCTCGACGACAAGGCCAGCGTCAACGACGGCTCGCGGGCGATCTGCCTGTCACGCCACAGCCTGGAGATCCTGCAGCAGCTCGGCGTCGATGATGCCTTCGTGGCCAAGGGGCTGGGCTGGACCCAGGGACGCACCTACTATCGCGACCGCGAGATCTACCGCTTCCGGATGCCCCACTCCGAGCAGGAGCGCTTCCTGCCGATGGTTAACCTGCAGCAGCAGTACATCGAGCAGTTTCTCATCGACAAGGCCGCGGCGAGCCCGCTCGTGGCGCTGCGCTGGCAGAGCGCGGTGACCGGCGTGAGCCAGGATGAGAGCGGCGTGACCCTTGAGGTAGCCACCCCGGAGGGCGACTACCGCCTGGCATGCGACTACCTGCTGGCCGCCGACGGTGCACGCAGCGTGGTGCGCAAGGCTTTCGACCTGGCGCTGCACGGCGAGGCCTACGAGGGCCGCTACGTGATCGCCGACATTCGCCTGCGCTGCGACTTTCCCACCGAGCGGCGCGCCTTCTTCCACTCGCGGGCACTGCCCGACGCCACCATCCTGGTGCACCGGCAGCCCGACGACATCTGGCGTATCGACTATCAGCTCGGCCCCGGCGAGGACCCGGACCAAGCGTTGGAGGAGGCCAGCATTCGCGAGCGGGTCGGTCTGATCGTGCGCGAGGTGCTGGGCGAAGCCGGCGACTGGGAGCTGGAGTGGTGGAGCCTCTACAAGGCGTACACCCTGGCCCTCGACGATTATCGCCATGGACGGGTGCTGTTCATCGGCGACAGCGCCCACCTGGTGCCGATCTTCGGCGTGCGCGGTCTCAACAGCGGCCTGGCCGACGCCGCCAACGCCGGCTGGAAGCTGGCCTGGGTACTCAAGGGACTGGCGCCGGATCGATTGCTCGACAGCTACAGCCCGGAGCGCCGCGGCGCCACGCTGGACGTCTTCGCCAACGCTGGCAAGAGCACCCGCTTCATGACCCCGCCGAGCCGCGGCTACCGGCGCATGCGCAACGCCGCCCTGGCCCTGGCCTACCGCAACGCCTACGCCAGCGGTTTCGCCGACCCGCGCCAGGTCACGCCCTACACCTATGCCGAAAGCCCGCTGACCCGTCCCGACGCCGGTGATTTCACCGCTGGGCCGATTCCCGGGGCGCCGCTCGTCAACCGCCGCCTGGGCCAGGACGACTACTTGCTCGATCACCTGGGGAGCGGTTTCACCCTGCTGGCCTTCAGCCGGGATGGCCGAGTCGATGCGGCACTGGAGGCGAAACTCTCTGCTCTGCGGGCGCAAGGTCAGCGCATTGACCTGCTCGTCGTTGCCAGCGAACGTCCGGCCGGAAGGGCATTGCAGGGCACGGGCGAGCTGTTTGCTGCCTACGGCGCCGAGCCGGGCAGCGCCTACCTGGTGCGTCCCGATCGCCACGTGGCGGCGCGCTGGAGGCACCTCGACCCCGCTGACCTCGATACCGCACTCACCCTTGCCCTGGGAGGAGACGCCGCATGACCGATATCACATTGCCCTTCGCCGATCTGGAGCGGGTCTACGAGCACCTCGCCGAGACCCTCGACGCCCTGCCCGAGGCGCAGGAGAACCACTTCCTGGCCCAACTGGCGCTAGCACTGGCCCACCGCGTGGGCGATGTCGAGCGGGTGATGACGGCCATCGAGGAGGCCCGGCGAGGCGTGACGGACGAGACGTCTCGATGAGAGCCGATCTGGTGTAAGCGAGGGCTCACTTCATTGGCGTTAAATTGAGCGGGATCAAGGCGAGGTGAGCCGGAGGCGCTAGGGTAAGAAAGGCCTGCAGAGGAATGCCCTGATGAGTCGACCTCGCCCACCCCGCAAGGCGCGTCAGCCGCGTGACGAGAAGGCGCTGGACGCCTATCTCGAAGGCGAGCGTGCCCTGCTCGAGCTGCGCTGTTGCAAGCCGAAGGCGCTGAGCGCGCTCATCCATGACCTGGCCCAGCCCATGAGTCCGTCCTTGGAGCAGGCCATCGCCCGCTGCCTGGCCGGCCGTGAGCTGGCGGGCTTCACGCCTGCCGAGACCCTGCTGCCGGTGATGCTGCGTCGTTTCGGCCTCGATCCGGCCACCTGCGGCCGCGATCCGGCCATTCATTCCCTGCGCACCGTCTGTAGCGCCTGTCCCAAGGTGGCGGGATGCTGGCTGGCGCTGCGTCAGGAGGCCTCCCGTGAAGAGTGCCAGGTCTTCTGTCCCAATGCCGAGGCGCTCGAGCGCTGGACGGAACGATCGAAACAGCGCTGACCCCTTGCCCTGCCGTGCACGGGCTGGTCGCCCCGGGCAGGCAGCGTCACCGAGGGCAGCTACCCTGAAGGCCAAGACCCGAATCTGGCCGCCAAGGAGGAGCCCGCCATGATCGAGACACTGCCCGCCCCGGAATACGTCGCCGCGTTCCGCATCTCCGGCACGCTGCACAGTGCGGACTACGACGTATTGATCCCGGCCATCGAGGCGAAGCTCGAGCACAACGAGCACATCGGCGTGCTGGCCGACATGGCCGAGTTCGACCACATGACCCCCGCCGCCCTGTGGCGTGACCTGGTTTATGCCGTGAGCAAGCTAGGCGAGTACCACCGTTTCAAGCGTGCCGCGGTGATCGCCGACAAGCGCTGGATCGAGAACACCACCAAGCTGGCCGACAAGCTGTTTCCCACGACCGAGATGCGTGTGTTCCATCACGGCGAGCTCGAGGAGGCCATGCGCTGGGTGGCGGGGTTTCGCAGCGACCTGATCGACAGTGGTTCATGAAGCCGGCGAGACCGCGGCTCGGCTGCCGTGCCACTGCCGCAACAGCCAGGCGAATATCAGTCCCAGAGCCAGCAGCCACAGCCCGGCGCCGACCAGCAGCCAGGTGCTGTTGGCCAGGCGCAGTATCAGCCCGCCCAGGCTGACACCCACCGACTGGCCGAGGAACAGGCAGCCGGCGAACACTGCCATGGCGGTGCCGCGGACGGCGGGCGCCATCTGGGTAGCGTTGATCTGCAGGGTGCTGTGCATCATGTAGAAACCGAGGCCGGCACAGAAGGCGCTGACGGTGGCCAGGGCCGGAAGTGTCGCCAGCGCCAGCCCGAGGAAGCCTAATCCCATCAGCACGCCCCCGCCCGTGGCCAGGCCCGGCTCGCCCAGACGAGCGACGAGCGGTCGCGCCAGGGCGGCGAAGAGCAGCCCGCCCACGCCGAACAGCGCCACCATCAGCCCGGCCCGGGTCAGCGAGGTGTCGAGCCGCTCGTAGAGATGCGTGGCGACGAAGGCCAGCGCACCGAAGGCCGCGATACCCTCGAGAAACACCAGCACCAGGATGCGCCGGGCGCGGGAGATGAGCAGCACCTCGCGGATGCGCGAGACGAAGGCAACGCGACCCAGGTCGCTCTTGGCCGGTGACAGCCCCGGCTGGCGACGCAGGGCTTCCAGCAGCAACCCGCCCGCGGCCAGGAAGAGCAGGGTGAGCAGGAGGAAGGCGGCCTGCCAGCCCAGCGTATCGGCCAGAAAGCCACCCGCCACCTGGCCGGTGATCAAGCCCATCACCGCCCCGGAAAGCATATGGGCCAGCGTCACCTGGCGCTGCTCATAGGGTACGTTGTCGCCCACCCAGGCCATGGAGAGCGGGATGATGGCCGCGGCGGTGGCACCGGTCAGGGTGCGGAACAGCAGCAGCATCGACAGCGAGTCGGAGAGCGCCGACCCCAGCGCGCCCAGGGCGCAGGCCAGCGTGGCCAGGCCAATCACCCGCAGGGTGCCGTGGCGGTCGCCCAGCGGGCCATAGGCGAGCTGCATCACTCCGTAGGCGATGGCGAACAGGGTGATGTTCTGCGCCACATCGGCCACAGGACGGGCGAAGGCCTGCGATAGCGCCGGCAGCATGGCATCGGTGACCCGCATCGAGGCCATGCTGGCAAAGCCGGCCAGGGCCAGCAGCAGGATGACGAGCCGGCTGGGGGGCGACGCGGCGCTCACGGTTCGCCCCCCTCGGCCTGCTGCGCCTTCATCGCCCGCTCGGCGGGACGGACCAGACCCAGGAAGCTCGCCACGGCCAGCAGGCCGCCCAGCGCCACGACGATGGCCATGGTTTGCGAGGTACCATCGTGCAGCTGCGCCACCGTGCTGCCTACCACCGCGGCGATGCTCATCTGCAGGAAGCCGAACAGCGACGATGCCGAGCCGGCGCAGTGCGGGTTGGGCGCCAGGGCGCCGGTCATCGACTGCGGCATCAGCACGCCCATGCCGATCATGAACAGCACATGCGGGCCCACCACGGCCCAGGTGGTGTATACCCCGGCGAGCGCCAGTATCAGCATGAGGCTGCCACCCAGTGCGCAGGTGAGGCTACCCAGGCCGACCAGGCGCTCGCGGCCCAGACGGTGGCTGTAGCGGCCGCTGAGCAGGGTGCCGACGAAGAAGCCGGCCACGATCAGGGTGAAGAACAGGCCGTATTGGAAGGGCGAGACGCCGAGGAAGTCGATCAGCACGAACGACGAGCCCGAGAGGTAGGCGAACAGCCCCGAGAAGGCCGCCGCGTTGGTCAAGGTATAGCCCATGAAGGTGCGCTGGCCGAGCAGCATGCGGAAATTGGCCAGGATCGCCGCAGGGTGGATCGACTGGCGACGCTCCGGCGGCAGTGGCTCCGGCAGTGCCAGGATCAGCAGCGGTAGCATTGCCGCGGCGTAGATCGCCAGCAGCACGAAAACCGACTCCCACCCCCAGAACAGCAGCAGCCCGGCGCCGATGATAGGCGCCAGTGCCGGGGCCAGTGACATGGTGCTGGCCATGTAGGAGAGGATGCGCCCGGCCTCGATGGGGCCGTAGATGTCGCGCACCGCGGCACGCCCCAGCACCGGCCCGGTGGCGCCGCCCAGCGCCTGCAGGAAACGCCCGGCCAGCAGCCACTCGATGCTGGGCGCGAAGGCGCACAGCAGGCTCGCCACCAGGAACAGGCTGAAGCCGAAAATCATCACCGGCTTGCGCCCGAAACGATCGGAGAACGGGCCGCAGAACAGCTGCGCGGCGGCGAAGCCGGCCATGTACAGGCTCAGGGTCAGCTGCACCTGGTCGGGGCCGGTGTCCAGCGCCGCGGCCATGGCCGGCATCGCGGGAAGGTACATGTCGGTGGCCAGCGGGCCCAGCGCGGTCAGCGCCGCCAGGGTGATTACCGTGGCGGGGGACTTCAGCCTCAGCACATTGAACTCTCCTCGAAGGGCACCTCGAAGGGCGAACAACGACCAGCGGGCGCCGCTCTTCCCGCTCCTGGTTGGAGCAGGGAAGGGCGGCGCCCGCTAGTCGTTAGCTTGCTTAATATAGCCTATTTACCCTGGCAATGCTCAGCCGGCATCCGGTTGCTCCCCCGGAGCGGCCTTGGCGAAGGCTTCCAGGCTGCGACAGCGCTCGGCGATACGCCGGATTGTCGGATACGCCGAGAGATCGCACTCGAAGCGCTCGGCGTTGAACAGCTGCGGCACCAGGCAGAGATCTGCCAGGGTCGGACTGTCGCCGTGGCAGAACTCACCGGTGGCACTCTCGCCGGCCAGCCTCGCCTCCAGGGCGGCGAAACCCTCGGCGATCCAGTGACGGTACCAGGCCAGCTTGGCCTCCTCGTCCACCTTCAGCTCACCTACCAGGTACTTGAGCACCTTGAGGTTGTTGAGCGGATGAATCTCGCAGGCCACCAGCTGAGCCAGCGAGCGCACCCGGGCGCGGCCCACGGCGTCGGCTGGCAGCAGCGCGGGCGCCGGGTAGCGCTCGTCGAGGTACTCGCAGATCGCCAGCGACTGGGTCAGCTGCGCGCCCTCGTCGGTCTCGAGGATCGGCACCAGCCCCTGGGGATTGCGGGCGAGGTTCTCCTCGCCGCGCTGCTCGCCCTTGACCAGGTTGACCGGGGCCTGGGCGTAGTCCAGGCCCTTGAGGTTCAGCGCGATGCGCACCCGGTAGGCCGCCGAGGAGCGGAAATAGCCATATAGCGTGGTCATGCCTGGACTCCTCAGATTCACTTGGGCTGGTACTGCACCACCTGCTGGTCGATGGTGCCGAAGATGCTGTTGCCCTCGCGGTCGAACATCTCGATACGCACCCGGTCACCGAAGCGCAGGAAGGGGGTCTTGGCCGCACCGTGCAGGATCTGCTCCACCATGCGCACCTCCGCCAGGCAGCTGTAGCCCACGCCACCCTCATTGATCGGCTTTCCGGGGCCGCCGTCGGGGTCGGGGTTGGAGACGGTGCCCGAGCCGACGATGGCGCCGGCGCCCAGATAGCGGGTCTTGGCCGCATGGGCGACCAACTGCGGGAAGCTGAAGATCATGTCGGGGCCGGCCTCCGGCTCGCCGAACTTCTCGCCGTTGAGGTGCACGGTCAGCGGCAGATGGACCTTGCCCTCCTGCCAGGCGTCGCCGAGCTCGTCGGGGGTGACGCAGATCGGCGAGAAGCTCGACGCCGGCTTGGCCTGGAAGAAGCCGAAGCCCTTGGCCAGCTCGCCGGGGATCAGGCCGCGCAGGCTGACGTCGTTGACCAGCATGATCAGCTTGATGTGGCCGGCGGCCTGTTCCGGGGTGACCGCCATGGGCACGTCGTCGGTGATCACCGCGATCTCGCCCTCGAAGTCGATGCCGTGCTCTTCGCTGACCGCCTCGATGTCCTCGGTGGGAGCAAGGAACTTGTCGCCGCCACCCTGGTACATCAGCGGGTCGCTCCAGAAGGTTTCCGGCATCTCGGCGTTGCGCGCCTGGCGCACCAGCTTGACGTGGTTGAGATAGGCGGAGCCGTCGGCCCAGTGGTAGCTGCGCGGCAGCGGCGAGTGCAGCTTGCTCTGGTCCAGCGCGAAGGCGCCCTCGGCGCTGCCGTCGTTGAGCTCGGCGTAGCGTGCTTCCAGTTTCGGGCTCACCGCGTCCCAGTTCTCGATCGCCTGCTGCAGGGTGGGCGCGATATCGCTGGCGGAGACGGCGCGAGTGAGGTCGCGGGAGACCACCAGCAGTTCACCGTCGCGGCCGTTTTTCAAAGTGGCGAGTTTCATCTTGTCTCAATCCTTTTCGTCAGGGGCGGGGCTCGGCGGCCCCGTCCGGTTCAGCGTTTCGTCTCTCGGCCTTCAAGGCTGCTTCGGATCGAAGTGCGAGCGCAGGGTCGACCAGACATCCACGTAGTCGCGCTGGCGAATGTCGGCGTTCAGCGCTGCCTCGGTGGGATGGTAGACGTAGCGGCTCTCGAACATGAAGGCCAGGGTCGCATCCAGGCGCTGCGGCGTCAGCTCGGCATTCGATGCCTTCTCGAAGGTTTCGGCGTCGGGGCCGTGGGGCGACATGCAGTTGTGCAGGCTGGCGCCGCCGGGCAGGAAGCCCTCGGCCTTGGCGTCGTACTCGCCGTGGATCAGGCCCATGAACTCGCTCATCAGGTTGCGATGGAAGTAGGGCGGGCGGAAGGTGTTCTCGGCCACCATCCAGCGCGGCGGGAAGATCACGAAGTCGAGGTTGGCCATGCCCGGGGTGTCGGAGGGCGAGGTCAGCACGGTGAAGATCGAGGGGTCAGGGTGATCGAAACTCACCGTGTTGATGGTGTTGAAGTTGGCCAGGTCGTACTTGTAGGGCGCGTAATTGCCGTGCCAGGCCACCACGTCCAGCGGCGAGTGGCCGAGCCGGGTGGACCAGAAGCGGCCGGAGAACTTGGCCACCAGCTCGAAGTCGCCCTTTACATCCTCGTAGGCCGCCACGGGCGAGAGGAAGTCGCGCGGGTTGGCCAGGCCGTTGGCGCCGATGGGGCCGAGGCCGGGCAGCTCCAGGGGGCTGCCGTAGTTCTCGCAGACGTAGCCGCGGGCGGCGCCACAGCCCTCGGCCAGGCGCACCTGGAACTTGATGCCGCGGGGAATCACGGCGATCTCGCCGCCTTTGACCTCCAGCTCGCCGAGCTCGGTGCGCAGGCGCAGGGTGCCCTGCTGCGGCACGATCAACAGCTCGCCGTCGGCGTCGTAGAAGAAGCGCTCGGTCATGTCGCGGTTGCAGGCGTAGACGTGCACACCGCAGCCGGCCTGGGTGCCGGCATCACCGTTGACTGCGATGGTGAGCAGGCCGTCGATGAAGTCGGTGGGCTCGGCGGGAATCGGCAGCGGGTCCCAGCGCATCTGGTTGGGGTCGGCGGCGGGCCTGGTCAGCGGCGAGGTCGCCACCTGCGGGTTCTCCAGCGGACGGTACTCGCTCTGCACCACCGAGGGGCGGATGCGATAGAGCCAGCTGCGCAGGTTCTGGTGGCGTGGGGCGGTGAAGGCCGAGCCGGTGAGCTGCTCGGCGTAGAGGCCGTAGGCGCAGCGCTGCGGCGAGTTCTGGCCCTTAGGCAGGGCGCCGGGCAGCGCCTCGGTGGCGAAGTGGTTGCGAAAACCGCTCATGGTCTCGAGCGCTTGGGTCGTCATGTCGGGGTCCTCTTTATCAACGTCCTGTTGAGGCTTTGTTGTTCACTGGCCTGTCGCGGGGTACCTGCGATCACTCGCCGGCACGCTGCTCGCCTGGCGACGAGGCTGCCTGGCCGGCGATGGCCAGGGCCTCCTCGAGTACCTGCTGGTCGCCGACGTGGTTGGCCAGCAGCAGGATCAGGCGGGCGTTGATCCGCTCGCTCTCGGCCTCGCTGCGCTCGCGATGAAGCTCGGTCAGCGCGGCGTAGAAGGCATCCGGGTCGGTGAAGTTGGGGTTGAGCTCAAGCCGTGGCATGGGTGCCTCCCTGAACGGTGGAAGGGGCAAGGTGCGCGCCCAGGGCGCAGTCCAGTGCTTCGCCCACGCTGGCGGCATCGACACGACTCCAGCGTGCGCTGACGTGCTGGTCGGGGCGGATCAGGTAGCCGGTGCCGGCGGTGAGGCCGTAGCGCTCGCCGACCAGGTTCTCCACGTCCTCGAGCTGGCGGCTGCGCGGCAGCTCGGTCAGGGCGTGGGGCGCAGGGCCGACGACCAGCAGGTCGAGGTCGGGCTGGCCGTCGAGCAGCGGCGCCAGGTCGCGACGCAGGGTCTCGGCGGCGGCACTGTCGACGCGGCCGTCGAGCAGCAGCGTGAAACGCTCGCCCAGCTGGTTGAGCAGCCAGGCGCGCTCGCCGGCCAGGCCGATCGGTGCGTCCTTGGCCGGGCTGCCGGGGCGCAGTTCCAGGGGCAATCCCTCTGCTTCATGGCCGTTGAGCGGCGAGCCGTCGTAGCGGCACGGCATGGACAGGCGGCCGCTGTTGACCAGGCTGCGGGCGAAGGGGTAGTCCTCGGCCAGTTCCAGCACGCTGTCGCGGAACAGCCGGCTGACGCGGCTCTTGGGCGTGATGAAGTCGGTGGCCCGCGTCGAGTTGAGGATGTTCTCCGCCGCGCCGTGCTGGCGCTCGTCGTCGTAGGTGGCGAGCAGGGCTTCGGGAGCCTGGCCCTTGAGCACCCGGGCCAGCTTCCAAGCCAGGTTCTCGGTGCTCTGCAGGGCGCCGTTGGCGCCGCGCGCGCCGAAGGGCGAGACCTGGTGGGCGGCGTCGCCCATGAAGAACACCCGGTGGTGGATGTAGCTGTCCATCTTGCGGCAGCGGAAGGTGTAGACGCTGGCCCACTCCAGTTCGAACTCCACGTCTTCGCCGAGCATCGCCTGCACGCGGGGGCGGATGTTCTCCTCCTTCTTCTCCTCCTCCGGGTCGGCGTCCCAGCCCAGCTGGAAGTCGATGCGCCAGACGTTATCCGGCTGACGGTGCAGCAGCACCGACTGGTTGGGGTGGAAGGGCGGGTCGAACCAGAACCAGCGCTCGGTGGGGAAGTCCGCCTTCATCAGCACATCGGCGATCAGGAAGCGGTCCTGGAACACCTGGCCACGGCTCTCGAGGCCCAGCATGTCGCGAATCTTGCTGTTGGCGCCGTCGGCCACCAGCAGGTAGTCGCAGGAGAGGCGGTAGTCGCCGTCCTCGGTGCTGACCATTACCTCGCTGCGCTCGGCCTGGGCGTCGACCTCGGTGACCTTGTGCTTCCAGCGCAGGTCGATGAGGCCATCGAGCTGGTTGGCCCGATCGACCAGGTACTCCTCGAAGTAGTACTGCTGCAGGTTGATGAAGGCGGGCATGCGATGCCCCTCCTCCGGCAGTAGGTTGAAGTCGTAGACCTCGCGCTCCTGAAAGAAGACGCGGCCGTGCTGCCAGGTCACGCCCTTGTCGACCATCGGCTGGGCACAGCCCAGGCGGTCGAGGATTTCCAGGGTGCGCTTGGCGAAGCAGATCGCCCGCGAGCCGACGCTGACGGTATTGTTGTCGTCGAGCACCACGCTCTCGATGCCCTGCTGGGCCAGATCGATGGCCATGGCCAGGCCGGTAGGGCCGGCGCCGACGATCACCACCGGGCAGTGGCGGATGTCGTCGCGGTCGAGCTCCGGCGGGCGTCGATACGGGTAGACGGGATTGTTGTAGGTAGTTGGCATGCTTCCTCCGACCGCGGCTGCGCCGCAGGCAGGCGCTTGGCGCCTGCCTGCGATACCGCTCGCCGTAATGGCTTCGGCAAGGTTGGGTGTGGTGTTACTGGTTCTCGACGACTTCCTGCAGCGAGTGCCACATGGCGGTGTCGCGCTCGGCGGTCCAGATGCGCGGGTCGGGATGCTCGCCGCCGGCTTCGTCGTAGCAACGGGTGATATCGAACGGCAGGCAGTGATCGAAGATCACCCAGTGGCCGTACTTCGGCTTGAGCTTGGCGTAGGTCTCGGCGTAGCACTCGGAGAGCGGCTTGCCGGCGGCCTTGCCCGCCTTGACGCTTTCGTACATGTCGTTGAGGAAGTCACGGGTGCCCTGGATCGCTTCCTGGCACTGCTCGGGCGTCTGCAGCGCATCGCCACGCCCTGGTACCAGTTTCTGCGGATTCATCGCCTGCAGGCGGTCGAGGGTGGCCGGCCAGTCCTCGTGGTAGGCGTCGCCGGTGTAGGGGGTGGCGCCGTACTCGACCAGGTCACCGGAGAACATCACCTTCTCTTCGGGTAGCCAGACGATGGTGTCGCCCTTGGTGTGGCCGCGGCCCAGATGGATGATGCGCACCTCGCGCTTGCCCATGAACACCGTCAGCTCCTGCTGGAACACGATGTTGGGCCAGGTCAGGCCGGGCACCGAGTCGACGCCCTTGAACAGGCGCGGGAAGCGGCCGACTTCGGACTCGTAGTCCTGCTGGCCGCGCTCGACGATCAGGTCGTAGGTGTTCTGGCTGGCGTAGATGTTCTCGGCGTCGTAGGCCGAGGCGCCCAGCACGCGTACGGCATGGTAATGGGTCATCACCACGTGCTTGATCGGCAGGTCGGTGACTTCGCGGATTCGGCGAATCACGTCCTGGGCCATGATCGGGGTGGCTTGGGTGTCGATCACCATCACGCTGTCGTCGCCGATCACCACGCCGGTGTTGGGGTCGCCCTCGGCGGTATAGGCATACAGGCCCTCGGCCAGCTGGGTGAAGCTGACCTGCTTCTCTTCGGTGTCGGCGTGGGAAGCGAACTTCTTGCTCATGGTTCCTCCAGGATTCGTCAGGGTCGGCATGCAGGGCGACGCTGGCCGCAATTGGCCATGATGGTCGTCGTATGAGGTTCAGCATAGTTGTGAATGAAACTATATGTCCAGCAAACCACGGACCAAACGGCAAAGCAAGAGGGGAGAGATTGGCAAAAATTTGCCTTGGATCATGGGGTTTTGGGTTTTTTGCGACCTAAGTCTAATCCATTTCTCCTTCAAATTAGTTGCACGGGAGATTATCTGTCGGGCATGGTGGCAGCGTGATACATCAGGCGGTTGCGCTCACGCCTCATGACTTCCCATCGTCGAGCGCCAAGCCGCGATACAACAATTCAGGGACTCAACGTGGCGCAAGTTCGCCTCCCGTGACGACCTAGGAGCACGCAATGAAAATCACAAATCGCCTCATGATTGGCGCCGTGGCGGCGTTCGGCGTCAGCCTCGGCGCCGCTGCCCAGGCCCAGGAAACTATCACCGTCAGCACCTGGGGCGGCCCCAACCATGGCGTCAACACCATCGTCTGGCCCACCTGGAAGGCGTGGATCGAAGAAGCCACCGAGGGTCGCGTCACCGTCGAGGTGGTGCACGACATGGGTCCCCCCGCCGCGCAGATGGAGATCGTCGCCGACGGCATCGCCGATGCCAGCTGGATCTTCCATGCCCACATGGCCGGTCGCTTCCTGGCCACCCAGCTGCCTGAATTCCCCACCTTCGAGGAGTTCTCCTCCGAAGATGCCGCGGCAGCTTACTGGCACACCCATCAGGAGCACCTGGCCCAGGCCAACGAGCATCGCGGTGTCGACGTGCTGGCCATGGGCGTTCACGGTCCGGGGCAGATTTTCACCCGCAGTCAGGTCGACTCCCTGGATGACCTGCGCGGCAAGCGCCTGCGGGTGGGCGGTGGCGTGATGAGCGGCCTGGCCGATGCCATGGGCGTGACCGGCGTGGCAGTGCCTCCCACCGGGGTCTACGAGGCCGCCTCCCAGGGCGTGGTCGACGGCGCCATGCTCACCCTGGAGAGCCTGCGCAGCTTCCGCGTGGCCGAAGTCGCGCCGCACACCCTCACCGTCGACGGCGGCTTCTATCGCGGCAGCTTCGCCATCGTCATGAACCCGCTGTTCTGGGATCAGATCTCGCCCGAGGATCGCGAGGCGATCGAGAGCGTCTCCGGCGAGCACCTGTCGCGCCTGTTCGGCTACATGATGGATGTCTCCGACGAGAGCGGCGTCGAGTTCGGCAAGGAGCGTGGCGCCACCTTTACCGAGGTCTCCGAGGAGGACATCGAGAAGCTGCGCGGCGTGACCGAGGAGCTGATCGCCAACTGGTCCAGTGACGTGGCGGATCGCGGCATCGATGCCGAGACCGCGCTGGAGCATTTCCGCGAGCAGCTGGCCCTGGCCGCCGAGAGCGAGGGCATTGCCGATCGCGTCGTGCGCCAGTAACCCGCTTCGACCTGTGGAGGCTTGACCATGCCGACCTCGTCCACACTATGGTTTCGGGTCGGCCGTGTCATGCAGCTGACGCTGGAGGGGGTGGCAGGCGCTACCCTCTTCGCCATGATGCTGCTGACCACGGCGGACGTGACCGGACGCTACTTCTTCAATACGCCCATCCTTGGCACCGTCGAGCTGACGCAACTGATGCTGGCAGCGCTGGTGTTCCTGTCGCTGCCGGTGGTGTGCTGGCGCGAGGAGCACGTCAGCGTCGACCTGCTCGATTCGGTATTCCCCTCGGGTCTGATCTGGATCCGCCAGGTGCTGGTCAACCTGATCGTCACTGCGGCGCTGTGGGTCATGGCCCAGCGCGCCTGGCTGCTGGCCCAGCGCGCCTTCGAATGGGGCGACGTGACCGAGTTCCTGCGCATCCCGCGGGGTTACCTGATCGCTCTGATCGCCGCCATGCTGGCGCTGTCGGCGCTGCTGACCCTGGGTCGGGCGGTGCTCTACCTGCTGGAAGGGCTCAAGGTGATCAAACAGGGCGGTCCGCTGAGTCCGTCCACCGAACGGGGAGGCGACAATGATTGAAGCGCTGTACGGGTTCGCCGCCCTGCTGCTGCTGGCATTCCTGCGGGTACCGCTGGCGTTTGCCATGGGCATCGTCGGCTTCCTGGGGTTCTACTTCATTACCGGCAACTGGAACGCCGCCGAGGCCATGGCCGCGCGGCGGGTGGTGGATACCGCCATGGACTACGGGCTGTCGGTGATTCCGCTGTTCATCCTGATGGGCAACTTCGTCTCCCATGCGGGACTGTCGGACGCGCTGTTCCGCGCCTCCAACGGCTTTCTCGGCCACCGCAAGGGCGGCCAGGCCATGGCCACCATCGTTGCCTGTGGCGGCTTCAGCGCCATCTGCGGCTCGAGCCTTGCCACCTGCGCCACCATGGGGCGTGTGGCGATGCCGCAGATGCGCAAGTACGGCTACAAGGATTCGCTGGCCTCGGCCTCCATCGCCGCCGGCGGCACCTTGGGCATCCTGATCCCGCCCAGCGTGATGCTGGTGATCTACGGCATCCTCACCGAGACCAGTATTCGCGAGCTGTTCGCCGCCGGCTTCATCCCCGGCATGCTGGGCATCGTGCTTTACCTGCTGGCGGTGAAATGGGTAATGTGGCGCGACCCGGACGCCGGCCCCGCCGGCGAGAAGGTGCCGTGGAGCGAGCGCATGGCGGCGCTGAAGAGCGTCGGCAGCACCCTGGCGCTGTTCGTGCTGGTGATCGGCGGCATCTACCTGGGCGTGTTCACGCCCACCGAGGCGGCGGGCATCGGCGCCATGGGCGCCTTCCTGATCGCCCTGTTCCGCCGTGCGTTGACGCCGCAGGTGCTGATGAACGTGCTGATGGACACCGTGCGCACCACCGCCATGCTGTTCGCCGTGGTACTGACCGCGCTGATCTTTGCCAATTTCATCAACCGCGCGGGCCTGCCGGGCGAGCTGCTGGCCTTCGTCAACGCCATGGACGTGACGCCCTTCATGGTGATCCTGGTCATTATCGCCATCTACGTGGTGCTGGGCTGCGTGTTCGAGAGCATGTCGATGCTGTTGCTTACCGTGCCGGTGTTCTTCCCGGTGGTGGCGGGGCTGGGCTACGACCTGGTGTGGTTCGGCATCCTGGTGGTGATCGTGATCGAGATCAGCCTGATCACGCCGCCGGTGGGGATGAACGTGTTCGTATTGCGAGCGGTGCTGCCGGACGTCTCCACGGGGACCATCTTCCGCGGTGTGACACCGTTCTGGGTGGCCGGCACGGCGCGTGCGTTGCTGGTGCTGGTGTTCCCGGGTATCGTGCTGTTCCTGCCGCAGCTGCTCTATTGAATGCTGCCAAGCGTAGGTGAGGAGTCATCGAGATGAACATGGATGAGAGTCAGGTCGACCTCGCCGGAGAAGGCGATAAGAGCCTGACCGATGCGCCGACCAAGCCGGAGCTGGATCTCAACCAGTTCCTGCCCTATCGGCTCAACAGCCTGGCCGATCGTATCAGCCAGGCGCTGGCCGAGCTCTATCAAGAGCGCTACCAGCTCAACATCGCCCAGTGGCGGGTGCTGGCCTGGCTCAGCCACTGCGACGAGATGACGGCGAAGAAAATCTGCGCCTACACCAACATGGACAAGGCCCGGGTCTCGCGGGCCATTCAGGTGCTGGAAGATCGCGGTCTGGTAAGCCGCACCCCTTCGCCCACCGACCAGCGGCTGCAGGACCTTCACCTCACGCCGGAGGGGCAGCGGCTGCTGACCAAGCTGATTCCCGAGGCCCAGGCGTGGGAGGCGGAGCTGGTGGCGACCCTCACCGCCGGTGAGTACCGCGACCTGCTCAACGTGATGCGCAAGCTGGAGCGCCAGCTGGAGCGGATTGGCTGACTTGGTCTTTCACCCTGTTTCCCCAAGGCCGGCAACATTGGTTGCCGGTTTTTTTTGCGACGTGAAAATTCCGTAACAAGATTTTTTTCCTTGGTTGGCTTTTCTGCGTGGGGGCGATTTTGAGATGGATTGTCAATTATGTAATATCTTGTTGATATATATAGAATAAATTCATGATTAGACTTAGGTGTTGTTAGATGATGGTCGCGTCTATGTCGCGAAGGAGGTAGAGAGAAAGGCATTGTAAGAACCAACGTGTTTCCAATATCATGTGTGATGAGCCATTTGTTGTATCGTTTTGCCCATAACAACCATACGCAAGCGCGCCACCCGCCTGTGACAATGGAGGAACTCACAATGCACAAGAAGACAGGCCTGGTAATCGGTACCCTGACCGCCGCCATCATGAGCACTTCGGCCCTGGCCCAGACCACGATCACGGTCAGCACCTGGGCGGGTCCCAACCACGGCATCAACACGATGGTATGGCCCACTTGGAAGGCCTGGATCGAGGAGGCCACCGAGGGCCGTGTCACCGTCGAAGTCGTCCACGACATGGGGCCGCCCGCCTCCCAGATGGAGATCGTCGCCGACGGCATCGCCGATGCCACCTGGGTTTTCCATGGCTACAACACCGGCCGCTTCCAGCTGACCAAGCTGCCCGAGTTTCCCACCTTCGAGGACTTCTCCTCCGAGAACGCCTCTGCCGCCTACTGGCGCACCCATCAGGAACACCTGGCTGGCGCCGGCGAGCATCGCGGTGTCGATGTGGTAGCAGCCGGCGTGCACGGCCCGGGCTGGATCTTCAGCAGCGAGCAGTACGAGACCCTCGATGACATGAGAGGCAAGCGCATTCGTGTGGGTGGTGGTGTGATGGGCGATCTTTCCAACGCCCTGGAGCTGACCGGCGTTGCGCTGCCGCCCACCGGTGTCTACGAGGCTGGCTCGCAGGGGGTCATCGACGGCGCCATGCTGGTGCCCGAGGGTCTGCGCAGCTTCCGCGTGGCCGAGATCTTTCCCTACACATTGAAAGTGGACGGCGGCTTCTATCGTGGCAGCTTCACCATCGTCATGAACCCGATGTTCTGGGACCAGGTTTCTGACGAAGACCGAGCCGCCATCGAAGAAGTTTCTGGTGAGCGCCTGTCGCGCCTGTTCGGCTACATGATGGACACCATGGATGTGCGAGGTGTTGCCTTTGCCGAGGAGCAGGGCCACACCTTCACCGAGCTCGGAGGCGACGATCTCGAGTCGCTGCGTAGCATGAGCGACAGCATGGTTTCCGAGTGGGCCGATTCGGTCTCCGCGAACCGTGGCGTTGATGGCATGGCAGCTATCGAGCACTTCCGCGAGCAGCTCACTGCCGCCGCCGAGGACGAGAGCGTCGAGAGCCTGGTTCCTGAGACGCTGCGTTAAAGCGAGATTGTCGCCTGGAGGGCGACCATGCAAACCCTGACGACGCGTGCGACGCGTGCGACGCGCGTCGGCCGGGTCATGCAGCTGACGTTGGAGGGGGTGGCAGGCGCCACCCTCTTCGCCATGATGCTGCTGACCACGGCGGACGTGACCGGACGCTACTTCTTCAATACGCCGATCCTTGGCACCGTCGAGCTGACGCAGCTGATGCTGGCGGCGCTGGTGTTTCTCTCCTTGCCGGTGGTGTGCTGGCGCCAGGAGCACGTCAGCGTCGACCTGCTCGATGCCATCTTTCCCGCACGGCTGGTGTGGGTGCGAGAGGTGATCGTCAATCTCTTGGTGACGGCCGCACTGTGGGTCATGGCGCAGCGCGCCTGGCTGCTGGCCCAGCGCGCCTTCGAATGGGGCGACGTGACCGAGTTCCTGCGCATCCCGCGGGGTTACCTGATCGCTCTGATCGCCGCCATGCTGGCGCTGTCGGCGCTGCTGACCCTGGGTCGGGCGGTGCTCTACCTGCTGGAAGGGCTCAAGGTGATCAAACAGGGCGGTCCGCTGAGTCCGTCCACCGAACGGGGAGGCGACAATGATTGAAGCGCTGTACGGGTTCGCCGCCCTGCTGCTGCTGGCATTCCTGCGGGTACCGCTGGCGTTTGCCATGGGCATCGTCGGCTTCCTGGGGTTCTACTTCATTACCGGCAACTGGAACGCCGCCGAGGCCATGGCCGCGCGGCGGGTGGTGGATACCGCCATGGACTACGGGCTGTCGGTGATTCCGCTGTTCATCCTGATGGGCAACTTCGTCTCCCATGCGGGACTGTCGGACGCGCTGTTCCGCGCCTCCAACGGCTTTCTCGGCCACCGCAAGGGCGGCCAGGCCATGGCCACCATCGTTGCCTGTGGCGGCTTCAGCGCCATCTGCGGCTCGAGCCTTGCCACCTGCGCCACCATGGGGCGTGTGGCGATGCCGCAGATGCGCAAGTACGGCTACAAGGATTCGCTGGCCTCGGCCTCCATCGCCGCCGGCGGCACCTTGGGCATCCTGATCCCGCCCAGCGTGATGCTGGTGATCTACGGCATCCTCACCGAGACCAGTATTCGCGAGCTGTTCGCCGCCGGCTTCATCCCCGGCATGCTGGGCATCGTGCTTTACCTGCTGGCGGTGAAATGGGTAATGTGGCGCGACCCGGACGCCGGCCCCGCCGGCGAGAAGGTGCCGTGGAGCGAGCGCATGGCGGCGCTGAAGAGCGTCGGCAGCACCCTGGCGCTGTTCGTGCTGGTGATCGGCGGCATCTACCTGGGCGTGTTCACGCCCACCGAGGCGGCGGGCATCGGCGCCATGGGCGCCTTCCTGATCGCCCTGTTCCGCCGTGCGTTGACGCCGCAGGTGCTGATGAACGTGCTGATGGACACCGTGCGCACCACCGCCATGCTGTTCGCCGTGGTACTGACCGCGCTGATCTTTGCCAATTTCATCAACCGCGCGGGCCTGCCGGGCGAGCTGCTGGCCTTCGTCAACGCCATGGACGTGACGCCCTTCATGGTGATCCTGGTCATTATCGCCATCTACGTGGTGCTGGGCTGCGTGTTCGAGAGCATGTCGATGCTGTTGCTTACCGTGCCGGTGTTCTTCCCGGTGGTGGCGGGGCTGGGCTACGACCTGGTGTGGTTCGGCATCCTGGTGGTGATCGTGATCGAGATCAGCCTGATCACGCCGCCGGTGGGGATGAACGTGTTCGTATTGCGAGCGGTGCTGCCGGACGTCTCCACGGGGACCATCTTCCGCGGTGTGACACCGTTCTGGGTGGCCGGCACGGCGCGTGCGTTGCTGGTGCTGGTGTTCCCGGGTATCGTGCTGTTCCTGCCGCAGCTGCTCTATTGAGCTGAGTGTCGCACAGCACGAGCTTCATCCCGGCAAGCTGTAAAATGATACGAAAAACATACTTTCTAAATTAATTGTCGTGTCTAGAGTGAGCCCGATTTGACTCCAGTCAAATCGGGTTTTCTCCTTTTCGCTATCTTGAAAGTGAGTATTAAGGATATCGGGCGGAGAGAGAGAAGATGGAAAGGCTATCGGATTATATTCAGGGTGAGCGCGTGGTGCGTGAGCTTCGCTGCCACGCCCCCGAGGCACTCGAGGAAATGGCCGGCGACCTGCAGCAGCCGCTGAGCCCACCGCTGGAGCGGGCTCTGGCACGTAGCCTCGATGACCGGCGGGTTGCCGATTTTCGTTCTTCTGAGGTGCTGATGCCGGCGATGATGACGACCTTCGCGGTCAGCCGGGCCAGCATCGAAGGAGATGAGCTTGCAAAGCTGGAAGCTAGCTGCAACCGCTGTGAATCGGTGGGGCGCTGCTGGCAGGCGATGCGCAGTCACGCCGATGCCGAGACATGCCGCGACTTCTGCCCCAACGCCGAGGCCTTCATCCGGCATCGCGGCGAGGTGGAGCCGCGTGGCGAATAGACGCAAAAGGGGGCGCGATGCGCCCCCTCATTTTCTCCGGTGCCAGAGCTACTTTTGCTTGGCCACCAGGGTCAGGATGTCGTAGCTGGCCACCAGCTCGTCTTCCTGGTTGGTCACGGCAACGTCCCACATCACCACCCCCTGGGGATGTCCGTCCGGAGAGGCTCGGCCCTGGTCGATCTTGCGCTTGCAGGTCAGACGGGCACGAATGGTGTCGCCGGGAGCAACAGGGGTAATGAAGCGCAGGGTGTCCAAGCCGTAGTTGGCCAGTACGGGACCTTCCCCCGGGTAGACGAAGAGTCCGGCCGCTGCCGATAGCACGAAGTAGCCGTGGGCGATGCGTTGGCCGAACTGAGTCTTGCGCGCGGCGATGTCGTCGAAGTGCATGTAGAAGTGGTCGCCGGAGAGGCAGCCGAAGTTGACGATGTCGGCTTCGGTGACGGTGCGGCGGTGGGTCAGCAGGGACTCGCCTACCTGCAGGTCGTCGAAATGACGACGGAAGGGGTGGACGTCGTTCTCGATGACCTTGGCACCCCGCACGTATTCACGGGTAACGGCGGCCACCATGGTCGGGGAGCCCTGGATGGCGGTGCGCTGCAGATAGTGGTGTACCGCCCGGATGCCACCCAGTTCCTCGCCGCCGCCGGCACGACCCGGGCCGCCGTGCTTGAGCATGGGCAAAGGGGAACCGTGACCGGTGGACTCCTTTGCGGCTTCTGCATCAAGAATCTGCAGGCGGCCGTGCTGGGCGGCGAGTACCGGGATCATCTCCGCGGCGATGGCGGGGTTTTTGGTGGTGAGGGTGGTGACCAGGCTGCCCTTGCCCTTGGCGGCCAGGCGCAGGGCCTCTTCAATGCCGTTGTAGGGCATCAGGGTGGCGACGGGGCCGAAGGCTTCGATGTCATGGGCGCCGCCGTCTTGCCGCGGGTTACGGTTGATCAACAGATGAGGGGCGATAAAGGCACCGTTCTCCACCCCCTTACCCACCGGCTTGAACCCCTCGCTCCGGCCGAAGACACACTCGCTCGTCTCCAGCAGTTGGCCGATGGCATCGCGGACGTCACGCAGCTGGTCGTCGGAGGACAGCGCACCCATGCGTACGCCTTCCTCTTTTGGGTCCCCCGCGACGATCCTGGACAGCCGCTCCTTGATCCTGTCCGCCATGGCATCCACGTGTTCGTCAGGCACCAGGACTCGCCGGATGGCGGTGCACTTCTGGCCGGCCTTGGCGGTCATCTCCTTGACCACCTCCTTGGCAAAGATCGCGAACTCCTCATCGTCGGGAGTCACATCCGGGGCCAGGATGGCGCTATTGAGGGAGTCCGCTTCGGCATTGAAGGGAATGCTCCGCGCCAGGATGTTGGGGTGGCTCTTGAGTTTCAGCGCGGTATTGGCGGAGCCGGTAAAAGTGACGAAATCCTGCTCTTCCAGGCGATCGAGAAGATCGCCGGTGCCACCAATGATCAGCTGCAACGCACCATCCGGCAGCAGGCCGGAATCGTTGATGATGCGCACTGCAGCCTCCGCCACATAGCTGGTGGCGGTGGCCGGCTTGACGATGCAGGGCATGCCTGCCAGGAAGGCAGGAGCGAATTTTTCCAACATGCCCCAGATCGGGAAGTTGAAGGCATTGATGTGCACGCACACGCCGCGGCGCGGCACCAGGATGTGCGTGCCGTTGAAGTGGTTGTTCTTGCCCAGCTGGGTTACCGGACCTTCATGGGCCACGTTGCCGGAAGGCAGCTCCTTGCGCCCGGTGGAGGCGTAGGTAAACAGGGTACCGAAGCCGCCCTCGATGTCGATCCAGGAGTCAGCGCGGGTGCAGCCGGTGTGATGGGAAATCTCGTACAGCTCTTCCTTGCGCTCCTGGATATAAGCCGCCAGCGCCTTGAGAATGGCGGCGCGCTGCTGGAAATCGAGTGCCAGCAGGCTGCTCAGGCCCTGGTGGCGGCCGTAGTCGACGACCTGTGAAAAGTCGATGGATTCGTCATGAGTGTGGGCAATGATGTCGCCATTGATGGCGCTTGGCAGGGCCTTGGCCGCGGTGCTACCCAACCACTGACCGGCAATGTAACTCTGAAGGACTGGCATCAAGCGTTCTCCCAGTGAAATTTGGCTTGATGACGCACACGCATGACCACAGCAAGATGCTGAGCGTGCACATCGAGAGGGATAAGGTGGTTCAGCCAATCATCAGCGCTGATCGAAATCGAGGGTGACCTCATCGGACAGAGGATGAGCCTGACAGCTCAGCACATAGCCCGCTTCGATTTCGTGTTTCTCGAGGCCGTGAGTCACGTCCATATCCACTTCGCCCACGATCAGCTTGCACTTGCAGGTGGAGCAAACGCCGGCCTTGCAGGAGTAAGGAAGGTCCATGCCGTTGGCGATTCCTGCATCGAGTATGTTCTCGCCGACCGTGGCCAGGTCGAACAACACCGAGCGGCCATCCGCTACCACGGTCACCTTGCTGGTCTTCTCCTCACCGTATTCCTCAACACGCTGCTGCGCTTTCTCGAGCATCTTCTTGGAATCTTCTGCAGACTTTGCGAAAAGTTCGTAATGGATCTGCTCATTGCTCAAGCCTTCGAGGCGGAAGCCATGGGACACTTCTGCCATCATGGCTTCAGGGCCGCAGATAAAGGCTTCGTCTGTATTCTTGATGTCGATTAATCCGCATTTCTGCAGGGCATAGCCCTTACTGTTGTCTATTTTTCCATTGAGAAGGTCAGCCCCTTGGTCTTCGTAGTCCATGATGTTGATCCATTGGAAGCGATCCATAAAGCGGTTTTTTACGAAGCTGAGCTCATCCTTGAACATGACGGAGTTCGTGCGCCGGTTTCCATAGATCAACGTGACATGGCTTTTTGGCTCAACATCAAGTACCGACTTGATGATAGACAAAGTCGGTGTGATTCCCGAGCCCGCTGCAATACACATATAACGCTTGGCATTATTTGGGTCGAGCTGGGTATAGAAATTTCCCTGCGGCGGCATGACATCGATCTCCATGCCGCGCTTGAAATTGTCATTGGCGTAATTGGAAAACTTGCCGTTCTTGACGCGCTTGATACCCACGCGCATATGGCCGTCATTGATGCCTGAGCAGATAGAGTAGGAGCGACGAACTTCCTCACTATCGATCCAGGTTCGCAGCGTCAAAAACTGCCCCTGGATAAAGTCGAATGTTTCCTTGAGCTCATCCGGGACATCAAAGGTCACGCAAATGGCGGTATCTGTCTCCGGCTGGACGTCGGCAATCCTTAACGTATAGAAATTCGTGTCAGACATCACGTGGCCTATATTTTCTTGAAATAATCGAAGGTCTCCTTGCATGCTTGGCACTGAAACAGTGCCTTGCAGGCAGTGGAGCCGAATTCGCTGATGAGTCGGGTGTCACGCGAACCACAGTGGGGGCAAAGCGTATGAGCGTCGGGCGTCAAGCCATCCTCGGAGTCAGCGGCATCCTCCGGCGGGGCGACACCGTAATCGCGCAATTTACGACGCCCCTCCGGCGACATCCATTCGGAGCTCCAGGCCGGGGACAATTGCAATTTCACTTCAACACTTTCATAACCCCTGGCATTCAGGGCGGCCTTGACGTCTTCGGTAATGGTATCCATCGCCGGGCAGCCGGAATAGGTCGGAGTGATCGTGACGATAATATGTTCACCCTGACGCTCAATGTCGCGCAGAATCCCGAGATCCCAGATGCTGAGCGCCGGAATTTCAGGATCCTTGACCTCATCGAGAAGATCCCACAGCTCCTTCATCTCGGATGTGGATCGCTGTTGCAACCGGTGGTACTCTTCCTCCGGCATTAATGGGATTTCGTTCATGATAAATCACCCAATTTGCTCGGTTACCACTGGCAGCCAGGGTAGGAGCGGTGAACAAACTGCATCTCTGTCAGCAAGTGACCCAGGTTCTCGGTGTGGTAACCAATGCGTCCACCGCGTACCGCCCAGCCATCCTCAGGTATGTTCAGTGTCGCTTCAGTGAGGATAGCGCTGACCTGGCGATGCCACTCGTCTCGCAGTTGGGTGATATCGACGCCGATGCCACTGTCGGCTAATAGCTGCTCGGTATCGTCCAGCTCGAACATTTCGTGGGTATAACCCCACAAGCTATCGACCGCGCGCTGCGTGCGCCGATGGCTTTCCTCGGTGCCATCGCCCAGGCGCAGCACCCAGTCGCGGCTACGGCGGAGATGATAGCGGGTTTCCTTGATCGCCTTTGCAGCAATGGCGGCCAGAGTATCGTCCTTGGACTTGACGAGCTCCGGCAGGAACAAGCTGTAATAGATATCGATGAACAGCTGGCGTACCTGGGAGTAGGCAAAATCTTCCTTCGGTAACTCCATCAGCAGCAGGTTACGGTACTGACGATCGTCGCGCATATAGGCGAAATCGTCCTCCGTACGTCCATCATTGGTTAGCTCCGACGCGTAGCCGTAGAACATGCGGGCACGCCCAATGTAGTCCAGTGCCACGTTGGCATAGGCGATATCCTCTTCCAGAAAGGGGCCACGGCTCACCCATTCGGAGATTCGGTGACCCAGGACATTGGCGTCATCACCCAGGCGGATCGCATACTCGATGGTGGCGTCTTTGATGGTGTCACTCATTACGTTGTCTCCTCAGCAGCTACATGTTGTTAACGGCATCGGGGAGGACGTAATAAGTCGCGTGCCGATAAGGTTTGTCATCATTGGGATCGAAGAAATCCTCAGCATCGTCCTCTTGAGAGGCGCAGATATCGGCTGACTTGACAACCCAGATGCTCACGCCTTCGCTGCGCCGAGTGTAGACATCTCGGGCATACTCCAGCGCCTGGGCGTGATCTTCGGAATGCAGGCTGCCTACATGCTTGTGATCGAGTCCTCGCTTGGAGCGGATAAAGACCTCGAAGAGTTCCAGAGCGTTATCTTGCATGGCGGTGGCTCCTTAAGCGACTTCGGCTTGCTTAGCCTGTTTTTTGGCGTTGTAGGCAACCAGTGCTTCACGCACCCAGGCGCCTTCCTCATGGGCCTTGATGTGATGTTCCAGGCGCTGACGATTACAGTGGCCGTTGCCGGCAATCACATTGTGGAATTCTTCCCAATCAATCTCACCGCTATCGTAGTGGCCGCGTTCTTCGTTCCACTTAAGCTCTTTGTCGGGGTGTTCGAGCCCCAGGAACTCGATCTGAGAGGCGGTCTGGTCGATGAACTTCTGGCGTAGGTCATCGTTGGTCTCACGCTTGATTTTCCACTCCATGGATTTGGCGGAGTGCGCGGATTCGGAGTCGTGTGGGCCAAACATCATCAACGCCGGCCAGTAAAAGCGGTTCAGGGAGTCCTGAGCCATGGCCTTCTGTTCGGAAGTCCCGTTGGCCAGTGTCAGCATGATGTCGTAGCCCTGACGCTGGTGGAAACTCTCTTCCTTACAGATACGAATCATGCCGCGTGCGTAGGGGCCATAAGAGGTACGCTGGAGAGATACCTGGTTGACGATGGCCGCTCCATCCACCAGCCAGCCAATCGCTCCCATGTCGCCCCACGTCAGGGCCGGGTAATTGAAGATTGAAGCGTATTTGGCCCGGCCGCTCTGCAGCGCCTCGATCATCTCATCTCGGGAAATCCCCAGGGTTTCTGCTGCGCTGTACAGATAAAGTCCGTGGCCTGCCTCGTCCTGGATTTTTGATAACAGGATCGCCTTGCGACGCAGGGAAGGCGCGCGAGTCAGGAAGTTGCCTTCCGGCTGCATGCCAATGACTTCTGAGTGCGCATGCTGCGAAATCTGGCGAATCAAGTTTTTGCGATACTTCTCGGGCATCCAGTCCTTGGGCTCGATCTTCTCTTCCGCGTTGATCTTTTGCATGAACTGCTGTTCTTGCAGGGAAGTTTGCTCTTCAGAAGACATCGTTATGCTCTCCAATCAGGTTGAGCCGGTACTGCTTGCTATTCATTGCAGGATAGCAGAAGGCGCCGAAAAGCGACACGAAAAATCAATTTCCAATATTCAATTCGTATCACTATTCAGGTTGTTTCTGTAAGCTTTTGTTTCAGGCGGGTTCCTTTCATGGTGCTGGCGTTCCGTCAGAGCCTTGACGGTTGCGGATTGCCAGCCTGGTTACCCATCAACGCGAGTCCTTCACTCGCTTGGCCTTGCCGACCGAGCGCATCACCTCCTCTACCCCGCAGACTTCCACGCTGGTGCTGATGCCGATGTAGGTCTTGATGGCGTGCTGCAGCTCACTACCCAACTGCTCGCAGGTGACGGGGTCGCGGGCGACATCGTTGCTGCACGCCTCCACCCGCACGTGAACCATATCCATGTTGCCCTGGCGCGAGACCTCGATCTCGTAGTGGGGCGAGAGTCGGTCGATCTTGAGCAGCTGCTCCTCGATCTGGGTCGGGAAGACGTTGACCCCGCGGATGATCAGCATGTCGTCGCTGCGGCCGGTGATCTTGTCGATGCGCCGCATGGGGCGAGCGGTGCCCGGCAGAAGGCGGGTGAGGTCGCGGGTGCGGTAGCGGATTACCGGCAGCGCCTCCTTGGTCAGCGTGGTGAAGACCAGCTCACCGTACTCGCCGTCCGGCAACACATCGCCGGTGACCGGGTCGATGATCTCGGGGTAGAAGTGGTCCTCCCAGATGGTCGGGCCGTCCTTGGTCTCCAGGCACTCCATGCCCACGCCGGGACCCATCACCTCGGAGAGTCCGTAAATGTCCAGGGCGTCGATGCCCAGGCGCTTCTCCAGCGCGGTGCGCATGTCGTTGGTCCAGGGCTCGGCGCCGAAGATACCGGCACGCAGCGGCAGCTGGTGCGGGTCGATGCCCTGGCGCTCCATCTCGTCGGCGATGTTGAGCATGTAGGAGGGGGTGACCATGATGATGTCCGGCTGGAAGTCGCGGATCAGTTGGACCTGTTTCTCGGTCTGGCCGCCGGACATCGGGATCACCGCGCAGCCGAGGCGCTCGGCGCCGTAGTGGGCGCCCAGCCCGCCGGTGAACAGACCGTAGCCGTAGGCCACGTGCACCTTGTCGTTGCGGCTGCCGCCGGCGGCGCGGATCGAGCGGGCCACCACGTCGGCCCAGATGTCGATGTCCTTCTGGGTATAGCCGACCACGGTAGGCTGGCCGGTAGTGCCGCTGGAGGCGTGAATCCGCACGATCTCGCTCATCGGCGTGGCGAACATGCCGAAAGGGTAGTTGTCGCGCAGATCGGCCTTGGTGGTAAAGGGCAGCTTGGCGAGGTCATCGAGGTGCTTGATATCCTCCGGATGCACGCCGGCGTTATCGAAGGATTGACGATAAAACGGCACGTTGTCGTAGGCGTGCTTGAGGCTCCACCTGAGCCGTTTGACCTGGGCGGCGCGAAGTTCATCGATGCTGGCGAGTTCCATCTGATCGAGAGCCGAGTTGCTGAGGCGTTCGACGGTCTGTGTCATCAGGCTTCTCCGGTCGGAGGATTGTTATAGTCGCTTCACGGTATCAGAGGCGTTCGATGATCAGGGCGATGCCCTGACCCACGCCGATACACATGGTGCACAGCGCATAGCGTCCCTGCCGGCGTTCCAGTTCATGCAGGGCGGTGGTCACCAGGCGGGCGCCGCTCATGCCGAGCGGGTGACCCAGGGCGATGGCACCGCCGTTGGGGTTGACGTGCTCGGCGTCGTCGGCGAGGCCCAGGTCGCGGGTCACGGCCAGCGCCTGGGCGGCGAAGGCCTCGTTGAGCTCGATCACGTCCATCTGGTCGAGGGTCAGGCCGGTCTGCTCGAGCACCTTGCGGCTGGCCGGGGCCGGGCCGAAGCCCATGATGCGCGGCTCGACGCCGGCGGTGGCCATGCCAATCACCCGGGCGCGGGCCTTGAGGCCGTAGCGCTCGGCGGCCTCCGGCGAGGCGAGCAGCAGGGCGCAGGCGCCGTCATTGACCCCGGAGGCGTTGCCGGCGGTGACGCTGCCGCCCTCGCGGAAAGGCGTGGGCAACTTGGCCAGCTGCTCCAGGGTGGTCGAAGCGCGGGGGTGCTCGTCGGTATCGACCACCAGCGGCTCCTGCTTGCGCCGCGGTACCTCGACGGGGACGATCTCCTCGGCCAGGCGACCGGCTTCCATGGCGGCGGCGGTGCGCTGCTGGCTGCGCAGGGCGAAGGCATCCTGGTCCGCTCGAGAGATATTGAATTGTTCAGCGACGTTCTCGGCGGTTTCCGGCATGGAGTCGATGCCGAACTGGGCCTTCATCTGGCGGTTGACGAAGCGCCAGCCGATGGTGGTGTCGTAGATATTGGCGCTGCGCGAGAAGGCCTGCTCGGCCTTGCCCATCACGAAGGGCGCCCGGGACATGGACTCGACGCCGCCGGCGATCATCAGCCCCGCCTCGCCTACCTTGATGGCGCGGGCGGCGTTGCCGATGGCGTCCATGCCGGAACCGCACAGGCGGTTCAGGGTGGTGCCGGGCACCTCCACCGGCAGGCCGGCCAGCAGTGCCGACATGCGTGCCACGTTGCGGTTGTCCTCGCCGGCCTGGTTGGCGCAGCCGTAGAAGAGGTCATCCACCCGAGACCAGTCTACCGAGGGGTTGCGCTCCATCAGGGCGCGCAGGGGTACGGCGCCCAGGTCATCGGCACGAACCGGGGAGAGGGTGCCACCGTAGCGGCCGATAGGGGTGCGAATGGCATCAATGATCAGTGCGTCTTTCATGCTTGGCTCTCTGCGGCAGTCTCTTCCAGGCGGCGTACGGTGCCGCGGATCTTGTAGGAGCGGCCCCGGAACAGGGCGACATCGTGGCCGTGCTGGTTGCGCACGGTGATGTCGTAGATGCCGGTGCGCCCCCGGCGGCTGCGCTCCTCGGCGGTGGCGGTGAGCACGTCGCCCTGCTGGCCCGGGCCCAGGTAGTCGATGCTGCAACCGGAGGCCACGGTGGCTTCGTCGTAGGTGTTGCAGGCGAAGGCGAAGGCGGAGTCGGCCAGGGCAAAGATGAAGCCGCCGTGGCAGTTGCCATGGCCCTGGACCATCTCCTCGCGCACCGTCATGGTAAGCACGGCCCGGCCGGGGGCCACGCTTTCGATGCGTATGCCCAGCCCCTGGCTGGCCTTGTCCCGGGAGAACATGGAGTCAGCGCAGGCCTCGGCCAGCTGCTGAGCGGTCAGCTCGGTATCAGACATGAAAGCTCTCCTCGGCGAGGGCCTTGCGGCGCAGCAGAAAGGACGGGCGGTAGCGCTCCTCGCCGTAGCTCTGCTGCAGGTGGGTCAGGGTGCGGTGGACGAAGGCCAGGCCCAGGGCATCGGCCCAGGCCAGCGGCCCGCGGGGGTAGTTGACGCCGGCCTGCATGGCGAGATCGCCGTCCCGGGCGCTGCACACGCACTGCAGCACGGCGTCGGCGGCTTCGTTGGCCAGCATGGCCACGGTGCGCAGCACCGCAAGCCCGGGGGTGTCGGTGAGCCAGGCGACGCCCAGGCCCAGGTGCTGAAAGAGAGCGGCGGCCAGCGTGCGGGCCTCGGCGTCGACGCCTGGGCTTGATGCCAGGGCGATGGCGCTGGTGGTTTCGTAATCCAGGCAGAGGTCGAAGAGCACCAGGGCCTCGAGGCCCTCGTCCCGGGCGCGCTCGGCGGCGCAGCGGCCGTCGCTCAGGGCCAGGGTCAGGCCGCCCAGGCGCAGGCGCGCCTCGCCGGAGATGCTCTCCCGGCACACTACCTCGAGGCCGGCCGCCTCGGCCCGGGCCACCAGGGGGGCGATGGCGCCGAGCTGGCCCTCGGCCACCAGGGGCGGCAGCGTGGCCTCGACGGCGGGGGCGAAGTCGGGTTCGACGGGCTCGGCCCCTTCCCGATAATCGTAGAAGCCCTGGCCGCTCTTGCGGCCCAGTCGACCTGCCTCGACCAGCGCCTGCTGTACCAGGGAGGGCTCGAAGCGGGTGTCGCCGTAGTAGGCGTCGAACACCGAACGGGTTACGGCGTAGTTGACGTCGTGGCCGATCAGATCCATCAGCTCGAAGGGGCCCATGCGGAAGCCGCCCGCCTGGCGCAGCAGGGCGTCCAGGGTGGCGGGGGCGGCAGCGCCCTCCTGCATCAGCCGCAGCGCCTCGGCGTAGAAAGGGCGGGCGACGCGGTTGACGATGAAGCCCGGCGTGGAGCTGGCGTGGACCGGCACCTTGCCCCAGGCCGCGGCGGTGGCGTAGAGGGTCTCGGCCACCTCGGCGTCGGTGGCCAGGCCCGAGATCACCTCCACCAGCTTCATCACCGGGGCGGGGTTGAAGAAGTGCAGGCCGGCCACGCGTTCGGGGCGCTCGAGGCCGGCGGCGATGGAGGTGATGGAGAGCGACGAGGTGTTGCTGGCGAGCAGGGTGTCGGGCCCGCAGAGGGCTTCCAGCTCGGCGAAGACGCCGCGCTTGACCTCGAGGTTCTCGACGATCGCCTCGACCACCAGGCGGCTGTCGGCAAGCTCCGCCAGGGTGGCGGCCGGGGTCATGCGGCTGACGATGGCGTCGACCTCCGCCTGGGCCACCTTGCCCCTGGCCACGCGCTTCTCGAGCTGGCGGCGCACGCCGTCGATGCCGGCCTGGGCGGCGCCGTCGCGGTTGTCGTAGAGGCGCACCGGGTGGCCGGCCTGGGCCGCCACCTGGGCGATGCCGGCGCCCATGGCGCCGGCGCCGATCACGGCGATGATATCGCTGGTTGCGAGGGCGGGCATCTCACTCCCCCTTGAAGCTTGGCTTGCGTTTTTCCATGAAGGCGGCCACGCCCTCGCGGTAGTCATCGGTGCGGCCGGCCAGGCGCTGCAGGTCGCGCTCCAGGTCGAGCTGGGCGTCGAAGTCGTTGTCGGCGCTGGCGTGCAGGGCGCGCTTTATCAGCGCCAGGCCCCGGGTCGGCTGGGTGGCCAGGTGGCGGGCCAGGGTCAGGGCCTCATCCTGCAGCGACTCGTCGTCCACCACCTTCCAGATCATTCCCCACTGCTCGGCCTGCTCGGCGCTGAGCTTGTCCCCCAGCATCGCCAGGCCCTTGGCGCGGGCCATGCCCACCAGGCGCGGCAGGCTCCAGGTGCCGCCCGAATCCGGCACCAGGCCGATCTTGCAGAAGGCCTGAATGAAGCTGGCCGAGCGGGCCGCCAGCACGATGTCGCAGGCCAGGGCGATGTTGGCCCCGGCGCCGGCGGCCACACCGTTCACCGCGCAGATGGTGGGGAAGGGCAGGTCGCGCAGGGCGCGCAGCATGGGGTTGTAGCGCTTCTCCAGGGACTCGCCGAGGTCCGGCGCCTCGGCGCCGGGGGCCACGTTGCGGTCGGAGAGGTCCTGGCCGGCGCAGAAGCCACGGCCGTTGCCGGTCAGCAGCAGGGCGCGCACGCTCTTGTCCTGGCGCACGGCCTTGAGGGCCTGGCGCATCTCGGCATGCAGCTCGGCATTGAAGCTGTTGAGGCTGTCGGGGCGGTTCAGCGTGAGGCGGGCGACGCCGTCTTCCACGGTATAGAGCAGGGGCGCTTCACTCATGGTCGGTTTCCTGTGTATCAGTGGCCGCTGAAGGTGGCGGGGCGTTTTTCCTGGAAGGCGCGGATGCCCTCCTCGCGGTCTTCGGTGCCGGCCAGCAGCGTGAAGGCGTGGCGCTCGAAGCGCAGGCCGGTGGCCAGGTCGGTGTCCTCGGCCTTGTGCAGCGCCTCCCGGGCCAGACGCACGGCCAGCGGCGCCTTGGTGGCGATGGTCTCGGCCACGGCGACGGCGCGCTCAACGGTCAGCTCGGGTTGGGTGATCTCGCTGACCAGACCGGCCTCCAGGGCGCGGCGGGCGGAGATCGGCTCGCCGGTGAGCACCATCTGGGTGGCCAGCGCCTTGCCCACGGCGCGCACCAGGCGCTGGGTACCGCCGGCGCCGGGCATGATGCCGAGGTTGATCTCGGGCTGACCGAAGCGGGCATCCTCGCCGGCGATCAGGATGTCGGCGTGCATGGCGAGCTCGCAGCCGCCACCCAGGCAGAAGCCGTTGACTGCGGCGACGATCGGCTTGTTGAAGTGGGCGATGGCGGCCCAGTGGCGCTGGCGGGGATCCTCGAGGATGCCCACCAGGTCGCGCTCGGCCATCTCCTTGATGTCGGCGCCGGCGGCGAAGGCGCGCTGGCTGCCGGTGATCACCACCGCGCGGACCTCGGCGTCCTGCTCGGCAGCGGTCAGGGTCTCGGCCAGCTCTCCCAGCAGGGCGGTGTTGAGGGCGTTCAGCGCTTCCGGGCGGTGCAGGGTGATGCGCAGCACCCCTCTCTGCGGCTCCTCGACGATCAGGTGACTTGGCATGGTTTCCTCGTCTTTGGCACGGGTTGGCGCGGCAAGGGCCCGCGGCCTGTCACGGGCAAGCATGAGGTCGAGTATAGAATTTTTTTGATACGCATCAAATCTAGATGTCTTGGAATAGTGTATCGCATTCATTGCAGCCGGGTCGTTTTTTGCTGGTTGCTCAATGGGTTGGCTCGTTCTTGCGCGGTCCGCCGTGGGCGCGTTATACCATGGTCGAAAACTGCCGAATTCTGCGGCGCTATTCTCGATAAACAGCCCATGGAAATAGGCTTTGTGTTGATCACCCGGGCTGCTCCAGCGGGAGAGGCGGTGGGCAGTTGGTTTGATGTTTCGTTACGCTATGGATAGTCTTTCGTTCTATCTCGTATCGAATATGGCAGGAGCCATGCATGTCCCAGCAAGCCCAGCAGCTGCTCGACCGTCATCGTGAAACCCTGGACCGGGCCGTGGAGGCCATCTCCACCCGAGGCGTCTGGAGCCCCTACCCGGAGAGCCTCAAGAAGTACCCGGAAGAGGCGGTGAAGGGCGCCCCGCAGCGCTTCGAGGCCCTGCTCAAGCAGCCTTTTGCCCTCAAGGTGACCGAGGTGGCCGGCCAGGTCGGCGCCGAGGTTTCTCCCTATGGCTTCGAGCTGGGGATCACCTACGCGCAGCCCGAGCAGGGCGCACTGATCGCATCCATGCAGGCCGCCATGCCGGCCTGGCGCGATGTCGGCGCCGAGGCGCGAGTGGGGGTGTGCCTGGAGATCCTGGCGCGCCTCAACGCCCTGAGCCCGGACATCGCTCAGGCGGTGACCCATACCAGCGGGCAGGCTCCGATGATGGCCTTTCAGGCGGGTGGCCCTCACGCCCAGGATCGCGGCCTCGAGGCCGTGGCCTATGCCTGGCAGGCGATGTCCCGGGTACCGGCGACGGCCAAATGGGTGAAGCCCCAGGGCAAGCATGACCCCCTGGTGCTCGATAAGCGCTACCATATCGTGCCCCGCGGCATCTCCCTGGTGGTGGCCTGCTCCACCTTCCCCACCTGGAACACCTACCCGGGCCTGTTTGCCAGCCTGGCCACCGGCAACCCGGTGATCCTCAAGCCGCACCCGGCCGCCATCCTGCCGGTGGCCATGACCGCTCGCGTCGCCCAGGAGGTGCTCGAAGAGGCCGGCTTCGACCCCTGCCTGGTGAGCCTGATGCCCGACACGGCCGAAGCTCCGGTGACCAAGGAGCTGGCCCTTGACCCGGCCGTCAAGCTGATCGATTTCACCGGCTCCAACGCCTTCGGCGAGTGGCTCGAGCAGAACGCCACCCAGGCCCAGGTGTTTACCGAGAAGGCGGGCATCAACAGCGTGATCATCGACAGCGTCGAGCAGATCAAGCCGGTGGCCCAGAATCTCGCCTTCTCCCTGAGCCTCTACTCCGGTCAGATGTGCACGACTCCCCAGGCGATCTATGTGCCCAGGGAGGGCATCAAGACCGCCGAGGGCCAGCTCTCCTTCGACGAGGTAGCCGACACCCTGGCCAAGGCCGTCGAGAAGTTCCTCTCCGACAACGACCGCGCCTGCGCCGTGCTGGGGGCCATCCAGTCGCCAGCGACCGAAGCACGCATCGATAAGAGTCGCGCCCTCGGGGAAATTCTTCTCGACAGCGAACCCCGACAGCACACCCAGTTCCCCAGGGCGCGCATCCACACCCCGTTGCTGCTCAAGGTGGACGCCGGGCAGCGCGACGCCTTCAGCGAGGAGCGCTTCGGCCCGATCAGCTTCGTGATCGCCACCGACAGCACCGCCCACAGCATCCAGCTGGCTCGTGAGGTGATCGGCGCGAAGGGCGCCATCACCCTGGGCGCCTACACCACCGACGACGCCGTGGCCGAGCAGTTCGAGCAGCTGGCCATGGAGGTGGCGGCCCCGCTGTCGCTCAACCTGGACGGCGGCGTCTTCGTCAACCAGTCCGCGGCCTTCAGCGACTTTCACGCCACCGGAGGCAATCCGGCGGCCAACGCTTCGTTGTGCGACCAGGCTTACGTGGCTCGTCGCTTCGTGGTGGTGCAGAGCCGCCGTCACGGCCAGCTGAACTAAGGAGGTTCATCCATGCCCTGTTATCGACTCGAGGGAGTCACGCCGGTGGTTCACCCCACCGCCTATGTGCATCCCACCGCGGTGCTGATTGGCGATGTCATCGTTGGCCCGGGCTGCTATGTGGGGCCCGGCGCGGTGATGCGCGGTGACTTTGGCCAGCTGGTGCTGGAGGAGGGGGCCAATCTTCAGGACACCTGCGTGATGCACGGTTTTCCCGGCTGCGTTACCAAGGTGGAGAAGGATGGCCATATCGGTCACGGTGCCGTGCTGCACGGCTGTGTGGTGGGTCAAGACGCCATGGTGGGGATGAATGCCGTGGTGATGGATAACGCCGTGATCGGCACTCGCTCCATCGTCGCCGCGGCGGCCTTCGTCAAGGCCGGGTTCGAGTGTCCGCCCCAATCGCTGGTGATAGGCGCGCCAGCCAGCGTCAAGCGTGAGTTGAGTGATCAGGAGTTCGCCTGGAAGCAGCAAGGCACCCGCGAGTATCAGCGGCTGACCGAGCGCTGCCGCGACAGCCTGGAACCCTGTGAGCCGCTGGCCGAGCTCGATGCCGATCGACCGAAGCTCAAAGCCGGTGACACTCAACCCAAGCAGCAGACCCTCGCCAGGTAGCGTGAACCGCCTGGAGTCGATAGACGTCGAGATCCACGCAAGGTGGGAGACTCACTCCAGGCCGCCAAAGCGCTGATAGAAGCTGTTCCCCGGTGCCGGAAGGGGGCCTTCGGCCGTCTCGAGGTGCTGGTCGAGCCAGCGCTCCGCACGCTGGTAGATCGTGCGATAGATATTGCGGCACAGCTGGTAGGCATTGCGACCTTCCCAGGCGGTCGGCAGAAGCTCGTCGGGTAGCTGGGGGTCGCGTAGCTGCACCTTGCGATACTCGTGAATCAGCAGCGTACGGGCAATGAAGCACTCCTCCTCGCCCAGGTGATTTTCCTCGTCCAGTGCCTTCCACAGCGGGCGAAACTGGGTCAGGAAGCGCTGATAATTCTCGGCCAGGCTTTCCAGGTTCCAGCTTTCCCTCACCTGCCGGCGCAGCGGCTTGCTGGCGAGAGGCTCCACGGCTTCGGTCTGCAGGATGATGGTATCGTCGGCCGCATCCATTTCCTGCAGCGCTGCCATCGCTTCACTGCGGTTGAGGGTGGGGTGGGCCAGAAGCCCCTGGGCGAAATAGCCGAAGCCCAGCCATTCGAGCTCCTCGCGCACTTTCTGGCGCCGCGCGGTATCCAGCTGCGACAGCAGGACCAGGGTCCACTGTCCGCTCCAGGAGGGCTGAGCACCGTGGTAGACACGCTTGAAGGCCTGTTCGAAGCGTCGCCGCCCCGGGCCGCTGAGGCTGTAATAGCTGCGTCGTCCAACCTTCTCGCCCTGCAACCAGCTTTCCTGGGTCAACCGGTAAACGGAGGTGCGGACCAACCTCTCGTTGATGCCAATGGGGGCGACAAGCTTCGACAGGCTGCCGAGCCAGACCGTGCCTCCTCGAGGGGCAATCGAGTCACCATATATCGTGATGATCAACGAGCCGGCACGAATAGGGTGGCGCTTCTGGAAGTTGTCGACGAGCGAGACAACGCAATCGTGAGCGGAGGACATGGTCAGAGCCGGTTTCCGAGGTTGTGATACTGTTGCAGGACAGAAAAGGCTGAATTCAGGTGCAGATAGAATACCACAGCTAATCGAGTCGCTGCTGGAACAAGATAAAATTGAGGCATGTTTCGTTACGGAGTGGAAGGGGTGGCTGCTAGTTCCGTATCGCTAATGGTTGCCTAGGCAACTGGCAGCCTTTGCGTCCGGCATCACTGGCCGTAGGTGGAAGTGCCCGCCCATGTTGCAGCGCGTTCGCCCTTCGCCGCCGAAATCGACGAAGCAATCCTGCTGTGAGTGACCACCGGCGCTGGCCTGGTTCCAGTACCAGCCCGGTGGGGTATCGGGGAAGGCCTCCAGGTCGATGGCCATGTCACGGCCGGGGGCGGGCTGCATCAGGCCGCGCAGCTCATGGAAGCGGGGCAGGCGCCAGGGGCACTCGGGCCCCGCCAGCTCCTGGATGCGTGCCTGGGCCTCGCTCCAGCTCAGGCGCTCGGCTTCGCCCAGGCAACGACCCTCTTCAAAGCGCTGACCCAGGCTGCAGCGCATCCAGGCCAGCTGCTGGCGCGTGTCCAGGGCCAGGCCTTCGTGGCTCAGGTCGTAAGAGGGGGTGTCGGCGGCCAGGAGGCTGCCGCTGAGGGACATCCCCACCAGCAGCGAAGCCCACCCCCTGTACTGATTCATGCTTCTACCGATGCCTCGGTAACGTCGGGGATGCGCCCGCCCAGCCGGGCGGTGATTTCGGCGGCGGTATCGCGCACCAGCTCGCCCAGTTCGAGGAGTCGTGACTCGGGAATGCGTGCCACCGGTCCCGATACCGAGATCGCCGCCAGCGGGATGCCGTGTTCGTCGTGCAGGCAGGAGGCCACGCAGTGCAGACCGATGGCGTGCTCCTCGCGGTCGCAGGCGAAGCCCTGGCGACGCACTTCGGCCAGGTTGGCGCGCAGCGATTCCGGCGTGTGCAGGGTATTTTCGGTGACTCGTGACAGGCCACGTTCGGCCACGACCCGATCGAACTCGTCATCCGGCAGCCAGGCCATCAGCGCCTTGCCAACCCCCGAGGCGTGAAGGGGGGCGCGTGAGCCAAGCCGGGTGATCATGCGCATCATCTGCGACGACTCGCTCTGGGCCAGGAACACGGCGGTGGCGCCGTCGCGGATGCCCAGGTTGGCCGTTTCACCGGTCTGGGCAGTCAGGCGACGCAGGAAGGGACGGCTGGTGGCGACGAAGTCGCGTGCCTCGAGGAAACTGTTGCCGATGCGGAAAGTCTTGACGTCGATCTTCCATACTCCAAGCTCCGCATCCTGGGAAATGAACCCCTGGCCTTGCAGTGCCTGCAGCAGGCGGTGGGTGGTGGAAGGTGCCAGGTCGACAGACTCGGCCAATTCCGACAGGGCCAGTCCCCCCGGTGTGGCTGCCAGCCGCTCCAGCAGGTTGAGCCCGCGCACCAGCGACTGGCTATGACCACTGGCACTCTTGCCGGGACCGGGCGGGCGGCCCGCCGTTCTACGTTTGACTTCACTCACCTGCTTCTTCCTTCTGGGTTAACCTGTCTGGCCCTCCCGTAGGGGCTTGCCGACAGGATACCCCCTCGATGCCGGCTTGTCTCGATTGCGGAAATGCCTTCCACTTTATCTGCTGACATGAGGGGCCTGGCATCTTCCTCAGCGGTGACGCCAGTTGGGTTGGCGTTTTTCGATGAAGGCATCGATCCCTTCGGTGACGTCCTCTGCCATCATGTTGCAGGCCATGGTCTCGCCGGCCAGGGCGTAGGCTTCACGCAGCGGCATCTGCAGCTGGCGCTGAAACAGCGCCTTCCCGGTGCGCAGTGCCACGGCGCTCTTGGCACAGATGCTGGCGGTAAGTGCATTGAGCACCTCGTCCAGTGCCTCGTCGTCGGCCACGCGATTGATCAAGCCCCACTCCAGCGCCTGCTCGGCATCGATGAACTCGCCGGTGAAGAGCATTTCCATGGCCCGCTTGCGACCGATGCTGCGGGACAGCGCTACTGCAGGCGTGGAGCAGAACAGCCCGACGTTGATGCCCGAGACGGCAAAGCGCGCCGATCTGGCTGCCACGGCGAGATCGCAGCTGGCGACCAGCTGACAGCCGGCCGCGGTGGCCAGGCCCTGGACCCGGGCGATCACCGGCACCGGCAGGTTGACGATGCGCTGCATCACTTCCCCGCACTGCGCAAACAGCGCCTGGTAGTAGGCCTTGTCGGGTGTGGCCCGCATCTCCTTGAGGTCGTGCCCGGCGCAGAAGGCACGGCCCTCTGCGGCAATGACCACGCAGCGCACCGAGTCATCCGTGGCCAGGCGGGAAAGCTCGCCTTTCAGGGCCTTGAGTACCTCCTCGGACAGTGCATTGAACTGGCGCGGACGGTTAAGCGTGAGGGTGGCCACGCCGTGCTGGTCGCGGCGGATCACCGGACGCTCGTCGACGTTTGTCATCATTGTCGTATCCTGTAGAAACGTGCCCGCCACCAGCCTAGCGTGTCGCGCGCATTTTTCGTCATTCCTGCGACCAAAGACGGTGTGTCGAGTCGCCAGGCATTCATCCAGCGGGAGCGCAGCATGTACGATGACCGTCCCCACCTCGAGGCCCTGGAAAAGGGTACGCCGCAAACCGGAAACCGGCTGCTGGCGGATGTCAGTCTGCCTGCCGCCGTGGTGCATGAAGCGCCGCTGGCCCACAACCTGGCCTGGATGCAGCGCTTCTGCGAGAGCCACGGCGCGCGCCTGGCCCCCCATGGCAAGACGACCATGTGTCCTTCGCTGTTTCAACGCCAGCTTGCCGAAGGTGCCTGGGGAATCACCCTGGCCACTGCGTCGCAGTGTCGGGCCGCCTTTGCTCATGGTGTGCAGCGTCTGCTCATGGCCAACCAACTGATCGGCGAGGCCAACATGGCAATCGTCGCTGAGCTGATCGAGGCCGGCGCCGACTTCTACTGCGTGGTAGACAGCGTCGCCAACGTCGATCAGTTGGTGCGCTATTTCACGGCCCGTGATCTGCGCCTTCAGGTGTTGATCGAGCTCGGGGTACCCGGTGGGCGCTGCGGCTGTCGCGATACCGATGAGGTGATGGCGCTTGCCGAGCGTATCGACAGTGAGCAAGCGCTGGTGCTGGCGGGGCTCGAGGGCTACGAGGGGGTAGTGCATGGCAATGATCCCGAACGGGCCGTGCGCGCCTATGCCTGGCAACTGGTCGAAGCGGCTCAGGCCCTGGACAAGGATGCCTTGATCGAGAGCCCGGAGCCGCTGATCACCGCCTCCGGCTCGGCCTGGTATGACCTGATCGCCGAGGTATTCCGCGAGGCGCGACTGGGGCCGCAGTTCGCACCGGTACTGCGCCCCGGCTGTTACGTGGTCCACGACCACGGCATCTATCGCCAGGCCCAGCATGAAATCCTCGAGCGCCGCCCGGAGTTGGAGCGTGGGTTACAGCCGGCCCTCGAAGTGTTTGCCCAGGTCCAGTCGCTTCCCGAGCCTGGATTGGCCATTGTCGGCCTGGGCAAGCGCGACATCGGCCACGACCAGCTGCCCGAGCCGCTGCGGCGCTATCGCGAGGGGGACGAGCGCCGGCGACCGCTTCCGGTGGCGGGCTGGCGCGTGACCAAGCTGATGGATCAGCACGCCTTCGTCAGGCTGGCAGAGGAGGAAGAGGAGCCCGGCAGCGCCAACGGCCGGGTACGGGTGGGCGACATCGTGGCATTCGGCGCCTCACACCCCTGCCTGACCTTCGACAAGTGGCGGCGGATCTGCCGCGTCGATGAGCGGCTGGAGGTCATCGAGGTGATGCCGACCTTCTTCTGAGTCAGATGGACTCATGTTCGGCTGAAGAGGAAACCTTGCGCTCATCCTTCAGGCGGGCCAGGCGATCGCCGAACAGATAGGCACCGAGCGCCACCAGAATCAGCACGGCTCCTGCCAACATGGAGGATGATGGCTGTTCCTGATTCAGCGTCATGCCCAGGCCCAGGGCCAGGATCGGGGTGATCAACGTGACGAGTGCCACACTGGCCGCCGAGAGCCGCGACAGGATCAGGAAGTAGCAGAGAAAGCCCACCAACGAACCGAACAGCGCCAGATAGACCACTGACCACAGGCCACGGGTGCTTAGCGGTATCGCCATGGGCTCGCTGCTGGCCAGCCACAGGATGAAGAAGCACGGCAGGCACAAGGCCAGGGTGCCCAGGGTCTGCTCCAGTGGGCCGAGGCCTGCCGCCACTCGCTGCACGGCGATACCGCTGGCGCTGAACAGCGTCACGGCGCCGAGCATCATCAGCAGCGCCGGCAACTGGTCGCTGCCCAGCACCAGGCTGTCGGCGAAGACCAGTCCCAGGCCCGCGAGGCCAAGCACGCAGCCGATCCAGTGCCAGCGGCGCAGCTTTACAGCGCTGGGCAACAGTTGCAATATCAGCCCGGAGATCAAGGGTGCCATGCCGAATATCACCGACATCATTCCCGAGGGCAGCGTCATCGAGGCGTGATAGCTCAAGGCCATTGCACCGAACACTCCTGGAACCGCTGCTGCGTAGCTTCTCATGGCGTGCCGGTCCCTGCGCAATCCACGGCGCAACGCCACCAGTACCAGAAGCCCCGCCAGTAAGGCGATCGCCATGCGGAGCAGCACGCTGCCTACCGGCGCCCCTGCCTCGGCGCTCCACTTGATGGCCAATGGCGTGGTGGCCCATACCAACACGACAATCAGGTAGGCGGCGGCGGTCGGCATGCAGTCTATCCTTGGTAGGCGGCGGTGCTTTGAAAAGAAACCATTAGCACAATAAGCGATGCGGGTCGAACCGACCCTCGCATCGAAAGCGCCGTGCCTGATGATGCGCCATGAGCCGAAGAGAGTGAAATGGCAGCAAGACTCTGGCATCTTGTGGGGCCCTGCCCGTCAATACCGCCCATAACCTGCGTTAAGGGAGCTGCCCGAGCCGGCCTGTTATGGTCCGAGCGGGGCGGGAAATACATTCACTGGAGGACGAATGAGCGACGAACTGAGCGAGTTCGAACAGAGCATCAAGCGCGAGATTGATGCCTTCATGAAGCCCGGCCAAGAGTCAACGCCGTCACGCCCGCTGACGAGCGGCAAGGAGGCAAGGCAAAAGGGCGGCAAGCCGGCCGCCGCCGGCCAATCTGCTAAATCCTACAAGACGGGACACCTGGTCCGGCTTGCCGTGAGAACCCGCAAGCTGGAGACCGACACTGTCTTCGAACACCGCTCCACCAGTATCTCCAAGCTGGAAGCCCAGCTGGAAGCCGAGAAAGCTGCCAAGCAGGCCGGCTATCCGATCATCGGCTACGTGATCGATATCCAGAGCCTTTAGCGGCCTACCTCTCCGGAATCGGTGACATCCTATCGGCAGCGTCGATTCGCGCAAGCTTCATGCACGCCAAAACGAAGCCGCCGCACTCGATGAGCGCGACGGCAAGGTTTCCGGCGTGTGAGCGCTGTCATCACTCCTCGAAGTTGGTCTCCGAGTAGAGAACCCGAACACGCAGGGTATGCTCCACCCTGCGCAGCGCCTCGAGTGCCTGCTCACCGTAGGCCTTGTCCACGTCGATGACCACGTAGCCCACTTTCTCGTTGGTCTGCAGGTACTGGCCGGAGATATTGATGCCGCTCTCCGACAGCACCCGGTTGATCTCGGTGAGTACGCCGGGCACGTTGTCGTGGATGTGCAGCACGCGATGCTTGTCCGGGTGTGCCGGCAGTGCCACCTCGGGGAAGTTGACCGCAGTGACCGTGGTGCCGTTGTCGGAGTAGGTGATCAGTTTCTCGGACACCTCGATGCCGATGTTCTCCTGCGCTTCCAGCGTCGAGCCGCCCACGTGGGGGGTCAGGATCACGTTGGGGATACCGCGCAGCGGGCTGACGAACTCCTCTTCGTTGCCCTTGGGCTCGACCGGGAAGACGTCGATGGCGGCGCCGTAGAGGCGGCCGGCTTCGAGTGCCTCGGCCAGGTCCTCGATCACTACCACGCTGCCGCGAGAGGCGTTGATCAGGATGCCGCTGGGCTTCATCAGTGCGAGTTGTTCCTTGGCGATCATCCACTTGGTGGAGGGCAGCTCGGGTACGTGGAGGCTGACCACGTCGGAGCGTGCCAGCAGCTCCTCGAGGCTGGCCACCTGACTGGCGTTGCCCATGCCGAGCTTGGTCACCACGTCGTAGAAGATGACGTTGAAGCCGAGAGATTCGGCCAGCACCGAGAGCTGGGAGCCGATGTTGCCGTAGCCGACGATGCCCAGGGTCTTGCCACGTGCCTCGTGGGAGTTTTTGGCGCTTTTCAGCCAGCCGCCCTGATGGGCGCGGGCATTCTTCTCGGGAATGCCGCGCAGCAGCATGATGGCCTCGGCCAGCACCAGCTCAGCCACGGAGCGGGTGTTGGAGTAGGGCGCGTTGAATACCGGAATGCCGCGCACGAGCGCTGCGCTGAGGTCGACCTGATTGGTGCCGATGCAGAAACAGCCCACGGCGTTGAGCTTTTCGGCGGCGGCGAACACGCGCTCGTTGAGCTGGGTGCGGGAACGAATGCCGAGGAAATGCACGTCGCTGATCTTCTCGATCAGCGACGCCTCGTCGAGCGAGGTGGGCAGGTGCTCAATGTTGGTGTAACCGGCATTCAGAAAATTGTCCACCGCGCTCTGGTGGACGCCCTCGAGCAGCAGGATCTTGATCTTGCTCTTGTCCAGGGACGTTTTGGCCATGGTCGAATCAACCCCTTCTTGGTGCGCCGCGTGCTTGCTGGAAGACCGGAGGACGAAACGGCACGATGCCCTTCGGTTTCAGGCTGGAAACAGGGCGCTCATCTTAACACAGCCGATACGGTGCAAGATGAAAATGCTGTGTGGCGAAGATGAACGGGCTGCACGTAGCATGGCCCAGGCAGACGACCCCGGGGGCAGTGCGTGTATACTATGCCTCCGGAAACAGCGGCGACGAGCTAGAGGTGTCATGGCCGAGCGTGACGAACAGGCGGCGAGCGAGGTTGTGAGCGAGAGCAGTGAGGTCGATTTCGCCGCCACCGTAGAGAAACTGGAGCAACTGGTAGAGCGGCTGGAGTCTGGCGAACTCTCGCTGGAAGGCTCGCTTGCGGCCTTCGAGCAGGGCGTCGCCCTGACCCGCGATGCCCAGCGCCGCCTGGATGAAGCCGAGCTGCGCGTGCGCACCCTCATCGAGCGTCCCGACGGCAGTATCGACTTCGCCCCTTTCGATGCCCCCGCAGCGGAGGATGAGAGTGAACAGTGACGCCCTCGCCACCAGCCTGGCGGCCGACCGGGCGCGTGTCGATGCCTTCCTGACCCGTGCATTCGAGCGGCGGCAGTCGGCAGAGCCGCGCCTGGACGCCGCCATGCATCATGCCCTGCTGGTGGGAGGCAAGCGCCTGCGCCCGCTGCTGGTCTACCTCGCTGGACGTGCGCTGGGCGCCAGTGACGAGGCACTGGATGCCCCCGCTGCTGCCGTCGAACTGATTCACGCTTACTCGCTGGTGCACGACGACCTGCCGGCCATGGACGATGACGACCTGCGCCGTGGCCAGCCTACGGTGCACCGGGCCTTCGACGAGGCCACGGCGATACTCGCCGGTGATGCGCTGCAGACCCTGGCCTTCGAAACGCTGGCTCGTGCCGCGCATCCGCGTCTGCCGGCACTGATCCTTACCCTTGCCACGGCTGCTGGCCGTGACGGCATGGTGGGAGGACAGGCATTGGACCTGGCGGCCATTGGCGGCCACCCTGATGTCGAGGCACTGGCCACCATGCATGCGCACAAGACCGGCGCCTTGATCCGCGCGGCGGTGCATCTGGGCGCACTGACGGCGGTCGACGACCAGGACCCTCGCGTGGCGGCGCTGGACCGCTACGCCGAAGCGCTGGGGCTGGCATTTCAGATACACGATGACGTCCTCGACGTTACCGGCGATACCCAGACCCTGGGCAAGACATCGGGGGCCGATGCCGCCCGCGATAAGCCGACCTACCCGGCCCTGCTGGGGCTGGATGGCGCTCGTCGTCGGGCCAGCGAGCTGACCGAGGAGGCGCTGGCCGCGCTGGCGCCGCTGGGCGAGTCGGGTTATCAGCTGGCCCAATTGGCCCGATACATGATCGAGCGCGACCACTAGCCGCCAAATGGCACGACAGCCAGGACGACCGAATCGCACATGAAGCTCTATGACGTAATTCCTGCAGAGCGCCCGGTGACTCCACTGCTCGACTCGCTGGATACGCCGGCGGCGCTGCGGGCCATGACCCAGGCTCAGCTGCTTCAGGTAGCCGACGAGCTGCGTGCCTACCTCCTTTACAGCGTAGGACGCAGCGGCGGCCACTTCGGTGCCGGCCTGGGCGTGGTGGAACTCACCGTGGCATTGCATCAAGCCCTGGAAACGCCCCACGACCGCCTGGTGTGGGACGTCGGCCACCAGGCCTACCCGCACAAGATTCTTACCGGTCGACGCGAGGCCATGCCCAGCATTCGCCAGTACGCTGGCCTGGCGGCGTTTCCGCGCCGTGCCGAGTCGTCCTACGACACCTTCGGTGTGGGGCACTCCAGCACATCGATCTCGGCGGCGCTGGGCATGGCGCTGGCCAGTGCCACGAGTGGTGAAAAACGACGCGTCTGCGCGGTAATCGGCGACGGCGCGCTGACCGCGGGCATGGCCTTCGAGGCGCTGGCGCATGCCGGCCATGTCGATGCCAACATGCTCGTGGTGCTCAACGATAACGAGATGTCTATCTCGGAGAACGTCGGTGGCATCGCCAGCTATCTGGCGGGCATCCTCTCCAGCAAGCCCTACCTTGCCTTCCGTGAAGAGGGCAAGCGGGTGCTGTCGCATTTGCCAGGAGCGCTGGAGCTGGCGAGGCGCACCGAGGAGCACATGAAGGGCATGGTCAGCCCGGCCACGCTGTTCGAGGAGATGGGCTTCAATTACATCGGCCCGCTCGACGGCCACGACCTGCCCAACCTGATCCAGACCCTGCGTAACATTCGCGACCTGGACGGCCCGCAGTTCCTGCACGTCAAGACCTGCAAGGGGCGCGGCTTCCTGCCCGCCGAGGCTGACCCCATCGGCTACCATGCCATCACCAAGCTGGAAAAGAATGGTGAGGTGTCGAGCAGCAAGCCAGTCGCGCCGGTCAAGAAAAAGCCCAAGTATTGCAATGTCTTTGGCGAGTGGCTGTGCGACATGGCCGCCGTCGACCAGCGACTGATCGGCATCACCCCGGCGATGCGCGAAGGCTCCGACCTGATCCGCTTCTCCAAGGAGTACCCCGACCGCTACTACGACGTGGCCATCGCCGAGCAGCATGCGGTGACCCTGGCCGCCGGCATGGCTTGCGAGGCAATGAAGCCGGTGGTGGCGATCTACTCCACCTTCCTGCAGCGCGGCTACGACCAGCTGATTCACGATGTGGCGGTGCAGGAGCTCGACGTCACCTTCGCCATCGACCGCGCCGGCCTGGTGGGCGAGGACGGCCCCACTCACCACGGCAGCATGGACCTCTCCTACCTGCGCTGCGTACCCGGCATGGTGATCCTAGCCCCGGCCGACGAGGCCGAGTGCCGGGCCATGCTCAGCGCCGCCTACCACTACCCGGGGCCCGCCGCGGTGCGCTACCCCCGCGGCAGCGGACCCGGCGTGACGATTCCCGCTCATCTCGAGCCCATGGCGATCGGCAAGGCCGAGCTGCGCCGCGAGAGTGGCGCCGAGCCCGGCAAGCGGGTGGCCCTGCTTGCTTTCGGCAGCCTCAATGGCCCAGCGGTCGAGGTAGCCGACTCTCTCGATGCCACCCACCTCAACATGCGTTCGGTCAAGCCGCTCGACCGTGACGCCATCCTGGCTGCTGCAGCCGACCACGACCTGCTGGTCACGCTGGAGGAGAACGTCGTGGCTGGCGGTGCCGGCAGCGGCGTGAACGAACTGCTCGCCGCCGAAGGCGTTCAGGTCGCCACCCTCAACCTGGGGTTGCCCGACGCCTTCGTCGAACATGGCAAGCCCGGCGAACTGCTGGCCGAGTGTGGCCTGGATGCCACCGGCATCGAGGCGTCGATTCACGCACGACTCGCTTGAAACTAACGGCCGGGCTTCTCATGCCCGGCCGACGTTTCTCATCCCCTCGTGTTCTTTCCTCATGCCGCCGCCTTTCCGACAACGTTATCGGGCGAGGTTATTGGCACATTGGCTTGCCCTATATTTCTTATATTGGTGTAGCTAATTTCCTACATGCGGTGTAATCCATGCGCTGCTTCTTATGTAGGCACATGCCGGCACAGAAAGAGGGAGCCGCACCGCTACAGGAGCGGCAGTGAATCCATGTAATCTAATACGCCGTGATGTATCCGGGTTGTAACCTCCTCCTGCTGGCCCCTGCCGTTTGGCACGGTCTTAAAGTCTGATTACCCTCTCGCCTCACGAGCAAGGGTGACAACGTTTCTCACTTGAGTGCTGACCGCACCTGGCCGGGCATTTCCGGCCGGTGGGGACAGGGTATGGCACGTCGTCGTCACAGCATTGCGAATTCAAACAAGGCGGCCCATCAGGGAGCTTCTCCATGGCGAAGGAAGGAACCGTTGCGCCGAAAGAGCGCATCAACATCAAGTACGTGCCGGCTACCGGCGACCAGCAGGCGGAAACCGAGCTGCCGCTCAAGCTGCTGGTGGTAGGCGACTTCAAGGGTGGCGCCGAGGCCACGCCGATCGAGGAGCGGGAAAAGGTCTCGGTGGACAAGAACAACTTCAAGTCGGTGATGCGCGAAGCCGGACTCGGGCTCACAGCCAGCGTGCCCAATCGCCTCGAGGAGGGCGAGGAGGCCGGCGACCTGGCGGTCAACCTCCAGTTCAAGTCGCTCGAAGACTTCACTCCTGACAGCGTGGCCCGCCAGGTGCCCGAACTGCGCAAGCTGGTCGAGCTGCGCGAGGCGCTGGTGGCGCTCAAGGGGCCGCTGGGCAACGTCCCAGCGTTCCGTGACCAGCTGCAGAAGCTGATGGAGAGCGATGAAGCGCGCACGCAGCTGCTCGCCGAACTCGAGCTGCTGGACACTCCTGACGACGCCAAGAGCTGAGGCTTCCGCGTCACAGAGGCATTCCGGGAGCGCGCCGACAGCGCATGACGTTCCCGGCCAGGCAAAGGATTCGAGGCACCTACAATGAGCGAAATGGCACAGACGCAGGGGCAGGCCGCCGAGGCCCAGGCCGAGGGCTCCCTTCTCGATCAGGTGATGGCGCAGACCCGCCTGGCGCCGTCCGAGGACGGTTACGACATCGCCAAGCAGGGCGTGGCCGCCTTCATTGCCGAGCTGCTGCGCAGCGACGATGCGGCACCGCAGGTCAACAAGGCGGTGGTGGACCGCATGATCGTCGAGCTCGACCGCAAGATCGGCAGCCAGGTCGACGAGATCCTGCACGACCGCGGCTTCCAGCAGATCGAATCGGCCTGGCGCGGGCTCAAGCTGCTGGTCGACCGCACCGACTTCCGCCAGAACATCAAGCTCGACCTGCTGCATGCCACCAAGGAAGAGCTGCTGGAGGACTTCGAGTTCGCGCCGGAGCTCAGCCAGAGCGGGCTCTACCAGCACGTCTACGCGACCGAGTACGGTCAGTTCGGCGGCGAGCCGGTGGGTGCCATCATCGGCAACTACGACTTCTCGCCCTCGACCCCCGACATCAAGCTGCTGCAGTTCACCGCCGCAGTGGGCGCCATGGCTCACGCGCCGTTCCTCTCCTCGGTGGCGCCGAGCTTCTTCGGCATCGACAGCTTCCAGGAGCTGCCCAACATCAAGGACTTCAAGGCGATCTTCGAAGGGCCCAAGTACGCTCGCTGGCGCAGCCTGCGCGAGTCCGAGGACGCCCGCTACCTGGGCCTGACCGCGCCGCGCTTCCTGCTGCGTATGCCCTATGACCCGGTCGAGAACCCGGTCAAGACCTTCCACTACCGCGAGACGGTCAGCGAGAGCCACGAGGACTACCTGTGGGGCAACACCGCCTACCTGCTCGCCGAGCGTCTCACCGACAGCTTCGCCAAGTACCGCTGGTGCCCCAACATCATCGGTCCGCAGAGCGGCGGTGCGGTGGAGAACCTGCCGGTGCACACCTACGAGGCGCTGGGCCAGCTGCAGGCCAAGATTCCTACCGAGGTGCTGGTCACCGACCGCCGAGAGTTCGAGATGGCCGAAGAGGGCTTCATCTCGCTGACCATGCGCAAGGGCAGCGACAACGCCGCCTTCTTCTCGGCCAACTCGGTGCAGAAGCCCAAGGTCTTCCCCAACACCCCCGAGGGCAAGGCTGCCGAGACCAACTACAAGCTCGGCACCCAGTTGCCCTACATGTTCATCATCAACCGCCTGGCTCACTACATCAAAGTGCTGCAGCGTGAGCAGATCGGCTCCTGGAAGGAGCGTCAGGATCTCGAGCGCGAGCTCAACGTGTGGATTCGCCAGTACGTCGCCGACCAGGAGAATCCCCCGGCCGAGGTGCGCAGCCGCCGTCCGCTGCGCGCCGCCTCGATCCAGGTCTCCGACGTCGAGGGCGATCCGGGCTGGTACCAGGTCTCCATGTCCGTGCGTCCGCACTTCAAGTACATGGGCGCCAACTTCGAGCTGTCGCTGGTGGGTCGTCTGGACAAGGAGTAAGGGGAGGGCGCGGCCATGACGATTCACCGTGGTGGCGTGCTCGGCAACCGGCTGTTCGAACGCTTGGCGACTCCCGAGAGAAGCGAGAGCGGCGGCGCCGAGGCGAGCCTTGCCGAGATCGTCGAGTCCATCAAGCGCCATCTGGTCGATCTGCTCAACAGCCACCCGGGGCACAGCGAATGTGCCCCGGAGCTGGGGCTCCTCGACTTCAATGACGCGACCATCGGCGTGCTCGACCTGGAGCGCAACATCCAGCGTGCCATTCGCCAGTGCATCGAGCGGTTCGAGCCGCGCGTGCGGCAGGTGGAAGTGGAGTCGCTGCCGCGTGGCAGCGACCCCTTGCAGCTGCGCTTCCAGGTGCACGCCACGGTGGATCTCGGCCGCGACCAGGGCCAGGCCACCATCGATCTGCTGCTCAACGACAAACGCTACCAGTGCCTGAACTGAGTACCCAAGCCGATTAGCCCCAGCCAGGAAGCGAGGCGTGCATGCTCAATCGTTATTACCGGGACGAGCTCGACTACCTGAAGCTGCAGGGGCGGGAGTTCGCCGAGGCCAACCCCGGCCTCAGCCGTTTCCTCTCCGAGCGCAGCACGGACCCGGACGTCGAGCGCCTGCTGGAAGGCTTTGCCTTTCTCACCGGACGCATGCGCGAGAAGGTCGAGGACGAGTTCCCCGAGCTGACCCACTCGCTGATCTCCATGCTGTGGCCCAACTATCTGCGCCCGGTGCCGAGCATGACGATCATGCAGTTCACGCCCAACAAGGGCGCCTTGAGCGGACGCCAGGAGGTGCCCGCCGGCACCACGCTGGCGGCGCGGCCCATCGACGGCACCGCGTGTCGCTTCCGTATCTGCCACGACGTGGCGCTCTATCCGCTGATGCATGCCGGCGTGGAGGCGCGCCACTCCCGTGAGTCCTCGATCGTCGAGCTGGCCCTCGACGTGGACGGCGACCAGTCGCTGGATGCGCTGGGCATCGACAACCTGCGCCTGCACCTGGGCGGAGGCGGCTATACCGCACGCACGCTCTATCTGTGGCTGGGCCACTATCTGTCGCGCCTGGAGCTGGAGATCGACGGCGCCGTGGTACCGCTGCCCCGCGGCATGCTCTCTCCGGTGGGCTTCGAGCGCGAGCACGCGCTGCTGCCCTATCCGCGCAACGTGCACCAGGGCTATCGCATCCTGCAGGAGTACCTGTGCTTTCCCGAGGCCTTCCACTTCGTCGATCTGGTGGGGCTGGGTCGGCTGCTGCCGCCGCGCCAGGCCTCGCGCATCGTGCTGCGCTTCGTCTTCTCGCGCACGCTGCCGGCAGATGCCAAGGTGCGCGACGAGCATCTGGCGTTGTTCTGCGCCCCGGCCATCAACCTGTTCAGCCACGACGCCGACCCCATCGACCTCAACGGCGAGCGCAGCGAGTACCGCATTCGCCCCAGCAGCCGTGCGGCGGAGCACTACGAGGTGTTCAGCGTCGACGCGGTACAGGGTTGGCTGGAGGGCGACAGCGGCAAGATGCGCGGCGAGCCGCGTCAGTACGTGCCGTTCGAGAGCTTCCAGCACCAGATCGAACGTGATCGCGGCCGTGAGGCACGCTATTTCCGCGTGCGGGTGCGCGACAGCCTGCGCGGCGACGGCTTCGACCACGACATCGCCTTCGTGCGCGGCGACGAGCAAGCCTGCGTCGGCATGCGCGAGACCATCTCGCTGCGCCTGACCTGCAGCAACCGCACCCTGCCCGAGCGCCTGGCGGTGGGCGACATCATCGCCTCCACCGACACCAGCCCGGTGTTCGCCGCCTATCGCAACATCACCCGGCCCACCCCGGCGCTGCGTCCTACCCTGGACGGCAGCCTGCTGTGGACGCTGATTTCCAACCTTTCGCTCAACTACCTGTCGCTGCTCGAGCGCGATGCGCTGTGCTCGGTGCTGCGGGCCTACGACTTCCGCGCCTTGGTCGACCGCCAGGCCGAGCGGGTGTCGCAGAAGCGTCTGGCCGGCGTGCTTAACATCGAGACCCGCTCCATCGACCGGCTCAAGCGTGGTCTGCCGGTACGCGGCCTGCGCTCGGTCATGACCCTGGACCAGGAAGCCTTCGGCGACGAGGGCAGCCTCTATTTGTTCGGCAGCGTGCTGGCACGATTCTTCTCGCTCTACGCCAGCATCAACTCGTTCCACGAACTCCACGTCGTCAATCGTCACAACCAGGAACGTTACGCATGGACCTTACAGTCGGGCCAACAACCCCTGATCTAGCGCCGCTGGCCCTGATCGAGGGGGCCCGGCGCTACGATTTCTACCAGCTCGTCGAGCTGCTGCATCGTCACCATGAGGACGATCTCGAGCGTGTGGCCGACGTGCATCCCGGCCGCGAGCGGGTGCGCTTCAGCGCCTCGGCGTCGCTGGGTTTCCCCGGCAGCGACGTGGTGGCGCTGGAACCGCGTCCGAGCGGCGAATACGCGCTGGAAGTCAGCTTTTTCGGCCTGCAGGGAGCCCAGTCGCCACTGCCCGGCTACTACCTGGAGTCGCTGGCCCACGAGGCGGCCCATCACGAAGGTGTCGCCCGCGACTTCCTCGACTTCTTCAACCACCGCCTGCTGACCCTGGTACACCGCAGCTGGCGCAAGTACCGCCACTACGTGCGCTACCAGGATGGCGCCAGCGACGGCTTCTCCGCCGCGGTGTTCGCCCTGGTGGGGCTGGCCGACGAGGAGCTGCGCGGCGAGACGCCGATCAACTGGGGCAAGATGCTGGCCTATGCCGGCCTGCTGGCGGGGCGCTCGCGCTCGCCCGAAGTGGTCGAGAGCGTGGTCGGTCACTGCTTCGATCTCGACGAGGTGAGCGTCGAGCAGTGGGTGCACCGCTGGGTCGAGATCCCCGAGGACCAGCGCAGCCGCACCGGCCTTGGCGCCATGACCCTGGGCGAGGACATGGTGGCCGGCGAGCGGGTCGCCGACGTGGGCGGCAAGTTCGCCCTGTGCCTGCAGGGGCTCAGCCTGGCCCGCTTCCGCGACTTCCTGCCCGATGGCCGCGAGCATGCACCGCTCAAGACCCTGGTCAGCTTCGTGCTGCGCGAGCCGCTGGCCTACGACCTCGAACTCGAACTGCTGGAGAGCGCGGTGCAGCCCATGCGTCTTGGCGACCATGGCTGCTGTCAGCTCGGCTGGACCACTTTCGTCAATCCCGAATCTGGAGCCGCCTCGGGGCGGCGCCGGGTACGCATTCAGATGACAGGGTAACGCGATGACGTATCTTTCCCGCCCCCAGGTCGCCGCCAGCGCCGTCACCTTGGTGGTGCTCAACAGCGAACGGCTGGAGGGGCGCTCCACCAGCAGCCATGTATTTCCGGCCTCGGGGGGAACCCTGGGCAGCGCCGCGAGCGACGACTGGCTGCTGCAGGACCATGCCGGGCGAATCCGCCCCGCCCATGCCGAGATCCGCCGGGCCGACGGCCAGTTCTGCCTGATCGACCGCAGCGGCCACACCTTCATCAACCAGGCCACGCTGCCGCTGGGCCGCGAGCGTCGGGTCGCCCTGCGCGATGGCGACGAGCTGGGGATCGGCGAGTACCGGGTGCGCGTGCATCTGGGTGACCGTCAGGCCGGCCTGCCCGGTGCCCAGCCGCTTGCCGCCCTGGTCGACGACGAGCAGGAGGTTCTGGCGGAGCAGGGCGTGGTGCCGTACCGGGCCGCGCACTCGACCGCCTTTCCGCCGCCGCGCCGCGACGACCCGTTGGAGGCCCTGGGCGAGGCCACGCCGGGTGCCAGCCAGCGCGATCCGCTCACGGCCCTGGCCCACGAGCATGATGCGGCGCAAGGCGATGACGATGCGCTGCTCGGCGTCCTGGCCGAGCAGCGGCATGGCGACACGGGGCAGCACGGCTCTCTGGAGTGGCGCGCAGCGGCGCCGACCAATCGACGATACGAGGAAGATACCAAGATGAACCGGGAAATGGACGAAGGCCTGCTGGACGATCTGGAACGCTCGGTGGGTGAGCAGCTCGAGGAGCGCTGGCAGGACAGCGTGCCGGCCGGCGCCGGCTCTACCGGCAGCGATCCGCTGCTGCGCGCACTCGGCGCCGAGCTGCGCTTTGCCGACAGCGAAGAGCAGCTCAACTTCATGGCCGAGGCCGGCCAGACCCTGCGCGCCGCCATCGAAGGCCTGCAGGCGCTGCACCGCGCTCAGGACGACAGCCGCTATCCGCTGCGCGACCGCCGCCTGCAGCCGATCGAGGACAACCCGCTGCGCCTGGGCCAGCCCTACCGCGACACCGTGGAGACGCTGTTTTCCGCCCGTCGCAGCCCGGTGCACCTCTCGGCGCCAGCGGCGGTCACCGAGTGCCTGACCCATCAGGGGCAGCACCAGGCGGCGGTGGAGGAGGCCATCGGCGAGGCGCTGCAGGCGATCCTCGATGCCTTCGCCCCCGACGCCCTGCTCAAGCGCTTCCATGCCTATCGCGGTGCCGGCAACCGTCTCGACGACGAGGGCAGCTGGGCCTGGGAGATGTATCGCCATTACTACCAGGAGCTCAACTCCGGTCGTCAGCAGGGCTTCGCCAAGCTGTTCTGGGAGGTGTTCGAGCAGGCCTACGACCAATCGGTGCGACGTCAGCAGCGCGAAGCCAAGTGAACACAACAAGACGGGACGCAGGAAACATGAGTACAAGACTTTTGCGCGCAAGCAAGGCCTCGGGGCGCTCCTTGGCGTGGCTGGCGGTGCTGCTGCTGGCGCTGGTTCTCAGCGGCTGTACCACCATCGGCAAGACCTGGCAGGTGATCCGCGATCCCTCGATCCCGGTGGGCCACCCTGAAGACCGTCCGACCCGGGTCGATCTGGCCATGCTCGCCGAGCCCGACGTCAATCCCAACTTCGAGGGCGAGGGTACGCCGCTGCGCTTCCAGATCCTGCAGCTCAAGGACGACTCCATGCTGATGGCAGCCGACCACCAGCAGCTGCTCAACGATCTGGAAGGCGCCCTGGGCACCAACTATCTGTCGCATGACGACTTCACCCTGCTGCCGGGGCAGTGGAAGTTCTACGAGCCGTTCGACATCGACGAAGAGACCCGCTACATCGGGCTGATCGCCTTCTACAACAACCCCGACCAGACCGAATGGAAGAAGGTGGTGCGGGTCGCCTCGCGCAGTGAGGACTACCACCTGCTGGTGCACCTGCGCGCCGACGAGGCCGAGCTGAGGAAGGAAGACTGATGGCCAGCCGCAACCGAGTGGTATGGAGCGAAGGGCTGTTCATCAAGCCGCAGCACTTCCAGCAGCAGCAGCGCAGCCTCGAGGGCCTGCTCGAGACGCGCCTGCGCGGCATCAGCCACGCTCTGTACGGCTTCCAGACCCTGGAGCTCAACGCCGAGTACCTGAGCTTCGGGCGCATCGCCATCGGCCGTGCCAGCGGCGTGATGCCCGACGGTACGGCCTTCCTGCTGCCCGAAGACGATATCGAGCCGCAGCCGCTGGAGATCGACGACGCCGGTATCGCCAACCAGCTCGTCTACCTCTGCCTGCCGCTGGCCACCGATGCGGTGGGTGAGGTGCGCTGGCCCGACGACGACCTGCCGACCCGCTATCGCCTGGCCCAGCGCAGCGTACGCGACCTGCACTCCCGCGATGGCGATACCGCCATTCTCGATGTCGCCCGGGTCGCGCCCAGGCTGCTGCTTGAGCGCGACGACCGCAGCGCCTACACCTGCCTGGCGGTGGCACGCATCCACGAGCGGCGCCCCGACGGCAGCCTGGTGCTCGACGAGCAGTTCATCCCCACGCTGCTCAACGTGCAGGCGGCGCCGGTGCTGCAGCGCTTCGTCGGCGAGATGGCCGGACTGATGCGCGAACGCGCGCGCAATATCGCCCATCGCCTCGCCTCGCCGCACCAGGCCGGCGTGGCCGACGTCTCCGACTTCATGCTGCTGCAGTTGCTCAACCGCGCCCAGCCGCGCTTCCAGCACCTGGCGCGCCTGGGTCACCTGCATCCGGAGCGGCTGTTCGCCACCATGCTGGAAACCGCCAGCGAGCTCACGACCTTCACCGACGAGTCGCGGCTGCCGCCGGAGTATCCGGCCTATGACCACGACCACCCCGAGCGGGCCTTCCGCATGCTGATGCAGAGCCTGCGTCAGGCGCTCTCCACCGTGCTCGAGCCGCGCGCACTGGCGATCCAGCTGCAGTCGCGCCGCTACGGCCTGCTGGTGGCACCGCTGGCCGATCCGGCCCTGCTCGAAAGCGCCGATTTCATCCTCGCGGTGCGTGCCGACATGCCCCACGAGCGGCTGCGCAAGCTGTTCCTGCAGCAGACCAAGGTGGCCAGCGTGGAGCGCATCCGCGACCTCATCAGCCTGCAGCTGCCCGGCGTGCCGCTGGAGCCGCTGCCGGTGGCCCCGCGCGAACTGCCCTACCACGCCGGCTACAGCTACTTCCGCCTCGACCGGCAGAGCCAGGCCTGGAGCATGCTCGACGGTGCCAGCGGTTTCGCCTTCCACGTGGCGGGCGAATTCCCCGGGCTCGAAATGCAGTTCTGGGCGATCAGGAGCTAAGCCATGCAAGAACTTGCCACCACGCGATACGAACCCGAGGCTGGCGCCGTGGCGCGCTATGCCCCCACCCGCCACGAGGACCGCATCGACGAGAGCGGGCTGGAGCGGCTGATCCACAGCCATGCCGAACAGCTCGACGCCGACGAGGAGTACTGGTTCCGCCTGCGCGGCTACAACCTCAACCCCCTGGCCGACGCCGCCAGTTCGCTGCTGGGCATGGTGCTGCGGGTGCGCCAGCTCGACGGCATTGGCGATCTCGACCGGCTCTACCGCCAGGTGGTCGACGAGATCGCCGCCATCGAGGTGGAGCTCACCGAGCAGGGCTACGACCGGCCTACGCTGCTGGCCTTCCGCTATGTGCTCTGCTCGTTCATCGACGAGGCGGTAATGGCCACGCCCTGGGGTCACCAGAGCAGCTGGGCCGAGCACTCGCTGCTGACGCGTTTCCACAACGAGACCTGGGGCGGCGAGAAGGTCTTCTCGATCCTCGCCCGGCTGCAGCAGGAGCCGCAGCGCTACCGCGACATGCTGGAGTTCATCTACCTCTGCCTGTGTCTCGGCTTCGAGGGGCGCTACAAGGTCATGGACCACGGCCGCGAGGAGTACGAGCACATCGTACGCACCCTCGGCGACCAGTTGGCGTCGCTCAGCGACACCCCTGAGGACAGCCTGACCCGGCCGCTCGACAACGTCATGCCGGGGCGGCGCCACCGCGGTCGCGGCATCCCGGTGTGGGGCGTGTTCGCGCTGTTCGCCGTCGCCATGGTCGGTGCCTACCTGGGCTTCGCCTGGACGCTCGATCAGCAAGCGGCCCAGGTCGGTACCCTTCTCGATCAGATTTACCGTTAGGAGATCCCATGCTCAGGGTAGAGCTTCCCGCGCTCATCGGCCGTCTCAACGCCGTTTCCCGTCAAGGCCTGGAGCAGGCCGCGGTGCTGTGCGCCGAGCAGCAGGCTCCCGAGGTCACCGCCGGCCACCTGCTGCTGGCGCTGATCGATCAGCCGCTGTGCGACCTGCGCTGCCTGCTCGAAGGGCAGGGCGTCGACCTTCATGAGCTGCGCGCGCGGCTGGTCGAGGAGACCCGCCCGCCGCGGGACCTGGCCGTCACCACGCCGAGCTTTTCACCGCTGCTGGTCGAGCTGCTGCAGGACGCCTGGCTGCTGGCCACGACTGAGTTCGCCTACGACAGCCTGCGCAGCGGCCTGATCTTCACCGCCCTGCTGCACAACACCGGGCGCTATGTGGGGCCGCGCAGCGCCACGCTGCTGGCCGAGATCAATCGTGAGGGGCTGCGTCGTGGCTTCGAGCGGTTGGCCGCCGATTCTGCCGAGGCGCCCCGCGCCGACTCCGGCGACGCCGGTCGTCGCCCGGCCCAGGCCGCCCAGGGCGATAGCGCCCTGGCACGCTTCGCCACCTCGCTCACCGAGCAGGCCCGCCGCGGCGAGCTCGACCCGGTGCTGTGCCGCGATCCGGAAATCGACCAGATGCTCGACATCCTCGGCCGCCGGCGCAAGAACAACCCCATCGTCATCGGCGATGCCGGGGTGGGCAAGAGCGCCGTGGTCGAGGGCCTCGCCGCGCGCATCGTCGAAGGTCGCGTGCCCTCGGCGCTGGCCGACGTCGAGCTGATGAGCCTCGACCTCGGCGCGCTGCAGGCCGGTGCCGCGGTCAAGGGCGAGTTCGAGAAGCGCCTCAAGGCGGTGATCGAGGAGGTCAAGACCTCGCCCCGGCCGATCCTGCTGTTCATCGACGAGGCCCACACCCTGATCGGCGCCGGCAACCAGGAGGGCGGCGGCGACGCTGCCAACCTGCTCAAGCCGGCCCTGGCCCGCGGCGAGCTGCGCACCATCGCCGCCACCACCTGGCGTGAGTACAAGAAGTACTTCGAGAAGGACCCGGCGCTCTCCCGGCGCTTCCAGCCGGTGGCCCTGGCCGAGCCCAGCGTCGACCAGGCGCTGATGATCCTGCGCGGCCTGCGCGACACCTACGAGAACGCCCACGGCGTGCTGGTGGGCGACAGCGGCCTGCGCGCCGCCGCCGAGCTTTCGGCGCGCTACCTGGCCGGCCGCCAGCTGCCCGACAAGGCCATCGACGTGCTCGACACCGCCTGTGCACGGCTCTCCCAGGCGCTGGATACTCCGCCGCGCCGGCTCAGCCACCTCAAGAGCGAGCACATTTCCGCCCAGCGCGAGCGCGAGCAGCTCGACCGCGAACGCCTGCTGGGGCGCAGCCCCGACCCGGCCCGCGAGGCCGAGCTCGACGCCCGCCTGGCACGCCTGGAGGAAGAGGTCGAGCGGCTCGAGGCGGCCTGGATCGACCAGCGCGAGTGCGTCGACGCCATCATCGCGCTGCATCGTCAGCTGCTCGAAGCGGGCAATGACGACGCCGAGGTCGAGCCTGCGGCTGCCGAGACCGAGGTGGCCAGCGACGGCGTGGCGGCAGCGGATGCCGCCGCCGCGAGCCCTGCAGATGGTCTTGCAGAAGGTCTTGAAGCAGGACTTGAAGCAGGTGTCGCCGAGAGCCCTGAAGAGAGCGTCGGCGAGGCTGCCGATGAGGTCGCCGTCGCAGCAGCAGAAGATCCGCACGAAGCCCTGGCCCGCCACGAGGCGCGTCTGGCCGAGCTGCAGCAGGAGTTCGCCCTGGTCAACGCCAGCGTCGAGGAGGCACAGATCGCCCAGGTCATCGGCGACTGGACCGGGGTGCCGGTGGAGCGCATGACCAGCGACGAGCTGACCCGTCTCACCGAGCTGCCCGAGCATCTTGGCCGGCTGGTGCAGGGCCAGGACGTGGCCATCGAGCGCGTGCATCGCCACCTGCTCACCGCCCGCGCCGACCTGCGCCGTCCCGGCCGCCCGCTGGGTGCCTTCCTGCTGGTCGGCCCCAGCGGCGTGGGCAAGACCGAGACCGTGGTGCAGATCGCCGAGCGCCTCTACGGCGGTCGCCAGTTCCTCACCACCATCAACATGTCCGAGTACCAGGAGAAGCACACCGTGTCGCGGCTGATCGGCTCGCCGCCGGGCTACGTGGGCTTCGGCGAGGGCGGTCTGCTGACCGAGGCGATCCGTCAGCGGCCTTACTCGGTGGTGCTGCTCGACGAGGTCGAGAAGGCCCACCCGGACGTGCTCAACCTGTTCTATCAGGCCTTCGACAAGGGTGAGCTGGCCGATGGGGAAGGGCGTCTGATCGACTGCAAGAACGTGGTGTTCTTCCTCACCTCGAACCTCGGCTACGAGGCCATCGTCGCCCACGCCGACGAGCCCGCGGCGCTGGACGACGCGCTCTACCCGGTGCTGGCGGGCTTCTTCAAGCCGGCGCTGCTGGCGCGCATGGAAGTGGTGCCCTACTTCCCGCTGGGCGCCGACACCCTGCGCGACATCGTGGCGGCCAAGCTCGACACCCTGGCCGAGCGTATCCGCTCGCGCCATCGCCAGGCCGAAGTGGTGCTCGACGAGGCCCTGCGCGACGCCATCTGCGTACGCGCCACCCGCAGCGAGAACGGCGCGCGCATGCTCGAGTCGGTGATCGACGGCGAGCTGCTGCCGCCGGTGTCGCGGGCGCTGCTCGACCGCATGGCGCGGCGCGAGCCGGTGACCCGGGTGGCCCTGGGCGTCGACGAGGCGGGCGCCTTCACCGCGGAGGTGGTGTAGGCGATGACGGCGAAGGCGATCGACATGCGCTGGTGCGAAGGCGACCTGCCGACGGGGCCCGGCCTCGACGGCATGGCGCGCGCGCTGGCGCTGGTCGAAAGCGCCTCGCCCGCCGAGCTGCGCGCCTGCGCCAGCGGCATTCTCCAGGCCAGCCACCAACTGGCCTGGGTCAGCTGTCTCTACCTCGACGGCAGCGGCCGCTGGCTGGGTGGCGACGGTCTGGGTGGCGACGATAGTGACATGCGCTTCGACTGCGACGACTTCCGTCACCCCTATGCCCACGCCATTCGTCAGGGCAAGCCGCTGCGTCTTGGCCTGCTGGAGGCGCGTTCGCGGCTCGACCACGCCGACTTCCAGGCTCAGGTGGCGGCGCTTTCCGGCGGGCTGCAACTGGTGGTGCGTCCGCTGCGGGCGCTGGACGGCAAGCGTGAGTGGCTCGGTGCCCTGGCCATGGCCGGGGAAGCGGCCACCCTCGCCCGGCTCGAGGCGGACGGCGAGTTCGCTGCCTTCGAGGCGCTGCTGTGCCGACTGTGGGCGGGGCTGACCCGCCACCAGGGCGAGCGTCAGCGTGAGGCGAGCCTGCGTCAGTCGCTGGCTCAGTTGAGCGACGGCGCCCGGCGCCAGGCCCTGGCCGAGCGGCTGGCCGCGGATCTGCTGGGCGGATCAAAGGCCATGCAGGCGCTGCGCAGCCAGGTGGTGCGTGCGGCGGAAACCAACCTGGCGGTGCTGCTGCAGGGCGAGACCGGTACCGGCAAGGACCGGGTGGCGCGCGCCATTCACCAGTTCTCGGCGCGCAGCCAGGGCGCCTTCATGGCGATCAACTGCGCGGCGATCCCCGAGTCGCTGTTGGAATCGGAGCTGTTCGGCCACGCCAAGGGCGCCTTCTCCGGTGCCGACCAGGCCCGTGAAGGGCTGATCAGCCAGGCCGACGGCGGCACCCTGTTCCTCGACGAGATCGGCGACATGCCGCTGCCACTGCAGGCCAAGCTGCTGCGAGTGCTGGAAAACGGCCGCTATCGGCCGCTGGGCTCGAGCGAGGAACGCCGCGCCGACCTGCGCCTGGTGGCGGCCACCCATCAGCCGTTGCGCGAACGGATTCGCGACCAGCGTTTCCGCGCCGACCTCTACTACCGGCTGGGGCAGTTCCCGCTGACCCTGCCGCCGCTGCGCGAGCGCAGCGAGGACATCGGCGAGTTGGCGGAAGCCTTCGTGGCCAATTTCTGCGCCCGTGAGGGGCGCGACGAGATGGGCATCACGCCGGCCGCGCTGCGCCTGCTGCGCGAGCGCGACTATCCGGGCAACGTGCGCGAGCTGAAAAACCTGATCGACTACGCCTGCGCCATGACACGCCCGGGAGAGGACGTTGCCCCGACGGCGCTGCCCGAGCGGGCCGACACCGAAGCGAACGACGATGGCGATGCCGTGCGGACGCCGCCGTTCAGCGCGACCGCCGACAGCGTGCAGGACCTGCGGCGTGCTCTGCGCGACTACGAGGCGGAGTTGATCCGCCAACGACTGCTGCTGTTTGACGGCAATCGCGCCCTGGCGGCCGAGAGCCTCGGCCTGCCCAAGCGCACCCTGGCACACAAGTGCCGACTGCTGGAACTGGATGCCAAATGAGTTCGACCTCTGTTTTCCGCTGCGCGCCATGGTTGGCGCTGGCCGTGAGCCTGATCGTTGCCGCCGACGCCTGGGGCGATACCGCCGAAACCGTGGTGGCCCAGGCCCGCGAGTGCGCGGCCGAGTCCTCGCGCCTGGAGCGGCTGGGCTGTTACGACGCTCTGTTCCTGACCCGCGACGAGGCGGCGGTGAGCGAAGACCTGCGCCCCGCCCTGTGGCATGCGATCAACGCCCAGGAAGCCGAGCGCGAAGGCGACGACATGGGTCTGCTGGTACGCGAGGAGGGCGAGGACGTGCGCATCAGCGCGCCGGCGCTGGGCAGCGTGCCGCCGCGGCCGCAGCTGGTCATCGCCTGCGAGAAGTCCATCACCCGCTTCCAGCTCCACCTGCCTCAGGCGCTGGAGGCCCCCCGGGTGCAGGTGCGCCTGCAGGCCGGCGGACGCGAGCTGGAGCAGGTATGGCAGGCCCGCGACGGCGGCTACGTGGTCAGTGGCGGCCGGGGGCTGCCGGCCATCGCCACGCTGCAGCAGCTGCTCGACGCCGACGAACTGGCACTGGGCAGCGACCAGGCCACTCTCGACGGCCTGCGCTTCGAGACCGCCGGGCTGCGCCAGGCAATTCAGCCGCTGCGCGACGCCTGTCGCTGGTGAGGTTAGAGATGCGAATCGTCAACGAGACACAGCTGGAAGGCCTGCTGGCTGCACTCCCCCCGGAGGGCGTGGGCAGGCCCGTGGTCGACAGCGCCGACTATGCCTGGCTCGACGAGGAGATGATGAAGATCGGCTCGTTGCAGCACGGCGGAGTCGATTGGGAGGGGGCCGAGACCCGCGCCGTGCGCCTGCTGAGCGAAACCGGCAAGGACCTCAAGGTGCTGGGCCACCTGCTGCACTGCCTGCAGCGCGGCGGCGACGGCGTACGCTTCGCCCTCTCGCTGCGGCTGTTCGCCGGCAGTCTCGAAGGCTGGTGGAACCAGGCCTACCCCTACGCCGGCGTGCAGGGCGAACGGCTGCGGCCACGGCTGTTCCTCCAGTTCGCTCAGCGCGCGCTGACGCTGGCGGAAACCCTCGACTTCGACAACGCCGCCGACGAGCACCAGGCCTGCGAGGGCGCCCTGGAGGCGCTGCTGGCGGCGGCCCGGGGCCTCGAACTGCCCGACGAGCCGCTGGTGGACCTGCAGCGCCTGCTGCGTCAGGCCCGCCCCAGCCAGGCCGCGGCGTCCACCGCCGCGCCGTCGCGGGAAGAGGCTTCGCCAAGTACCGCGCCGAGCGGTGCCTCTGCGCCCACGGCCAAGTTGCCCGAGATGCGCCTGGAAGCGGGCAACGAGCGCGGCAATCGGCAGGCGCTGCTAAAGATGGCCGATTTCCTCAACGAGCAGAGCCCGAGCGACCCGCTCGGCTATCGGTTGCGGCGTCACGCCATCTGGCATGCCATCCAGGCGCTGCCGGCCACCCGCGACGGCGTCCGCTCCGAGCTGGCGCCACCCGCCGCCGACCGGGTGGCGGAGTATCGCGAGGCGCTCTCTCGCGGCGCCGACACCGAGCTGTGGAAGCGCATCGAGAACAGCCTGGCGGTGAGCCCCTACTGGCTGGAGGGGCACCGTCTCAGCGCGAGTGCCGCCGAACGGCTCGGCCATCCGCGCTGCGCCGCGGCCATTCGCGACGAGGCGGGTCGCTTCGTCGAGCGACTGCCCGGCATCGAAGCGCTGACCTTCAACGACGGCAGCGCCTTCGTCGACGCGGAGACACGCCAGTGGCTGGAGGCCGCCGCGGGCGGTAGCGGCGGGGGCGGACAGCAAGGCGGTGGCGATCCGTGGCAGGAGGGGCTCGCCGAGGCGCGCGAAAAGCTCGATGCCGAGGGCCTCGAAGCGGCACTGACGGGGCTCGACCGCGGCCTGGCCGAGGCCCGCTCGCCGCGGGAGGTCGCCTACTGGCGTCTGGCCAGCGCCGATCTGCTGCGCGATGCCGGGCTGGCGGCGCTGGCCGCCCAGCACTATCGCGCGGTGCAGCAGTCGCTGGTCGGCATTGGCCTGGAGCAATGGGAGCCGGCGCTGATCGAGCGACTCGAGATTCTTTCCAACAACATTATCGACAGGGACGAGGGCTAAGGCTCATGTGGAAAAGTGTGAAGTCCGGTCTGAGTCGCTGGGTACCCGGCGTCTCCAGGGCTGAAAGCAACCTCAACCGGGCCAAGATGCACGGTAACAAGGCCCAGGGTATTGGCAAGCAGGCGAGCAAACTCACCGCCGTGCTCTGGTGGCTGCTGCTGGCCGCGCTGGTCGCCGCCATCTGGTGGCTGGGGCCGATGTGGCAGGTACGCGACAGCTACCCGCTGGCGCCCTGGCTCAACCGCCTGCTGGCCACCCTGGCGCTGGCCACCCTGGTGGCGGTGGTGTGGGGCATCCGCCTCGCTCGCCGGCTCCGCGAGGTGAGCGACGAGCGCCGCCACAACGAGCAGTTGCAGCTCGACCCGGTGCTGGCTCAGGTAGAGCAGCAGGAAGCGACGCTGAACGCCACCCTGCACGAGCTGCTCGACAACCTTGGCGCCGGTCCCGGAGCGCGCTACAAGCTGCCCTGGTACCTGGTGATGGGCGTGGAGAACGCCGGCAAGACCAGCCTGATCAACCGCTCCGGCCAGAACTTCGCGCTGACCCACGTGATGAAGGCTTCCGGTCAGGGCAAGAAGGGCAACCAGTACGGCTTCGACTGGTGGATCGGCGACAAGGCGGTGCTGATCGACCCCGACGGTGAACTGCTGACCCAGGGCGCGCTGGAAGGGGGCGAACCCCAGGAGATGCAGAGCCGGCTGTGGGATCACTTCGTCGGCTGGCTGGAATACAACCGCCCCCAGCGCCCGCTGGACGGCGTGGTGCTGGTGCTCGACCTGGCGCGGCTGAGCGATGCCCGGGTGGCGGTGCGCAAGGCCTACGCCTCGCTGCTGCGTGCGCGCATGCGCGAGCTGATGGAGCGCCACGGCGCGCGCCTGCCGGTCTACGTCACCTTCAGCAAGATGGACTTGCTGCACGGCTTCGACGACTTCTTCCGTCACTACTCGCGCGCCGCACGCCGGGCGCCGCTGGGCTTCACCTTCAGCGCCGAGAGCGTCGAGCGTATCGACCAGTGGGCCGACGAGTTCGCCAATTCCTACGATGCCATGCTCGAGCGCCTCAACCGCAGCCTGCCCACGCTGCTGGCCGAGTGCCGCGACCGCGAGGAGCGTGAATCGGTGTTCCGCTTCGTGCGCCAGCTCGCCGGCCTGCGCGACGTGCTGCTCGGCTTCCTGCGCGAGGCGCTCTCCAGCGACCGCTACTCCACCGCCGCCATGGTGCGTGGCACCTACTTCACCTCGGTGTACCAGCAGGGCGTGCCGGAAGATCCCTTCGTCGACGCCGCCGCGCGCCGCTACGGCATGGCCGATACCACTCAGCCGGCCCACCGCGCCGCGCGCAGCGCGCTCTACTTCACCGAGGAGCTGTTCGAGAAGGTGATCTACCCCGAGGCTGGGCTGGCCGGCGACAACGCCCGTGCCGCCCGGAGGCGGCGTCGCCTGCGTCGTACCAGTGCCTTTGCCTGCCTGGTGGGCGGTCTGGCGCTGGTGGGCGGCTGGAGCCACTTCTACCAGAAGAACACCCAGGCGCTGGCGGCGGTGGAGGAGAAGGCCGAGGCCTTCCTCGCCGCCCAGCCCGACGAGCTGCGCAGCGACGACCCCACCGGCTATGCGCTGCTGGAGCCCCTCGACCGGCTGCGCGCCGCCACCCTGGAGTTCGGCGACTATCGTGAGCACCTGCCGTGGCTGGCCGACATGGGCCTCTACCAGGGTCACGCCGTGGGCCGCCAGGTGGAGAGCGCCTATCTGGCGATGCTCGGCTACCACTTCCTGCCCTCGCTGATGGTCGGCATCATGGACGACATGAACCGCGCCGAGGCGGGCAGCAACGAGAAGCTGGCCCTGCTGCGCGTGCTGCGCATGATGTCCGACGCCAGCGGGCGTCAGCCCGAGCGGGTCGAAGCCTACATGGCACGGCGCTGGCAGCGCGCCTTCCCGCAGCGCGGCAGCGTGCAGGAGCGCCTGCTCGACCACCTCGCCTACGCCATGGCGCACACCGACCTCGAAGGCCAGATCGCTTCCGGCGACCGCCACGCCGAGCAGGCCATGGCGGCACTGCGCGGCAGTCTACAGGCCGCTCAGGAAGAGCTCTCGCGTCAGCCCATGGACGAGCGGGTCTACGCCACCCTCAAGGCGGAGAGCTCCACCCGCAGCGGCGCGGTGCTCGAACTCCCGCAGGGCGTGGGTCCGTCGTTCAACGCCGTGTTCATGGCCCGCGACGACGAGCTGGAGCGCCTGCAGGTACCCAGCCTGGTGACCCGCGACGGCTTCGAGGGCTACTTCCTCAAGGAGATCGAACAGGCCACCGAGCTGGCGATGATCGACCTCTGGGTGCTGGGCCAGCGTGACGACATCGCCTTCAGCGCCGCCGACGAGCGCCAACTGCGCGACGCCCTGCACGAGCGCTACGTCAGCGACTACCACGTGACCTGGCGTCAGGTGCTCGACGACCTCTACCTGGTACCGCTGCCCGACATCGACCAGGCCGTGTTCGTGGCCGACACCCTGCTCGGCGCCAGCCGGCCGCTGGATCGCCTGCTCGGCGAAGTGGCGCGCCACACCCGGCTCTACCCCGAGCTGCCGGTAGACGACGAGGCCGCCCGCCAGGCGCTGGAGCGCTCGCCGCGCTACCGCCTGGCCGGCGAGATCGAGCGCAACTTCCGCGACCTCAACGGGCTGCTCGACGCCCGTGGCGACAACCCGGCCGACATTGCCGAGATCAAGGTGGCCATCGGTGAGCTGCGCGACTACCTGCGCCAGGTACAGGGCGCCAGCGACCCGGGCCGGGCGGCTTTCCTCAGCGCCCGTGACCGCCTGGCGCTGCGCGGCGGCGACCCCATCCACAACCTCAAGCGCATTGCCGAGAACACCCCGGCCCCGGTGGATCGCATGCTCGAGAGCCTGGCCGACCAGAGCTGGCAGCTGATGATGGCCAGCGCCATCCGTCACCTGGAGCACCAGTGGCTCGACGAGGTGGTGGGGCCCTATCAGGAGCGTCTGGCGGGCCGCTACCCGCTGGTGCCCAGCGCCTCGCGTGAGGTGGCACTGGCTGACTTCGAGGCCTTCTTCGCCAGCGGCGGCATCCTCGACCGCTTCTACCAGGAGAACCTGCGTCCCTTCATCGAAGAGGCGCCCGAGTTCCTGGTCGATGCCGAGGGCAGCCCGCTGCTGCGTCAGAGCGTGTTCACCGCCTTCCAGCGCGCCGAGCAGATCCGTCAGGCCTACTTCGGCCGCGACGGCGTGCTCGACGTGGAGTTCGCCCTGGAGCCGGTGAGCCTGAGCGCCGACAAGCGGCGCAGCGTGATCAACATCGACGGGCAGATCATCGACTACGCCCACAGCGCCAGCTCGCGGGTCTCGATGATCTGGCCCAACGCCCTGCGCGGCGGCAATGAGAGCCGCATCACCCTGGTACCGAGCCAGGTCAACCGCTCGCCGCGCAGCCTCAGCCGCGACGGCGCCTGGGCCTGGTTCCGCCTGCTCGACGAGGCGGAGATCACCAGCGCCGGCGAGCGCGACCTGGAGCTGCGTTTCCAGGTCGACGGCGGCACGGCGCGCTATCGCCTCCATGCCACCGGCTCGCGCAACCCCTTCACCCGTCCGCTGGTCGCCGGCTTCCAGCTGCCCACCGCGCTGTACGCCGAAGGAGGCTTCGATGTTGGCAGCCTTTAAGCGCCTATTTGGCGGCGAACGCCGCAAGGAGGCGGCGCCTGCCAGCACCGAGGAGGCGGTGAAAGGGCTGGAGGAGGCCTCGATGGAAGACATCGACGTCTTCCTCGAGGCGGCCCGGCGTGCCGATACCAAAGGGCACTCGCCCTGGGTACTGCGCGACGAGGCCCGTTTGGCCACCCTGCGCCGGGCGTTGGAATTCACCGTGCAGCACGGCCAGTGGCTGCAGCGCGACGGCGGCAACATCGCCCGCTGGCAGGGCCGGCTGCTCAAGCTGCGCCACGGCGAAGGGCCTACCCTCGGCATGCTGCTGGCGTGCCGACCGGATGACGAAGCGGCCTGGCAGCTGCGCTTCTTCTTCGTCGAGCCCGAGTGGCAGGGCAGCGGACACGGGGCACGCCTGCTGCGGGCGGCGCGCCTCAGCCTGAACGGCGTACCGCTCAACGCCCGGCTGCCGCTGGCCTGCCAGTCGGCGATACGCAGCCTGGAGCAGGCCGGCTTCGCACGCATGCACGTCAATGCCTTCGAGGTGGCCAGCTTCGAAGCGCCCGCCGAGTGGGACTAGGCGAATAGCGACAGGAGAACGACAGATGGGACGCAAACTGGTACTCGTGGGTGACATCGGCACCGATCACGACGGCTTTCCGCCAACGCCGGTCACCGCCGGCAGCCCGACCGTGATCATCGACGGCAAACCGGCAGCGCGCCTGGGCGACCCCCTGGCCCCGCACGACAAGCCCAAGCACCCCTCGCACCCGCGCTCCATTGCCGAGGGCTCGGGCACCATCCTGATCGATGGCAAGCCGGCAGCGCTCACCGGCCACGCCGTCGATTGCGGCGGCGTTGTGATCGGTTCCGCCAGCGGGGAGGGCAGCTGACATGGCCGACCGCACCGGACTCCAGTTCACCCTCGATCTCGCCGGGGTCGACAGCGCCGAGCTGGCGGTGATCGACTTCACCCTGGAAGAGGCGCTCTCGCAGCCCTTCCACCTCAAGGTGCGTTTCGCCAGCCGCAACGGCAGCCTCTCCGCCACCGAGCTGCTCGACCGCCCGGTGAGCCTGACGATCTGGCAGGAAGGCGAGGTGCTGCGCCGGGTCCACGCCGTCGTCAGCGAGTTCGGCCGCGGCGACCGCGGCCATCGCCGCACCCTCTACTCCCTGGTCGCCCGCCCGGCGCTGTGGCGCCTCGACCTGCGCCACAACTCGCGCATCTTCCAGGAGGTCTCGCCGCTCACCGTACTCAACACCCTGTGCGACGAGCGCGGCCTCACCGATGTCGCCTTTGCCGTCACCCGCGACCTGGCGGAAAGAGAGTTCCTCGTGCAGTACCGGGAGACCGATCTCGCCTTCGTCGAGCGCCTGGCCGCCGAAGAGGGCCTGTTCTATTTCCATGAGTTCGAGGATGCGCCGAACGGTGCCCACCGTCTGGTGTTCGCCGACGCCCCCCAGACCCTGGCCCACCTGGGCGAGCGCACCTACCACGGCCGCGCCGGCGGTACCCCGCCGAGCCGCCACGTGCGCAAGCTCCAGCAGCTCGCCCGGGTCGCCCCGGCCTCGGTCACGCTCAAGGACTACTCGTTCAAGAACCCGGCCTATGCGCAGCTTCACGAGCACGCCGCGGGTGACCTGGAAGAGCACGCCCAAAGGGACGACTACGAGCATTACGACTACCCCGGGCGCTACAAGGCCGACGCCTCCGGTGACGCCTTCACCCGCATCCGTCTCGAACACCTCAGAAGCGGCGCCCTGACCTGTGCCGCCGAGAGCGACCTGCCCGAGCTCGCCCCCGGGGTCAAGTTCACCCTCACCGACCACGACCTCAGTGAACTCAACCGTGACTGGCAGGTGGTCAAGGTCAAGCACGCCGGCAGCCAGCCCCAGGCCCTGGAAGAGGATGGTGTCACCCAGAGCGACGCGGCGGGAATGGGCCAGATGACCAAGTTCGACAACGAACTGATCCTCACCCCTGTCGACCGCGCCTGGCGCCCTACGCCCAACGCCAAGCCCCGCGTCGACGGCCCGCAGATTGCTTTCGTCGTCGGCCCCGAGGGCGAAGAGATCTACTGCGACGAGCACGGCCGGGTTAAGGTCCAGTTTCCCTGGGATCGCTACGCCGAGCCCAATGAAACCGCCAGCGCCTGGGTGCGTGTCTCCCAGGGCTGGGCCGGCGGTGGCTACGGTAGCATGGCCATTCCGCGGATTGGGCATGAGGTGGTGGTGTCGTTCCTCGAGGGCGATCCGGATCAGCCGCTGATCACCGGGCGCACCTACCACGCTGTCAACACGCCGCCCTACGCGCTACCCGAGCACAAGACCCGCACCGTGATCCGCACCCAGAGTCACAAGGGCGAAGGTTTCAACGAACTTCGCTTCGAGGACCAGGCCGGCGACGAGCAGATCTGGCTGCACGCCCAGAAAGACCTGGAGCTGCTGACCCACAACGACCGCACCGAAGAGATCGGCAACGACAGCTTCCTCACCGTGCACCACGACCGCATCGGCGAGATCCACGCCGACGATCACCTGACGGTACACGGCAGCCGCCACACCCAGATCGACGGCGACGACCACCTCATCGTCGACGCCAGCCGTCACGAGAAGTACGGTCGCGCCCAACTGGTCGAAGCCGGCCAGGAGATCCACCACAAGGCGGGCATGAAGGTGGTGATCGAAGCCGGCGCCGAGATCACCCTCAAGGCCGGAGGCAGCTTCGTCAAGCTCGACCCCAGCGGCGTCACCATCGTCGGCAGCCAGGTCAAGATCAACTCCGGAGGCAGCCCCGGCTCCGGCAGCGGCCAGGCCGCTCAGGCACCGGCGCTGCCGCGGGAGGCGGAAGCGGCACCCGACGTGCCGCGTATCGAGCCGCCACGCCAGGAGGCTGCGCTGCGCCAGGAGTTGGCATTGACCCAGCCCTGTACACCGCTTGGCGATGATTAGGGATAGAAGGTCATGGAAGCATTGCCAGTAGGCACGCCACCATCGCGGATGGCACTCGGTGAGAGGAAGCACTATCTGTTGCTCGACGGCATCAAGCTTGAGCCGCTGGAGCAATGGCTCTATCAGCATCTCGATGCACCTCTGTACGAGCCGATCTATCTGCATACGCCTTTGGCTGAGTGTCGCCAGATTTCACCATGCCTGGTGGCGCTGGAGCCGGGTAGTCCCGTTTGGGAGGCCTTCCTCGAGCGTGGCATTCTCGAAGGTTGGGGTTGGCTGTTCACTACCGAGGCATCGTTGGAAGAGGCTGCGGAACATCTTCGCTGGCTGTTGTTCGTCGAACATCCGCTCGAAGGTGAAAGGATATTGCGCACGGCCTCGCCTGAGGTCATGCGCTGCCTTTTCGAAGCTGAGCTGCAGCCACATCGAAGCCAGCTCCTGGGAGTCATGGAGGAGCTCTGGTTGCCGACGGTAGAGAACAGTGTCGTCACGTGGTGGCACGTGGCCCAAGCGCATCATGATGAGCCGTTAACGCGTACGGCGCGCTTCAGCCTTCAACAGGCGCATCTTGATTCACTGAGCCGTATTGCATGGCAGCGCTTTGCCCAGGAACTGGCGCATCACCTCGATACCTACTTTGCCACTGGTCCCTTGATAAGAGAGTGCGGAACGGCCGCCCAGGCCGCAAAGCAAGTCATCGATACCACACGAGAGCTGGGTTTTTTTGGACGTCGTGCCCACTACTACATGGCCAACATCCTGGGGGCGCATGGTCATGTTGCCCTGGATGAACAGCGCATGCCGGATCTGGCGCGACCATTGTCACAGGCCGATGGGCGCCCCCCCATGGAGCGACTCAAGGCTGTTGCTGCCGAAGCACGGCGGCTTTCGAGCAGGGAGATACAAGCATGAGCCACGATAGGGATCCCGCTAGTCGGGTTGCCGATAGCCAGAGCGACAACGATCCAGGTCAGGAACAGGGGGTGTGCCCCCTTACGCGAAGCGACCTGCAACTGGTACCGGTGCGCTATGCCCTGGTCGAAGATCCTGAGGCGGATCGCGCCTCGGCCACGCCGGGATTCTCACCCGTTCATAACGGCAGCTTCCGCCGCTGTGGCGTACGGCCGATACGTGAAGGCTGGCTCTATCTGGTACACAGCTCGACTCCCGATGAGCTACAAGTCTTCCAGGTCAAGCCCGATGGCAGTGGCGATGCGATCATCGTCGAGCGTGAGGGCAGCATCCAGGTACTGTTCAGCCTTCTGGAGCTGACGGAAGTGCATCAATCGATGCTGCGCCAGGCCGCCTTCCGCGATCAGGTCATGACGCGAGTGAACGTTGGCGCCTACTGTCCGGGGAATGGCACCGCTCATCTGCTGGACCCCAATGCGTTGGCCGACGTACTGGCGGACGACCATGGCGAACATAGCGCGACTCCCAATGCACCAACCGAGCAGAGCGGCGAAGCTCTCGATCCGGGCAGCTATGCCTGGTGTGAAGCGGAAGGCGAACAGCCCGAATGGCAACTTGCCCATGCTGCGGAGATCACGGCGGCGATCCAGGGAGAGTACCAGGAAGATAGTGCCTGCCTGGTGGTGGAAGACATCGCAGGGCGTATCAAGGACCTGGCCCAGGCCTGGGCCTGCCTGGCAGAGCAGCAGGGTAACTGGGTCGACGAGAATGAGGTGAAGCTCTTCTCGGCACGCACTATCGAAAGTCTTATGACCTTGAACTTTGCCCCCCACATTGCCAATGCGGGCGGAGGCAACATTCCGGAATGGCTGGGTGGTGCCGGCGATGCCGAGCGCGACGACCTGGAGGCGCTGGCTGAGCTCTATACACAGCATCGTGAAACCAAGGAGCGTGTCACGGCCGGTTCAGGCGGACATCCGGGTTTCATTGGCGGGGCGCTGAGACCTATCGAACGGGATATCGATGCCCTGAGCCAGCAACTCGCTGAGCGACTCGGCACCGATGCCGAGCAGGTAAAGACCTTCGTCGAGCGTACCGAACGCGACCACTTCCGCGAGGTGATTGGCGGCAATTTCGCGCTGGCACCCAACGGCATCGTCGATGTGATCCGCCAGCAGGAAATGGAAAATTTCCTGGCTTATGCCAACCCGATGCAGGAACAGTGGCAGAGCGATTATCGTCTTATCGGTGCTGATCTGGCCACCATACTGCCAGCTTGGCACATCCATGCTGTGCTACTCGATCGTGAAGCAGAGCCTCACATTCTGCTTTCTTGCCTGGTGGAGAAGCTGGCCGTCGAGACCCTGCTGGCATGCGGCCAGGAAGTCTTTCTCTCCGGCTACTATACCGGCACCACTCCGGCGGCGGCACACCTGATGCACTACGTACCTACCGAGTCCTTTGTCGAGGAGTTCCTGTCCCAAAGCGATGGTGTCCAGAAGGCGCTGACCCAAACCGCTGTAGTCATGTCTGCACGAGGAGCACTCAGCAGCTATCAGCTATGGCGAGGCGAAGTGGAACAGCATGCCGGGTTGCGATTTCGCAGCGTGGAGGGCCTTTCCGACGAGGTCCGGACCGCCATCGCGGGTGAAGTTCAGCTCAAGGAGAAGCTGCTGGGGCAAGCCGTTCTCAAGACGCTGCTCGACGACATCCAGGACATCGACCTGGGGCAGCGCATTGCCACACTGGCTTCGCGCTTGCCCGAAGGGCAAAGGCTGATGTTTGCCGAACGCCTGGGGCTACTTGAGCTTGGCTGGGATATTCCAGACCAATCGGTATTGGGCCGACTTCAGCAGGCGCTGGGCCAGGCCGACAGGGCCGTGGCAAACCTGACGACGCTGGAGCGTCGGCTCCAGCAACTCTATCAGGAGCGCCAATTGGAAATGGACCGGGCTTCGCGGCGCGGTGCCAGCCAGGCGCATCGCCGAGCGGCCGACCAGTTCAATGCCCGCAGGATTCGTGAAAGCCAGGCCGACATTAACCGGCAAAAGCGCCTGCTGGCCGAGGCCCTTGACACCCTGGCCGAGCACAGCTTCCCCGTCGACGAAGGCAATGGCCATGCGCTCAAGGTGGGTGGGCTCAGCCAGGCTGCCACCCGTGCCGCTCTGGCGGAGCGCGGCGGTGATCGTGCTATCGCTCGCCAGCCCAGGCATACCTTGAACGATACCCTGAATACCTTGGTTCGAAACGAGCAGGGCGATCTGTCGGTTGGTCGTAGTTTGGGGGTGTTGCTAAACGGTGGGCTGTCAATGCTAAGTGGAATTTATTTGATTAGTGCTTTGCAAACATTAAGACAATCAGGACGCAGTGATGAGCAGCTTTTTGAGCATATAAGTAATGCTGGCTCTCATGCTATGGGTACGCTGGCAGGATTGTGGGCAATACGAGAAATGATCGACGACGCTCGCCATCGCAATCTTTATAAAAACTATATCAAGCAGTTGACGCCGGTCGAAGCCCGAGCCGCTGCAGGTAGCCCAGCGCAACTGGAGCGCTGGGCAAAGGTGGCCAATCGTGCAATGGGAACCGTCGCATTATTGGGTGGTGCTGCAGGCGCTTTCGAGACATATAAGCAATATAGTCGACTGCAGCGCGCGGAAACCCAAGCCGAACGGTTGGCTACGCAGGTAGCTATGTCAGGGGCAGCAGGGGTCACTGGTGGTGGCGCGATTATTGGTGTTATGAGTAGATTGGGGCGGATAATGGGCAGGCCTGCTGTGAGTTGGCGGCTGCTATTGCTGAAGTTTGCCGGCCCTGCCGGCTGGGTGGTAGCGGCGGGAACAGTGTTGTTGATCGCCGGTGAGGTGTTGGCTAACCGCTTTTCGCTTAGCCCCGTGCAGCGTTGGTGCCAACGTAGCTACTGGGGGCTGCGAGGTGAAGGCTGGGATCGCGAGGCCCACGAGGAAGAACTGGCCAAGCTTGGCGATACCGGTCTACTTGTTCAGCGCCAGGGGCAGGCCTCTGCGCATGGCGGGCCGGGTCCCGGTCCTGCCGCAAGCGACCTAGCAATACGCATAGAACTGCCTGGTTTTGATGCCCCTAGTTCGGAAAGCCTGTCGTTGGGTGTCTGGGGGGTTGCCCTGAGTGGCTCCCATGATGAGCTGACCCAGGACTTTCTCACACACGCCAAGCTGGAGGAGAATGGTGCGAGTTTCGCTCTGATGTACCATATCGATCCGGATAGACTAAGCCGTTATTATTCTTTCCGCTTGGTCGTGCGGACGGCTGGGTCCAATGATCCCGCCACACAGGTCTTTGAGCTGCATAAGCGGGGCAGCACTCTCTCCGGCGAGTGGCGAGCCCTTTCCTCCCTTAGCGATAGCTTCTGGACGCGCAGCCGGGTGGGCAACTGGCCGAACATGCCATTGACGGACTGGCAATAACCACAAGGATTGGACACACCATGCCCAAACCGACCATTAATGACTCGCTCCCACCCATGCGTGCCGGCGAGCGCGAAAGCCGAGCTGGGGGGGAGCAGTACTGTCTGAGTCCGCTGCCCCTGCCTACCGATAGCGAGCATGGGGTGGATGTAGCCCATATCGACATTCAGCATGACGACGCTGTCATGGATCTGCGCCAAGGAGCTAGCTACGACAGCCTGAGTGACACGGGTGCTTTGGCTTCCTTTGCATTTTCAGTAATGGCAATTTTTTTTCTTGTTGTCTGGGCGGCGATAGGCGGCTTTCCCCCCCCCACGCGTGTTATAGCTATGGGGTTGGGGGGGGTATATATGGTTCTACTCTTCCCCTTAATTACGGGTATTGTCTTTCCTAATGTGGTTCTTAAGCGAATCCCACCCATCCGCTTGCATCGTCATCGCCGTGAGGTGGCCTTCGTGGTAGAGGCTCCTGGGAAGCGCTTCTGGTTACCCGCTCCTACCAATATGTGGTTGGCTGCTATTGCTGGTGCCGTTGCAATGCCAACTGCCTTGATCCTATTTATGGGGCTCCATGACTGGATGTCCACTTCGGAAGCGGCCTTCCCTCTCATGACACTGCTGCTGCATATCGTCTCCCTGGCCTTTCTTCCTCTCTACCCCCATTTCTATGATTTCTGCCGTAAGCGCGCCGGCCAGGAGCGCCAAACAGTACTAGTTCCTTGGGAAGACGTAATCGCTCTGGCAGTCTTCAATCCCAGCGTGAGCGCCGGCGCTATCACCGGCTTCGGCTGGAACTTCGCCCTGCTTCCGCCCGACCCCGAGCGGCCGGGTTATACCTTGCCCGGGGCCGGTATCGTCGTCGGCACCGGTGGCCTGCCTGGGGCGCTGGCGCAATGGGAGTACATCCGACGCTTCATGGAGGAAGGCCCCGAGGCCATCACGCCTTCGGCCCGGGAGTGGGGCCTCGAGTGGTACGATGCCTACGTCGCCCGAGAAAAGGCGGAGTGTGAGCGCACCAACGACATGGCCCGCTGGCGGCGCTTCCGTCGCAAGCGATTGTGGGAGCATGCCCGCTTCGCTCACTGGTACACCGAGTATCGCATGAAGCATGTGCTGCCCAAGGCGGTTCCCGAAGACTGGCTGGCCGAGTGGTCCAAGCCGTTGCCCCGGGAGCAGTGGGCCAAACCTTCCCGTCAGCTTGCCGAACTCAGCGAGCAGCTGCGCGCCGCCTACCAGCGCGGTGAGAAATTCATTGAGATGGGTGATATCGAAAAGCGCTTCGGCGTCGAGGTGCCGCCGTCGCCGTGCACGGCTTACCGCACCCTGCCGTTTGCGGCTAACGTGGCCTGACGATTCGCCTCATGGGCGGTAGAAGAGAGAACACGATGCAATCATCCGCCCTTCAAGGCTTCGTGGCAGCGCTGGTTCGCTGCTTTTCCATCTATCTTGGACTCACGGCCCTGCGCTTCGCGGTGCAGGGCGTGAGCTTCCATAGCAGCGATGTTCACTACCTGCATCTGGGCTACTTCGTTGTGACGACACTGCTGTTTGCCGGGGTAGCGATTGTGCTCTGGCATTTTCATTCGGCGGTGGCGGGCCGGCTGCTGCCTGCTACGGGGGATGACCAAGCGAAGGCATCGGCACTGTCTGGGGTCGACTTCGAGACTGGGCTGATTGGGGCGGTGGGGCTGTATGTTGCCGTCACCGCACTGCCTCAGCTTGCCAACCATGGTGCCTGGCTGTTCTACGACCGTGAACTGCTCGGTATACATCGAGCGGTAGAGGGGAGGGCGGCCTTTGTCGGCAGCCTGATTCAGCTTGGCCTGGGGGTGTTGCTGCTACTGCGGGCGCCCGGTATCCGGCGGCTGGTTGCCAGGTTACGAACTGGCGGCACTTGAGGCGCCCATTGCGGCCACGGGCGTCAGCAATGAAGATGGCGTCACAGCGAGCCAAAAACGACAAAACGAAAAGCCCGGCCTTGCGGCCGGGCTGGATCTTCGCTTCCTTACCTCCACCTCGAGCATCCTTCCACCCGAGCATCCCTGGATAGTGAGTCTTCCTGACTCGGTCGTCCCTGGCTGAGCCTCCGTGCTCAGTACGGTTTTACTTTGCCAACTAACAGTGCTGGGTGACGTTAACCTGCATCAATCTGGTTGTAGGAAATCGCCGATTCGTTTTGTAAGAAATGGCTTACAACCTTCGGCTGCCTTTCACTCTGCGCTTTCCGCCAGGCGCTCCGATGGCGTTTCGGCCGGCTGTGGATGGGCGCGTAGCAGCCATGAGGCGGCCGCGACGCCGGCCAGGCCGAAGATGGCACCGGGCAGGGCACCGAGCGCCAGGCTGGCGACGATGCCGCCAAGCAGGGACGCGCCGCCGGCGAGGATGGCTGGCGCAGCGGTGGCGGAAACCACGTCGCGCTTGCGGCGCATCTCGAAGGTCACCACCGCGATCATCACGGGGGCGACGGCCACGATACACAGCGCAATCCACCACAGGCGGCCGAGCCAGAAGCCCACTTCGCCCGGTATCCCGGCGTCGATAGGCAGGCCCAGGCGCTCGCCCAGCCAGGCGGCCGGCAGCTCGGCGAGCTTGTGCCAGAGGTAGAGCGGCATACCCAGGGCGCCGAGGATCGTCACCGTTCGGTCGATTCGGCGGCGCTCCAGCAGGCGGCGCACGGGGGCTTCGAAGGTCAGCGCAGCGCCTACCTGTACCCACATCACGCCGACCAGCGCCAGGGTGGGCGGCAGCAAGTTGCTGGGCACGCCGAAGGCACCGTCGACCATGGCCACGGGGTAGCCCGAGGCCACGGCGGCGGCCAGCCACACCAGCCCGAGCGATAGCAGGGCGAGGCCGCAGCTCAGGCCGGAGAAGCGCCCGCGTTTCCAGGCGATGCCGAGCTGCTGCGGCAGCAGCCAGACCACCGCGGCGTTGAGCCAGCCGATGCCGCCACCGTTAGCGGTAACGCGAGTGCCCAGCTCCAGCAGCTCGCCGGGAGAGCTAATGCCGGCGCGTAGCAGATCCACGGCGGCGGCGATGAGCACCAGCCCTGCCACGGCCTTGAGCCCCCAGCGATTGTCGGCCCACACGCTTAGCGGCAGCAGCGCCTGTATGCCCAGCAGCATCATCAGGAACCAGAGGTGGACGGTCAGCGAGTGGTTGAGCGGGCCGAGCAGGCGTCCGCCGGTGTAGGCCGCCAGCAGGACGAAGGCCACCAGCACTGCCAGGTAGGTGACGGTGGGGCGGGCCAGGCCCAGGGCCCGGCCCGCCCACCAGTGCAGCTGACGCTGGCCTTGGTCCAGCCGACGCTGGGCGCTGTCGGCGCTGACCGCGGCCGAGACGAAGACGAACAGCGGTACCACCTGCAGCAGCCAGGTGAGCACCCCAGCGCCGGTCCACACCAGCAGCAGGTGATCGGTGGTGGTCATCAGGCCGTTTTCCAGCCGCGGCAGGGTGGCGATCCAGTGGCCGAATACCACCACCAGCAGCGCGCCGGCACGCAGCGCATCGGGGTAGCGATCCCGCGCTGCCTGGGTGGCGGCTGCGCTGTCCGAAGTCGAGCCTCGCCTGTGGGTTACCTGTTTCATGATGTTTCGTTCCATTCGATTGGCGCTTGCAAATGACATGCGCTTGGTGGATATTAGTTATCGAACAGTGTTTCCTAACATCTTCCATGAAACGTAAGCGCCTTGCAAGAACGCTTTGAGAGTCGCTGAAACAGAGGAAATCGCCATGGATACCCACACGCTGTTGGTCCATGTCCTGCTGTACGTCTTCCTGCCGCTCTGGGGAATTGCCGGTTTCGTCGACTGGTGCTGCCACCGTGCCACGCACATCGAGGAGACCTCGGGGCTGAAGGAGACCCTGATGCACTCGGCGATGGGCATTCAGGTGGGCATCCCCATCCTCATGTGCCTGCTCTATCGCATCAACGTGCTGGTACTGCTGATCTGCTTGCTGGCCTGGGTGCTGCACGAGGTCGTGGCCCACTGGGACGTGCATTACGCCGCTCCTCGGCGTCACATCAGCATCTGGGAGATGCATGCACACAGCTACCTGGCCAGCCTGCCGTTCTACATGCTGGCGATGATCATGGTGATCAACTGGCCGGTGGTGATCGATCTCGTCTCCCTCAACTGGGCCGGGCAGATGCGGCTGATTCCCGTCGAGGTGCCCCACGGCGGCGAGCGCTATCTGCCCTATTACCTGACCTTCATGGCCCTGCTGTGCGTGTTTCCCTACATGGAAGAGAACCTGCGCTGCCTGCGTCACTACCTCAAGCACGGAGGCAATTCCGCATGAGCGTCTATATCACCAGTAGCGGCCACTATCTGCCGGGCGAGCCGGTGGACAACGAGCGGATCGAGGCGGTGCTCGGCCTGGTGCACGGCAAGCCGAGCCGGCTCAAGCGCCGCATCCTGCAATCCAACGGTATTCGTCAGCGCCACTATGCCATCGATGCCGAGCACAACACCCTGATCGGCAACGACGAGATGGCCGCCCGGGCGGGCCAGGCCTGCCTCGACGACAGCTTCCTGAGCAAACCGCGGCTCGAGATGCTCAGTGTGGCCACCAGCCAGGGCGACCTGGTGCTGCCGGGATTCGGCAGCATGGTCCAGGCCGAGCTGGGCGTGGCCGGTGTGGAGCTGCACAGCAGCCACGGCATCTGCTCGAGCAGCATGATGGCGCTGAAGGCGGCCTACACCGGGCTCAAGGCCGGTGAGCACGACAATGCGCTGGTGATCGCCAGCGAACTGGCCTCGCGGCTGTTCAAGGCCAGCCGCTACGAGGCGGTGGCGCAGGAGGTCGACTTCAATGCCGAGTTCCTGCGCTGGATGCTGTCGGACGGCGCCGGGGCGCTGCTGCTGGAGAGCGTGCCGCGCCGGCGCAGCTTTCGTATCGACTGGATTCGCGGTTTCTCCCACGCCGACGCCTACCCGGTTTGCATGAGCGTGGGCCGGGCGGTAGGCGATGAACGCAGCTGGCAGGATTTCGCCACCTACGCCGAGGCGGAGGCCGCCGGCGCCTTGCTGATCCGCCAGGACGTTCGCCTGCTCGACAACATCGTCAAGCTGGGGGTGGACGGCCTGCTGCGGCTGATCGACGAAGGGCGGGTAGAAGTGGGGCGGATCGACCACGTGCTGTGCCATTACTCGTCGCACTATTTCCGCGGCAAGATCTTCGACATGTTGACCCAGGCCGGCGCGGCCATCCCCGAGGAGAAGTGGTACACCAATCTCTATACCCGCGGTAACACCGGCTGCGCCTCGATGTTCATCATGCTCGACGAGTTTCGTCGCACCCAGAGTTACCAAACCGGCGACACCATCCTGTGCATGGTGCCGGAGAGCGGTCGCTTCAATAACGTCTACATGCAGCTCACAGTCGTGGAGGAATAACCATGGAAAGCAAGGTCACCACCCAGTTGGGACAGGAGTGCCTGCAAGGGTTGATGCGCGTGTGGTTCGACTTCGAGCGCCAGTTGGGGCGGGTGCCGATCATCCAGCGCCTGGAGCGCGGCAATTTCACCCGCGAGGATTACCGCAGCCTGCTGCTGCACCTGCGCCAGCAGGTGATCGAGGGTGCGCGCTGGATCACCCGCGGCACCTCCAGCTTCGAGCGCGATTACGCCGACGTGCGCTCGGAAGTGATCGGTCACGCCAAGGAGGAACATCGCGACTACGAGATGCTGGAGGCGGACTTCGTGGCGGCGGGTGGCGCGTTGGAGGAAATCCGCGCCGGCCGGCGCAATGCCGGCAGCGAGGCGCTGCACGCCTTCATGATGTATCGCGCCAGCCAGCCCAATCCGGTGGATCTGATCGGTGCCATGTGGATCATCGAAGGGCTGGGGCAGAAGATGGCCAGCGACTGGGCGCGGCGGATCGACGAGGCCACCGAGGGCGACGGCCGTTACACCTGCTTCATGCGCTACCACGGCGAGAACGACGACGCCCACCTGGACAAGCTCTATGCGCTGATCGACCGGGTCTGCCGCACGCCGGAGCAGCAGCAGGCGATCCTGCGCACCGCACGGGTGGTGGCGCGGCTCTATGCCCTGCAACTGGAGGAGATCGAGCATGGCTGATACCAGGCCGAGGCCGCGCAGCCCCTTCCTGCGCGCGCTGGCGTTCGACGACTCCCTGCCCATCGAGCCGGCGGCGGTGCGGCTGTGGCTGGACGACCTGGAGCGCCCCACGCGTTGGTCGCTGCGCCCGCTTCTGCAGCTCCTGCTGGCAGTGCTGCTGCATCTGATCTGGTTCGTGAAGCGTCTGCCGCTGCCCCAGTTTCGCGCCCACGGCCTGCTGCAGCGGTTGATCTGCTGGTTCTGCACCCACTTCGTCAGCCCCAGCGCCAATCAATTGATCCTGCGCCACTTCGCCACCGAGTCCAACATTCTCAACTTCCTCATCGACAACGGCCCGGAGGTCACGGTAGAGCCGCTCACGCTCTACCCGAGCCGCATCGAGGACATGCTCGACGCCAGCTTCGTCAAGCACGATCAGGAGCTGTTCCGGGTGATCGAGGAGATGGGCCACTGGCGGCAGCGCCCGGCAGCCCTGGCGCCGCAGGCGATCAACTGGACGCACTGGCGCTCGTTGGAGGAGAGCGACTTCGAACTGCCGCGCCGGCGTACCCAGGTGCTCGATTTCGAGAGCGCCCATGCGCTGTTCATGTGCCTGTTCTGCCTGCTGCTGACCCGCGAGGAGTACCGCGACGCCATCAATGGCTTCAACCTCGACCAGTCCATCGCCATTCGCGTCGGCCAGCTGATCGGCGACCCGAGCCTGGCCGAGATGGCCTACAACAAGTACCCGCACTACCTGGTCGGGCCGTGGAACCTGAGCCAGTGCTTCCTCATGCACGGCTTCTTCACCGAGTACCTCTATGCCCGGCTGGAGCGGCTCAGGCTGGCCGCGCATCAACCCCCGAACGGCAGCACCGCGGCATACACCGCGAAGTAGTGACAGGTGCTGCCGCCGAGCACGAACAGGTGCCAGATGGCGTGGTTGAAGGGAATCGCGCTGATGGCGAAGAACACCACGCCGAGGGTGTAGGTGATACCGCCGGCGGCGAGCAGGACGATGCCGGCCGTCGGCAGGCTGGCGCTCATCTCCTCACCGGCGAAGACGATCAGCCAGCCCATGATCAGGTAGATGGCGACACGCAGGACGGTGAATCGGTGAGGCCAGGCCAGCTTGCAGGCGATGCCGGCCAGGGCCAGGCCCCAGACGATGGCGAACAGGGTCCAGCCGGTGGGGCTGCGCATGTTGACCAGCAGGAAGGGGGTATAGGTTCCGGCGATCAGCAGGTAGATGGCGCAGTGGTCCAGGTGTTGGAACAGTCGCTTGAGCCGTGGGTGACGAACGCCGTGGTAGAGCGTGGAAATGGCATAGAGCAGCACCAGTGTCACACCGTACAAGCTGATACCGATGATCTTCCAAGGGTCGACATGGGCGGCCATGCTCGCCAGCACCAGCAGCACGATGACCCCGACAAGACTCAGCACCGCACCGATGCCATGGCTGACGCTGTTGAGCAGTTCCTCGAAGAGATGGCGGCGGTGGCCGGCGGAACGTTCGATGTGAGGCATAGGGGCTTTTCCGTCAGAGGCGCCCCGGTGCCTTGCGGTCAGGGCTTGCGTTCGATATCCACGTCGCCGGCCTGGGTGAAGTCGCCCAGCGCCATCATGTGGCCGAGCTTGCCGGCCTTGGTCGACAGATACTGCTCGTTATGAGGATTGAGACCCGTGGTCAGCGGTACGCGTTCCGCAATGGTGACGCCGGCCTGGGTCAGGGCATCGACCTTGCGTGGGTTGTTGGTCATCAGCCGCAGGCTGCAGATGCCCAGGTGTTCGAGCATCGGCACGCAGAGGTCATAGCGGCGCAGGTCGGCGCCGAAGCCGAGCTGTTCGTTGGCTTCCACGGTATCGGCGCCCTGATCCTGCAGGTGGTAGGCACGGATCTTGTTGAGCAGACCGATGCCGCGGCCTTCCTGGCGCAGGTAGAGCAGCACGCCGCGCCCCTCGTCGGCGATGCGCTTGAGCGCTTCCTGCAGCTGATAGCCGCAGTCGCAGCGCATGGAAAACAGGGCGTCGCCGGTCAGGCACTCCGAATGCACCCGGCCGAGCACAGGTTCGCCGTCGGCCACGTCGCCCAAGGTCAGGGCAATGTGGTCCTTGCCGGTGGCTTCGTCCTCGAAGCCGTGCATGGTGAAGGTGGCCCAGGGAGTGGGCAGCCGGGAGGCGGCGATGAATCGAACGGTCACGGGGTACCTCGGTCAAGACCACGGCAATGCCGGAAGTGAATCCCGCATTCTAGCAGGAACGTGGGCGCGGCTCACGAGCATGCAATGGCCTGGAACTTGGCCAGGGTCAAGCCTCGGCAAAAAGGATGCGCTACAATGTGGCGACATTTCCTGTGGATGACTGCCTGCATGGATCTCAAGAACGATCGATTTCTGCGCGCCCTGATGCGCCAGCCGGTAGACCGCACGCCGGTCTGGATGATGCGCCAGGCCGGCCGCTACCTGCCGGAGTACCGCGCCACTCGCGCCGAAGCCGGCGACTTCATGGACCTGTGTCGTAACCATGACCTGGCCTGCGAGGTGACGTTGCAGCCGCTGGAGCGCTATCCGCTGGATGCCGCGATCCTGTTCTCCGATATCCTGACCATTCCCGACGCCATGGGGCTGGGACTCTATTTCGAGACAGGCGAGGGGCCCAAGTTCAGGAAGCCGGTGCGCACCGCCGAGGACGTGGCTGCCCTGAGCGCGCCCGATGCCGAGCGCGACCTCGACTATGTGATGCGGGCGGTCTCGACCATTCGCCGCGAACTTAATGGCCGGGTGCCATTGATCGGCTTCTCCGGCAGCCCCTGGACGCTCGCCACCTACATGGTGGAGGGCAGTTCGAGCAAGGACTTCCGTCATGTGAAGACCATGCTCTACGACACGCCCAGCGTGATGCACGACCTGCTCGATACCCTGGCCAGTGCGGTGACCGACTACCTCAACGCGCAGATTCGCGCCGGGGCCCAGGCGGTGCAGATTTTCGATACCTGGGGCGGGGTGCTCTCCACCCCGGCCTATCTCGAGTTCTCGCTGCGCTACATGGAGCAGATCGTCGCCGGACTGATCCGTGAGCACGACGGTCGTCGCGTGCCGGTGATCATGTTCACCAAGAACGGTGGCCAGTGGCTCGAGGATATCGCCCTGGCGGGGCCGGATGCCGTGGGCCTCGATTGGACCACCGAGCTGTTCGATGCCCGCGCCCGGGTGGGCCACAAGGTGGCACTGCAGGGTAATCTTGACCCCAACGTGCTGTTCGCGCGCCCGGTGGCCATTCGTGCCGAGGTGGCCAGGATTCTCGACAGCTACGGTGAAGGGCCGGGGCATGTGTTCAACCTGGGCCACGGTATCAGTCAGTTCACCAACCCGGACAACGTCACCGCCTTCATGGAGGCGCTGCATGAGCTGAGTCCGCGTTACCATCGTGCCATCCAGCACCAAAATGCCTGACACTGGCTGGCTCCAGCGTTGGCACGACCGGCACCGCCTGTGGGCGGTGCTGGCCGTTCTGGCTGCCGTGGTCATCGCGGTGGGAAGCCTGACCCCGGGAAGCGAGATGCCCAGCAACCTGCCGTGGGACAAATTCAACCACTTCGTCGGCTATGCCGGCCTGGCGGGGCTGGTCGGCCTGGCCGGACTGCCCCTGCTGCGCACCTTCATCGCCGTGGTGCTGTTCGGCATCTTCATCGAGTACCTGCAGATCCCCGTTCCCGGCCGTAGCGGCGGCGACTGGGCCGATATCCTCGCCAACACCCTGGGAGCAGGAACTGCCGTGCTGATACTGGCTGCCGTGCGGCGCTACCTGCTGGGCCACGGCTAGGCGCTAGCTTCGCGCTTCCCAACGACGACGCCCCGCTCAAAAGCGGGGCGTCGTCGTTTACGGCCTGAGAAGCGATTTATTGCAACTCGGCGCGCTCGATGATCACCGGGTCGCGGGGCACGTCCTGGAACGGGCCCTGGCTGCCAGTGGGCACCCGCTTGATCGCATCGACCACGTCCATGCCCTCCACCACGCGGCCGAATACCGCATAGCCCCAGGCCTGTCCGGAATGGGTGCCCTGGTGGTCGAGGAAGGCGTTGTCGTTGACGTTGATAAAGAACTGCGCGGTAGCCGAGTGCGGATCGCCGGTGCGGGCCATGGCCAGGGTGCCACGCTCGTTGCGCAGGCCGTTGTCGGCCTCGTTGTCGATCGGTGCCCGAGTGGGCTTCTGGCGGAAGTCCTGATCGAAGCCACCGCCCTGGATCATGAAGCCGTCGATCACACGATGGAACAGGGTGCCGTCGTAGTGGCCATCCTGCACGTAGGTGAGGAAGTTGTTGACGCTCTCCGGGGCCTGCTCCTGGAACAGCTCGATCCCGATGGAGCCGTGGTTGGTGTGCAGCACGACGTCGGCGGCGTTGGCATGGGCCGAGGCCAGCGGCAGGCTGGCGGCGGCAAGCAGGGAAAGCAGGGTTCGCTTCAGCACGGGGGACTCCTGATGGTGCGACAGGGAAAACGCTTCGCCTAGCTTACGTCCAGATGCGTCCGCTGTCAGGCTTTCGGCGGCTGGAACCGGGGCGCGACATCGAGCCACGCCTTTTTGTTTGACATGGATCACAACCCCTCCGGGAAAAGAAGTATTGGGTATGGTCTTTTTGCCGTGTTGGTCCGACCATTCTCACATGCCCGACCGAGGCGGCATCCAATCACCGTTTCCATCCTGTTCGCCCCGGTCTTGAACGTGAATCTGAGACCGGTCGTCGAGCCATCGGCACCGGGAAGGCGGGAGGTGTCAGCCAATGGTGGCGGAACTCGGAAACTTTGCCCTTATCCTGGCACTGTGCCTGGCGGTGGCCCAGAGTATCTTGCCCTTGATCGGTGCCCAGACCGGCAACGCTCGGCTGATGCGCACCGGCCGCTTCCTGGCCACCGGCCAGCTCGTCTTCCTCACGCTTTCCTTGGGGGTGCTGATCTGGGCCTTCGTGGTCAGCGACTTCACGGTGCGCTACGTCGCCAGCCACTCCAGCCTCAGCCAGCCGATGATCTACAAGATCACCGCGGTATGGGGCGGCCACGAGGGTTCGTTGTTGCTATGGATTTTCATCCTGGGTGCCTGGGGCGCAGCGGTGGCCTACTACAGCAAGTCATTGCCTCGCGAGATGCTGGCCCGGGTGCTGGCGGTGCTGGGCATGGTCTGCGTGGGCTTCATCGCCTTCACCGTCTTGACCTCCAACCCGTTCGAGCGCATCGTGCCGGGCCCCTCGGACGGACGCGGCATGAACCCGCTGTTGCAGGATCCGGGCATGATCCTGCATCCGCCGCTGCTCTACATGGGCTATGTGGGTACGGCGGTAGTCTTCGCCTTTGCCATGGCCGCCCTGCTCGGCGGCCGGCTGGACGCTGCCTGGGCGCGCTGGTCGCGCCCCTGGACCACGGTGGCCTGGGTCTTCCTCTCCCTGGGCATAGCCGTAGGCTCCTGGTGGGCCTATTATGAGCTGGGCTGGGGCGGCTGGTGGTTCTGGGATCCGGTGGAAAACGCCTCCTTTCTGCCCTGGCTCACCGCCACGGCGCTGATCCACTCCCTGGCAGTGACCGAGAAGCGCGGTGGCTTCAAGGTGTGGTCCTTGATGCTGGCGATCATCACTTTCGCCCTGGTCGTGCTGGCGGCCTTCATCGTGCGCTCGGGGGTCATCACCTCGGTACACGCCTTCGCCACCGACCCGGAGCGCGGCGTCTTCATCCTCGGCATGCTTACCATAACGCTGCTTGGTTCGCTGACCGTCTACGCCTGGCGAGCGCCCAAGGTAGGCCTCGGTGGCAGCTTTTCCTGGTACTCCCGCGAGTCGTTGCTGATGGCCAATAACGTGCTGCTGACGGTGGCCTGTATCGCGGTCTTCATCGGTACCCTATACCCGCTGGCGCTGGATGCCTTCGGCCTGGGCAAGATCTCGGTGGGCCCTCCCTATTTCGATGCCGTGTTCGCTCCGCTGATGCTGCCGCTGTTGCTGCTGGTCGGCCTCGGTCCATCGGTGATGTGGAAGCAGGCGAATCCCGGCGAGACCTTTCGCCAACTGCGCTGGGTGCTGGTGGTCAGCATCGTGGCCGGCGGCCTGTGGCCGCTGACTATGGGGGCCTGGCGGCCCTTGACGGCGCTGTCGCTGATGCTGGCCACCTGGATCATCCTCACCGCCCTGCTGGATATCCACAAGCGCATGGGGTCGTCGCGACAGCCGCTTTCGGCGAGGCTGCGCAAGGTCATGCGGCCGAGCTTCATGGGCATGCATCTGGCCCACGTGGGGTTGGCACTGATCGTGGTGGCCATCGCCATGGTCAACACTTACGAGGTGGAGCGCGACGTGCGCATGCAGCCGGGCGAGACCGCTTCGGCGGCGGGCTTCGATTTCACCCTGCTGCGCATGGAAAGCGTGCGTGGGCCCAACTGGGATGCCGACCAGGCCGTGGTCGAGGTCAACCGTAATGGCCGCCTGGTAGCAACGCTGCTGCCCCAGCGTCGCTACTACGACACCCAGCCGCAGAATCCCATGCACCAGGCTTCGCTGCATCGCGCGCCGACCCGTGACGTCTACGTCTCGCTGGGCGAACGCCTGGTGGGCGACGCCTGGAGCTTCCGCCTCTACTACAAGCCCTACATGTTCTGGATGTGGACCGGCGCCATCCTGCTTTCCCTTGGCGGCCTGCTGGCGGCCTGCGACAAGCGCTATCGTCTGGCCAGAAGGCGTGAGGTCCAGTCTCAGCAAGAGCGTGATTTGGCCATTGGGCAAGCAAGTGGGGTGACCAGCTCATGAACCTGCGCTTGCTGCTCCCCCTGATAGCTGCGACTGCCCTGCTCGGCTTGCTGTTCGTGGGCCTGGGCATGAACTCGCGGGACCTGCCTTCGCCGCTGGTGGGCAAGCCGGCGCCTGCCTTCAGCCTCGAGGCGCTGGAAGATGCTCAGCGGATCGTTACCGAGCAGGACTTCATTGGTGAGGTGTCGCTGGTCAACGTCTGGGCCACCTGGTGCAGCACTTGCCGCTCCGAGAAGCCACTGCTGATGGAGCTGGCCCGCGGCGGTATCCCCATTCACGCCTTCAATTACCGCGACGAGCGCGATGCGGCGCTGCGCTACCTCGACGTCAGCGGCAACCCCTACCAGACCGTGGCCTTCGATCCGCGTGGCGATGCCGGCATCGACTGGGGCGTCTATGCCACGCCGGAAACCTACGTGCTCGATGCCGATGGGGTGATCCGCTACAAGCGCATAGGGCCGCTCTCCCGTCAGCTGTTGCTCGACGAGGTGCTGCCGCTGGTGGAGAAGCTGCGCGACGAGCAGCAGCGTAACGAGGCGAGGAGGGTAGCGCAGTCATGAAGCGACCTATGATGATCAGCCTGCTGGGATTGCCGCTATGGCTGGTGGCAGGGTTTGCCATGGCCCTCGCTCTTGGCCAGCCGCTCGAGTTCGAAAGTGAGGCCCAGCAGCGTCAGTACGACAGCCTGGTGCGCGAGCTGCGCTGCACGGTGTGCCAGAGCGAGACCATCCATGAATCCAACGCCGAGCTCGCCGCCGACATGCGTCGGCGGGTCTACGAGATGACACTCGCCGGCCATGACGGCGACGCCATCATCGATTTCATGGTCCAGCGCTATGGCGACTACGTGCGCTATCGGCCACCGCTGCAAGCCAACACCTATCTGCTGTGGGCCAGCCCCTTCCTGCTGCTGTTTGGCGGCATCATTGCCTGGTGGCGAATCATCGTGGGGCGGCGCAGCATGCCGCAGCGCCCCGATTTCACCGAGCAGGAGCGAGCCCAGCTCGAGCAGCTCCGCAACGACGGCTCCCCCCGGAGGATGTGATGAACGGACTGTTTCTACTCTTTGCCCTGCTGCTCTGCATCCTGGCACTGGCGTTCGTGCTCTACCCGCTGTTGCGTGAGCCACAGGGTGACACGGTGCCGTCACGGCGTTCGATCAATGCCAGTGTCCATCGCGACCGGGTGCGTGAACTGGAGCAGGACCTGGCGTCGGGCACCCTGACTCGAGCCCAGTACGATACGGCCCTGGCCGACCTGGAGCGGGAGCTACTCGACAGCGGCGCCGTCGATCCCGATGAGCAGCCGATCAACGAAGGGCGAGGTGCCCGGCGGGCAGCCGGTGCTGCCGCGTTCGTCAGCATCGCCGTGCTGCCCTTCATGGCGATCGGCCTCTACCTCGCGGTGGGGCATGCCGACGAGGTCTTCGCTACTCAGCAACCCTCGGAGGAAGTGGCCGAAGTCGTGCCGACCCCGGCTACCGAGGCCGAGTTGAGGCGCCAGTTCGAAATGATGGCGCAACAGCTCCAGGGGCGCCTGGCCCAGGAGCCGGACGACCTCGAGAGCTGGGTGCTGCTGGGCCGGACCCTGGTGTTCCTGGAGGATCTGGAAGCCGCCGAGCGCGCCTTCCGTGAGGCCTTGGCCCATGGCGGCGACCGCGACCCCGATCTGCTGACGCGCTATGCCGATGTCATGGCCGAGCGCCAGGGCAGCTTGACAGGAGAGCCGCTGCGATTGATCGAGCAGGCACTTGAAGTCGACCCCTACCATGCCCAGGGGCTTTGGCTGGCCGGCTCGCAAGCCTTCATGGAGGGGGAAATGGATAGCGCTCGCAGCTATTGGGAGCGCCTGCTGAGCATACTGCCCGAGGGCTCACCCGAAGCCGAAGTGATTCGCGGCAACCTGTCCCAGGTGACCGCGGAAGGCTGAACCGGAGCTGACGATCATGAAGGAGAATCGCATGAAGTCGCCGCTGAGCCGAGAGGCGCTGCAAGCCGTTCGTCAGGTGCCCCTCTTCGCAGGGCTCGAGGACGAAACCCTGGCGCTGCTGACCGACGGTGCCCAAGAGCGAAACTACCGCCGTGGCAGCCTGCTGTTCAGCGTGGGCGAGCCCGCGGATCGCTTCTACGTGGTGCTGGACGGCTGGGTCAAGCTGTTCCGCGAAAGCCCCGACGGCAACGAGTGCATGGTGGGACTGTTCACCCGGGGCGAGTCCTTTGCCGAGGCGGCGATGTTCGATCGGCTGGGCTACCCGGTCAATGCGGCGGTGGCCGAAGATGCACGGCTGCTGGTGTTCACCGCCGATCATTTTCTCACCACCCTGGAGCAGAATCACGGCCTGGCGCTCAACCTGCTGGCCAATCTCTCGGGAATGCTGCGTTACCTGGTGCGCCAGCTCGACCAGTTGACCAACCTGCCGACCTACCAGCGCCTGGCGGCCTTCATCGTCTCGCTATGCCCGCAGGATGCCGAGCAGGCCACCGTTTGCCTGCCCTGCGACAAGCTGTTGATTGCTGGACGCCTGGGGATGAAGCCAGAGAGCTTTTCCCGGGCCATGGCCCGGCTGAAGGAGGTCGGCGTCTGCTGTGAGCGCAACTGCGTCCATGTCGAGAATCTCAGGGCGCTGCGACGCTTTGCCAATGCTGACGAGGCCACGCCGGAGGACGCCGCGGTGGGTAAGAAACCCAACCAGAACTGTCTTGCGTCGTCCTTGCAGGCACTCCGTTAGCGGCCTGCTGCGTCACTTTGCCTCGGCCCATCGTGCAGTCTGGCTGGCCTATCGGCATTTCTTCACCCCTCTACTGACATAAGTCAACTCTGGAATGCATCAATTGACAGCGGTCAAGTTCGGTCGACGTGAAAGCTGCTCTACTAACCCGTAGGTGGGGGGGGCTGGCCATGATCATTTGGGATGGAAAAGAAAGGTCATGCAGCGGCGCCCGCCAGCCACTACCCGAAGGGGAAACCAAGCGAGGCACGATATGCACAAGAGAGCATTGACCAAGGGAATCTTTGCCCTGAGCTTCCCGCTGGCCGCGATGATGGGCACCGCCCAGGCCGCGGCCCCGGAAATGACCGCCGAGGAAATGGAGCGCGCCAGCGCCATCTACTTCCAGCGCTGCGCCGGCTGCCACGGCACCCTGCGCAAGGGCGCCACCGGCCCCGGCCTGCTGCCTGAGGACACTCAGGAGATGGGCCAGCGCCGCCTGGAGAGCATCATTGCCCTGGGCACCGAAGGCGGCATGAACAACTTCGACGGCATCCTGGACGAAGAGGAGATCACCCTGATCTCCAAGTACATCCAGCAGACCCCGGAAGAGCCGCCGGAGATGTCCCTGGCCGACATCCGCGACACCTGGACCATCGTGGTGCCGCAGGAGGAGTGGCCGGACGAGCCCCAGCACGACCGCAACTGGGAAAACTTCATGGTCACCATCCTGCGTGACCGTGGCGCCATGGGCATCATCGACGGCGACACCAAGGAGCTCGTTACCGAGGCCGAGACCGGCTACGCCGTGCACGTGGCCAAGTCGAGCTCCGATGGCCGCTTCTGGTACGTCCAGGGGCGTGACGGACGCCTGTCGAAGATCGACCTGTGGATGGATCCGCCCCAGGTGACCGCCGAGGTGTTCATCGGTATCGACGCCCGCGACGTGGCGGTCTCCCACTATGGCGAGTGGGCCGACAAGTACGTCATCGGTGGCGGTTACTGGCCCCCGCATTTCGTGATCGCCGACGCTGAAACCATGGAGCCGCTCAAGGTCGTCTCCACCCGTGGTTACGACACCGAGGGCAACTACGTCCACGAGGCTCGCGTCGCGGCACTCTACGACACGCCCCATGCGCCCAGCTTCCTGGTCAACGTCAAGGAAACCGGACAGATCTGGCAGGTCGACTACAGCGACATCGACAACCTGCGCATCGACCACATCCAGTCCGCCGAGTACCTGCACGACGGCTTCTTCGACTCCACCGGTCGCTACTTCATGATCGCGGCCAACTTCAGCCACAAGATGGCGTTCGTCGACACCGTGGAGCGCAAGCTGGTCAGCATGCTCAACACCGGTCAGATCCCGCACCCGGGCCCGGGCGCCAACTGGATCGATCCGGAGTGTGGTCCGGTGGCCGGTACCACCCACCTGGGCGAGGGCCTGGTGACCTTCTGGGGTACCGATCCCGAGAACCATCCTGACCACGCCTGGGAGATCTGCGGCACCGTCGAGACCGACGGCCCGGGGCTCTTCCTGCGCAGCCATCCGGACTCCCCGCACGTCTGGATCGACCAGTCGATGCACCCGGAGGCCGACGTCAACCAGTGGGTCATGGTCATGGACAAGGAGACCCGCGAGTTGACTCCGATCCATGTCGCCGACCGTCCCCGCGAGCATGACGCCGTGGCGCTGCACTTCGAGTACGACCAGAGCGGTACCGAGGTGTGGGTCTCCATCTGGGCTCGCGGTCGCGGCCACCAGGACGATGGCGCCATCATCATCTATGACGACGCAACCATGGAAGAGATTGGCCGGGTCGAGAACCTGAACACGCCGACCGGCAAGTTCAACGTCTACAACCGCAAGGAAAAGTACAAGCGCGGCTAAGCCGACCTGCCGGAGCGCCTATGGCGCTCCGGCCTCTTCTTCAGCTGCTTCAAGGGATGGCACGAAGCGAAGCGGTTGAAGAAGGGGCCGGCACCACAACCCAACAAGGCGGCAGGGCAGGCTTAAGTAAGCAACGGGTGTCATGAAAAACTCGGGAGATTGATCATGGGGGAGCGTCTACGCAACTGGCGCAAGATCACCATCATGGGGGCATCGTTGAGTGCCGCCGTGGTGTTCTTCGTTGCCGGTATCCTGTTCTGGGGCGGTTTCAATACCGTGATGGAAGCCACCAACAGCATGAAGTTCTGCAGTACGGCGTGCCACGAGATGACCTGGGTCTACGAGGAGTACAAGGACCGCCCCCACTACCAGAACCCTACCGGCGTGGGGGCCACCTGTTCGGACTGCCACGTGCCGGATGACTGGGGGCCCAAGATGATCCGCAAGATCGAGGCCAGCCGCGAGGTGTGGCACTGGATGCTGGGAACCATCAACACCAAGGAGAAGTTCGAGGACAAGCGCCTCCATCTGGCCGAGAACGTCTGGCGTTCGATGCTGCGCACCGACTCGCGTGAGTGTCGCAACTGCCACGACTGGTCGGCCATGGACTTGGAGGAGCAGGCGCCACGTGCCGCCCGCGAGCATGCCCGCGCCTTCGAGCAGGGCCAGACCTGTATCGAGTGCCACCAGGGCATCGCCCATGAGCTGCCCGAAGACTGGGACGAGTCCGAAGTGTGGCTTGCACGCTTCGAGCACGACGAGCCCGAAACCGACCTGGCCGAGCGTGGCGAGCCCGAGATGCCGCTGGAGGCCGAGGAGCTGGGCGAGGCCGTGGTAGCAGAAGGCGACATCGCCTCGACGCTGGATTGGGACGATATTCCGGCGCTCGACATGACCCTGTTCCTGCCTGGCCAGGCTTCCATCGAGTGGATTCAGGACGGCAGCGAGCACGGCGGCGGCCGCGCCTTCAGCTTCGGTGACCGCTGCGTGTGGTGTCATGCGGGCGAAGAGGCGCAGATCGGCGAGATGGCGGTCAACGCCGAGAAGATCGAGACCTTCGATCTGGGCGACAAGCGCGGCCACATCCCGATGACCGCGCAGGCCTCCTTCGACGACGACTACCTGTTCATGCGCTTCCAGTGGGAGGCCGGCGAGCATGCCCCGCTGCCCTTCGTCGATGGCGGTCGCATGGATCCGGACAACCCCATGAAGCTGACCGTCAGCTTTGCCGACGACCGGGTGGACATGGCCGATCGCGGCGGCTGCTGGGCAAGCTGTCACCACGACTCCACCTACATGCCCGACGCGCCGGAAGATGAAGCGCTGGCGGAGTCCGAGCTGGCCGAGCGTCTCGAGCTGATGAACGGGGTGACCAAGTACCTCAGCGAGAGCCGCAGCGAGATCGAGATTCGCGGTCGTCGCGGTGCCGCTCGCGGTGGCTGGGACAAGCTCAAGGAGGAGGCGGAGATCGCCGAACTGCTGAGCGGTGGCGTCTACCTCGACATTGCTCGTTACAATAGTGGTAACGAGCTGACCGAGAGCGGCTATATCCTCGAACAGCGTCACCTCTCCGAGAGCGAGGCAGTGGTTATCACCGCCATGGAAGAGGATGGCGTTTGGACCGCCTACCTGACCCGTGCCCTGCGCACCGGCGTGGAAGGTGACAAGCCGCTCTCCACCGACGGCAAGTACAGCTTCAACGTGGCGCTGCACGACGACTACGCCGCCTCGCGCTTCCACCATGTCTCCTGGCAGTATGGCCTGGCCTTCGATGCCGAGATTCCCGGTGATTTCGACGACGACATGGTGGAGATCAACGCCACGCGCATCAGCCGCTGATGCGTCCGGCACCCAAGGAGGAAGAAGTGATGCACACGCACAGATGGCTTCTGACCACCTTCGGTGCCGGCCTGCTGGCCACCCTGCTGATGAGCGGGATGGCCCAGGCCGGCAGCGAGAACGACCAGGGCAGCAGCGCCGACAACGACAACGTGGTCGAGATCGAGATGATCAGCAACCGCTTCGAACCCGAGGAGCTGGAGGTGAGCGTTGGCACCACGGTGCGTTGGGTCAACGTCGAGCGCCGCTCCAATCACGACATCTACTTCCCCGAGGAGGATATCGCTTCCGGACGGCTCTTCCCCGAGGAGAGCTGGGAGCGTACGTTCGACGAGGAAGGCACCTACGAGTACTACTGCCAGCCCCATCAGGACCGGGGCATGGTGGGGGTGATCCGGGTCGTGGCTGACGAGTAAGAACACTTGGCGACGGGGCCTGATGGCCCAAGAGGAGTACGCATGGCGATAACCACTCAACCCGCGGCGTTGGTTGGCGGGCTATTGACGGCGCTGGTATTGACCGCGACAAGTGCGGTGGCAGCGGCGGAAGGCATCACGGGCTATCGCAGTGCCGAGTTCGGGATGTCTTCCGAGGAAGTGCTGGCACGTCTCGAGACCGATGATGTGGTGAATGTCGAGACGCAGGAAACACCCGATGATGATTTGATCATCGACGGTGAGCTCCGGGTGTCGGATGGGCCCGTGACCGATGTGCGCTATGTCTTCCCGGCAGGCGGCGATCAACTGGCCCTGGTTGTCACGTTCCATCCCGATGTGCAGGATCATGCGGTCGTGAAGGAGCAACTGGTTTCACGGCACGGTGAACCGTGGGGCGAGGAGATGACCGAGTGGTGGTTCGAGCAGCTCAAGGAGGGCATGCCGGAGGAGCCGAACGGCCTGGCGATCTGGGGCGGAGGCGAGAGCGAGAACCAGGAGCGTGGACGCTTCGTGCGCCTCTGGGTTTTCGACGACTACCTCTCGGTGGAGTACCTCGACACCCGCCTATTCGAGTGAACGCTTCAGACCATGATCCTTTCCAGCCGTCCTCACCGGGGCGGCTTTTCCGCTGAGGAATGCAACTGATGAAAAGAACCTCCTTGTTGGCGTTGATGTCCGCCGCTATTTTCAGCATAACGCTACACGCAGACCAGGGGCAGCACACCCATCATGCGCATGGCGGTGATCACGCTCATGACCATGCCCACGCCACATCTGAAACCGCTGCGGGCCCCTTCGAGGTGCGAGGTATCTTTCTGGGCCATGATGAGAGTGAAGGGCGGGTGACGCTAGCCCACGAGGCGGTCCCTGAAGTGATGATGGCCATGCGCATGCATCTCGCACTCCCCGAAGGGGAGGCTGTGTCCGCTTTTGAGCCGGGTGACAAGGTAGTCTTCCAGATGTTCAGCCGCATCGAGGGCGGACAGCGCTGGTACGCCAAGGAGTTTGAAGCGCTGCCCGAGGGTACCGAGCTGAGTCTGCCGGCCGAGCTGCGCGAGGCGGTGGGTTACTGAGCCCTGCGCTGGACCGGCTTGCGCGATGAGGTGTTGCCCACCGAGGCGACACCCCGTCGTAGGGGAGGTCAGGCGATGGCGTGCTTCTTCATGCGATAGAGTAAAGTGTCGCGGGTCAGTCCCAGCAGGCGGGCGGCACGCGAGCGGTTGCCCTCTGCTTGCTCCAGTGCTTGGCGGATTAGTTGGCCCTCCAGAGCGTCGAGGCTCATTCCGCCGGCGGGCAGCTGCCATGTCGCATTGTTCTGTCGGGGTGTCGCTGCATTAAGCCAGTTTTCGGGGAGGTCGTCGGCTCCAATGGTGTGACCATGCATCAGTACCACGCAGCGCTCTATCAAGTTGCGAAGCTCCCGGACGTTGCCTGGCCAGTCATGGGCGAGCAGCCGACGCATCAAGTCGGAGGCAAACGTTGGTGGCTCGACGCCATGGCGACATGCGAGTTCCTCGCAGAAGCGCCGTGCCAGTAGCGGTAGGTCGCCATCACGCACACGCAGCGGTGGCAGCTCCAATGGAATGACATGGAGGCGATAGAAAAGATCCTCGCGGAAAGTGCCTTCTGCCACCCGGGTGCGGAGATCCTGATGTGTTGCGGCCAGGATGCGCACATCGACCTGCTCTACGGTTCCTGCTCCCAGTGCTTGGCATTCGCCGTATTCCAGAAAGCGCAGTAGCTTGGCCTGGGCCGCCAGGGGAAGCTCAGCTACCTCGTCGAGAAATAGAGTACCGCCATGGGCCTGCTGGACTCGGCCGGGCGTATCGGCATGAGCGCCGGTGAAAGCGCCCCGCTGGTAGCCGAAAAGCTCGGATTCGATCAGGTCCTCGGGTAGTGCTGCGCAGTTCAGGGTGACCCAGGGGCCTTGGGCGCGACGGCTACTCTTGTGCACCAGGCGAGCCAGCAGCTCCTTGCCGGTACCGCTCTCACCAAGAATCAGCACCGTGGCGTCGGTCGCAGCCACCAGGCGCGCCGAGCGCACGACCGCCTGCAGCTCGGGAGATTCGCCGACCAGCTCGAAGCGTGTGGTTTGGTTTGCCATTGCCTCCTTCATCTGATCCCTCTTCATGCGCCTCCCCAATGGGTGAGTATCGTTGGCACCGGTGCCAGCATGATGATTACCAGCCCGGCGAGCCTACGCACAAACGGCGAGCGAAGCCTTGCCGCAGTGCTGCTGGCCATGACTCCCACGGTGAACAGCATCGGCATGGTTCCAAGGCCGAAAAACAACATGAACAGTGCACCTCGCCAGGCGACTTCCGTGGTCAGGCTGTAGAGCAGCGCTGAATAGACCAGCCCGCAGGGCAGCCACCCCCATATTAGCCCGAAGCCGTAGGCCTGATAGAGACGGCGTACCGGCAGCAACCGGCGCCCCATAGGCTCCAGGTACTGCCATAGCGGACGCCCCAGCGCCTCAATACGCGCGAAACGCGGAAACCAGCCGGCGATATAGAGCCCCACCGCGATGAGAAAGGCCGCACCCAACACTGCCATAAGTGGGCGGTTGGCAGTGCCTACAGTGCTGCTCAGCACTCCGGCGCTGCCGGCAACCAATGCGCCGGCAACGAGATAGCTGCTGATGCGCCCGGCGTTGTAGGTCAGGTTGAAGGTCGTCAACCAGCGTGGCCTCGCTCTCACCTCGGGGGAGAGGCTGAAGGTCAGGGCGCCGGCTATCCCACCACACATGCCCAGGCAGTGAGTACTGCTGAGCAGCCCCAGCAGAAAGGCGATGGACCACTCAGCCGGCATTACGGCTTGCTCCCCTGATGTGCTGAGGCAACAGCTTGTGGCGATTCACCATGCTGTGTCATCTGACATGTCGGGCGTGGCAGATGACACAAGCATACGCATTGAACGTTACGGCTGTCGCCTGGAGGGCCTTGCAGAATCAGGAAACACCCCCTTCAAATCAATAAGGTGCATTTCTTTAAGCGGTGTTGAGTCAATCTGGCATAAAAAATGCTTGAAAGATGTACCGTTTCGTAATTGAGCAGCAATTATCACGGCCCCGCTTGGGGCCGTTTTTTTAGCGTATGCGTAGGGCCCCGAGGCATTGGCGTCATTCCCGAGTTCGCCCGGTGCAGTTTCGGGCCGCTAATCAAAGCGCGGCGATCTTGTCACGCTGCTCGAGCAGCACGGCGCGGGCCGCCTGGTACTCCTTGAGCTTGCCGCGCTCCTTCTCGACCACCGCTTCCGGCGCCTT
>NZ_JACEFT010000020.1 GCF_013697085.1 Billgrantia kenyensis
AGATCTTGGTCGTGATCAATCAACAGGATACGCCACCCTTTCTACCTCCTCCCATACACCAGAAGTCACCATAGCTCCCAACCCTTGATTTGCCCCCATAAACTCTTCTCCTTGACACAAGGGGAGTGGGGATCCCCCAGCATGTCGGTAAAGGCGTGATGCTGGCGATGGGTCGCAGCCCAGAAAAGCACTGGCCCTTGAGCGGCCATTGAGCCACTGGTGGCAAAGAAAGCCGTGACGCCAGGCCCGGCCTTGAACGCATGGTGGGAGAAAAAGCGGTGAAGTCCAACTTCCACCCCCAGCGCGGTCAACAAATACATGCTAGCCAGCAGTCCTAGCTCCAGCACGCCGATGCCATTGTATAAGGCGAGCACCACAGCCAGGATAGTCCCCAGCGTCGGTATGCCGACGGTGAACCAGGCCAACTGGCGCTCGCGCAGTCCAGAGCGATCATCCACGGCGCTATTGGTTTGCATCTCTACCTCTCATTTTTTGGCGTATTACCGAGACCGCGGAACATAGGCAGGCAACGACCCGGCCTTCAGGCTGAGCTTGGTAGCCTGACGCTGAGGTTTTCCGCTGGTGGTAAGGGGTACAGTGCCCACAGGACCGAAATGAACCAAGGAGGGGGCGACTCCAAACGTAGCAACCAGCGTCGCGGTGATAGCCTGACGCAAGGCTTCGAGATCTGAAGTCGCGAGCTTCACGCTGCGCTTTATCTCGGCAACAATGGCTAACCGCTCCTGATCACCATCGTCAATTCCGACTGCGACAATGCCATTGGCACGTAACCTTGGATCAGCTTGCTGAACACACAGTTCGAGGTCTTGTGGGTAGAGATTGCGCCCGGCAATGATGATCAGGTCCTTGATTCGGCCGGTGACGAAAAGCTCACCGTTGATCCTGGCCCCGATATCCCCGGTGCGCAGGAACTCCCCCGGCAACGACGCAAGGCGTGCCTGAAAGCGAGCAGCGGTCAGCTCACTATTGCGCCAATAGCCGGACCCAATGTTGCCGCCTTGTACCCATATCTCGCCCACGCTCCCATCGGCAAGCACATTCTGGGTATCGGCATCCACGATCAGCACGAGATGGCCGGGGGCAGCATGGCCGCTGCTGACCAGCATCAGGGCATTTTCATGCTCCCGCCCCACCGGCATCAGACGTCCTGCAGCAAGCGCCTCCCGGTCCACACGAACCGAGATGGGGGCACTGTCCACGGGCTTTCCAGTGACGAACACCGTGGCCTCGGCCAATCCGTAGCAGGGGCTGAAGGCCCGGGTGGTGAACCCGGTGCAGGCAAAGCGTTCAGCGAAGCGCTGCAACGTACTCCAGCGCACTGGCTCGGCACCGCAATAGACCTCCTTCAGGAAACTCAGATCGAGGTTTGCAAGCTCTTCATCCCTGACTGTCTCGACGCACAGATCAAAAGCAAAGTTTGGCGCAATGGAGACCGATACCTGATAATTTGACAGCGCACGTAGCCAGCGCAATGGCTGCTGAACAAAGTGGGCCGGTGAAAGGAGTACGGTCGGGAAGCCCTCGTAAATAGGCTGCAGGATGCCCCCCATCAGTCCCATATCGTGATAAGGCGGCAACCAACTGCAGCCAACCCGCGGTCGGGCACCCCCCATCCACACGCTGGCACTGCTACAATTACTCAGCAGATTGCTGTGAGAGAGCAGGACCCCCTTGGGCTCGGAAGTCGAGCCGGAGGTGTACTGAATCAGGGCAATACGCTCAGGCTCGATAACCGGCAGCACATAGCAACCCTGGGCAGGATTGGCCAAGGCGTCCATATCCATCCAATGTGGCACCTCCCTGTGGCCAGGGAGGACTGCATGAACACGGTCACGCAACCGGGTAAAACGCTGGTTGGTCAGGATGATATCCGGCTCGGCATTGGCGGCCACAATGCCGAGGCGCTCCAGGGCACGCGATCCAACCGGCGGAAAGGAGGGAACGGCGGTCGCATCCGACAACCAGATGCCAAAAAGTGCAACAATGTAGTCGATGCCCGACTCAAACATCATCAACACACGCTTTCCCTCTGGCCTCAGCGGAATTAGCGCTTGGGCCAAATCCTTGCTGCGCAACCAGAGTTCCGCGTAACTGATACGCTGCTCCTCGGACTCACCATCCAGCAAATGGACGAATGCTGTGGCGTCCGGCTGCACTTCCGCGCGAAAGCGGAGCACATCAAGCAAGGTCTCAGCCGGTAAATGGCTTAGCGTTGCGGATGGCCCAGTATAATTATCATAAAACTCTTCGACCTCCCCCATGTCCCTTTCTCCCACTCCTTAGGAAACACCAGGCATGCTCCATCGAAAGCCTTGCCCACCACCAAAAAATGACTTATTGCTCAGCCTACTTAACCCAACTTCACCCTATCTCCTCACTCAACTTGTCACTTCCGAACGGTAATGAGCCGTAGATCCTGAACAGTATCAGGTAATTAAGTACGCTATTCTTATTCCTACTCCCTCTGCACCTGACAGCACAGGCATAAACAGGCCCTGAGTCTTCTTGCCTCTGCCCATAGCCCTAGCTATCATGATCAACCAAGGGAGATTCCAAAAGAGCCCACACGGACATTTACAGGGCGAAAACGGACATGCACACATTTACCATTGCTGCTCTGGAAGGTGCTTTGGGAGCGAGCACCTCAATAACTCTTGACATCCTCCGTACCGCAAACCAGATAGCAGAAAGCGTCAATCGCCCCACCATCACCTGGCAGGTCATCGGCAGCTCAGCCGTGACCCAGATGAGCAATGGGATGCTCATCAAGGCAGTCCCATTCAGCGAAACCAGCCTGTGCGATCGCAGCACCTTGGTGATTCCCGGGCTAGGCCTGGAGTCACCGAGATACTTCAACCTGTATGGGCACTACAGGCTGGATTCAAGCAATAGAAAGTCAACTTTCGCACTCATCAAGGAGCGCCTGGAGCATGATGACATCGCCCAGCTTGCGCAGTTAGCACATCAATATAACAATAACGGCAATGTCGTCGCCGCGTCTTGCTCTTCAGTCTTGATTCTAGGACAGGCGGAGCTTTTGAATGGGAGAGTCGCCACGACTCACTGGAGGCTCTACGACTGGTTCAGGAAAAAATACCCGAAATGCGGGCTGGATGTCACACGCATGCTTGTCCAGGACGGAACATTGATTACTGCGGGCGCTGCAATGTCACAAATGGACCTCATGCTACATTTGTTGAGAAAGGCCATGGGCCACGAGATATCAGACCTCACCAGACGCTACCTCCTCATTGATGGGCGCCCTACGCTCGCTCAATACATGACAGCGGCTGATTTGAAGAATGACGACCGGAATGTGGTAAAGCTGGAAAAAATAGTCGAAAGCTATATGCCCAACGTACCCCCACTCAAAAAAATCGCGGAGGAAATGTCGGTAACTGAAAAAACCCTGAGCCGCCGTATCAAGAAAGCCACAGGTATGACACCGCTCTCCTTTATCCAACATGTACGGCTGCGACATGCACAGCACCTGCTGGAAACCACCCACTTACAATTGGAAGAAATCGCCTCCAAGGTGGGCTATGCAGACGCAACCGCCTTGCGCAAGCTGTTCCTCAAGAATCTGGGCTGCACCCCTGGCCAATTGCGCGCCACTCGCGGGTCAAACAGTCTCCCCGAGGCTCATATATCGCAGGCTGCAGAGAACCACCCAGGCTATTTCACATCTTAGTAGTCGCCTTGCCCATCACGAGTGACGCTTCATGACTGCGAGCCCACACGGCCCCACTGACTTCATCACACTGCGGTGGCGCTCGTCACTGACCTAGCCCCTTATCAACAGTCGATATAGTGCCGGAATGACCAGCAACGTCAGCAGTGTGGAGGCGACCAGCCCGGAGATGATCGCCCAGGCCATTGGCGGCCACAGCGTCGACTGGGTCAGGGTCAGCGGCACCAGGCCGGCCACGGTGGTGGCAGTGGTGAGCAGCACCGGCCGCGTGCGGCGGGCGACAGCCGCGACCACGGCCTCACCCACTGACTCGCCCTGGCGCCGGTTGGCATTCATCAGGTCGATCAGCACGATGGCATTGTTGACCACGATGCCAATCAGCGCCACCACGCCGAGCAAGGCGGTGAAGCCGAAGGGCTGACCGGCCAGCCACAGACCCGGCACCACGCCGATGATCGCCAGCGGCACCGTGACCAGCACGATGAACAGCTGGCGGAAGGAGTTGAACTGGGCGAGCAGGAAGACCACCAGCAGCAGGCCACCGAAAGGCAGCGTCTGGAACAGCGCGGTATTGGCATCGCCAGCGGACTCCGCCGCTCCGCCGACGGTGAAACTGACCCCGGGAGGTAGCTCGAGCGCCTCCAGACGCGGCAGGATATCCCCGAGCACACCGTCGTAAGTCCAGCCATCCTCCACCTCGGCAAGCACCGCCGTCATGCGCTGCAGGCCACGATGCTGGATCACCGCCGGGCGCCAGGCGGGAGTCAAGGCAGCAATCTCACTCAGCGGCAGCGAACGTCCATCGGCCGCTGACAGACGCAGGCCTTCGAGCCCCTCGAGTGGGAAGCGCTCGCCCTCCGGCGCTCGCACCAATAAGGGAGCGGGGTCGCGCCCGACACGCCAGGCACTGACCTCGATCCCACGGCTGGCGCCGGCCAGTGCGCTGGCCACGTCGTGCCTCGAGAGGCCGTACTCGGCGGCACGCGCATCGTCGGTCTCGACTCGCAGGGTAGCCAGCCCCTCGCCCAGGCGATGTCGTGCATCCCGGGCGCCGTCGGCCTTGCGCACCTCGCTGAGAATAGCGTCAGCAGCGGCAGCCAGTGCAGCACGATCCTCACTGAATACGCGAATCTCCACCGGGGCCTCCACCGGCGGCCCCTGCCCCAGCCGGCGCGCCACCACCTCGGCCTCGGGCAGCCACTCCGCCGCCACGGCTCTCACCCAGGTCATTAGCCTGGGAAGGTCGTCGGCACTGTCGGTCTCCACCACCAGCCGCGCCAGGTGCGACTGGCGCGGCTGCTCAACCAGGTTGTAGTAGAAGCGCGGACCGCTGAAGCCGGCGAATCGGTGCACCGCCTGCACCGTAGGACGCGCGGCCAGCTCGGCGGCCAGTACCTCGGCCTGATAGGCGGTGTAGTCGAGGTGGGTGCCCTCGGGGAAATTCAGGTCGATGACGAGCTGGTTGCGATCGGTGTCAGGGAAGAAGTCGTGATCGAGCAGCGGCAGCATGGCGATGGCAGCCACCAGCAGAACGCCCGCCCCTGCCAGCACCGCCAGCGGCCAGCGCACGGCAACCCGTCCGACACGCTGACCGACGGCCTGCAGTCGCTCGCGCCGCACCGCCAGGCGCGGCTTGAGGATGCCGGCTGCAAACATCGGGGTGACGAACACCGCATAGACGTAGCTCACCGCCAGGGTCAACATCACCATGATGGGTATGGCACGGGTGAAATCGGCCGTGTTGCCACCGGAAAGCAGCAGTGGCACGAAAGCGGCCAGCGTGGTGCCGGTCGCCGCCAGCAAGGGCGTGGCCAACTCCCGTACTGAGCGAGTCACGGCCTGCATGGCCGAACGCCCCTGGTCGCGGTGGTACTGGATGTTCTCGACCATCACGATGGCGTTGTCCACCAGCATACCCAGTGCGATCACCATGCCGGCCACGGCGATCTGGTGCAGCACACCGCCGCCCATGGCGTAGAGCGCCAGGGAGGAGAAGGTCACCAGCGGCACGATCACCATCACCGCGAATCCGAGCCGCAGTCCCATGGCCAGGAATAACAGCACGCCGAGAATGGCGACCCCCAGCAGCAGCGAGAAACCCAGCTCCGCCAGGCGTTGCTCGACCCAGTGCGGCTGATAGAAAGTCTCCTCGATGGCGAGTGGGGCGTAGGCGGGACGCAGCTCATCCAGCAGCGTGCGCAGCTGTTTGCCGAAGCGAACGGCGTTGCCCCGGTCATTGGCGAGTACCACTCCCAGCGCCACCGCCGGACGCCCGTCGTGCCACATGCGCGCGGTGGCGGGCTCCTGCGGAGCCAGGCTGACGTCGGTGAGTTCGCCGAGCGGTACCAGGTCGCCCTGCCGGGTGCGAATCGGGGCGGCGGCGAGCTCCTCCAGCGAACCGAACTCGGTAAGCGGGTCGAGCACCAGTGAACGTCCCGCCATCTCCAGCGTGCCACCGGGAGAGGTCAGGTTGCGCACAGCGAGCTGGTCGCCGAGCGCCCGGGCGTCCAGTCCAGTCATTTCGGCCAGCGTATCGTCCCAGCCCACCACCACCTGCTGGCCCGGGTCGGCGAGCAGGTCGATGCGGGACACCTCGTTGAGTCGGAACAGGTCACGGCGCAGGCGCTTGGCCGCCTCGCGCAGCTCGAGCAGATCGTCCGAGCCGGTCACCGCCAGCACGATGCCGTGAGTATCGGAGTCGCGGTCGCTGATCTCCGGCTCGCCCACGCCGTCGGGGAACTGCCGCATGGCCCGATTCACGGCGATACGTATCTGCTCCCAGGCGGCATCGGTGTCGTAGACGTGCTCGTGCATCTCGATGGTGACGTGGGCCACGCCGAGACGCGCGGTACCGATGATGTCGTTGACCTCCTCGACCTGGGCCAGCTCCTCTTCGAGGGGGTTGAGCACCAGCCTCTCGACCTGTTCCGGCTCCGCGCCGGGATAAGGCACCAGCACCTGGCCGAAGCGATAGGGGAAGAACGGGTCCTCCTGACGATCCATCGCCACCCAGGCCGTCAGGCCCAGTAGCGCCAGCAGCAGCGTGACGGTCAGGATCAGTCGTTTGTAGCGCAGCGAGGCGAGCATCCAGCTCATGGCAATACCCTCACCCGCATGCCCTCTTCCAGGCGCCCCTGACCTGCCGTCACCACCCCGTCACCCGGCGCCAGCCCCTCGCCGTTCACAGTTACCCAGCCGCCTGCCAGACGCCCCGGCGTCACCGGAACACGCCGAACTGTGTCGTCATCATTCAACGCCAGCACGTAGGGCGCGCTGCCAGCAGGGTCGACCACTGCCGCCAGCGGCACCCGCGTGACCTCACGGGCGACTATCTCGAGCTGGACCCGTACTGCCTCGCCCAGTGCCGGGGCGCCATCGTTTGAAATGGAGATGATGATCGGTGCCATGCTCTCTCCCGCCCGCCCGATATGGACGATCTCGCCGGCAAGGCGCTGTGCGTCGAACGTCGGTGAAACGCTTGCCGCCTGCCCGAGCTCCAGCCGCGCAGCAAGGTTTGCCGGCACACGGATGGCCACCTCCCGCTCGGCCACCCCGGCCAACCGCATGATCGGCTGGCCGGCTGCAACGAAGTCGCCGGGTTCGGCGTCGAGGTCGGTCACCTCGGCGGCAAAAGGTGCGCGCAGCGTCAACTCCTCGAGCTGCGCCTGGGTCTCGTCGCGCTGTGCCAGCGCCTGCTCGCGAGCCTGGACAAGGGCTTCACGCTCCGAGCGCAGCCGGTCCAGCTCCTCTTCTGCACTCAGGTTACGCTCGCGCAGGGTGCGGGCACGCTCCACGTCGCGCCCCAGCCGGCTCAGGCTGGCATCCAGCTCACGCACACGCGCCTCGGCCGCAACGAATGCCGGCGCCATGGCCGGATTGTGCAGCGTGGCCAGCGGCTCTCCCTGCTCGACCCGCTGCCCTCGCACCACGTGGCGTTCACGCAGCACTCCACCATGCAAGAAGGCTGGGACGGCACGCTCAGTGGCCCGCACGACGCCGGGAAAGCGGTATCGCAGTTCGTCTGACACCAGCTGCACCGCTTTGCTGCGTACGCTGGGCTGCACGACCTCGACATGCTCTGTCTCCGCCGGTGCCGCATCGCAGCCTGCCAGCAGAGCCGCAGTCAGCATCAGCGAAGCCGTAAGACTTGCACGCACCACCCTCCCCATCGCTCTCCCCTCCATCGAACCGTGTTGACATCAAACCGTGTTGATTGGCCCACCGATGAACTGGCCGGCCGGTCAGTTATTCGCGTAAAAAAACGCTCACTCTCGTGGCGTTACGCCTTCCATGAATATCTTCAGAAAATCTTCCAGGAACGCCTCGTCCGACCCCATGCCCGGCCAGTGCTGGTGATGGCCCTTGGCCTCGAACCACTGGGTGCATGTCATCACGAAGACGGCGATGACATGCGTGGGGTTGATGTCGGCCCGCAGCAGGCCACGCAGCTGGGTCTGCCGAACCCACTCCGCCCCTGCACCAACGAGCTGACCGTCGAGCTCGCTGCAGTGGCTGTCTCCCTCCAGATGGGTCCATGCGAACAGCCGCACCACGCCGGGGTTGTCGCGCAGAAAGTGGAAGTAGGCTTCCACCGAGCGGCGCAGCAGCGCGGCATCCGGCTCGCCGGCCTCTTCCAGCATCGCCATCTGGGCGGCGAAGTAGCGCTCGAAGGCGCGATCCTTGACCGCCTCCCATAGCTGCTCCTTGCTGCCGAAGTGGTGATGGATCAAGCTCTTGGTCACCTCGGCCGCACGCGCCAGCTCGCTGAGCTTGACGGCGGAAAAGCCCTGCTCGACGAAAAGGGCTTCAGCCGTGTCGAGAATGCGGGCGCGGGTCAGCTCGGGATCGCGGGTCTGGGTTTTCTGATTCATGCGCTGAAGATAGCGCTAACTGGCCGGCCGGTCAATTAGCTGAGGATGCACCGACTACGCGAAGCGTCATCCGCGCGCCAGGATGAAGACACTATCGTATATAGGCTATAATCCCCGCCCATTTGCGACCCACTCAACCCGAGAGCGCCCATGACCGCCACCTCAGGCAAGGTGATCGTCGGCATGTCCGGCGGCGTCGACTCCTCCGTTTCCGCCCTGCTGCTGCTGGAGCAGGGCTATCAGGTCGAAGGCCTGTTCATGAAGAACTGGGACGAGGACGACGGCACCGAGTACTGTACCGCCAAGGCAGACCTGGCGGATGCCCAGGCCGTGTGCGAAAAACTCGGCATCAAGCTGCACACCGCCAACTTCGCCGCCGAATACTGGGACAACGTGTTCGAGCACTTCCTGGCCGAGTACAAGGCCGGACGCACGCCGAACCCGGACATCCTGTGCAACCGCGAGATCAAGTTCAAGGTGTTCCTCGAGTACGCCGAGATGCTCGGCGCCGAGAAGATCGCCACCGGCCACTATGTTCGTGGCGGTGTGCGCCAAGGTCGGCCGCGGCTGCTCAAGGGCATCGACCCCAACAAGGACCAGAGCTACTTCCTGCACGCCGTTCCGGAGAGCGCCATCGCCCGCACGCTGTTCCCGGTGGGCGAACTGGAGAAGCCCGAGGTACGCGCCATCGCCGAGCGCCACGGCCTGGCCACCGCACGCAAGAAGGACTCCACCGGGATCTGCTTTATCGGTGAGCGGCGTTTCCGCGACTTCCTGCAGCAGTATCTGCCGGCCCAGCCGGGGGTGATCGAGACGCCCGAGGGCGAAGTGATCGGCGAGCATATGGGGCTGATGTACTACACCCTGGGCCAGCGCCAGGGGCTTGGCATCGGCGGCCTCGCCAATCACCCCGAAGCGCCCTGGTACGTGGCAGCCAAGGATCTGGAACGCAACGTGCTCGTCGCCGTGCAGGGCAAGCATCATCCGCTGCTCTACACCGACTCGCTGGCCACCGAGGCAATGGACTGGGTGGCCGGTGAGCCCCCCGCCGCCGAGGGCCGCCTTACCGCCAAGACCCGCTACCGCCAGAGCGACGTACCCTGCCACATGCGCACGCTCCCGGATGGCGGCGTCGAGGTGCGCTTCGATGCCCCCCAGCGTGCCGTCACGCCCGGCCAGTCGCTGGTGCTCTACGACGGTGAGATCTGCCTGGGTGGCGGCATCATCCGACACACCTGGAACGCCAAGGAGACCGGCGCATGAGTACGACCCCCATTCATCGCGCTCCCGACACCCCAGCGGCGCGCCAGGCTCTTGCTTTGGCCGGCGTGTTTCAGGCCGCCAGCCTGGTCGACGAACTGGCACGCACCGGACAGGTCGAACCGCGCGCCTGGGAAACATTGATTCGTGCCACCCTGGATACCAACCCGGAAAGTTTCGAGGCAATCTACGGCGGCCATCCCAATAATCTGCGTCGCGGTCTCGAGGTCCTCGAGGCGGTGGTGGGGCGCAAGCAGGCCAATCCAGTGGTGCTGCGCTATGGCTTTTCGCTGCTGCTGCTGATGAGCAAGCTGCGCAGCGACGACGCCATGATGAGCACGCTCGGCCAGCATTTGAGCCGCATCCAAGGGCAGGCCGAGCACTTCGGCGCTACCCACGAGAACGTCATTGCCAGCCTCGGCGAGGCCTATCAGGAAACCCTCTCGACCCTGAAGACGCGCATCGTCGTTCAGGGCGACCCTTCGATGCTGCAAAGCCGGATGATGCCCGAGCGCGTTCGCGCCATCCTGCTCGCCGGCATTCGCTTCGCCCTGCTCTGGCACCAGCAGGGAGGTCGTCGCTGGAAGCTGGTGTTCCAGCGCGGCGGCCTGAAGAACGCCCTGGACCAATTGAGCTGACCCCACCCTTTTCCACCATTACCGGACCATGACCATGCAAGCCGCTTCCCTGCCCCTTACCGCCCTCACTGCTCTCTCTCCCGTCGATGGCCGCTACGGCAACAAGGCCGAGGCACTGCGGGAGCATTTCAGCGAGTTCGGGCTGATCCGCGCCCGGGTGATCGTCGAAATCCGCTGGCTGCAGCGCCTTGCCGAGCAGGGCGGCATCGTCGAGGTACCGCCGCTCTCGGCCGAAGCCACCGCCTACCTCGAAGCCATGATTCGCGACTTCTCGCTGGCCGACGCCGAGCGCATCAAGGAGATCGAGCGCACCACCAACCACGACGTCAAGGCGGTGGAATACTTCATCAAGGAGAAGATCGCCGAACAGCCGGAGCTGCATGCCATCACCGAGTTCGTGCACTTCGCCTGCACCAGCGAAGACATCAACAATCTCTCCTACGGCGTGATGCTCGCCGACGGCCTTAAGACCCTGCTGCCGGTGATGCACCGCGTCGCCGACGAGATCGCCAAGCTGGCCCATGAGCACGCCGCCCTGCCGATGCTCTCGCGCACCCATGGCCAGACGGCGAGCCCCACCACCCTGGGCAAGGAGATGGCCAACGTCGCCTACCGCCTGCGCCGCCAGCTCGCCCAGATCGAGAACGTAGAGATCCTGGGCAAGATCAACGGTGCGGTGGGCAACTACAACGCCCACCTGGCCACCTATCCGGACGTGGACTGGGAGGCCAATGCACGCACCTTCGTCGAGGGCCTGGGACTCACTTTCAATCCCTATACCACTCAGATCGAACCCCACGACTACATCGCCGAGCTGTTCGACGGCGTGTGCCGCTTCAACACCGTGCTGATCGATTTCGACCGCGACGTGTGGGGCTATATCTCGCTGGGCTACTTCAAGCAGAAGACCGTCGAGGGCGAGATCGGCTCCTCGACCATGCCGCACAAGGTCAACCCGATCGACTTCGAAAACTCCGAGGGCAACCTGGGCCTGGCCAACGCGGTGCTCGGCCACCTGGCGCAGAAGCTGCCGATCTCGCGCTGGCAGCGCGACCTGACCGACTCCACCGTGCTGCGCAACCTGGGCGTGGGCCTGGCCTACGGCCTGATCGCCTATGAAGCGGCGCTCAAGGGCATTGGCAAGCTCGAGGCCAACCCGGCACGTCTGGCCGAGGACCTCGACGCCAGTTGGGAGGTGCTCGCCGAGCCGATCCAGACGGTGATGCGCCGCTACTGCATCGAGAAGCCCTACGAGAAGCTCAAGGAGCTGACCCGCGGCAAGCGCATCGACCAGGCCGGCTTTGCCGCCTTCATCGACACGCTGGAACTGCCGGCCGAGGTGAAGACCGAGCTCAAGGCACTGACGCCTGCCACTTACATCGGCAACGCCGAGGCCCAGGCCCGCCGCCTGTGAGCCGGCCGGCAACGCACCAGGAGGCGCCATGGTCAAGCTGACCAGGATCTACACCCGTACCGGCGACAGGGGCGATACCGGCCTCGGCGACGGCACCCGCGTGGCCAAGCACGATCTGCGCGTGGAAGCCTTCGGCACGGTGGACGAGGCCAATGCCACCCTCGGCCTGGCCCAGCTCCACGCCGAAGGCGAGTTCGCCGAGGTCCTGGCACGGGTGCAGAATGACCTGTTCGACGTTGGCGCCGACCTGTGCACGCCGGAGCAGGAGGCCCCGGAATATCCGCCGCTGCGAGTCACGGCTGGCCAGGTCGATTATCTCGAGGCGCGCATCGATGCCTACAACGCCGAGCTGGCCACCCTGCGCTCGTTCATCCTGCCCGGCGGTAGGGCGCTCGCCGCCCACCTGCACCTGGCCCGCACCGTGGCCCGCCGCGCCGAGCGTACGGTCACGGCGCTGATGACGCAGCAGGCGGTCAATCCCGAAGTGTTGCGCTACCTCAACCGCCTCTCCGACCTGCTGTTCGTCCTGGCGCGCCGGGCCAACGGCAACGGTGAGAGCGACGTGCTTTGGGTGCCAGGCGCCAACCGCTAAGCCCAGACTCTGTCCGAAAACTGGCTGCAATACGCTACCATTACTCCTTCAGCTCGCAGGGCCGCCATGGCGCCCTGCGGCTCTTCGTGCCATCTGCCGGATAGCGAGACACCATGCCAAGCGACGCCCACCTCCGCCTGCTGGGCGGCCTCACCGCCACCGAGTTCCTGCGCGACTACTGGCAGCGCAAGCCGCTGCTGATCCGCGGCGCTTTTGCCGACTTCGAAAGCCCCCTGGACCCCGACGAACTGGCCGGGCTCGCTTGCGAGGAGGGCGTCGAGGCCCGGCTGGTGGAAGAGGACGGCCCCGACGGCCCCTGGCAGGTCAGCCACGGCCCCTTCGACGAGACCGTGTTCGGCGAGCTGCCCGAGCGCGACTGGACCCTGCTGGTACAGGCGGTGGATCACTATGTGCCCGAAGTGGCCGAGCTGCTCGAGCACTTCGACTTCCTGCCCCGCTGGCGGCTCGATGACATCATGATCAGCTACGCTCCGCCAGGCGGCAGCGTGGGGCCCCACGTCGACCAGTACGACGTCTTCCTGATCCAGGGCCTGGGCCGACGGCGCTGGCAGCTCGGCGGCAAGGTGCCCGACGATGCCCCGATCATTCCCGGCATCGACCTGCGCATTCTCGAGCGTTTCCAAGTTACCCCGGACGATGACTGGGTGCTCGAGCCCGGCGACATGCTCTACCTGCCGCCGGGCTGGGCACATCACGGCGTCAGCCAGTCCAACGACTGCATGACCTACTCGGTGGGCTTCCGGGCGCCATCGGCGGATGAGGCGATCACCTCGTTCGCCGATTACCTCGGTGAACAGCTGCCAGCCTCCCTGCGCTACTCCGATGCCGGAATGACCCCACCCACCGACCCCGCAGAACTCGACGACGCCTCCCTCGAGCGGGTGCGCCAGCTGATTCTGGAAACCCTCGACAGCCCGACCCAGCTCGCCCAGTGGTTCGGCCGTGCCATGACCCAGCCCAAGTACGTCGACCAACTCGTGCCCACTGAGTCCCCTACCGACGTCGACGAGCTTGTCGCTCTACTACAAGAAGGCGAGGAACTACTTCGCAGCCCCGGCTCACGCTTCGCCTGGCGCCAGGCTGGCGAGAGTATGGCCACTCTGTTCGCCGATGGGGACGGCCACCCCTGCCCGCCCGCACTGGCGCGCTGGCTGGCATCCGAGCCGACCATCGATGCGGCGGCACTCGAGATCGACGGCGCGGCGGAGCTGCTGGTGGCACTGGTTGACGCCGGCAGCCTGCAGTGGGGAGGCGAGGCGTGGGACAGCGAAGAGGAGTAGCGCCATGACGACGCCGTTCGATATTCGCGAAGGCAGCTGGGCCGAACTTGGTGCGCAGTCCGGCGAGATTCGCCGCGTGGTCTTCATCGAGGAGCAGCGTGTACCGCTCGAGGAGGAGTGGGACGGTCGCGACGAGCCATGCCGCCACTTCCTGGCGCTGAGTCGGGGCAAGCCGCTGGGCACGGCCCGGCTGCTGCCCGACGGCCACATCGGTCGCGTCGCCGTGCTGCAGGAGGCGCGCGGCCTGGGCATTGGCAAGGCGCTGATGCAGGCGGCCATTGCAGCGGCGCAGCGCCAGGGACATCCCCATGTCGAGCTTGCCGCCCAGACACATGCCCTGGACTTCTATCAGCGTCTCGGCTTCAGCGCCTTTGGCCCGGAGTTTCTTGACGCTGGAATTCCGCATCGCAACATGCGCCTTTCTCTCCGGCACTGAGCCTTTAAGTGGCACTTGAAAGAATCGAAATACGACTACAGGATCAGGCACCTCAATGCCACTCTTGTAGTCGAGTTACAACCCTCCTTCCCCCCAAGTGTTGATTGTCCACCCCAGCTGTCATGCGGCATAGTGGTTCCATGACAGCGTTAAAACAGTCGTTCGGTCACGAGCAACAAGCTGCTTCACCCGAACTTCCTTAGCGCCGCCGAGGATTCGACCAAGGCCCTACAGACATTTCATAGCGTCTAGTTGAATCTGAAACGACTTCGCAGTTGCAGCATATGTTCGGTTGATCCGGCCGATGCAGCAAGCAAGCGACCGACGAGGCAGCGAGCGCCACCCCCATGGCAATCGAGGCCGACGACCCCACAGATCGGAAGGATGGCACCATGTCATACAAAGACGACATCAAGGCACTGGCTCAACTGCGTGAGGCCCAGCAAGGCAAGTGGGCCAGCATCAGCCCCGAGAACGCCGCCCGCATGCGCGCCCAGAACCGCTTCAAGACCGGTCTGGACATTGCCAAGTACACTGCCAAGATCATGCGCGACGACATGGCCGCCTACGACGCCGACAGCGCGCAGTACACCCAGTCCCTGGGCTGCTGGCACGGTTTCATCGGTCAGCAGAAGCTGATTTCGATCAAGAAGCACTTCGGCACTACCAAGCGCCGCTACCTCTACCTCTCCGGCTGGATGGTCGCCGCCCTGCGCAGCGAATTCGGCCCGCTCCCCGACCAGTCCATGCACGAGAAGACCACCGTGGCGGGGCTGATCGAGGAGCTCTACACCTTCCTGCGCCAGGCCGACGCCTGGGAGCTCAACCACCTGTTCCGCGACCTGGAAGAAGCCCAGAAGGCCGGCGACAACGCCAAGGCGGAAGAGCTGATCGCCAAGATCGACAACCACGAGACCCACGTGGTGCCGATCATTGCCGACATCGATGCCGGCTTCGGCAACGCCGAGGCCACCTACCTGCTGGCCAAGAAGATGATCGAGGCAGGCGCCTGCTGTATCCAGCTGGAAAACCAGGTTTCCGACGAGAAGCAGTGCGGCCACCAGGACGGCAAGGTCACCGTGCCCCACGAGGACTTCCTGGCCAAGATCAACGCCGTGCGCTACGCCTTCCTCGAGCTGGGCGTTGACGATGGCGTGATCGTTGCGCGCACCGACTCCCTGGGTGCCGGCCTGACCCAGAAGATTGCCGTGACCAAGGAGCCGGGCGACCTGGGTGACCAGTACAACAGCTTCCTCGATGGTGACGTGATCGACAGCGCCACCGACATCGATAACGGCGACGTGGTGATCAAGCAGAACGGCAAGCTGGTCAAGGTCAAGCGCCTGGCATCCGGCCTCTACCAGTTCAAGCCGGGCACCGGCGAAGACCGCGTGGTGCTCGACTGTATCACCAGCCTGCAGAACGGCGCCGACCTGCTGTGGATCGAAACCGAGAAGCCCCACGTCGGCCAGATCGCCAGCATGGTCAACCGTATCCGCGAAGTGGTGCCGGACGCCAAGCTGGTCTACAACAACTCACCCTCCTTCAACTGGACGCTGAACTTCCGCCAGCAGGTGTTCGATGCCTGGGAGCAGGAAGGCAAGGATGTTTCCGCCTACGACCGCGCCAAGCTGATGAGCGAAGAGTACGACAGCACCGAGCTGGCGAAACTGGCCGATGAGTGGACACGCAACTTCCAGCGCGATGCCGCGCGTGAAGCCGGTATCTTCCACCATCTTATCACGCTGCCGACTTACCACACCGCCGCGCTGTCCACCGACAACCTGGCCAAGGGCTACTTCGGAGACGAAGGCATGCTGGCCTACGTGGCGGGCGTTCAGCGCCGCGAGATCCGCGAGGGCATCGCTACCGTCAAGCACCAGGACATGGCCGGCTCCAACATCGGCGATGACCACAAGGAGTTCTTCCACGGTGAAGCGGCACTCAAGGCCGGTGGCAAGGACAACACCATGAATCAGTTCGGCTGAGCATGGCGTAGGACGACTGGAACCCTTGGGAGGCCTTTGGCCTCCCTTTTTTGTGCGCCAGGAAGGTCCCGACAAGCGGGGTATCACGCAACTTACACATTGTTTGCCCGTTTCCCCACCTGGCAGAGGGGCACTTCGTGAGGTCGTGCTGGTCAAATGATCAATGACTGGTTAAGCTAATTAACAAACAGTGTTCCTTAAACATGGCAACGATGATGGCCGCACGTGTCATCGACGTGCTCTCAGGAGGTATCAATGAAGCGTCTTCTTCCCGCTGTGGCCATCGGCATGCTGACCTTGGCCGGCTGTGCCAACACCTCGACGATGGGCGGCGATGTCTATCGGGGCTCCCAGGCTGGTACCGCCCAGACTGTGACCTTCGGGACCATCACCGCACTGCGCCAGGTTCAGATCCAGGCCGATAGCCGCATGGGTGGTGTCGTCGGCACCGGCGGTGGCGCCGTGATCGGCGGCCTGCTGGGCAGCCAGGTCGGCGGCGGCTCAGGACGTCAGCTCGCCACGGCCGCCGGCGTGATCGGCGGTGCTGTCGCAGGCAGCACCATTGAGGAATCAACCAACCGGGTACGCGCCTGGGAAATGGAAATTCGCCGTGACGATGGCCAGGAAGTCGTCATCGTGCAGAAGGCCGACCGCCCCTTCCAGACCGGGCAGCGAGTGCGCATGATCGGCAGCGGTGCCAATGTGACCGTCGCTCCCTACTGATTGCCATTCCGATGGCCCTGGCCATTTGAGCGGACACAACCACAAGGTCCCACGGTTATGCCGTGGGACCTTGTGGTTTGTCTGCGGCCACGTGGCCGCCTCAATACAGCGCTTTAGTGGAAGCTGGCCCGGCCCATCGCCCAGGGAACCAGTTTCCACACAAGCAAGCCAATCAGCCCAAGGATGATGCTGGTCAGCAGGATGTCGACCGGACGCACCAGCGTAGTGGCACCAAGCACGGCAAGCGCCACGCTCCAGATCCAGCGATTCTCGTCACCGCTCTTGATGACTCGGGGAATCACCTTGTTCAGGCCGGCGCTCACGGCCGTCTCCCACTTCTTCAGGCTGAAGAACAGAATCAGGGCAAAGGCCATCAGCCAGATCACGATTTCGGTCATGGGCTCACTCCAGAAAAGAGGCTCGTGTTGGGAAGGGAAATTTTGGTCCCGCTAGAGTAGCCGCGAGCCTCTTGCCGCGCAACTCGCCAAAGGGCGTGAATCACTCTCAGCCATGCAACAGCCAAGCTGAAAAAAACACATGCCCCCTGACAGCCCTGGCCTCGCGCGTTACCATGGTTTCTACATGCACTCACCGAAAGGTTCATCAATGCAGATTGCGCAAAATTCCGTTGTCGCGTTTCACTACACCCTGACCAACGACGCAGGTGAAGTGCTGGACAGTTCGGAAGGCCGCCAGCCGCTGACCTATCTCCACGGCGCCGGCAACATCATTCCCGGGCTGGAGAAGCAACTCGAGGGACGTGAAGTCGGCGAAAAGCTCAACGTGAGCGTCGCGCCCGAGGAAGGATACGGCGAAGTACAGCCGCAGCTGGTTCAGGAAGTCCCGCGTGACGCCTTCCAGGGCGTAGAGGCCGTCGAGCCGGGCATGCAGTTCCAGGCCCAGACCCAGGGCGGCCCGCTGATGGTCACCGTCACCAAGGTCGAAGGCGACACCGTCACCGTGGATGGCAACCATCCGCTGGCCGGCCAGAAGCTCAACTTCGACGTCGAGATCTCCAACGTGCGTGAGGCCAGCCAGGAAGAGATCGAGCACGGCCACGTGCACGGTGAAGGCGGCGTGGAGCACTGAATCGGGCACGACGCCATGTGACCCGGACCACCGCAAGGGGGCAGCGCAAGGCTGCCCCCTTGCGTTTGTCGGAGCGCGCTTCAGGATGACATATCAAGGCCACGCAGCGTACGGTAGCCCCCCCACAGCCGGGTAGCAGTGGTTATCAGGCAGGCCACGGCAAACAGTGTGGCCAGCACCGCGAAATGACCAGGCAGCAGGCAGAACAGCACGAAGGCCAGGATGGTCTCCGTCCCTTCGGTCAAACCGTGCAGGTAGTAGAAGGCTTTTTTCTGGAAACGCGGTCGCTCGAGGCCATAGCGGGTCGCCATGATGGCGAATGCCAGAAAGGAAGTGCCGGTACCGATGAAGGCGAACAGCAGGAAGGCCGCTGCCAACGCATTGGAGCCCGGGTCGGCCAGGGCAAACCCCAGCACTACCGCCGCATAGAAGACGAAGTCGAGGCCGATGTCGAGGAAACCGCCGGCATCGCTGGCTCTCCTACTGAGTCGGGCCAGGGCTCCGTCCACGCCGTCGCCCAGGCGGTTGATCAGGATCGCCATCAAAGCGGCCAGGTACCACTCCATGGCCAGCAGCGGCAGGGCCAGCATGCCGATGACGAACGCTGCCAGCGTGACCTGGTCGGGCTTGGCACCCCACGCCTGGAGCCGCCTGGCAATGAGCCTCAACGGCGCCTGGGTCAGAGGCATGGTCCAGCGATCAAGCATCTGTCCTAGTCCCCTCTGCCGTTGCGCTCCGGGCTGCCTGCTCCCCTCGGCGCCAGGCGAAGTAACGGGCCAGCCACGCCAGCAAGCGCTCGGGCTTGTGCGCATTCTTCCACACCCCCGCCGTGGCCTTGGTTGCCTCCGACCAGGTCGGATAGGGGTGGACCGTACCCAGCAACTTGTTGAGCCCGATTCCGTGGGTCATCGCCAGGGTGAACTCGGCCAACAGCTCGCCGGCGCCAGGCCCGACTACGCTAGCCCCGAGAATGCGATCCCGGCCCGGCACCGTCAGTACCTTGATGAAGCCCTCGGTGCGACCTTCGGCAATGGCTCGGTCCAGTTCGGCGAGGTCATAGCGCGTCACCTCGAAATCCACCCCTGTTGCCCTGGCTTCGCGCTCGTTGAGCCCTACCCGCGCTACCTCCGGCTCGGTGTAGGTCACCGCCGGTAGCGCACGATAGCTGACTCTAAAGCGCTTGAGTTCACCGAACAGCGCATTCACCGTTGCATGCCACGCCTGATGGGCGCTGGCATGGGTCAACTGGAACGGGCCGGTCACGTCGCCACAGGCCCAGACGTTGGGCAGCACGCTCTGCAGCGCCTCGTCCACCGACAAGGTGCCGTCTTCACGAGCTTCAATGCCCAGTTCCTCCAGTCCCATGCCGGATACGTTGGCCTGGCGCCCGACAGCCAACAGCAGCCGATCGAAAGGCAACCGCTGCGTTTTGAGCTCACCCGAGGCCAGGCGCTGTTCCACTTCCAGCGCATGACCTGTATCGCCACCTTCTCCCGGTACGATGCGTATGGCACGCGTATCCAACCACAGCCCCACCCCTTCCGCCTCGAACCGTTGGCGCAGCTGGCCGGCAGCGTCGATATCCTCGCGAGGCAGCAGCTGGGGCCCCATTTCGACCAGACTCACCCGACTGCCCAGGCGCGCGAAGCTCTGTCCCAGCTCGCAGCCGACAGGGCCGCCGCCGAGCACCACCAGCCGCTCCGGCAACGTCTCGAGCTGCCACAGATTGTCCGAGGTCAGCACCTCGATGCTCTCGATCCCGGGCAAGGGTGGCACTTTCGGCCGTGCCCCGCTGGCGATGATCACGTGCCGGGTGGTGAGCACCCGCTCGCCGTCGGCCCCGGTAACGCGTAAGTGCCATGGGTCGTCGAGTCGGGCCTCACCCGCCAGCACCTCGACGCCCAGCCCCTCATAGCGCTCACGGCTATCGTGGGGCTCGACCTGGCGTATGGCATCGTGCACGTGTGCCATCACCTCGCCGAAGTCGACCCGTGGCTCTGCGACATGAATGCCGTAACGCCCGGCACCACGGATCTCCTCGGCGAGGCGCGCCGCACGAATCAGCGCCTTGGACGGCACACAGCCGGTATTCAGGCAGTCGCCGCCCAGGCGGTCGCGCTCCACCAGCGCCACCCGGGCCTTGACGGCCGCGGCGATGTAGCTCGCTACCAGCCCAGCCGAGCCGCCGCCGACCACCGCAATGTCATAGTCGAAGCTGGCCGGCCTAGTGTAGCGACGCGCCAGACGTTGACGCTTGGCCACCGCCACCAGGCCACGAGCCAGCCAGGGAAACAGTCCGATCAGCACAAAAGAGCCGATCAGCCCCGGCGAGAGGATGGCGGAGAGAGATTCCAGGTTACCGAGCTCGCGCCCGGCATTCACGAACACCGCCGTGCCCGGCAGCATGCCCAGCTGACTGACCCAGTAGAAGGTCCACAGGCGCATGCGCGTCAGCCCCACCACCAGGTTGATGACGAAGAAGGGAAACAGCGGTATCAGCCGCAGGGTGAAGAGATAGAAGGCGCCTTCACGACGGATGCCGGCATTGATGCGCTCGAGCTGGGGGGCGAAGCGCTTCTCCAGCGGCGCGCGGGCCAGGGTGCGAGCGATCAGCGCCGCCAGGGTGGCGCCCAGGGTGCTGGCGAAGGAGATGATCACCAGGCCCCAGAAGAAGCCGAACAGCGCTCCGCCCAACAGCGTCAGCAGCGTCGCCCCGGGGAGCGACAGCGCGGCCATGACGACATAGAGCAGGAAGAAGCCTCCTACTACCTTGAGTGGCTCCTCGGCCAGCCAGGCCTGGAACCGGGCCTGCTCCGCCTGCAGGTTGGCCAGTGTCAGCGCCTGATCGGCGCCGCTCACGAAATAGGCTGCCACTAACGCGGCAATGATCCCGGCAAGAATCAGACGGCGACGCGTCACGACCACCCCCGAAGATATGAGATTAAACAGAGGTTATACGGAACTTGCGTCGTACGACAGCTTCCAACCTTACACGCCGCTGCGATTCGAGAGGTCGAGACATGACGATCAGGCAGAGCTGGCTATGCATCGGGCTGGTGGTACTGGCGCTCCCTCTTGGCAAGGCCGGGGCCAGCGAGGAAACCGACAGGGCAGTGTTCGGCGGCGGCTGCTTCTGGTGCGTGGAGGAGGCCTTCGACCAGGTGCCTGGCGTCGTGTCGACTACCTCCGGCTTCAGCGGCGGTCACGTCGAGAACCCCAGCTATCGGGAGGTAGTGGATGGCGGCACCGGCCACGCCGAGGTTGTGCTGGTGGAGTACGACCCCTCAGCGGTCGATTATGTCACCCTGCTGCACGTCTTCTGGCGCAATATCGACCCCTTTGCCGTCGACCGTCAATTTTGTGACGTGGGCGAGGCCTACCGCAGCGTCATCTTCCCCGCCAGTGACGAAGAGCGCGAACTGGCCGAAGCCAGCCGCGACGAGCTCGCGGAGCGCTTCGGGCGTGAGATCGCCACTGAAATCGCCCCCTTCGAGGTCTTCTACCCTGCCGAGGAGTACCATCAGGATTACTATCGCAAGAATCCGGTGCGCTACAACTTCTACAAGGCGGCCTGCGGACGCGAGCGCCGCCTGGAAGAAGTCTGGGGCGATGAAGCCGGTGGCTTAGCGAGCCAGGGATAGTCGATCGAAGGAGCGCTCTGTGCGCCACAGCCACAGCGCGATGACGAAGGTGGCACTCAGCAGCAGCCAGGAGCCGATCGCCACGCCTACCCAGCCCCCCCGCTGCCAGAACGGCTCCAGCCACAGGCTACCGGCGCTGGCGCCAAGATAGTAGAACACCAGGTAGAGCGCCGAGGCACTGCCGCGGGCGCGCTGCGCCTGACGACTGACCCAGCTCGACGCCATGGAGTGGGCCAGGAAGAAGCCCACTGCGTTAATGGTCAGACCGGCGATGATCCAGGCCAGGGAGTCGCTCAGAGTCACCCAGGTACCGCCCATCATGATCAGGATACCCAGCGTCATGCAGGCCGGCTGGCTGAGGTGCCGCGTCAGCCGACCGGACAGCGCCGAGCTGAAGGTTCCTCCCAGGTAGGTCAGGAAGATCATTCCCAGCCAGCGAGCGCTGAGGCCGAACGGCTCCTCGGCCAGACGGAAAGTGATATAGCTGTACTGGTTGATGAAGATGAGAAAGTTGACGCCCCCCAGCAGATACGCTGCCAGCAGCAGCGGGTGGCGCAGATGCCCACCCAGGTCGGCAAGCGCACCACGCAGTTCGAAACGACGTGGCTTGAACTGGCTCGGTGGGGGAAGCAACTTCCAGAACAGCGCCACACCGGCCAGTGTCACCAGGCCCACCGCCAGAAAACCGGCACTGGCACCCCCCAGCTCACCGATGCCCCCGCCGATCAGCCGCCCGCCGATTCCTCCCAGGGTATTGGCTCCGATGTAGAGTCCCACGGCCGCCATCAGCGCCGGACGATCGAATTCATCCCCCATCCAGGCAATCGCCACCGCCGGCAGCCCACCGAGAACGAAGCCTTGCACCAGGCGCAGCGCCAGCAGGGTCTCGAAGTTGGGTGCAAACGCCAGGCCCAGCGAGCAAAGCCCGGTCAACAGCAGGGTCACACGCATGATACCGCCCCGGCCGATGGCATCGGACAAGGGACCAAAGACCAGCAGGGCGCCAGCCAGCGCCAGGGTGGAAACCGACATGATCAGGCTGACAGCCAGGGTCGAGACACCATAGGCCTGACGCAGATCGGGCAATAGCGGCTGCGGCGCGTAGAGGTTGACGAACACCAGAATGGAGCCAAGGCAGAGCGCCAGTGTGGCGCGCCACCAGGCGCTTGAGCGTGCAGAAATCATTGACTGTTGCCTAGGTGGAAAAGCTTGGCAGCCATGATCCGTCATGGCGTATGATAAGCCAAACAGAATAAAAAGATCGCCTCCATCTCTTTTTCTTATTCGCTTTTTTCAACTCCAGGAGCTTCCATGGCCCTGCCCTTCGACCTGCGCGCCCTACGGGTCTTCGTCACGGTTGCCGACCGCGCCGGCTTCAGCGCTGCCGCCCGTGACCTCCACGTGGCGCAGTCAGCCGTCAGCCAGACCATCGCCAATCTGGAGCGACAGCTGGAGCTGACCCTGCTCCACCGGCACGAACGACGCATCTCCCTCACGCCAGAAGGGGGTGAGCTCTACGTCCATGCCCGCGAGCTGCTCGAGCGAGCCGAGAGCACCCATCTCGCCATGCGCGAGCTCCATGGACTGGTCAAGGGCGAGGTACGAATCGGCATCCCCTCGATGCTTGGCTCCTACTACTTCCCGCCGCTGCTCATGGGCTTCAAGGCTCAGCATCCCGGCATCCGACTCACCGTAGTGGAAGCCGGTGCCCGTCGCCTGCAGCGCATGATTGCCGCAGGAGAGCTCGATCTTGGCGTGGTGATCGATGACGAGCAGAGTCAGCCCATGGAGCGGCGCCATCTGACCAGGGAGGAAATGGTAGTCTGCGTGCCTCGCGAGCACGTGTTCGCCGAGCGCAACAGCGTGAGTGCCGAAGAGTTCTTCCAGGAGCCTCTGGTGCTGTTCCAGGACGGCTACTTTCACCGCGAATTCGTCGATGCCCTGTCGCGGCAAACCGGACTCACAGCCAATGTGGCGTTCCAGTCGAACCTGATACCGCTGACCAAGGCGATCGTCCGTCAAGGCTTCGGCATCACTACCTTTCTGCGCCGTGTCGTGGACGAGCCCGGCCTCGCTGCAGTCTCGTTCGACGAGCCGGCCTGGCTCGACCTGTCGCTGGCCTGGGCGAAGGACGCCTACCTGTCACGGGCGGAGAGTGCCTTCGTTGAGTACGTTATCGCTCACCGCGAGGTCTTGTAAAAAAGTCTGATAAGAGTGAAGCGCCAGCACGCTGACGCTTCCTGAGCGATAGGCAGAGAGAGCGAAGGTGCTTCTCAGCCCTCGCCCGGTTCGGTGACGCGCTGAGCCAGCGTGGTCGGCTCCAGGGTCCGGCGTGCCTGCCAGTAGTAGCGCTGCCAATAGCTGTTGTCGAGCTCGGAGAGCATCACGCCCTGAGACGTGGACGCATGCAGGAAGTAGCCATCGCCAACGTAGATGCCGACGTGGTCGTAGCGCCCCGGGGGGCGGAAGAAGACCAGGTCACCCACCTGGAGTTGGTCGCGTGAGACCTGCGTGCCCTCCTGCACTTGCCCGCTCGTGGAGCGCGGCAACTGCAGGCGGAAGGTTTCGCTGAACACGTTCTGCACCAGCGCGGAGCAGTCGATGCCGCTGCGCCCGGTGCCGCCAATGCGGTAGGGCGTGCCGGCCCACCGTTCGTGCTGTGCCAGCAGGGCCTGGCGAACCAGCTCGGGCGGGGGGTTGTGCAGGCTGCTGACCTGAAGAATGGGGTTGTCCACCGGGGACATCATGGGATTGAAGGAGGAAGGCATGCCAGGCAACTGGAGTGCAAAATAGTCTTCCGGCGTTTGCGAAGTGGTCGACGTTCCGGCACAGCCGGTGATCAGGGCCAGCGACACGCCTAGCACCGCGATACGACTCGATACCGTGGCAACCATCGTGCGATATCCTCATTCCTTGAGCTGCGCGCAAGCCCGGGTCGAGCAAATGCTCTACCTGGTAGACCCGAGAGGAACGTTGTGGGAGTGGTGCCTGGCACTGCTGCCCGTACCACTGCCAGAACGGCCTTGCGACGGCTCACGACTCATGGATCAAGCTCCCCAAAGGGGAGCATCAATAAACCTGCCGACTATAAACCACACTTCCTGACTAGAGCGAGCACTAATGTAGCGTTTTGACATCACCCGGTAACGTATCGATATGCATCGGTGCCCAGTGGCGCGGCCGAGCACCGGGGAAATCCAGGCTGGCCCAGGGTCCCGCCAACGGTGGCGAACCCGCCAGCCACGCCACCAGGGCCTGGCGAAAGCTGGCCAGGAAGGCGTCACGCTCGGGCGTCTCACCCATGAAGAAGGAGAACCCGGCATAGAGTCCCCTGGCGTAGGCCTCCCAACTGCCGTAATGCTCCTCCGCCAGGGCATATGCCCGCTCCAGCACGGCGCTGAAGGCGGCATCATCGAGCCAGCCCAACTGGCGGCCGGCGATGGCAAGGTCGACGGCCTGGGCGACGTCCCAGGCCGTCATGTCCAGCTCGTTGCAGCCGTCCGTATCGTCTCGCACCCGCTGCAACCGCAGCAGGTGATTGCGATCCTCCTCGCTGCAGTCGCCGGACTCCAGCATGGCGATCTCCGAGGCCAGTCGTTGGCCGTTCAGCGTATAGGGCGCATAGTTGATCTGGTACTCCTGGCGATCGCCAGCCTCGAGCAGGAAGTCGAGGAATTCGACCAGCTCGGCTTCGCCGTGCAGGCCATAGTGCCCGTCGACCCATTCTCTGATCGAAACTGCCTCGCGTTCGCTTTCTACATGCGGCTCGCTCCAGGCGGCGTTGTTGAGCGGCCCCACCAGCGCCATGGACGTGAAGCGCGACAGCGTCGGGCGAGGGCCGGGCTCGTGCCATTGTGAAGGTTGCCAGTCGAGCCAATGAAACGGGCTACCAGGATCGTCCAGGTGCCAGCGGATCTCATTGCCCAGCGGGGGCTGCTCCCCTTCGGGAAGCAACGCCTCCCACTGAGCCCAGGCTTCCAGCAGGCGTCGGGCATCGGCATAAAACCGGCACAGCGTGCCCCGCAGCGCCTCGGCCAGTCGGTTCAGCGCCTCCGGGTCGAATGCTTCGCTGTCCATGGCCATCTGCAGATAGAAAGCGTATTTCTCGGCCATATGGATCGTGGCTGCATGCCGGCTGCCCTTCCTCAGCGCTTCAAGCACGCTCCTGTCGTCGGCGTTTGCCCGACCGAACGGCGTATCCGCTGGCGGCAAGGCGCCGTGAGCTGCGTCGGCAGCAAGCTGGTTGAGATGATGCGCTTGGGCAGGCAACCAGTAGCGCGTCAACGCCTCCACGCCCTCATCGGGATGCAGCCCCAGCGTTTCATCGAGATAACGCAAGGCGTCGGCGCGTCTCTCCAGTGCCACCGGTGCAACCGCGCCCTGGCGCATGCCGAATTCCGGTTCGCGGACCGAGGCCAGTGCCAGCACCCAGTGTCGAGGCGACTTCCGCCATTTCATGATCGCGTGGCGCGACGCCTGCCTCTCCTCTTCGTCCAGCAGCTGCTGCAGCGGCATCCGCCAGGGGCTGACAGGAGAATCGAGCAGCAGCTCCCAGTCTCTCTTGATATCGCGCAGCCGATCACGGCCCTCGAACAGGCTGCAGCCCCGCTGATAAGCCCGTGCCACGGCTGACCAGTCACTGTAGCGACGCAGCACGAGGTCCGCCGCATGGGTGGCGAAATCCTGCGCCTCGTCGACTTGCAGCCACCCCACGCAGGCGCCGGCCCAGGCCAGATCAGCCAACCGCAGCCAATCCCAGGCCGCCCACTCCAGTGGCTCACCACAAGCGACGAAGCCGAGCAGCACCCTGCCGTAGTCTCGCTCGGTAGCAGCGAGCCCCTCCAGCCAGGCCTGCTGCTGTTCGCTATCGGCCGTCAACAGCCGGGTGGCATCGAGATCCCAACCTTGTCGATGGCCATAACCCGCCAGCCACAGCAGATTCTGAATGAGTCCGTCACGGTCTTGGATTTGCCAATAGCGCCACAGCCACGCCTTGGCATCGGGCCAATCCGCCTCGACAGGAGGCGCCTCGACCACCGGTGAGAAGGCCGCCCTGAGCCGCCAGGCGCAGGCATGCGGGTCGTTCGGCCAGAGCGCGACCCGGGCCTCCTTGCGCTGCCTGGCCACCCAGTCAATCAGGCTGTCCCAGGTGACGCCTTCTCCGTCTCGCTCGAGCGCTGCCAGCGCTTCGCAAGCCTCCCAGAAGTCATCGTCACCACGCACCCAGCCCTCGGCGCTCTTGGCATGCCGCAGCGCCTCGAGCCAGTGCTCGAGACTGGCATGGCGGCTGGAGATTTCGTCGGTCAGGCGCAGCAACCAGCTGCGCAGGCGAGATTCGCCGATCCAGTCGGCCGAGCTCGCCAGAGCAAGCAGCTCGAGAGCAGCCAGCAGGCGCGCCGGGTCGGATGTCCCGATGCCGAAGGCCTCGATCAGCCGCCAGCCCAGCTCACCACGATCGGTAACGCCAAGCGCCTGCAGCCTGGCCTGGGCCGCCCCGGCCTCGATCTTGTTGGGTTCGGGCTCGAAGGCCCAATCGCACAGGACCAGCTGCTGAGCCCACCAGGCGTTAAGCGGATCGACCAAGTCTCACCTCGACAATCTACGAGCGGAAGAGTGCGGCAAAGCCACATCTGGAAATCGGCGCCTAGTGTAGCCGAAAGCGCCGCGCGCGCCGATGGGCTTGAGGTGGAAAAACCCGCCTGGCGCTGGGTAGCCGTCTTGGCGATCCGTTTTAAATAATGCACACTACCGCAACAAGATAATCAACATTATGGAGCTACCATGTCCCTCCCCAGCGAGATTTTCACCGACAAGGCCTATATTGCCGGACAGTGGCGCCAAGGCGAGCGCCGTTTCAATGTCACCAATCCTGCCACCGACGAAGTGCTTGCCGAGGTGCCGGACCTCACCGCCGACGATGCTCGTGACGCCGTGGCAGCTGCCGAAGCGGCCTGGCCAGCCTGGCGGCGCCAGCCCGTCAAGCAGCGTGCCGCCCTGCTGCGCGCCTGGTTTGACGCCATCATGGCCAATCAGGAGTCACTGGCCCGACTGATGACACTGGAACAGGGTAAGCCGCTGGCGGAGTCCCGTGGCGAAGTCGCCTATGGCGCTTCGTTCGTGGAGTTCTATGCCGAGGAGGCCAAGCGCATGGCGGGTGAGACCCTACCCAGCCACGGCGTCGACAAGCGCATCCTGGTCTTTCGTGAGCCTATCGGCGTGGTAGCGGCGATCACCCCGTGGAACTTCCCGCTGGCGATGATCACTCGCAAGTGCGCTCCAGCCCTGGCCGCCGGCTGCCCGGTGGTGATCAAGCCGGCCGAAGCCACCCCGCTGACGGCCCTGGCCCTGGCCAAGCTGGCAGCGGAGGCCGGCTTCCCGGAAGGCGTACTCAATGTGGTCACGGCAAGCCGCCCTGCCGAGATTGGCGAAGTCCTGACTACCGACCCACGCGTACGCAAGGTCTCCTTCACCGGCTCGACGCCGGTCGGCAAGCGCCTGCTTACCCAGTGTGCCGGCACGGTCAAGAAGGTCTCCCTCGAGCTTGGCGGCAACGCTCCATTCATCGTCTTCGACGATGCCGACCTGGACGCCGCGGTAGAGGGGGCCGTGGCTTCGAAGTACCGCAACTCGGGACAGACCTGCGTATGCACCAACCGCCTGCTGGTACAAGCGGGCGTCTATGACGCCTTTGTCGAGAAACTCGCCGCCCGAGTCGCCCAGCTTCAGGTGGGCAACGGTCTCGAGGAGGGCGTGATGCAGGGGCCGTTGATCAACCAGGCGGCGGTGGAAAAGGTGACCTCGCACATCGATGACGCCCTGGCAAAGGGCGGGCGGCTGGTCTGTGGTGGCGAGCCCCATGCTCTCGGAGGAACCTTCTTCCAGCCCACGGTGATCGCCGACGTCAATGCCGAGATGCGCGTGGCCCGCGAGGAGACCTTTGGCCCACTGGCCCCGGTTTTCCGCTTCGACACGGACGCAGAAGCCATTGCCATGGCCAATGCCACCGAATTCGGCCTGGCTGCCTATTTCTACGCCAGTGACTATCGCCGTATCTGGCATGTCATGGAAGGCCTGGAATATGGCATGGTAGCAGTGAACGAGGGCATCCTCTCCACCGAGCTGGCGCCTTTCGGCGGCGTCAAGGAGTCGGGTCTGGGCCGCGAGGGCTCTCACCACGGCCTGGATGAATTCACTGAACTAAAATACGTCTGTGTCGGCGGCCTGTGATCGCCAGCAGCTTCTGTCCAAGGAGGTAGGCTAGATGAACAACGCACAGCTCAACGAACTCAAGCAACGCTACGTCGCCAACGGCGCCGCCAGCCCCGCCACCCAGTTCGTGGATCGCGCCGAAAACGCGCTGGTCTGGGACGCCGACGGCAATCGTATCATCGACTTCGCCGGCGGCATCGGCGTGCTCAACATCGGCCACCGCCATCCCAAGGTCGTGGAAGCCGTGAAGGCACAGCTCGACAAGGTGATGCACACCTGCCAGACCGTGATTCCCTACGAAGGCTACGTGAAGGTGGCCGAACGCTTGAGCCAGGTCACGCCAGTGCGCGGCCACGCCAAGGTGATGCTGGCCAACTCGGGCGCCGAGGCGCTGGAAAACGCGGTCAAGGTCGCCCGCGCCGCTACCGGCAAGAATAACGTCATCTGCTTCGATGGCGGCTACCACGGCCGAACCTTCATGACCATGGCGATGAACGGCAAGGTCGCTCCCTACGCCACCGACTTCGGCACCATGCCGGGCAACGTCTTCCGCGCCCCCTTCCCGGTGCCCTACCACGGCGTCAGCGAGGACGAAGCGCTGCGCGGCTTGAAGATGACACTCAAGACCGACGCCAACCCGCGTGACACCGCGGCGATCGTACTCGAGCCAGTGCTCGGCGAGGGCGGCTTCTACCCGGCGCCGCCTAGCTTCCTCAAGGCGATCCGCGAGATCTGCGACGAACACGGCATGTTGATGATCGTCGATGAAGTGCAGTCGGGCTTCGGCCGCACCGGCAAGATGTTTGCCATCGAGCATAGCGGCGTCGAGCCGGACATCATCACCATGGCCAAGAGCATGGCCGACGGCATGCCGATCTCCGCCGTGGTAGGCACCGACAGGGTGATGGATGCCTCGGGCGGCAACTCCCTGGGCGGGACCTACACCGGTAACCCGCTCTCCTGCGCTGCCACCCTGGCAGTACTCGACGTGTTCGAGGAAGAGCAGATTCTGGACAAGAGCCTGGCCCTGGGCGACAAGCTGGCCAAGCGCTTCGGCCAGTGGCAGAGCGACTTCGACTGCGTGGACAACCCCCGCAACATGGGTGCCATGGCGGCGATCGACCTGGTGACGGACAAGGCCAGGCACACGCCGGACGCCGACCTGGCTGCCGCGCTGTGCAAGAAGGCCCGCGAGAAGGGGCTCATCCTGCTCTCCTGCGGCCTCTACGGCAACACCATCCGCTTCCTGATGCCGGTCACCATTGAAGACGACGTGCTCCAGGAAGGCCTGGACATCGTCGAGGCCTCGCTCAAGGAGCTGGTCGGCAGCAAAGCCACCGCCTGATCGTGACCACGTAGCGAAACGCCCGCCGGCAGTTGCCGGCGGGCGTTCTCGTCAAGGCCCTATCGTCGACGCGATAGGCTATCAAGCTGGCATATCGTTTGCCTTGCCATCACGCGCCCACACCCGGTGCTGCCCCATGGCATCGCGCAGCGCGGTGAAGACGTCATCCAGCGCACTGCCCGTCAGCACGCCCTCCTCGTTCGTCGGTACATCCGCGGCATCCAACAGCATCTTGCCCTCGCCCACGGCGGCGATCGCCTTGAGGTGCTTGTAGGCCTCCTGCACGTAGTAGCGGCCGAGCCCGGACTGGGCCAGGGCGTCCACGCTGTCGCTACCAGCGGGCACGATCACCGCGTCCACCGCCACCGAGGGCATGCCGTTGAGCATGGCGTCGGGAGCCACCTGCTTGCCGTCGGCCGCTGTCAGCGGGGCCATGCTGGGGGCGATCACCATGCCCTCGGCACCTTCGGCCTCGAGCTTCTGCTTGATCGCCTCCACCTGACCGGCGTCGACTCCATCGGCGGCCAGGATCGCCACCTTACGATACTTGATGTTGCCGGGCAGGCGCGCCATCAGGCTAAGCGTCGGCGACTCCTGCTGCGAACTCCGGCCCAGCTCCTCGGCGGGAGCGGACTTTTCGCTGGGCGCCTCGATACCGTGGTTCTCGCCCACCCGGCGAGCGAGCTCCAGGTCGATGTTGGGCAGGATCTCCTGGATCACCCGCTCGCGAATCCACGGCCGCTGCACCTTGGACAGCTCGAAGGTATAGGCGGCGATGATGTGCTCCTTCTCGACGTCCGTCTGGCTGTTCCAGAACAGCGTGGCCTGGGAGTAGTGGTCGCCGAACGAGGGGCTGCGGGCACGAACCTTGTGCGCGTCGATGCGCTCGTAATGGGACTCGAAGCCGCCGTTTTCCGGCGCTGCCGGGGTTTCGCTGGGCCAGCCACCGTCGATGGAGTTGGGCTCGTAGGAGGCCTGCCCTTTGTTGATGGTCTGGCGGTGCATCGAGTCGCGCTGGTTGTTGTGGAACGGGCACACCGGCTGGTTGATCGGTAGCTCGTTGAAGTTGGGCCCGCCCAGGCGCAGCATCTGGGTGTCGAGATAGGAGAACAGCCGCCCCTGCAGCAGCGGATCGTTGCTGAAGTCGATGCCCGGCACGATATGCGCGGGGTTGAAGGCGACCTGCTCGGTCTCGGCGAAAAAGTTGTCGGGGTTGCGGTTGAGCACCATCTTGCCGATCGGTATGACCGGCACCTGCTCCTCGGGAATCAGCTTGGTCGGGTCGAGCAGGTCGAAGTCGAACTTGTGTTCGTCCTCCTCCTCGACCACCTGAATGCCGAATTCGTACTCCAGGAAGTCGCCGTTCTCGATGTCCTCCCACATCATGCGCCGGTTGAAGTCGGGATCGCGGCCCCACAGCTTCTGCGCCTCATCCCAGATCAGCGAACAGGTGCCCGCCAGCGGCTTCCAGTGAAACTTGACGAAGCGCGACTTGCCCTGCTTGTCGATCAGGCGGAAGGTGTGCACGCCGAAGCCTTCCATGTTGCGGTAGTGCCGCGGGAAGGCTCGGTCGGACATGGTCCACAGCACCATGTGGGTCGACTCGGGCATCAGCGAGACGAAGTCCCAGAAAGTGTCGTGAGCCGATTGCCCCTGGGGAATCTCGTTGTGGGGCTCAGGCTTCACCGCATGCACGAAGTCGGGAAACTTGATCGCATCCTGAATGAAGAACACCGGCATGTTGTTGGCCACCAGGTCCCAGTTTCCCTCGTCGGTATAGAACTTGGTGGCGAAGCCGCGCACGTCGCGCACGGTGTCGTTGGAACCGCGTGCGCCCTGCACGGTGGAGAAACGCACGAAGACCGGCGTCTTCTTGCCGGGGTCCTGGAACAGCCCCGCCTTGGAGTACTGGGCGGCGTTGTCGTAAGGCTGGAAATAGCCGTGGGCCGCGGCACCGCGGGCGTGAACGATACGCTCGGGTATGCGCTCGTTGTCGAAGTGGTTGAGCTTTTCGCGGAAGATGAAGTCCTCGAGCAGCGTCGGCCCCCGCTCCCCCGCCTTCAGCGAATTGTGGTTATCGGCGATGCGCGCACCATGGTTGGTGCGCAGGTCGTGCCCGGTGGCATCGCTGCGATATTTCTCGAGACTCTCCGACTTGCTGTGCTCGTCGGTCTTGAACTCGGTGTCGTTGGGTTGGCCGCTGTTGGGCGTAGTGTGGGGGTTGTTGGCCATGCTCGAACTCCTGTATCGATGTGAATCCATCCTTGCGCGCTAAACACGACGCTCGGCCGCTGTCCGGCCAAATGCAGTGCCAAGCCTCGAATCAAAGGTAGTTGCCCCCCTGGCGGTCGCCAATCACCCGAGGCTATGAAGGCCAAAGGCAGAATTAATTAAAATACAGTTTTCCCGAGGATTGCCGATCAAGTACGTCGGACATCGGGCTGGAGCCCGATGCCATTAGGCAAAGGACACAGGGAACAGCAATGAAACGACTCTCAAGCGCCGTGACGGCTCTACTGATCACCTTCGGTACCGCGCAGGCCCAGGCCTTCGACAGCAAGGTCACGGTTGGCGCCATCGCCGGCACCACTGGCGTGGGCGCCGACGTCTCCTGGCGCTTCCATGAGCGCCTCGGGGTGTCGGCCCGCTATACGGGTGGGCTCGACTGGGACGGCGACTTCGATACCGACGGTGTGGACTACAGCGGCGACGTCAGCCTCTCCGCCGGCAAGCTGGGGCTTGACTACTACCCCTTCGCGGGGCGCTTCTTTCTGACCGCCGGCATCATGCTGCCCGACATGGAAGCCAACGTCGTCGGTCGTGCCAGGGATAGCCAGACCTTCGAGTTCAATGGCAATACCTATTCCACCGATGAGCTGGGCAACGTCCAGGGCACCCTGACCATAGCCGACGGCGTGCAGCCCTATGCCGGGCTGGGCTGGCGCAGCTCCCATCGCAGCGGCTTCGGCGTCTTCTCCGAGCTCGGCGTGATGGCGACGAATATCGACGTTTCCCTCAGCTCCTCACGTCGCTTTGAAGACGGAGACTCTGACAGGGCTGCGCAACTTCGCCAAGACATTCGCCGCGAGGAGCAGCGGCTCAAGGACGAAGCCGACAAGCTGCCGTTCTACCCGGTGGCCGTACTGGGCATCTCCTATACCTTCTGAATTCCAGGCTGGCCGTAAACGATTCGGCCCGGGCAATGGCCCGGGCCGAATCGTCTTGCTTCGCGAAGTTACGCCTGTCGGATCTTGGAGATGACCCACAGCAGCACCACGGCACCTACCGTGGCCGTGACCAGTGAGCCGATCAGGCCACCAGCCTGGAGTCCCAGCAGGCGAAACAGGAAGCCGCCGATGACCGCGCCCACGATGCCCACGCCGATGTTGGGCAGGATGCCGAACCCGCCGCCACGCATGATGTTGCCGGCGATCCAGCCAGCCAATCCGCCAATAACCAGCCAGGCGATAAGTCCCATACTTTCTCTCCTTTCCATTGAGCGACTCTTGTCCCCTGCGGGGGGATAGAGGGTGCCAAAGCAGCGTTCCTGCACAGGGTAGCTTAGAACGACGACCCAGGCTGCTGCAGGAACGCCAGCTCCTCGGCGCTGGATTCTCGCCCCAGAATGGCGTTGCGGTGGGGATAGCGGCCGAATCGCAGCAGGATGTCACGGTGACGGTGTTCGAAGCGCAGGTTCTCCTCGAGGCCCGGCTGGTCGAACAGCCTCAGCGCCTGGTCGTGGATCTTCAGCGATTCGCTGTGCATGTAGGGCATGTAAAGGAAGCTGCGCCAGGAGACTGCCAAAGCCCTGTCATGCCCCTGCTCCACGGCCTCCTGGGCCAGCACCAGGGCCATGGCATCCTGGGCAAAGGCGCGCGGATCGTCACGGTAGAGGTTGCGCGAGAACTGATCGAGCACGAGGATCTCCGCCAGCCGTCCACGGGGCGTCTCGCGCCACTCCCACAACTCCCCTGCCGCAGCCGCCTGATGCAGCGGACCGAAACGCTGACGTACCATGCTGTCGAACTCGGTGTCCTTGCGAAACCACTGGGCTGGCTCGATTTCATCGAACCAGAAGGCGATCACCGCCTCGCCGCTGGGCAACCTCTCGTCCATAGCGTGTCCTCGTGGTGGGTGCGACTGATATCATGCCCTTGAGTTTCGATAATTTCATCTGCGCTGCCATGGAGACTCCATGACACCTACCCTTGGCATGTTCACATTCATCTTCAACCTGGTCGGGCTGGTGATCTGTATCGTCGGCCTGACGCTTGCCCAGCGCAGGGAAAAGCGCTGGCCGGGCTATGCGCTGGCGGTGTTTGGCTTCTTCATCGCCGCCTCGCCGCTTTGGTACCAGTTGCTTGCCGGTTTGCAGCAGTAGCGCCGCCTTGCCAGATGCCGCCGAGAGCCGCACATTGGCGGCTCACACTATCGAGAGGGGGATGTCTCGCCAATGCGCCAGTCGCTCACCCGGGAGCTGACCAACCTGATCGAACGCGGCCGCGACCGCCAGCTGCGCCTGGCAGTTACCGGGCTTTCACGCTCGGGCAAGACGGCCTTTCTCACTTCGCTGGTCAATCAATTGCGCCATGCCGGCCTGGAGGCGCGACTGGACCTGATGCCGGCAGCACGCGCAGGCCGCCTGCTGGGCGCCCGTCGAGTCAGCCAGCCCGACCTCGGCGTGCCACGCTTCCCCTATGATCAGGCCATGGCGGCACTCGACGGCGAACCGCCCCGCTGGCCGGAGCCCACGCGGGGCATCAGCGAACTGCGCCTGTCGATTCGCTACCGTCCGGCACGTCGAAGCCTGCTGCGCAGCGAGACTGCCGAACTCAACCTCGACCTGTTCGACTACCCCGGCGAATGGCTGCTCGACCTGCCCCTGCTGGGTCACGACTACCTGAGCTGGAGCCGCAGCGTACTGGCCGGCGGCGGCGAGCAGCGGCGTGCCCTGCTGGCCGAGTGGCATCGCGCCGCTGCCTCACTCGACCCCGCAGCCGAAGCCGACGAAGCCAAGCTTGCCGACGTGGCGGGTCTTTATGCTCATAGTTTGCAGGCGGCTCGCGAAGCAGGGTTTGCCAACCTGCAGCCGGGCCGCTTCCTGCTGCCAGGGGACCTGGAGGGCGCTCCGGTGTTGCAGTTCTTTCCGCTGCCGGCACTGGAAGGAGCCGACGAGGCGACACTGGCCAAGCTGCCGCCAGAGAGTGTCTACGCCACGCTGGCGGCACGCTTTCGTCACTACCAGCAACATATCGTGCGTCCCTTCTACCGCGACCACTTTCGCCGCTTCGACCGCCAGATCGTGCTGGTCGACGTGCTCGGTGCGCTCAACGCCGGTCCGGAGCGCTTCGAGGACCTCTCCCAAGCACTGGCCACACTGATGCAGAGCTTCGACTATGGCAAGCGCAGCCTGCTCTCGCGGCTTTTCGCACCGCGCATCGATAAGCTGGCTATTGCCGCCACCAAGGCCGACCACGTGACTCCGGAGCAGCATGCCAACCTGACGGCCCTGCTCGAGGCTCTGCTCGCCGAACCGCTGCAGGACCTGCGCTACGCCAACGTGCCGGTGAAAGCGCTGTCACTGGCGGCAATCCGCGCCACCGAAGTGCGCGAGGTCAGCCAGAAGGGAGGGCCGATGCCGGCGCTGCGGGGCACGACTCTGGACGCTGAAGAGGTATTGGTGTTTCCCGGCGAGGTACCGGCCAGACTGCCGGAGGCAGTGTTCTGGCGCCGCCAAGGGTTCGACTTTCGTGCCTTTCGCCCCGCCCCTCGCGAAGGTGGCGCCCTGCCCCATATCCGGCTGGACGCCGCCCTGGACTGGTTGATCGGAGACAAGCTGCAATGAGCGCTGAGCGTCACGAACCGAAGAGCGACGATCCGCGTCCGGCACACCGCTTCACGCTGGATGAGCCGGCCTCGCCCGGCACAGAATCGCCCCTTCCGCGCCGGGACTTCGACAGCCAGTTGCCCACCCGCGCCATGGGAGAGGCACCGATCAGTCGCGCCGAACGCGACCTGGAGGCAAGCCTCGGCCGCCCACGCAAGCGCCGCTGGGGACTGCTGGCACTGCTGGTCGGCGGCATCGCGCTAGGCGCTGCAGAAATGGCCCTGCGACTCCCCGAAGCGCTGCTTGGGGGCCACTGGCTCAGCGGTGGCTGGCATTTGCTGGGGCTCGGTGCCATCGCCCTGGGCGGCGGAGCTCTGCTTCGCGAGGCCTGGCGCCTGCGACGCCTCAAGCGACACGACACTCTGCGCCAGCGCCTGGCCCGCTTGCCCGAGGCCGATGCCAGCGAGGCGCTCGAGCTGGCGAAGACGCTCAAGCAGCAGCTAGGCCTGGACGACGACCACCCCCACTGGCAGGCCTTCCTCACCGCCAGGGAGGCGCACCATACGGGGGACGATGTGCGCCAATTGCTTGCGCACCATTTACTTGCACCCCGTGACCGCCAGGCTCGGCGCATGATTTCCCGCATGTCCGGCGAGACCGCCGTCATGGTGGCCGTGAGTCCACTGACGCTGGTCGACATGGCCCTGGTGGCATGGCGCAACCTGGCGATGATCGACCGTATCTGTCGCCTCTATGGGCTGGAGCTGGGCTATGCCAGCCGCCTGCGCTTGCTGCGCAACGTGCTCTACAACATGGCCTTCGCCGGTGCCACCGAGATGGCCAGCGATGCGGGGGTGGAGCTACTCTCGCTGAACCTGGCCGGGCGCCTCTCGGCGCGGGCCGGCCAGGGCATGGGGGTGGGGCTGCTCACTGCCCGCCTCGGCCTGCGCACCCAGCGCCTGACCCGCCCGCTGGTATTCGGCGAGGGCGAGGCACCGCGCATGGCCGACCTGCGCAGCGAGCTCTGGCAGCAGCTACGCCGGCTGGAAAAGCAGGATTAGCGCAGGGGCCGAGCTTTCTCTTGACGCCGGTCATGACAGTAACGGCCATAAGCGTTACGCTCTAGCGTATGGATTGGCTCAAACTCGCCTAGAAGGAAATCAAAAAATGTACAAGTCCATCCTGGTTCCCGTCGATGGCTCCGCAGGAGCGAAGAAAGCGCTGGAAGTTGCCTGCCTACTGGCCAAGCAAGCCGACGCCTCCTTGCACATCCTGCACATTCCCGAGGAACTCGCCCACGAGACGACGCTGGTGTGGGGCATCGGCGCCATCGCCATCGAGGCATCCCGCAAGGAGCGAGAGGACATCGGCAAGCAGGTCGTCGACAAGGCCGCCGAGGCTGCTCGCGCCCAGGGCGTGAGCCAGGTCGAGACGGTCATCGGCCAGGGCGACCCGGCCCGCACCATCGTCAGCGAATCCCGCCGTCGCGGCGTCGAGGCCATCGTCATGGGCAGCCGCGGCTTGAGCGACCTGCGCGGCCTGGTGGTGGGCAGCGTTTCCCACAAGGTCAGCCATGTCGCCGAGTGTACGGTGATCACCGTACGCTGAGGCCGCCTCTGGAGGCCGCCACCCCTGTTCTGTGGCGGCTCCACGGTTTCTTCAGGCCAGGCGCCGTTCGGTCTCTCGGTCGAACAGCACTGCGCGCCCCATGTCGATGCGCAGCGCCAGCCGCTCGCCCGCCTTCACCGGGCACTTGGGGCCGACTCGCGCCGTCGCTTCATCCTCGCCCAACTTCAGCTGGAGGAGGATATCCGCTCCGGTCGGCTCCACCACGCTGATCCGCGGCGTGAGCAGCACGCCTTCGGCGTGTTCCCTGAGCCGGTCATCATCCTCCGAAAAGTGCTCCGGCCGCAGACCCAGAATCACGCGCTCGCCAACCTTCCCGGCTAGCGCCGGCGTTTCGCGCTCCCGCGGCCAGGGCAGCTCCAGCATCTCTTCTCCCGGAGTCTCCACGCGCAGCCGGTATGTCCCACTCTCCCCCACCAGCGTGGCGCTGATGAAGTTCATCGACGGCGAGCCCATGAAGCCGGCGACGAAGAGGTCCACTGGGTCGTTGTAGACCTCGTCGGGCGTGCCGAGCTGGAGAATGCGCCCGTCGCGCATCACCGCGATGCAGTCGGCCAGCGTCATTGCCTCGATCTGGTCATGGGTGACGTACACGATGGTGGTGCCCAGGCGCTGGTGCAGCTTCTTGATCTCGGTGCGCATGTCCACGCGCAGCTTGGCATCGAGGTTGGAGAGCGGCTCGTCGAACAGATAGACCTTGGGCTCGCGGGCCAATGCCCGGCCCATGGCGACGCGCTGGCGCTGACCGCCAGAGAGCTGTGACGGCTTGCGCTCGAGCAGGTGCGAGATCTGCAGCAGATCGGCGACCCGCTCCACCGCAGCCTCGCGTTCGGCCCTGGGGACCTTGCGCATCTCCAGGCCGAAGCTGATGTTCTGGCGTACCGTCATGCTCGGATAGAGCGCGTAGGACTGGAACACCATGGCGATGTCGCGCTCTGCCGGGGTCTGCCAGGTGACATCCTCGCCGGCGATCCGGATTTCGCCGGAGGTGACCGGCTCCAGGCCGGCGATGGCGTTCATCAGCGTCGACTTGCCGCAGCCCGAAGGCCCCACCAGGATCAGGAACTCTCCCGAATCGATCGCCAGGCTGACGTCCCTGAGCACCTGCTCGCTGCCGAAGTCCTTGCAGACATTGTTGATTTCCAGTGCTGCCATGTCGAAAACCTCTTGTTGTTCGGTGGTACAGAGGGTCTCAGCCCTTGACCGAGCCTGCCGTGAGCCCACGGACGAAATACTTTCCCGCCAGCACGTAGACGATCAGCGTGGGCAGTGCGGCGATCATCGCCGCCGCCATGTCGACGTTGTATTCCCGCACCCCGGTGGACGTGTTGACCAGATTGTTGAGCGCCACCGTCACCGGCTGGGTGTTGTGAGCCGAGAAGGCGACGCCGAACAGGAAGTCGTTCCAGATCTGGGTGAACTGCCAGATCACCGAGACCACGATGATCGGCGCCGACACCGGCAGCAGAATGCGCCAGAAGATGCGGAAGAAACCGGCTCCGTCGAGCTTGGCCGCCGACACCAACTCGGTTGGCACCGCCACGTAGAAGTTGCGGAAGAACAGCGTGGTAAAGGCGATGCCGAAGACCACATGGACCAGGACCAGCCCCGCCCGGGAACTCGACAGTCCCAGCCAGCCCAGGGTCTGCGCCATGGGCAGCAGCACCACCTGGAACGGGATGAAGCAGCCGAACAGCATCAGCGCAAAGACCAGCTCGGAGCCCTTGAAGCGCCACTTGGTCAGGGCATAGCCGTTGAGCGCGCCGATGATCGTGGAGATCAGCACCGCTGGCACCACGATGGCGATGGAGTTGAAGAAGTAGACCCCCACGCCTTCGCAGCGCATCCCTGTGCACGCCTCGCCCCAAGCCTTGGCCCAGGGTGCCAGGGTCGGCTCCCGGGGCAGCGAGAGCAGCGTGCCGGGGGAGATCTCGGCCAGCGGCTTGACCGAGGTGATCAGCATTACCGCCAGCGGCAGCAGGTAGAACAGCGCGGCCAGCAGCAGCACGGCGTAGAGCATGGCCCGACCTAGCCGCGCGCCCAGCGTACGGCGACGAATCACGTTATCCATGACGACGGTTCCTCAGCTCTGAATAGAGGTAGGGAATCAGGATCGCCAGCACGCCGCCCAGCATCAGCATGGCGCTGGCCGAGCCGAGCCCGATCTGTGCCCGAGTGAAGGCATGGGCGTACATGAAGGTGGCCGGCAGATCCGAAGCGTAGCCGGGTCCGCCGCCGGTGAGCGCCACCACCAGGTCGAAGCTCTTGATGGCGATGTGGGAGAGGATCATCACCGCACTGAACACCACCGGGCGCAGGCAGGGAATCACCACTCGCCAGTAGATGCGTGGCAAGCTGGCGCCATCGAGCTGGGCCGCCTTGAGGATGCTGTCGTCGATGCCTCGCAGCCCGGCGAGAAACAGCGCCATGACGAAGCCGGAAGCCTGCCATACCGCGGCGATCACCAGGGTGTAGACGGCCGTGTCGGGGTTCACCAGCCAGTCGAAGCGGAAATTCTCGAAGCCCCAGCTGCGCACCATGGCCTGGATGCCGAGACCGGGATTGAGCAGCCACTTCCACACCACGCCGGTGACGATGAACGACAGCGCCATGGGATAGAGATAGATCGTGCGCAGCGCCCCCTCCTGACGGATACGCTGATCGAGCAGGATGGCCAGCAACAGCCCCAGCGCCAGGCAAATGGCCACGAACAGCCCGCCGAATACCACCAGGTTGGTGGAGGCCACCCACCAGCGGTCGTTGGCCATCAGCCGCGCGTACTGGGCGAAACCGACGAACTCGTAGCTGGGGAGCATGCGCGAGTTGGTCAGCGATAGGATGAAGGTCCATAGCATGAAGCCGTAGACGAACAACAGCGAGATGGCGATCGACGGCGCCAACACCAGCTTGGGCAGCCAGGCCTGAAGCCGGCCGGAGTGGCTGCGCCGGGAAGCGGCTCCGGCAGCGAGGGGCGCCACGGAACGAGACAGAGACATAGCGGGAAACCTCGGACGTGAACGGCGGGCCGCCAAGGCCGGGCCTGAAGGACTCTCAAGCCCAGCCTTGGCGGAACGTGACTCAGGCCAGGCCTAGAGTGCTGCCTGGGCGGCATTCACCATCCGCCGCGCGGCCTCCTCGGCTGGCATGTCACGCGAATTGAAGTAGTTGGTCACCACGTCGAAGATAGCGCCCTGCACGTCGGCCCGGACCGCCATGCCGTGAGCCATGCTGGGCACCAGCCCGCCTTCCTCGGCGGTGCGCTGGAAATCCTCCAGTGACTGTTGCGCGCAGGTGTCAAACTCGCTCATGTCGAGGTCGGGACGGGCGGGAATCGACCCCTTGGCCAGGTTGAAGGCCTCCTGAAAGGTCGGCTCCAGCACCAGCCGTGCCAGGGCCTGCTGTGCCTCGCGCTCCACCCCCTCGACGCGGAACATGGCCAGGCTGTCGATATTGAAGGTGAAGGCATCCTGGGTGCCCGGTGCGGCGGCACAGAGATACTCCTCGCCGGCGGTGAGTTCGGCGGCAGTGAACTCGCCCTTGGCCCAGTCGCCCATCAGCTGCATGCCGGCATCGCCATTGATCACCATGGAAGTGGCAATGTTCCAGTCGCGGCCGGACATGTCATCGTCCATCAACTCGCGCAGACGCTTGAAAGTTTCCAGTGCTTCGATCATCTGCGCACTGCCCAAGGCTTCCTCGTCGAGCTCGACCAGCGCCCGCTGATAAAACTCGGTACCGCCGCTGGCAAGCAGTACGCTCTCGAACACGGTGGCGTCCTGCCAGGCCTGGCCGCCATGGGCCAACGGGATGTAGCCTGCCTCGCGAATCGCCTCACCGGCGACGAACAGTTCATCGAGCGTAGTCGGCATCTCCACGCCGGCTGCCGCAAGCACCTCGGGGTTGGCCCACAGCCAGTTGACCCGATGAACGTTGACCGGCACCGCCACATAGCTGCCATTGTGCCGCATGACATCCGCCACGGTGGTGGGTAGCAGTGCATCCCAGCCCTCGGCCTCGGCCACCTCGTCCAGTTCGCCCAGCAGGCCCAGCTCGCCCCACTCCTGTATTTCGGGCCCCTTGATCTGGGCGGCCGAGGGCGGGTTGCCGGACATGGCGCGGGACTTGAGTACGGTCATGGCCGTTTCGCCGCCGCCGCCAGCCACGGCGAAGTCTTCCCAGCCATAACCTTCGGCTTCCATCAGCTCCTTGAGCACGTTGGCCGCACGGGCTTCGCCGCCCGAGGTCCACCAGTGCAGCACCTCCACCTCGGCCGCCTGGGCACTGGCATACGCCATTGAAGCCGCCGCGGTGGTGGCCAGGACGAGAGCCGTCTTGCTGAACGAGATATTGAATGGATACATCGGCATGCTCCTGCTGTTGTTATTGACCCGGTTACGACCGGCGTGTCAGTAACGCTAACCGAGAGCTGCCACATGGGGGGTTACTTAGTCCTGCAAAGTATTAGGCTAATATTACAGCGCTGTAACACCCGTGGGCCGAGGGAGTTCCACGGTCACCTCCAGCCCTCCACCTGGCGGGTTGGCCAGGCGAACCTCCCCGCCCATGGTCCGGGCGATGTGACGAGCAATACCGAGTCCCAGGCCGCTGCCCCCCGTGTTACGGCTTCGCGAAGGTTCGAGGCGCACGAATGGGGCGAAGACCCGCTCCTGCTGATCTTCAGGAATACCCGGCCCGTGATCGCGCACGACGAGTTTGAGCCGTACGGGCGAGTCATCCAGCAATACCTCGGCACGCTTGCCGTAGAAGACCGCATTCTCCAACAGGTTCGCCAGGCAACGCTTGAACGCCAGCGGCTTTACCGACAGCGGTTCGGCACGGCCCGATATCTTCACCTGCCCGCCCTGCAGCGCCAGCTCCTCGGCCAGTTCCCCGAGCACCGAGCGGGGGTCGACCGGCGCCACCGCCTCGTGCAGGTCGAAGCCCTTCACCGAGGCCAGTGCTCCCTTGACCAACAGATCGAGTTCGTCGAGGGAGGCACAGAAACGCTCGCGCTGCAGCGGGTCGTCGAGCATCTCGGCACGCAGGCGCATTCGTGTGATAGGCGTCTTGAGATCGTGGGAGATGGCCGAGAACAGGCGTTCGCGCTCCTCGACCTGATCACGGATGCGCTCCTGCATGCGGTTGAACGCCACGGCAGTCGCCGCCACCTCCCGTGGGCCGGTCTCGCGCAGCGGCGGCGCATCGAGATCGTCACCCAGCTGGCGCGCCGCCCGTGACAAGCGCGCCAGCGGCCGGGTCACGCCGCGGATGCCGAGCAGCGACAGGCCAATCACCGTCAGCAGCACCATGAAACTCGCCAGCAGACGCTCCCCGGAGAGCCAGCGATGCTCGTTGAACAGGTCGGGCACCGGCAGCAGCGTGGCCACGTAGAGCCAGGTCTCGGGGCCCAGCTCCATCTGCACCACCAGGATCGGCGGCGACAGCGGCTCCATCAGCAGGCTGTGCTGCCCCCAGCGTGGCGGCAGGTCGTGCAGCAGCACCTCGTTGTTGTAGACGCGCAGCGTCTCGGTGCGAGAGAACTCGACCAGCACGTCATCGATGTTCAGCTCGCTGGTCAGTATCTCGTGGAAGTTGTCCACCACCAGTGCCTTCTCCGGCCCCGTACCGATGTCCTCCACCGGGATGCGGCGTTCATTGACGCTGACGAAGAAGCGTGTGCCGCCCATGTTGCGCAGTTGATCGAGCACGATATGGCGGTATTCGAAAGGCAGGGAGCGGAAGAAGCGCATGGTCGAGGCGACGCTGTAGGCAACGTTGCGCGACAGCTCGTCGAGCTGCTCGAGCTGGCTCGAGCGCACCTGGGAGGTCCACACGGCGTAGCTGGCCAACTGCGCGCTGAGCACGCCGACGAGCATGATCAGCACGAATCGCCCGCGCAGGGTGCGCGGCAGCAGGCGTGCCAGACGCCGTTTTCCACGGTGGCTCAGCCCTTCGCTCACGTCAGCGCTTCTACCCGAGCGGTGAAGACATAGCCCGCACCGCGCACGGTACGAATCAACTGATGATAGTGAGTATCCTCACCAAGGCGCTGGCGCAGGCGGCAGACGTGCACGTCGATGGAGCGATCCAGCGGCGGTGCCGGCCGGCCGCGAGTCAGCTCATACAGCGCCTCCCGCGACAGCACCTGCTCGGGGTTCTCCAGGAAGACCTGCAGCAGTTGGAAGTCGGCCCCGGACAGCGGCATGCGCCCATCGTGTTCGTCGATCAGCTCGCGGGTCATGCGATCGAGGCGCCAGGTGCCGAAAGCAACCAGCCGTGCCCGGGCCGGATCCGCTGCCACACCGCCGCGGGAGCGGCGCAGTACCGCCTTGATTCGCGCCAGCAACTCGCGTGGATTGAACGGCTTGCCCAGGTAGTCGTCGGCACCGAGCTCGAGCCCCAGGATGCGATCGGTTTCATCGGCGCTGGCGGTGAGCATGACGATCGGCACATCGCTTGCGCGGCGAATGTCGCGGCAGATGGTGAAGCCGTCGTCGCCGGGCAGCATGATATCGACGATCAGCAGGTCGGGGGATTCGCTGGCCATCAGCCGGTGCAGCGCTCCGGCGTCCTCGGCGGCCAGGGCACGGTAGCCGTGGCGCCCCAGGTAATCGACCAGCAATTCGCGGATCTCGGGGTCGTCGTCGACCACGATCAGAGTGGCGGGCGTTGTCGTCATCGTCGTCCGATGGCAGGGGCGGTGCCGAGGCAGCGCCGTGGGTCGTTGTCGTTATGGGCTCGATGATGGGCATGCACGAGCGGCGGGACAAGGGGACCTAGACCAACGTCGCATCGTGCTACCTGCCCGCGAAGGGGCCTACAGACGCCAGGGGGCGCCGCGCTACAGGGAAAAACGCGCCTGCAGGTGCCTGGCCACCGCCGTCTCGGCATGGTGCCCGATACGGCGCGCCACCGGAACCCGTTCAGCCAGCTCGGGATGTGCGTTGGCCATCACGTGCGCCTCGCCGGCGAGACTGAGCATCTCGGTATCGTTGAGGTTGTCGCCGAAGGCCAGGCAGCGCTCGCTGTCGAGGCCGAGGGCGGCGAGCAGCGCTTGCAGTGCCGTCCCCTTGTTGACGCCACCGGCCATGACCTCCAACGAATTGAGCGTGGAGTAGGTGACGTGAAGACGCTCCCCGTGACGCTGGCGCACTTGCTCCTCGAGCCCGGCCAGCCGCCCGGGCTCGCCGATATAGAGCACCTTGCCCACTCCCTCCCCGTCCAGGCTGGACGGCTCGACCACACGGTAACCAAAGCCGGTGTGGGCGTGGTAGGCCAGCAGACGCGGTTCCGGGGCGTCGATCAGCCATTCGTGCTCGAGATAGAGGTTGAGGCGCACACTGTCGTCCCGCTCCAGCGCAATCAGCTCACGCGCCAGCTCCGCCTCGAGGTGACGCGAGGAGAGCAGGTCGCCTTCAGGGCCGTGCAGGTAAGCGCCGTTGGTGCTGATCACGTGGAGCGGTACGCCCAGTCGTTCGCGAAAGGCCAGCATGTCGCGGAAATGGCGCCCCGAGGCGAAGGCCAGATGATGCCCCTGCCCGGCCAGCAGGCGCAGGGTCTCGACGGTCTCGGGGTGCAGGTCGTGATTGGCATCGAGCAGCGTGCCGTCGAGGTCGGAGACGATCAGGTGAGGTGTCATGGGCATCCATCGCTTCAGCTTCTCGAAAGAGGCTAACGCAGCCAGTCGCAGAAGCCCAGTAACAGGCGGCTTTCCTTCCTGGCCTACCCTGCCCCCTGGCAGGCGGTCGTTTTGTCGCGACTGGCCCGACAGCGTTTGGCGCCGGCCTCGGGAATCCGTATAGTGGCTCTCTTATCCCGCCACACGTTCGTGATCATGCTGCAGAATAACCCGCTGCTCGCCCAGCTCAAGCAACAGATTCGTGAAACCACGCCCCGCGCCGAGGGAGTGATCAAGGCCACCGACAAGGGCTTCGGGTTTCTCGAAACCGATGACGGCCAGTCTTATTTCGTCCCGCCCCCGGCCATGAAGCAAGTGCTCCATGGCGATCGCGTGCAGGCCGTGATTCACGAAAACGGCGACAAGACCTCCGTCGAGCCCGACACCCTGCTCGAAGCGGGCCTGAGCCGCTTCATCGCCCGGGTGCAGAAGCGCGACGGTCGCCTGGCGGTGGTGCCCGACCACCCCTCGATCAACAACGCCCTCAAGGCGAGGATCAAGAACAGCCTCGATGAAGCCAGCATCGGCGACCGCGACTGGGTCGTGGCGCGGCTGGTTCGTCACCCGCTCAAGCCTGATGACCGCGCCTTCTTTACCCAGATCGACGAACTGGTGGCCAAGTCCGACGACCCCGCTGTTCCCTGGCGCGTCACCCTTGCCCGCCACGCTCTTGAACAGGCGTGCCCGGAGGCCGGCAACGACTGGCCGCTGCGTGATGAAGGCCTCGAGCGCGAGGATCTCACCACCGAGCCCTTTTTCACCATCGACAGCGAGAAAACCCGCGACATGGACGATGCGCTGCGCATCGAGCCCCGCGAAGGTGGCGGCTGGCGCCTGACGGTAGCCATTGCCGATCCCACCGCCTATGTCGAGGAGGGCCATGCGGCCGATCTCGAGGCCCGTACCCGTGCCTTCACCGTCTACCTGCCGGGTCAGAACGTCACCATGTTGCCCGAGCAGCTCGCCGACGACCTCTGCTCCCTGCGCGAAGGGCAACATCGTCCGGTACTGGCCTGCACCCTGGAAGTGGAAGCCGACGGCAGCCTCGGCGACTATCGCTTCTTTGCCGCCCAGGTGCGCTCCCAGGCCAAGCTGGTCTACGACCGGATCTCGGACTGGCTCGAAGGCCAGGGCGAGTGGACGCCGGACGCAGCAATTGCCCCTCAGCTACATGCACTGCGCGACATGACCGAGGCACGGGCCGCCTGGCGTGCCGAGCATGCGCTGGTGTTCAAGGATCGCCCAGACTACGTCTTCGACCTCGATCCGGCCGGCAACGTGCTCGATGTACGCATCGAGGAGCGGCGCATCGCCAACCGCATGATCGAGGAGTCGATGATCGCCGCCAATGCCTGCTGCGCCGACCTGCTAGCCGAGCACGTCGGCCATGGCATCTTCAACGTGCACCGCGCCTTCGACCCGGAGAAGGCAGAGGCCGCCCACGAGTTCCTCACCGCCCAACAGGTCGAGGTCGAACTCGAGGCGCTTTTCGAACTGCCCCGTTACAAGGAGCTCAAGCGCGCACTGGAGAGCCGTGACGACGCCTGGCTCGATGCCCGCTTGCGCCGCTTCCAGGGCTTCACCAGCATGTCCGCCCGGCCGGGCCCGCATTTCGGCCTGGGCCTGGCTGCCTATGCCACCTGGACCTCGCCGATCCGCAAGTATGGCGACATGGTCAATCACCGCCTGATCAAGCGCGTTCTCAAGGGCGAGCAGGCCCCGGCCGAGGCGACCCAGGCGCTGACCGAGCAGCTCACCGAGCGGCGCCGCCTCAACCGCATGGCCGAGCGCGACGTCAAGGACTGGCTCTACGTACGCTACCTGACACCGGCGGCCAAGGAACAGCAGGCCTTCGAGGCGGAGATCTTCGGCATCAGCCGCGGCGGCATGCGGGTGCGCCTGACCGCCAACGGTGCCACCGCTTTCGTGCCGGCCCCGATGCTGCACAGCGACCGCGACAAGGTGGCCATCGACGACAAGGAAGGCCGCATCCAGGTCGAGGGAGAGGAGCGCTACAAGCTGGGTGACGTGATTCGCGTGGAGCTGATAGAGGCCCGCGAGGAAACCCGCTCGTTGGTGGCACGCCCGGCCATGTGACAGCCGAACCGAGCGTTCGACGAGGCCCCGCAGGTTCTTCCTGTCGGGGCCTCGTCGTAACGGCCCTGGAAGAATGAGGAGTCGCATAAACCAAGGAATTAAGGCAAGGTAATGTAAAGGAATAATACAGGTGGGTAAGCCCATCCCATCAGGGAAGCCAATACGATGGCAGTACACCTCGGACTGCGAGGCAAGTCGGTCGCAACCTTGCTGCTGGCCTGTCTGCTGGCACTGATTCCGGCCCTGCTGATCGGGTGGAAGGCCGTCGATGAAGTACGCCGTCACTTCGCCACGGCCTATGCCGAACAGTACACGTTGCTGCAGATGCAGCGCATTTCCGCACCGGTATCCCGCGAGCTGGCCCTGTCACGCCGCTTCGCCAACTCGGTGGTCACCCGTGAGTGGCTACGCCAACCGGACGACCCCGAACGCCGCGAACGTTTCTTCGCCGAGGCCGAGGGCTTTCGCCAGCATTTCGGCAGCAATACCTACTTCATCATCGATCACGCCAGTCGCGACTACTACTTCGCCGATCGACGCAACGCCGAGCCGGCACCCCACTATCGCCTTTCCGCGGATGACGATGAGCACGCCTGGTACTTCGCCACCATGGCCAGCACTTCCACCTACGACATCACCATCCAGGCCGACCCTGTGCTCGAACGCAGCATGCTATGGGTCAACGTCAAGGTCCACGATGACGGGGAGCTCCTTGGCCTGGCCGGCGGTGCCCTCGATCTCGATGACTTTCTGACCCACTTCATCCGTGCCAGTGCCCCCGGGGTAACCCCGATGATCGTCGATCCCCGCGGCACGATACGCGCCCACCCCGACCAGGCTCGCGTGGCACTCGGCGCGGGCAGCAGCCCCTTCGATATCGACAGCGATCAGCATATCCAGTCGTTGATCGCCGACAATGGCCAGCGCGACGAGCTCAGGCGCGCGATGCAGGGTGCAATACGTCGTCCGGGAGACATCCAAGCCCTGAACGTCGACATCCAAGGCGAGCCGAGACTGCTTTCGGTAGGCTATATACCGGAGCTTCAGTGGCTGCTGGTCACCTCGCTGGACAAGCAAGCCGCCCCCATACTCGAAGGACGCTGGTTCTGGCCTTTGGTTGGTGCCCTGATCCTGGTTCTGAGCGTTCTGACGGCAGCCTTTGCCTACGCCACGCACCGTCTGATCCTGATGCCGTTGCACCGCCTGACCCTGTCGGCACGCGCCATCGCCGACGGCGACTACCGTTCGCGGCTTCCCACCGAGCGCCATGACGAGATCGGCGAGCTCTCCCAAGCCTTTTCGCATATGGCCCGTCAGGTGGAAGATCATACCGTCAACCTGGAGGCTCAAGTCCGCGAGCGGACCCGCGAACTGGAGACCGCTCACTCAGCCATGGCCGCCGCCCACAAGCAGCTTGGCGACTCCATCCAGTACGCCAGCATCATTCAGCAGGCCATCCTGCCCGACGCCCAGCTCAAGGCACACCTCGACACTCATTACGCCGTGCTGTGGCAACCGCGCGATACCGTGGGCGGCGATTTCTATATCTTCCGCGCCACGCCCCGGGGCTACCTGATCGGCATCGTGGACTGTGCCGGTCACGGGGTACCCGGCGCTCTGATGACCATGTTGGCACGCGCCATCATCGACAACGCCATCGCTCAGGAAGGCGCCGACAACCCTGCCGCCCTGCTCAATGAGATCGATCACCAGTCCCGCGAGCTGCTTCCGGAATCGCAGTTGCCCTCCTCCATTGCCACCAACATGGATATCGGCCTGGCCTGGGTCGACCTGGACCGCCATTGCTTGACCTATGCAGGCGCCAAGCTCGACCTCTATGCCAGCGACGGCAACCGGCTCGAGCGCATCAAGGGCCACAAGCGCGCCCTGGGACATCGCCGTCCGACCCGCTACAGCAATCAACAGGTGCCGCTGCATGACGGATGGCGTTACTATTTGTGCAGCGACGGCTTTCTCGATCAGGCCGGAGGGGATCACGGCTTTGGCTTCGGTAACAGCCGCTTCGAGGAGCTACTGCTCTCCCAGGCAGCGTCACCACTCGATGCCCAGCTGGCCGCTTTCGAGCAGGCACTCGACGATTACCGAGGCGCTCACAGTCAACGTGACGACATCACCCTATTGATATTCTGCTCGACGTCGGAAGGGGCCGGGCCGGTGTCTCGAGACCCGCCCCCTTCCGATCAGCGATAACGTTTCAAGCCAAGGAATTGCCATGGACTTACTGAGTATGAGGGAGAGCTACCAGCATGAGCGCATCATGCTGTGCTTCAATGGCCCCATATCACGTAGCCTGATCGAAGAGATCGGCAAGGCGTTGCGCAACTATCTCGATACCCAGCAAGCCGCACCCTCTGCGGCCATGGACGTCTTCGCCGTCTATATCGAGATGACCCAGAACATACGCCATTACGCTCGACGCCAGGGCTATGACGATGAGTTGGGTGCGGCTACGGTGGCAGTGGCGCGCAGTGGCGAGGGAAGCTACCAGGTAAGCGCTGGCAACCTGGTCGAGCGGGCCGACGGTGAGCGTCTGGTAGCCGCCGTCGATGCGCTTGCCCTGCTCGACAAACAAGCGCTCAAACAGGCCTACAAGCAACAGCTGCGCCATCCAAGGGAAGCCGGAGGCCACTCAGGAGCCGGCCTAGGGCTGCTAGATATGGCCCGCAAATCCAGCCGCCCGTTGCAAGCGGCATTACAGCCACTGCCCAATGAGCGCAGTTTCTTCAGCCTGACAGCCACGATTTGACCGTTGCCAATGACTACCATGATGACTGATATCGATATTCCCGGCAGCCTGTCCACGCCAACCATTCGCAGCGACTGGCAAGCCGGGCGTCTTGCCATGCAAGGTGACTCCTATCCTGAAAATTCCTACGAACTCTTCGACCAAGTGATTCACTGGGTACGTCACTTTCTCACCCAGGAGCAGCGGCCACTGCACCTGGAACTCGCTCTGGTCTACCTGAACACCAGCTCGGTCAAGGCCATGATGGACATCTTTGACCTGCTGGAAGAAGCTTTCGAAGCGGGCCGCGAGGTATCGGTCACGTGGCACTACGATGCTCGCAACGAACGCATCGCCGAATTGGCCGATGAGTTTCGCGAAGATTGCAGCTATCCTTTTGCCATTACTCCTGCCGGAACCTAGCCATGAAGGATGACCACGACGAAGCCTTGCTGGCGGAAATAGCGACCCTGCTCGACTCCAGTGAGCATGCTGGCCACCCTCTGCATGATGCCCTGCAACGCCTCTATCGGCACCATTGTGAGCAGCGCGGGCAAATGCATCGGCTGATCGACATCTCCGACCGCTATCAGCTGCTTGCCATGGAAGCGCGGCAGGTTACCCAGCAGCGCTACGAGCGCACCCTTCGCCGCCAACGCAAGCTATCGCGTATCTCCGATGGCTACCAGGCCCTGATGCATGAGCGCAACAAGGCATTGCGCCAAGCATCGACACACGACCCTCTGACCGAGCTTCCCAACCGTCGCCTGATCTGCGAGCGCCTCGAGACCCTTGTCGCAGAGCACCGCGCCTTTACCCTTGCGCTGCTCGATATCGATCACTTCAAGAGGATCAACGACCACCACGGCCACGACGTGGGCGATCGTGTCCTGGTCGCCCTCACCCAGGCGTTGAGCGCCAGCCTGCGAGAATACGACCTCTGCGCCCGGTGGGGCGGGGAAGAGTTTCTGCTTCTGCTTGTCGATACCGACCGCAACGAAGCCAGCACTATCGTGGAACGACTGCGCTCACGCCTCTCGAAAGTCACGGTGCGTACCGGCCAACAGACGATCTCGGTCACGGTGAGCGCCGGGTTGAGCCAGCACCGCCCCGGTGATCCTCACCACCTCACCGTGAAGCGTGCCGATCAAGCGCTGCTCAAGGCCAAGCGGGCAGGCCGCGACCGCATCCTCAGCGACTCTCTCTAGACACTCCTCTCCCCGTTGCGGCCTTCATGCCGCTCAGCGACGCACCGCTTTTCCGTCGCCCAGTCGATGCTGGGCCCGTGAAGACCGTGCCCGCCCCGGTAGGGCGCATAGCCCGGCGAGCGCCATCCCGACAGCAACTCCGGGTCGAGGCGAAACACCTCCACGCCGATCGGGTGGCAGGTCAACAGCGGATCGCCGGCGTTCGGCCCCCACAGTTCCACCGACAGATCGCCACCCGGGCAACACGAAAGGGCACACAGCAGATCGATCTCGGCGAACAGCTCCAGATAGTCGCCCTGCCGCGCCGGACAGGCCTTCATGAAATACTGGTCATCCTCGTTGAGGCCGGTGCACTGGAACACGTTGAGCACGTCGTGCACGTCGAACTCGGTAAGGCCATGCGGCAGCACGGCACGCACCAGGTTGGAGTGACAATGGTGATCGAAGTCCTCGCCGGTGAGCAGGCGATTGACGTAGGGGTCGCAGCGGGTTCCCAGCAGATCATGTATACGTCCGCCCTGTTCGTCCACGCCGCTGCCGTCGACGCCATAGCCCGCCAGGCTGTCGTCGATGATCGTGGCCATGGGGCGCAGATAGGGCAGCGTCGACCATAGTCGATCGAAGGTGGAGACGTGGGCACGCTGCAGCTGGCGGGTGCGCGAGGCCCAGAAGCGCTCCCGCGGGTTGTGCCGGCTCCACAGGTTGAGGTCGCCGACCTGCGGGCCCTCCAGGGTCGTGAGCCGCATCACGTGCCCGGCGGGCACCTGCCACGCCCGCCCCTCGCGAATCGGCACCACCAGCGAGTCGACCCGCTCCCGGGCCGCTGGGTCGGTCAGCCGCGAATAGAATGCTCTGTCGACGTCGAGGACGGAGCCTCGGGTCGCCTGGTAGGCGGCGGGTACCTTGCTCATCGTTGTTCTCCAAGCACATTTGCCCTCAGCCTAGCGGATAGCGCGCCACGTCACGTCAACGCAGGCGAACGGCTAGCCGCGCATGGCCCGGGCCAGGACGTCGCTGAACGGCTCGAGCAGGTAGCTGGCAAAGGTTCGCTCGCCGGTATGGATCATCACCTCGGCCGGCATGCCCGCCACCAGCCGCCTCTCTTCGGGCAGCCGCGTATCGTCCACGGCGATGCGCGCCAGGTAGTAGTCGCTGCCCGTGGTCTCGTCCACCAGGCTGTCGGCGGAGAGATGGACGAGCTCGCCCTCGACGGCACGGCTCGAGCGCTGGTCGAAGGCGGTGAAGCGGATGCGCGCCGTCTGCCCGGGATGCAGGCTGTCGATCTCGTGGACCGGCACGCGCGCCTCGACCACGAACCCTTCGTCCGCCGGCACGATGTCCAGTACCGCATCGCCCGGATCGATCACCGCGCCGCTGCTGTGCAGGCGCAGATCGACGACACTGCCCGTAACCGGCGCTCGCACGGCGGTGCGCCGCACTTCGTCCTCTAGCGCAGTGATGCGCTCCTCGGCGTCGGCGATCTGCGCCTGCACATCCCGCAGCTGCTCGCCAGTCTCCTGCTGGAACTCCTGGCGCAGTATCTGCCGCTGCAGACGGTTCTCGCTGATCTGCGCGTCGATGCTCGCGGCATTCGACTCCTGCTGGGCCGTCTCCCCTTCCAGCTCGAGAAGATCACGCTCCAGCTCACGCAAACGCTGCCGATCGCCGTGGCCACGCTCGAACAGGCTGCGCAGGTCCTCCGCCTCTTCCTCCAGTGAGGCGACTCGCTGCCGGCTGACCTCGATCAGCGCTTCCAAGCCCTCGCGCTGCTCCCGATACTGATAGGCCTGCTGCTCGAAGGTGGCCAGGGTACCGTCGAGCGCCTGTCGGCGGGCAAAGAACAGCCCTTGCTGCACCGCCAGCGCTTCGCGCACACGACGCGACTGGCTGTCGCGCAGCTCGGCTGGAAAGGTCAGCGTCTCGCGCTCGGACAGCTCGGCCGACAGCCGCACTTCACTGGCCCGGTTGAGCAGATACTGGTTGCGAGCCAGCTGAAGCTGCGAACGCGCGCGGGTATCGTCGAGCACCACCAGGACCTCGCCCCCCTCGACGCGATCGCCATCGGCCACCCGGATCTCGCTGACGATACCGCCTTCGTAGTGCTGCACCGAGCGCGTGGACGAAGCCGCTGTCACCTTGCCCGACGCCACGACCCCCACCGCCAGATTGGCTGCCACCGCCCTGCCACCGAAGCCGCCGAAAGCAATCAGCAGCACCAGCAGACCGATGCGCTGCCAGGGACGAGGATCGACGGGCGGCACCGGCATGGCAGTCGACGTCGCTTCCTGCGGATAGATCATGTTCCCGCCTCGCGCGCCGTACGCCGGGAAGGCGCGGGCCGGCTCGACGGTCGTACCGACGCTTCACGCCTGCGGGTGGCGGCCTCCAGTCGGGCCAGCACTTCATCACGAGCGCCCTGCAAACGAAGATGCCCCTCGTCGAGCACCAACAGCGTGTCGACGCTTGCCAGTACGCTGCGCCGGTGGGTGATCACGAACAGGGTGACGCCATCCTGCTTGAGGCGTTCCAGCGCCGCCATCAGCGCGCGATCACCGGCGTCGTCGAGATTGGCATTGGGCTCGTCGAGTACCACCAGCACCGGCTCGCCATACAGGGCACGGGCCAGAGCCACCCGTTGACGCTGCCCACGCGACAGCATGGCGCCGGAGTGCCCGAGCCGAGTCTCGTAGCCCGCTGGCAGGCGCAGGATCATGTGGTGCACGCCGGCCTTGCGCGCCGCCTCGACCACACGCTCAGCGCATGGCTCGCCGAAGCGGGCGATGTTATCGCTCACCGTGCCGTCGAAGAGCTCGATCTCCTGGGGCAGATAGCCCAGAGAGGGGCCCAAGGCGGCACGATCCCACTGTTCGAAGCTCGCCCCATCGAGACGCACCGCGCCCCGAGCCGGCGCCTGGGCGCCGGCCAGCAAACGGGCCAGGCTGCTCTTGCCGGCCGCACTCGGTCCGACGATGCCGACGTGTTCGCCGGGTTCTACGTGAAAGGCGATGTCATCGATCACGGCCCGGTCAAACCCCGGCGCCAGCAGCGTGGCCGACTCGACTGCCACCTCGCCCCGGGGAGCGGGCAGCGCCAGGCGCTGGCGTTCGGCGGGCGTCTCCCTGAGCTGCGTCGCCAAGCGCCGATAGGCGTCGCGGGCGCTCACCAATCCCCGCCAGGCGCCGATCATGCCGTCGATGGGCGCCAGAGCGCGGGCCAGAACGATAGAAGCGGCGATCATGACGCCCGGCGTGATTCGCCCTTCCAGTACCAGCAGCGCCCCCAGGCCGAGGATCAACGACTGGAATGTCAGGCGCAGGGTCCTGGCGAGCTGGGTCAGGCCGCTGGCCCGGTCGCTCGCGCGCGACTGCAAGACGAGTGCGGCTCGATGTTTGGCCAGCCAGCGCTGCCGCAGCGTCGACAGCATGCCCAGGGAGCGGGCGACTTCGGCGCCGTTCAGGCTGTCGGCGACCTGCTCACGCGCCTCGCGGTAGCGCTCACCCGCATCCCGCATGAGCCCCCGGGTCAGCTTTTCATTGATCAGCGTCAGGCCGAGCAGCACCAGCCCTGCGAGACTGGCGAAAACGCCGAGCCAGGGGTCGAAGAGAAACAGCAGGGTCAGATAGAGCGGGACCCAGGGGGCATCGAAGAAGGCGAACAGCGCATTGCCGGAGAAGAACTGGCGCAGCGTACGCAGGTCATCCAGCGGTTGCACCGAGGTACGCCCCTCGCCGACGAGCTGCCGGGCGAATATGGCTTGATGCAAACGTCCCCCTAGCCGAGCATCGAGGCGATTGCCGATACGCACCAGCAGCCGTGACCGCACCACATCGAGAAAGCCCATGACTGCCATCAGGAACAGCACAACCAGGGTAAGCAGCAGCAGCGTCTCGCGGCTGCCGGTGGTAATGACCCGGTCGTACACCTGAAGCATGTAGAGCGCCGGCATCAGCATCAGGGCATTGACGAAAAGGCTGAAGCCGAGCACCCACACCAGAGTCGGCCGGCACTGGCGCAGCGCTCTCGCGAGATCGTCGACGGTCTCGGAGGCCATGGCTTGCATCCTCCCGCAGAGATACTCCGGCTCGCACTCGCGGCACGAGAACGACGGTATGAAGGCTTGAAGCGGGGCAGACTAACAGAGCCGCAGCGAAGCGATGACTACGGAATGATGGTTTTCGTAACGGCGGGTCTTGTTATGTTTCTTGCCCAGGCGTCCTCTCTCTTCATTCGCCATCAGCGTCGCCGCCAGGCATCACGACCCGGACAATTTTTCTAGGTAGAGTTAATCGTTACAAAGCCGGCAAGCCTGTCCAATTCCCACCCTTCTGGCGCCTCGACCGCCTGTTTTTCTCGTCGCTCAGCGTTTAGCATCTCGCCACTCGTCACATCGCAAACCTCGACAATGAGTCTTGAAAACAAAGCAAACAAAGTGCACGAGGAGAGACGACATGTCCGTGTTAAAGGCTGGCCCATCGACGACGGCAACGGCCCTTCAGACCCTGATCGATGACGCACCGAACGGCGCCACCATCGAACTCACGGCGGGAGAATATACGCTCGATGGCCCTCTGACCATCGAACGTTCCGACCTCACCCTCAGCGGAGCCGGCGCCGACACTACCCGCCTGACCTTCACCCGCAGCGCCCTGGATCAGGGCCATACCATCAAACTGGACGGCACAGCCGACAGCCTCGATCTTGGCGCCCTCGATGCCGCCGTCCGGCAGGGAGAGACGAGTATCGCCATCGATACCCAACTGGAAGTGGGCGATACCCTGCGCCTGTGGCAGGACAACGACAGCGCCTTTCTTGATGAAATCGGCGACAGCACGTGGCGCAAGCAGGAGCATGCGGAGCTGCGCACCAGCATGGCCAAGGTCACGGCAGTGGAAGATGGGCGAGTCAGCCTGGACCGTGGAGTGCATTTCGATTTCGAAGCGGGCAAGACCCAGGTGGAACGAGTGGCCAGTGTCGATGAGGTTTCACTATCGGGTTTCGGCATCGATTTCGAGCTCGGCACGCCCGACGCTGCAAGCTTCCAGAATACCGAGAGCGAACTGACGGGCTTCAAAGGCGTGTATCTCGACGGCACCATCGGTTCGCAGCTCCACGATATCGAGGTCAAGCATGGCCCATCCACCGCCTTTCATTTTTCGCGATCAGTGAATGCCGACGTTACCGATATCTCCGCCGAAGGCGCTTTCAACAAAGGCGGCGGTGGCAACGGCTATGCCTTCGAGCTGCGCGAAAGCTACGACGGCACCTTCACCGGCCTGGAGGACAGCGGCATGCGACATGGCCTGGTATTCGCCTCCTGGCGCTCCTCCGTCGACAACGACATCGAGGTCGCTCATACCGATCGCGACGTCAACTTCCATGGCGGCCGCGACCACGGCAATCAGGTGAGGGTCGAGCGCTCGCTGCGCGATCCGGAAAACGACGGTCTGTCCCCGACCCTGTGGGTGAACGAGGAGGGAGAAACGTTCGGCGCTCCCACCGACCCGGACGCCAATCAGGTCCGCTTCGACTATGTCGTTGGCTCCCGCCGCGACGACGTGATTCGCGGCAGCGACGATGGCGTCTACCTCAACGGCGGCCTGGGCGACGATACCCTGATCGGCGGCGCCGGCAACGACATCCTGCAAAGCGGCCCCGGCGACGACTGGAACGACGGTGAGGACGTTCTGATCGGCGGTGGCGGTACCAATACCGCCCGCTATACCAGCGGCTTCGACGCATACCGCATCGACTTCGTCGACGACGAGGTACGCATCCGCGACGACAAGGGCACCGACGACACCCTCATCGACATGCAGTATGCCGTATTCGGCGACGGCACCACGCTGCACGTGGCCTCACGCAGCCTGTTCGACGCCAAGCCGATGCCCGTACCCAGCGAGCGGGAGGTGCTGGCGAATGAGGATGGCCTGCTGCCTCCGCTGATCGACGACACGACCGAGCTGGTCGTGACCGGCAATACGCTCAGCGAATGGAGTGGCGGCCATAGCGCCGAGATCTTTGTCGAGAACGTGACCCGGGAGACAGTGGCGCTGCCCGACCTCCGCTTCGAACTGGACGACGAACTGGATACGCTATGGAACGGCGAGTTCAGCCGTGAGGGTGAGGCCTATCGGGTCGGCGATTCACGGGAGCTGGCGCCGGGCGAGGCATGGCGCTTCGCCTACCGCGCCCAAGGTGACGACAAGCAGCTGCCGCAGGCCATTGAAACCGACGATCTCGAACTTCAGCTGCTGGGCATGGATGCCCCGCGCTTCGACGAGGCACTCGCCTGAAGCGCACACTGGAGAGCGGAAGATGGAATGAAACGGGGCGCCTCGATGAGGCGCCCCGTTTGGTCAACTGCCGATGAAGCCAGGCTTACCAGCCGGTGACGTCCTTCAGCGCATCGCCGATCTCGGCCAGGGAGCGGACGGTACGAACACCGGCATCTTCCAGCGCGGCGAACTTCTCGTCAGCGGTACCCTTGCCACCGGAGATGATAGCGCCAGCGTGGCCCATGCGCTTACCCGGAGGTGCGGTGACACCGGCAATGTAGGACACCACCGGCTTGGAGACGTTGGCCTTGATGTAGGCCGCCGCCTCTTCCTCGGCGGTGCCGCCGATCTCGCCGATCATCACGATCGCCTCGGTCTTCGGGTCCTTCTCGAACATCTCGAGGATGTCGATGAAGTTGGAGCCCGGGATCGGATCGCCGCCGATGCCCACGCAGGTGGACTGGCCGAAGCCGTGGTCGGTGGTCTGCTTGACCGCTTCGTAGGTCAAGGTGCCAGAGCGCGACACGATACCCACCTTGCCCGGCTTGTGGATGTGGCCCGGCATGATGCCGATCTTGCTCTCGCCCGGCGTGATCACGCCGGGGCAGTTCGGACCGATCAGGCGCACGCCCAGCTCGTCACACTTGACCTTGACGTCGAGCATGTCCAGCGTCGGGATGCCTTCGGTGATGCATACGATCAGCTTGATGCCGGCATTGGCGGCCTCGAGGATCGAATCCTTGCAGAAGGCGGCCGGCACGTAGATCACGCTGGCCTCGGCGCCGGTCTTCTCGACCGCTTCCTTGACGGTGTTGAACACCGGCAGGCCCAGGTGCTCCTGGCCGCCCTTGCCCGGGGTCACGCCGCCAACCATCTTGGTGCCGTAGGCAAGCGCCTGCTCGGAGTGGAAGGTCCCCTGCCCGCCGGTGAAGCCCTGGCAGATGACCTTGGTGTTCTTGTCGATCAGGATACTCATTACTTGCCCTCCGCTGCCTTGACGACCTGCTGAGCCGCATCGGTGAGGCTCGTGGCAGCGATGATGTTCAGACCGCTGGAAGCCAGCTTCTCGGCACCCAGCTCGGCGTTGTTACCTTCGAGACGCACCACCACCGGCACGTTGACGCCGACCTGCTCGACGGCACCGATAATGCCCTCGGCGATCATGTCGCAGCGCACGATGCCGCCGAAGATGTTGACCAGCACCGCCTTGACGGAATCATCGGAGAGGATCAGCTTGAACGCTTCAGCCACACGCTCCTTGGTCGCACCGCCGCCTACGTCGAGGAAGTTGGCCGGCTGGCCGCCGTGGAGCTTGATGATGTCCATGGTGCCCATGGCCAGACCGGCGCCGTTGACCATGCAGCCGATATTGCCTTCCAGGGCCACGTAGTTGAGGTCCCACTCGGCCGCCTCGGCTTCACGCTCGTCTTCCTGGGACGGATCGCGCATCGCCTGCAGGTCCGGATGGCGATACAGCGCATTGCTGTCCAGGTTGATCTTGGCGTCGAGGCAGTGCAGGTTGCCTTCGTCGGTGATCACCAGCGGGTTGATCTCGAGCAGCGCCAGGTCCTTTTCGTGGAACAGACGCGACAGGCCCAGGAAGATCTTGGTGAACTGCTTGACCTGATCGCCCTTGAGGCCCATGGCAAAGGCCAGCTCGCGCGCCTGGTACGGCTGTGCGCCGACCAGCGGATCGATCTCGGCCTTGAGGATCTTCTCGGGGGTCTCCTCGGCAACCTTCTCGATCTCGACGCCACCTTCGGTGGAAGCCATGAACACCACGCGACGGGTGGTGCGATCGACCACGGCACCCAGGTAGAGCTCCTCGGCGATGTCAGTGCAGTTCTCGACCAGGATCTTGGCGACCGGCTGTCCGTTTTCGTCGGTCTGGTAGGTCACCAGGTTCTTGCCCAGCCACTGCTCGGCGAAGGCCTTGGCCTCTTCCGGGCTCTTGATCAGCTTGACCCCGCCGGCCTTGCCGCGGCCACCCGCGTGGACCTGGGCCTTGACGACCCACATGTCGCCGCCGATCTTCTTGCAGGCTTCCGCCGCTTCCTCGGGGGTATCGACTGCGAAGCCCTTGGAAACCGGCAGACCATAATCGGCAAACAGCTGCTTGCCTTGATACTCGTGAAGGTTCATCGATTCATGCCATTGGTTGCATGTGACTCGAATGGCAACCGCGAAACATCGCCTGTAACGACCGATGCCGGGTCACCCCCGTCCGCCCCCGGTACATCGCCGGGGACGACGCGCCATCCCTTGATGGCGCTTGTTGTTACAGCTAATTCTGTACCGCGTTACTTGCGCTTCTTGCGATTGGCCATGTGGATGGCGTGCCCATCCACTGCCAGCGCCGCTTCGTGAATCGCCTCGGAAGTGCTCGGGTGAGCGTAGCAGGTCAGTGCCAGATCCTCGGCGCTGGAGCCGAATTCCATGGCGATCACGCCCTGGGCAATCAGCTCGCCGGCGTGCTGGCTGACGATATGCATGCCCAGAATGCGATCGGTCTCGGCATCGGCAATGATCTTGGCCATGCCTTCCGGGGCGTTGTTGGCCAGCGCCCGGCCGTTGGCCGAGAACGGGAAGCTGCCGGTCTTGACCTCGATGCCCTTGGCCTTGGCTTCCTGCTCGTTCATGCCGACCCAGGCCACTTCCGGCGACGTGTAGATCACGCTGGGAATGGCGTCGTAGTTCATCTCCGCCTTGTGACCGGCGATGATGTCCGCCACCATCACGCCCTCTTCGGAGGCCTTGTGGGCCAGCATCGGGCCGCGCACGCAGTCGCCGATGGCATAGATGCCCGGTACGCTGGTGCGGCACTGGTCGTCGACGTGAATGAAGCCGCGCTCGTCCAGGCCCACGCCGACGCCGTCGTCGACCACGCCCTGGGTATAGGGGCGGCGACCGACGCAGACGATCAGCTTGTCGAAGGTCACTTCCTGATCGCCGTCATTGTCGCTGTACTTGACCACGACTTCGTTGCCCTTGACCTCGGAGCCAGTGACACGTGCGCCCAACTTGATGTCCAGGCCCTGCTTCTTGAGCAGCTTCTGGGTCTCCTTGGCGATGGCGGTATCGACCATCGGCAGGAAGCTGTCCATGGCCTCGAGCACGACCACATCGCTGCCCAGGCGGCTCCACACGCTGCCCAGTTCCAGGCCGATGACGCCAGCACCGATCACGCCCAGGCGTCCCGGCACCTCGGTGAACTCCAGTGCGCCGGTCGAGGTGACGACGATGTCCTCGTGCAGCGGGGTCGGCGGGATCTCCACCGGCACCGAACCGGCGGCGATGACAATGTTGTCAGCCTCATAGGTGGTCTTGCCGCCGTCATGATCGGTGACTTCGACCTGCTTGTTGCCCACCACCTTGCCGGTACCGTCGATGGCCGTCACGCCGTTGGCCTTGAACAGGGCACTGATCCCGCCCACGTTCTTGGCGATGACGGAGTTCTTGAACTCCAGCATCTTGGCCACGTTGGGCTTGGGCGGCTCCAGGTCGATGCCGATCTCGGCGAAGTGATCGCGCGCCTCGACGAACTTGTGGGACGTCTCGAGCAGCGCCTTGGAGGGAATGCAGCCCACGTTGAGGCAGGTACCGCCATGGACGGTCTTGCCTTCCTTGTTGACCCACTTCTCGACGCAGGCGGTCTTCAGCCCCAGTTGGGCGGCACGGATGGCGGCCACGTAGCCCCCGGGGCCCGCACCGATGACGATCACATCAAATTTGTCGGCCATGTGGTTCTTCCTGTTGATCGGTTCGCGTTTGAGTCCGTTGAGTCGGGCGCCTTCAGATGTCCAGCAGCAGGCGCGCCGGGTCCTCGAGCAGCTCCTTGAGGGTGACGAGGAACTGCACCGCATCCTTGCCGTCGATCATACGGTGGTCGTATGACAGGGCCAGGTACATCATCGGGCGGATCTCGACCTTGCCATTGACGGCCATGGGACGCTCCTGGATCTTGTGCATGCCCAGGATGGCGGTCTGCGGCGGATTGAGGATCGGCGTCGACATCAGCGAGCCGAAGATGCCGCCGTTGGTGATGGTGAAGGTACCGCCCTGCATCTCGTCGATGCCGAGCTTGCCGTCACGCGCGCGCTTGCCGAAGTCGACGATGCCCTTCTCGACGTCGGCGATCTTCATGCTGTCAGTGTCACGCAGCACCGGCACCACCAGGCCACGGTCGGTGGAAACTGCCACGCCGATGTCCTGATAGCCGTGATAGACGATATCGGTGCCGTCGATGGACGCATTGACGTCCGGGAAGCGCTTGAGCGCCTCGGAGGCCGCCTTGACGAAGAAGCCCATGAAGCCGAGCTTGACGTCGTGCGCCTTGACGAAGCTGTCCTTGTACTGCGCACGCAGGCTCATCACTGCGCCCATGTCCACCTCGTTGTAGGTGGTGAGCATGGCGGCAGTCTGCTGGGCCTGGACCAGGCGCTTGGCGATGGTCTGGCGCAGGCGGCTCATCGGTACGCGCTTCTCGGGGCGCTCGCCCTCGAAGGCCGGAGCGGCGGCTGCCGCCTGCTTGGGTGCAGCTGCAGGTGCAGCGCTCTTCTTGGCCGTGCCGGCCTGAACGGCGCGCTGCACATCCTCCTTGAGGATGCGTCCACCCTTGCCGGTCCCCTCGATCTTGCTCACGTCGAGGTCGTGCTCGGCCACCATCTTGCGCGCCGCCGGCGCGAGGATCTTGTCGCCGATCTTCTCGTCGCCGGAGCCATCGTCGGCGGAAGCCGCCGGGGCTTCGTCGGCGGCCGTCGGTGCGCTACCGGCTCCCTCGGCGAAGATCGCCAGCACCGCCTCGGACTCGACCTGGCTGCCCTCTTCGGCCTTGATTTCGGCCAGGGCGCCATCGGCAGGCGCGACCACTTCCAGCACCACCTTGTCGGTCTCGATATCGGCCAGCACTTCGTCACGCTTGACCGCCTCGCCCACTTTCTTGTGCCAGGTCGCCACGGTGCCTTCCTGGATCGACTCGGGGAAGGTCGGCGCCTTCACCTCGTGGGACTTGCCAGCCGCAGCCGGCGCCGCCTTGGCTTCGCTCTTCGGCTTGGCGTCGGCCTTGTCGCTGCTCTTCTCTTTCTTCTGCTCGCCGCCCTTGGCGCCGCCCGCACCGATCTTGCCCAGCACCTGCTCGGACTGCACGGTATCGCCCTCTTCGGCCAGCACCTCGGACAGCGTGCCGGCTTCCGGCGCCACCACCTCGAGCACCACCTTGTCCGTCTCGATCTCGACGATCAGTTCGTCGCGCTCGACGCTGTCACCCGGCTTCTTGTGCCAGGCAGCGACGCTGCCTTCGGCAACGGATTCCGGAAAAGTGGGCGCTTTGATCTCGGTAGCCATTTCGTTTCCCTTGTATGTTCTCTCTCGTCCCGGTGGTATTGCCTAGACGTTGAAGGCGTCTTCCACCAGCTGGCGCTGCTGTTCGGTATGCACGGACATGTAGCCCGCTGCGGGTGCCGCCGATGCCGGGCGTCCGGCGAATTTCAGCTCGCCCCCCAGCCCATTCTTGAGCATGTCGGCCACGGCCCGCATGTGGTGTTGGCTGGGATACCAGGCACCCTGGTTGAGCGGCTCCTCCTGGCACCACACCACCGTATCGAGGTTGACGTAGTCCTTGAGCGTCTCGTACAGCTCCTCCTTGGGGAAGGGGTAGAGCTGCTCGATGCGCACGATGGCCGTGTCGTCACGCTCGTTCTCGGCGCGCCATGCAGCCAGGTCGTAATAGACCTTGCCGGCACACATGATGACTCGCTGGACCTTCTCGGCGTCGAGATTGGCCTGGTCGGGCAGCACCATCTGGAAGTGGCCGTTGGCCAGATCGTCGAGGCTGGAGATCGCCTCCTTGTGGCGCAGCAGACTCTTGGGCGACATCACCACCAGCGGCTTGCGCAACGGCCGAATGACCTGGCGACGCAGCAGGTGGAAGATCTGCGCCGGCGTGGTGGGCACGCACACCTGCATGTTGTGCTCGGCGCACAGCTGCAGGAAGCGCTCGAGGCGCGCAGAGGAGTGCTCGGGGCCCTGCCCCTCGTAGCCGTGGGGCAACAGCATGGTCAGCCCGCACAGCCGGCCCCACTTGGTCTCGCCGGAGGAGATGAACTGGTCAACCACCACCTGGGCGCCGTTGAAGAAGTCGCCGAACTGCGCTTCCCAGATCACCAGGTCGTTGGGCGCCGTCGTGGCATAGCCGTACTCGAACGCAAGCACCGCCTCCTCGGAGAGGAAGGAATCGTGGATAGTGAAGCGCGGCTGGCCGTCGGCCAGATGCTGCAGCGGCACGTAGGTGCTGCCGTCCTTCTGGTTGTGCACCACCGCATGGCGGTGGGAGAAGGTGCCGCGGCCCACGTCCTGGCCGGTGATACGCACCGGATGCCCTTCGTCGAGCAGGGTGGCGTAGGCCAGGGTTTCGGCGAAGCCCCAGTTGAGTGCCAGACCGCCGGCCTGCATCTTGCGGCGGTCCTCGTAGATCTTGGCTACCTGGCGCTGCACTTCGACGCCGTCGGGAATCTCGCACATGCGCGCGGCAAGCCGCTGCAGGCGCTTCATCTCGACGCTGGTGTCGGCGTAGCCGCTCCACTCATGGCCTAGATAGGGTTTCCAGTCGACGAACAGCGAGGTATTGGGCTGCTGCACCAGGGCGTTGGCCACGTGGTTGCCTGCCATCAGATCCTCGCGATAGGTCTCGATCATCGCCTCGGCATCATCTTCGGAAAGCACGCCCTGCTCCACCAGGCGCTGCGCGTAGAACGTGCGCGGGGAGGGATGCTCCTTGATCTTGCGATACATCATCGGCTGGGTGCCGGAAGGTTCGTCGGCCTCGTTGTGACCGCGCCGACGGTAGCAAACCAGGTCGATCACCACGTCCCGCTTGAACTGCTGGCGATAGTCCAGCGCCACCTGGGTGGCATGCAGCACGGCGTCCGGGTCGTCACCGTTGACGTGGAAGATCGGCGCCTGAACCATCTTGGCGATATCGGTGCAGTACTCGGTGGAGCGGGTATCCAGCGGGTTGGAGGTGGTGAAGCCGACCTGGTTGTTGATCACGATATGGATCGTACCGCCGGTCTTGTAGGCGCGGGTCTGAGACATCTGGAACGTCTCCATCACCACACCCTGGCCGGCGAAGGCGGCGTCGCCATGCACGTTGATCGGCAGCACCTTGGTGCCTTCGAAGTCGTCACGGCGGTCCTGGCGCGCACGCACCGAGCCCTCGACCACCGGCGAAACGATCTCCAGGTGCGAGGGATTGAAGGCCAGCGCCAAGTGAACCTCGCCACCCGGCGTCATGACGTTGGAGCTGAAGCCCTGGTGGTACTTGACGTCACCCGAGCCACGCTCGATCAGCTTCTTGCCGTCGAACTCGTCGATCAGTTCGGAGGGGTTCTTGCCGAGGATGTTGACCAGCAGGTTGAGGCGCCCACGGTGGGCCATGCCGATGACGACCTCCTTGACCCCATAGCTGCCGCCACGCTGGATCAGCTCGTCCATCATCGGAATGAACGACTCACCGCCTTCGAGACCGAAGCGCTTGGTGCCCGGGTACTTCGACGCCAGGTAGTTCTCCAGGCCTTCAGCAGCGGTCAAGCGTTCCAGCAGGTGCTTGCGCACATCATCGCTGAACTTGGGCGCCGAGCGTACCGACTCGAAGCGCTGCTGCAGCCAGCGCTTCTCCTCGGTATCGACGATATGCATGACCTCACAGCCAATCGAGCGACAGTAGGTCTGCTCCAGCGCCTCGACGATCTCGCGTAGCGGCGCCTTGTCCATCCCCAGAAAGAAAGAGCCGGTCTGGAACTCGGTATCCAGATCGGCCTTGGAAAGCTGGTGGAAGGAGAGGTCCAGGTCGGGAACCGGCGCCTGGGTGCGCAGCTTGAGCGGATCGATGTCGGCCTTCTGGTGGCCCCGGAAGCGGTAGGCGTTGATCAGCTGCAGCACCTTGACCTGCTTCTTGCTCTCGTCGCTGTCGGCGGCAGCCGCCATCGTGGTTCGGCGCGCACGTCCCAGTTGCTGGAACTGATCGCGTACAGGACTGAGGGGGACATCATGGGCGGCACTGCCATCGACACTCGGCAGCTGGTCGAAATAGGTTCGCCACTCGTCGGGCACGGAACCTGGGTCGGCGAGGTATTGCTCGTAGAGCGCTTCCACATAGTGAACGTTGCTGCCGCTCACATGGGAGCTGTTCCACATCAACTCCATTATGCCTTGTTGCATCTCTCGGTCACCCTACACTGATGGGGTGTTGTCGGCGCCGTCGCGGGCCAGCCGCGGCGGCTTGGCTGGTGCCCTGCCGGTGGGGCGTCTTCTCTTCCCGGCGGTTCCAGCCGCGAGGCCGGAATCCTTGCAATTCATGCTCAAGAGCCGGTACCTGTGGCACCGGCTCTCTTGCTGCTGTCTGCGAGCCGGCCGCGACATGACGTCGCGGCCGATCTGCGGCTGACATGATAACAAGCCACGGCCCGCGATTTAAGTGGCATTCGCCAGCAGCATGTCGCGAATCCTGCCGATGGCCCGCGTCGGGTTGAGGCCCTTGGGGCAAACCGCGACGCAGTTCATGATGCCGCGGCAGCGGAACACGCTGAACGGGTCCTCCAGCTCCGCCAGGCGCTCGCGGGTGGCCGTGTCACGCGAATCCGCCAGGAAGCGGTAGGACTGCAGCAGGCCGGCCGGGCCGACGAACTTGTCCGGGTTCCACCAGAACGACGGACAGGAGGTCGAGCAGCAGGCGCACAGGATGCACTCGTAGAGCCCGTCGAGCTTGTCGCGATCCTCCGGCGACTGCAGGCGCTCGATGGCCGGTGCCGGGGTATCGTTCTGCAGGTACGGCTGGATGCGCTCGTACTGCTTGTAGAACAACCCCATGTCGACCACCAGGTCGCGCACCACCGGCAGGCCCGGCAACGGGCGCAGCACCAGCTTGTTGTCCTTGACCACGTCGGACAGCGAGGTGATGCAGGCCAGGCCGTTCTTGCCGTTCATGTTCATGCCGTCGGAGCCGCACACACCCTCGCGGCAGCTGCGGCGGAAGGCCAGCGTCGTGTCCTCGGCCTTGAGCATCTCCAGCACGTTGAGGACCATCAGGTCGCGGCCCTGCGTGTCGAGCTGGTACTCCTGCATGTAGGGCGCGGAGTCGGTTTCCGGGTTGTAGCGGTAAATGGATACCTGAAGCATCTCGTGACTCCCCCTTAGTAAGTACGGACTTTCGGCTCGAAGGTGTCGACGGTCTTCGGCTTGAAGTTGACGTCGCGCTTGCCGACACGCTTCTCGGCTGGGAAGTACATGGAGTGCTTCAGCCAGTTGGCGTCGTCGCGGTCCGGGTAGTCATAGCGCGAGTGGGCGCCGCGGCTCTCCTTGCGCTCCAGGGCCGCGATGGCAGTAGCTTCGGCCACTTCCATCAGGTTGTCGAGCTCCAGCGCCTCGACCCGAGCGGTGTTGAAGGCGCCGGACTTGTCGACCAGATGCGCCTCACCGATACGGCCACGCAGGTCGGCCAGCTTCTTGACCCCCTCCTGCATGTGGTCCTCCTGACGGAACACACCGAAGGAGTTCTGCATGATGCTCTGCAGCTCGGTCTTGAGCTCGGCCACGGACTCGCCGCCGGAGGACTCGTTCCAGCGATTCATGCGCTTCATCGCCGCCTCGACGTCGGACTCGGAGGCATCGAGGTAGTCGATACCCTCGTTGAGCGCGCCCTCGATGAACATGCCGGCGGCGCGGCCGAACACCACCAGGTCGAGCAGCGAGTTGCCGCCCAGGCGGTTGGCGCCGTGAACGGAGACACAAGCCGCCTCACCGCAGGCAAACAGGCCATTGACGATGTGATCCTTGCCGTTGGCGTCCTGCATGATCGCCTGGCCGTGCACGTTGGTCGGTATCCCGCCCATCATGTAGTGACAGGTCGGCACCACCGGGATCGGCGCCTTGACCGGATCGGCGTGGGCGAAGATCTTGGACAGCTCGCTGATACCGGGCAGGCGCTTGTTGAGCACCTCCTCGCCCAAGTGATCGAGCTTGAGGTAGACGTGATCGCCATTTTCACCACAGCCGCGACCCTCGAGGATCTCCATGACCATGGAGCGAGCCACCACGTCACGGCCGGCAAGGTCCTTGGCGTTGGGCGCATAGCGCTCCATGAAGCGCTCGCCGTCCTTGTTGACCAGATAGCCACCCTCACCGCGGCAGCCCTCGGTGACCAGCACGCCGGCGCCATAGATGCCGGTGGGATGGAACTGCCACATCTCCATGTCCTGCATCGGGAAGCCGGCGCGCAGCGCCATGCCGATGCCGTCGCCGGTATTGATCAGGGCATTGGTAGTGGAAGCGTAGATGCGACCGGCGCCGCCGGTGGCCATGACGGTGGCCTTGGACTTCACGTGCACCACTTCACCGGTCTCGATGCACATGGCGATGCAGCCCACCACGTCACCGTTGGCATTCTTGACCAGATCGACCGCGAACCACTCGTTGAGGAAGGTGGTGTTGTTCTTCAGGTTGTTCTGATAAAGCGTGTGCAGCAGAGCATGGCCGGTACGATCGGCCGCAGCACAGGTACGCGCCGCCTGACCGCCCTCACCGAAGTTCTTGGACTGGCCGCCGAACGGACGCTGATAGATGCGGCCATTGTCGAAGCGCGAGAACGGCAGGCCCATGTGCTCGAGTTCGAAGACCGCCTTGGGGCCCTCGGAGCACATGTACTCGGCGGCGTCCTGGTCGGTGATGTAGTCGCCGCCCTTGACGGTGTCGTACATGTGCCAGCGCCAGTCGTCGTTGGGATCGGCCGAGGCGATGGCGCAGGTGATGCCGCCCTGAGCGGACACGGTGTGCGAACGGGTCGGGAAGACCTTGGACAGCACGGCGGTCTTCTTGCCAGACTTGGCCAGTTCGAGCGCTGCACGCAGGCCGGAACCACCGCCGCCGATGATGATGGCGTCGAAGGACAAGGTACGCATGTTAGACATGAATCAGGCTCCCCACAGTACGGTAATGCCCCAGACCAGGAACACGAACACGGCCAGGATGATGACGACCTGGGCAGCTAGGCGAACGGGCGTGGACTTGAGGTAATCGGTGGTCACGGTCCACAGCCCCACCCAGGCGTGCGCAGCAAGCGAGATGAAGGCCAGCAGGGAGAAGATCCGCATCCAGGTCTGGGCGAACAGGTTGCTCCAGGTGACGTAATCGAGCCCCGGGTTGAACAGCAGATACGCGACGATAAAAACGGTATAGAGCGCCAGGATGACGGCCGAGACCCGCTGGATGAGCCAGTCGGAGAGGCCACTGCGGCCCAGATTGGTGATGTTGGTTACCATACCCAGACTCCCGCCAGAATGATCAGGACGGCACTGATGACCACAGTGGCCTGTGCCTTGGTGACGCCACCCTCGAGGGTTACGCCGTAGCCGGCGTCCATCAGCATGTGCTTGATGCCGGCGACGAAGTGGAATGCCAGCGCCGACAGGAGGCCCCAGGCGATCAGCTTGGCCAGGATGTTGTTGGCCAGGGCATCCCGGACGGCCAGAAACCCTTCGGGCGACGACAGCGACTTGTCGAGTGCCCAAAAGGCGAAGATGAGGCCAACGAACAGGATTACGCCAGTGATGCGGTGGGCGATCGACGTCAAGGCGGGAAGTGGGAAGTGTATCGTGCTGAGGTCTAGGTTGACGGGTCGTTTGCTATTCACGGCTCTATACACACTCTCTTGGCTCGCTCTTCTGCCAATGGGAACAGGCTCGAGCGGGCGGTGGTTTGAGGTAGGGGGCTCGCCGCTGCCGGGACGGGCATTGACAACGAGTACCTGCCAGTCGCGCGGTGAGGATTATAGGGACATGCAACCCTAGTGACAAATGCACACCGCCCGGACTCGACCATGGTTCAAGCTCCTCTCGCGTCTCAAACCAACAGGCGAAAGGACATTGCGTCGCAAGCCGCGGCATGCTCGCCTCCGAGTGATGCACAGCACCATTTCTTATACGAATAACTATACACTAAGTCCATATTCGTACAGGTAGAGGATCGCCATGGCCCAATTGACAATCCCGGGAACGCTTCTATAGTGGGCGGACCTTTTTCGCGGGCCGGCCTTTCAACAGGGTTTGCGAAAGAATGAGTTAACGAACTATTCGACTTCGAGAGGAGGCCAGAATGGCTGACAGGAAAGCGACACTGACGGTAGACGGCCTGGACAAGACTATCGAATTCCCCGTTTACTCAGGCACCCTGGGCCCTGACGTGGTCGATGTCCGGGGCCTCGGCGCCGAAGGCCTGTTCACCTATGACCCCGGATTCATGGCCACCTCCTCATGCCAGTCCGAGATCACCTACATCGACGGCGCCAAGGGCGTACTCCTGCACCGCGGCTACCCGATCGACCAGCTGGCCAAGGAGTCCAACTTCGTCGAGCTGTGCTATGCACTGCTGTTCGGTGAACTGCCGACCAAGGAGCAGTACACCGACTTCGAGTCGCGGGTCCGCAACCACACCATGGTTCATGACCAGATCAACAACTTCTTCAAGGGCTTCCGCCGCGACGCCCACCCGATGTCGATTCTGTGCGGCGTGGTCGGCGGCCTGGCGGCCTTCTACCATGACCACATGGACATCACCATCGAGGAAGACCGCGTCATCAGCGCCATCCGCCTGATCGCCAAGATGCCCACGATCGCCGCGATGTCCTACAAGTACAACGTCGGCCAACCGTTCAACTATCCGCGCAACGACCTGAGCTATGCAGAGAACTTCCTCTACATGATGTTCAGCAACCCGTGCGAGGAGTACAAGGTCAACCCGGTCTACGCCAAGGCCATGGACCGCATCTTCATGCTCCACGCCGACCACGAGCAGAACGCCTCCACCTCCACGGTGCGCCTGGCCGGCTCTACCGGTGCCAACCCCTTCGCCTGCATCAGCGCCGGCATCGCCGCCCTGTGGGGCCCGGCCCATGGCGGCGCCAACGAAGCCGTACTGAAGATGCTCGACGAGATCGGCGACGACTCCGAAGAGAATATCCAGCGCTTCATCGACAAGGCCAAGGACAAAGAGGACCCGTTCAAGCTGATGGGCTTCGGTCACCGCGTCTATCGCAACTTCGACCCGCGCGCCAAGGTGATGAAAGAGACCTGCGACGAGGTTCTGGCCGAGCTCGGCATCGACGACCCTCAACTGAAGATCGCCAAGCGTCTCGAGCAGATCGCGCTGGAGGACGAGTACTTCATCGAGCGCAAGCTCTACCCCAACGTCGATTTCTACTCCGGCATCATTCTCAAGGCCATGGGCATCCCGACCAACATGTTCACGGTGATCTTCGCCGTGTCGCGCACCATCGGCTGGATCTCCCATTGGCACGAGATGCTGTCCAACGATTACAAGATCGGTCGCCCGCGCCAGCTCTATGTCGGTCACCCGCAGCGCGACTACCCTGCCAAGTAAGTCGGCAGCAAGCGGCCTCGTCCGCAGCGTAACGAAAGCCGCCTTCGGGCGGCTTTCTGCGTCTCGCGCCTCACACGCAGCCACGCGAGCCATGACGGACTCCAGGCTGCCACCAAGAAAAGAGGGAGCAGCACATGCAAGAGCAGATTTCCACCGTCGCCTTCATCGGCCTGGGCGTCATGGGCTACCCCATGGCCGGCCACCTGGCCCGCGCAGGACTCACCGTGCGCGTCTACAACCGCAGCGAGGACAAAGCCAAGGCCTGGGTCGAGCAGTTCGGCGGCAGCCATCACGCCACGCCCGAGGAAGTCGCCCAAGGAGCCGATCTGGTAATGGTCTGCGTGGGCAACGACGACGACGTACGACAGGTCACCGTGGGTAAGCAAGGCGCCCTCTCCGGCATGAAGGCGGGCAGCCTGCTGATCGATCACACCACGGCTTCGGCCGACCTTGCCCAGGAGCTCGATGCGGCATGCCGAGAACGGCGCATCGGCTTTCTCGATGCACCGGTATCGGGCGGCCAGCAAGGCGCAGAGAACGGCGCTCTGACGATCATGTGCGGCGGCACGGAGACTGATTTCTCCCGCGCCGAATCGGCACTGACGCACTACGCCAAGGCCGTGACCCTGATGGGGCCGGCCGGCAGCGGCCAGCTGACCAAGATGGTCAACCAGATCTGCATTGCCGGCCTGGTACAGGGGCTCGCTGAAGGCCTGCATTTTGCCGAACAGGCCGGCCTGGATCAGCAGCGTGTCGTCGACGTCATCTCCAAGGGCGCCGCCGGCTCCTGGCAAATGGAGAATCGTCACAAGACCATGATCGCCGACGAATACGAACATGGCTTTGCGGTCAACTGGATGCGCAAGGACCTGGGCATCTGTCTCGAGCAGGCGCGCCGACTGCAGGCTCGCCTGCCGGTCACGGCGCTGGTCGACCAGTTCTATGGCGACGTTCAGGCGATGGACGGCGGACGCTGGGACACGTCATCCTTGCTACGCCGCTTGCGCGCCCTCGGTGGCGACTAAGCGGACACACGCTCTGTACACGCTGAGAGGCGTCGCCTACCCGCGACACCTCTCAGCGGAAAGTACCAGAAAACTTCACACCCGGCCTTGACAGGCAGTCCTTTACACGGACCAAATCCCGGCGATAGAGAGCGGCCGACGTTTTCCACACATTCTGTGGATAACCCTGTTCACAACAGCCTTGAAATACCATCCAATCGGCATGAGAAGGGGCTTCTCCTTAGATTGGCTATTTTTTGACCAATTTCAACTCATTGATTTTAATGGTTTTTTGCAGATGCACACACAGAATTCACCTCAACGCGCAGCGGTGCACAGTCAGTGAGCCGGAGCACTGTACAAGTGGACAAGTCAAGCCTGAAATAGCGGAATAACAAGGCCTTCAATGAGGTTTCCACGCAAAGGGAAGGTTTCCAGGGCGCGCGAAGAAAGCCAAGGGACAGCATGACGCGTCGGCGTCTGGAAATGTCGCTAGAGAAAGACAGAAGAAAGGAGAGTGGCGTCCCATAGGGGGTTCGAACCCCTGTTCCCGCCGTGAAAGGGCGGTGTCCTGGACCACTAGACGAATGGGACGCAATATCGTTCACGAAAACCAAGTCGGCGACTTGGTGGAGCCTAGCGGGATCGAACCGCTGACCTCGACACTGCCAGTGTCGCGCTCTCCCAGCTGAGCTAAGGCCCCACATGTGTCGTGAAGACGGGGCGCATGGTACTGATTTTCCGCATCCCCGTCAACACAAAACCTATCAAGCCAGGTCGCGAAACTCCTTCTCGAAGCGCTTGGCCTGCTTCTTGGACACCCCGCCCAGTATTTCAACGGCATGGCGCAGGCGTGCACGGGTCATGTCGGAGCCCAGGATAGCCATGGCATCCATGACCGAGGTGCTTGCCGTCGAACCGGTGATGGCAATGAACACAGGCGCCAGAAAGTCCTTCATCTTCAAATCGAAGCACCCGGACAGCGCCTTGATCTCTGCCAGCAATGTTTCCTTGTGCCAGGCCGGCACCACCTCGAAGCGCCAGATGAGAAACTGCAGCAGCTTGACGATATCCTCGCGCCCCAGCTTGACGCCATCGAAGTCTTCTTCGCGAATATCGGGCACGCCGCTGAAGAAGTGGCCGGCAAGTGGCGCGACCTGGGACAGCGTCTCCACCCGGGTGCGAACCTGGGGCAGAATGTGGCTGACGTACTCCTCGTTGAAGGCCCACTCCATCAGTGCCTTGAGGAAGGCCCTGTCATCGAGATCCTCGCGAATATACAGCCCGTTTAGCCAGGTCAGCTTCTCCAGATCGAAGACCGGCCCACCCAGCGACACCCGCTGGATATCGAAATGCGCCATCATCTCGTCAAGCGAGAACTTCTCGCGCTCGTCGGGCATCGACCAGCCCATGCGCCCCAGGTAGTTGATGACAGCCTGCGGCAGGAAACCCATGCGCCGATAGTAGTTGATCGAAGTGGGGTTCTTGCGCTTGGAAAGCTTCGACTTGTCCGGGTTTCGCAGTAGCGGCATATGACACAGGACCGGCATCTGCCAGCCGAAGTAGTCATAGAGAAGCTGATGCTTGGGCGCCGAATTGATCCACTCTTCGCCGCGCAAAACATGGGTGATACCCATCAGGTGGTCATCCACCACATTGGCCAGATGATAGGTGGGCATGCCGTCAGACTTGAGCAGGATCTGGGCATCTACCTGCGCCCAGTCGACCTCGATGGAACCACGCAGCATGTCGTCGATTACACAGGTACCGGTCGACGGCACCTTCATGCGCACCACATACGGCCAGCCTTCCCGCTCTCGGCGCGCCACTTCATCTTCCGGCAACGCCAAATCCGAGGGCTTGAGCGCGAGGTGCATGCCAGAGGCCTTGCGCGCCTCCCTCAGCTCATCCAGCTCCTCGCTGGTACGGTAGCACTTGAAGGCATGCCCGGCCTCGACCAGTTGGCGGGCGTACTCAGCATAGATTTCGCCGCGCTCGCTCTGACGGTAGGGGCCGTGAGCCCCCCCCACGTCTGGCCCTTCGTCCCACTCGAGACCAAGCCAACGCAGCGAGTCGAGGATCATCTGCTCGGATTCCACAGTCGAGCGCACCCGGTCGGTGTCCTCGATCCGCAGGATGAACTGGCCACCATGCTGCCTGGCAAAACAGAGATTGAACAGCGCAATGTAGGCGGTGCCAACGTGGGGATCACCGGTGGGTGACGGCGCAATGCGGGTACGTACAGTCATGTCATCCTTATCCAAGCGAGTGTGCGTATGGCGGCATTATACGGCACCTGGGTCGTTACCGGCAGCCGCACCGGCACTCACTGCCCAGACGCCCCCAGGCCCTGCAGGTACAAGCCATCGGCGTCGACCGGCATCGAGCCGACACCAAAGTTTATTTATCGTTGAGCAATCAAATTTGCACAGTTAACACAGATCATTGACTATCCCTGTTCTTTCATATTTACCGTCATCAGGTTGATGCAATGGATTCACTGGGTGAAAGAATCAAGCACCTACGCATGCAGGCAAACCTTAACAAGGCTGCACTAGCAAGGAAGGTCGGTGTTTCCGATGTCACGATTTCGTACTGGGAATCGGGCGCGATCAAGCAGATAGGGCATGAAAGGCTGGTGGCTCTCGCAGAAGCCCTGGGCTGCACTTTGGGACAGCTGCTTGATGGTGACACCCAGTCGTCACCTGCCCCACTCTATCTTCGCGGCCAGCCTCCCGTACCATGGCAGGCTCCCCATGCCAAACGATTCACGCTGCTCAAGGAAATGCTGAATGGGGTGGATTGGCAGGGCGAGTGCTATCTGGTCACGCCGGCTCCCGGCGAGCAGTTCGATTTTCTGGGCAGCGGGGACCTCGCAGCCTTCGGTCCCACCGAGGCCTGCGAACAGCCTGGCCACTACCTCATTGAAGGGGCAGACGGACTATACATCGGCCAGCTACAGCGTAACGGGCAGGGAGAGCTGCTGTACCGCAAAGGCAATGATCCGGAGGCGCCCCCCTCACTCCTGGAGGCAACCGAAAGGGTCGTAGGAAGGCTGCTGGCACGCTGGAAGATGGACGGCGCCTGAGCGGCGCCGTTCTGTCACTCCACCTCCAGTACTTCGACCTGGTCAGTCGCTCGGCGCGGCTCTGCGCCGACGAGATAGCGCCGAGAGTAGCTTGCCACCTGACCCAGCCCGTGCCGTGAGGGCCTGACAAGCTCACCCTCGAGATGCTCCCCCTGCTCGCCGATCCGCTCTCGCACGATAGCGGGCTGTACGCTTGCCTCTACCAGATTGACCGTGATCGTATATCCCCCATCGGGCAGACCGCTTCCCGGCCCAAAGGGACCGGCTGCAAATTCGCCACCGGCCACCTGGGTGCGAGACTGCCAGCGCACGCCACTCAGCTCACGCTCGACGATCAGCAGCAATTGGGTCTCGTCTGGCAGGTTGGTTTCGCCTTGCACCATGAGCCGACGATCGTTACGCAAGGTGGCCGAAGCTACTATCTCGACCCGCAGCGGCTCGACATCGGTTGCCTCCTCGGCCGGCTCGCTCACGGTTTCGACCGGCTGATCCAGCTCCGCCTCTTCCTCTGCAGGCGCGTCGTTGCCGTTGCCATCACCCCCGCAGCCCGATAGCCACAACGCAGCCATGAGACCTATGCAGGATCGACGCCATGCCTTCATGCCTTTCTCCTGACCGAACATTGTTCTCTTAGACTAACACTCGGGCAGTCGGCAAGTCCCCTCCAAGGCGATTACGCCTGAGCCCTCCCTTCAAGCTCGGCGCAGTCAATACATAACGTAGCGTACGGAATCGCCTCAAGGCGCCTCGGGTCAATCCCCTCGCCACAGCGCTCGCACTGCTCGCCTGCGCCTTCCTCGATACGCTCCAGGGCATGGACGACCTGACGCAACTCCTCTTCAGCCTCTTCCTCCAGGGCATCGATCACCTCTTCGTTCTCAAGCTCGATTGCCTGCTCCTCCATATCACGATCCAACGGATTCTCCAGGCGCAGCTTGTGGACCTTGTAACGATCGACGCGCTCGATGAGCTCCTCTCGCAACGCTTCGAGCACCTTCTGGCGATCCTCCATCATGCTCCTCCTCGGACGTGGAGTTCTTCCATCCCTCTACACTGCATAGCACATCAGGGCTGGAGCGCATCCTCAGAAGCAGCCGTGTATTGCGAAATACCCTCGCCTTGCATCACCAGCAAGGCGAGGCCAGGAGCTGTCGGCAGTCATGACAGCCAGCAGGACGCCAGCCGCCATATCTCAGCGACCATGCTTACATGGCAATATCGCCTTCAGCCCTGGCTGGCCAACAGGCCTCCGAAGGCAGGTTGGCCTGCGGAGTGCCCATAGGGCATGCAGTTCGACACCTCTTCCCCCTGCCCCCGCAGGCGGCCGGTGACCCTGAGACACTCCTCAAATGTCAGGAATGGCCCTATCTCCCGCTCCTTTCCACGGGCCTGCAGGGTGAAGCCATGCAGCTCCGGATAGAACCCGCCCCAGCCATTCAGCCGCTCGGCATAAGAGTCAACCATAGCGGCCGCTTCGGAAAAGATGTCACACAAGGATTCATAGCGAAGAACAGCCGTTGGCGGAGCACTTCCGGCATGATCCGAGCTGAAATAATATGCCATCAGGCAGTAGTACTTTTTTGTATCGAGTATACTCAGTGAATGGGAAAATATTTCCTCGTTATACCGCATGAGATCAGCAGCGCTTTCTGAGTACGACGCCTTGATTTTTTTATACTTCAGGCCTTCCGACTCCTTGCCTACCACCATATTATTATTCACGCCGCCCGGCCAGAAAAGTATCCATGACATGAATGTCAGGAACAAGAAAACTGCAATAGCGGGGCCCTTCTCGTCAAGGAATTTTGATCCTGCCTTCCATGTTAGCACGACCATTTTATTCTCCTGCGTTCACAGTCCCAAGGGAATGGATTCGCCTATGTCTTCAAGCTCCTCCAATGAAAGTCAATATATCCCGCGCTGGCCCGATGCCTTTGGCGCCGACACGCCCCCGGAATACCTCAGCTTCGCTCGTCATAGGACGCATCCTACGGCTTCGCTCCGCTGCTGGTGAGCCGCCCTGCCTGAGGGGTAGTACACCTTGCCACCGAAGGGAGGAGAACGAATTAACATGCGTTAAAATTTAGCAGAGTAATTTACTCAGGTTTACGAATGGTTTCCTCCGTACCAGGGCATGGCAGGCCGCTACCCAACGGTAGCGCCTAGCAGGGGATGCCCCAACCCGCTGCATCAACCCTCACCTGCCACGAGAAAAAGAAAAAACCCGACACGAGGCCGGGCTTGAAGTCCTGGTTCCTTTTCAGCTCACCATGCTGTCCTGCCATTCCTTCCTGGCGGCCAGGCGCCCTGCCCAGCTCTCCTTCATACCGCCTCCTTGCGAACCACTCCCAGCCTAGAGGTGGGCTGCCTATATGACAGGCCGACATGCCTCATGGCGAGCACGCGAGCTCAAAGCTTACGTCGCTTCGCACATGGCCTTTTCTCAATGGTTTTGCCTCACTCCTTATGGGCATGACAGGCTCCGCTTGCATTCCCTGGAACCATGCCATCCTGGCAGCTAATCCCTTTTGGCTTTCCCTTGCTTGCGACAGGAAGTTTGCCAAGTCGAAAACGATGCGAGTAGTGTCGATCAGCGGTGCCGCCTGTAGGAAATTACCCCTGCTGTCAGTAAGACAGCTTCCCATGGCCCATTGATCCCCACTCAAACGAAGCACCCCCACACCGGAGTGCGGGGGCTGACACGCTGCTCATGAAGCGAGAGATTGCTCGCGGAACTCCCTGCCGATTTTGCCATCCTTTCTGTCTCACTTTCGCGTCGGCTTCCCTGTTCCTGCCTTCAGGCCTCCTGCCTGTCTTACACCGCTAAGTGTAGGCGACGCACCCGCCACATCAAGGATACTTAAGAAACGAAGTGTTTCTATTTGAAGCCGCTTTTCCAGGCCGCCATAAAAAGGAAAACCCGGCCTTTCGGCCGGGCTGTATTTCCACTTCCTTGCATTCTCCTCAAGCTTCCTGCCTGAGCTTCCATGGTACGTGGGCACTCCATGTCCCGGTCTTCCCTGAGGGGACTTTCCGTGTCCCGATGTGGCCACTATGCCAGTTCTGTTCTGGTCAAGTCAGAGCGGACACATTTTCAAGCCGCAGCTGCCAATTCAATCTCCCTCGGCGTCTGGTAGCCCA
>NZ_JACEFT010000021.1 GCF_013697085.1 Billgrantia kenyensis
GCTGCTGCCCTGGCGCTGGAGAGACACGCTACCGGTCTAACTCAGGCCGCAACAGGTGGGGTTCGTGGAGCGCTTACGCCTCTATAACGTCCTGCATTCTATGCAGTAGATAGCTGGGAATACCCGGCTCCATCCATTCATCACTCATGCCAGTGACGGCACAGCGTCCAGAAAACAGCCTGCCCTGCCACACAGCGTGATACTCGATCCATCCTGACCGAGGCACAGGGAAGCGGCGAGCGTTGCGCCACCCTTTGCGCTCAAGGCGCTTGCGCCATTTGGTGACCTGATAGCGGGTGTCGTTGTCCATGGTGAACGCAGTGAAAGAGGAACACGTTTCAGCCTAGCAGGCTTATTGCAGAAAAAAGGCGCAAAAGACAGTTGCACCGATACCTAAGTATTCGGATAGTAGACAACAAGGCGCTACGATCATTGGAGGGGGATCTATGGCAGACATTTTTGGAGCAGTGACAGGAATCAAAGCGGCATACGATATAGCGCGTGCTGCAATAGATGTAAACGACCAAGCTAGGCTGAACACCGCAATTAGCGATATTATAGATCAGCTCACTTCAGCACAATCTGGTTTGCTTGAATTGCAGCAACAACACCATCAGCTCATAGAAGAGAATCGACAGCTACGGCGGAAGATTGACAAGGAAGCTAGATTCGAGCAGTACAGGCTTGAAAGGACACCAGATGGGGATTATGTATATTTCCTCAAGATAGAGTTCGAAAGCCCTGAGCATCCTCTTCATGCTATATGCCCGAAGTGTAAAGAGGACGGGCGACTTTCGCCATTGGGTGAAGAGCAATATTTTTACCACTGCAAAACATGCAAAACTTCATATAGCCGACATCCCCTACCACCGCTTCGGCGCTAGCATGCAGTACAACTAATATCCAAATGAAAAAAAGAATGCCGAAGGGTTGCTATTAGGACAAGGAACAATGAAAGAGAAGAAAAAACAGTATCGCTCTAGATGGAGCATTGGGAATTTAGAGTTACCCCTTTTAGCTAAAATAGTGTTACCAGTTGCGCTTCTTGCATGCGCGATTATACTTTCGATTTATGCCATAAAGGTTGGGCCGGGAATATCTAGCAAGCCAGAAAACTGGGGTTTTTTTGGAGCCCTGCTATCAGGAATATTTGGCATGCTGGCGTCATTCGCAGCAGTCGCAACTTTCTGGATGGTACTTCTCCAGTTCAAAGAACAAGGCAAAATAATAGAAAAACAAATAGAGTCTATGGAATTTGACAGGTATGACCGGCATCGTAGAATTTTCTTTGAACGTTTAGCGGGTATAGAGCAAACCTATAACAAAACGCTGACAATTAAATATCAAGAAGAACTATACAAGAGAGTATTTCCGTTAAACTCCCCACTAAACTGCGATGTGAAAATTAATCTCGATGAAAAAATAGAAGAGAAAAAAAGCAGAATCATTCTCTATAAAAGAACATTTGAGAGAATAAAAGCGCAGATTGATGAAACCAAAGATATAAACGAGAATATATTGTGGAAACTATTAGAACTGCAAAGGGACTTAGGGGTTATCCGGCGCGGAAAAATGGAACTTGGCGACGTATCCTTAGAAGATGAAAGAACAACAATTAACATATACGAAATAACATCGAGCATGCACAGAATATGGAGTATAATTAACAATATATTGGAGTATGGCGGGAACGCGCCTATCGCTGGGAAATATTATGTTGTCCTATTAGACGATGACATAGCGGACAGCACCGTAAGGACAGTTGCAAGAATAAGAGATAATCAAGAAAGAGGTTCGTTCAAAATTAGCACAGATAACAACAAGCTATTTTTGTTATATGAAAAAATATATTCTTGGTTGATTGGGGTGAATGAAAAAAATAGCAATTATTCAGCCACGAGATTTAAAAATAAAATCAGGGATATTTTGTTTGACGAAGATGGAATGAGACAAGTATATACAGAAAGCAGCGAAAAAATTGAAGAAATAATCAACTCACTTCATACAAGAAAAAGAGATACAAAAATGCTGGACGAAGATGAAGATAAGTTGAGGCTAGAATTTATAGCTGAGCTGGAAAGTCAAGTCACTCTTTTAAGTGCTCAGGGTCAATAGAAAATAAAAATCGAAGCTTAGGGAGCAGCAATGGAACTAACAGTACCAGTAATTCAGATTGCAGTGGTTGGCATCATCACGTTTGGTGCGGCAATCATATTAAAGCCGCTAGCAATGGTGGTACGAGACTATTTGCTTTGGGTAACAATAGCGCAATATATCAAAAGAAGCAACTTCAAAACCAAGGCTTACCATTTAGCGGTAGCTCGCGCAGAGTGGGCCGAACACAAAGCACAGGGACCACTTTTCGCACAGCTAGGCCAAAACCAGCATTTCAAAATAGGAGATAAAGTTATAACATTTGAACAGTACAATAAAGAAGAAGCGAAGAGGAACAGACTACGATCAGAAATAAACGAACTAAACCGAAGCGTAGGAGTGGTTGAAAGTATAATTTCATCTTTACTACGCCATTTCGATCAAAAAGATAGCAGCCCTGCACTTGAAATAATAAAATATTACGAGCGCAGAGAATTTAGAAGGCGGGGACTAGAATATGATGAAAAATAGGTAGCCGTATCTTCATGCCTCTATGGTTTCGGCATGCTTGAACAATTGGTCTTTCTGATCGACTGAGATGCCTATAGCGTCACATGCTGCCGAAATGGTCGGACTGGTATAGTGCTATTCTTTCGCCCTCGCCCATGCTCGCCGTTCGGTATCTGTGGCATCAGTGGCTAACCACTGCTCTACTGCTCTACTGCTCTACTGCTCTACTGCTCTACTGCTCTACTGCTCCCAGCATGCCAAAATTGGCCAAGGCTTCCTCTGCTTGGAATGGACTCACTTTGCAGCTTGAACGCCACTGCTTTAACAATTCCTCTTCTGTGGGCTCCCGTGTCGCTTCGACATGCAATGCTTCGGCTTCAGCAAAAAGACGTTGAGCCTCGCTAAAGTCATAGTTGGTAATTTTTCCAGTGAAGGGTTCTTTCTCTACCCACATCACACCATCCTTAACGCCTGCATAAACAACGTCATCTTCCAGCAAAGCACTACAGTCAACCGAATTGTTAATGCTGGTAGCGATAAAGACAAGATTTTGATCTGCAATAATTGACTCAGGGAACCCTGTCCATAGACTTCATGGTGATGAACGACGTGCCGAACGGTGTCACGGTGATGTACTTTCCCGAATCCGGCATGACGCCGCATTACACCCTGGAGCAGGTGGAGCGCGTCAGCTTCGATCGACTCGAAATCGATGGCGATACGGCGCGGATCGTCGGCTCGCTGGAAGGAGCGCTGATGCACGTGGCGTCGATGACTTCCGATCCTGACCCGTCCGACACTATCGAGTTATCGGTTCGCTTCGACGTCGAGGCTCGGCGGGAGGAGTGACGCCGGGCAACCATCGTCAAGATCGAGAGAGATGCCCCGACGGGGGGGGGCGGAGATGGGGCCTGGCCCAAAATGGAGGCGGCCCCGACAGCCACATCCCGGCACACGCGACCACCACTACCGTTGCTCCCTTCCGGGCCTGGCGGGGTTTGCGGTTTAGCGTTGCGGGAGGACCGACGGGGCCACCACGACACGAGCCTGCAGGCAGGCTTCGAACCCGGCTGGCATCAATGACTTGCCGAGTGCGCGTGCACTATACCAGCGGTGCCGAAGGCGGGCAAGGACCGCAAGCCGAACCGCCCCGCTCCGGTAAGGAGAGCGTAAATCGACTAGGGTTAGGAGGTAGAGAACGCGAGGAGAATACCAACGAACCTTGAGGAGAGGTCCCATGGACAAGAATCCCGACAAGGGCTACATCGCACTGCTGGGCTGGAGCCTCAACGCCATCGAGGCCGCCGAGAACTTCGACCGTCGCTATGTGGTGGTGGCCCCGGATTGGGCTGAGGAGTATTGCGAGAAGCACGACATCCCCTATCTTTCCTGGCACTTCGAGCGACTCAACGACAGCTCGCTGGATATCGCCGAGAAGCTAAAGGACATGGGCGTCGACGTGGCGATTCCCCTCTTCGAGGAGACCGTGGAGTGGGCAGGCGCCATCAACTCGCTGCTGCTGGACAACCCGCGTCTCTATGGCCAGTCACTGCTGCTGCGCGACAAGGCGCTGATGAAACGTCGCGCCCAGCTGGGCGGCATTCGCGTGGGCATCTTCGAGGAGGCCCATGACAAGGCCGACGTGATCCGCTTTCTCAAGCGCGTCAACCAGACCCTGCTCAAGCTCGATGGCGATCCCAACGATCCGATCCACCTCAAGGCCTTCGACAAGGCCGGCTGCCTGGGCCACCGGGTGATCCGAACGCCGGACGAGGTCGATACCATCCCTGACGAAGAGTTTCCCGTGCTGATGGAATCGCACCTGGACGGCTGGGAGTTCGCCGTGGAGGCCTGGATCCACAACGGCAAGATCGCTTTTCTCAATATTTCGGAGTACGTCACCCTGGGTTATTCGGTCTTCGTGCCCGCCTCCCCGGAGCTTGAGCAGTACCGCCCCCAGATACGAGCGCAGATCGAGAAACTGATCAAGACCTTCGATATCGATTTCGGCCTGATCCATCCCGAGTATTTCGTCACCAGCGATGGCGAGATGTACTTCGGCGAGGTGGCCTATCGCCCGCCCGGCTTCAAGGTGTTCGAGCTGCTCGAGCGGGTGTACGGCTTCAACGCCTACCAGGCCAGCATGCTGGTGTTCGATCCCAAGAGCACCGCCGATGAGGTCAAGGCCTTCTTTCCCAAGGAGGTGGAAGACGCCAGGTACTATGCCGGCTGTTTCGGCGTCTATCCGCGCCGCCGGGTGGTCAGTCAGCTGGAGATCCCCGAAGAGGTCGAGGACCACCCCTACTTCGAGTCCCATGAGCTCACCCCTCCCGTCGAGGAGACCGTGACCAAGCGGACCGCCTTCGGCACCCACTGGGGCCTGGTCTACTTCACCGGAGAGGACCCGCATCGATTGAGGGACCTGCTCAAGCATATGGAAGAACTTGATTTCTATGTCTGAACAGGGCGTCATGAGGTGAAATCTCAGATGGCAAGGAGTCGGCGTGACCATGGACCGCCAAACGAATGGCCCCGGCAACGAGCCGGCTGGCGATGACAAGCTCCTCGGCCTACTCGACAAGTTCGATGAGGCGCTCGAGCTTCTGGCCCAGGCGCGTGACTTCGCCAAGCCGGGCAAGCTTCCTCGGGTGCTGGACACCGCACGCCGCGTGTTGCTCCAGCCCGGGGGCGCCGCCGCCCTGGAAGCTCGCGCCCAAGCCCTGGAGGAGGCCGGCGTTTTCCAGGGCTCGGACTGGGCCACACCGCAGTTCCTGCTACCCTCCCTGACCACCTATTCGCTCAAGAGCTCCAGCGCCGATACCGTGGTGATCGAAGCGTTGAGCGAGCTTCGGCTTCTGGCGGTGGCAAAGGCGGGTTATCCCCATCCGCTGGTGTCCGCCGAACATGCCCACCACTACCTCACCCAGGTCATGGCGCTGAACCTCTGGCTCTTGTTCAGCACGCCGAGCGAAGCCGAACGGGAAACCCAGGGACGCCTGGCCCAGATCCCTCGCAACCTGTTTCAGCACCTGGCCGAGCGCATCGGCTATGAACACATCATCGACAAGCTGATCGGGGAGATCTGGCGCATTCTTCAGCAGCGCCCAATCCAGGTGGACTCGGCCAAGCAGATGATCACCCAGATCGCCATCTGCCAGGCCGACCCCAGCATCGACCTGGGAGTCAGCGGCCAGGGCGCGGACCGCCTGGTGAGTTCGCTTTTCGGACCGACCCAGGGCTGCCGCGAGGATCCTGGCCTCGAGGTGTATCGCGAGCGGCTGGCAAACATGGACAACGCCGCGCTGCAGGGCGAGGCTATCGGCTTTGCCCGCGCCATGCACGATACCGGCCTGGTTTCACCCTATCACCCGGTGCTGCTGCGTCACTTGCTCGACCACAGCGACCACCTGCTGGCTGAGGCACTGGGACTCTCCTCCACCGGACGCGACTGCCTGCTGTGCTACCGTCAACTGGTACATGCGCTGATTCGAGGTGGAGTGCACCCTGCCAATCCCCAGGGGGCCTACGGATTGGCCCTGATGCTGGAGCGCGGCATTCTCTACCAACCCCCTGTGGCCCCGGCCATGTGGCGACAACTTGGCCTGCCGCTCTCCGAGTGGTCGCAGGCGCGTCTCAACCTGGCCTTCGGTGAGGCCGTTTCCCCGCGCGCCCGACTGCTGGAGGGGGTAATGTGCATGCTGGGCCAGCCGCTGGGCGTGGGCCAGGGCAACAACCCCACCTGCCAATCGGCCCGGGCGCTCTCGATGTGGGCCTATAACGACCCGGACTATCTGATGCAGATGGTGGCCTGGGCCGCCCGCGATGACGAGATCATCATGCACTTCGAGGGTCAGCCCATCTCCTCGATGGAAAGCAGTGGCGGCGTCGCCAAGAGCCTGCCCATGGACCTCGACCCGGTATCGCTGATCGTGGTGCCACATCTCGACCGGATCTATGCCGAGATGGGACGGCGCTGCGTCGGCCGCGAAGGGGATCCGCATCGCTGGGTCAACCCGGAATTTCACGGCTGGTGGTCGGGCCGCGGCTTTCGCATCAACGTTGACGTGGCGACTGGCCGGCTGTTCGAACTCGACACCTTCCTGCGCCACTTCTACGCCAGCTATCACCCGTTCTACAACGGCAACCAGCCGGTGATCCATCCTCAGCCTGCCGGTATCGCCGTTACCGACAGCGCCGCACGCTTCATCGGCTGGCATGCGATCACCCTTCTGCGCGTCTCCCTCGACCCCTCCGAGACCATGCGGGTCTACTTCTACAACCCCAACTACGACAGCGGGCAGGACTGGGGAGATGGCGTACTGGTCAGCACGGCCGGCCATGGCGAGCGCGCGGGCGAGGCCTCGCTGCCCTTCGAGCAGCTTGCTTCAAGACTCTATATCTTCCATTACGATCCGCTGGAGCGTGGTGAGCTGGCCAACATCAGCCAGGAGGAGCTGGACCGCGTCACCGGCTACGTGCACCGCAGTTGGGGCGCCGACCGAGTGCCCGCGGCCCAGCTTCAGGCCGAGAGCGGCCAAGCACAGTCAGATACTTGATCTTCATCAGGACGGCGGCGCAGGGCTCTGCCAGAATGAGCCAATCCCAATACCGTTGCCTAACCGAGGTAGGTGAAAATGGATTTCAAGTTATTGATGGTTTTCGTCGATCAGGACAGAACCGAAGCCGTCCTTAAAGCCGCTCGGGAGGGAGGCGCCACGGGGGCCACCATCATCAACAATGCCCAGGGCCAGGGGCTGAAGCCACACCTGACCTTTTTCGGCCTCGAGTTCATGGCTTCTCGCAGCGTCATCCTGATCCTGGCCGAAGCCCGCCGCTCGGAGAGTGTGCTTAAGGCCGTGACAGCGGCGGGCAAGCTCGATGAAACGCTCGATACCGGCATCGCCCTAGAGCTGGAGGTATCAAAAACGGTCGGCTTGACGGAACATATCAAGGCCCTGAGCGAGAAACACCCCATCAAATGAGATGGACTCACCCTCGATGCTGCAGCCAGCGCGCCCAGAATGGAGCGAACAGCATCAGCGCAACCATGCGCAGCAGGTGGTGAAAGGCGACGAACACCGGGTCGAGATCGAGCGCCACGGCCAGAATCGCCATCTCGCCGATGCCACCGGGGGCCAGCGCCAGCAGCGCCACGTCCCGCGGCACGCCCACCAGGCGATGGATCAGCTCGGCAAATCCCGCCAACACCGCCAATGCCACCAGGGTGGCGATGAAGGCTTCGAACAGGTAGCGTCCCAACCGAGCCGACGAAAGCCCGCGAAAGCGTGAGCCGATGGCACAACCGAGCACCCACAGCATGACGTTCATGCCCCAGTCCGGCAGGCTGAGACTGGCCACATCGAAGCCCGATAACAGCGCGGCGAAGAGCAGCGGAGCGAGCAGCGTATGGCTGGGCAGGTGGAGCCAGCGTCCCAGCGGAAACAGCAACGGCAGGACCAGCAGCATCCAGGCCGCCTCGAAACCGTTCTCCACTGCGTCCGCCTGCGCGGTTGCCCCTCCCTCATAGGCCCAGAACAGCGGCGGCAGGATCATGATCACCAGCACGATGCGCAACGACTGGGCAATGGCGATACGCCGCGGGTCGCCGCCGCACTTTTCGCCCATCAGGATCATCGCCGTCATGGCACCGGGCGCGGAGGCGAACCAGGCACTCACCGAATCGAAGCCGCAGCGCCGATACCAGGCAGCCGCCGCCGCCGTGGACGCGGCCACCCCCAACAGCAGCAGCGCGGCGGAGATCGGCCAGTCGAGCACCCTTTCTGCCAGCTGGGGCGTGACCTGGCTGCCCAGCACCAGGCCGAGCACACCGAGAAAGGCCTCGCGCAGCGGCTCGGGAACGCGAACGTCGCCGCCCCTGGCAGACACCACCAGATTGGCGGCCAGGGGCCCCAGCATCCAGGCCAGGGGCATGCCGATGAGCTGGAAGATCAGCCCGCCCACAGCCCCGATGGCCAGCGACCTGACCAGTGCCTCTCCCTTGCTTCGATCCACGCTGCGCCCTTCTATTAACATGCTAACTAACCGATTATGTCATAATACGCGCCCCGCTTCTGGCTGTCGGCACTGCTGCATGAGGAACCACCGTATGCCTCGACTCGACCAACTGCTCGTTGCCCAGGGCCTGGCTCGCTCGCGCACTCGCGCTCAGCGGCTGATCCGCCATGGCCGGGTCAGCCTGGCGGAGAGTGGAAGAGTACTGGGCAAACCGGGAGAGAAACTGCCGGACGACGTGCGCCTGACGATCACCGAAGATCCCGAGGAGCGCTACGTCTCACGGGCGGGACTCAAGCTGGAAGCGTTGATCGAGGCGCTCGATCTCGACCTTCAAGCAAAGCTGGTGCTCGATGTGGGCCAGTCGACCGGCGGCTTCACCGACTGCTCGCTGGCCCACGGGGCGCGCCATGTGGTCGGCGTCGAGGTCGGCCACGACCAGCTCGACCCCGAGCTGCGTAGCGATCCCCGCGTGACCTGCCTGGAAGGGATCAATGCCAGGGCCATGTCGGACGTAACGCGGCTGCACGAGGCCCTGGCCGCCCAGGGCGCCACGGCGCCCGACGTCGTGGTGATGGACGTCTCCTTCATTTCCCAGACCCTGGTCCTGCCCGAGATCGCCATGCTGCTGCGCCCCGGGGGGGAGCTGCTGAGCCTGGTCAAGCCGCAGTTCGAGGTGGGGCCGGGAGGGGTCAACGCCCGAGGCATCGTGAAGGACAGCGCGCGCTACGCCGAGGTGGAAGCGGCCCTGCACGGCTGCTGCGCCAGGCTGGGCCTGGATATCCTGCACTGGCGTGAAAGCCCGATCACCGGCGGAGACGGCAATCGGGAGTTCCTGCTGCACGCGGTGAAGCGATAGCAGCAGGCTCAGCGTCCGCCATCGCCGCCGTCACCGCCACTGTCGCCGATCTCGATGTCGCCGGGATCCCCCTTTGCCCCCGGGGGGGGATGATGAGATGCCTGACCGTTACCCGGTGCAAGGCTCTGCACCTTGCGCGCTTCCCCATCGGCACGATGCAGCCACACGTCGAGCTGGTTGAAGGCAATGTCGATGCCATGCTCGGCGAACAGCTCGCCGACCCGACAGTTGATCTCGTCGGTGGCATAGAGCCGGTCACCCAGGGCATTGACGAAGACCCGCAGCTCGAAGTTCAGCGTGCTTTCGCCGTAGTTCATGAAGAACACCTGAGGCTCGGGGTCGGCCAGCACGCGCGGATTCTCATCGGCTGCCTGGCGTAGCAAGCGATGCACCAGGCGCTGGTCGGAGCCGTAGGCCACGCCGAAGGTGAGCACCACCCGGGTGACCGTGTCCGACAGCGACCAGTTGATCAGCTGGTCGGTGACGAAGGTCTTGTTGGGGATGATGATCTCCTTGCGGTCGAAGTCGGTCACCGTGGTGGCACGAATGCGAATTCGGCTTACCGTGCCGGTGAGGTTGCCCAGGGTGATGGTGTCGCCGATGCGCATGGGCCGCTCGAACAGAATGATCAGGCCGGAGACGAAGTTGGCAAAGATTTCCTGCAAGCCGAAGCCCAGGCCCACGCCCAGCGCCGCCACCAGCCACTGCAGCTGGCTCCAGGCCACCCCCAGGGTGGCCAGGGCCACCACCAGGCCGGTGCCGACGATGGTATAGGAAAGCAGCGCCGAGATGGCGTAGGCGCTGCCCTGCTTCAGCTCCAGGCGCGACAGCACCATCACTTCGAGCAGGCCCGGCAGGTTGCGTGCCATCACCAGGGTCAGGATGAAGATCAGCAGTGCGGTAAAGATGTCCGCCACCGACAGCGCACTGGTAACGAGCTCCGCCCCGACTCCCTCCCGAGCCTCCCAAACCGCCACGTCGTCCAGATAGCCCAGCACGGTGAGCAGGTCTGCCCACACCAGATAGAGCAGGACGGCGAAGCCGATCAGCAGGATCAGCTTGGAGAGACGCAGCGACTGCTGGTTGATCTGCTCCATGTCCAGCGGCGGCTCCTCCACCACCTCGAGGCCGCCCTCGGCGCCCTCCTGGGCCTGGGCACGGCGGCGCATCAGCGCACGCTTGAACGCCAGTCGGCGCGCCGCCACGGCCAGGCCGCGAACCACCGTGGCCTCGACGAGAATCCAGGTGGCCAGCAGGTAAAGCGTGATGATGAAGCGCCCGACCAGGCTCAGCGCGGTGTATTCGTAGCCGGAAACGATCAGCCCCAGCAGGACCAGGGGCACACCGGCCATGATCAGCCCCAGCACCAGCCGGAACAGCTTGACCCCGAAGAACGGCGTATGGGCCAGGATCAGGCGCGCCAGCAGCACGCTCATGGCAATCAACCCGCCAAGCAGCAGGGTCAGAGCGATCGGCCGGTTGGTCAGGGTGATTTCATCGGCAAGGGCCTGGTTCGAGATCAGCAGCACCGGCACCAGGGCCAGGCCCAGCCAGCCCAGCAGCCAGCGCAATCGTGCCACATAGCCGGCCGGCCAGTAGAAGTGCTTGGTGGCAACGCCATCGCGCACGAGCAGGCGCCGTGACCAGGCGATGAAGGCCCAGGCCAGGGCGAGGTGCAGGAAGGCCTGGCCCAGTCCGGAGGCGAAACCCTCGCCGATGGCATTGAGCGATACACCAACGCCGGCCACGGTCAGTGGGCCGGGCAAGGCCAGCAGGGCGTTGAGGCCTACCGCCTGGGGGGTATGGGCCTGCGAGTCGCTGCGCAGGCGACCGATCTGCTCATGCAGCACGGCCAGGCGACGCTGGATACGCCGCCGCAGCCACACCAGCGCCACAGCCAGCAGCACCAGGGGGAGACCCACCAGCCCCTCGGCACCTGGCCGATCCCAGTTCGCCGGCAGCACCTCACGCCACTCTCCCTGTTGCCATTCGCCGGTCAGATTGGCGGGCAACTGCCGCAACCAGGCCAGGTCCAGCGGCCGCGTGTTGGCGATCCAGAACAGCTGTTCATCGATGGTGGTACGCAGCTCGCGAGACGTTTCCAGCAGCTGCTGCTGGTTGAGCTGCAGCTCGATGGCCGCGCTCAGCAGGCTGCCGTACGTCTGCTCGAGCTGATCGACCAGTTGGCGCCGCGAGTGGTAAAGCCCCTGCAGGGAATCGACCAGGGCTTGATTGACCTCGACCCCCGCCTCCTCGAGCCGCTGGTTGGCCAACCGCTCGCTCTGGCGCAAGGCGTCGCGCTGGCGCACCAGATCGAACTGGCGCAGTCGCAGGTCAGCGATCTCGTCCTGCAGATTGCGCCGGGCATCGACCTGCGGCAGTGAGCGGCGCTGCTCGCGCAGTATTCGCGACAGCAACAGGCTGCCTCGGATCGCCTCGATCTGCTCGTTGAGGCTGCGCTGTAACTGGCGCACATGGTCGAGCTGGCTGCGAATCGCCAGGCTCTCCCGCACCAGGCCATTGTGGCGATCGTTAGCCCGCAGCAGCTCCAGACTGAGCTCCCGGTTGACCTGCTGGGCGCGCTCGAGGACCGGGTGGCCGGCCTCGAGCAGTGGATCGTCCCTCACCGCGTCGGCGATTGCCTGCTCCGAGGCGATGCGCCGCTTGCGGTCGATGACCCCCTGCAGCAGGCTGAGTTCGGATTCCTGGCTGGCAACCTGCTGGGTAAGCAGGTCGCGGCGCTGCTGGGCCAGCTCGCGCAACCGGGTGTTGCTGCCCAGCTCCCGCTGGCGCAGGCGCAGCGAGCGCTCGGCAAGACGGCGCTCCACCTTCAACTGCCACAGGCGCGGAGAGTCCTCGCTGACTCCCTGGCTTTCCAGCGCATCGAGCGCTCTGCGTGTACGCTCGGCGGCCTGCATCGCCTCGGCAATGGCCTGCTGGGCTCGCTCCGGCAGCGTCTGAGCAGAGAGCAACTGGGAGTTGACCTCGGCCAGGCGATCCTGCAGCTGCTGCAGCTCGATTACCGCCTCCTGCTGCCGGAACTCCAGCTCATCGAGCGCCAGGTCATCGAGCTCGGCGATGGAGCGCTCCAGCGCGGCCTCCTCTTCCGTGAGCAGCTCCCGCTCCAGGCGCAGCAGCTCGGCTGGCGCCTCTTCCAGGCGTTGCTCCAGGGCAGCGAAGCGCTCCTCGACACCCTGAAGCTGCTCCAGGGCCGCCAGGGTGGCTTCCAGGGCCTCGATATCTCGCTGCTCGGTCTCACTGAGCGTTTCGCCCTCCTCCGGGCGCAGCTCGGCCAGACGCGTTTCGACGGTCTCCTGAGCGGGCAGGTCCTCCTCGGCCAGCGCTGGCACCGCCACCAGCATCCACCATCCGATCGCCAGGCACAGCACCTGGCATAAACGCCGGGACATACCGGCAGCGGAGTGAAACGACACGTTCACGGTTTTCCTCGGTTGAAACGGCCCTCGCCAAAGCAGGACTCGGAATCTATGCAACAAAATGACAGTACCGGCGGCAATGGTTGACTTGCCAAGGCGACGTGGTAGAAACGGAAGCTCATACGCTTGGCTTCGAGTTCACCGATGATTATCCGTTCCCTTGTCATTACATGCGGCGGGCTGCTGGCAGCATTGCCGATCTCCGCGATGGGCCAAGCCGATGCTCAGCGTGAAGCCATCGAAGCGCGTATCGAGGCATTGAGCGGAGAACTGGAGGCACTTCAGCTGCAGCTCGACGCCTTGCCACAAGACGATGACGCCCTCTATGTCGAGGTGGACGATCCCGTGCTCGAAGAGGTCGTTCAGCGTCGCCAGCTGGAGCGTGAATCGACCCGTAACCCGCTGGCCATCACCGTGCACCGGCGAAACTACCTGTTTCCCCTGAGCTACACCACCCACCCCAACCAGGTGGCGTTTCGCGATATCGACGCAGATACCAGCGCCAACGACCTCGAGGTCAAGTTTCAGTTCAGCGCCAAGGTCAACCTGCTCGAGGAGGTCTTCGGCACCACTGGCGATCTCTATTTCGCCTACACCCAGCGCAGCTGGTGGCAGGCGTACAACACCGACGCCTCTTCCCCATTCCGGGAAACCAACTACGAACCCGAGGTGTTTCTCGAGTTCGACAATACCTGGCGCTTCCTGGGCTGGACCAACACGCGTAACCGCTTTGCCTTCAACCACCTGTCCAACGGGCGCTCCATGCCGCTCTCGCGCAGCTGGAACCGGTTCTACGTCGAGAGCATGTTTCAGCGCGGCGACTGGGCGGTCGCCGTGGCACCGCACTGGCGCGTTCCCGAGTCGGACGGTGACGATGACAACCCCAACATCGATCGCTACTGGGGCTATGGCGACATCACCGTCGTGCGCCGCTTCAACAATGACCAGGAAGCCAGCGTCATGGTGCGCGGCAATCCCAGCCCCGGCAACTACGGGACCCAGGTCGACTACTCCTGGCCCCTGTTCGGCAACATCCGCGGGCACGTCCAATACTACTACGGCTATGGCGAAAGCATGATCGATTATGATCATCGCAACCACCGCCTCAGTCTGGGCTTCAGCGTCAACCCGCTGCTGTCCGGAACCGGCGGGGTGCGCTGACACACCGCGGAAGGCTGCGTTGAACTGCCTTGTGCGGCTGCTATGCTAAGCGTGTCATTCAAACGTCAGAGGAAGACCGTCATGGCAAGTCGCACACCGCATACCGACGAAACCACTCGCCAATTGAAGGAAGACCTTCATCAGCTCACCAGCACCATCGAGGAGCTGGTGAGCGCTACAGCTGATGACTCCCGCGGCAACATCAAGGAGCTTCGCGAGCGCGCCGAAAAGCGTCTGAAGGAGACTCGCGATCGCCTGGAGGCACGCGGTGAGCGACTCTATGGTGAAGCTCGCGATTCCATGCATCATCAAGCCGACGCCGCCGACCGCTACGTGCATGACAATCCCTGGACCAGCATCGGGGTGGGCGCCGCAGTTGGCGTGGTCATCGGCATGCTGATTGGCCGTCGCTGATGGTGTCAGGCGACGGCCCGGTACAGCGCCTGTTCACGATCGCCAAGCGGCTACTGACCAGTCTGCTGGCCACCGGCGAGACGCGCCTGCGTCTCGCCGTACTGGAGCTCGAGGAAGAGCGTTCCCGGCTGGTCACCCTGCTGATGCTGGTGGGGCTGAGCCTGGTAATGATGCTGCTGGGGCTGGGCATGTTGGCCCTGCTGGTGGTGGTGCTGTTCTGGGATACCCACCGCCTGGCGGCGATCGGTGTCAGCGCCCTGGTGCTGCTGGGGGGCGGCATCACCCTCGCCCTGCTGTGCCTGCGCCTGGCCCGACGCCACACCTTGCTCAAGGAGACGCTGTCCCAGCTCGCGCTGGACCGGCACCTGGTGGAGGAGCAGCGTGACACACCGCGCCAGTGATTCGAGTCAAGCGAAAGGAGCCCCCCTTGCAGAACGCAAGGCCGCTCTGATCACGACAATCGAGCAGCAGCGCATCGACATCCTGGTCGAGGCCGAGCGCTGGCGACACACTTCAGCGACGCTGGATAGCGGCTGGGATCACCTCAAGCGCTACCGTGGGCTGCTCTACCTGGCGGGCGGCGCCCTGCTGATCGGTAGTGCCCGCCACCCGAGATCCCTGCCGCTTATCGCCAAGCGACTGCTTACGGGAGGGCTGATGCTCTACCGAGCGCGACGACTCCTGTCACGGCTGCGCTGAGCCCGGCACGCCACGCCCGATCTACAGCTGGACCTCCGCCCGATGTTTAGGATGGGCCAGGCCCGGCACCCACTTCATCCAGCTCTCGCCCCGCTTGAGCCGCTTCTCGATGAAGCGCCGGGTACGCCGCTGCCCGGTAGTGTGGTCGGTGGACCACACGGCCAGCGCCGCCAGGAACAGACTGGTCAGGGCCATCTCTTCCACCTGGGCTCGCCGCGTGCCGTAACGCGCCTCCAGCCGGGACGCCTCTCGCAGCCACTGAACGGTACGCGACAGGTCGAAGACCATCGGCACCCAGGTATGCAGGTGCGGCAGGTGCGCCTTGGTCCGCAGCATCTGCACCGTCACGTGCCGATGAGCGCCGAAGGCATCGAACCAGGCCTGCAGGCAGTGCTCGATGCGCGCGCGCTCCGGCCAGTCATCGAAGGTCTCCGGCTTCTCGGCCAGCATGGCGCGCCAGCCCCGCTGAAACCAGGCGTTGGCCACGTCATCCATGTCGCGAAAGCGCTCCAGCACCACGGACATCGGCAGCTCGAGGCTGCGCGCCACTTCTGACAGTCGAACTGCCTGCCAGCCATGCATTTCGGCCTGGCGAATGGCCTCATCGACGATCCGATCGGCAAACGGCGACGCCTCGGCGGTGGAGGAGTCATGAATCGCAATCATGGTCATGGCGGGTCCTCGATTGACGCGTGGTTCTGTCATGCAGCATAGACCGATTTCCCGGGCAGACCATCAGGCGAGGCTTTCCAGATATTGAATGCAGAACAGGCCATCCCGGTCGGTCCAGTGCGCACGCCTTGCGAAACCGGCGCACCCGGCCAGCTCGGCAAATCCATCGATGCTGTACTTGTAGGAGCTTTCGGTATGCAGGCTCTCCCCCTCCTCGAACTCGACCGACTCCCCCGCCACGCGAATGGCCTGGTCACGCAGGCTCACCAGATGCATCTCGATGCGTGAGTCGCACTCGTTGTAGAAGGCACGATGACGAAACGATGCCGGCTCCAGTTCCGCCTCGAACTCGCGTCGCAGCCTCTCCAGCAGGTTGAGGTTGAAGGCGGCAGTCACCCCTGCCGCATCGTTGTAGGCGGCATCGAGGATTTCCCGCTCCTTGATCAGGTCGACCCCGATCAAGAGCCCCCCGCCGGCAGGCAGCAGGTCATGCAGGCCAGCCAGGAACGCTTCGGCCTCCTCGGGGGTGAAGTTGCCGATGCTGGAGCCGGGGAAGAAGGCCACCGGCCGCTCCCCCGAGAGCCCCTGCGGCCAGGCCATGGGTCGAGAGAAGTCGGCGCAGGCGGCATGGACCTCCAGCCAGGGGTAGTCGCGGGCCAGCCGCCGGGTGCTGTCGAGCAGAAAGTCGCGGGAGATATCCACGCCCAGGTAGCAGGCTGGCTGCAGCGCTTCCAGCAGCAGCCGAATCTTGCGGCTGGCACCGCTGCCCAGTTCGATCAGGGTGGCATCGCGCCCCACCACCTCGGCGATCTCGGCAGCGGCTGCGCGCAGGATGCTCTCCTCCGTTCGGGTCGGGTAGTACTCGGGCTGCTCGCAGATGGCATCGAAAAGCTCCGAGCCGCGGCGATCGTAGAAGAACTTGGGCGAAGTGAACTTGGGCGTGGCGTTGAGCCCGGCCAGCAGCTCTTCATGCAGTGAACCCGCGACTTCGGCCGTTTGCTGGTCGTGAAAGCGAACGCGAGATTGCATGTCAGGCCTCCCTGGTCAGCCGAAACCCGGAGAAGGCCCAGCGCGCGTGCGGAGGGAAGAAGTTACGGTAGGTCAGGCGGATGTGGTCGGCCGGCGTGGCACAGCAGCCGCCCCGCAGCACCATTTGCCCGGACATGAACTTGCCGTTGTACTCGCCCAGCGTGCCCGGCAGGGTCTTGAAGCCCGGGTAGGGCCGATAGGCGCTGCCGGTCCACTCCCAGACGTCACCGTACAGCTGGCCGGGAGCATCGGCACGAGTCGGCGCCGCTACCGGCTGCAAGTGATCGCTGTCGACGAAGTTGCCGCGCATCGCCACGTTGCGGGCAGCCACTTCCCACTCCGCCTCGCCGGGCAGGCGCGCTCCCGCCCAGCGGGCATAGGCGTCCGCCTCGAAGAAGCTCACATGCACCACCGGTGCACTGGGGTCGACCGGGCGGAGGCCTGCCAGGGTAAAGTGGTACCAGGTCCCCTCTCGCTTCACCCAGTAGAGCGGCGCGCGCCACCCCTCGAGCCCCACCTGCTGCCAGCCGTCGGAGAGCCAGAGTTCGGGACGCTCATAGCCTCCGTCTTGCATGAAGGCAATGAATTCCGCGTTGGTCACCGGGCGGTTGGCGATCTGGAACGCCTCGAGAAACTGGCGATGTCGAGGCCCCTCGTTGTCATAGGCAAATCCGCCATGGGGATCATGGCCGATCTCATGCAGGCCTTCGGCATGTTCGATCCAGGCCGTCTCCGGCATGCCTCCTTCCGAGGCGGGCATCAGGTCGCCACGATAGGCGGGGCACAGCGGGTTCTGGGCCAGAATGTGCTTGATGTCCATGAGCAGCAGCTCCTGGTGCTGCTGCTCGTGATGGAGACCCAGCTCGAGGCGCCGGAGGATCTCCTCGGCATGCTCTGGGGGCAGCGATTCGAGCAGCTCGGCCATAGCGTCATCGACATGGGCGCGGTAGCGGTAGACGTCGGCCACCGTCGGCCGCGACAGCGTGCCCCGCCGGGGCCGCGGAAAAGGCACGCCATGGGTCTCGTAGTAGGAGTTGAAAAGGGAGTCGTAGACGGGGTCGAGCGTTCGGTAGCGGGGCTGGAAGGGAGTGAGCAGGAAGGCTTCGAAGAACCAGGTGACGTGGGCCAGATGCCACTTCGGCGGGCTGACGTCATCCATGCTCTGGATGACATAGTCCTCGGTGCAAAGCGGCTCGCAGATCCGCTCCGAGGCCTGGCGAACGCGCTGGTAGCGTCTCAGCCACTCCTTGGTGTGCAGGGTATCCGGTGTCTCACGCTGAACGGGGCTTGCCAAATCATGGGCGAGGGGCATGGCGCACTCCTGTGACGAACCATATCCGGGACGAACCGATTACCCAAGCGTAGAACGCCCGCGGGATTGCCTCGGTTACGTTGGGTAAGGTTTTGTCACACGCCAGGCAGCTAGACCGAGAGCCCACAGGCCACGCCGGAGGCCCAGGCCCACTGGAAATTGTAGCCGCCTAGCTCACCGGTCACGTCGAGCACCTCCCCGATGAAGCGCAGCTGAGGCAGGCCCTCGACGCTGAAATCCCGAGACGAGATTCCCCGGGTATCGACACCGCCCTGGGTGACCTCGGCGGTGCGCCAGCCCTCGGTGCCTGCAGGCTTGAGGCGCCAGCCGCCAAGACGTTCGCGCCATGCCTCGATGCGGGCATTGGAGAGCTCGGCAAGGGTGGGATCCTCGACGTACCACTCTACCAGTGCCTGGGCCAGCCGCCGAGGCAGGCGTTCGGCAAGCCAGGTGGAGAGCTGGCGGCGCGGCGTGTCACGGCGAGCCGCGGCCAGCGCTTCGCCGACTGACACGCCCGGAAGCAGGTCGATCTCGAGCTCGTCGCCGGGCAGCCAGTAGCTCGAGATCTGCAGCATGCCGGGGCCGGAGAGGCCGCGATGGGTGAACAGCATCGGTTCACGGTAGCAGCGGTCACGGCCCGGCCCCAGGCGCTGGCCGTCACGAATCGTGCTCACTGCCACGTCGCAGGCCACCCCGGCCAGGTCGGCGGCACGGGCCTTCCATTGGGAAGTCAGGGTAAAGGGCACCAGGGCCGGCCGTGTCTCGGTCACCGTCAGGCCGAACTGGCGGGCGATCTCGTAGCCGAAACCGGTCGCCCCCATGGTGGGAATCGACAGCCCACCGGTGGCAATCACTACGGCGCCGGCCTCGATTAGTCCGCAGGAGGTCGCCAGCTGCATCCCCTCGCCCTGGCGCTCGATGCGCTCCACCGCGGTCTTCAGGCGCAGCTCGACCCCCGCCCATTCGCACTCGGTGAGCAACACCTCGAGCAGATCCTTGGCCGAGTGGGCGCAGAACAGCTGCCCCGGGGCCTTTTCCACATACTCGAGCCCATGGCGCTCGACCAGTTCGACGAAGTGCTCGGGGCGATAGCGCTTGAGCGCCGAAATACAGAAACGCGGATTGGAGGAAAAGAAATTGCTCGGGCCGGTGGCCAGGTTGGTGAAGTTGCAGCGCCCTCCCCCCGACATGAGGATCTTCTTGCCCGGCTTGTTGGCGTGGTCGAGCACCAGCACCCTCTGACCGGCATAGCCAGCGGTGAGCGCACACATCAGCCCGGCGGCGCCCGCACCGACTACCACTACATCCGCTTTCATGCTCCACCCCGGGCGTGTCCGAAAACTGTCGAAAAAGGGAGACGCATTCTAGCAGCCACGACCTCACGAGACACGGCGGGGGAGGATAATCGCTTCGTTAGTGTGCTAGGTTTACATCGCCAACAGAAGAAACTTCATTCAAAAAATCGAGGCACAATAATGATGTATCCGAAGAAGGCAACTGCTGTCAGCACTGCTGTGATCGCATCGGCCCTGGCACTGGGAGCAAGCAGCGCCCTGGCCGACGACTTTCCCAGCCAGCCGCTCACCATGGTGATCGGATTTGGCGCCGGCGGCAGCACCGACATCCAGGGGCGCGTGCTGGCCAACGTGCTCGAAGACGAACTGGGCCAGCCGGTCAACGTGGTGAACCAGCCCGGGGCCGGCATGGGAGTGGCCCTGACCCGACTGGCCAACAGCAGCGACGAGGGCTACACCTTCCTCTACGGCCCCTCCTCGCCGCTCACCTTCGCCCCGCTGGCGTTGGAAACCGACTATGAGCTGGACGACTTCCGCTACGTTGCCGGCGTCTCCCTGGCCCAGGCCGGCTTCGTCACCGGCGAGGATCGCCCCTTCGGCGACAGCTGGGAAGAGCTGGTGGAATATGCCCGCGACAACCCCGGCGTGAGCTACGCCACCCAGACCGCTCAGGACCGACTCATCATCGAGTACATCGCCGAGCAGGAAGGACTCGACCTGCGCATCGTGCCCACCGAAGGCGGCTCGGGCATGGCACCGCTGATCCTTTCCGGCGATGTCGATTTCGCCTACAGCGGCGGCACCCACTCAGGCTACGCCGACAGTGGCGAGATGCCGGTACTGCTGAGCCTCGCTGCCGACCGCCTGGTGGCCTTTCCCGACGCCCCCACCCTGGTCGAAGCAGGCTACGACATCACCCCGGGGGACATCCTGATGGCCGTGCTGCCCCAGGACGTTCCCGACGAACGTGCCGAGCGCCTGGCCGAGGCCATGCAGGCCGCCACCCAGGACGAGCGCTTCATCGAAGTCACCGAGGAGCGCCTGCTGCTGCCGGTAAACTACATGGATGAAGAAGAACTCACCGACACCCTGAATGAGCAGCGTGACGCCTTTGCCGCGCTGATCGAAGAAATGGGCGGTGTGGAAGAGTGATGGATCGGGCCGGCTGCCCAGGAGCCGGCCCTACTCTGCGGCACTTCCCCTCATTTCGCACCTCCTCTCGAATCGCGATGCGCCTCCTCCCGCAGGGTCAGCCCCGTGATCATGACGCCATCGCTATTCCATAGGCGACCGCCTACGGTGATTCCCACCATATATCCCGCCCATGTATAATAGTTGTACAGCTTCATTGGATAACCGTTTCCGCATTGTTGTCACACTTGCAACGCGCAGGAATACGTAGCCTGATAAAGGCTGGCCAGGAAGGCCTGCCTTCTCATGCTGCCTGAACAAGACAAGAGCCCTCATGAACACATCGCGACCCGTTTACCTCCAGCCGGCCCAGCGGTTGGCCTCGATGGCCATGCTGCTGTGCCTGGCCGTTCTACTCGCCATGACGCTGCCGCCCGCCGCCGCCCAGGAGCGCCCGGCGGTGATCGGCGCCCGCGCTGTCGTACAGTCCTGGTCCGACCCGCTCGAGGCGCTGGGTACGCTGCGCGCCGACGAGAGCGTGACGCTCTCGGCCACGGTGACCGAGATCGTCGCCGAGCTGAACTTTCGTGACGGCGAGGTGGTGGAGGCCGGGCAGCTGCTGATCCGGCTGGAAGATGGCGAGGAGCAGGCCCAGCTGCGCGTCGCCCAGGCGCTGCGCGACGAACGCCGCGGCAGCGTGGAGCGGCTGACCCAGCTGCAGAGCCGCAACATGGCGCCGCGGGCCGACGTGGAGGACAGCCAGGCCCGCCTGCGCCAGGCAGAGGCGGAGGTACAGGCGCTCGAGGCACGGCTCTCCAACTATCGCCTGCGCGCCCCCTTCGCCGGCCGCGTCGGCTTTCGCAACATCAGCGTGGGCAGCCTGGTCTCCCCGGGCACCCAGCTCGTGACCCTCGACAAGCTCGACGTCATGAAGCTCGACTTCAGCGTCCCGGAGTCGTTCCTGGCAATCCTCGAGCCGGGCCTGCCGCTTTCCGCCCGCAGCGCCGCCTTCCCCGGTGAGCTATTCGAAGGCGAGGTCAGCAGCGTCGGCTCCAGGGTCGACCCGGTGAGCCGCAGCATCACGGTGCGCGCCGAGCTGGAGAACCCGGGGCTGCGCCTGCGCCCCGGGATGCTCATGGAGGTGGTACTGCAGCGCAGCCCGCGTCAGGCGGTGGTGGTGCCCGAGTCGGTGCTGATTCCCAGCGGCGACAAGCAGTACGTGTTGCTGATCGACGAGGCCGATGAATACCGCCTGGTACGCCGGCAAGTTCGCGTCGGCGAGCGGCGCGTCGGCCAGGCCGAGATTCTGGAGGGCCTGGAGGACGGGGAGCTGGTCGTGACCCACGGCCTGCAGCGCGCCCATGAGGGCGACCAGGTTCGACTGCTCGGCATCGCCGATGACGACACCTCGATTCGCGACATACTCGAGGCCAATCGCAGCGAGGAAAATGCCTGATGCGGCTCTCGGACATCTCGGTTCAGCGGCCGGTACTCGCCACCGTCTTGGCGCTGCTGATCGTCGCCTTCGGGCTGCTCGCCCTGCAGCGGCTGCCGTTGCAGGAGTACCCCGCCATCGACCCACCGGTAGTCAGCATCGATACGCGCTACCCCGGCGCCTCGGCCAGCGTGGTGGAATCGCGTATCACGCAGGTGCTCGAGGACCGCATCGCCGGCGTCGAGGGCATCGAGCTGATCACCTCTTCCAGCGAGGACGGTCGTTCGCGCATCAATATCGAGTTCCGCCTCGACATGGAGATCGACGCGGCGGCCAATGACATCCGCGACCGTATCTCCGGTGCGCTGCGCAACCTGCCCACCGAGGCCGACCCACCCGAGGTGCAGAAGGCCGACTCCAGCGAGGAGGTGGTGCTATGGCTCTCGCTCTCCGGTGCCGGCTATACCATTCCCGAGCTCACCGACTACGCCGAACGCTACCTGGTGGACGGCTTCTCGGTGCAGCCCGGCGTGGCCCGCGTGCGGGTCGGCGGCGGGCGCGAGTACGCCATGCGGGTATGGCTCGACCGCAATGCCCTGGCGGCGCGCAACCTCACCGTCAGCGACGTGGAGAGCGCGCTGCGGGCGGAGAACGTCGAGCTGCCGGCAGGATCGATCGAATCCCGCGATCGTCAGTTCGTGGTGCGCCTGCCCCGCGCCTTCGCCGAGCCGGGCGACTTCGATCGGCTGGCCCTGGCCCAGGGCGACGACGGCTACCTGGTGCGCCTGGGCGACGTGGCGCGGGTGGAGATCGGCTCGGTGGAGGATCGCTCGATCTTCCGCGCCAACGGCGTGCCGATGGTGGGGCTGGGGATCATGAAGCAGTCCACCGCCAACGTCCTGGAAGTCTCCCAGGGGGTGCAGGCGGAGCTCGACCGGGTTCAAGCCAGCCTGCCCGACGGCATGACCCTGAGCCTCAACTATGACGCCTCGGTGTTCGTCTCGGGCGCCATCCAGCAGGTAGTGATCACCCTGTTCATCGCCCTGGGGCTGGTGGTGGTGGTGATCTTCATGTTCCTCGGCAACGTGCGCACCACCCTGATCCCCGCGGTGACGGTACCGATTGCCATCATCGGCGCCTTCATGGCCCTGGCGCTGATGGGCTTTTCCATCAACCTGCTCACCCTGTTGGCTCTGGTACTCGCCATCGGCCTGATCGTCGACGATGCCATCGTGGTACTGGAAAACATTCACCGACGCATGCACGACTACGGCGAGACGCCGCTGGTGGCGGCCTTCCGCGGCACGCGCCAGATCGCTTTCGCCGTGATTGCCACCACCCTGGTCTTGATCGCGGTGTTCGTGCCGCTGGGCTTTCTGCAGGGCAATGTCGGACGCCTGTTCTCCGAATTCGCCCTGACCATGGCCGCCGCCGTGGCCATCTCCAGCGTACTGGCGCTGTCGCTGACGCCGATGATGGCCTCGAAGATCCTCAAGCCATCGATGCACGACAGCCGCATCGCCCACGGCGTCCAGTGGCTGCTGGAGTTCTCCCAGCGCATCTACCGCACCCTGCTTGGCGCCGTGCTGAAGGCACGCCTGGCGGTGCTGGCGGTATTCGTCGGCCTGATCGGCGCCACGGCCTGGCTCGCCGACCGGCTGCCGAGCGAATACACCCCGCAGGAGGATCGCGGCAGCTTCATCATCCTGGTGAATGGCCCGGAAGGTGCCACCTTCGACTACATCATGGATTACATGGACGAGATCGAGACGCGCCTGGAGCCGATGCTCGACAGCGGCGAACTGGAGCGGGTGGTGGTGCGGGCACCACGCGGCTTCGGCAACATCGAGAACTTCAACAACGGCTTCGCCATCATCAGCATGGCCGAATGGGGCGAGCGTCGCGACGCCTGGACCATCATGAACGAGGTACGCGACGAGCTTGCCGGCCTGCCCGGCGTACAGGCCTTCCCGGTCATGCGCCAGGGCTTCGGCCAGCGCATCAGCAAGCCGGTGGAGTTCGTGCTGGGCGGCGGCACCTACGAGGAGCTGGCCGAATGGCGCGACTTGCTGATGGAGCATGTGCGCGAGGACAACCCCCGACTCATCGGCCTGGACAGCAACTACCGGGAAACCCAGCCTCAGCTGCGGGTCCAGATCGACTACGATCGCGCCGCAGACCTGGGCGTGACGGTCACCGAGATCGGCCGCACCCTGGAGGTGATGCTGGGCGGGCGTAACGTGACCCGCTACCTCGACAATGGCCAGGAGTATGACGTCATCGTCGAGGGCGACCGCGCCAGCCAGTCGAGTCCGCGCGCGCTGGACAACATCCAGGTGCGCTCGGCAAGGACCGGGGAGCTGATTCCCCTGGCCAGCCTGGTGAGCTTTTCCGAGGAGGCCGGTGCGAGCACGCTCAACCGCTTCAATCGCCTGCGCGCCATCACCATCGAAGCCAACCTGGCAGACGGCTACTCGCTGGGCGAGGCGCTCGACTACCTCGAGGCCGCTGCGGCGGAGGTCCTCCCGGCCCAGGCGCAAACCGACGTCAGCGGCGCCTCACGGGACTTCCGCCTGGCCAGCGGTGCCACCACCTACCTGCTGATCCTGGGTGGCCTGGTGGTGTTCCTGGTACTGGCGGCGCAGTTCGAGAGCTTCATTCACCCCTTCGTCATCATGCTCACCGTGCCACTGGCCATGAGCGGCGCCATGCTCGGGCTGTTCGTGACCGGCCAGTCGCTGAACATCTATAGCCAGGTGGGACTGGTCATGCTGATCGGGCTGGCTTCAAAGAACGGCATCCTGATCGTCGAGTTCGCCAACCAGCTGCGCGATCAGGGGCTGGCTTTCCGCGACGCCCTGATCGATGCCTCGGTGACCCGCCTACGGCCGATCCTGATGACTGCCGTGACCACCATGGCCGGCTCCATCCCGCTGATCGTTTCCACCGGCGCCGGCTCGGAGTCGCGCATGGTCATCGGCACCGTGATACTGACCGGCGTGGCTGCCGCCACCTTCTTTACGCTGTTCGTGGTGCCGGTGGCCTACGATCTGCTGGCCCGCCGGACCGGCTCGCCGGGAGACGTAAAGCGCCGCCTGGAAAGCGAGATGGCCAAGGCTCCCGCCGAACCGCGCTGAGCCTGGGCCTCTGGCGCAAGGCCCGGCTGCCGTAACGCAAGAGGGCCACCCTTGGGTGGCCCTCTTGCGTTCAGCGCATTCCGGCTATCAGCAGTCGCCGATACGCTCACCATCGATGGTGGTTTCCATGCGCATCTGACCCATCGGTGAGTCGGTATCGATATTGACGCTGCCTTCGACCCGCTCACCCAGGAAATCCATGCGACCGTCGATATTTGCCTCGCCTCCCTCGGCATGGCAAACCATGCGGTAATCGACGCCGTCCACGGAGACGTTGTGCTCCAGAAGCTCGCAGCCTTCCTCGACTTCAAGGAACTGGAAGTCGGCATCGTCCAGGTCGCCTTGCACGATGCACTCCTGATGACTTTCCGTCTGATCGGGAATCGGCACATCGCCCTTGACGGAAGTGGTGCTGGTGAACTGCCACTGGCCAGGCACGATATTGGGCGTCTCGGCCAGGGCCGAAAGCGGTAGCAGCAGCACGGCAGCGGCAACCAAGGGACGTAAGGACATGTCATTCTCCGTTGTGTTGAAAGGCTTGGTCGAGGAGGCCCGCTCCTCAAGCGACACGATGGCCCAGCTTACCTCAGCCAAAGCGGGAAAAGGAGGGAAAAACCGCAGCGATCATCCCCTCCATCAGAAGGGGGAGGTGCAATCCAGCTCGCTCAACTTGAGCTCTTCCAGGGGCAGTGGACGGCCAAAGAGGTAGCCCTGGAAAGCCTTGCAGCCATGCTCGAGCAGCCAGCGATGCTGCGCTTCGGTTTCCACCCCCTCCGCGGTGACCTTTAGTCCCAGGCTATCGGCCAATGTCAGCGTCGTGTTGACGATGGCGGCATCGACGGGATTCTCGAGCACGCCGTTGACGAAGGACTTGTCGATCTTCAAGCCATGCAGCGGCAGCCGCTTCAGGTAGTTGAGCGAAGAAAAACCGGTACCGAAATCGTCCAGGGCGAAGCGAATGCCGAGCTGGCTCAAGCGCAGCATGATCTCGCGGACCCTCTCCGGATCCTCCATCAGCAGACTCTCCGTGACTTCCAGTACCAGCCGGGCAGGATTGGCCCGCGTCGACTCCAGGGTGTGCTGGACACGTGCCACGAAGTCCGCTTGATGGAACTGCACCGAACTGACATTGACGGCAATGGAAAACGACTCCTTGCCGCTTTCAATTGCCCAGGCGGCCAGCTGGCGACAGGCCGTCTCGAGCACCCAATATCCGATCGGCAGAATAAGCCGGTTCTTCTCGGCCTGAGGAATGAAGAGATTGGGCGGGACCAGGCCACGCTGTGGGTGTTCCCAGCGGATCAGGGCCTCGACACCGGTCACCCGGGAGCGCTCATCCACCTGAATCTGGTAGTGCAAGCGAAGTTCGTTGCGCGCAAGCGCCTGGTGCAGGTCGGCCTCGAGGTGCACCCGCTCCATCACGTCGGCCTGCATTTCGGGGTTGAAGAAGCGCAGGGTATTTCCACCCGCAGCCTTGGCCTGCTGCAGGGCAATGTCCGCCTGGCGCATGGCACTGTCGACATTGGCCCCGCCGTCGGCAAACAGGGTAATGCCGATACTCGCCGTGGTAGGCAGGCCCAGCAGGTTGTCATCCGCTGGCTGGATGTTCATGACCTGCCCCAGCAGCTTCTCGGCCACGCGTTCGGCTGCAGCCGCCGCCTGGTCGACGTCGAGGCCAAGGTCATGTATCAGCATGACGAACTCGTCGGCGCCCAGCCGTGCCAGGGTGTCACTCTCGCGCACCACTTGCTGGAGCCCCTGCGCCACACTGCGCAGCAGACGGTCACCGGACTGAAGCCCCTGGGTCTCGTTGATGACCTTGAAGTCGTCGAGATCGATGAACATCAGGGCAGCATAGCGTTCGCTGCGACGCGTTCCCTTGACGACCATCGCCAGGCGATCGAGCAGCAGACGTCGATTGGGCAACCCGGTCAAGGGATCGTAGAAGGTCAGATGATATTTGCTGGCTTCGATGTCGCCAAACTCGGTGACATCCGTCGAGATACTGCACAGGGCGCGAACCGAGCCGTCCGGGTCGTGTAGCGGCAACTTGATCGATAAGTAGGTATGGGTGGTGGTGCCATCAAGACCCGCATGCCCCTCTTCGGCTACCACCTTCTCGCCCTGCTCGAGGACGCGTTGGTCGTTGAAGCGCTGGTCAGCCAACCTGTTGGAATCGAAGAGGTCCTGATCTCGCTTGCCAAGAATCTCTTCCACCGGCCTGCCGATGACTTCACTGGCCTTGCGGTTGACATACTGGTAGCGAAAGTCGGCCGCCTTGACATAGATACAGGCATCGATGCTATCCAGAATGGTTTCCAGCTCGTGCTTGCTGGCCTCGAGCCTGCTGGCTTCGCGCAGCCACCGGTTGCGAAGCAACACCCCCACCAGGATCAGGCCCAATACCACAACGAGCAACGCCGCCACTACCCAGCCAGGCCCGGCGGGAAGGGTCAAGCTCCCGGTGGCGGCAACTGCGCTCGATGGCAGGCCGACTCCCAGCCCGGCCAGAGCTAGCAGCCAAGCCCTGGGAAACCGGTTTGAATTGGACATCCCGTCACCTGTCGAAAGGACATGCTTAGTTATAGCAGATAAAACTAAAACAACCGAACTGCCCGGATTTGCGATGGAAGACGCTGCTCTCTCGCCAACTGGGCAGAGTGGATTATCTGCTGTAACGGCTCCCCTTCACCTCCCTGGTAGCCGAGATGTCATCATCTCCGATATGGCAATGCAGCGAAAGGAAAAACTCCGCTCGATGATGAGGGCTATTTGCGCCTCTGATAACAAGATGGGAGGTCTTGCACTGCAAGGGAACGGCCCTGACTCAGGTGCTTGTCATGAAGCTCATGCGTCAAGCGGCGTAGCGGGACAGGTCCAGCCCTTTCGGGTCGATGGCCGGTATCGAGCCACAGGTTCTCGACCCGGGCGGTGCCGATAATCGGCGAGGGAGGGAGAGATCGAGGAAAGGAGGAAGGATGACTCTTGGCCAAGGCAGCGGCCTTGCCGAGAGCAAGGCGCTGCCAATAGAGCTTTTACTGCACGGGCTGAGCGGGTTGGCCGCCCTGCTGCTGCTCCATCTGGCCCTGCAGGTCCTGCATCTGCTGCTGCTGCTGGGCAATGGCTTCGTCGAGAGTTTGACGCTGCTCATCGGTGAATACCGCCTCGATACGAGACTGCAGCAGTACCGTCTCGGCGGTGATCTCTCCCGTCAGGTCGCCGAGCCGCGCGGCATCCTGGCGAATGGCGTTCTCATCGAAGTCGGGCCCCACATAATCACCAAGGCGCGCTTGAAGCGCCTGAGCCTCCTGCTCCTTGGGTGCCAGCTGCTGCTCCGCCTCGTCAAGCAAGCCACGAATCTCCTGCTGCTGGTTCTCGTCCAGATCGAGCAGCTGGTTGAGCTGGTCCACCTGGTCGCCCTCCGGCGGAGCCTGCATCTGCTGAGCCGCCGCAGCGCCAGCCAGGCCCAGGGTGAGCGCGAGAGTTGCTACAAACTTGGTGAACTTCATAGGTACTCCATTCCATCAGCGGTGCTTTCATGGCTCGAACCACACGAGCCACTACGTCTTACCCCTGACAGCAGAATGCCCGTCAGGTTCGCTCACGAGACAAAAGAACTGTTTTTTTGCCCTCGGCAGCTGATTTCACCGCCAACATTCGACGCAGCAGTTTCCAGGCCACCCATCCGGCCAGAACGTTGCCCACTGCCGCTCCCACGGCCAGGCCCTCGAGGCCGGCGAGCCAAGCCCCTAGCCACAGGCATGGGAGGTAGCAGAGGAATAGCCGAGCTGCCGACATCAGCATGGCACGTAGCGGCCAGCCCAGGGCATTGCCGGCAGAAACCACCAGCATGCAGACACCCAGCGCAGCGTAGCTGGGCAGCAGGAAGCGGATCAGTACCGTCAAGTCACTGCGCACATCGGGGCTGCCAGCAAGAAGTTGGGCCAGCCAGGGAGCCGTCAGGGCCAGGGTCAGGCCCAGGCACAGCTGCCATATCACCACGACCTTCAATGCAAGGCGAAGCAATTGCCTGACCTGGGTCCAGTCACCGGCACCGTAGCAGCGCCCGATCCAGGGCGGCAGCGACATGGTCAAGGCAAGGACCACCACGAGGGCAAGCGTCTCGAGGCGGCTGGCAAGGCCCCATGCCGCTACCGACGCCTCCCCCAGGGTAGCGACTATCGATATGGCCAGCATGGCCGCCAGCGGAGGCATCAGCTGGCTGATCATCGCCGGCCCCGCGATACCCAGGAAAGGCCGCGCCGAATACGCCGCCTCATCCCGGAGCCCGCCGATTGCCAGCCAGTCCTGCCGGCGCAAGCGGCTCACTGCAATTACCAGACCGCTGCCGAAGGCAAGCACCGTGGCCCAGGCCGCACCGGGTAGCCCGAGCCCCGCCCAGGGGCCGAGGCCGAAGATCAGCACGGGATCGAGAACAAGATTGACGAGACTGGTCACCACCATCATCTTGCCGGGCAGCCGCGTATCGCCGTGGGCACGAAACAGACTGTAGATAAAGTAGAGCAGCGCCCCCAGCCAAGCAGCCAACAGCTGCGGTGCCCAGTAGCCACGTATCAGGCCGAGAGTCGCCGCATCTGCTCCGAGGCGAGAGAAGATTGGCTGCTGCGCCCACCAGAGCACGAGGGCGAGCAAGGCCATGATGACGCCCCCTACCATCAGTACCAGGCTGCCGAGGCGCCGCGCTCGCGCCATCTCCCCCGCGCCCAACGCCCGCGAGATGAGCGCAGCGATAGCGATGCCGAGCCCCACCTGGACGCCAATGATGAGGAAGGTCAAAGGAAAGGTGAAGGACTGGGCGGCCAAGGGCGCCGTGCCCAGCCGAGCGACGAAGGCGCTGTCCACCAGTTGAAAGCCGAGCAGCGCCAGCACGCCCAGGGTCATCGGCCACGTCTGGCGCCAGAGCGTGGATCCCAGGCGCGGCGTGGAACCGTCACGCAGCGAAGGAGAGGTCACTGCGCGATCACCCCCCGGTCGAGAACCTGCGAAGCAGGCATGCCCGATGAGCCGCCAGCTGCATCGAGTCGAACATCGACACAGAACATGACGGGGTCGTCAGTGAACTCGTCGAACATGACATGGTAGGAGAATACCGGGACCGGCTGCCCCCGCTTGTCTTGCGGCAACAAGCGCCCAGAGGGTATCGGCCGGCCTTCGTACAGCCAGGCAGTGTGCAGGCGCACCACCTCCTCTTGCATGGCGTCAGGGATGATGAGCTCTTCGAGCCGAAGCCCTACCGCCTCTTCGGCGCGATAGCCGTAGAGCCGGACACTCTCCTCGTTCCAGTAGATCACTCGCCTGTCACGGTCATAGCCCTGGACGGAAATATTGGGCAGGCCTTCCAGTAGCGCACGAAACCGTGTGTCTCCCGGGCGGGCTTTTCGTTCCACGCCTACCAGACACTTGACACCATGGCAGAGTCGACGAAACGCAGGGGAAAAATCAGCCATGGCAGACTCCAGCAGCGGTCAGGGGTAAGCATCGGCCCGCATGGTAGCTGAAATCGAGAGGATTACCGACCCCCCGGCCATGGCCGGGGGGCTGAACGGCAGGATAAGACGCCGTGGGGAGCGCTTACTGGCGCACGCCTTCGAAAGTAACGTAGAGCTCGAGCTCGTGCATGACTTCCGGGAAGTCACTCATGTCGATGCCGAAATCCGCCAAGGTCAGGTTGGTAGAACCTTCGAAACCGGCCCGGTAGTTACCCCAGGGGTCCTCGCCTTCACCCATCAGCGTGACCGGCATCTCGATCTCACGGGTTTCGCCCTTGAGCGTGAGGTCGCCGGTGAGCACGCCCTCGTCGTCCCCGGTCGGCTCGAAGCCGGTGGAGACGAAGGTGGCGGTGGGATAGGTACCGGCGCTGAGGAAGTCATCGCTCAGGAAGTGACGGTCACGCTCGGCGTGATTGCTGTTGAGGCTGTTGACCTGGACTTCCATCTCGACGCTCGATGCCTCGAGGTCGTCGGCATCGTAGTGGAAGCGCCCCTCGAACTCCTCGAAGGTACCCAGGATATAGGAGTAGCCGAGGTGGTTGATCTTGAACTGGATGAAGGCGTGCTGACCCTCGATGTCGACGATGTAGTCATCGGCGAGTGCCTGGCTGGCGGTAGCCAGGGAAACGGCACCAATAGCAGTAGCGATGGCGGCTTTCTTGAACATGGATCTCTCCTTGGTTGGTTGCGCCCGCGGGCGCAGGCGTTCAACGGCGACGCGTACGTGCCGGGTTCAACATGCGCACGAGAATATCGTGGCGGTCAATGAAGTGATGCTTGAGAGCAGCCAGGGCATGACCCGCAGCGAGCAACAACAATGCCAGGGCGCTGTACCAGTGAATCTCTCCGGCAATGCTCGCCTGATTGGGCAGATGGCTGACCAGCGCCGGCACCTCGAACCAGTTGAACACGCTCACGCCCCGTCCGCGGGCAGTGGAAATCAGATAGCCGCTGACCATCACCGTGAGCAGCAGGACGTAGATCGCGATATGGCCGAGGTGTGCGGCAAGGCGCTCGAAACGACTGCCCTGGGCCTGGGGTGTCGGCTGGAAGAGTCGCCAGAGGATACGCAACAACGTCGCGAAGAGCAGCAGCATGCCGATTGAGCGGTGCCACCAGGGGGCTAGGTTGTACCAGGGATCGAAATAGCCCAGGCCGGTCATCCACCAGCCGAGCATGAACAGGCCGACGACCGCCAGGGCACTGGCCCAATGCAAGGTAATGCTGACCAGGCCCCAACCTGTCCGTGTGTTGCGCCACATCTTTCGTTGCTCCCGTCGAACTTCGCTGTCGATGGAGGGCAGCATACCGCAACGCATCATGCCAATGCGCTGAATAAAGCCGAACGCAACGTTCGCAAAAATTCCTCGACCAGACGCCGAAAGCGCGGCTTGCCGCGCCAGCCCCGGCTCAGATCAAGGCATCGAGACCGCGGGCCAGGTCGGCGCGGATGTCCTCGATGGCCTCGAGACCTACCGCCACCCGTATCAGGCCTTCGCTGATACCGGCCGCTTCCTTCTGAGCCTCCGAGAGACGCCCGTGAGTCGTGGTGGCAGGATGGGTGATGGTCGTCTTGACGTCCCCCAGGTTGCCGGTAATCGACAACATGCGGGTGGCATCGATGACCGACCAGGCGGCCTCCCGCCCCCCTTTCACCTCGAAGCCAAGTACAGCGCCAAACCCGTGCTGCTGCTGCCTGGCCAGCTCATGCTGGGGATGCTCCGCCAGCCCGCTGTAGTAGACACGTGCCACGGCAGGCTGTGCCTGAAGCCACTCGGCCAGGGCCTGGGCATTGTCGCAGTGCGCCCGCATGCGCAGGTTCAGGGTCTCGAGCCCCTTGGTAAAGATCCAGGCATTGAACGGGCTCATGCAGGGCCCGCAGGTGCGAACCACGCCGAATACCTCCTCGAGCTCCTTGTCACGCCCCACCACGGCGCCTCCTACCGCCCTCCCCTGCCCATCCAGGTACTTGGTGGCGGAGTGGATGACCAGGTCCGCCCCCAGGGCGATCGGCTTCTGCAGTGCCGGGGTCAGGAAGCAGTTGTCGATGGCCAGCAGCGCGCCGTGGCGATGGGCGATCTCGGCCAGGGCCTCGATATCGACCACCTCGGAGAGCGGATTGGAAGGCGTCTCGGCGAACAGCAACCGGGTGCTGGGGGTGATGGCCGCCTCCCAGGCACTCAGGTCCGAAAGCTCGACATAGCGAGTGACGATGCCCAGCTTGCCGAAGTACTTGTCGAACAGGCTGACGGTGGAGCCGAACAATGAGCGCGAGGCGACGATCTCGTCGCCGGCCTGCAGCAATGCCATGACGGTGGAGAGAATCGCCGCCATGCCGGAGCTGGTCGCTACACAGCGCTCGCCCCCTTCGAGCGCCGCGAGGCGACGCTCGAAGGTATGCACCGTCGGATTGGTAAAGCGCGAGTAGACATTGCCCGGCTCTTCGCCTCCGAACTTGCGTGCGGCTTCCGCGGCGCTGCCATAGACGAAACTCGACGTGGGAAAGATCGGCTCGCCATGCTCCTGCTCGTGGGTGCGCCGATGTCCGGCGCGAATCGCCAGCGTTTCAGGCGCCCAGGCCGCATCGGATGTCGTGTCGTCGTGCATGGTGGCCTCAGTCGTCGATGTCGTCATCCTGGTTATGCATGCCCACCAGTGCGTGGGCACCCACGCTCTGCTGCTGCTTGGCAGCATCATTACGCGAGGCCTCCAGCGCTGACAGGTAGCCTTCGTCGATATCTCCGGTGACGTAGTGGCCATCGAATACCGAGCAGTCGAACTGGTCGAGCTTGGGATTGACCTCGCGGCAAGCCGCCTTCAGGTCTTCCAGGTCCTGATAGAAGATGCGGTCGGCGCCGATCAGCTCGCCGACCTCCGCCTCGCTGCGGCCATGGGCGATCAGCTCGGCTGCCGCCGGCATGTCGATGCCGTACACGTTAGGGTAGCGCACCGGTGGCGCGGCGGAAGCGAAGTATACCTTGTTGGCACCGGCGTCGCGGGCCATCTGAATGATCTGCTTGCAGGTAGTCCCCCTGACGATGGAGTCATCCACCAGCAGCACGTTCTTGCCCTTGAATTCGACGCCGATGGCGTTGAGCTTCTGACGCACCGACTTCTTGCGCTGGGTCTGTCCCGGCATGATGAAGGTGCGCCCGATATAGCGGTTCTTCATGAAGCCTTCGCGATAGGTCACGCCCAGATGCTGTGCCAGCTCCAGCGCCGAGGTACGCGAGGTATCGGGAATCGGTATTACCACGTCGATATCGTGGTCCGGCCATTCGCTGCGGATGCGATCGCCCAGCTTGCGGCCCATCTGGATGCGCGTGCCGTAGACGTAGGCGCCGTCGAGAATCGAGTCGGGACGCGCCAGGTAGACATGCTCGAAGATACACGGCGCCAGCAGCGGTGCATCGGCACAGGACTGGGTGTGGATGTTACCGTCCATGTCGACGAAGATGGCCTCGCCCGGCGCCAGGTCGCGATGCAGCTCGAAGCCGCCCACGTCGAGCGCCACCGACTCGGAGGCGATCATCACCTCCTGGCCATTACCTTCGTCGCGGGTGCCGAACACCACCGGGCGAATGCCGTGGGGGTCGCGGAAGGCCACCAGGCCGACGCCGTTGATGATCGCCACGGCAGCGTAGCCGCCGCGACAGCGCCGATGCACGCGTCGCACCGCATCGAAGATGTCGCCCGGGGCGAGATGCAGCCCCTGCTTGCCCAGCTCGTGGGCAAAGACGTTGAGCAGCACCTCGGAGTCCGAACTGGTGTTGATATGCCGCAGGTCGGAAGAGAACAGCTCCTGCTTGATCTGCTCGGAGTTGGTCAGGTTGCCGTTGTGGGCCAGGGCGATGCCGTACGGCGAGTTGACGTAAAACGGCTGCGACTCGGCTTCGCTGGCGGAGCCGGCGGTGGGATAGCGTACGTGACCGATACCCAGGTTACCCTTCAGGCGCGCCATGTGACGGGTATGGAACACGTCGCGCACCAGGCCGTTGCTCTTGCGCAGCAGGAAGCGACCTTCGTTCCAGGTCATCATGCCGGCGGCGTCCTGCCCCCGGTGCTGAAGCACCGTCAGGGCATCATAGATCGCCTGGTTCACGGTCTGCTTGGCCAGAAGGCCGACGATACCGCACATTCCACCTTACCTCGCTTGCAGGGGGCCGGCTCGCGCCGGCTTGAAAAAGAGCACTGTCATGTCGAATGACGAGTCAAAGCGCGCCGGGTTCGGGGTCGCCGGCGTCTCGGCGTTCGGGTAGCGGCATGTTGCGCCACGCCTCGGGGGCCTCGGGGACTCGCCCCTCCCAGGTCTCAAGCTGGCTCACCGCCCAGTCGCGCATCTGTTCGAAGGTAGGGCGCAGCTCGGCTTCCTGCCACGCCTGCAGCTGTGCCAGCGGCGTGAGGCTGATGAGGATGGTGGCCACCACCAGTACTGCCGCACCGCGGGCAACGCCGAAACAGGCGCCGGCCACGCGGTTGAAGAAACCCATGCCGACCCACTCCACGGCGGCATGCACCATGCGGATGACAATCCCGCATAGCAGGACCACGCCGAGAATCACCAGGATGAAGGCCAGTACCAGCCGCCCATCCGGATTGTCGATCACGCCCGAAAGAAGATCGGCCACCGGTTCAGCAAGCAGTCGCGCCGCCAGCAGCGCAATGACCCATGCCGCGAGCCCCAGACCTTCACGCACCAGGCCACGCATGAATCCCGCCAGGGTCGAGATGGCGAGTACGGCAAGAAAGCCCCAATCGATCCAGGTCAGTGTCATCGCCTCAGTCTCTCACCCGGACAAGCAGTCCCTGCAGGTTGGCACGCTCCTTGACGGCATTCATGGCCCGCTCACCCGATTCGGAAGAGTCGAAGGGGCCCACGTAGACGGTGGTCATGTTGTTGTCGCGCCGTCGGCTGTAGACGGGGAAGCCCTCCTCCTCGAGCCGCGCCTGAAGCCGCTCGGCATTGCCCGCCTCGCCGAAGCTGCCCACTTGCACTGCCCACTCGCCTCCAGCGGAGGCGGACACCTGCGGCTCGGGCTCGGGGCTCGGCGAGGCAGGCTCGCCCTGTAGCCGCTCGGAGGCTGCCTGGGCCAGGTCGGCGATGGGATCCTCGCGGGGCGCCTCTGCCGGCTCGGGCGCAGGGCTGGGGCTGGGGCTGGCAGTTTCCTGCTGCACCGCCACGGCCGGCTCGGGGTCGATACCCGCCGTGTCAGCTGGCTCGGGCTCGATGCTCTCAGGCACCGGCTGCGTAGCGTCCGGGCTCGCCTCGGGCGAGCGAATCTGGCCCAGACTCTCGGGGGGTTGAGGGTCGGGTACGTTGCGCCGCTCCACCGGCACGGGCTGCTCGATGGTCAGCACCGGCTGGGGGCGCTCGTCCCGGGGTGCCGGCTCGTCGAACAGCATCGGCACAAAGATCACCGCGAGGGCGATCAGGATGACCGCCCCGCTGATTCGTTCGCGCATTCCGTACTTCATCTTCCCCTCCTGCCCCCGGCTAAGCCGGCTTCGCCTGCTTCCATGACAGTATGGCCGCCACCGTGAAGAAGGAGCCGCACACCAGCACACGATCCTCGGGTGAAAGCTCGCCGGTCAGCCAATCGGCACCCGCTTCGGGTGACGCGGCTCGGCAGGCGACCTTACCCCCCTGCGCCTCTATTCTCGCGGCCAGCTCGTCGGCTTCACGTCCACGTTCCCCGTCAAGGGTTACCGCGACCCAGGCATCCGTGACCCCGTCAAGCGCTTCGATCACGCCTTCTGCATCCTTGTCGACCAGCATGCCGATCAGCACCCAAGTCCGCCCACGACAGGGCTGAGCCGAGAGCCGGCCGGCCAGGTAGGCAGCGGCATGAGGGTTGTGGCCCACGTCGAGACACCACTGCCCGAGCCACTGCATGCGCCCGGGTACTACCAGTTCGCTGAGCGCCTGGCGACAGCGCCGCTCTTCCAGCGCGAGCCCGGAGCACGCCAGGGCCTGCAGTGCCGTTGAGGCATTGTCCAGCGGCAGGCCCGGGTCGGGCAAGTCCCGAAGCGCCAGCGAACGCCCCTCGAGGTCGGTTCCCTGCCAGTCGAAGCCTCCACGCGTACCGGAATGCCAGTGGAAAGCCTGCCCCAGGACCTTGACCGGTGCACCCTGCTCTTGCGCTGCGAGCGTGACGCTCTCGGGAAGTTCACGACTGCCCAGCACGGCAGGACGGCCTGCACGCATGATGCCGGCCTTCTCGCGACCGATTCCTTGAAGGTCCGTGCCGAGAAAGGCCGCGTGGTCGAGGGCGATGGTAGTGATGACAGCGACATCGGCGTCGATGACGTTGACCGCATCCAGTCGCCCGCCGAGCCCCACCTCGAGTATGGCGAGCTCGGGGCGATGCAGGGCGATGACCCACAGCGCCGCCAGCGTGCCGGCCTCGAAGTAGGTCAGGCTGATCGACTCGCCGTCCAGACGCGCCGCTTCCACGGCTTCGAAGCCGGCAATCAAGGCGGCATCGTCGGCTTCGCAGCCATCGAGGCGCAGCCTCTCGTTGTAGCGCAGCAGGTGAGGCGAGGTATAGGCTGCCGTGGTCAGGCCGTGGACTCGCGCCAGCGCCTCGAGCATGGCCACGGTGGAGCCCTTGCCGTTGGTGCCGGCCACGGTGATGACCCGCGGTGCCAGTCGGCCCTCGAGCAGGCCCAGACGGCGGGCGACCTCGGCCACTCTTTCCAGGCCGAGATCGATACCCACCGGGTGGACCTGCTCGAGGTAGGCGAGCCAGGCATCCAGCGTACACGTGGTGTTCGCAGGCATCACGGGCCGTCAGCGAGCCGGGTCGGGACGGTCATCATCCTCTGACGCAGCAGTACCTGAGCTATCCTCGTTCACCTCGGGCTCGCCGGCCTCGACGACCTCGATCTCCTCCGCCGCGGCGCGCTCGGCCTCGTCGACCAGGTCGGGCTCGGGAATCATCTCATCCTCGAGGCCATTGGGCGGCTGGTGGGTCAGTTTACGCAGCACTCCCCCCAACCGGTCGCGCATTTCACCGCGCGGCACGATCATGTCGACGGTGCCATGCTCAAGCAGGAACTCGCTGCGCTGGAAGCCCTCGGGCAGTTTCTCGCGCACGGTCTGCTCGATGACCCGCGGCCCGGCAAAACCGATCAGCGCATTGGGTTCCGCCACGTTGAGATCGCCCAGCATGGCCAGGGAAGCCGACACGCCGCCGAACACGGGGTCGGTGAGCACCGAGATATAGGGCACACCGGCCTCGCGCAGGCGCTCCAGCGCCGCCGAGGTCTTGGCCATCTGCATCAGCGAGAACAGCGCTTCTTGCATCCGTGCACCACCGGAGGCGGAGAAGCAGATGAAGGGAATGCGCTCCTCAAGCGCCAGGGTGGCGGCACGCACGAACTTCTCGCCCACCACTGCACCCATCGAGCCGCCCATGAAGGTGAACTCGAAGGACACCACGACGACCGGCAGACCATCGAGGGTGCCGCGCATGGCAACCAGCGCGTCCTTCTCCCCGGTCTCCTTCTGGGCCGCATTGAGGCGGTCCTTGTACTTCTTGGAGTCGCGGAACTTGAGACGGTCCACCGGCTCGAGCTCGGCCGATATCTCCTCGCGCCCCTCCTTGTCGAGGAACCAGTCAAGGCGCTTGCGCGCGGTCAGGCGCAGGTGGTGATCGCACTTGGGACAGACGTTGTGATGCTTTTCCAGTTCGGGCAGATAAAGTACCGCCTCGCACTTGGGACACTTGCGCCACAGGCCGTCGGGCACGCTGGCCCGCCGGTCCTTGCGCTGAATCCGTCCCATGGAGGGAACAATCTTGTCGAGCCAGCTCATGTCAGAAAGGCTTCCGTATGCTGTTGCGCCCGGCGTTACCGGGCGTCATGAGTCGAATCTTGGGCTAGGGGCGGCTCAGCGGGCAGGCAGCGCATCCAGAGCCTGGCGCATCTCGCCCAGTACCGCCTTGAGTTCGCCGGCAATCGCTTCCGGCCGCTCGGCGTTCTCGGCGATGCGGCTGACCAGGGCGCTGCCGACGATGACCCCATCGGCCACCTTGCCGACCTCCGCGGCCGACGCTCCGTCGCGAATGCCGAAACCCACGCACAGCGGCAGCTCTGTCAGCCCACGCAGCGGCGCCAGGTGCTCGGCTACGTCATCGGCATTGAGGGTGGCCGCCCCGGTCACGCCCTTGAGCGCAACATAGTAGAGATAGCCCTCGCCGTGGGCGCATATTGTAGCGGCCCGCTCGGTCGAAGTGGTAGGGGCGACGAGAAAGATCGAAGCCAGGCCACGCTGCTTCAGAATGGGCCCGAACTCGTCGGCCTCCTCCGGCGGCATGTCCACGGTCAGCACGCCATCGATGCCGGCAGCAGCAGCCTGCTCGGCGAATGCCTCGAGGCCGATACGCTCGATGGGGTTGAGATAGCCCATCAAGACCACGGGCGTGTCACCGTCGCTCTGGCGGAACTCACGCACCATCTCGAACAGGTGGGTAAGGCGTACCTTGTGCTTGAGCGCCCGCTCGCAGGCCTTCTGGATCACCGGGCCGTCGGCCATGGGGTCGGAAAACGGCACGCCCAGCTCGATCACGTCGGCGCCCGCCTCCACCAGGGCATGCATGAAGCCGACGGTATGCTGGGGCGCCGGATCTCCGGCGGTAATGAAGGGGATCAGCGCCCGGCGGCCCTGGGCCTTGAGCTCGGCGAAGCGTTTATCGATTCGATTCATCGTCAGAACTCCAGGCCGTCGATCTTGGCGACCGTCATGATGTCCTTGTCGCCGCGGCCGGAGAGGTTGACCACGATGTTCTGGTCGGAGCGCAGGGTCGGCGCCAACACCTTGGCATGAGCCAGGGCATGGGCCGACTCCAGCGCCGGCATGATGCCCTCCACCCGGGTCAGCTCGCGGAACGCCTCGAGCACGGCGTCGTCGTTGGCGGCTACGTACTGAACGCGCCCCACGTCCTTCCACAGGGCGTGCTCGGGCCCGACTCCCGGATAATCCAGACCGGCCGAGATCGAGTGTGTATCGGAGACCTGGCCACCTTCGTCGGACATCAGGTAGGTACGATTGCCGTGGAGCACGCCGCGCGGCGCGTTGGAGGCCAGGGGTGCGGCATGGCGCCCGGTGTCGACGCCGTCGCCGCCGGCTTCGACGCCGTACATGGCAACCTCGTCATCCTCGACGAAGGGGTAGAACAGGCCCATGGCATTGGAGCCGCCGCCGACGCAGGCGACCAGCGCATCGGGCAGCTTGCCGAACTCCTCCAGCGACTGGCGGCGCGCCTCGCGGCCGACCACGGCGTTGAAATCGCGCACCAGCATCGGATACGGGTGTGGTCCGGCCACGGTGCCGATGATGTAGAAGGTATCGTCGACGTTGGTCACCCAGTCGCGCAGTGCCTCGTTCATGGCGTCCTTGAGGGTGCGGGTGCCGGATTCGACCGGAATCACGTTGGCCCCGAGCAGGCGCATGCGATAGACGTTGAGCTTCTGGCGCTCCACATCCTCGGCGCCCATGTAGACCTCGCACTTGAGCCCCAGGCGCGCCGCCACGGTAGCCGTGGCCACGCCGTGCTGGCCGGCACCGGTCTCGGCGATGACCCGCGGCTTGCCGCTCATCTTGGCCAGTAGCGCCTGGCCGATGGTGTTGTTCACCTTGTGCGCGCCGGTGTGGTTGAGGTCTTCACGCTTGAGCCAGATCCGTGCCCCGCCGAGCTTGTCCGACCATCGCTCCGCCAGGTAGAGCGGAGACGGGCGGCCCACGTAGTGGGCCAGGTCGTAGTCGAATTCGGCCTGGAAGTCCGGGTCGTCGCGAAGACGCATGTACGTCTTCTCCAGATCGTCCAGGGCGAAGCTCAGGGTCTCCGAGACGAACCGGCCGCCGTAGGGGCCGAAGTGGCCGCGGGCATCCGGCAGTCGGGTCAGGTCACTGAACTTGCTCACTAAAGACACCTCATAGGGTCGCCATAAGGGAATGGTTGTCGGGTCTGTCCGGGCAGATAAACGATGACGGCTAGCTCGGGCGCTTGCGGTCGGCCTCGGCCACCGCCGCGGCGAATGCCGAGAGCAGGCTGGGATCCTTGCAGCCGGGCTCGGACTCCACGCCACCCGAAACGTCCACCGCGAAGGGGCGCACGCACTCGACCGCATCGGCCACGTTGTCAGGGGTCAGCCCACCCGCGAGAATAACAGGTTTTGCCAGACTTGCGGGGATTCGCGACCAGTCGAAGGTCTCGCCGGTGCCGCCCGGCACGCCGGGACGGTAGGCGTCCAGCAGCAGCGCCTGGGCACCGGCATAGGCCTGTGCAGCGGCGTGCAGGTCGAGGTCGTCGCGCATGCGCAGCGCCTTGATCCAGGGCCGGTCGAACCCGGCACAGAAAGCGGGCGTCTCGTCGCCGTGGAACTGCAGCAGGTTCAGGTAACGGCTGGCCTGGAGAATGAGCTCGGGGGGCTGATCGACAAATAGACCGACCCGGGTGACGAAGGCCGGCACACCGGCAGCGAGCGCCGCGAGGCGATCCAGGTCGACGTGACGGCGACTGCCTGGCCAGAGCACGAAGCCGAGCGCATCGCCCCCCGCCGCCACGGCGTCAGCCACGTCCTGCTCACGGGTCAGGCCGCAGAACTTGATACGGGTACGGATCGAATGCACGCGAGACGTCATCTTCCCCCCTCATTCAACGTGGAGACACTCGCCTTCACTGCTGCCACGGGCTTGCCCCGCCGAAACTCGACCATGGGGCAGTCGGGCAATTGGCGCTCGCCGGTCCACTCGCCGAGAAAGGCAAGCAGGTTGGGCCCCAGCGGCTCCTGGGGCAAGCCCCAGGCCTCGTCATAGAGCGAGTCGACGAAGTGCAAGCCGCAGGCCGGTGCGGTGACGTCGGAGAGGGTGCGATCCTTGAGCGCCAGCAGTTCAGCCAGGTAGCCATCGCCCTGCTCGCCGCGCCCCACGCTGACAAGGGCGCCGACGATGTTGCGGATCATATGATGCAGGAAGGCATTGCCCTGCACGTCGACGACGACCAGCGGGCCATGCCGGTGGACTTCGATGAAGTGCAGGTGGCGCCACGGGGTCTTCGACTGGCAGCCTGCCGCCCGAAAGCTGGAGAAGTCGTGCTCGCCGACCAGCACCTGGGCGGCGCGATGCATGGCATCGGCATCCAGCGGATCACGGCACCAGGTCACATTGTGTCGTTCAAGCACCGGCCGACTGGGTTGATTGAGGATGATATAGCGATAGCGACGCGCCAGCGCCTTGAAGCGGGCATGAAAGTCATCGGGCACTTCGCGCACCCAGCGTACCGCCACGTCTCGGGCCAGGTTGGCGTTGACACCGAACACCCAGGCCTTCTGCGAGCGCTGCGCTGGCGCATCGAAATGCACGATCTGGCGGGTGGCATGCACGCCGGAATCGGTTCGCCCGCTGGCATGGATGGTCACCGGGTGGCTCGCTACCTTGGACAGCGCTCGCTCCAGCTCGGCCTGAACCGAGGGCGCATGCTTGAGTCTCTGCCAGCCGCAGTAGGCGCTGCCATCGTATTCCACCCCCAGGGCCAGGCGGCCGGTCAGGGGGCGGCGGTCGTCGAGAGGTCGAAAAAGGGTCATGCCACCGTCAGAGTCGATAGTGTGTGATCAGCTCCCGGGCTTCGTCACGCAGGTGAGGCTCCTCGGCCTCATCGAGCAGACGCTGCAGCAGCGCATGCGCCTGAGCCAGGTCGCCTCGCTCGAGCAGGCGACGAGCCTCGGCCAGGTCATCTTGCGGTGCCGGTTCACTCCGGGCCGGGCCATTATCCCCGTCGAGCGGCGGGAAGGCCACTTCCTCGACTTCCCACTCGTCATCTTCGTGTGCGATGTGCTTGTCCAGCGGGGGTAATTCGACCTCTCCTTCGGTCTTGAGTTCGTCATCGCCATGAGCCGAATCGTCACGCCCCGGCTCCACGCGGGGGAAGTCGATGCTGGGTTGCATCGGGGTTTCCACTCGGGGTGCCGGCTCGGGATCGAGGGCAGGCGGTCGATAGTCGATCACATCCCACTCGCCGCCTGACTGCTCCTGCGCGGTGGGATGCGCTTCCGCGTCACTTTCATCCCTCGGGAGGTGCGGTTGCTCTTCCTGCGCCACCCCCTCCCGACTCCCACTCTGCTGCTCACCACTCTCATGCGGCTCGGCCGAAGGCTCAGCGGCGGGTGACGGGGTATTGCTCCCGGCAGACGGTTCACGTGTCGCGAAAGACGCCAAGGGCAGTGCTGACCCCGCTGCGGGCGTGCTGCTTGCCGGCGGCTCCGCCTCCGGGGGCTCGCGACTCTGCGCCGGATCGCTGGCAAGGTCGTCGGTAGCCGCATCATGCTGGCCCGCTGGCGCCCCCTGCGCTTCGGGCGGCGCCTCTCTGCTCGCGGCAGCAGCCGGCTCGGCATGTCGCCTGGCCATCAAGCGCGCCGCCTCGGCCATCAGCGCGGGGTCGCCGGTTTCAGCCAGTTTCTGCATCGCATCTTCGGCGGCCTGCCAACTGCCCTGCTCGACATGGACATTCAACAACTTGAGACGCAGGTCTTCCCGCCCCGGGTCACGATCCAGGGCAGCCTCGAGCTGCTCTCGGGCCTGATCGTAACGCCCGTAGGCCATGAAAATATCCGCCTCGCTGATCGCCTCCGCCTGCGGCATGGCCGGGCGCACGCTTTCACGCTCTTCCGACTCGGCTTCAGAGACCGTCATCCCGGCGACCATGGGGGGCGCCGTCGCTGCTGACGGACCCGGCGGTGACGCGCCAGCAGCTGGCGACATGCCATGAACCATGCTGGGCATGGCGGCACTGCCCATCGACTCGGCCTGATCACGCCGCTGGCGACGGCGCACCAGGAGCCACAGCCCCAGCAAAGCGGCGAGCCCGGCTGCGCCAAATATCAGGTTTCGGTCAACGGTTGCCGGATACATGGCCCCCCACCAGGAGGCGTCGGCCTGATCATCGGCATCTAGCTGGACCACCGCGCCCCCGGGCCCATCGCCCCCTCCTCCACCGGCAAGCAGTTGAGCCAGCTGCTCGCGCATGGCCTCGACCTCGTCGCGCAGGCCGCCGAGCTCTTGCTGCAAGGCATCGCGCTCGGCCTGCACGTCTTCCAGCGCTGCCTGGCTTTCCTGCCAGCGCTGCTCGAGCAGGGCAAGGCGCGAGTCACCTTGCCCCCCGGCCAGCTCCCCCGCCCCGAGCGTGGCCAGTACGTCGGGGTCCAGCGAACCGCCACCGCCATCCACGGCCGCGCCTTCAGCCACCGCCCGGGAGTCCTGATCCACCACTTCCAGCGTCGCTTCTGCAGCGAGCTCCTCATCGCTGAGAAGCGTCAAGCGAGGCGTTGACTCCTCGGTTTCGGCAGTACCAGACGGTACTGTTGTATCAGGCGGCGGCGGGGTCTCATCAAGTGCCATGGCACCATTCTGCTCATCCGCTCCCGGCGGTGATGCCTGCGCGGCAACCGAAGCAGCAGCGACCTCGACTTCCTGGCCTGCCGCCACTGTGGGCCCGAGAGGAACTCGCGCGGGGGCGCCGCCGCCACGATTGGCCCAGGCCTGGTTCATGGCTTGAACGACGCGGGAGGCCTCTTGTCCCGAGCGGGCGTCGATCGCATCACGAGAAGGGACCACCAGGGTGTGGCCAGCGCGCATGGCGTTGATATTGCCCGAGGGAAACACATCCGGGTTGGCCTCGATCAGCGCGACCATCATCTGCTCCATGCTGATGCCGCTATCCGGCCTCAGCCGGCCGGCAACCGCCCAAAGGGTATCGCCGCTGCCTACCCAGGCAGGGTCGTCCGCCCGGGGCTGGCTCGCACTCGCGGCGGAGGGCCGGGAAACCGTCTGCGGAGTCGAATCCGGCTGCGTGGCTGTCGGCGTATCGGCAGGTGAGAGCTGACGACTCGGGCCGCTGACCAGTACCGGCATCTGGTCGTAATCCGGCGGGTCGAGCAACAGGGTGACTTCGCGCAGCTGCCGGCCCGAAGGCCAGTCGAAGCGCAGCAGGAGGTCCATCCAGGGCTCCCGTACCGAGCGCTCGCTGACCAGCGTCACGGCCCATTCGCCTTGGCGCACCTCGACATCGGCACGCACGCTGGCGGCCAGTGGCGTACGCACCAGCCCGGCCGACTCGAACTCGCGTGGATCTGCGACACTGACCCGCAGCAGCTCGGGATCGAGTCCGGCCGTATCGGTGAGAGGGATGACAGCACGCAGGGGAGCATTCAGGGAGGAGCGCACATCGACCTCCCCGACCCCCAGAGCCAGCGCCTGCGGGCTTGCGGCCGACAGCGAAAGCAGCACGGCTAATGTCAACTTGCGTCTCATCGAGTTCCCTTGCATTTTCCGCTTGTCATAGAAGCGCCCGGTCTGTCATGCCGGCGTTCTTCATCTTGTAGGACTATGTACCATATCCTTGAGCCATGCGCCCTGCCCACAGCCTTTCATCTCATCAGATCGACTGTCATTCTCCCGGCCATCGCCGAACCGAGGATCATGCCGGCCCAACGCAAAACGGGGCACCTCCCGCAGGAGGTGCCCCGTTCATGGCACTGCGAGAAATTTACTGCTCGCGCAGGATCTTCAGCATGCGCTTGAGCGGTTCGGCAGCCCCCCACAGCAGCTGATCGCCCGCGGTGAAGGCCGAGAGGTATTCGCCGCCCATGTTCATCTTGCGCAGGCGCCCCACCGGAACGCTCAGCGTGCCAGTCACGACCGAAGGCGTCAGTCCGGCAATGGTGGCCTCCTTGTCGTTGGGGATCACCTTGACCCACTCGTTGTGCTTGGCGATACGCTCCTCGATTTCATCTATCGGCACATCTTTCTTCAACTTGATAGTGAAGGCCTGGCTGTGCGAGCGCATGGCGCCGATCCGCACGCAGATGCCGTCGATGGGCACCGGGTTGTCCTGGATGCCGAGGATCTTGTTGGTCTCGACGCTGCCCTTCCACTCCTCGCGGCTCTGGCCGTTATCGAGCTTGGTGTCGATCCAGGGCAGCAGACTGCCGGCCAGCGGCGCAGTGAAGTTCTCGGTGGGGAAGTCGCCGCTGCGCATGGCCTGGGTGACCTTGCGGTCGATGTCGAGGATGGCGCTGGCGGGGTCGTCCAGCTCGCTGGCCACGCAGTCGCGCAGCGCCCCCATCTGATTGAGCAGCTCGCGCATGTGCTTGGCACCGGAGCCGGAAGCCGCCTGATAGGTCATGGAGGTCATCCATTCGATCAGATCGGCCTCGAACAGGCCGCCGAGCCCCATCAGCATCAGGCTGACGGTGCAGTTGCCGCCGACGAAGGTTTTTGTGCCGCGCGCCAGTTGCTCATCGATGACCCGACGATTGACGGGGTCGAGCACGATGACCGACTCGTCCTCCATTCGCAGGGTACTGGCGGCATCGATCCAGTAGCCCTTCCAGCCACCGCCGCGCAGATCACCGTAGACCTGCTTGGTGTAGTCGCCGCCCTGGCAGGTGATCACGACGTCCAGCGCCTTGAGCTCTTCGATGTCGGTGGCATCCTTGAGCGGAGGAACGTCGACGCCGATGTCCGGGCCGGGCTTGCCGACCTGGGAGGTGGTGAAGAAGATCGGCTCGATGCCGTCGAAGTCCCCATCCTCCTGCATGCGCTGCATGAGCACAGAGCCCACCATGCCGCGCCAACCGACGAAACCGACTTTCAACATGTGAAGTCCTCCTGAAAAAAATGAGGCCATTAGTATACATGACACGGGCCCACCTCGCAGGCGGGCCCGAGCCAAGGGTCATGACAGTGACGAGTGGGCGGCGCTCATTCCGCCTCGAAGGCCGCCAGCACTGCGTCGCCCATTTGCACGGTAGAGACGGTGCGCATGCCCTCGGAGGCAATATCCGCGGTGCGCAGGCCGTCGTCCAGCACTTTTCCCACGGCAGCCTCGATGCGGGCTGCCAGCTCGGGCTCGGAGAGCGAGTAGCGCAGCATCATTGCTACCGAGAGAATGGTCGCCAGCGGGTTGGCGATACCCTTGCCGGCGATGTCCGGCGCACTGCCGTGGCACGGCTCGTACATGCCCTGGCCACTCTCGTTGAGCGAGGCCGAGGGCAGCATGCCAATGGAGCCGGTGAGCATGGCGGCGGCGTCGGAGAGGATGTCGCCGAACATGTTGCCGGTGACCATCAAATCGAACTGCTTGGGCGCGCGCACCAGCTGCATGGCGGCGTTGTCGACGTACATGTGGGAGAGCTCGACGTCGGGATACTCCGGCGCCAGCCGCTCCATCACCTCGCGCCACAGGATGGTGACCTCGAGCACGTTGGCCTTGTCGACGCTGCACAGGCGCTTGCCGCGCTTCTGCGCCAGCTCGAAGGCGACCCGACCGATGCGCTCGATCTCGCTCTCGGAGTAGACGTAGGTGTTGAAGCCGACGCGCTGGCCGTCACGCTCCTCGATGCCGCGGGGCTGGCCGAAGTAGATGCCGCCGGTGAGCTCGCGCACGATCATGATGTCGAGGCCCGCCACCAGTTCGGGCTTGAGGCTGGAGGCGCTGGCCAGCTGCGGGTAGGTGATCGCAGGGCGCAGATTGGCGAACAGGCCGAGGTTCTTGCGCAGGCCGAGCAGGCCCTTCTCCGGGCGCTTGGCGAGGTCCTCGAGCTTGTCCCACTTGGGCCCGCCCACGGCGCCGAGCAGGATGGCATCGGCGGCCTTGGCCTTGTCCAGGGTCACGGCGGGCAGCGGCTCGCCGTGCTCGTCGTAGGCGCTACCGCCGACCAGAGCCTCTTCGACCTCGACGTCGAGGCCGCGGGCCTGGCAGGCGGCGAGGATGCGGCTAGCCTGGGCGGTGATCTCGGGACCGATGCCGTCACCCGGCAGTACCAGAATCTTCTGAGTCATTGCTTCTTCCTTGCTGGGACCGCGGAGCTACCTCGGCGGCAGGCCTGCGAGGAGGCGCTGTGAATACATCCCTGTACGCTTCCGACGCCATCCCTGGCGTAGGACCTCCTCTTCGGCCTGCCCCCGACGCTCCGCTTCCTCGGAGTAGTGGGAAAGTCAGGCCTGAGCGCTATCGCGGAACAGCCAGGGGCGCTCCTGACGATGCTTCGCCTCGAAGGCGCGAATGGCGTCCTCGTCCTGCAGGGTGATGCCGATATCGTCCAGCCCCTCAAGCAAACAGTGCTTGCGGAAGGCATCGACCTCGAACTCGAGGATCTCACCCGAGGGCGTGATTACCCGCTGGTTCTCCAGGTCCACGTCGAGGCGATAGCCTTCGTTTGCCTCCACCTCACGGAACAGCCGGTCGATAACGTCCTCCGGCAAGGTGACCAGCAGCAGGCCGTTCTTGAAGGCGTTGTTGTAGAAGATGTCGGCAAAGCTCGGTGCGATCACCACGCGGAAGCCGAAATCCTCGAGCGCCCAGGGCGCATGCTCTCGGGAGCTGCCGCAGCCGAAGTTGCGCCGCGCGAGAAGTACGCTGGCACCTTGGTAGCGCGGCTGGTTGAGCACGAACTCCGGATTGAGCGGACGCTGAGAGCAGTCCTGCCCGGGCTGCCCCTCGTCGAGGTAGCGCAGTTCGTCGAACAGATTGACGCCGAAGCCGGTGCGCTTGATCGACTTGAGGAACTGCTTGGGAATGATCAGATCGGTGTCGACGTTGGCCCGGTCGAGGGGGGCGACGAGGCCTTCGGTGCGTTCGAACTTTCTCATGGCTCAGGCCTCCTCTGTGACAGGCTGTGCGTCGAGGCGACGCACGTCGACGAAATGGCCGGCGATGGCGGCGGCGGCGGCCATCGCCGGGCTGACCAGGTGGGTGCGCCCGCCGTAGCCCTGGCGGCCCTCGAAGTTGCGGTTCGAGGTGGAGGCGCAGTGCTCGCCGGCACCGAGCTTGTCGGCGTTCATCGCCAGGCACATGGAGCAGCCCGGCTCGCGCCACTCGAAGCCCGCCTCGATGAAGATCTTGTCGAGCCCCTCGGCCTCGGCCTGGCGCTTCACCAGGCCGGAGCCCGGTACCACCATGGCCAGCTCGATGGAGGCCGCAACCTTCTGGCCCTTGGCGACCTTGGCCGCCTCGCGCAGGTCCTCGATGCGCGAGTTGGTGCAGGAGCCGATGAAGACCTTGTCGAGCTTGATGTCGGTGATCTTCTGCTTGGGCGCGAGGCCCATGTACTCCAGCGCACGGGTGTAGCCGCGCTTGACCGTGTCGTCATCCTGCTCGGCCGGGTCGGGCACTTCGCCGGAGATGCCGGTGACCATCTCGGGGCTGGTGCCCCAGCTCACCTGGGGTTCGATCTCGGCGGCGTCCAGCGTCACCACCTTGTCGAACTCGGCGTCGGAGTCGGACACCAGGTTGCGCCAGTCGGCCACGGCGGCCTGCCACTGCTCGCCCCGGGGAGCGAAGGGACGCTCGGCGAGATACTCGATGGTGGTGTCGTCCACCGCGATCAGGCCGACCCGGGCGCCGGCCTCAATGGCCATGTTGCACACCGTCATGCGGCCTTCCATGGAGAGGTCGCGGATGGCACTGCCGGCGAACTCGATGGCGTAGCCGGTACCGCCGGCTGTGCCAATCTTGCCGATGATGGCCAGCACCACGTCTTTGGCGGTGACGCCGACGCCGAGCTTGCCCTCGACGCGCACCTGCATGTTCTTCATCTTCTGCGCCAGCAGGCACTGAGTGGCGAGCACGTGCTCCACTTCGGAAGTGCCGATGCCGTGAGCCAGCGCAGCGAAGGCGCCATGAGTGGCGGTGTGGGAGTCGCCGCAGACCACGGTCATACCCGGCAGGGTGGCGCCCTGCTCCGGCCCCACTACGTGGACGATGCCCTGGCGCGGGTCGTTGATCTTGAACTCTTCGATGCCGAACTCGACGCAGTTGTCGTCCAGCGTCTGCACCTGGATCAGCGATACCGGGTCCTTGATGCCGGCGTTACCCTCGGCACGTTCCTTCACGGTAGTCGGCACGTTGTGGTCCGGCGTGGCCAGGTTGGCATCGAGACGCCACGGCTTGCGCCCGGCCAGACGCAGCCCCTCGAAGGCCTGCGGCGAGGTCACTTCGTGCAGCAGCTGGCGGTCGATGTAGATCAGTGCGGTGCCGTCGTCGCGCTCCTTCACCAGGTGCTGCGACCACAGCTTGTCGTAAAGCGTCTGGCCTGCCATATCGTTCTCCCGGGCGCCATGGCCCTTTTTCTCATGCGATCGGTCCGAGCTGCTGCCCTAGCACCGCGGCTTTACCGGCGGCAGGCCTGCGAGGAGGCGCTGTGAATACTTCCCTGTACGCTACCGATGCCATCCATGGCATCGGACCTCCTCTTCGGCCTGCCCCCGGCGCCGCTGCGTTGCAGCTGCCGCCAAGCTTATTCGGTAATTCTCGCTTGGCTCTCTTTGGTGTCATCAAGTCTTGCGCGGCTCGCCCATAAAATCAATTCATGTTATTTATTCATTGGATTCCATAAAGGAATACAAACGAGAGATGGACACCCAAAGCCTGCAAGCCTTCCTCGCCGTAGCCGACAGCGGCAGCTTCTCTCGCGCCGCCGAGCAGCTGCACCTGACCCAGCCGGCGGTCTCCAAGCGCATTGCCACCCTCGAGGATCAGATCGGCGCGCGGCTGTTCGACCGCATCGGCCGCCGCGTCACCCTCACCGAGGCTGGCCGGGTACTGCTGCCCCGAGCCCGGCAAATCCTCGTCATGGTGGACGACAGCCGGCGTGCCCTGACCAACCTCGAAGGCGAGGTGGCCGGCAGCCTGACCCTCGCCACCAGCCACCATATCGGCCTGCACCGACTGCCGCCGTTGCTGAAGGCCTACACCGAGGCCCACCCCGAGGTACGCATGGACCTGCGCTTCCTCGATTCGGAGCTCGCCTACCAGGGAGTACTGGACGGTGAGTTGGAACTTGCCGTGGTGACCCTGGCACCGCACCCGGACCCTCAGCTCGACGTGGTGCCAGTGTGGCAGGACCGGATGTGCTTCGTCTGCGCCTACGACCACCCGCTGGCCGGACAAGGGCGGCTTACGCTGCATGAGCTGTGCACCTTCGATGCCGTACTCCCCGGCCCGCTGACCTTCACCCGCACGCTGATCGAGTCTCGCTTCGCCGCTGCAGGCCTCACCCTGCCCGTGGCGCTGGCCACCAACTATCTCGAAACGCTCAAGATGATGACCGCCATCGGCCTGGGCTGGAGCCTGTTGCCGGAGCGAATGGTAAAAGGAGAGCTGCACGAACTCGATGTGGAGCATCCGACCATCCACCGCTCCCTGGGCTATCTGGTGCACCGCAGCCGCACGCTCTCCAACGCGGCACGGGAAATGCTCTCTCTGCTGGAGGAGGCACGCGACGCCGCGAGTCGCGGGGGATAGGAAGATATTGTTAGACTGCTCATAAATCAGAAGCGAAGAGCTGTCCCGACTCGCCGGAGCCCAACCCATCGTGTCCCCGCCCGACTCATCACCGATGCCCTTGCGCCATGCCCTGGCAGGCGTGCTGATCCTGCTTGGGCTGGTACAGCAGATTCTCACCTTTACCGGGACCGTACTGTTGCCGCATGGGGTCGGCTATGCACTGTGGCTGGCCACCTTGCTGCTGTGGCGTGACATTCCCTACCGCACTCGCTACCAGGCCGGTGCGCTGGCCGTCATTGGCCTGGGCATGCTACTGACGGCAAATTGGCACTATGGTGCCGACATCGACTGGTTGGCCATCGCCAGCGGCAATACCTACGTCGTGGCGATGCTGGTGGGGGTGAGCTTCATTGGCCTGATCGGCAACCGCAATGACGCGAAGCGCCCACTCGGCCGCCCGGTTACCGGCAAGCGAGGCAGCGCCGGCACCTGGCTCGGCGTGCATCTGCTCGGCACCATTCTCAACCTGTCGACGGTGTTCATGATCGGCGACCGCCTCGCCCGCCGTGCTCCGCTGACTACCCCACAATTGCTGGCACTGAATCGCGGCCTCTCCAGCGCGGCGCTGTGGTCGCCCTTCTTCGCCTCCATGGGGGTCGTGATGACCCTGGCTCCGGAGATGGAATATTCCCGCATCCTTGCCGTGGGGCTGCCGTTGGCGCTGCTGAGCGGACTGCTGACCACCCTGGAGCTGTCGCGGCGCTTCGACCTGACAGAGATAGCAGGCTTCTCGCTCTCGCCCCGCAGCCTGCTGATGCCCGTGGCCATGGCCGCCCTGGTCATGCTGTTTCACTTCCAGCTCACGCCCGGGCTCGGCATCGTCAGCATCATCACCTTCCTGCTGCCGGCCGTGGCACTGGCCAGCAACCTGCCCAAGGGGCCTCGCTGGACCCTGCACCGGGTGCGCCAACACACCCTGACCCGGCTGCCGGCCATGCGCGGCGAGATCGCCCTTTTCCTGTCTGCCGGGCTGCTTACACTGGGCCTCTCGACGCTGGTTGCCGCCGCCACCGGCAGCGAATGGACGCTTTTCGCGCGCTTCGGCAGCTTGCAGGCCATCATCAGCTTCCTGGCTATCGTGGCCAGCGCGGCAGTCGGACTGCATCCGATCATCGGCGTCTCGGTACTGGCTTCCACCCTCGAGCTGACCGGGCATGAACAGACCCTGTTTGCCTTCACTGCGCTGGCATCATGGGCCGTGGGCACCTCGGTAGGGCCGCTGTCCGGAATCAACCTGTCGCTGCAGGGCCGCTATGGCATCAGCGGCTACCACATGATGCGTCACAATCTCGGTTACGCCCTGGCTCTCAGCACCCTGGTGGTACTGGCACTATTGGGCCTGGACGCCTGGCTGTAGAGAGATGTATGGCTGTCGAGAGCACACCGAAAACGGGCCGACGCTGCGCCAGCCCGTAAAATGGAGGAAGGCTTACTGGGACAGACGGTAGAAGTAACGGTGACCGCACTGGTGACACGGATCGATTCGGGTGACTCCCTCAAGATCGACCACGGCATCGCAATGCACGCAGGCCATGCGACCCGGCGCGGCGATCTCGCCTTCACAGTAGTCGGCACGCGCCGCTTCCAGATCCTCCTTCAAGCGCTCCTGATCGACGATGCTGCGATCGGCGATGGAAAACAAGGAGTCAAGCACCTTGCGCGATAGCTGATCGAGATCGATGCCCAGCCAGGCGGCGACGCCTCGGCCGCTGGCACCGAGATAGCGCCGCATGTCGATCAGATCGCGCTCGACCCAGGCACGCAGCAAGGCAAGCTCGTCCTTGGTGAACTCCTCGAGCTCGGCCTCGAACTCGACCGCCTCGTCCAGCTCCCGCTGCAGGTTTTCCCAGGTCAGGTCGTCCGCACCTTCACGCAGGCGGGCCAGCATGCGCTCGTAGCCTTCGCGCAGCCGGTGTTCACGATGGGAGTCGGGGCGTTCACTCATGGTCATCTCCTCGAAGCGGTTTTCGGCATGGGCCGGGCATGGCCGGGCCTGCCCTACTGGGGTATCCTTGACTACCATTTAGACGCCATCACGCCGTCAGTTCAATGTTTTATCGCCCTCAAGCAGGGGATGACTGACGCCGGACAACTTCCTGCGGAAGCGCACGTCAATCCCGCGCCCGAACACTCTAAGGTCAATTCGAAAGCCGATGGACGCACAGTACAAGCCCTTTGAAATCGAACGCGACGCCCAACAATTCTGGGACACCAACCAGTGCTTCAAGGCGGTGGAGGATGCCAACCGCGAGAAGTTCTACTGCCTGTCGATGTTCCCCTACCCCAGCGGCAAACTGCACATGGGGCACGTGCGCAACTACACCATCGGCGACGTGGTTTCGCGCTTCCAGCGCATGCAGGGCAAGAACGTCATGCAGCCCATGGGCTGGGACGCCTTCGGCATGCCGGCTGAAAACGCAGCGATCCAGAATCGGGTACCACCGGCGAAGTGGACCTACGACAACATCGACTACATGCGCAACCAGCTCAAGGCGCTGGGTTTCGCCTACGACTGGAGCCGCGAGTTCGCCACCTGCGACACCGACTACTACCGCTGGGAGCAGTGGTTCTTCGCCAAGCTGGTCGAAAAGGGGCTGGTCTACAAGAAGATGTCCACCGTCAACTGGGATCCGGTGGACCAGACCGTACTGGCCAACGAGCAGGTCATCGAGGGCCGCGGCTGGCGCTCCGGTGCGCTGGTGGAGCGCAAGGAGATCCCGCTGTGGTTCCTGAGGATCACCGACTACGCCGATGAGCTGCTGGCCGATCTCGACAAGATCGAGTGGCCGGAGCAGGTCAAGACCATGCAGCGCAACTGGATCGGCAAGTCGCGGGGCATTGAACTGCGCTTCGATATCAAGACCACCGACGGCAGCGACGCCGTGCCGCTTTCGGTCTACACCACCCGCCCCGACACCCTGATGGGGGTGACCTACGTGGCAGTGGCGGCGGCGCATCCGCTGGCCAAGGCCGCGGCGGAAGGCAACGCCGAGCTGGCCGCCTTCTGCGAGGAGTGCGCCCATGGCGGCACCTCGGAGGCGGAGATGGCGACCATGGAGAAGCGCGGCATGCCTACCGGCCATGTCGCGGTGCATCCGCTCTCCGGGCGCGAGGTGCCCGTCTACGTGGCCAACTTCGTGCTGATGGAGTACGGCACCGGTGCCGTCATGGCCGTGCCCGGCCACGACCAGCGCGACTGGGAGTTCGCCACCAGGTACGGCCTGCCCATCGAGGCAGTCATTGCCGACGAGAGCGGCCAGGCCCCGGATCTCTCCGAGGCCGCCTACGTGGAGTACGGCCGGCTGATCAATTCCGGCGAGTTCGACGGGCTCGACTTCGATGCCGCCTTCGAGGCCATCGCCGCCAGGCTGGCCGAACTCGGCCACGGCGAGGTGAAGATCAACTATCGCCTGCGCGACTGGGGCGTGGCCCGCCAGCGCTACTGGGGCGCGCCGATACCGGTCAAGTACGGCCCCGAAGGCCAGACCGTGCCGCTCTCCGATGACGAACTGCCGGTGGCCCTGCCCATGGAGGTCACCGTCGACGCTTCCGGTTCGCCACTGAAGCGCATGCCCGAGTTCTACGAGCTCGGCGATGGCTGGGTGCGCGAAACCGACACCTTTGACACCTTCATGGAGTCCTCCTGGTATTTTGCCCGCTTCTGCTGTGCCGACAACCAAACGGCTATGCTCGACGAGCGGGCCGACTACTGGCTGCCGGTGGACCTCTACATCGGCGGCATCGAGCACGCCATCCTCCACCTGCTCTACGCGCGCTTCTTCACCAAGCTGATGCGCGACCTGGGCCTGGTGAAGGTCGACGAACCGTTCCAGCGCCTTCTTACCCAGGGCATGGTGATTGCCGAGACCTTCTACCGCACGACGCCGAATGGCGGCAAGGAGTGGTTCAATCCCGCCGACGTGGAGGTCAAGCGCGACGACAAGGGCCGCCCGATCAGCGCGGTACTCATCAGCGACGGTCAGCCGGTGGAGATGGGCGGCATCGAGAAAATGTCGAAGTCGAAGAACAATGGCGTCGACCCGCAGTCGATGATCGACCGCTTCGGCGCCGACACCGTGCGCCTGTTCATGATGTTCGCCGCCCCGCCCGAGCAGTCGCTGGAGTGGTCCGACTCCGGCGTCGAGGGCGCCAGCCGCTTTCTCAAGCGCCTGTGGCGCCTGGTCGCGGAGCACCTCGAGGCCGGCGACCCGGGCAGGCTGGACACCAGTGCCCTCAACGACGCTCAGCGTGAACTGCGGCGCAAGACCCACGAGACGATCAAGAAGGCCAGCGACGATATCGGCCGGCGCACCACCTTCAACACGGCAATTGCGGCGGTGATGGAGCTGACCAACGCGCTCTCCAGGTTCCAGGATACTTCACCGCTGGGCCTGGCCGTGGCCCGCGAGGCCGTGGAAGCCTGCGTACTGCTGCTCGCCCCGATCACGCCCCACGCCTGCCATGCGCTCTGGCGCGAGCTGGGCCATGCGGAACCCGCCATCGACGCTGCCTGGCCGCAGTTGGATGAATCGGCCCTCGAGCGCGACACCATCGAGCTGGTGGTACAGGTCAACGGCAAGCTGCGCGCCCGTATCGAGGTACCTGCCGACGCCCCCAAGGATGCTGTTGAAGCCGAGGCACTGGCCGCAGAGAACGTTCAGCGCCACATTGAGGGCAAGACGCTGCGCAAGGTCATCGTGGTACCCGGCAAGCTGGTCAATATCGTGGCAAGCTGACACTGGACGAAGGGGAGTCATCATGCAGCGACGCGGCTTTCTTGCCCTCTTCTTGTCCGCCGGTGCTTCGCTGACGCTGGCCGGCTGCGGCTTTCGCCTGCGTGGCTTCGACGCACCGGAGCTGGCCTTCGACGAACTCGCCCTGGCCAGCAGCGACAGCGAGCTGGCCCGGCTGGTTTCCGAGCGCCTTACCTCGCTCGGCACAAGAGTCCATGAGAATGCTCCCTTGGTGCTCAACCTCGGTGACGAGGCGTTTCGTGAGCATCAGCTCGGAGTTCTCGACACGGGCCCCCAGGAGCGGGAAATGACCCTCTCGGTGCCATTCTCCGTTCAGCGGCGACGCGATGGCGCCTACCACGTGCCGCAACAGCGTCTTGAGGTATCGACAGGTTTCGTGGTCAGCGACGACAACCTGCTGGCCCAGGATGACCTGCGAGAAGAAGCCCGCCAGGAGTTGCGCCAGGAAGCGCTTCGCCGTCTGTTCGACCGCCTGCGTGTATTGGAGAACACTGCCCAATGAAGCCATACCCCCCTGAAGTGATTGGCTCGAGGTGGCCTGGGTGAAGGTCTTTGCCGACAAACTGCCGGAAGCGCTGGTCAAGAAGCTACCGCCAGTGGTGATGGTGGCCGGCGAGGAGCCGCTGCAGCACATGGAAGCCTGCGATGCCGTGCGTAACGCGGCGCGTGCGCGTGGCATCGAGGAGCGGGAGATTCTGCATGTCGAGGCCAATTTCGCCTGGGGCCGGCTGCGAGAAGCCGCCGCGAGCCTGTCGCTCTTTGCCTCGAGCAAGCTGATCGAGCTTCGCCTGGGCAGTCAGAAGCTTGGCCAGGAAGGCGCCAAGGCGCTAAAGGAGTATGCCGACGCTCCGGGTACCAGCGACAACGTCTTGCTCGTCAGCATGGGCAAGCTGGATTTCCGCCAGCAGAAAAGCGCTTGGTTCCAGGCCCTCGACAAATTGGGATTGTTCGTACCGGTCTGGCCGGTGGATGTCTCACGACTGGGCTATTGGCTGCGCGACCGTGCAGAGCACTATGGCCTCTCGCTGGACCTCGATGCCGCCCGCCTGCTGGGGGAGCGCACCGAAGGCAACCTGCTCGCCGCGGATCAGGAGTTGCAGAAGCTCGCCCTGTTGCTGCCCCCCGGTACGCGTGTCGGCCCCTCCCAGATCGCCGGGGGGGTGGAAGACAGCGCTCGCTACGATGTCTTTGCCCTGGCCGATGCCTGCCTAAAGGGCGAACGCCAGCGCGTTTCGCGCATTGTCCACGGGCTGCGTGGTGAAGGTGTCGAGGCCCCCATCGTACTCTGGGCTCTCACGCGTGAGTTGCGCACCCTGCTCTCGCTGCACCAGCATCTCGACCAGGGCCAGAGTTTCGAGCATGCCTGCAAGGCCCAAAAGCCCGCCATTTTCGACAAGCGCCGCCCTGCCTACCAGCAAGCCATTTCGCGCCTGCCACGCAAACGGTTGCACAAGTTGCTGATGTTTTCCCAACGCCTCGACCTGGCGATAAAGGGCGCTGCACCACTGCCGCTATGGGAGGGTCTGCATGACCTGGCGTTGACCCTGGCCGGTGGACGCGGGCTGCTGGCAGAGATGCCCTCCTCCTACCGGGTGGGTTGAGCGCAAGCGTTGGTAGCCTAAGCGGCGTTAACTGGCATTATCGGGGACTCACGCTCTGAAGGGGCCACCCCATGCACCATATTATGATGAAGACTCTGCTCGCTGCATCGAGCTTGGCGCTGCTGTTCGCTGTACCCGCCCTGGCCACGCAGACCACCCCCAGCGAACTCGCTCCCTTACACGATACCAGCCCGGTCATCACGCTGGTCGAAGGCAGCGAGCGTCGCGACATTAGCCGCGCCGAGATCGAATCGCTGCCTCTTCATGAAATCGAGCTGCGGCACTTCGAGGGACCCGAAGGGCGTTTCGCCGGCGTCTGGCTGGACGAATTTCTCGCCGCACAGGAGTTGGATACGGCAGAGCGACTGCGCTTCATCGCCCACGACGATTACACCATCTTTCTGACCCCGGAGGATCGCCGCGAGAAGCGCTATCTGCTCGTCACACGTCTGGACGCAGAACCGCTCACGCTCAATGAGTTCGGCCCCACCCTGCTGGTCGTTCCAGCCGATGCGGAGGCTGTCGAGGCGGGCAAGGAGAGCATGACGCGCTGGATCTGGTCGATCAGGGAAATCCAAACCCGATGACATCGTCCGATCGCATCGCCCTCGGCCATTGGCTAACAGCGGCATTCACGCTGCTCACGGGCATCTGCGCCCTGGCCATCGGCCTTTACATGGTCAATGCACGTCAGCACGTGGGAGCCAATTACACGGCATTGGTGGCCGACGTGGTCCGTGCCCAGCAGCACCCAAATCTTCTGCGAACAATCCTAAACGACCTTCAGGAGCACCCGCAGCAGCTGAACGAACAGCGTCTGGACAATCTGATGTGGCGCATCCCGCAGCATATTGCCGGCGTTTCCCACGGCCTTACCGCGAGCCAGCTCGACCCCGCAGACTACGCTCCGCTGCTGGAAACCCTGCAGCAGGTCGAAGCAAGACTCCCCGAGATGGAACGTCAGATCGAAGCCGTCGCTGCGGGAGCCGACCCAGGGGCCTTGATATCCCTGGGTTACGCCGTGGAAGACGACCTCGCCTGGGCCTACAGCGAACTGAACGACCTGATTCATGGAGCAGCTGCAGAACAGCGTATCCTCATGGAGCGACTCGCCAGGATCATAGGGCTGCTGGTTCTGCTCGTGTTGCTGGTGGTCGGAGGGCTGATGCTGGCCTTGATGCGCCTGCATCGCCAGCGTGAGCAGGTCGCGCGGCTGAGCCTGGCTGACGAATTGACCGGGCTTGGCAATCGCCGCTACCTGCTCAATGCCGCCGAGCAGTTGCATGAGCTGAGCCGACGCGATGAAACCTCCCTGAGCCTGGCGTTGATCGACCTGGATCACTTCAAGGTCCTGAACGACACTTGGGGACACCCTGCCGGCGACAAGGTGCTGGAAGTCTTTGCCAACACCCTTCTGGAGGCCACGCGTCAGGCGGACGTAGTGACGCGCATCGGCGGCGAAGAGTTCTGCGTACTGATGCCCAATACCGATGCCGAGGGTGCCTATCAGCTTGCCGAGCGCATTCGCTTGCGCATCGGCCGCCTCCCCAAAGAAAAGCTCGGTGTAGCCACTAGACTAACCGTCAGTCTCGGCATCGCCACCGGCCAAGGACCTGACACCGATTTCGACTCTCTCTACTCCCGGGCCGACAGCGCACTCTACCAGGCAAAGTCCAGCGGTCGCGACCGCACCTGTATCAGCATGCCGTGAATGCAATGCAAGGGCATGAAATCTCATGCGCTTTCTGCTTATACTAGGCCTGACATCGTTGGAGCACAGCTGCAGGACGGCGCACAACAGCGTGAGCGCCGGATCATTCAAGAGCCGGAAGCCTTTCTCAAAAAGAAGGAACATTGATCATGAAGACACTTCGCCGCTTTCTCAGCCCGCTACTGATCCTGGCCCTGGTGCTCGGCACCGCTAGCGTTAGCGTTTCCGCTGCACCGCTCCCCGCCGGGGACCTGGTTTCCACCCAGGCCGCCCTTTCCGCCGAGCGCGGTGATGCAGACCGCGAGCGCATCCATGAGATTCTTTCTCGCACCGAGGTGCAGGACCAGCTCATCGCTCAAGGCGTCGATCTGGCCGAAGTCGACGCTCGCGTGGCCGCCCTCAGCGATGAGGAAGCTCGCCAGATGGCCGAACAGCTCGAGCAGCTCCCTGCGGGTGCCAGCGTCGTCGGAGCCCTTCTGGTCGTCTTCATCGTACTGCTGGTCACCGACATCCTGGGCCTGACCAACGTCTTCCCCTTTACCCGGTGAGGGAAAACGCCATCATGCAAAGCCGTTTCATTCGGCTCCGCCAGAACGCCCGCCTCGCGGGCGTTCTGCTGTTGGGCCTGGTGCTATTGACTGGCTGCGCCAGCACGCCACGCCTGGCGGAAACTACCCAGCAGGCCATTCCTTCCCAAGCCTGGGTCGATGACGTGCCCTTCCATGCTCAGCGCGAGTATCAGTGCGGTCCTGCCTCACTGGCCATGGTGCTCAACCACGATGGTGTGGATGTCTCCATGGAAGCGCTGATCCCTCAGGTGTTCATCCCCGGCCGGGAAGGCAGCGTGCAGCCCGAGATGCTGGCCACGGTGAGGCGTCATGGCCGGGTTCCCTTCGTGCTCAACGATAATTTCGATGCCCTGCTGACCGAGATAGCCGCGGGTCATCCGGTCGTTGTGATGCAGAATCTTTCCTTGCCGGCCTGGCCGATGTGGCATTACGCCGTTGCCATTGGCTACGATCTGGAAGCCAATGAACTGACGCTTCATAGTGGAGAGGAGGCCGAGCGTATTGAATCGTTCCGCCGCTTCGATGCCACCTGGGCACGCAGCGATCGCTGGGCCTTCGTGGCGCTTGCCCCCGGAGAATTACCGCACGGGATAGGCGAACAACGAGCCCTCGAGGCCACTGCCGCCTTCGAGCAGGTCCAAGGAGCTGTGGACACGCTGCCTGCCTGGCAGGCTCTGGTCGAGCGCTTTCCCGCATCGGGCATGGGTCACTTTGCGCTGGGAAATGCCCGCCATGCCGCAGGGGATCTCGCCGGAGCCATCGACGCCTTCCGTAACGCGGTAGCCCAGCGGGATGACCTGGGCGTAGCCTGGCTCAACCTGGGCCTTTCCCTGCAAGCGGATGGAGAAACGGACGAAGCTCGCCAGGCCTTGCGCCGTGCCGCCGATTTGCCGGGACACTGGCAACCACGCGCCAGGGAGGCTCTGGTACAGTTGTAGCCATTGGCATTTGGAGAGAGATTCGACAGCACCAAGGGAGACCGCGTGAGCTACGACATTGCACTCAAGCGAATCTACACCCCGAGTGAGCCTGCCGATGGCGCCCGGGTCCTCGTCGATCGCCTCTGGCCTCGCGGCAAACGCCGCGAGAGCCTCAATCTTACGGACTGGTATCGTGATGCATCGCCGTCGCCACAGTTGCGACGACAGCTCCATGAAGGTGAAATCAGCCCCGCCGTGTTTGCGGTGCGCTATCGTGGAGAGTTGCGTGACCACCCTGAGAATCTGATACCACTGATGCGACATGTCCGCCGAGGAAAGGTCACGCTGCTTTCTGCAGCGCGCAACCTTGAGGATTCTCACCTGCCGATCCTGCGCGACGCCCTGCTCCAGGTGCTACGCGGGGAGGATGCAGCAGATGCGGAGCCGCCGGCGTCGCCGCCGTGTTTTGCGCACCGCTCTGAAAGCTCAGACTGATGGGAAATCACATTGGCCTCATAAGCGCGGAGGACTGCCCAGAAGGCTACGCATAAGCCCAAATAACCGCTGAGACCACGTACATCACGAAGCATTGACTGGGTCAGGCCGAAGTCGAAAAAGGCCACCGGGACAATTACACCCGCTGCCGCCAGAATTCGCGTTCGCCTGGTGTATACCGGCGAACGCAAACGACGCCAGTTCAGGCATATGGGCACTAGGTAAAGCATCAGCAATGAACTTAACCCCAGCACACCTCTCCGTGCCGTGGTATCTATGATATCACTATGCAGCTGGTCATACTGGATGACGCCAAAGTGGAGCACTTCGGCTTCGACCAGGTCGGCTATCGCTGACTCAGTGCCCCCCTCGCCCCAGCCAAACCAAGGTTTTGCGACAATCAGCAAGGCGCCACCACGCCACATTTCCAAACGTAACCCAACCGAAGTACCTCGCTCGTTCTGATGCCAGTATTCCGTGACATTGCTGATCGCCAAGGAAGCTCGGTGGCCAACTCCACTCTGAGGAAGCATAGCAACACCAACCAGCATCACAGCCACAAACCCCAGCAAAACATTGCGCCACCGGGTTGATACTATCTCTCTCGATGCACGGTAAACCAGCAGCAACAGCATCGGCAGGGCGATCCAACCACCCCGAGTACCAGAAAGGAGGGATCCAAGCAAGCCACTAATTGTTGCCAGAAGAGACCAAAACAACAAATTGTTGAGTCGCCCGAAACTGCAACGGATACCCCATAATACAGCCAGTAACGACAAAACACCCAGCAACAATGAAAGGTTGCCGAATGGAATGGCATTCATGCCATTACTGGCTCGGCCAACACCTAGCCACAGCCGCTCATAAAGCGCAATGCTGCCAGCCCCCAAGGCACCGCAGGCGAGCCCCCACCACAAAAAAAGTGGATGCGGAGGGAACCAGCGAAACCAAACGAGCAGTAGACAAGCCAATAGCGGCCATAGTGGCAAGCCCACGCCTTGACCGCCCTCACCCACTGGCCATTGACCTGTGCGTCCAATATCCAACAGCCACAGTCCACTGAACAACAAGAAGGCCAGCAACATCCAGCCATCTTCACGGTCCAGCCGCAAGCGACTTGGAGTACGGGCACTACCTAGCAACAAACCACAGGCGGCTACCACCAACGCCACCAGAGGCACTGTTGCATAGGCTTGGGGTAAAACGATCAAAAGTGATAGAAAGGCAAAGATCAAGCCACCGCAGATCGCTCGTAGAAACTCTGAACGCATTACATACATTTGGAGGTCGGGCTCAATTTGATCCTACCAAGCCAATACCGATTGATCTTTGGATTCAAGAGATAAGCACAGTGCCAGCTTCACCTACTCACTTCCTCCCCCTTCGTGAGCCTCACGAAGCACCACCAGACCTTCCGCCTCAAGTTTACCTAGAAAATCAATGACCTCTCTTTCACACCTCGCCCTTTCCACATCATACTCAACTATAAGATGATCGCAGATACATGAAATACTTACTTCGCCTTGGATGAGATCCCAGATCCGTTTACCCACCTCTTTTGTACCATAAAACATGCCTCGCTCTGCGCTGAAAAAAACGAGATCATCACCTACTTGAGAGGATAGTAGCGATTGATTTTTCTTTACTACTGTGTGTAATTTCATGGCAGCCTCGCCCCCCCGGAAGAATTCGGCCATTACCCAGAACTCCATTTTTGACTCCATGCTTCTTTAATTATTCCTCTGATTGTCTCTTGAGGAAGAGCTTGCAGGATAGCGACGCATGAAACTGGAAATCGGAACATAAGACTCACCTAAATCACCGAGCACCACTCCGGTGGCATCCCTTACCCACGCATGGGCCTTGAGAGAGAGGCGCTGCTCTCGATTGCATGTCAGAGCACCCAGAACCAGGCAACAGGAAATATGTCGCCGATGCATCATCCACTGCGCCGTCATGGCCAGCATCAGGCAGGTATACCGGTTCCGCATTAGCCTACTAATGGTCGAAATCGACCAACAAATATCCTTTACACGAATATCACGGGACGCCTCGCTCATGTCGGCTTCCCCCGCTGCCTGGTGGCCAAGCCAACGGGACCAGTAGCGAAATGGTACTGCGCGAACCAGTACCCAGGCCAAGCTTAGCCACAGAGCGGCCTCGAGCAGCAGGACCTTGCGATACCGGGGCAAGCCCACAAAACGGCGGAGAACCCTCACAGCATACCTCCCGACAACTCCTCAGCGTACTGAAGACTGTTTAAGCCCGATGCAGCACTTAGCGGCTCCCACACGCTCAGGGTGGCTGGCACCTCTTATAGCAGGTGCTATACTTCATGCTGTAACAGTAGCACAACATTTAGTATCACACCGTTTACGTTATTGCGTGTCACTGATGCTGAAGGTCGCGTCATGCCCAAGCCACTGTATTCATGGGCCGAGTCGCGAGTAGTGGCCGGACACGCCTGAACCGATACAAGGAGCGGCTGCTTGCCACGACTCTACAAGAATGGCGCACGCGCTACCGAGACGCCGCCCATTGCGGTGGAGCGGCGAGGCGCATCAGGCCACCCAGCGCTCCCACAGCACCATTATCAGCTCTACGGCCTGAAGCTGGCGTCACAGCTCGAACTGCCGGAATTGGCGCCCTCCGCTGACTTGCCACCTGCCGATATCGAGATTCGGACCACCACGGTACCCGCCACGTTGCCCAACGCCACCATCAGTCAAAGCTGGATGCAATTGAGTAGCGATACTTGTGACCTGCATGTGGATGCCGTAGCCCGCTTGAGAGTCGAGCACGGCCGAAGCATTCTGGTTGACCGCCGCATGGCAGCACTCCCGAGTTCGCCGTGCACGGCGGCCATCCCCGGCGATGTCCGCCTTTTCATACTGGGAAGTGCGATGGGCGCCTTGATCCATCAACGCGGCTGGCTCCCCCTTCACCTTAGCGCCCTGAACACCCCCGGCGGCGTCTGGGGCTTCACTGGCCCTTCAGGCGCCGGCAAGTCTACTCTGGCAGCTTGGTTGCACTATCACCATGAGTGGCCACTGATCAGCGACGATGTAGCCGTGGTCCGCCCCGGTGAGGCCCAGGCCTACCTTTACCCCGGCCCGCCGCGACTCAAGCTCTGGGACGATGCCCTCGAAGCCCTGGGCATCTCCACCCAAGGCCTGGCACGGGACCTGTCACGGATTCGCAAGTACCAGTTGGTGCGCCACCAGGGCTTCCAGGCCAAGGCGCTGCCAATGAAGGGCCTGGTGCTGTTGAGTTGCGCCGAAGACGACGAACCGGCTACCCTCGAGCCAATCCATGGCATAGCGGCCTTCCAAGCCGTCTTGGCTACCCTCTATCGTCCCGAGCTGGTTCCCCTGCCTGAGGCCAGCGAGCGACTCTTCCGGGATGCCAGCCAGTTGGCAAGCCGCCTGCGCATCTATCGTTTTCGACGCCCCAAAGCTCTCGACAAGATGGCGCTCCATCTGAGGCCACTGATCGAGCAAATCCGCCGGGATGCTGATGATGCGGCCTGAGTATTCTCAGCCAACTGCCGAACTGCAGTTGCTATTACTCTTCGCCCGGCTTGAACTGGTCCCCAGCCAGCGAGACGCAGCGCTTTCGCTCTGCGCTCGAATCAACGACTGGCCTTCACTGTTCCAACAGGCCGAGGCACAGTTCATCCTGCCTCTGGTCAACCGCCACCTACGCGCGCTCCAGCCCGTACAAATCCCCTCTCAACACTTCGAGCACCTGCATAGGCAGTGCCTCGAGATCGCACAGCATGGGTTGCGGATCGCTGCCATCCAGCGACAACTGGCTCGTAAACTCCTCATATCAGAGGATGTTCCCTACCTGTTCTTCAAGGGCCCTGCCCTGGCCCTGCGCTACTACAACGATCCCGGCCTGCGCTTCTGCCGTGACATCGATCTCCTGGTGAATGGACGCGACATGCCCCGACTGCTGGCTCGCGCGCTGCAGCACGGCTTTGCGCCCTACCTGCCGGCGGACCTCAAGGACGACCGAGAGAGCCTCGAGTTCCTGTGTCGCGTTCAACCGGTGATCACCCTGATCAGCCCCGAAGGGGTGGCCATCGAATTCCACCAACGGCTAGATCAGGGCGGCAATCTCTATTCAACATCGGAACTGATCGAAGCTGCGGAGCCCCTCACGCTGGGTGATACCACCCTGATGGTAATGCCGACGGAAGAGCTGTTCTTGTACTGCTGCCTCCACCACAGCCGCCACCACTGGTCACACCTGCACTGGCTGGTCGACCTGGACGCCATCCAGCGTCACCCCGACTTCGATATCAAAGCCGTACGAGCCTGTGCCAAGCGACGCGGTCTCGAAGCCACCCTGCAGGCCTCCCTGGCTTTCTACCGAGCCTGCACCGAACCCACATCTTGGCAAGCAAAGGGGCTCGATCGCCGTGCCAACGATCTGTTGGCAAGCTGCCTGAGGACGGTGCAGGGTGGCAAGGCAGCGGAACTGGAACTGCGAGAGCAAAACATCACTGCCGATTTCGCCTTCGCCTGGCAAGCCCGCCCCATGCAACGCATCCGCAACCGTGCCAATCGTTTGATTCGTCCGTTACGACCCAGCTACAGCGACTACCATGATCGCCCCCTACCGCAAGCCTGGCAGTGGCTCTACTGGCTTACCCGTCCGCTACGTGCCCTGCGGCAGCGATTCGGTGACGACGCACGACCATGAGCCTCTTCGCGACTAGCCTAGCCCCCCTCGCTACCCTGCAGCGCCTGCTCCCCCTGCTGTGGCACAGTAGCCGAAAATGGACGTTGCTTGGCAGTCTGCTGATGCTGCTCGAGGTACTCTTTGCCCTCTCCGTGCTGTATCTGCTCAAGCAATTGGTGGATGTGATCACCCAACAGCTTGGCACCGAGGCCCCCGACAACCTCACGCCGGTGCTCGGCTACGTGGCCGCTACCGCCATCGCCTCCTTGGCCTACCTGGCAACTCGGGCCATGGCCGCACTGGCCCGAGAGGCCCAGGGACTTCTAGTCGCGGACTATATCGACGGACAGATCCATGCCCGGGCGATCGCCGCCGATCTCGCCTTCTACGAGAGTCCACGCTACTTCGACACCCTGCAGCGCGCCCGTGAGTCGGGCAGCCAACGCCCGGTTCAGGTCGTCAGCAACTTGCTGATGCTGACCAAGAACACCCTGATGCTGGCCGCCGTGACCGTACTGATCGCCACGATCGATTGGCGCCTACTTCCGGTACTGCTGCTGGCCATCATCCCAGGGGTAATGGTACGGCTCGTCTTCACTCGGCATCTACACGAATGGCAGCATCGTCGCACCCAGATGGAGCGCCGAGCCAGCTACCTGGACTGGTTGATCACCTCGAACCTGCATGCCAAGGAGTTGCGCCTCAACCAATTGGGAGAACATCTGAGACAACAGTATGCCGAACTGCGCCGAAAGGTCCGTGGTGAACGGCTTGCCATCACACGGCGCCGCACACGGCTGGAGCTCCTGGTAGGCAGCCTGGCCACGCTGGCCTTCTTCGCCGCTTTAGGAGTGTTGGCGTGGCACACTACCACCGGACGCAACAGCGTCGGTGATCTGGTACTGATCCTGCTGATCTTCCAGCGCGCCCAGTCCCTGGGACAGGAAACGATCCAACTACTGGGCCGACTCTATGAGGATCATCTGTACACGGGCTGGCTGTTGGCCTTCCTGGACATTCGCCCTGAGATCACCGAACCGGAGGCTCCAATTCCGATTCCCGATCCAATGCGTGAGGGGATCCGCTTCGAAGGAGTCACCTTTCGCTATCCAGGCACCAAAAACGCGGTTCTCAAAGACATCGACCTCTCCATTCGCCCCGGCCAGGTGGTGGCTCTGGTAGGCGCCAATGGCTCCGGCAAGACCTCGCTGATCAAGCTGCTATGCCGGCTCTACGAACCCACCGAGGGCCGCATCACCCTGGATGGTATCGACATCCGTTACCATGGGGTTGAAGCCTATCGCCGACTGTTCAGCGTGATCTTTCAGGACTACGCTCACTACGCCGCCACCGTGCGTGACAACATCCGCTTCGGTGATATCCACCACCCCGATACGAATGACCGCATCCCAGCGGCAGCGAAAAATGCCGGCGCCGCTCCCTTCATCAATACCCTGAGTCGTGCTTACGATACCCCGTTGACACGCATGTTCGATGACGGTGAGGAGTTGAGCATCGGGCAGTGGCAGAAGATTGCCCTGGCACGCGCCTTTCTGCACCGTTCAGACGTGATTATCCTCGACGAACCTACCAGTGCCTTGGATCCCGGCGCCGAGTTCGAGCTGTTTGAAAACTTTCGCGAGCGCATCGAGCATCGTGCCGCCCTGATCATCAGCCACAGGCTATCGACCGTACGTATGGCCGACTATATCTATGTGCTCGACAGGGGTGAGATCTGCGAAACTGGCACACATGCAGAATTGATCGAGAAGCGCGGCATGTATTGGAAGCTGTTCAGTCAACAAGCCTACTATTACCGTGAAGTGGATGTTTGAAATCACGAAAATGCCCTCTCTATCACCAAGCAGAGAGGGCATCAAGGTTTGACTGGTTAGCATTTTCCACTTTTCAGGAGATACCGCCGCCTCCCGCCACTCTCCCACGATCCTGGCCCGTGTCAGATGCAAAGGTTTCGCCCTGAGCGTTGGGATTTCCAGATAACGTTTGGTCTACCTCCATGCGCACCAGCTCCGGTGTCACCCAAGCGACCTTGAGGTGTGAGTCAGATACCGGCTTAGCATAATCTTTCATAAGTTGTCCCTCTAAAGCACTAGCAACCCGAAACCGGCATCCAACGCTGTGATTCACTAGCTCACGGCGTTTCCGCCCCCTGCACGGTGAACCGTGCACCCAGCTACATCATCGCATTCCTTGCCTTTTCAAATTGGGCTACTCCCTGGCTGCTGTCAAGCCGCTCTCCGGAAACGCAAGCTTTTGACGCTGCTTATTATTCTGCCCATAGCTACACCACAACTTCCATACTCGAAAAGCGCGCATCAGATTCACCGCCTGCAACGCGGCCTCCGGGCCGGCAGTTTTGGGAACGTTTTCCAGACAAGCACGGAAAACATGCTGATCGATCCATTCACAGCCTTCCGAGGCGGCTTCATTATCGGTCAACTCCCTGGCCAGCTCTTTCCACCCTTGCCAAGAGATTGCCTGACGCTTGCGTTCATTGACCGGATCTTGTTTTGCTATCTTGGCAGGGAGTAGATCACCAAGGGCACGCCGATACAGCCAGCGGACCTCCCCATCCTGCCACAGCAGTTCAGGAGGCAACCCCAACACAAACTGCAGCAATCGCTTGTCCATCCAAGGGTAGCGATGTATCAGGCCATGAGGAGCCGCCCAGTGTGCCCAAGTGGCCATCCGGGCGCTCAGGTGACCATTAGTGAGCAGCAGGGCCTGCATCTTCGAGGGCCCGGAGACCTCGCGCCAGGCAGGCATTCGCCGACGCTTCAAATCGCTGAAGCGCTGTCGGAAACGCTCTGGGGCGTATTCTTCGACCCCCTCAAGCCATCGAAAGGGTGAGAAGCGCGCATAAAGGGCGTCAGGCAGCAGCGGTACTAGCCCTTGCTGCCACAGGAAGTGTAGCAGCCGACGACCGTGACGCAGCCCGCCAGAGCGGTGCCGGGCCAGGGAAAGTAACGATAACCATCGCCCGTGCTGGACAAGATGGGCGGGATAACCCCGAAGGCTGAAGGTCACCGCCTCGTCCCCTCCCCAGCCAGAAAGCAGCACTCGAGTGCCGCGTCCTCCCGCGTGGGCCATCACCGGCCACTCCTCGAAAAGATCCGTCGTACCCTCTACTGCCATGTCGCGATTGAGGAAATGCCTCAGATCCTCGGCCGAGGCAGTACCATAGTGGCATTCGGTCCCGGCCTGGCGACAAAGACGATCAATCAGTATCCGCTCGTCCCGATGCTCTTCTAAACGGGGGTAAGCTTCACCAATAGGCGGCGACCAGGTATAGACCTGATCCAAGCGACGCCCCTGCTCATGAAGCAGTTGAGCCGCCAGCAGGGTCACCCCGCTGGAATCGAGCCCCCCGCTGAGGTGCGAACCTATGGGGTAATGCGTCCGCACTCTTGCCCTCACTGCCGTCTCGAGTAACTCGCGGAGGTTCGCGACATAGTCGTCACGCTGTGGATAACGCACGGGCTCAACGGCTTCCGGATGCCAATAGCGCTCGAGGCGAACTCCAGCGGGGCCTGCCTCGAGCCAGTGGCCTGCAGGCAGATGGTGTATATTCGTGAAGAAATCCACCTCATGGCTGTCGAACGGCCAGAATAGATAAGACGCCACAGGATCCTCGTCGATGTGCGGCTCGATATCAGGGAACGCCAGCAGCGCTCGCATATCGGTGGCAAACAGTACCCGCCACTTGTCCTCACAATAATAGAGAGGACGGGAACCGACATGGTCCCGGGCACAGAACAGGCAATGACGCTTGGCATCCCAGATCGCAAAAGCAAAGTCACCCACCAGTTCCGCCACGCAGTCACGCCCCCAGCGGCGGTAGGCCAGCAGCAGAAGCCGGCCATCCGGCACCGCCGCCCGCTGGGAACGGTCGATAGCCAGCCTGTCACAGAGCTCATCGCGATTGTCCAGAATGGCATCAGCGACTAGGCAAAGCCCCTCCTCCACCAAGGGTAATCGCTCGTGCACCGACTCGGGTGAGATATCGAGGCGCTGAAATCCGAGCGCTATGGAACTGTCAACGTGCGCGAAGGCACCTTCACGCCCATAGTCAGCAAGTAGCGACAAAGCTCGCTGAAAGGCTCGGGGGTCCACAGGCCGCTGACTGAAGTGAACACAGCCAAGAATAGCGCTCATGGCCATTCCATCAGGCTTTGTTCATTCATGATTGGAGCCCCCTTGATAACCATGCGGGTTAGTCTTCTGCCATTGCCAAGTGTCAGCCACCATCTCCTCGAGGCCACGCCTGGCCTGCCAATCAAGCTCTGCTCGCGCTTTGCTCGGATCCGCCCAATAGGCCGCAATATCGCCCGGTCGCCGAGACTCGACCCGGTAAGGGATGTGACGGTTCGAGGCGCGTTCATACGCCGCTATTACTTCCAGCACACTGTGCCCTTGGCCAGTTCCAAGGTTCCAGATATTCACTCCCGGTCGTGTCCTCAGTGCTTCCATGGCACGGAGGTGCCCTTCCGCCAAGTCCATGACATGGAGATAGTCCCTCACGCCGGTACCGTCGTGAGTCGGGTAGTCATTGCCATAAACCACCAGCTCATCACGGCGGCCGACAGCTACCTGGGAGACGAAGGGGACCAGGTTGGTGGGCAAGCCACGCGGATCATCACCGATCATTCCGCTTGGGTGGGCACCGATGGGATTGAAATAGCGCAGCAAGGCGATGCGCCAACGACCATCTGAAGCCGCCAGGTCCTGTAACACATGCTCCACCATCAACTTGGAACGACCATAAGGACTAGCAGGCTGGCCCGCAGGATAACTTTCCTGCAGCGGCATGGGATGTCCATCGCCGTAGATCGTGGCCGATGAGCTAAAAACCAGCTCATACACTCCGGCATGGCTCATCGCACGACATAACGCCAGAGTACCGGCAAGGTTATTGATATAGTAGGCCAACGGATCGGCCATGCTCTCGCCAACCGACTTGAACCCTGCAAAGTGCAGTACCGAATCGATAGGCTGCTCCCTGAACAGGTGCTCCAGACAAGCCGTGTCTGCGGTATCACCCTCGACCAGCCCTACCGTCTTGCCACTCAACTCCTCCACTCGCTTCAGAGATTCTCGGTTACTATTGCTGAAATTATCCAGCACCAGTACCTCATGCCCCGACTCCAGCAACGCCAACACCGTATGCGAGCCGATATAACCCGCACCACCTGTAACCAGAATGCGCATTGGCGACTCCTTATCAGGGGAAAACCTTAAGTGAGACGATGCCGACTCTGATCAACGCTTGGCGTGACCTTGCAAGACTTCGCGGTAGAGTGCTTCCAGGCGCCTGACCCGGCTTGCGATATCATGATGGGTTTCGACATGATGTCGCGCACTCCGCCCTAGCCTGGCGCGAGTCTCAGGGCATGCAAGCAGATGTGCCAGAACCTTGCTCAATGCCTGATGGTTTCCGGCAGGAAAACGCGCCCCCAGCTCATCGCAGGTTACGAGATGGCGATTCCCCGGGATATCCGATACCACCACCGCAAGCCCAGTAGCCATGGCCTCCAGTATCGCCAAGGGCATGCCCTCCCAACGCGAGGGAAGGACGAAAAGATCACTGGCCCGTAACAGCGCCGGCGTATCGGACCGCCATCCAAGAAAGTGCACATGCTCATTCAACCCTGCTCGTTCCACCCCCACCTGCAAAGCCGGCTGCAACTCCCCGTCGCCGACTATCACCAGATCGGCGCCAGGGTCACCGGCTTCCCACAGGGCGCAATAGGCGTCGATCAAGCAGCCAGGATCCTTCTGCTCCCAGAGTCTGCCTACCATGGTGATCAAAGTGCGGTCTTGGGGAAGACGCAAGCGACAGCGCAGCGCTGCCTGTTCCTCCGGCCCCGGGGGACAATACTTCTCCAAATCGACCCCATTGGGTAGCACCAGAACCTTGGTGGGAGGCAAGCCGAGCTGTTGGATGCAGATACGAGCGTCCTCCTCGTGCAGGCAGATCACCCGATGAGCACACCGTCCTCCCAGCCACTCCATGGCCTGAAAGAGGCAAGCCTGTAACCTGGAGCGGGCCGCAGGGAACGCAAAACCATGAACGGTATGCACGATACAGGGCACCCCGGCCAGACGGGCAGCAAGACGCCCCAGAACACCTGTTTTGCTAGAGTGGGTGTGCACGACATCAATATCGCCAGCATGGAAAAAGCGCCACAACTCCCACAGGGCACGACCATCGGCCAAGGGGCGTATATCTCGCTCCAACGCAGGGGCAGTCAGAACTTCCACACCATGGGTGCGGGCCTCCACAGTCAAATCCCCCTCCCCTTTGCAGATCAGCAAGCGATGGAAGCTCTCTGGCAGGCGCTGCAACTCGTCCAAAGTTACGCGCTGTACACCGCTGAGTATCGGCAACAACTGCAGATGGGTGATTCGACATGGGAAGCTGTCCATTACCGGCTCTCCACCAAAGAGCACATCAATTCGACGACACGCCGATGCTGCCGGTGACGGTCAAAATGTGTCTCAGCCCGTACCCTACCCGCCTGCCCCATGCGCTCACGCAGTCGGGGGTCATGGCATAACGTGGTCAATGCCTCTAGCAAAGCCGCATCGTCACCACCCTCGACCAGCAGGCCAGTTTCCCCATCGATAACAACCTCTGGAATGCCACCAGTCCGCGTGCCAACCACAGGTTTTCCGGCCGACATCGCCTCGACGGCGACCAACCCAAGCCCTTCCTGGCGGGACAAGAGAAGCAACACGTCGATAGAGCTCATGATGGGCGCGATATTGTCAATATATCCAGTGCGGATCACCGAAGGGTGATCAATATTCGGCAGTGTTTGACAATACTTGGTTGCAGTATCGTCGGCCTCTCCCACGAGGAGCACCTTGATATTAGGGCAGGATGTAATCAGCTCCGGCAGTATCCTCAGTAGCCGATCCTGGCCTTTTCGAGGCGTGATGGATCCAACCATGGTCAGGAGAACATCAGAGGGCTCAATTCCCCAATACTTCCTGACATCACCACCACTACCATCGAGCTTTGCGCACCCATCGTGGATCTTATGAATTTTCCTTTTGTACCACCTTTTTTGCCAAGCAGGGTACTTTTTCAACACCGCATCAGAAATAATAATATTTAAGTCTGCGATGGGCAATTGAAACCAATCCAGAACACCATGAGGTTTATCCAACTTATCCCATATCACGGCCGGTATCCCACAAAGCCTCGCAGCAACACCCATCGTCAATAGCCCGCGCATATCATTGCAGAATACAATGTCGATGTGTTCTTCCTGGTTAAGCAAAAAATCTCTTAGAGTTTTGATATAGGAAAAAGCCTGCCATTGAGTGAGAAGCTTGTCCCGAAAACCATACCGATATATAGCGCCCCCATATTGCGAGAGGCGTTCAGGATAGCCACAGCAGATCACAGACTGTCCCATAGACTCTACATGATCTGCAAAAACACCGCGTTCTGTACTCAAGACCTGGACAGTGTGCCCCTCTTGACAGGCCACTTCAAGAAGATATAACAGTGTACGCTGCTGACCATACATGACATGCGGATAGCTCTCAACGAACAGGATATGCATGAACGCTCCGATTGATATGATTGGCGACACTTGGAATGCTCAACAAAAGGCCACACATCAGCCATAGCGATCTCTGCCGCAAACCATACATAGTCATTCCATATAAACAAAGAAGAATAAAAGCAACACCTGCCGCAATAAAAAGAAGATTCATAGTTCCACTTCTTGAAAATCTGAGCGCACAAGAAAAAAGCGCCATATATAATATTATTAGAGAAACCAACCCCAATGCCCCAGCTTCAAAAAAAACCCCTGCAAAGGTATTATGAATTTCATCTATACGATATTTTACACCTGACAACTTAGGGCCATGCCCTAGTATAAAAGCGTCATCTGCATTGGCAATAACTAATTCAGCTTGACGTCCTCTACTTTGATCTATAACCCCAGAATGAGACCCCTCAATCAAAACCACAACCGGGCGCTGCCACGATGGGGTGGAGCCAAGAGAGTAGTGGCCATCATAAGCCGCAATCACAGCACCAACATATAGAAATAGTGAAACAACGCTAGTAATTATTACCAATCCAAGGTATCCAGTCATCAAGCTGGAGTTTTTGAGATTAATTAAAAATATAAAAGCCATACAAAAAAGTGAAATTATAATCAGCAGGAAAGCCGTACGGCTACCCGTCAGCACTAAGGTGACCGCCATGGCAGCAATCAGAGAAACAAGTATAAATCTTAAAAGCTTTGATGTGGTGGATAACGCACCCCATACCATGGCAATGAACATGATGGGCACAAGGTACGAAGGAACTTGGTTCTCAAATCGTAGTGTCGATGAGACACGACCCGAAAACTCATCATAAGCCCAGACAGGTGCGGAACCGGTCATTGCCCAGAACCCCACCAGAGATACGACTGCGGCACCTGCCAGCCAACCAAATAAACACCCCTTCCACTGCTCAGGAGTTTGAACCAGAAACAGCATGGTAATCATCAGCAACACGACATAAACGATATTAGCAGTCTCAATGACACTGGGAATCAAGAAGCCATAGAAACTGGCATTGTTAACAAAACAAGAAATTGCATATATCAACAAAAAAACCAAAGCTGCAAGCAGTGCGATTCGCTGCCGGCCATCAACGAACTTACGCTCAAATATCCATTTTCTATTTATCACCATTGCAGCCCAGGTTATTGCTATGACCAGCTCTGTCAGTCCGACTTTTTCTCTTAACGGCCCCAAAGGCATAGTAACCAAAATACCCGATGAGAAAAAAGCCAGATAAATCCCTCTTACTGGATTAAGCAGAATCCAATAGATCCCCCCCCCCCCCAAAACCAGGAAAAATCCTGCAAGAGCATAGATAATCATGACTATATACCACTTGACTCCTCTAGGCCAAATCGGGAACGGACGCCGCGCTTAACAGCATTTGGTAAGTAAGGGTAAATTACCCTAGCAACCGGATAGATAGCAAAATATAGAGGCAATCCGAACCAGTGAATTGCTCGAATATTCAGACAGATTAGTCGCCAGTTCTGTCGAGAAGTCTTGAAACGACTTTGGAAAAAGCTTTCGTCACGTACATAACGACAGGTTAGTATGTCGGGTAGGTTGGCCACCTTGTGGTGACGAGCAACGCGCAGAAAGAACTCGAAATCAATCAAATAAGGCTGGCTGGGATCATAATTGATACCATTTTCAATCAGGGCGCGACGGAACATTATACCGCTATGGGTGTAAGGGATGCATTTAGCCGACTGACGACGAACTTCCATATCATCGACCGGATATACCCTAACAATATGCTCATTTCGCCGCGTGTCACGGCGCTCTTCCCCACACCCTACCCAAGCGTGATCAGGGTGAGAATCGAGGAATTCCATCTGCCGGGAAAGCCGCTCCGGGTAGGCTATATCATCAGCATCGATGTTAGCTATATACTCACCTCTGGCTTCCTCGCATGCCATCTTCAATGCTTGCGCTCGCCCCATACGCTGGCCGCGAATCACCCGTAACCTAGAATCCTTAATGCTCGCCAACACGGCAGGCGTATTGTCATTGGAGCCATCATCGATGATTAGCAACTCGATGTCTCTGAGAGTTTGATTGAATATGGAGCTAATGGCACGCGTTACCAATACCTCTTCGTTATACACTGTGAGAATAGTTGTCACACGTGTCTGAGCCATCATCTGCCCTCTTTGCTTCTGAGCATAAAGTTAAGAGATAAATTACAGGACAGGAATTAAGAAACGGCGGTCTCAATGACCAAGTGCAACACCTGACCCATCAGGTATCGTGTTGCCATGCCTCATTGCTATCGCCACCTCA
>NZ_JACEFT010000022.1 GCF_013697085.1 Billgrantia kenyensis
AGATCTTGGTCGTGATCAATCAACAGGATACGCCACCCTTTCTACCTCCTCCCATACACCAGAAGTCACCATAGCTCGCAGCCATGATGCCAAAGCCTGATGCCTGCAACAGTAACATAGTTTCAACGGCTTATGCGTCAGCGCAGCCTACAGGGACGGGGCAGCATGGACAGGCCGCTTGGCAGCGTCACGCGTGTGCAGGGGGGCGGTTGACACGTAACCGAGTGTGACCTGAAATGACCTCGCCAGGGGAAAAATATGGCATCATCGCTTTTTGAGGTATCCCAACCAAGGACAGGCCAGAGCTCTCATGTTTCTCGATCCTTATCATACCCAGGCGGGCTCGCGAGTTCGCATTTCGGCGCAGCAGGCAAGCGACTTCGCCAAGCGCATCGCCGGTGACTTCAACCCGATACACGACGCCGATGCCCGCCGCTTCTGTGTTCCAGGGGATCTATTGTTTGCCCTGGTACTGAGCCGGTTCGGGCTCTCGGAGCAAATGGACTTTCGTTTTCGCAGCATGGTGGGTGATGGAACCCTGCTGAGCCTCGAGGAGAGTGCAGCAGGGCAGCTGAAGGTGAGTGACGATGAGGGCAAGCAGTATCTGGAAGTGAATCGGGCGGGCGAGACGAGCCTTGATGCCGAGGTCATTGAAGCCTTTACGCGCTGCTATGTGGCCTTCTCCGGCAAGAACTTTCCGCATGTCCTCAAACCGTTACTCGAAGAGCAGGGGGTGATGTTCAACCCCAAGCGACCGCTGGTCATCTACGACAGCATGGGCTTCTCGCTCGAACGCACCGACCTTACCGACCCGACCCTGGAGCTCGTCGATTCAAGCCTGGACGTGACAGGCAAACGTGGCGACGTCAGGCTCGAGTTCCGCATTACCGACCGCGGCGAGGCCGTGGGCAATGGGTCGAAGAAGCTTGTCGTCAGCGGCCTCAGCGAATATGACGCCAAGGCCATGGACGATATCGTCGCCGAGTTCTACCGCCTCAAGTCGGCCTACGAGAGAGGGGAATGAGCCGGCGCTGCCCGGTAGTGCCGATCACACCGTCACGGTGACCGGGCAATGGGCCAGATCGATCACACGATGGCTGACGCTGCCCACCAGCTTCTCACGCCAGGCTCCCAGCCCCCTGCGCCCCATGACGATGATCGGACTGTCGTCCAGGCTGTGGGCAAAGTCGGTAATGGCTTCGGCGTAGCGGTCCCCCTCCAGTATGTGAGGCTCGATACCCCTGGGCACCTCTCCCAAATGCCGGCTTGCCTGCTCGAAAACCAGCACGGACTCTTCCTGGCTCCCCGCCTCTGGCTGAGGTGCGCCCGCAGGGCGGCAGAACAGCATGTCCACAGACGCCTCGGCGCGGCGGGCCAGCTCCCCGGCCAGCTTGGCGGCACGGTCGCTGTGCTTCGAGCCATCGACCGGCAGCAGCACTCGACCGATGCGCGTACCGTTTTCGGCAGCCTCGGGATGCACGACAGTCACCGGGCAGCCGGCCTTGTGGACTACCTCGTTGCTGACGCTGCCTTCCAGGAACTTGTCCAGGTCGCTCAGGTGTCGAGCGCCGACCACCAGCAGGCAGTGCTTCTGCTTGCTGGCGTGATCCACCAGAATCCGCGCCGGGTGGCGCACGAAACCTTCCTCTTCCAGAATCACTTCGTCGATCGAAAGGTCAAGGCTGGAGGGGATTTCCTGCCTGGCACTGGCGATGGCGTCTCTTGCCACTGTGAGCCGCTGGGCGCGGTCCCGATCCGCTTCCGCTTCCCGGTTGGCAGGCACATCGCTGAATTCGGCCGGATTCAGCGGCATGACGTGAACCAACTGCAGGGAAGCCTGCAGCAAGTGCGAGAGCAATGCCGCATGGCGTGTGGCGGCATGCGCCGTGGGCGAGCCATCAACCGGTACGATCACGAGCGAAATATGCTCACTCATGCCTAATCCCCCGAATCGTCATGAATGGGTGGGGCAACGGGGCCGGCCGTCGCCGTACAGGGCTAGGCTAGCGCAATTGGACCTGTGGTGTCTGCCGTTCTTCCGGTACATGCAGTGTCTTGCCGAACAGCATACCGCCTCCCGGAAGTTGGTTGGCAAGACGGCTGAATGCTATCGAGCCTGCCATGCCCACCACGATCAGCATCACCGAGTAGACAAGCAGCGAGAACGGAATGAACTCATGCATGAAGTCGACGATGGCGAAGAACATCGGGTGAGCGAGGTATATCCCGAACGAATAGCGATTGACGGTTTTCACCAGCGGCGGCGCATGCACGTTCCTCAGCCGGGTGACAACCAGTAGCGTGAACAGGATGAACAGTGGGATGACCCAGGTCTCCTTGGAGGAGAACTCCAGCCAGCCTTGCCAGGTGAGGAGGGCGACCAGGGCCACGTAGCCGGCCAGTAGCGCCGGATGCGATAGCCATCTCAGCCAGGGCAGCTCCCCGAGTCGGCCGGGAACGAGGCGAGGGTAGTGGCGGACGACCAGCATGGCCAGGAAGAACAGGTAGACCCAGCCCAGTGGAGCGATCCACAGCAGGTACCCCGGTGGCTTGATGCCGTAGAGGCGTGTGAGCCCCCAGTAGGCGATGCCGATCAGGCTGCCCGCTACCAGCCAGGGGCCAGGCGGAAGCCGGCGGTCCAGGCCGAAGCGAGCATAGAGCCAATAGAAGGCATAGAACTGCATGGCAATGATGAGGAAATAGCCGTGCCAGCCGGCGTAGAACAGGTACTCGACCAGTTGCTCTACCAGTCCGACCGATGCCCCCTCGCGGCGCAGGCTGAGGTACTGGGAGACCGAGTAGATCAAGCCGTAGACGAAATAGGGCACCATGACGTATTGCAGGCGCTTGAGCAGAAATCCCGGCGGCGGCTGGTTGCCGTAGCGCATGGAAAACAGAAAGATCGAGATGAAGATGAAGATGGGCGTGCCGAGCACGGTGGGGATCCGTGCCAGGTCGACGTAGACGTTATCGACGTGCAGATTCAGGCGGTCGAGGAAGTGAAAGGCGAATACGGCCAGACAGCCGTAGAAACGCAGCCAATAGACCTCCTCGATCCGTTTCATGTACGCCCTGCCTTCCCTGATGCCTGGAACAACCGGTGACTCTGCAGGGTCGGACCAGAACGTGGCGGAAAAATTCCGTTACCAGGCTATATATCTGGATTCGGCACAGGGAGCCAAGTGCTATGCATCTCGGACGCACCATCGCCTCACTATGGTTCGCGACGCTGTGGCTGTCCTCTCCGGCCCAGGCCGGTGAGGTCACACATCATCGCTTCGCCTCGGAGATCCTCGACCGCGACTATGCCTACACGCTCTACCTGCCCGAAGGCTACCGCGAGTCGAACCAGGCCTATCCCGTGCTCTATCTGCTGCACGGCTCGTTCGGCAGCGAGCGCGACTGGGTCGAGAGCGGCAGTCTCAAGCGCACCGCCGACCGGCTGATACGCGAAGGGACATTGCCGCCTACCGTGATCGTCATGCCGGGCAGCGAAAGCTGGTGGATCGACGGTCACAACGAGGCGGCACGAACGGCGTTCTTCAACGAGCTCATGCCCTACATCGAGCAGACCTGGCAGGTCGTTTCCCAGCGCGAGTGGCGCGCCGTTGCCGGTCTCTCCGCGGGCGGCTACGGTGCCTTGAACTTCGTGCTCGAGCGCCCGGAGCTGTTTGCGGCCGCCGCTGCCTTGAGCCCGGCTAGCTACCATCCACTTCCGCCAAAAAACTCCTCTGCGCGGCGGCACCCCGCTTTCCTCGACGCGTCGGGAGGCTTTGACGAGGCGTTGTGGCAGCAAAGCAACTATACCGCCTACCTGGACGGGTACCTGGAGCGGGAGGAGGTCGTGCCGCTCTACCTCAGTGCCGGCAATCGCGATGTCTTCAATGCCGAGCACTACGCCCGGCTCGTGAGTCAGGCTCTGGCACCGCATCAGCCAGATTTGCTGACCATGGAGGTGCTCAGCGGCGGGCATACCTGGCGCGTCTGGCGTGCCAGCCTGCCCAACGCACTGGCCTGGGTAGGGCGTTTCCTGCAAGGCCCCGTACCGCTCGAAACCCTGGCCGAGGGCATGGCCCGGGAGGCAACCCAGGTCCAGCCGGCCTTGTCGCCCAGCGGTGCGACGGAGTGATGAGCCGTGGTGTTCGGAAGTGGGGTTGGCTGTGGGTGCGGTAGACCGTAGTCTCATGGGTCGACCCCTTTCCGGCGCTACAAGAACATGCACCCACAACGCGAACACCTGCATAACGAGCTTCATGCGCGCCCATCGATCTACTTCTCGGAGCCGGCCCATGTCCATCATTACGCGTTCCTCGCTGACGCCGAGGAGCATGCCGGCTTGCTGGCATGCCTGAGCGAGACCACAGGGCTGGCCTTCGATACCGAGCGAGTTCAGCAGATCGTCACCTTCGAAGGCACGGTCCTCAAGTGGGAACGGCACACCGAGTTCTCCACCCTGACCCTGATGGTACCGAAGATGCCGGCGGGCGACGCCTGGCCGGCCCCGCCGGCCTGGCTGGCGCAGGTCGTCGATGCGTACAGCCCGACCTTGGTCAATGCCACGCTGGTCTTGGCGGAAGGTCGAGATACCTGGCGTGGCAGCGCCGAGGCCTACGCCTTCACCGACCCGGCCGGTTCGCAGGTAGGGGGCGGCGATGCCACGGTCTGGAGCGATTTTCGTCTCGCTGACGACGGGGTCAATCGTCTCTTGCTGCTCAACGGCGGCCTCAATGCCTTTCGTCTCGGGCGCATGGTGCGCCGCCTGCTGGAAATCGAGACCTATCGCATGATGGCGTCGCTCTCGCTGCCCCTGGCCAAGGAGCTGGCGCTGGAGCTGCAGGCTTACGAAGTGGAGCTGGGTGAACTCTCCGACCGCAACGCCGAGCAGGAGGATGCCAACCCGCGCCCGCTGTTGACGGCGCTGTCACGGCTCTCGGCCCGACTGGAGCGCAGCGGAAGCCGCTCACGCCAGCGTTTCAGCGCCACCGACGCCTAAGCGCGCATCGTCTTCACCCGCATTGAAGAGCTGCGGGAGACGAGAGTCGGTGACTGCCCGCGCCTCGGCACCTTCATCCTGCGACGGTTTCGTCCGACGGTGCATTACTGTGCGGCCATCCACCAGCGTCAGCAGCGTCTGGCCGAGGGTGCCGCTCGCTTGAACGACCTGCTGCGTACGCGTGCCCAGGTCGAGATCGAGGAGCAGAACTCCAGCATCCTCCATAGCCTGAACGAGCGGGCCAGTATCCAGCTCAAGATCCAGAAGGCGGTGGAAGGGCTCTCGATCATCGTCATCAGCTATTACATCTTCAGTCTGTTCAAGCTCGGCCTCGAGAGTCTCGGGGCACTCGGTGTCGACGTTCAGCCGCACCTCGCGGCGGTCGTACTCGCGCCGCTGGGCGGGCTGATCATCGGCTTGCTGGCTTGGCGCATCTGGCGGGTCAAACGCCATTGAAGCGCGCCTCAGTGGCTTGTCGTCTTCACCCTGGTGCGCAGAAGCATGAGCCCCAGGCCGAGCAGGGCGACCAGGGTCGCCAGCAGCAGGGGAAAGGCGCCGGTGCCGGCTCGCTCGAGCAGCGGGCCGGTCAGCGATGGCACGATCATGCCGCCGGTTCCGCTCGCCAGGAAGATCCAGCCAGTGGTGCGCCCGTTCATCGTCATCAGCTGATTGCTCAGCCCGAACAGGACAGGAAAGATGGCTGACGCCGCCAGCCCGAAGAGCAGCGCCACCGGCGGCAGCGGTAGCCACTGAAAGTGCAGTGCCAGTGCGCTGAACATTCCCAGTGCGAGGCATCCACTCAACACCTTCCACGGCGACAGCAGGCGGATCAGCGGTATGGCAAGCAGCCGGCCGGCCGACAGTGTCAGCCAGAAGAATGTGACCATCAGCGCGGCATCCGCCGCGGCCAGACCATTGAGAATGCCATAGGCGGTGATCCATCCGGCAAAGGTAATCTCCATCCCCACATAGAGCGCGAACAGGCTCAGGAACAGGACCAGCCTCCCCGTGTCCTGAGCGGGTGGGGCGGGCCGGTCGGGGTTGGCCTCGCCAGGGGGGCGGGGGCTTTCGTGGCGCAGCAGCGGCACCAGGAGCAGCGACGTGTACAGCGCAACGATCCAGAATGCCCAGGCAAACGAGAGCTGCAGGTTGAGCACCACGATCAGCACCAGCGGGATCAGCATGTTGCCGAGTCCGAAGCAGAAGTGCAGCGCACTGACCCAGGGGGGCGATGCCGTACCATGGGTCCACAACAGCAACGTATTGCCACCGGCATTGATCGACACCTCGGCGACGCCGAGCAGGAACACCACTGCCGTCAGCAGCATCAGAGCTTGGCTGAACGGGACGATGGCGAGCCCGCCAGCCAGCAGCAAGTGCATTGCTAGCAGCACTCGGTGGCCATCGTAACGGTCGATCAGCACGCCCGAGAGCACCGATCCCAGCATCGTTCCCAGGGCACGGGCGGTGAACAGGATGGCGATCTGCCCCATGCTCGATCCGGTCATGTCGGCCAGATGCGGCAGAGCCGGTCCCAGCAGGCCAGTACACATGCCGATGGCAATGAAGGTGGCGAAGTAGGTCCGCGTGACCCGACTTCCCTGATCGGATGCCAGCATCGGCAGACAATCTCCCGCTGTAAATGAAGGAGGGCGAGCGGTGCGCTCGCGCGCTTATACTCTCCGAGAATGGCGCCTGGGGAAACAGCTTCCGACCATGGCAGGTGCCCCTGGGTTCACGTGATCGCTCCCTGACACCGTTGTACCGCTGAGAGGCCTTATGACCCGCATTGCGAAAACACCGGAGCCGCCCTATTACGCCGTCATCTTCACTTCGCTGCGGACTGCCGAAGAGAAGGGATACGGGGTGATGGCCGAATACATGGCCGAGCTTGCCGCACAGCAGCCGGGATTTCTCGGGCTGGAGTCGGTGCGAGAGGAGCTGGGCGTGACGGTTTCCTACTGGGAAAGTCTCGAGGCCATCAAGCAGTGGAAGCAGCAGGTCGAGCATCGCGAAGCGCAGCGGCTTGGCCGCAGCGACTGGTATGCGGCCTACAAGGTCCGCATTGCCAGGGTCGAGCGAGACTACCACTTCGGCACCCTGGACGACTGAGACTATGCCCCTGGGCGCGGGGAGGGCTCACTCCTCCCCGTCGATCCGCTCGAGCATGTCTGCCACCGCAGCCTCGAGCTGGCGGTCTCGGCCTGCCACCTCGTCCTGGGGCGTCTGCTCCACGAGCAGCTGCGGCATGGCGCCGTTGTGCTCCATGTCGGTGCCGTCCGGGAGATACCAGCCACGGAAGGGGCGTCGTACCGTGGCGCCATCGATCAGGGTGTGGCTGTTGGTCGAGATCACGCCGCCATAGGTCTGCTGACCGACCAGCGTGCCGCGTCCGAGCGTCGTGAAGGCGTGGGCCAGGATCTCGGCGTTGGAATAACTCTTCTCGTTTGCCAGCATGTTGATGGGCAGCGTGTAGCGTGGTGCATCCAGGCGGTCCTGGGGATAGTGCCCGGTATCATCGAGGTCGGCTCCCGCCGGGACGGTGTAGGCGTGCTCGCCGGCCATGATCGAGGTCAGGATGCGATCCGTGGTATGACCGCCGCCGTTGTTGCGCACGTCGATGATCAGGCCATCCTTGTCTGCTGCAGCCGCGTACAGGTCGCCCTGGAACCCTTCCAGCGAGGTCTGATTCATGGCCTGAATATGCAGGTAGCCGAGCCGACCATCGGAGAGCTCCTCGACTTGCCTGCGGCTCTCTTCACGGAAAGCGTCATACTTGAGCCGGGCCAGTTCCGTCAGGCTCACCGTATGCAGCATGGTGCGGTACTCGGTGTAGCCGTCTTCACCGGGGCGGTCGAAGGTGACGATGACCTCCTCGTCCACCTGTCCGCGCAAACGCTGCAGCAGGGTTTCGTTCTGCTCGAAGGATTGCAGCCCGATTTCGGTAATGATGTCTCCTGGAGCCAGGGGCATGGGCCCGCGGCTGGCGGGCCCCCCCGGTATCACGTTCGTTACGCGAAAGCCGATGCGACCGTCGTGCTGCGAGACGATTTTCTCATGTTCGATGGCCAGTCGCCCGGAGGGCTCGCGTAGCGCCGAAACCGGCCCCGGATTGGACACCCCCATGTGCGAAGCGGCCAGCTCGCCCATCAGCCGGTTGGCGATATCACTGAACTCGCTTGGGGTGCGGGCGCCATGGATCAGTGTGGCATAGTCGTCGACCACGCTGGACCAGTCGAGGCCCTTCAGGTCTGTGCGATAGAAGTTCTCGCCAATGACCCTGGCCGCCTCGTGGAACTTCTGCAGCGCCTGTTCGCGCAGGTCGATACGCAGCCGGTCGGAGATATCGAGATAGCGGGGAGAGCCGCTGCCGGAGAGGTTGGCCACGCCAACCCGGCCGTTGGCGATGTAGACCACCTGTTCGCCGGTGATATTGAGGTGCTGAACGTCGGCGCGAGGGCCGATGCGGGTGCGCTGGCTGCCGTCCCAGTTCATCGCGACCAGCCCATCGCTGCCGGCATTGAACACATAGCGGTCACCACCCGGAGACATCTCGTTGGCGGTTTGGTGGGCCGGTGACGCCGTGACCCGCTCGATGCGCCGCCAGGCGTTCTCCAGCTCGAGTTCTGCCACGTCCTGCGGCGCAGAATCTTCTTCCCCTTCGCTCTCCGTCACCGGAAGGGGGGAGCGGTTCTGGGCCTCCTCACGTGCGTTGCGGTAGTAGGTGGTGAGTTCACGCGGGGTATAGACCTCGAGCTCGGCATCCAGGTAGACCCGGTAAAGATCATAGTTCTCACCGGAGCGGTTGGAGATGAAGGTCAGCTTGCGGCCATCCTCGGACCAGCGCGGGTTGAGATCGTTACGGGGGTGACGAGTGATGTTGGCCGGCTCTTCCGAGCCGTCCACGGGCACCACGAAGACGTTGGCGCTGAAGTCGAGGTCGTTTTGAGAGTAAGCGATGTAGCGGCTGTCCGGGGACCAACGCCAATGCATGAAGCTGTCCCAGCCTTCCACCAGGGTGCGCTCTTCACCGCTTTCCAGATCATGTACCACGAGATCGCCGCGTCCACGCCGGAAGGCCAGGGAGCGGCCGTCGGGGGAGGGCGAGACGTCGCGGTCGTTGCTTTCGGCGTCGATCACGGGGCTGACTTCGAACTGGATGGCGTCATGCCAGCGAGTCGGGTCGCGGTCCTCAGGAATATCCTCGGGTAACTCCTCCTCCAGTTCCTCCTCGGGAATGCTTTCCACTTCTACCTGTGGCTCCTGGGGAGGCGGTGGCACGTCGGTGGGGGCTCCCGGTTCAGGGATCAGCACCGGATCGAGGATGAAGCCGGGATCCTGGGGGGCAAAGGGGTCTTCCGGCTCATCGCCACGGGACTCGAGCTCAGGGTCGTAGTCGTTGTCGTCGTCGGTCTCCAAGGTCTCCGGCAACTCGGCATCCAGCTCCTCGCCTGCCGAAGCGAGGTCGACGTTGGGATCCCCATCCCATTGGTGCTCCGCCTGACGCTGTTGTTCATGGTTTTGCCGCACCTCGTCACGGGTCAGGGTTACCTGGGCCTGGTAGATCGATTCACTACCGTCCTCGTCGTTGACGAAATAGAGCCGCAGCCCGTCGGGTGACCAGGCCAGATCATGATGGCGAGCATGGCTATTGGGTGTGACCAGCAGCGTGGGACTCTGTTCGTCCACATGGCGAACGTACACACGGCCATAGGCGATGTAGGCCATGGTCTGGCCATCGGGACTCAACGCCGCCTCGCTGACATCGCGGTTGATGCGACGCAGGGTGTAGTTGTCACGCCCATCTTCGGGGGCGCGCAGGGTGATCGGCTGCGGCTCGGCGTCCGGCTGCTCCAGGTCGAGGGTCAGCAGGGTGTCCCAGACCTGCAGCACGGCGGTGCTGCCATCCTGGGAAACGTCGTAATGCTGCAGGTCGCGCTCGTCGAAGTGGGTGAGCCGCTCGATGCTGCGCTCGGCATCGAGTTCCATGCGATAGAGGTTGACCGTCTGATCTTCACGGTCCGACATGAACAGCAAGGTATCCTCGTCGACCCAGCGGGCCATGCCATCGTCCCCGTCGCGCTCTGTCAACGGCTCGAACTCGTCGGTGCCCAGCTCGTGCAGCCAGACGTCCATGGCGTCCGGTCCCCGGTAGTGGCGCCGGTTCCAGTCGTGATAGGCACCGCCGCGGGTGAAAGCGACGAAACGACCGTCCGGGGAGAGCTGCGGCTCGGAGCCGAAGGCGTCATGCAGGCGCGTGTACTCCCCCCCTTCAGGCGATAGCCGGTATGGGCGCTGGTCGCGATAGACGTCGGCTTCGAGCATGCCCGAGAAGGTGATCACCGGCTCGCCCTCCTCGTCGCGACCAAACGAAGGCTGGCGCAGGTGTTGGTCGCCGTGGGTGAGCTGGGTGAGTTCGCTGCCGTCCCGGCCCATGCGCCACAGATTGAGATAGCCGTCGCGCATCGAGGCGAATACGATCCGCTCGCCATCGTCGCTCCAACTGGAGTGCAGATCGTCAAGGTCGTGTCGAGTCAGACGTATCGCTTCGCCGCCTTCGGTCGAAGCGCGCCAAAGATCGCCACGCCAGCTGAAGATGAGCTCCGATCCATCCGGGCTGACGGAGGGAAAGCGGGGAAGAGCCACCTGTCCGGATTGAGCCAGCGCCACAGCTGGCAGGCTACCCAGCAGGCCGCCCATGACCGTCAGCAGCGTCAGTCTGCTCACGGCGTTACAGAGCGGCAGGCGACGAGTTCGAGGTCCTTGCATTGCGAGCCGATCCTATGCCGATACCATGCATCCCCAACGTAGCAATGATTTTCCTCCTCATCGAATGCGAGTCGGTCAGCTTGGCTCGTTGCGCCAATGTCATCTAGGCTTTTGGCAGAAAAGCGGGCGTTTGCCATCCGTTCAGGGAAGGAGGGATCATGAGCCACGCACGCGACCCCTATCCCGATGCGTTACGGGCCATCGCGCTGCTCATCGTGGTGCTGGGGCATTGGGTGGCGACGCTGCCACGTTTCGAGCAGGGCGTGCTGGTGGATACCGGGCACATACTCGATGCCTGGGAGCCTGCCGGCTTCTTTACCTGGATCGTCCAGGTCGTGCCGCTATTCATCTTCGTCTCGGCCGCCGTCAGTTCGGAAGGCGTGTGGCAGCGCTATCGCTCAGGCGAGTCCCATGCCCGTTGGTGGGCGGATCGCGCCTTGGGGCTGGCCCGTCCCACCGTGACCTACCTGGCCGTGCTGAGCGTACTCGTGGCCATCGCATCCTTCATCACCCGCGATGGCGTTCTGGGGCCGCTCAATCATTCGCTGACCGTTCACCTGTGGTTTCTGCTGATCCTGCTGGCTGTCCAGCTGATGCTGCCGATTTCGGTCTGGGCAGACCGTCGTTTCGGCCTGTGGCCGGCGGCGGTGCTGATCATCGCCATTGCCGTGGTGGACCTGCTGCGCTCACGCCCCACCGCCTTCGACGACTGGCTCATGCTGGGTCAGCTGGTGACTTCGGAGCATGACTATTTCGCCTGGGTGAATACGCTGTTCTTCTGGTTGCTGCCTCAGCAGCTCGGTATCGCCTGGTGGAACAATCGCTTCAGCGGTCGGCGCGTCGGCGCTGCGCTGCTGCTGCTGGGGTTGGCCTGGCTGATGGCCGCCGTCGCCCTTGGCTATCCGCCCTCGATGGTCAATGGCAATGCGGGTGGCGAAACCAACCTGCTGCCGCCGACCCTGGCGCTGCTTGGCGTCATGTGGTTTCAGGTGGGGCTGGTGGTGCTGTTCGAGACACCGGTGCGGCGCTTTCTCCAGCGCCAGCGGCTGGGGCGCTGGATGGCGATGATCGGTGCGTTCGGGCTGCAGCTCTATCTCTGGCACAAGCTGGCCGAGCTGCCGGCGGCCTGGCTGGGCCAGCGCCTGGACTGGCCTATCGATGCCGGCATGCCGGGCGAGCCGGGGTTCTGGATCGGGCGCCTGGAGTGGCTCGCTCTGTGTGCCCTGATGGTGGTACCGGTCATGCTCGCTGCGCTGCTGATCGAGCGCTACCGCAAGCAGGATGTGCCAGCCGCAATGCAGACTGGCAGGATAATCGTCGGTGGCTTGGCGTTATTCCTCGGCATCGCTGTCAGCCTGGCGCTGGGAGCCTTCCCTGGGGCGCTGATCGGCCTGCCATTGGTGGCGCTTTCCGCCTGGCTGCTACGTGCACCGCGTCAGGCCTGACTCGGTGAGCCACGTTTGGATCGCCGCCACCACCCATTCGGGATCATCCAGCGGCAGGTCGTGACCGGCGTTGGGGTGACACTTGAGAGGCCAGCCGTAGCGCTTCGCCAGGCGCCGTGAGCAGTGCCACGACACCATTTGATCCGCCTTGGACGTCAGCAGCAGCGTCGGGCAGGCCGGCGGGCGTTCGGGAGGGGGATAACCACGAGCGGCAGCCAGCAGCTGGCGAACCAGATTGGCGCGGCCGACGGGGGCCTGTTGCTGCCACTCGGCGTGACGCCGTGCCAGGGCGGAGAGGTCATCACGCTGTCGTGTGGTCATGCGCAGGATCAGCCGCTCGCGCTGCTCGTGGCCGAGTGGCAGCAGCCCCATCAGCAGGCGCGGGTATTGGCGCGGGCGCAGGCGCCGGTAGAAGGGAGCGATGCCGCGCAGGCTCGAGTTGATCATCACCAGACACTCCACTTCCGCGGGGTAGCGCTGGGCCCAGCGCAGCGCCACCATGCCGCCCAGTGAGATGGCCAGTACCCGGTATGGGCCCGGACTCTCCTGCGCCTGCAGCTGCTCGCGTAGCGATTCGACCATGGCGTCGATACTCACCGGGCTGGCCTCACGCCACAGCTCCCCATTTCCCGGCAGATCCAGCGCTCGGGCCGGCTCACCGAGAGCCTCGGCCAGCCGGGCGGGAAACCCTTCCCAGTGGCGGGCCTCGCGTACCAGGCCGCGCAGCAGTATCCACCTCGAGCGCGTCTGCGCGTGGCTCATGGACGGTTCTCTGCTGCCGTGGCCGGAGGCTCGACCACCCAGGGATCGCGCTCCACCTCATCGTGGCAGCTGGCATCCACCGGGCTATGCGGATCATCGAGGAACGCCTGAATCATGGTCGAGCGGCACTCGTTGACCGGATTGTGCCCCAATGCCTGCATCTCCACGTACTGCAGGTTGGGTAGGGTGCGTTGAAGGTGCTGGCTCCAGCGTGGACCGCAACAGGGGTCCATCTGGCCGTGGATCGCCAGAGCCGGCGTCTCGCCGACCGGCGGGTCGTTATGTTCGGCCGGCACGTCGCCATCTTTGCCCCACCAGGCGCATAGCCAGGGAGGTTCGAAGCCGAGCACGGCAGGCTCGCGTTGCACGGCAGCGATGGAGTCATCCTGGCTGGGTCGGTTGCTGCCCATGTCGCTGCATACGTGCGCCAGGAAATAGCCCAGTGCATAAGCGGGAGCCTCTGGCTCGGGGTCGTAGTCCTCGATGCGGAAAAATTCTGCAAGTCGCGAATAATCCCCTGCTTCGATGTCAGCTACCAGGCTGGGGAGCTCGGCATAGTCTGAGGCCAGCGTCAGGTAGAGAGTATCGATGAGGGCGGCGCCGTCGAAGTAGAGCGCCTGGTCGTCCTGTTCTGCATGCGTCACATGTGCCACGAAGGGGCGGCCGTCCAGTGTGCGCCGGGCCCGGTCGAAAGCCTGCATCCAGTTGGGCAGCATCTCTCGGCAGGCCTCGTCCTCTGCCGCGCACAGCGCCAGGGTGTCAGTGAAGGCCTGCTTGGCGGTGTAGAGCTCGTCTACCGGCGGGCGGTTGCGCAGATGATTGAACCAGGGCCAGCCGAAGATGGCGGCGCGAATGCTTTCAGGGTGGTACTGAATGAAGGAGGCGACCGTACCGCTGCCGGTGGAGGAGCCGAAGGCATCGATCTGCTCGTAGCCGAGCAGCTGGCGTATTTCGTCCACGTCGCGTGACACTGCATGGGCGTTGTATTGGGCGACGTCGATGCCTGCTTCGCTGAGCTTGCGATAGCAGGCCTCTACTTCAGAGGTGATCAACTCGAGGCGGTGCATCGGATCCAGCGAAGCGGTAATCGCCGGTGTATGGAGAATGTTGTGATAGGGAGAAACTGCGGCGTAATCGGGGCACTCTAGAGCCGGGTCCGCATGTGGGAAGCCGCGGTGATCCATCGTCACCAGGGTGCGCTCGCCGACGTCCTTGAGCAGCTGCTCAAGATATTCGCGATTGTCCAGCGAGGAAAAGCCCGGCCCGCCGGGGAAGAAGAACACCGGCGGGGCTTCGGTATTTGTCGCTTGCTCGCCGCCCGGCTCTGGCTCGATGACTGCCACCGGAAGCGTGACACGATTGTCGCCCGGGGCGTTCCAGTTCTCGGGGGCGTGGAAGCTGTAACAGCTGGCGTCCAGTTCGCGCAGTGCCTCGGTTGGACACTCGGTGCTATCCAGGCGAGGCAGCTCTCCCTCTTCCTGTTGGCTTTGTGCATGGCTTGGCGCAGTGAGCAGCAATGTCGCCGGCAGGGCTGCCAGCAGGAGACGCTGGCGAGTTGGTATTATTCTCATTTTGTATCCCTCGGTTGTGATCCTGACGGGCTTCGCTTGTCAAGCTAGCAGCCGCGCCACTACCGTCAAACTCCCATTACCGCCTGCTAACCGACGGCAATAAACCAAGACATGGTTCGTTTTGATGGACCCCGAGTGGCCAACTATTTTGACGGGTGCAACACATCACTTGGCAGGAGGCTGTGCGGCTTTTCCGCACGTCACGTCAAGATAGGAGTGGACCATGCAAGTACGTGAAGTGATGACCAAGCGGCCCGACTATTGCCCAGCCGATGCCAGCATTCGCCAGGTCGCCGAGCGAATGCGCAAGGACAATTCCGGCTTTGAGCCGCTTGTCGAAGGCGACCGAATCGTGGGCACCGTGACCGACCGAGATCTCACGGTTCGCGCCCTGGCCGAAGGCAAGAGCCCGGATGACAAGGCGAGTTCGATAGCTTCCAGTCAGGTGCTCTACGCCTTTGAAGATCAGGACGTGAACGAAGTGCTGCGCAACATGCAGGAGCAGCACGTGCAGCGCCTGGTGGTACTCAACAACCAGAACGACAAGAGTCTGGTTGGCATAGTGACCCTCGGTGATATCGCTGACCGCTGCGAAGACGATCAGATGGCCCGCGAGATTGCCAACTGCAGCAAGCACTACCACTGAGAGCCAATCATTCCGCCCAGGAAGACGACCCCAAGCGAATGGTGGACAAGCAGACAGGGCATCGCCAGGCGGTGCCCTTTTTTTCGTGCGTCAGGGGTAGCTAGTGAAGAGGCAGGGACGATACGTTAGCGTGGAACGACGTTTCCGGAAAAGTCGCGCCATGCACTCGAGACGATTCGATATCAATGCTCCCATCGGAGTGATCTCCGATACCCACGGGCTGCTGAGCGAGGAGGCCGTGGAGCTGCTCGGGGGCTGCGGACTGATCCTGCACCTGGGTGACGTGGGAGCCAAGGCGCAGGATGAGGCCATCCTCGAGCGCCTCGAGGAGCTGGCGCCGCTGTGTGCCGTACGTGGCAATATCGATACCGCCGAGTGGGCAAGCTCCCTGCCGATCCGGCTCGATCTGGTCGTCAATGGCTGGCGTCTGCACCTGGTCCACGACCTGGCAGACTTCGACGAGAAAACCGAGTGCGATGTCGTGCTGCATGGCCATTCCCACAAGCCGCGCCACCAGTGGCAAGGGCCTCGCCTGCTGTTCAACCCCGGGGCGGCAGGCAAGCGGCGCTTCCGCCTGCCGATCACCCTGGGCAAGCTCTGGGTGGATCGCCGTGGGCTACGGGGTGCCATCCTGCATCTGCCCGACGCCTGAACCTTCTTGACCGTGCAAGCCCGGCGTTTTCAGAAGGGGTGCGCTCCGGGCCCGGGGCGTGCCATCGGAGGGGCATCGCTGGGTGTGTAATGGATGGGCTCCGGTGGCTGTGGTCGGCCCGAGACCAGGCGGCTTCCCATCACACGGAGTACGCCGCGCCGGGTAATGGCCGAGACGTTGGCCATGCGGCCCAGGTTCTCGCCATCGGCGGTGACCGTATGGGGATGGCGAAGCTGGATATGGCACTGCGACGATTGGAAATGCGCCATGGTATCGCCGGAGCGGGGCGCTCTTCCGAGCAGCCGTGTAGTGATGAAGGCCATGCCGACGCGCCACCATGACTCGTGACGTATTGCGACGACATCCAGCATGCCATCGTCGATTCTGGCCTGGTTAAGCTCGTGGCCGCCACCGAAATAGGCCCCGGAGGCGATGGCGATGGTGAGCCAAGGACCTTCGACGACCTGGTCGTCGCACTCGATGCGCCCGTGAATTCCCCGCTGCATGCCGAGCCGCTGGGCCAGCGTCAGCAGATAACTGAACCGGCCCAGTCGCTGTTTCTGATCCTGGGTAGCTTGACGAGAAGGAAGCGTGCCTAGCCCGATGTGGGCGACGTTCAGAAAGACATTGCCGTTGAGCCAGGAGACATCGACTTCCACGGTTTGCTCCGAGCGCATCATCCGGCATAGCTCCAGCGGATCGTCAGGCAAACCCAGGTTGCGTGCGAAGTCATTTGCCGTGCCGGAGGGCAGCACGCCGAGGGTCGCCTCGCGCTCTACGCAAACCGAGGCCACCCGGTTGACCGAGCCGTCGCCACCGGCGACCAACACTCGGTCGCCAGGTGCCACGTGCTGTTCCCAGTCGGTCTCGCTGAGCCCGTGTACATTCAGCTCTTCGATACCCGCCGCCCGTAGATAGCTACGCCAGTACGATTTACCTTGCCGGCCATCACCGGCTGCCTTGTTGACGATCAGCCAATACGTCATCGGTGTCTCCTTCACCTTGGTCTTCTCCTGTCTGAAAGAATAGTGAGTCTTTCATCATCGCGCCTTAACATGGGGCGGCTCGGTGCGCTGTGCCTTGGAAGTGACAAGAAAGAACCTCCACTCGGGGCCCTTGAAAACAGAAAAAAATCCACTGGCTCAACGGTATGCATGCCCGGGACCGGCATGTTTCAATCTGCCTCATATCGACACGCCGAGCAGGCTGCCCCCACCTCGACTGTTTTCCCGCTTTCGCCACGACATCCAGTCGGCGCCATTCGCGCTGGCTCCTTGGCATGTCGCTGGTCCGGAGCCGGTAATCCGGCGAGGCTGCCGTATGTTCTTCGCCAAGGTGTCGAGACTGACTGTCCTCAAGACACTGCCAGGAGGCCCATCGTGCCAATAGAGAACGCACCGACCATTCCGGCCACCATGAACGCCATGGTCCTGACCGGCCACGGCGGTATCGACAAGCTGGTCTATCGCACTGACGTCGCCATGCCGCGCCCCGGGCCGGGCGAAGTACTGGTGCAGGTCACCGCCACGGCCAAGAACAACACCGACCGCAAGGCCCGCGAGGGGCTATACCCGACCAAGGAGAAAGGGGATGTCACCTCGTTTGCCATGGGCGGCGAGCCGACCCTGACCTTCCCGCGCATCCAGGGTGCCGACGTTGCGGGGCGCGTGGTGGCAGTGGGCGAGGGCATCGCTGCCTCGCGCATCGGCGAGCGTGGCCTGCTCGATTTCAACCTCTATGCCGACGAGCGGCGCGACATCAACCTGACGCCGGACTACTATGGCCACGGCGCCGACGGCGGCTACGCCGAGTACATTGCCGTGCCTTCGGACCAGTTCCATCACGTGCCCAACCCCGAACTCGCCGATGCCGAGCTGGCGGCCATGGGCATGTGCTCCTATCAGACCGGCTACCACATGATGACCTCGGCCCGGGTCGCGGCGGGGGAGCGAGTGCTGGTCAGCGGGGCCAGCGGCGGCGTGGGTGCCGCGCTGATCCAGATGTGCCGCATCGTCGGCGCGATTCCCTATGCCGTGAGCCAGCCCGACAAGGCCGAGGCGTTGCTGGCGCTGGGCGCCGAGGCGGTGATCGACCGCGGCGATCTCTCTACCTTCGTCGAGCGCGTGCTCGAGGCCACCGGCGGGGCGCCCATCGATGCGGTGATGGACCTGGTCGGCGGCGAGATGACCGACCTGTTCATCGACACCATGATCGGCGACATGAAGGCGCGTACGACCTACCCGCGGCTCTCCATCGCCGGGGCCAGCGGCGGCAATCTCAGCGAGATCATGTGGACGCGGATCTACCTCTATCAGGTGCAGATCTTCGGTGTCTCCCACGGTACCCGTGAGGAGGCCGAGCAACTCGTCGAGTGGATTCGCTCCGGCCAGCTCAAGCCGGTGCTGCACGCCGCCTTCAAGCTCTCCGAACTGCACGAGGCGGAGCGCTACTTCGTCAACCGCGGCAGCAATTACCTGGGCAAGATCGTCGTCGTGCCCGACTCCCAGTGGGCCGAACATGGTGCCCCTTTCGCGCTAAAGGACAAGGCATGAGTCACGAACTGACCCTGCAACTGCTCGACACCCATGCCGGCGGCGACGTCAGCCGGATCGTGATTGGCGGCATCGACTCGCTGCCCGGCGATACCGTGCGCCAGCAGATGGAGTACCTGGAGAATGACGCCGACGGCCTGCGCAAGCTGCTGCTCGGCGAGCCCTACGGTATTCCCGAGATGTCGGTGGATCTGATCGTGCCCGCCTGCGACCCGCGAGCTCAGATGGGCTACATCATCATGGAGGTGATGGGCTACCCGATCTATTCCGGTTCCAACACCATCTGCACCGCCACGGCGCTGCTCGAAACCGGGCTGATTCCCAAGCGCGAGGGCATCCAGCACTTCACGCTGGAATCCCCCGCGGGGCTGGTGCAGATCGAGGCGCGGGTGGAGAACGGCGTGGTGGAGGCGATCACCTGCGGCGGTTTACCGAGCTACATCGACACCCACCGGGCCACCATCCACGTGCCCGAGGTGGGAGACGTGACCTACAGCATCGCCTACAGCGGCGGCTTCTACGCCCTGGTGGATGCCGCCGAACTCGGCTTCTCGCTCAAGCGCGAGGAGGAGCGGGCGCTGGCGGAGTGCGCCCACCGCATCGTCGAAGCAATCCAGGCTCATAGTGGCTTCTCCCACTACACCCTCGGCGACGTGGGGCCACTGCCATTCCTGCACTTCATGGGGCCGGTTGAGCAGATCGCCGACGACTTCTACCGCTCGCGCTCGGCGACCTACGTGCATCCCGGCGTGATCTGTCGCAGCACCACCGGTACCGGCACCTCGGCGCGGCTGGCATTGATGCACTATGAGGGCACCATCAAGCCCGGTGATCGACTGGAAACCGTCTCGCTGCGCGAGACCGGCTTCATCGGCCAGTTCGTCGAAGCCCGCGAGGCCGGCGGCAAGCACCAGGTGGTGGAGAACACCATCACCGGCAAGAGCTACGTGCTGGCGCGCTCGGAGATCGTGGTCAACTGCGACGACCCGATGGTCGACTGCAGTGGGGTTCACCACATCCTCAGCAGCCGCTATCAGTCATAGCGGCGTCGCCACTGCTTGATGGCGATCTGCTCCTTGACCAGCTCCAGCATGTCGACGAGCACCTGCTCGGTCACCCGATCGGTGTGCTCGTCGACCTGCAGCCAGGTGTCGAAGCCGCTGTCGGCCAGGCGCTCCACCAGGGCGGTGAACTCCGGCGAGCGCAGCCCCTCCATGGCCTCGTTGACCAGGCGGCAGGCCAGGTCGCGCAGACTCGACTCCAGGCTGCGGGCCAGGCTGTCGCCCATGGGCAGGCGCCGCAGGCGCTTGATCTCCTGGCTCTCCGCCACGGTGCGGCCCACCAGGGAGCCGACGTAGTGCATGGTCTCGGCACGGTTGCGTGCATAGGCGTTTCCGGCCATCTCCTCGAGCCGCCTCGAGAGCTCATGTATCAGCTGTTGCTTGCGCGGCATCACGACCTCGTCGACGACCTTCGTCGACAGTGAGTCGCTGGAGCGGATCTGTTCCTGCATGTTGCCCAGCAGGCGGATAGCTACGCGATCGGAGAGCTCCTCGAAGAAGATGTCGTAGTACTTGGCGTAGACGGCGTAGAGCTGCCAGCGGCGTACGTCGATCAGCCCCAGCCGCTGCAGGCGGGCCAGCAAGGAAATAACGCGCAGGATACGCAGCAGGCGGAAGCCCCCCACCGGGATGCAGCCGAGTACGTCGTACCAGTGCACGAAGGGGTAGAAGAACCAGCGGTGGTAGCGCCGCTCGGCGATGGCCACCGCCCAGCCCAGCAGTACGTCGAACACGAAGATGGCGACGAACACCAGGTCGATCTCGACGAAGTTGTCATGGATATGGCGATCGTAGGCACCGTGAAGGCCCGGAGCGACGGCGGCGAAGGCGTCGTTGAGCGGGCCGAGCAGGAACAGCGCGTCGAACAGCAGCAGCGCCAGGTTGGCGACCACCAGTACGATGATCAGCAGGTCCCACACCAGGTGCAGGCGCTCCAGCCCTGGGCTCAGCGGGCGCGAGACTCTTCTCGACGGCATGTCGGCTCCTTGTACGGCGTTTAGGCTGAAGCCTAGCAGCCATTCGTTCCCTAGAGCTTTACCTTGCCGCGCAGCGCCTTGGTCTGCCCCTTCTGGGCCTTGCGGTCCATCCGCTTGCGGCGTGCCGCCTTGCTCGGTTTGGTCGGCTTGCGCGCCTTGCGTGTCTTCACCGCTTCCTGAATCAGCGTCTTGAGCCGCTCCAGGGCGTCTTCACGGTTCTGTTCGAAGGTGCGAAAGCTCTGTGCCTTGAGCACTACCACGCCCTCCTTGGTGATGCGCTGATCGGAAAGCGCCAGCAGCCGCTCCTTGTAGAAGGGCGGCAGGCTCGAGGCGTGGATGTCGAAGCGCAGGTGAACCGCGGAGGCCACCTTGTTGACGTTCTGGCCGCCTGCGCCCTGGGCACGTATCTGGCTGATCTCGATCTCGTTGTCGGCCAGTTCCACGCTATTGGAGAGTCGCAGCATGTCGGCTTCCTGCGGTGATTGGTGAGAGAGCTGCAACGTGGGCTAGGCCTCGCTGCCGTAGGCCAAGCGTACCTCTTCGAGCAGCCAGTTGGCGAAAGTCGTCATGACCGTGCTGGGCTTGCGTGACTTGAGCCGCGTCAGCCAATAGCTGCCCAGCGCGGCGTGAATGTCGAACGGCTGCAGGACCTGGCTGCTGCCCAGCTGGCGGGCAAACATGCGCGGTGGCGCGAGGGCCACTCCCACGCCCTGTACGGCGGCCTCCATCATGGCCAACGAAGAGTCGAAGGTGATGCCGCAGGGGCGCGCGGGCGGGCGGGTGATGCCTGCAGCGGTGAACCAGTGACTCCATTCGCTCTCGCGGTAGGAGCGCAGCAGGGTCTGGCGGAACAGGTCCGACGGCGCCCTGAGCGTTTCCGCCAGGCGCGGCGTGCACAAGGGGGAGAGCGGCGCATCGAAGAGCCGCTGAGCCTCGAGCCCGTGCCAGGCCCCATCGCCAAAGCGAATGGCGTAGTCCAACCCTTCGCTGGCCATGTCCACCCGATTGTTATGGGTTGAAATTCGCACGTCGATCAGTGGGTGCCGGACCTGAAAGCGCGCCAGGCGTGGCAGCAGCCAGCCCACCGCAAAGGTGCCCACCGCACCGATATGGAGGATGTCGCGTACTTCGCCGCCCTCGAGCCGCTCCAGCATGTCCGCCATGCGGTCGAAGGACTCCCGCATCACCGGCAGCAGCGCCTCGCCCTCGGCGGTGATCATCAATCCTCGTGGCAGGCGCTTGAACAGCGCCACGCCCAGGCGTTCTTCCAGCAGCTTGACCTGATGGCTCACCGCCGCCTGGGTCACGTTCAGTTCGTCGGCGGCGTGGGTGAAGCTCAGATGGCGTGCCGCAGCCTCGAAGGCGCGCAGGGCGTTGAGCGGCAGATAAGGTCTCGTCATATGCCCAAGCTCAGTTTATGGCTCATGCAAGATATCATGGTTTGTGCCTCTCGCCAGCCGGCCGCTACTCTGCGTTGCGACGCGTCGACTTCCCCAAGAGAACTCTACGACAAGCGAACGGAACCATGATCATCAAGAAAAAAGCCCTCAAAACATTCATGGCAGGCGCGCTGGCCTTTACGCTGGTGCCGGCCGGCGCGCTGGCCGATGCCTGGCAGGAGCGCAGCGACTGGAGCGAGATTTTCCGTACCAACGAAGCCGACGGCACCCTGCTGGTGGTCGACCAGCGCGACGGTAGCACCACAACGCTGGTACACAATGGCGAGCGGGCCCGGGAGCGCTTCGTTCCGGCTTCCACGTTCAAGATTCCGCATACCCTGTTCGCTCTGGATGCCGGCGTGGCAGAGGATGAGTTCCAGGTCTTTGCCTGGGACGGCGTCGAGCGCAGCATTCCCCAGTGGAATGCCGATCAGGACTTGCGCTCTGGCATGCGTAGCTCAGTGGTGTGGCTCTACCAGCAGTTCGCCCGCGACATAGGCGAGGAGCGTGAACGCCACTATCTGGAAGCGATCGATTATGGCAATGCCGAGATCGGTGACGATCTGGAAAACTTCTGGCTCGACGGAGGCAGGCTGGAAGTTTCCGCCGAGGAGCAGATCGCATTCCTCGAGCGTCTCTACCGCAACGAGCTGCCCTTCGACGAGGCCGACCAGCGTCTGGTCAAGGATCTGATGATCACCGCTGCCGGCAGCGACTGGATAGTGCGCGGCAAGACCGGCTGGAGCGGCCAGCTAGGCTGGTGGGTGGGCTGGGTGGAGCACCCCAACGGCCCGGTGTTCTTCGCTCTCAACATGGAAACTCCCAACCGCATGGCCGACCTGCCCAAACGCCAGGGTATCGTCGACGAGGCGTTACGCACCATCGAGGCACTGCCGCCGGCGAGCTGATCGCGCTTGCCCAGGGGGCCGCTCCGCGCTCGTTGCGGGGCGGCTTTCGAACTCAGTCGAGGCGTCGCTCGACGGCCGCGAAGTAGTCGCGAATGCGTGCCGCATTGGCGCCGACGTCGCCGCGTCCCAGACGCGAGGCCGAGCGCACGTCGATGCGGGTGCCGTCATCGGTCTCGCTCAGGCGGATCACCACGTCGTCCTTGAAACCGAACCAGGTAGTGGTGTCGGTGGCTTCGATCTGGGTCAGCGAGTTATGGGCGATTTCCCAGCCCATGTCCAGCGCCGCTGCCTCGGCCACGTCGCGGGCAAAGCCCAGCGGCAGGTCGAGGATGACCGGCTGGATATCGGGGTAGGCCTCGTGCTGTTGGCGCGCCACGGCTTCGCCAGGGTACTCCACGGCGTTGGGGGCAGCCTCGCGGGCTGCCGCCAAGGTTTCGAAGGCGGGTGGGTTCTCGGTATCGGTGGTGATGTCGTGGATTGGCGGAGCATGCTGCGCACGCTGCCAGTGCAGCCAGGGTACGGCGAGCATGGCGGCGGTGGCGACCACCACCACTCCGCCGATCAGCGCCGGCTGCAGGCGCCGGCAGAAGGTCGCGGCGATCAGCGCCAGCAGCCCTAGTGTTGCGGCGCCAGCGGACAGATAGACACCACGGCGCAGCATGTCGAAGGCGCTGCCGAGGGGCAACAGCTCCAGGCGATAGGCCGGCCCGGCACCGGCCAGCAGCAAGGCGGCCAGCAGCAGCACCAGCAGACTGAACCAGGCAAGGCGGGGCAACCATCGGCCACCACGTGGACGGCGCTGATGGTCTCGCAGGGTCATGACTCTTTCCTTCTCTCAGTGAAGCGATACTTACAGCATATCTGCTTGGGCGGAGAGTTGCCGTACAGCCACTTGCATTTCGCAACATCACAGCCGCTCATGGCTGCTATCGTTTACTTAGAGCGCCTGCCTCTGGGCCAGACGCGGGAGCTACCCATCGGTGCTTGGATGCGCCGCTTCTCCAGGAGGCAACGGATATGCCGACTCGCTCCGATTCCGACCGCTATGGGAGTTCGCGGCGCCACAATCTGCTTGGTGTACCCGTCCACCGAGCGGTTTTCCTCACCTCCGCCACTGCGATTCTGCTACTGGTGATTGCCGGGGCCGTCGTGCCCGATCGTCTGCAGGCTGGGGCCGAGATCGTGCAGGATGCCATCTCGGAGAACCTCGGCTGGTTCTACCTGCTATCGATGAATGTCTTTCTCATCCTGGCGCTCTATCTGATCTTCAGCCGCTACGGCAGCGTCAGGCTCGGCGGCGAGGACGAGCGCCCCGAGTTCTCCAGTTGGGGCTGGTTCTCGATGCTGTTCGCCGCCGGCACCGGCGTGGGGCTGCTGTTCTACGGTGTGGCCGAGCCGGTCTCCTTCTTTGCCGACCCACCCTTCGGCGAGGCCGAAACCGAGGAGGCGGCGAGCGATGCGCTGGTGCACAGCTATTTCCACTGGGGGCTGCATGGCTGGTCGATGTACGGTCTGGTGGGGCTCGCGCTATGCTACTTCTGCTACAACCGCGGCCTGCCGTTGACCATTCGTTCGGCGTTCATGCCACTGCTGGGCAAGAAGAAAGTCGAAGGACCGATCGGCAACGGCATCGATGCCATGGCGGCTGTCGGTACGCTGATCGGCGTGGCCGTGTCGCTGGGCCTCGGGGTGCGACAGATCAATACCGGGCTCGAGCACGCCTATGGCATCCACGACAATCTCGCCGTTCAGATTGGACTGATCGCCGGCATTACGGCAGTGGCGCTGGTGTCGGTGCTCTCCGGGCTGGCCAAGGGCATCCAGCAACTTTCGAAGCTGGCGTTGCTGATCGGCGCCGCCCTGGTGGTCTACGTGCTGCTGTTCGGACCCACCGCTTTCGTCTTCAATGCCATGCTCCAGAGCCTGGGCAACTACATCAACGAGGTTCCCAGCCGCGGCACCTTCACCGAGGCCTTCAGCGCGCCCGATGCCGAAAGCTGGCAGAACGACTGGACCCTGTTCTACTTTGCCTGGTGGATCTCCTGGTCGCCCTTCGTGGGTCTGTTCATCGCTCGTGTGTCGCGTGGTCGCACCCTGCGGCAGTATCTTCTCGGCGTGCTGCTGGTACCTACACTCGCCTCGGTAGTGTGGCTCACGGTGATGGGCGGCTCGGCGCTCTACCGCGAGCTCTTCGAGGCGGCCGGGCTGGTCGATATCGTCGAGGACGAGCCAGAGCTGGCCTTCTTCCTGTTCCTCGACCACTTCCAGCTGCCAGAGTGGGTCGTGACCACCAGCATGACGCTGATGATTGCCACGGTAGCGATTTTCTTCATCACCTCATCGGATTCCGGCTCGTTGATCATCGATATCATCACCTCCGGCGGTGACCCCCATCCACCCAAGACCACGCGGGTGTTCTGGGCCACCTCGGAAGGCGTAGTGGCGTCGATCCTGCTTACTGCCGGCGGCCTCGAGGCACTGCAGGCGGTGGCTACCATTTCGGGACTGCCCTTCGTGGTCATTCTGCTCTTCATGTGTGCGGGGCTCTATCTGGGGCTGCGGCGCAACGAGAACGGCAAGGATGGTCAGGCGTCGAGCTAGGCCTCGTGCGAGCCCATCCCCGCGCTCGGCTTGACGCCTGCCCACATCGGAGCCAGCTTGAAAGACAAGGGAAGTCAGCGAAATGGTGACGCCAAGGAGGCATGCAATGAGCCGTTATCATCGACATCGGGCCGACGAACTGGAAGAGGAGATTCGTCGCTCCCGCGCGCATCTCGACGACACTCTGCACGAGCTGGAGAGTCGCCTATCCCCGCCGAGCATCAAGCAAAGCGTCAAGCGCCACCTGCCTCGAAGCAATGGGGCCGGTGCAGGTTTTCTGCGCAACCTGGGACGTTCGATCCGCGAAAATCCCCTGCCGGTGCTGGTCACCGGTGTTGGCCTCGGTTGGCTGCTTGTCTCTCAGCTGCGCACCGGTTCTCGTGGGCAGCGGCGTGCCGACGCGTTAGCAACTGGTGCAAGGATCCCGGCTCGTCAGGAAGCGCCACAGCGCATGGTGGCCACGCACCTGGGCACCCAGCAGGGGGGTAGCCGCGTCTCGACGCATCGACCCGACGTGGTCGGCGTCGCCACGCATCTCGGCACCGGGCAGGGCTGGAGCGGTTATGTGTACCCGCAGGTATGAGAGGCTTGGCCTATCGCGTCGAAAGCTCCAGGTGCATCGGGCGCTTTATCGCTCTTGCCCTCCTGCTCGGCGTAGCACCACCGCTCTGGGCTCAGGCCGAGATGGTGGCGTCGTTTCCCGAAGATGGCGCAATGCTCGAGCAGGCGCCCGAGGAGTTGACGATACGGCTCGACGAGCCGCTGCGCCTGACGCTGTTTGCAGTATCCGGGCCGGCCGGCATGGTGAAGCTGACGGAAACCTCGGAAGGCAGTCTTGAAGAGCGGCACTATGCCATACCCGAGGGACGGTTCGAGCCGGGAGAGTATCGCATCGTGTGGCGCGGTACCGCAGCGAGCGGCACGGCCTCGGCTGGCGGGTACCGGTTCGAAATCATGGAGTGAGCCGGACGGGCCAATGCGCTTGGCGAGAATTGCCCGAAGCGTACGCAAGTTGCCGAATTTCAATGTTTCGTTGCGCTGCGTTTCTGGAGCTGTGGAGATCTCGTTGCATATCTTGACGGTATGGGGGCCTACCAAGGAGGACGTACGATGAAAAGGACATTATTGGCAATTGCTATCGGCGCTATTTCTGCCGGACTGGCCGGCGGTACCCTGGCGCAGGAAAACGACATCGAGCTCGATGATAACGGCAACCTGGGCGAGGAACAGGCCGCCGAGCCTCAGAATGCACAGGACGAGAACGCTCAGGACGATAACGACGCCGAGACGGAAGTCACGGTGGATGAGGAAGAGCTGCCTGAGGAAGGCGACGACGCCGAGGACTACGAGGAGCTATACGACGACGCGCCCGCCGAGGCAGCGGATGACGAGGAAGCCAGCGGTGACGATGACGTCAATGACACGGGCGAAACCAATGGCGACGAGACCGTCACGGACCAGGACGGTGACCTGGAGCTGGACGTGACCGACGACGAGACACAGGCCGACCCGGGTGATCAGGCCACCTCTGCGCAACCGGCTGCTGGCCAGGCCGCAGACGACACCGGATTCGAGGAGGTTGGGCCGGCTGACGCTGAACTCGATGATTCCATTGCCTCCCTGCTGGTCAGCGAGGTCGAGGGCATGACCATCGTGAATGCCGAAGGAGAAACGCTGGGACAGGTGGAGAACGTGCTGCGCCACGAAGATGCCGGTGACCTGCATGCCGTCGTCTCGGTAGGCGGCTTCTGGATCTTCGGCGGCTCAGAGGTCACCTTGCCGCTGGCCGATATGCAGCTCGAGGGCGAGCAACTGGTGCTGCAGGATTTTATTGGCCAGGATGAGCTCGATGATCTGGCCACCGACTACGACGAAGAGCGTTACAGCGAGGTGGATGGCGACATGATCCTGGTCGAGGCCATGGAGCGACCTTAGGCACTGGACGAAGCGAGTCATTGACGGGAGGCAAGGCCGTGAGGCCTTGCCTCTGCTGGTTTTGGTACTGCCTACGAGTGCAACGAAGGGGTTACATGCGGTAGCGATTCATTGCGCATTCTTTCCTCCGGTTTCCCCGGTAAGCGCTACTTTCAAAACGTGGGTATCGATTTGACTGGTTTGACTCTAGGAGGGAGTGAAATGAAACGGACATTACTCGCAATCGCTATCGGTGCCATCTCCGCAGGCTTGGCCGGGGGGGCCTTGGCTCAGGATGATGTCGAGCAGGAAAACGGCATGGCCGAGGATGCTGCGGTGGGCGAAGAGCAGGCCACCATGGAGCATGAGGAAAACGGCGATCCGATGGCCGGCGAAGCCGACGACCTGGATGCGCCGGACGATATCGAAGACCACGATCACGACCCCATGGACACGGATGCCCGACTCGACGACTCGCTCCGTGACATGGAAGTCAGCGAAATCGAAGGCATGACCGTGGTGAACCAGCAGGATGAGGAGATCGGTGACGTCCAGGAGGTGGTGCGTCATGACGATAGTGGCGATCTCTACGTTGTCGTCACGGTCGGCGGTCTCTGGGGCATGGGCGGGGACGATGTCGTTCTGCCGCTTTCCGAGATGATCCTGGAGGATGACCAACTGGTCTTCCAGCAGCCCTGGGACGAGGATGAGCTGGAGGAGCAGGCTCAGGAATACGACGAGGACAGCTACAGCGAGGTGGATGACGATCAGACCCTCGATGATGCCTGGGGGAGTTGAACCCTGCATAAGCCCCCACGCCTGCTGAACTTGATCTTGGCAGGCTCCTTGGCGACATTGAAGTAGTAGCAAGGCAAGGCTGCCAGGCCTTGCCTTTTTCATGTCATGCGCGATGCCTGTATTTCGACATCATCAAGAACGAGGCGGGAAATGAGACCAAGCCTACTGTTGGCGCTTCTGCCCGGCATGCTCACCGTGGCGGGTTGCCAGAACGATCTCGCTCAAGCGGGCGGTGGTACGCCGGAGGGGCCTCATCATGTCGAGGAGCAGCGGATCCTGGCAGCGGATGGAACCTCGCTGCTGACGATCGAGGACATGCCTGCCAGCATTCGTGTGGACGATGCCAGTGAATTCGGCGCAGCGGAAGCCTTTACCGACGCCGAGCTCTCGCCCGATGGGCAGTGGCTGGCCATTGCCACGGTGGGAGCTGCCCACAGTGCCGGCTGGCTGATGCCGTGGGAGGATGCCATCCCCCAGCCCGCTACCTTTCAGTACGGCGGCGAGGTCACGCTTGGGCCCTGGAGCCCCGACGGCCGCTACGCCACCTTCTATAACGACTCGCCGGCCGGGAGCCGCCTGCTGGTGGTGGTCGATCGTACCGCCCTGAATGCCACCGTCAGCGCTACGGAGAGCCAAGTGCGGATACCCAGCCACGCACAGCAGGTGCCACCGCATGCCGAATATGAGATCGTCGAGTGGCGCGACGGCGAGCTGGTATTCGAGGTGGAGGGGCAGCGCTTCCGCTATGAGCCTTCCGGCGGTGAGGTCGTCCCCGATAGGCCGTGAGATGCGGCGCTCCCCATGGTGTTGCGCAATCTGCCAGACTGCTCCTATCCCCTGAACGTAGCGAAGGAAGCGTTTTCTTTATGAGCGAGACGAACAAGCCGTGGACCGAGCCCATGCCGGAGCCGCAGTTTTCCCTGATGCAGCGGATTCTGGACGCACCCAGTCCCGTGGGGCTGGAAGCGGCAATGACCTACGGCGTACTCAAGCCCCACTTCGAGAGCTTCGCCCCGCAAGGCTGGCACCTTCATCAGTTCAAGGGCCATGCCGGGGTGGTCTGGGATACCCACCCGGATCGCGATGACCTGTTCAAGGTGATGATCATCGGCCACGCCGACAAGATCCGCATGCAGGTGCGCAGCATTGGCGATGACGGCAAGATCTGGATCAATACCGACTCTTTCCTGCCCACCGTGCTGCTCGGCCACGAGGTCAAGCTGTTCAGCGAGGACCCCGAGGCGCCGGGCCGCTACCGCATTATTCAGGGTGGGACCGTGGAGGCACTGGGCGCCATTCACTTCTCCGATCCGGCCATGCGCGACGGCAGCAAGGGCATCAAGAAGGAGCAGATTTATCTCGACCTGCAGATCCACGGCGAAAACAAGAAGCAGCAGGTGCTCAATCTCGGCGTGCGGCCCGGCGATTCGATCATCTTCGACCGGCCCATCCGTCACGGCTTCAGCCCCGACACCTTCTACGGCGCCTACCTGGACAATGGCCTGGGCTGCTTCGTCACTGCCGAAGTAGCACGTTTGATTGCCGAGGCCGGCGGTACCGAGAAGGTGCGTATCATGTTCGCCATTGCCAGCTACGAAGAGATCGGCCGCTTCGGCAGCCGCGTACTGGCCGGTGAGCTCGCGCCCGACGTAATCATCGGCGTCGACGTCAATCACGACTACGTGGCCGCCCCCGGCATCGGCGAGCGGCGCATGCAGGCACTGGAGATGGGCAAGGGCTTCACCATGTCGGTTGGGGCGATCGCCAGTGAGCAGCTCAACCGCGTGATCGAAACTACCGCCCGTGAGCACGGCATCCCCATGCAGCGTGACATCGTGGGCGCCGATACCGGCACCGACGGCATGGCCGGGGTGCTGGCCGCCATCGACTGTGCCGCCACCTCCATCGGCTTTCCGATCCGCAACATGCACACCATTTCCGAGACCGGCAACACCCAGGACGTGCTCGCCGCCATCCATGTGCTGGCACGTACACTACAGGCGCTGGATGCCCTTGAGGACCCGCATCGCGAGTTTCTCGACAATCACCCGCGCCTCGACCAGGCCCAGCGCCTCGTCCACCAAGGTTCGGCTAAGCCCGAGGAGGGCGCGGGCGAGAGCGAGCGGCAGGCAGGCCATCAGCAGAAGCATCCTTCTTGAACAGACTCCAGCGCTGCGAAGGAATAGCGTGAGAGCCTTTCACCTGACCCAGCAGGGTTATGGCAATCGCAAAAACGAACCAGGAGCATCGACATGCAAGTTGAAAGGAGCGTTTCCAGGGGAAGCCTCTCGAGAGGCGTGATACGGATGGTGCAGGTGGCAGTCTTCGGGCTGATGTTGGCCAGCCCGCTGCTCTGGGCACATGCGCATATTACCGCCACAGAGCCCGAAGCCGGCGCCACGCTGGAGCAATCCCCCGAGCGCCTGGGGCTCGAATTCGATTCACCGATCCGCATTACCCAGTTCGACGTCAACGGACCTCAGGGAGTGGTAGAGCTCAGCGAAGACCCTGTAGGAGCCATGGCGGAAACGCATGAGGGCGTTCCCGCCGACACCCTGGAGCCCGGCGAGTACGAGGTCGTCTGGCGCGGCATCGCCGAGGACGGGCATAGCATGTCGGGTGGCTATCGTTTTACCGTTCAAGAGTAGGCCATGGGCAATGCGGTAATGGCCGGGCTGGACCCCTGGACGATCGGGCGAGTGCTGGCCCTGGCGGGCTTCTACGCCTCTGCACTGCTGGCGGTGGGCGGGCTGCTGTTTCGCGCTGCCTTTCCCGGCCTGCCGTCCCGCGAAGTCGTCGTTCTAGACCGCAGCACCAGCATTGCCGCCGGCTCCGGCATCGTCATGCTGCTGTTGCTGTGGCTGCTTCAGGCCGCCTACCTGGGGGGCGGTAACTGGGAATCGGCCTTCAATCCGGTACTGCTGGGTATCGTCGGCGAGAGCGCTCAGGGCGAACGGCTGCGCCTGGCCCTGATAGGGCTGGTCGTGGTGCCGGTTGCGCTTTGGCAGGGGGCGCCTCGCGGCGTCCGCTACGCTGTCGGCGCGCTTGGCGTCGTACTGATCCTGCTGGCCTTTTCCCGTGTCGGCCACACCCGCGGATCGCCATGGCAGAGCATGCTGCTGATGCTGCATCTGGGGCTTGCCGCCTTCTGGGCGGCGGCGCTGTCCCCCCTCTACCGCGTGGCCGGCAGCACTTCGTCGGGCGCATCAGTAGAGCAGTTGCTGCGTTTCGGGCGCTTTGGCCTGCTGCTGGTGCCGTTACTGCTATTCGCTGGCGGCAGCCTGGCCATGTGGCTGATGGGTGGCCGCCCGGGGGCGTTGTTGGACACAGCTTACGGTCAACTGCTCTCGGTCAAGCTGACGCTGGTAATGGGGCTGTTGCTGCTGGGGGCGGCCAACCGCTGGTGGCTGGTGCCCGCCGTAGCGCGTGGCAAGCCCGAGGCGTTACTCCGACTGAGGTGCAGTATTGCCGTGGAAGCCAGCCTGATGACCATGATCGTATTGATTGCCGCCGTACTGCTGACGACTAGCTCACCGGTGCGGTGAACGTGTGGCTCTCTCATGAAGAGGTCGTTTGTGGTAAAATGCCACAAATGACGCTGTTTGCCTCGCTCGGTTGAGAAATGCCAAAGGAGAGCCCGATGAGTACTTCAAGCGTTCGTCTGGATCATGAGCTGGTCGAAAAGGCCAGTATCATGGCCAAAGCGATGAATCGCTCCACGCCCAAGCAGATCGAGCACTGGGCCAAGATCGGCGAAATGATGGAGGACAATCCCGACCTGCCTTACGAATTCGTGCGCCAAGCCATCATTGCCAAGGCCGAGCGTGAAGCCGGCAAGCTCGAACCCTACGAGTTTGACTAAGCCATGCAGGTTCTTCAGACGCCCACCTTCACCAAGGCGGTCAAGAAGCTTCATGCCAACCAGAAACGCGATCTTGACAAGGCCGTGCGTACTCTGATCGAGAACCCGCTGATCGGTGGACTGAAAAAAGGCGACCTGAGTTTTCTGCGCGTTTACAAATTCAAGATGGTCAAGCAACTGACGCTGCTTGGCTACCATTACGATGGCGACTCGATCGTGCTGGCCCTGATGGCACTGGGCACCCACGAAAATTTCTATCGCGATATCAAACTCTGACCGATGGCCTCCTCAACCGACGCTCAGTTACTCGCCACCCAGGTCCGCCGCCTGCTCGAAGCGGCGCCGGCGGCCACGCTGCCGATGACCTACCAGCAGCTCGCCGAAGCCCTGGGGCTCACCCCGCCGAGAACCATCCAGCGCGTGGCTCAGGCGCTCGAAGCGTCGATGCGCGAAGATGCCGAGCGCGGCCGACCCTTCATCGCCGCGCTGGTGGTCAGCCGGCGCGATGGCCTGCCGGCACAGGGCTTCTTCGAACTGGCCGTGGCCTTGGGGCGCTTGCCGGCGGAGCCGGCCCGACATGTCGAAGCCTATCGTGAGGAGTACCGGCGAGCCCTTGCCGAACGCCCATCCAGGGCCTGACGAAGCTTGCTCACGAGCGGCGCAGTGGGTCGAGCAGCTCGCCCAGGCCGTTGTGGTCGATCTCGTGCATCAGGTGCAACAACTCCCCGATCTCGCCCTGGGGAAAGCCCTCCCGAGCGAACCAGTTGAGGTAAGGCCCCGGTAGGTCGGCGATCAGCCGGCCTTCGTACTTGCCGAATGGCATCTTCCGGGTGACCAGTTTTTCCAGGTCTTCTGGCTGCACGTCCATCTCCTGTCGTTGCGCTGCAGAATATCCCACCAGCAAAGCCGCTGCGGGGCAAGCGGGAGGTTTGCCGAACGCAACATACGCTTACCGGACCGGTATTGTATTGCCGTGGAGCCGGCCAGCTTGCCACTTTCGGCGAGGATTCCCTGATGGGCCGTCCGGGGCAGCCGGCGGCGCATGACGAGCTAACGAAAGAGGATTGACACCCGCACCCAGCCGCGCGAGGCTAAGGGGTAGCGCCGCAAGGCGTCCCCGTCCGCGGAAAGGGCTGCGCCCAACGCTTCAGATTGCCGATACCATACGACTCCCGGCCTGTCCGGCGGACACAGGCGCATGGAGGGAATCGTATGTCTTCAATGCCCCGGCCAGACGCCACGTCGCACGGCCGCTTCAATCTGGAACAGCAGCGCAAGCGTGCCAAGGAACTGCTCAAGGCCGCCCGGGCTGACGACCCGGCTGCGCTGGCACGCATTCTTCAGCACATCCCGCCGCGCGAGACGCCGCTGAAGCTCGCCGATACCCAGTTCGTCGTCGCCCGCGAATGCGGTTTTCCCAGCTGGCCGAAGCTCAAGGCACATATCGAGGCGCTCGACCTTTCTCGGCGCAGGCTAGCCGAGCGCGGCGACCGCGACATGGCCACGCTGCACATTCGCTGCGGCTCGGATATCGAGCACAGCCTGCGCACCGCTGGCTTCGGGGGCGATTTCCTCGAGTTTTCCGATCCGTTCTGTATCGGCCCGCTGCGTGATCTGCCGCCCGAAGAACTCATGGCGCTGCGTGCACGCTACCTGGCAGAAATCTCCGGCATGACCGAGCGCGATATTCGTGCCCGGCTGCGCAAGGGTTACGCCGGGCTGAACGAGCTCGAGCGCTATGAGCGCATCGTGCTGTGGTTCGAACATGACAGCTACGACCAACTGATCCTGGCCTACCTGCTTCACCGGCTACGTGCGCGCCTACCCAAGGCAAGGATCGAGCTGGTGGCGGTGGAGTCGGTGCCCGGAGTGGAGCGCTTCATCGGCCTTGGCCAGCTCGCCCCGGACCTGCTGGCCTGGCTGTGGCAGCAGCGCCGGCCCGTGGAGGCGCCGCTGCTGACGCTGGGCACTCAGGCGTGGCAAGCGCTGACCGCCGACGGCCCCGAGCCGCTGCAAGCGCTCGTAGCCAGCGGTACGCCGGCACTGCCGATGATGGGGCGTGCATTGGCTCGTCACCTGCAGGAGTGGCCCGCCGAGGATGACGGCCTAGGCCTGACCGAGCGGCTGACGCTGGTGATCGTACGCGACCACGGCCCGTTGCCGGTGGGCAAGACGTTCTCCTACCTCATGCGCGAGTACGAGCCGCTACCCTATCTAGGCGATCTGATGTTCTGGTGGCTGCTGCAGCCGCTCATTGCCGGACCCGAGCCGCTTCTCGCAATCAGCGAGATTCAGCGCGAATGGCCACACCGCCGGCTTGAACTGACCGTGCGGGGGCGGACCGTGCTCTGTTCAACCACGGCATCTGGGCCTGGTGAGTGAGCAGCGTTGACCTCAGGTATGGCAAAGGTCATGCTGTAAGAAAGGCACCATGCAAGCCAAGAATAGAGTGCCGTGAGTACGCAAGGGGGGGCGACGCATGAATACAGGTTCATCAGGGCCAGTTTTGCATCTTCCCATGCTGTCCTGCAGCCTTGCCGCCTCGCTCGAGGTGGCCTGGGCTGTTCACGTAACGGCGTGATGCAGCCAGGGCGTAGCATGTGAGCGTTCTGAGTCGTCTGCAACGGACGGTTGACCCTTTGCATGGGGCGACCCACGAAGAAAAGTCAGCCTTCGATACCTGGTATCTCCAAGCCAAGATCCCCCTGATTCGCTATATCGCCCTGCTCACCGCGCTGCTCTATTTCATTTATGCTGCGGTGCAGGTTTCCATTGCGCCCAATCTGGTAGAGCTACGTATTGCGCTGCACGGTTTTTTCGTGCCCTTCCTGCTGGTAACGATCAGCGCAATGACGCTGTCCAGCGCGCTCTACCGGCCGATGGTGGCCTTGCTGATGGTGGCACCCGTGCTCGCCGCCATCGCATCGCTCTACCTCAACGTGGGCCAGGGACAGTTCCCGCTCTATGCTCCCGAGCTGTACCTGATTCTTATCTGGACGTTTACTACATCGGGCCTACGGCTGTGCCAGGCGGCGATATCGGCATCCAGCGCCCTGGTCGTGATACTGGCCACGACAATACTGGTGCCTCAGGAGCGGGGGTTCCTCTATCTGCACCTGCTATACATCCTCGCTGCTTTCTCTTTCGGAATTCTCAATGCCCTGATCCTGGAGAAGGCTCACAAGGCCATGTTTCTGCAGCAACGCAGACTCGCCCATCTGGCCAGCGTGGATGGACTTACCGGCCTTTGGAACCGACATACGATCGAAGCACTGTTTGACGAGGAGTGCGAACGAGCCAGCCGTTACGGTACGCCGCTATCCGTCATCCTGCTCGACATCGATCATTTCAAGCAGGTGAATGACAAACATGGCCACATTGTCGGCGACAGCGTCCTCAAGCAGTTTGCCTCACTGCTGCGCGACAATCTGCGCAGTGTGGACCAGGTGGGCCGGTTAGGAGGCGAGGAGTTCCTGATCGTGCTGCCGGAAACCGACCTGCTGCAGGCGCAGGCAGCTGCCAGCCTGCTGCAGGAGCGGATCAGCGCCCTGGACTTTGCCCGGGCGGGGCACTGCACGGCCAGCTTCGGCGTGACCCAGTACCACCCGGACGAAGAGCGCCTCGTCGTCATCAACCGGGCGGACCGGGCGCTTTACAAGGCCAAGGCGAAGGGGCGTAACCGGATCGAGGTGATGCCCTGCACGGTCGATGGGTGCAAGCCCTGTGCGGCAATCGCGCCCCGGCGGAGTGGCACGCTGAATCGCTGAGACCGTGCTCGACCGCCGGGCGCCCTGGATTCACATTTGGGAGAGCAGGTAGTTCGGCTTGCCCATCATCTTGATCAGCCGCAGCTGTTGCTCCAGCCAGTAGGCGTGGTCCTCCTCGGTGTCGGCCAGCAGCCCCAGCAGCACGTCGCGGGTCTGATAGTCCTGCTCGCTCTCGCACAGCGCGATGGCTTCCTTCAGGGCGTCACCCACCTCGTATTCGAGCTGAAGGTCGTTGCCGAGCATCTCCTCCACGTCCTGGCCGATGCGCACCGGGGTACGGGTATGAATATCGGGTTGGCCTTCCAGGAACAGGATCCGCTCGATCAACTGCTTGGCATGGCTCTTTTCGTCATCGAACTCGTGGGCGATGCGCTCATAGAGCTTGGTGAGCCCCCAGTCGGCATACATCTCGGAGTGGAGGAAGTACTGGTCCATGGCGGCGAGCTCCGCCGCCAGCAGGCCGTTCAAGGCATCGATGATGTTCTGCTTGCCTTTCATGTGAATCCTTAATGAGCGAAAGAGGAGGCTCGTGTCATCCTAGGGGTAACTGGGTATTTGGTCAATTTCCCTTTTTAATTCATGTGGTTGATGTGCCCTGTACGGTTTTCATGCCTGTGCGTGCAGCCATAGGGTCAAGGCGAAGCATCGGCAGGCGGTAATGCCATCAGCAGTGGTTCCCCTGCCAGGGCCTGGCCCAGGCGGGTGACGAGGACATCCATGATGGCGTCGTTCTCCCCGACCAGCCGGGTGGTGGTGACGTTAAGGCCCGGAGACTTTGCCATCGCCTGCTCGCAGATCTCCGTGATATCGCCGCCTTCGCCGGCATGCCGTCCAGGCGAAAGGAACAGCATGGAAAGGATGACATCGCCCCGGGCCATGGCGGGCGAGGCCAGCAGATCGGCTAGCAGCGGTTCATTGAAGCGGTATTCGTCGCCATCGCGGCGCTCCATGGAAGCGAAGCTGACGCAGCTCGTCTCATCGGCCAGCAATACGCTCAGCTGGCCGGCGAGGAAGTTGCGCACCGCCGTCACTTCCGGGATCGGGCTGCCATGATCGACCAGCACCACCTTGGGCTTGGTCAGCCCCGCCATCTTCTCGCGAACGTTATCCGCCAGCAGCCGTGCCAGGCGCAGATCCACCGGCGCCAGGCTGTCGACCAGCGGCAGCGCCACCTTGACCCCCAACTGTGGGTAGCTGGCCTGAACCTCGGCCAAGCGTTCGGGCAGGTAGCGGGTCAGCGCCTGGCTGGGACCGAAGAAGAACGGCAGGATAAGCAGCTCGGTCACCCCTCGTGCGGCTTCCTGCTCTGCCAGCGGCCCTAGAGTCATGGCTTTCAGGCCGTCCAGCTTCTCGGGGGGGATCTTGTTGGAGTGCAGTAGCGAGGCGGCCTCCACCGCTTCGCCCGTGGCCTGGCTCAGGGCATTGGCGAGGCGACGCAGGTTGAGCGTGGCCTGGGGGCGCAGGGAGCCGTTGTCGACGAGCAGTATCTTTCGCATGAAGGCCTCATGGCTGGCGCAAGGCGGCTGCCGCTGCGCGTGGCGTTGGCCTTATCACACTACCTGCCGGAGTGGCGGTCAAGAAATGCAATGCATCGCGGAATGAAAGACAATAAGCAAGTTAACGATTGACACGCATCCCGCGAGGCGCCATGAATCCCACCATCGAACTGCTGAAATCCCACCGCTCGATTCGTAAATTCACCGATCGGAAGATCCCGCAGGAACTGCTGGTCGAGCTGATTCGTGCCGGCCAGGCCGCCGCGACCTCCAGCCACGTCCAGGCCTACACCGTCATCCACGTGAAGAACCCGGCCAACCGCGAGAAGATCGCCGAGCTGGCTGGCGGACAGTCCTATGTGGCGACCGCTTCCGACTTTCTGGTGTTCTGCGCCGACATGAAGCGTCCTACCGAGGCCTCGGAGCGCACCGGTGCCAACGTCGTGCGCGGCATGACCGAGCAGCTGCTGGTGGCCAGCGTGGATACCGCGCTGATGGCCCAGAACGTGGCCATCGCCGCCGAATCCGAGGGGCTCGGCATCTGCTACATCGGCGGCATTCGCAACAATCCCCAGGCCATCAGCGACCTGCTGAAATTGCCCGAGCACGTCTACCCGGTCTTCGGCATGTGCCTCGGCTACCCGGACACCGACCCGGACGTCAAGCCGCGCCTGCCGGTAGAGGCGATCCTCAAGGAGGACTACTACGCTGACGACAGCGAGTTGGTCGCCGCCTTCGACGATGCCATGCAGAGCTACTACGGCCAGCGCCGCGGGGGCAACAAGGACAGTAACTGGTCGAAGAACCTCACTCCGCTGTTCGACAGCAAGCTGCGCGCCCACATGCGCGAGTTCCTCACCCAGCGCGGCTTCGAGATGAAGTAGAAGACTAACAGCCCGGCGTCTTCCACTTGATCAAGCGTTGTGGGAGGCGCCTTCCTGATGCCAGGCTGCTTAACCACCGAACTTCTGATTCTCCCCCAGGTTCGGGATGGCGTCTTTCTTGATGTTGGCCTTGGCAAACTCGTAGAGTTGGAACACCTTGCTCTCTTTGGCCTTCCAGTGCTCGCCCATCTGCACGTGGACCTCCAGCAGGGCGACGTCAGGATCGTGCTTGCCTTGCGGGAACCAGGCCGCGACGAAGGGATTCCAGTACTTCTCGATCAATTCTCGGTCATCGGTCAAGCTGGCCTTGCCCGTCAGCGACACGTATACCCCATGCTCCTGATCGGAGAAGGTCAGGCAGACATCATGCCCGCCGGCGGCTTCGGCCACCTTCTCGGCGCTGCGGCGGGTGAAGAACCACAGGGTGCCGTCATACTCTTCCTGAACCAGGTGCATCGGCCGGGCGTGAGGCACATCGTCGTCCAGTGTAACCAGCATGCCGACCTTGATGTCCTTGATCAGTTGCCAGATCTTCTGCTTGTGCTCAGGGCTGGACATGGCTTCAACCTCCTGTTGAATGCGCCGCGGTAAACCGGGATGCGCCGCAGCATTGTCGTTCATGACGTGAGTCAGCCTAGTTACCAGGGACAGCCTGCGCAAATGTGCTGGGAAGGAGAATTGCGGGATTTCGCCTTCCTCTGGAACCGCACCCGCTAAACTGAGGTAAGCAAGGGGGCTTTTGCGGGGCAGGGCGGGGGAGCGGGCGATGAACTACGAACAGATGGTGGCGAGCCTCTGGCGCCATGGCGATGGGCAGGTATCCGATCATGCCGCCCGGCTGAAGGAGGTCATCCGCTATGCCACTCTGGCCCCTTCCGGGCACAACTCCCAGTGCTGGCGCTTTCGGATCGATGACGAGGCCATCGCCATACTGCCGGACTTTGCGCGGCGTACTCCTGTCGTGGACCCGGACGACCACCACCTCTACGTTTCGCTGGGATGCGCGGCCGAGAACCTCAGCCTGGCCGCACGCGCGTTCGGCATGCAGGGCGAGGTCACGTACGTTCCCGAAGGACTCGGGGAGGTGCGCGTCACGCTGGCAGCCTGCCAGCCGGAGGTCTCGCCGCTGTTCGAAGCCATTCCTGCCCGTCAGTGCACTCGCGCCGACTACGACGGTTCGCCCATTGCCGACCATGAACTTTATCTGCTGCAGGCCGCCGGAACCGGGCAAGGAGTTTCCATCAGTCTGCTGACCGAGCGTGTGGCGATAGAGCAAGTGCTGGGTTTCGTTCTTCTGGCCAATAGCCTTCAAGTCGGCAACCGGGCGTTCCGGCAGGAGCTCGAGACCTGGATCCGCTTCGGCGCCAGGGAGGCGATAGAGACCGGGGATGGACTTTTCGCTCGCTCGATGGGAAGCCCAGCCACGCCGCGCTGGCTGGGCCGATGGCTATTTCGTGCCCTGTTTCGGCAGGGCGCCGAGAATGCCAGGCTGACCCGCCAGATCCAAAGCTCTGCCGGCATTGCCGTATTCATTTCGGAAGCAGACGACAGGAAGCATTGGGTGGAAGCGGGGCGCTGCTACCAGCGCTTTGCCTTGCAGGCGACGGCACTTGGCATCTGCAACGCCTTCATCAACCAGCCGGTCGAGGAAATGAGCGTGCGCCCGGCCTTGGCCGAGGCGTTGGGTATCGTCGGCGGGCGTCCCGACCTGGTGGTGCGATTCGGCCGGGGCAAGGCGATGCCACGCTCGCTACGAAGGCCGCTGGAAGCGGTCCTTGTCTCGTCATCCAGCCCATAGGGCACGCCTGGCTGCCTCACGCTGCGGCAAGTGCAACAGACACCGTTCAGCGGGGCACTCCTGGAGCTCACCCGTGCCGGAGTTGAAGCCCCGCAATGTCAGCGCTCCAACAACCCCTCGGCGAGCGCCTCGCCAAGCCGGTCCACGGCGGCGGCCAGCTTCTCGTCGATGACGTGCAGATACTCCGTCCAATCGTCGACATGGTGCAGCTCCGCCTTGCCATCCGAGATACCGCGCAGCGCCACCAGCGGCACATCGAAGCGAGTGCAGGCGCGCAGGCAGGCGTAGCTCTCCATATCCACCATGTCGGCGGTGATGCCGTCGTAGGCCGTGCCCGAAACGATATTGGCGCCGGTGGAGAGCGTGGCCTCACGAATACCGGGAATGCGTAGCGGCAGGGAAAGAACCCCCGGCAGGTCGAGAAAGGGAGTGACACCCTTCTCGAAGCCCAGCGGGGTGGCGTCCATGTCGCGGTAGGCAACAGAGGTCGCCTGGTAGATCTCGGTCTGCTCCAGTACCCGACTTCCCGCCGAACCCAGCGACACTACCAGACCCGGCAGGCGCCCCTGCTGGGCAAGAGCGGCAAGGGCCGCTGTGAGCTCCACCGCCGCCTCCACCGGGCCAACGCCAGTCATGAACGGGATGAAGCGCTGCTTGAGATGCGGGCCATATTCGGCTTCGGCGGCCATCGCGAAAAGCACTTGGCGGCCGCCCAATTCCGTCAGCGTCGGCGGCATGCGCCGTGCTGTGCTCATGCGTCGATCCTCATTCGTTTCATGGCCTCAGGCATCGTTATCGTTGCCGACCGTCTGGATGACCTCGAACCCTTCGAAGTTCGGCGGGCCCAGGTAGAGCCCCTCGCGCTTGCTCTGGCCGGCGTTGGCGTGGGCCTTGCGGAACGCCTCGGAGTGCGTCCAGGCTTCGAAGTCCTCGCGTGAGCGCCAGATGGTGTGCGAGGCGTAGAGCACGTGGTCCTCCTTTTCGGGGCCGCGCAGCATGTGGAACTCGACGAAGCCGGGCAGGCCCTGCAGGTGGGTCTCCCGCTCCAGCCAGATCTGCTCGAACTCCTTCACGCGCTCGGGGTTGACCCGAAAACGGTTCATGGCGATGAACACGATAATGCTCCTTGTGGTCAGCGGCTGATGGTCACCGAACGACGATGACACCGACGCCGGTAGGGGGCAAGGGATGAGCTGTTTTCCCCTACCATGGGTGTCAATCGGATGACTGCAGCGGCTCCATCCTCCAGCCCTGCTCGGTCGCGAGCAAGCGATCCGTGAGGCCGAGGTTGTCGAGGAATGCGTCATCATGCGACACCACGATCAATGCGCCCGGGTAGCTGCGCAGCATGGCTTCCAGGGCCTGTGCAGAGGGCAAATCCAGGTGGTTGTTCGGCTCATCGAGTAACAGCAGCTGCGGTGGCGTGTCGGCGTAGAGCAGGCAAGCGAGAGCTGCCTTCAACCGTTCACCCCCGCTCAGTGACCCACTGGGTGTCGCTATCTTCGACGCATCGATCCCCAGTTGCGCCAAGCGCATGCGCAGGTCCGCCTCGGTTGCCGTTCGATTGGCCGAGCGTAACTGCTCGAGCACCGTCTTTGCCGGATCCAGGTTCTCCAGTTGCTGGTCCAGATAGGCACTCTCCAGCGTCACCTTGCAGACACCGGCCAAGGGCGTCACCCTGCCTGCGATCACGCGCAACAAGGTGGATTTTCCACAGCCATTGGGGCCGATGACACTCACGCGCTGCTGCCCGCTCACGATCAGGCTGACAGGGCGAGTGGCTTGCGCGACGTAAGGTAGTTCCACGCCGTCCAGCTCGGCCACGCGGCGTTTTGCTGGCTGCTCAACGGGGAGGTCATGCAGGGCGATTGGCGCCTCCTCTTCGACGTGCTGCGCGGCATCTTTCACGTCCTGGTTGAGCTGTGCCAAGCGGGCCGCCTGGTGCCGGCGCAGTGCACCCGATGATGCTTCGCTGCGCTCTTTCTGCCCATCCAGCAGCGACTTGGCTTGATTGGCCTCCTTGCCTTGCCGATAGCCGCGTGCCTGACGCCGCTCCTGCCGTTCCAGTTGTTTGCGCATCGCCCGTGCCTCACGCTGGCGCTCGCGCTTACGCTCGGCCAGCGTCTCCAGGGCATTGTGTTGCTCATGCGCCTTGGCCTCGGCATAGAAGGTGTAATTGCCCCCGTAGCTTTGCAGCCCCAGAGAAGAGAGCTCCACGATGCGCTGCATGGCGTCCAGTAGCTGCCTATCGTGACTGACCACGATCAGCCCACGTGGCCAGCGTTGCAGCTGCTCGATCAGTGCCTGGCGATTCGGCCGGTCGAGATGGTTGCTTGGCTCATCGAGGATCAGGAAGTCGGCGCTCGACAGCAGGGCGCCTATCAGGGAAACCCGCATCGCCTCGCCGCCGCTCAGTACGCTGGCCGGTGTATCGGCTTCCAGGTGGCCCAAGCCGCTGCGCTCCAGCTCTAGGCGCAGGCGCGATGGCAAGTCCCAGTCGTCGCCTACGGTATCGAAATCTTCCGCTGTCGTACTGCCCGACTCGATGCGCGCCAGCGCATCCAGGGTGTGTTTTACCCCTGCCAGGCTCGCCACCGTTGAGTCGTCAGGATGGACCACTTGCTGGGCGAGATAATGCACGCTGCCGGAACGCCGACAGTGCCCGGAGGTGGGCGGTAGCAATCCGGCCAGGATGCGTGCCAGCAAGGTCTTGCCCACGCCATTGCGGCCAACCAGCCCCGTCGGGCGCGTGTCGAACTGCTCGTGGAGGCCGGAGAAAAGCACTCTGCCGTCGGGCAAAGCGTAAGAAACATCTTGAAGTACGAGATGGATATTCGTCATGCGCTAGTCCTGCGATGCCAAGCACTCCCCCTGCGATAGGGGCCGGTGGAGACTGGCCGTTATTGCAACGGCGGCATCAATGGCGCATTGGACGAACACCTCATATTGAAGGGATTGACCTCCGACTATACTGCATCGCTATCCGCTCCAAAACCCGTTAGATGAAAAACCGACCGGAAGAAACGCCGATGCACAAGGGAAGCTGCCTATGCGGCAGGGTGAAATACGAGTACCGCGGCGAGATCGAAGAAATCTCCATGTGCCACTGCCAGCAGTGTCAGAAGGCCCAGGGCTCGGCCTTCGTTGCCGTGGCGCCCATCCGCTCGGCCGAGTTTTGCATCACACGGGGCGCGGAATACCTCAAGGAGTATCGCGCCACGCCGGGCAAGGTACGGGTATTCTGCGCCGAGTGCGGCAGCCCGCTCTACAGCGCCCGCGACGACCTGCCCGAGGCCAAGCGGCTGCGGCTCGGCACTCTCGACACCCCGATAGCGCCCAGCAAGCGTGTCCACGCCTGGGTCTCGTCCAAGGCCGAGTGGTTCGAACTCACCGACGAGCTGCCGAAGTATCCTGAATTTGCTCGCTGAGCGGGCGGGGCCGCTGCGCAGGTGTTCAATATATTGAGCTGGACTGCAAGCAGCAGCCTCGGCATAGTGCCACTGGGTGGATCAGGCAGTAAAAATTTGCGACACGAATGACAGCTCCGGCGTGTGTCCGGTACTACCGGACAATATCCCGAGAGGCGGTTTTGTCGCGATCATGTCGTGGTAAGCGATTCCCCAATGGTCATCAAATGAGAAAAGGTAGCTGCGGTATGTCTGAGCACGACAATGTCTATGAAAGCATTGCGACACGCATGAACGGTTTCTTGTATCGCTGCCGCAACGATGACCACTACACCATGCTGAACCTGACCGGAAGGGTGAAGGACTTGACCGGCTACGAAAGCGATGAGCTGATCGGCAACCGCAGCCAGTCCTATATCGAGCTGATTCATGCCGATGATGCCGCCGGGCTTGATCAAGCGATCGAGAGCGCCATCAACGCCGATCAGAACTGGCATGCCGACTACCGGTTGAAGGGCCGGGACGGCAGCCTGCGGTGGGTGAGCGAGTATGGCGGCGCCGTGAAGGATGCCGACGGCAACGTGATCTACCTGGAAGGCGTGGTGACGGACATACAGTCACGCAAGCAGAACGAAGAGCAGCTGGCGGCGCTGAGCAGGAATATGGCCAAGGAGACTGAGCAGATCGTCAGCGCATTGAAAATGCTGCAGCTGCTGAGTATCAATGCAGGGATCGAGGCCGCACGTGCCGGCGAGGCGGGCAAGGGGTTTGCTGTAGTGGCAGATAACGTACGTCGGCTTGCTGACGACACCAGCAGCTCAGCGAAAACCATCACCGACCTGATGAAACGGCTGGATCAACTGAAGATGTAACGCACCTTATCACCCCGCCACGGCCACGCACGTTCCCGAAGCCGTGGAGCGCACTCCGCGCAGGTTGGCGACACTTGCCAGGCCAGGTGGTTGCTGTAAAGGTAAAGAAAACCTTGCCCCGGGTGATCGCATGACAGCCGAACCTCCTCAGCAGACGCTGCAATCCTTCCACGATGCCCTGATGGGGCACTCGCTGATTCGCGAGCTGTGGAATCACTTCCCCGAGAACATGTTCCTGATACGGGTGGAGGAGGACGGCCACTTCACGCTCGAGGCAGCCAACCCGGCGCAGGTCGATACCATTGGCCGTGAGTGCCTGGGCCAGCCGCTGCCGGCATTCTTGCCCGCTGCTACGGCCGAGGCGATCTATGCGCGCTACCGTGAATGCGTGGCGCGGAACAAACCAATGCGCTATCAAGAGCATGCCGCCTTTTTCGATGAGCATGGCAACGAGCAGAACGGCTACTGGCTGACGCTGATCGTGCCGCTACACAATGCTGACGACGACCCGCAGCGCGTCACCCATCTTTTCGGCATCTCTCAGGACGTGACCGAACTTCACCAGGCCCGGGACGAGCTGGAGCGTCACAACCAGGAGCTGGAAGCACGCGTGGAGCAGCGTACCGCTGAATTGCAGCACGCCAACCACGAGCTCAGGCTGCTCAACGGCCAGCTCGAGGAGATGGCCACCCGTGACTTCCTGACCGGCTGCTACAACCGCCGGCATATCGAGACCCTTGGCCAGCGCGAAATCGAGCGGGCATGGCGCTATGGCACTCCGCTCAGCGTGTTGATGATCGACCTCGACGCCTTCAAGCAGGTCAACGACACCCAAGGGCATGGCGCAGGGGATGCCGCGCTCAAACGCGTTGCCGCGAGCCTGCAGAGCGCCTTGCGTGCAAACGACCTGCTGGGCCGCTTCGGTGGCGATGAATTCTTGATCCTGCTACCCGAGAGCGGTAACGAAGACGCCTGTGCCACCGCCGAGCGCCTGGAGCGGCAGACGCATGAGCTGGCCGGCATCTCGATCAGCGTGGGGATTGCCACCCTGCGCCGTGATGACAGCCTGGAAAGCCTCGCCGCCCGCGCTGACCAGCAGCTACTCGCCGCCAAGCGAAAGTCCCATCGAAACGTGTCCGGTTAAACGCATTCCACGAGAAGAGTCCTTCCTGAAGGTTGAGGCAGAAATGACAGAAGAGTGAAGGAGCAGGCGCCTGCAATGCCTGGCAAGCCCGCTGCCATTACCGTCGCCACAGCGCGAGGGTTGTCCAGATCGCCATGCTGATCCAGGCTGGGGAAGGGCCGACACGCCATGGTGCTACAGGGGCGTTGACCGGGCGCCGGTAACTATCCACCACTTCATGGCAGTCTGGCGGAGGACGCAGGATGAGGCTTTCCAGCACGGGATTTGCGCTACTCGGGGCCGCACTGATCGCGATCAGCTTCGGTCTTGCCCGCTTCGCCTTCGGGCTCTTCGTGCCCCCCATTCGCGAGGAGCTGGGGCTCAGCTCCTATGTGATCGGCATCATCGGCTCGCTGCCGCTGATCAGCTTTCTGCTGGCCACGGCGGTCGCGCCCCTCGTCACCGACCGCCTCGGTGCCCGCTACGCGGCGGTGCTCTCCGGGGCTTTCGGCGCCGGTGGGCTTTCGCTGATCAGCCAGGCTACCGGCCCGCTGATGCTGGGCGTCGGGGTCTTCGCCTGCGGGATCTGCACCGGCCTGATGATGCCGGCGCTGACGGCGGCCATGCAGGCGATCGTGAAGCGCTCGCTGCACGGACGGGTCAGCTCGGTGATGAACGCCGGCACCAGCATCGGCGTGATCGTGGCGGTGCCCACGGTGCTCTTCATGGTCGGAGCATGGCGCCTCGCCTACGTCTCCTTTGCCGTACTGGCCGGCCTCGGCGTGATCGCCGCCTGGCTCATGCTGCCCTCGGTCTCGCGGATCGTGCCGTCGAATGCGGCGGAACCGCCGCCGCTCAGTGAGCTCCCCTGGTCGCGGCTGATTCGGCTTTCGCTGTTCGCCTTCCTGATGGGCTTCGTCTCCGCTGCCTACTGGATCTTCGCTCCCGACCTGGTGGTGACCCTGGGCGGCCTGCCCCCCAGCGCCACCGCCTGGCTGTGGCTCGCGGTGGGGGTGGCCGGGCTCGGCGGGGCCGTGGTGGCCGACCTGGCCGATCGCAACAACCCGCCCATCACCCAGGCACTGATGCTGATGATGCTCTCGGCGAGCCTCGCCCTGATCGCGGCCAGCCCCGACCAGCCGCTGCTGACGGCCTTCTCCGCGCTGGTCTTCGGCCTGGCCTATATGAGCCTGACGGGACTCTATCTGATGACCGGCATTCGTCTCCTGCCCGGCCGCCTTTCCGTGGGGCCGGTGCTGCCCTTCATGGCGGTCTCCCTGGGGCAGGCCAGCGGTTCGCCGGTGGTCGGGAGTCTGGTGGATGGCTTCGGCTATGCCGACGCCTTCGCCATGTTCGCCGCGCTGGGCATCCTGGTGGCCATCCTCTCGCCCTTCTACCCGGGCACCATCGCCCAGGCGGAGGAGGAAGAGGTCACCGAGGAGGAGAGCGGCCTCCAGGCGGCCTACGACAGCCAGCTACTGGACGAGGAGGGCGAGCCGCTGGAAGACCCTCTCGAGGGGGAGGAGCAAGAGCAAGAGCAGCCCGCCGCCAATCCGTAAGAAGAATCCGAGCCGGGCACCTGGCCACCAAGGGCGAAGGGAAATGGGTGTCCCCGGCAGCACCTTCAAGCCTCACCACCATACTATGCTGGGGTAGGCCAACAACGGCCGTAAACGCTATCTGGAGGAGTCGATGAAAAAAGGACATTCGATACTGGTCGGCCTGACACTTGCTGCCTTTTCCCTAACGGGCATGGCCGACGAGGGCAACGGCCCGACGGCCAGCGTCGAATTTATCGATAACGACGGTGAGGTGGTCGGGCAGGGCACGATCAAGCAGGGGCCGGTCGGGGTGCTGATCAATTTCAGCATCGATGGCCTGGACGAGGGCTGGAAGGCCATTCACATCCACAGCGTCGGTACCTGCGAGGATCATGATGAAGGCTTTCACGCTTCTGGCGGCCACCTGAATCCCGATGACTCAGCGCACGGCTTCCTCAATCCAGATGGCCCGGATGCCGGAGACCTGCCCAACTTCTATGTTCAAAGCGACGGTAGTGCGAAGGTTGAGATGTTCAATGAACGAGCAAGCCTCGATGGGAGCATCGGTGGCAACATGCTCGGTGAAGAGGGCACCGCATTGGTCATCCATGAAAACCCCGATGACCACATGAGTCAGCCCATCGGCGGCGCCGGCGACCGAGTCGCCTGCGGGGTCGTGCAGAGCGACTGACGGCCACGACCCAGGTGCCCTGGTAGCTACTCAGCGTGCTTTCCACTGCTTGACCCTTGAGCCGAATAGTTCAGTTATTCGGCTCATCAGCCATCCAGGGTACCGCCATGAGAGCTCTCCTCAAGCAGCTCCGGCAGAAGGTAGCGCTTCCAAAGAGGCTCTTCGCTGCTTGGCCGGAAGAAGCCGAAATGCCCGATACGGCACATGCCTGCGTCGTCTGGCGTGATCCGCATCATGGTACGGGGTGCATTGCGGTAAAAACCATGGAGTGATTCGGTGTTACGCGCAGACATGAATTCGTCGTCCGTGAATGAAAGCGACACAATCGGGGTATTCACGGCTGCAAATTTCTCCCGGGCTCCCGGCTCCGAACCGACCGCATACTCGGGGTGTAAGCACCAACGACGCCACTGAGCCATCATTGGTGCGGGCAGGTCGCCTACCATTTTCAAGCGCTGCCCTGGGAAGTAACCGCACAGGGGCAAGGCAACGGGGGCCACAACATACCAGAGCAACCAGACGCGCCGTCTGAGTTGGGGTGAATTCTCGCGCCAGTAGCCACTACCACAGGCGACGGTGACCACCTTATCGATCTTTTCCCGACGCATGACGAAGGGCAGGATTTGACCGCCGACACTGTGGCCGACCCATGTTAACGCCCTTTCCGGTGCACGTTCGGCCAACGCATCGACCATAGCTTGGGCGTCAAGCTGGCCCCAGTCGACAATGTTGGCGTTGAAGCCGCGCAGGGTGGCAGGCGCTGAGCGCCCAGTTCCCCGGTAATCGAAGGTGCCTACGAGGAAGCCCTGCTCTGCGAGCCAGAGAGCAAAGGGTTCGTAGTGCGTTTGGGGTACGCCCATGGCGGGCGCTACCAGCACGCTACCAAGGGGTGCTTGACGTGTCTGGAAAAATCGCCCAGCGATTTCGTAACCATCCGCCGTGACGACTCTCGATTCTACCAGTGTCCCCATCAGTGTCTCCTTGTGTTTGGGAGCAATAAGCTGATGGGAAACCATGGTAAAGTGTAGACCCAACTCCATAGTCAAGACGTTTCTTTACGCTCAGGAGGGGCCATGCGGGTCGGCGAACTAGAGCAGCTGACACGGCTGAGCCGTGACACCATTCGTTACTATGAGCGTATCCGCCTTATCACGCCTCCCGCACGGCTGGCCAATGGCTACCGGGATTACAGCGAGCATACAGTGACCGAGCTGCGCTTCATTCGTAGAGCGAAGGAACTCGGCTTTTCGCTTGAGGAGATCCGGATCGCTATTCCTATGCTGAAGGGGCCGCCTCCCCAGCGCTGCGAGGTGCTGGCAAGTCGTATTGCTCGCAAGCGCAGCGCCTTACTCGCGCAGATTGAGGAGGCCCAGCTCAAGGTCCAGCGGCTTGATGAGCTGCTGTTACGTTTTGGCGGTCCTGAGTCGCTCAGCCGTTAGTCGGGCTACGTATTTCAGCGAACGTGACCGGTCATTCCGGCTATCGTGACAGATCTGCTCACCTCTCTCGCTGACTCTGGTTCTTGAAAGCTTGCCGGTCACGATGGGTCAACCTCTGCCGCTTGCGGGTCGGCGTTCTTGCGCATCGCCCTTCCTTTGAGCGACAGGCGGTGGGTGCTTTGCAGTAGCCGGTCAAGTTGGCTCCAAAGCTCCACTCTGCCTACCCAGGTCGAGGCGGGCAATCCCTTCGGCACCGAGGCGTACTTTCCGTTCTTTCGGGTGAGTGTGGGGGAAGTGCGGTTTCCGGGGGCGTAGCGAGTCCCTGTAATGACCCCCAGCCTTACTCCACCAGTCGCAGCTCGAGGACATGGCGAATCCGCTCGCCGTCCCACTCGTAGCCGAGGTGCCGGCCCTGCCATGTGGCCGACAATACCGGCGGGCGTAACACCGCGGCACACTCACCGCTCGGATCACGCACGCTTGGGTAGACAATCCCATCGGCATGGGACTCCCAGGCCTTGCGGCCAAACGCCTGGCCCGCGCTCCAGTCATCCGGGGCCAACAGTGGGGCGGCCCCGGGTGGATTGCCGCGCAAGTCGAAGAGTTCGCCCTGTAGGTCTGCCAGGTAGACTCGCTGCTGGAGCTGAATGGGCGGCTCATTGGACTCCTGCATGAAGCTTTCGGCGCGATAGCGGGTTTCCGCGATGGCCGTGGCCTCGGTCAAGGCACAGTAATAGGCGCCAAAGGTGCCATCGGTGAAGCGGGAACCGCGCTCGCTGAAATGACAGAACGCCGCCATCACCGGCGTCCAGCCGGGGCCGTATCGGCGGTCTTCATCGCGTACCAGGTGAATCGCCCCGGCCTGTTCTCGCAGGCGTGCCGAGGTCTCCCCCTCGAGTTCCTGGAGCAGTTCCCAGTCGTCAGGTGCCGCAACGCGCTCGAACAAGTCGATAGGCGGGAAACGCGAAGGAATGATTCGGTAGCAGGGGCGCCAGCACACAGGGGAGAGCGGAAACGTCACGCATGCCCCCCGCCTCGGGCGGTATCGAGGTGCTGGCGGACCACATAGAGATCCTGCACCAGGCCGCTGCGTAGCCGATCAAGGGGTGACTGGCCCGCAAACAGAGGATTGTGATTGGGCCGGCGCAACCAAGAGTCCGCAGCGTCTGCCCGCGGCAACAGGATCTGCAGAGCCTTGTAGATCCCAAGGATCAGCGACATGCGCTCGAGCTGATTGACGTCAAGACGCGCCGCCGTGGGCTGCTTGCGCCAGCGCCGATAGGTCGACTCCGGCACGCCAAGCAGCAAGGCGGCTTCCTGCTCCTTCAGCCCCCAGTCGTTGACGATGTTGGGGTAGGTACGCATCGCCGCTGCGCTCATATGCTGGCGCTTTTCGGTGGGTAGCTGGGGCAGGGCCATGACGACCTCCAGGCGCCAAATGGTGGATATGTGTAATTATCGACCAAATGGCGAAATCCGACAAGGTACGAGCGATCATCACCCACTCTACCCTGGAGCAAGCCATCGAGATCGCCGTGGCCGAGAACGGCCAACCGCGCTGGGTGCAGTTCCAGCGCTGGAGCAATGCCAATCCCGAGAAGGAGTGGCGGTTTCAGCCCTTCGGCGGCTACCTCGACCACTTCCAAAACTTCGAAGGCTTCACCCTGCCCACCCAGGTCGAGGCGGGCAACCACTTCGGCACCGAGGCGTACTTTCCGTTCTTTCGGGTGAGGGTGGAGGAGGTGAGGTTTCCGGTGCCGTAGCGCTTAATGGCACTAGGCAAGATCGATTCCCCCACAGTGCGAGTAACTTGGGATAGGGTAAGCGGCAGTCGAGCGCAACGGTGCGCTCAGCCCATACTGTACTCAGGAAGCTCCTTGAATGCTGAATCCCCGTGCGCTTGCCTACCTGAACGAAGTGATTCGTCGCGGTTCGCTGCGACGTGCCGCCGCTTACCTGCATGTCGATCCCTCGGCCATCAGCCGCCAGCTCAAGCAACTCGAGGAAGACCTCGGCGTGCAAGTATGCGAGCGCTATGGCGGCGGCATGCGCACCACGGAAGCTGGCAAGCTGCTGGTGCAGCATTACCATGCGCAGCGCTCTGCGGAGGAGGCGGTGCTGTCGCAGTTGGTTGCCTTGCAGGGCGTGGCGCGTGGTGAGGTGCGTATTGCCGTTGGTGAAGGCTTTATTGCCGACCTCATCGACGCCCCGATGAATGCCTTTATGAACGCCTTTCCCGGCATTGAGGTGGAAATCCGCATGGCCGGGGTCAATGAGGCCATGTCGCTGCTGAAGGACAGCGAGGTAGACCTTGCCCTGCTGTATGCCCCGCCCGTCGATCCGGCGCTTCACTGCCACGTCGAGACGCGCCAGCCCCTGGACCTCATCGTGCCTCCCGACCACCCCCTCCTGGAACTGAGGCGCCCGCTAACGCTGCGGGATCTGGCGAATTGGCCACTGGCGCTCATGGACAATCCCTTTGGCATGCGCCAGATGGTCAACATGGTGGCCCACCAGGAGCGTGTGCATCTCAAGGCCAGGCTGCATACCAATTCGGTGGCGGTGCTGAAGAACTTCGTGCGCTCCGGCATCGGCGTGACCTTCATGCCGGAACTGACGGTGCTGGATGAAATTCAGCGCGATGAGATCCGGCACCTGCCGTTGTCGTACCCGATCATGAGCGAGGCGCGCGCCCAGATCGTGAGCCTGGACGGACGCAAACTGAGCGTGGCCGCCCAGACCTGCTTGACCCACCTTAGCCAGGGCATGCGGTTCTTCCGCGAGGATGCCCCCAGGCTGTTGGCCGAGCAGGACTGACTGTTGCTTTTTTGACAACGCTTTGGGTATTGCATAGTCAACAGGTCAATCAATACCCTGCTAATGTCTTACCAATAACAAGGAGCTTGTCGATGACCGTCTCGAAGTCTCTTCCGCTGACTGCCCTGGCGTCTGCCTGCCTGCTGGGCAGTGCGTTGCTCACCGGCCAGGCCATGGCCGCGACCACCATCAACTTGAGCTACAACGGCGCACCCGATCCCGACAGGAATGCCGTGCATGTCTTTGCCACCAACCTCAAGGAACTGGTGGAAGACAAGACCGATGGAGAAATCCTGCTGGAACTCTATCCCAACAGCATGCTGGGGGAGGAAGAGGACCGCATGGAGCAGACCATGAACACGCCCAAGCTGAACGTGGCGTCGTTCGCAGGCGTCTCGCCGCTGGTCGATGAAATCTTCGTTAGTGCGATCCCGTTCCTGTTCGATGACTTCGACGACGCGCGCGCCTTCTTCGACGAGGGCGAGTACTGGCGTGAGGTCGAGGCGACGCTCAAAGAGCGTGCCGGTGTCGATATGCTGGCGGTGGTAGAGGAGGGGGGCTTCCTCGCCTTTACCAATAACAAGAAGCCGATTACCCATCCCGATGATTTCGAGGGGCTGCGCTTCCGCGCCATGGATCCCAGCCAGGTCGCCCTGTACGAATCCTTCGGGGCATCCGGCACACCGATCCCCTGGACCGAAGTGTACATGGCGCTGCGTACCGGCGTTGCCGATGGCCAGATGAACCCGCCAATGTACATCATCCTGGGCAGCCTCTACGAAGTGCAGGACTACCTGACGCTGGCCAACATCCAGTACTCCAACCAGTTCCTCGTCGGCAACAGCCAGATGATCGAAGGCTGGGATGACGACTTGCGTGACGCCTTCATGGAAGCCGTAGCCGAGGCTAACCATAACGCCCGCATTCACAACGAGTCGCAGGTGGAGGAGCGTATCGCCTTCCTCGAAGAACAGGGCATGGAAGTGATCCGCCCCTCCGAGGACGACCTGGCAGCCTTCCGTGACATTGGCCAGCCGGCCTACCTGGAGTGGCTGTCCGATCGCGGCATCGAGCAGCGCTGGATTGACATGGCACTCGAAGATGCCGGCATGAGCGACCTGCTCGACTGATCCCAGCGGGTTTCCTTCGGGGCCGGGACGCTCGGCCCCTTTTCATTACAGGACGTTTCTATGTCGTCACTGCGTCATCGCGTGCTGGCGATCAGCCGACCTTTGTCGCTGACAGTCGCCGCCAGCCTGCTGCTGATCAACCTGGGCGTCATCCTCTTTGGCGTCTTCATGCGCTACTTCGCTGGTGGCGCACCGATCTGGACCGATGAACTCGCCCGGTTTCTCATCATCGGCACCGTCATGCTCGCCGCCGGTGCCGTCTGGGTCGAGGGCGGTCATATGCGTGTGGCGCTGATCGAGCGTCTGCTGCCGCCTGCACTCACTCGCCTGCTGAATATCTATCAGTGGCTGCTGACGCTTGGCATTGCCCTGGGTGGCGCCTGGGTCAGCTATCGCTACGCCCTCTCCGTCAGCATGTTCACCACCTCGGGGTTGGGCGTCAGCCGCACGGTACCGCTCATGTCGCTGCCCATCGGTTTTGCCCTGCTGGCCTGGCATGTGCTCTGGTACGGCCCCGCCCCCCTGCGGGTTGCGACGGAGGACGCCGCATCATGATCCTGACCATGCTGGCCGTCTTTCTGGCCCATGTGCTGCTTGGCCTGCCCTTGTTCATCGCGCTGCTCACGACAGCGCTGGTCGGCTTTCTCTTCGTCGACCCGAGCATGATCCCGCGCATGATGCCTCAGCAGTACTTCGGGGGCATCAATGTATTCTCATTGATGGCGATTCCACTGTTCATCCTGGCGGGTAACCTGATGAACGTCAGTGGGCTGACCGAACGCCTGATGGGGTTGGCCCGCCTGCTGGTGGGGCACCTGCGTGGTGGCATGGGCCACGTCAACGTCGTCTCCAGCGTGTTCTTTGCCGGCGTCAACGGGTCCGCGGTGGCCGATACCTCGGCGCTGGGCTCGCTGCTGGTACCGGCCATGGAGCGTGAAGGCTACTCGCGCGCCTTCGCGGCTGGCCTTACGGCAGGTAGCTCCCTGATCGGGCCCATCATTCCTCCCAGTATCTTCATGATTCTCTACGCGTCGCTGACCAACACTTCGGTGGGGGACCTGTTCCTGGCCGGGGTGATCCCGGGCCTGCTGCTGGGGGTGGCGTTCATGGCAATGAATGCCTGGTATGCGTGGCGCAACGGCCTGCCGAAACGCGGCCAGTTGCCAAGGGCCAAGGAGCTGGGGCTGGCAGCGGTCGCCGCATTGCCGGCGCTGGTGGCGCCATTCATCATCGTGGCGGGCATCGTCATGGGCTTTGTAACCCCAACCGAGTCGGGCGCCTTGACCGCCCTGTATGTCGCGCTGTGCGGCGTCGTGCTGGGCGGGCTCAGGCTGCCTCAATTCTGGCAGGCGATTGTCGATACTTCGCGTCTCACCTCGGCCATCTTCCTGATCATGGCAGCCTCGGCCACCATCAGCTGGCTGCTCTCCTATGCCCAGGTGCCGGCGCAGTTCGTCACGTTGCTGGCCCCGTATATCGACAATGCTGTCTTGATCCTGCTGATGCTCAGCGCCATCACTTTCATTACCGGGATGTTCATGGAAGAGGTGTCGGCGCTGATGCTGCTCACGCCAATCTTTGCGCCGGTCGCCATGATGGCCGGGATCGACCCCGTGCATCTGGGCATCGTCATCACGCTCAATATCACCATCGCCCTGATCACGCCGCCCATGGGGGCCTGCGTGTTCGTGGCAGCAGCAGTCAGCCGGCTGGAGATCGTCTCACTGTTTCGGACCATCTGGCCATTCGTGCTGACGGCCATCGCCGTTCAGCTGCTGTTGATCCTGTTCCCGCCGCTCACCCTGTGGCTGCCCCATGTCCTTGGATAAGACCATGCCGACCTCCAACACCCCAACTGTCGACGGCACCCCATTAGTCAGAGTCCCCAGCCTGGACGCTCCCGAGTGGGAGCGTGTCTCGGCGCTGCCGATCACCGAATGCGGCGAGCGTCTCATTCCGATGAGCCTCGCCCCTGAACCCATCAAGGTGTTCCCCGCCTATGCGCGCTTGGGCATTCCCGGTGCCGTGCCCGAGTGCTTCGTGCGTGAAGGGGTCTATCGGGCGCTGCTGCTGGCCGCCCGGCGGCTACCCGAGGGGATCGGCATGGTAGTACTCGATGGCTGGAGGCCGTGGCGCGTGCAGCAGTATCTTTTCGATACGCTGCATGAAGCGATCCACCACCATCACCCATCCCTCGATGAGGGTGAGCTCATGGTGCGTACGCGCGAATTCGTGTCGCTGCCGAGTCGCGACCCGCTGGCGCCTAGCCCGCATCTGACAGGGGGCGCCGTGGATGTGACCCTCTGCGATGCCGACGGCATGCCCCTCGACATGGGCACGCAATTCGACGAAGCCATTCCGGCCTCGCATACCGATCACCTCGAGACGCTGAAGGCACCGAGCGCGGCACAGCGTCAGGCGCGTAATAACCGTCGTCTGCTCTACCAGGTGATGCGTGAAGCGGGTTTTACCAACTTGCCCAGCGAATGGTGGCACTACGATTTCGGCGATCAGCTCTGGGCCCACTACAGCGGCAGCGGTGTCGCTCGTTACGGCCCGGCCGAACTCGATACCATCGAAAATCGCTGGCGGCGGCAGTTTATAGGTGGGTAGCGCTTGGTATCAGCGCTGATCCGCGTTAATCGCCATCGGCCGAGTAGGCTGCATCGGCCTTTATCTCGAAACTGCCATCTGCCACGGCGCGCCGGAATGACAACGATCACGGGCAGTTCCACCGCAGTTCGCCGGGCAATGTCGTCCTGCTCAATCCTGAGGAAGTGCATGACGGACACCCAGGCAACGACAGTACGCTGGGCTATGTCATGGTGTATGTGTCTCCCCGTCAGGTGGAGTCAATGTTTGCCGACGCAGGGGGCGCGAAGACGCCGGGCGATTTAGGAGCAGGGAAACGCTGATATCGGATCCCGTACTGCGCCATGCCATCCTGGACCTTTCCCACCTGGTCACGCAGCAGGCGGGCACGCGCATCGAGCAGGAGCACTCCCTCTACCGGATAGCCACTCGCTTGGTACAACGTAGCGGCATGTTCCAGGCAGACGGCAAGGTGAGCCGGCCCGATGCGCTGCTGATGTCGCAAGACTCTCGAACGTCGGGGCCCCAGGTAGAGCACCACGGGACGACGTTGGCCAGCGTTGGCGTGGGTGGTGCGGAACGCCTCGGGGAGGCGTAGAGGACGTGATCCTCATCCTCGGGGCCACGCAGCATATGGGCTCGCCCAAACCGGGCAGGTCCTGCAGATGGGATTCTCGCTCCAGCACACGAATCTACTCTTCATAGCGCTCCGTGTCGTCACGGTCGCGCTCGTATCTCTTGAGCGGGAACGGCGGCAACCAGGGCTCACGACGGATAGCCCAGCTTTCGTAGGTGGGTATCAGTTGGTCAGAAGCATCCAGTGCCCCCAGGTGCACTTCGACTTCGTCGGCAGTGCGCGCGAACACGGACGAGCCGCAGCGCGGGCAGAAATGCCGCCCCGCATAGTCGTGTGTCTTTCCTGTGATCGTCACCGACTCCTGGGGGAACACGGCGGAGGCGTAAAACAGTGCCCCATGATGCTTGCGGCAGTCGAGGCAGTGACAAAGGCCGATCCGATAGGGGCGTCCGGATGCCACGATGCGAACGTCGCCGCAAAGGCAGCCGCCGGTGAATTGATCCATGCTTTGCCTCCTCTCTAGCCAAGCCGCCAGAATGCTTACAACGATTCCCCTTGGGCTTCCAGCGTGTTCTTTGGTGACGATAAAGCTAAGGTAGCGGTAAACCGTTGGAATAGCGTCACTGCCAGGTGCGGCCATGGAACTCGGCGCTGGCCTTGGCTCACTGCGATTTCCGTGACACATCTGGCGAAGTTCATGATCAAAGCGCCGTGGACGAAGCGCGGCTGACGTCTCTTAATGAGACGTTGCACACCGGTCTTTCTGGGAACCCTGGGATCACGCTAGTCGTGATGTGGCGCTGAGTGGAAGCACGCTGCCGTCAGGCATGTTACTTAAGTAGCCGAAACAGAACTTCCGGAGACCCATGTTCCGGTCGTGTTCGTCTCGTTTCATCGCTACCAGCCATTGATCACAGCATGTCGAAGCCAAGTGTCGTGAAAACGAATCAAAGTGCCGTGCGGAGCACACAGGGATTGACCGCTATGACCTCTCTGACGCCGCGGTCCCATAGGATGCGACCGGCCCACCGTTGGGCGATGGCCTCCACGCTGGTCGTCCCACTCACGTGTGTGGTGCCGATGGCCTGGGCGAGTAACTGGACTGGCGACACAGGCGACTGGTTCGATGCCGTCAACTGGAGTGGCGGCGTCCCCAGCGCCAGCGATAACGTTCATATCGACAACGGCGGCACAGCCCTAGTGCAATCTGGAGTCGCGGAAGCCAACTGGCTCGTAGTCGGTGACGCGAATACGGGGACGCTCGATATCACCAACGGAGCTCGCGTGAGCAGCCGTGCTATTTATGCTGGCAATAGAGATGGCGCTAGTGGCGATATTACAGTGACCGGAGAGGGTTCCAGGCTGAGCAGCAACCAATCGATAATCGTTGGTTACCCGGGCACTGGCACCTTGACCATCAGCGACGGCGCTGGCGTTGATGCTGGTGAAAGCTATTACCTCGGCCTCGGATGGAGTGGTGGCGACGGCACCCTCAACATCGGTCAGGGCGGGGCGCCTGGGGTGGTCAATGCGCCGACGGTTCGGGGTGGTGGTGGTACGGCAACGCTCAATTTCAATCACAGCGGCGACGACTATCATTTCACCCGCGATGGCACTGCCAACGGTGAGGCGGTTGCCATCACCACCACCCACACCGTCCATGGCACCACCTCGGTCAATCACCTGGGTAGCGGAACGACCACCCTATCCGGCTCACACGCCTATTATGGCCCCACGACCATCAGCGACGGCCGGCTGTTGGTCAATGGCACCATCGCCAGCTCGGTGCTGACCAGGGTGCGCGACGGCGCCATCCTGGGCGGCTCCGGCACAGTGGGCGATACCCTGGTGGAGTCTGGTGGCATCCTCGCCCCCGGCAACTCCATCGGCACGCTGACCGTCGATGGTGATCTGACCCTGGAAAGTGGGGCCATCAGCGAGTTCGAGCTGGGGACTTCAGGCTCGGCGGCTGACCCTGCATCCGGTGCGTCGGATCGCGTCAACGTGGCTGGCGACCTTGCCTTCAATGGCACGCTCAACCTGAGCCAGAGCGACGAGTCCGATGATGGCACGGTGGGGCTTGGCTACTATCGACTGATGACCTACGGCGGCGAACTGACCGCCAATACCGCCACTATCGGGACAACGCCCTCTCTACCCCATGCCGATCTATACGAGCTGCAGGCGGGCGAGGGCCGGGTCGATCTGTTCATCGGCGCCCTGGGCGACGATAGCCTGCAGCACTGGCAAGGTGGCGATGGGGTCTGGGGCGCCACGGACACGCAGTGGCTGAACCGGGAGGGCACAGCGCCAGCCGCCTGGGCCGGGCAGCATGCCATCTTCAAGGATGCCGGTGGCTTCAACGGCGGTACTATCGAGGTGGAGGGCGCGCAATCCTTTGCCGGCCTGCAGTTCGTCGACGAGGGCTATCGGCTTGAAGGCGCCGGGCAGCTAGTCACTGAGGCCAACGGCAGCGAGATCCGCGTGCTGGCGGACCAGGCGACCATCGCCACCGAGATCACCGGCAGTGGTGGTCTCACCAAGACCGAGGCGGGCACCCTGACGCTTACCGGCACCAACACCTACACCGGCGGCACCACCGTCAACGCGGGCACGCTGGTGGTGGCGGCCGGTGGCTCCATCACCGGCGATGCCACGGTCAATGGCGGCCGTTTCGATGTCGATGGGGAGATCGACGGCGAGGTGACGGTTAACGCTGGTGGCTTCCTGGGCGGTTCCGGCACGCTGGGTGAACTGCGGGCCGGCAGCGGCAGTGTGGTGCAGCCGGGCAACTCCATCGGCACGCTCAACGTGGCGGGCAACTATACCCTGGGCAGTGGCGCCACCTATGAGGTCGAGCTGCGCGGCGGCGGCAATACGCCGGGGGTGCACAACGACCTGATCGCCGTGGCCGGCGCCGCCACCCTCGAGGAGGGCTCGTTGATCCACGTCACGCCCGAGAACGGCAGCGACGACGGATCCAGCGGCTACGCCGACGGTACCACCTACACCATCCTTACCAGCGGCGGCGGTCTGAGCGTGGCGGGCGCAGGGCCGGTGATCAGCGACGACTACGCCTACCTTGATTTCGCCGGCAGCTTCGATGCCGACAACTACTACCTCACCTCGCGCCTGGTCGATGGCACCACCACCTTCTGCCTAGCGGGGCAGAGCAGCAACCAGTGTGCCGCCGGCGGCGGGGCGTTTTCCCTGGGGGCAGGCAACGCGGTATACGACGCCGTCTTGAACATGAGTGCGGCACAGGCTGCTGCGGCTCTGGATCAACTCTCCGGCGAAGGTATCGCATCGACGCAATCGGCCCTGCTGACCGGCAGCGGCTTGGTCCGCGACAGCCTGATGGCGCACATGCGCAGCGCCGGCAATGCGCCCGACGGCAGTGACGACCCGCTCTGGGTGAGCATTGTTGGGGCCAACGTGGCGTTCGACGGCGACGGTGATACCGCTGACCTCGACAGCCGCGAATGGGGCTTTCTGGCCGGTAGGGATGCCACGCTCGACAGGCTGGGCGACGACTGGCGGCTCGGCCTCTCGGCCGGCTACACCCGCACCGACGCCTCGGTGGACGACCGCCTGACCAGCGGCGACAGTGACAATGTTCACCTGGGCCTTTACGCAGGACGCCAGTGGGGGGCGCTCGGCCTGCGCCTGGGCGCTGCCCACAGCTGGCACTGGATCGATACCGAGCGCCACGCACTTGGCCAAGAACTGACCGGCGATACCCGTGGCCGGACGCTCCAAGGGTTCGCTGAGCTGGGCTACGCCTTCGATACCGGCGCGGTCAGTGTCGAGCCCTTCGTCAACGCGGCCTGGGTGCAACAGCGGATCAGCGGCTTCGACGAGAGTGGCAGTGCAGCGGCGCTCTCGGTGGATGACGCCACCAGCGAGACGGGATTCACCACGCTTGGGTTGCGAAGCACCGCCCCGCTGGCGCTGGGCGACAAGGAGGTGACCCTGAACGGCTCGCTCGGCTGGCGTCATGCGCTGGGCGATCTGGAGCCCCAGAGCACCCACGCCTTCGCTGGCGGCGAACCCTTCACGGTTTCCGGCACGGCGATCGACCGCAACGCCGCGGTCGTCGAGACAGGCCTCGATCTCTCACTGTCCGACACGACCAGCCTTGGGGTGAGTTACGACGGCCAGTTCGGCAACGACACCCGCGCCCACGCTGGCGGAATCCGCTTGACGCACAGGTTCTGAGCCAGACAGCGGCAGTGAGACCAAGCCGAGCGGCTATATGCCGGCTCATCCAGCGCCCCCGCCAGTCTCCACCAGCAGTTACAATCCTCACTCCACCAATCGCAGCGCGAGGACATGGCAAATCCGCTCACTGTTTCACTCATAGCCGAGGTGCCGGCCCTGCCATGTGGCCGACAATACGGCGGGCGTCCTCCAGGCCGGCCAGGGATGAAGGGGGGCCGGCAATGATCGTACTGTCCGAGCTCCGGGCGCGTTACTCTCAAGGCAGAGAGCACTGCTTGGAGTATCCCGATGAGATTGGCTTCCAGGTCGCTGTACCTGGCACCGGCTCATGAGCGGCACCTGGCACTACTGCAGTCCTGGTTTCCGGATGCCGAGCATGCCCGGTTGTGGGGCGGGCCTGGCATCCGTTACCCCTTCACCGCCGAGAGCTTCCACGACGACCTGCAACTCGAGAGCGTGACGAGCCGAGCGTTGCTGAACGACAGGGGCAGCCTCCTGGGCTTCGGGCAGTATTGCCGACGCCATGAGCGCTGCCACCTGATGCGGCTTGCCATCGCCCCGGCTCATCGCGGCCAAGGCCTTGGGGCCCGACTCATTGCCGCCTTGGCGAGAGAGGGAGGCGAAGCGCTGCGCGTCACCGAGTGCGCGCTTAACGTCTATCCAAACAACCCAGCAGCCAGGCTCTATGCTCGCCTGGGGTTCAGTGACGCAACCCCTCCCGATGGTCAAAGCCTGGATGGCTGTCGCTACCTGGTGGCATCGGTCAGCGTGGCATCAAGAGATAATCTTGAGCAGGCAAGTTTAGCCGTGCACAAGGGCTTGAAGAATGGCCGATAGGGCGAAGCGCAGGAGAAACCGGATGGCCTACCTGGGGGGAGTCTCAGCTCTGCTATTAGCGCTTGTACTCACCGGCGTACTGGCCATGCAAGCCTGGCGCCTGGCCGATAACCGTGCGATGGAGCAGGCCTGGGCATGGCTGCAATCCCAGGCGCCCGCCACCGTCGAAACGTTCGACCCCGCCATGGTGGAAGACCTGCCCGACGCCGCCCGGCGCTACTTCCTCTACACCATCGCCCCGGGCACGCCGCTTCACGTCGTCAGCGAAATCCACATGACCGGCGAGATCGGCCTCGGTAGCAAGGAAGACCCCGGCTACCGCCCCATGCGGGCACGCCAGATACTCGCCCCGCCGCACGGCTTCATCTGGCAGCTCGAACGGGCCGGTTCCGGCCTGATGCAGATGAGCGGCTCGGACGGCATGGCCGAAGGCCGCTCCTGGACACGCTTCTGGCTCAACGGCACGCTGCCCGTCGCCAGGGCCGGCGGCGATGGCAACCACCTGCGCGCCTCGTTCGGCCGAGCGGTAGCGGAAGCCGCCTTCTGGGCCCCGGCAGCCCTGCTGCCCCAGCACGGAGTGCGCTGGCAAGAGACAGGAGTGCGCTGGGAAGAGACCGGCGAGCCCAACCTGGCACGAGCGATCATCACTCATGGCACCCTGGAGCAAGCCATCGAGATCGCCGTAGCCGAGAACGGCCAACCGCGCTGGGTGCAGTTCCAGCGTTGGAGCGACGCCAACCCCGAGAAGGAGTGGCGACTCCAGCCCTTCGGCGGCTACCTCGACGACTTCCAAGATTTCGAAGGCTTCACCCTGCCCACGAAGGTCGAGGCGGGTAATCACTTCGGCACCGAGGCGTACTTTCCTTTCTTTCGGGTGAGGGTGGAGGAGGTGCGGTTCTCGGGGGCGTAGAGCTCAATGGTACTAGGCAAGATCAGCGAGATGCTGGCGGACCACATAGAGATCCTGCACCAAGCCGCTGAGCAGCCGGTCCAGAGGTGGCTGGCCAGCAAACAAGGGATTATGATTAGGTCGGTGCAGCCAAGCGTCCGCGGCGTCGGCACGCGGCAGCAGGATCTGAAGAGCCTTGTAGATATCCAGAATCAGCGACATGCGCTCGAGCTGATTGACGTCGAGCCGAGCCGCCGTGGGCTGCTTGTGCCAGCGCCGATAGGTGGGCTCAGGCACGCCAAGCAGCAAGGCGGCTTCCTGCTCCTTCAACCCCAACCGTTGGCGATGTCGGGGTATGTACGCATCGCCGCCACGCTCATGTGTTGGCGTTTTTCGGCGGGCATTTGAGGTGGGGCCATCAAGACCACCATGAGCCAAATGGCGGATATAAGGAATTATCGCTCAAATGGAGAAGGGCTGTCACTAACCCCTTCGCCGAGGTGTACGTCGTCATCTCCGGCTTCGGCCAGTTCCTCAACGGCGATACCCGCCAGCCCTTCGAGACGGGGAAGTGTTGTTTGTACCCGCCGGCGATGTTCATCGTTTCGAGGACTTCACCGACGGCTTTGCGGCTAGGGTGTTCTTCTACGGCCCAGAGGTGGTGAAGCACTTACCGAATTCTGCATTACCCGTACTGCCATCGGGTGCATCCTTGGCGGAAAAGAGCATCCTCTAAGAGACCGCATTATTTAAGGGAGTAGAGAGATGCCAACCAAGTTTTTCAAACTACAATAGCCGTTGGTAGGCGTCTATAAGTAATGCAGTGGTAAGGAGCTTAAGAAGATCGTAGTCAAACCCACCAGAGCCTAGTGCTGTCTGGTTGTAGACTTCTCTAAATCTTTCATGATCAATTAGTTCCCATTGAGAAAGCTGACCCTCAAGAACCAGAGTCTCCAGATACGCTCTATTGTGCCACAATGCTTTCTGAAACGCTCCTGTAACCGAGCCCTTCCTGCGCCTGAAAACGGCAGTTGTATTATAGTGTTCCGCGACTACTTTCCGAAAAGGCAGTCGTGTATGGTTTTCGTCATAGAGAGCTTCTGTAGGAAACGAGAGAGCGTAACGGAGCATTTCGCTCTGCGTAAAGGGCCTCAAATACTGCGCCCGCTCATCGCAGATGACTCGATAGCTGTTCTCGCTGATAGCATCTTGCACCCATGCATACCTTAGAGAATGATTTCTCGCCGCTATAAGCGAGAAATTATCTCGACGGAAGCTCGAAATCACCTCCTTTCGGAGAAATTTGTTAGGCGGATTCGGAGGTGTTTTAAGCATTTCTCGCAATATGCGGATATAGCTAACCGAGTACAGTTTAGCATAGTGCCTGAGTTTACGTGCGAATGCCGAAGGTTGGCTGTGCAACGTATCTCGTAGCGTTGCCACCGGCACAGGATCCAGAAATATCTGATCACCACCATGACCATCTAAAATTGTCACAGGCCGTGTCTTAGTTCGTACCGATAGGTCTTCTGCGAGCCGATGGATTACGGCTTGGAAAGCGAGTGCAGTTGAAGGAGTTGCAGGTAGAGGGCGCTGGATCGGTCGAAAGAGCAAATCTTCCGAAAGTGTTAAAGAGAAGTGCTCGACTCCGAGTTTGGCGGCAATAGCCGCAGCAATCTTCGCGTCATCATGCGCACTTCCACCTGGGAAGTGCCAAGTGAATGCCACGGGCTTATCTACCCCGTATACTGAAGCAGCAGCATAGAGTAAAGACGTTGAGTCACACCCGCCAGAGAAAGAAACTCCGAAACGCTCTGTAAACTCCTCTCGTCGAAGTAATTCTTCAAGGATCTCCGCCGGATTTTCAGAGGCTGTGCTGTCGTTATGTAATAAGTCTATTTCTGAGGCGATTTGGAAAGTTCCGCTACGCTGTACGTAAGCCACTCCGCCGGCGGGAATGGCGTGGACATCTTGCCAAACCGAGAAACCCAGTGCACGGTCGTTATTAAGATGCGCGACAATCTTCTCAAGCGCTGGCGTGTTAGCTCCTTTCTCAAGAACATCTTCAAGTGTTCTTCCAACTACTACACCTGAAGAGGTAGTTCGTAAATAAATCTCGCGGCAACTGCCCAGTGGGTTCCGTACCGTTATTTTGCCATCCTCGGTTGCGATATACGGAGCGCGTGCGGTGCGCCATGGCTTCATCTCGCTGAGTATGTTTTCCTCTTGCGCTGAGGTAATTGAATTGTCATTGAGACTAATCACCAGCGGGTAACGGCCGATGAAGTAGCGCGCAACGCCTTTCAGACAAAGGTTATTACCGCTATCATGTAGACCATCTGGGGATTTGTCAACGTCAGTGAAGGTTGTCCGTTTTTTATCAATTCAGATTGTCCGGTTTTTATCAGTGCTCTTTCATCGGAACAGATTCAGGGTCGTGTGAGGGTTCGTCCTCCTTCTTGGCTTGGGGGGTCACCAGTCCGGCGCGTCGCTTGTCCTTCAGCCGGTAGCTTTCGCCCTTGATGTTCAGCGTGGTCGAGTGGTGCAGTAACCGGTCCAGGATCGCCGTGGCGATGACCTGATCGCCAAAGATCTCGCCCCAGTCCATGAACGACTTGTTCGAGGTGAGGATGGTGCTGGCTCGCTCGTAGCGCCGATTGATCAAACGAAAGAACAGGCTGGCCTCTTCGCGGGTCATGGGCAGGTAGCCCATCTCGTCGAGCACTAGCACCTTGGGGTAGGTCAGCTGCTGGAGTTGTCGGTCCAGACGATTCTCCTGCCGTGAGCGCATCAGCGTGCTGACCAGCCGATCCAAGGTCATGAACAGCACGCGGTGCCCGGCTTCAGCGGCTTTCACCGCCAACGCCACGGCGAGGTGCGTTTTCCCCACCCCGGGCGGGCCGAGCAGCACCACGTTTTCGCCGCGTTCGACAAAGCTTAGGCCAGCCAGGTCACGCACGATCTTGTGATCGATGCTGGGCTGGAAGCTGAAGTCGAACTGCTCCAGGGTCTTGATCCAGGGGAGCCGAGCTTGTTTCAGGCGCGACTCCAGGCCCTTCTGGTGGCGCCCGCCCCACTCCTGGGCAAGGGCCTGCTCGAGGAATTCGCGGTAGTTCAGATCCTGTTTGCTGGCATGCTCGCAGAGGCTGTCGAGCGAGGCCTGCAGGTGCTCCATCTTCAGACGGTCGAGCAACTGTTCCAGGGCCATCACAGCACCTCCTGGTAGACGCTCAGGTCTCGCTGCTGGACGGAGAGGCTCTGCTGCCACAGAGCGGCATGATGCTCCGGCACGGTACGCCAGCCGGCCTGTGGCGTCTGGAGGCGGTGTTGGGCGATCCGGTCACCGGCTGGGGTATAAACGCTCAGTTCGTCATCCAGGCTCAGCCGGATCACCACCGCCTGCCCGCAGTAGCCATCGGGCACGCTGTAGCGGTTACCGCGTACCTCGATGTAGCCGTCCCAGCCGACCTGGCGCAGGTCGTGATAGCGGGTATCGAAGTCGGTGGCCGGCAGGGTCTGGAGGGCCACCACCTCGGCGGTAAAGCGTTCGGCCGGGCTTTGGCGGAACTGCCGTAGCGGTCGCTGATCGGCCACCCGCTCCAGCCATTGCTGGAGCAGTTGGTTCAGGTGGGCATAGCTCTCGAATTGCCGGTAGCGCTGGAAGAAGTGCTGCTTCACGTAGCCCACCATGCGCTCGGTCTTGCCCTTGGTCCGGGGGCGCTGCGGGCGACAGGCCTTTGGGGCGAAACCGTAGTGGTTGGCCAGTTGCAGAAAGCCGGCATTGAAGATGACGCGGTGATCTCGGTCATGCTTCAACACCGCCGCCTTCTGGTTATCCACCAACACCGTGCGCGGCACGCCGCCGAAGTAGCGGAAGGCCTGCACCAGCGACTCATAGGGATGCTCGGCATCCTGGCTGGGTGCCGCCCAGGCATGGAAGCGACGCGAGTAGCCCAGCGTGTTGACCGCGAAGTTGACCTTGCAGCGTTGACCGGCCACTACCGCGTCGATCTCGCCCCAGTCATGTTGCAGTTGGAAGCCGGGCGGGGTCTCGAAGCGCACGGTCTGCTTGCTGGGCCGTAGGGCTCGCTTGGGTTGAACGTATGTCCGCACCAGGGTGCTGCCGCCGGTATAGCCCTGCTCACGGATCAGTTGGAAGATCACCGTGGCGTTCCAGACGTTATCGGCCAACAGCTGATCGATGATCGGTTTGTAGGGATCTAGCTTGCTCGCTCGCGGCTTGGCCGGTCGCCCCGTTGGCGCCGCCTCGCGGCCCAAGTGGCGGCGCACGGTGCGTTCACAGCAGCCGATCTGATGGGCAATGTCCACGAGGTGAGCGCCTCGCTGGTGAAGTTGCTTTATCATGAGAAAGTCCTCTCGGCTCAGCATGGCCAGGTCTCTTGTAGGCTTCGTCACCAACAAGGGAAGGCCATGCGGGTCGGGGGGACAATCTGTTTTGATGATCTACGGACTTATAGCTCTGACGCTGACAGATTTCACCAAAGACATAAGGTTAGCTCCCCTGCTCTGCCAAAGTCGGCGCGTTGCACGGCCCGATATCGATCCACTCATCGGCAAGTGCCAGCACCTGCTCTCGGTGGCTAACGACCACCAGAGTCTCAACGCGTGCTCTTAGCGCCTGCATGAGCTGAATCTCGCGCACACTATCCAGCGCTGCCGTGGGCTCATCGAGGATCATGTTGCGTGTGCCGCGCAGCAGTGCTCTGCCAATGGCGACGCGCTGCTGCTCTCCGCCGGAGAGATTCCTGCCCTGTACCCCAACATTCCGGTCCAGCACGCCTTCGCCGGAGGTTTCACCGCCGATCCGTCCTAGATCTAGGAGGTCGACGAGTGCCAGCAGCTCCTGGTCAGGCACGGGCTGAGGGTGCGCGTATAGCAGGTTTTCGCGAAGACTGCCGCTAAAGATCAGCGGCGCTTGGGGAACGACACTCACTTCACCAAGGATCGCCTCTGGTGAAAGGCGGCGAACACTGACACCGTGGAAGAGTATCTCGCCGGCCGCCTGGGGCTCGAGCCCGAGAAGGGTCCTCAACAAAGTGGACTTCCCGCTTCCGGATGGGCCACGCACCCCGTACATCTTGCCAGCCTTAATCTCCAAATTGAGCGGCATGGCGGCCGTGACGTCATCAGAGCGCAAAGTAACCGCACGCAGTGCGAACACGGGCTGCTGAGGATCAAGAAGGGTATCGGCGGTGGCCTTTGGCTCAGTCGGCAGGTCAAGGTATCTAAGGCCGTCCCCGAGGGCAACGTAGTTCTTCTTGAGGTCGATCAAAGCCGCCGCAATCATGACGAACGGTGAAGTGAGTTGAACTACATAGGTTGTGATCATGATGAAGTCGCCGACTTGGTAACGCTGGCGTAGCGTTTCACTGACGGTATAGAGCGTGAACCCTCCCAGCACGAGGCCCACAGCGAGCACTTGCCCACCCATTAAGCCGCTGAGCTTGGCATGGGTCCCGTACACGGTGTGAACGTAGGTGCGAAGATGCTGGTCGAGGGTGCGCTCTTCATATCCGACCGCGAGGTTGATCTTGATGTCGTACAGGGCGCGCAGGCGCTCGGCGAGGAATTCACTCAGCTGGGTATGCGTCTGGTAGAAGTTCTTGTGAATGCGGGTTGTCGTATCGGCAATTCGGTAGGTGAGCACGAAGAGCACCACAATGGCCAGGATGAAGGCGGCCGCGAAGGTAAGATTTATCACCTGCCACAGAATACCGAATACGAAGCAGAGCTGGATGACCACCGGGGCGATGGTCCAGAAGATGGCGTGGTTGATCAGGCCAAAGCTGCTCATCGCGCGGTTCACATCCGCCATGACCACGCCCGTATCCAGCCGGTGCTGCGCTTGGTAAGGCAGGCGAAAAAGGCGCCGCACAACGCTCGAATATACGGCAGCATCGCACCTGGCCATAACGTATGAGCTCGCGAGATTCTTGCCCCACTCCATCATGTTGCTCAGTGTCCAACCGACCGCATAGGCCGTGGCGAAGACGTAGATCATGCCCACCACTGCCTCGCCCGACTCTTCCACTAAGAGGTTGGTGGTTTGCCGGAGTAAATAGGGAACCGCAGCGCCCACTGCCGCTATGCTGATCATAAGTAGCAGAACGAGCACGAGATGGACAAAGAATCGTGGATAGCGTGAGCGGACCAGATCGAGCCCACGCCGGTAGGTTTTCACATAGGATGAAGGGTAGGTATCTTTCATATCAGACATGGCAAGGCTCTGTGGTCTAGATTTCAACAATCGGATACATCCTCTTGGGCAAGTTTGGATCATCTCCTAGCACTTGTCCTCCAACTTCAACCCAAGCGTGTGATAAGAAGTCGTACCGTTGAACCCCTATGCGAAACATGGGACAGATACCGAGTGAAAGAAGAAGTCGTGACAATGACATGGAATATTCCAGGCACTCCACACGATAAGGTAGCCAGAGTGCAACCACTGCTATGGCTGCAGCAGCGCTTTCGCAACTTCGCTTTTGTTCACTGCATTCCGTCGGTAAGTGTGTCGTATTTGCACGTGTAGCTTTTAGAGTGCGCAGACTGTTCATTGCATTGTGAAATCCCTGCGTCGTTAGCAAAGTCTTCGCCCAAAGCAAATTCTTTAGCGCGCGGATGCACATTCCTGTATCTGGGACAGCTTGGTGGAATTGGCGAGAGAATCGCCACTCATAGTCGCCAATTCCATGCTCCCGGACAGTTACTCTCCGGACAGCCTGCCGCTGGTTAGAGAGCTCGAGTATTCCCATGTCGAGCAGCGCCCGGACAGACTCTGACTGTTCACCACCCTCTGTTAGCGCCGACTCAAGTTCTAGGCTAGCAGGTGCCTCTAGGATAAGATAACAGTCTGATCTCTCATCAAGGATGATGAATTCGCCGTTAAGTAGGACGTTGTGGGCATATCGGCTAAACGTTGGGTAAATCGCCATGGCATGGCTCCGTGATTTCCCGAGTTGGAAATGGCTGCACGAGCACGGCGGTATAAGGACGTGACGGTGCGGCATGTCGCACTGAGTGCGACATGCCGCTAGCCCTTCAGGTCCACGGGTCCCTGTAGACAGCGTAGGTGCCCTCAATAATGGCGCCACCGCCTGATCCCCGGGTTGCACGGCTCGCTCTAAAGGTGGATGCCTTTTGACGTAGCACGCTGGGAAGGTGCTTCTTCACAATTTTTTTCTTCAACATGTCTTTCTCCTTGTGTGGCCTTGTTTCGATTCCGACGTCGGCACACATGAGATTATCGGGTGTAGCCAGCTTGCGCACCTAACCGTCCGGATAGCTATATGTTGGCTTGATCTCGACATTGTCTAATATGTGGTCGGCCCTTGCGATCCATAACCTGTTTTCACTTGCTACGAAGTAGGTCACTTCTTTGTTTTTTTGGGTCAACGGTAGTGAGAGGCTCTGGTAAGAAGAGAAATGGCAAGCTCTCTTCATCCATTATGCGCTAGTATCTGACGGCAGTCATTAGTAAGAATAAGACAGCGAAGATCGAAAGGTGGGGTTATAGGTCTGATTGGCAGCGGTATCTAGATGCTTCCAGTTTTCCCTGATATGAGAATTTTGCATGCCCCACCATTGCCAAAAACGCAGGACGACGCTTAGCAATAAGTGGGTTGCTGCTTGACCGAAATTCATCCCAGTTGAGCGTAGCGAAAACCGGCGCATCACGATCAGCCTTACGATGAGGCAATGGCCCGGAATGGCAGGGGAGACCTTGCAGCCTCAAGGCACGTAGTGAACGATCAGTAACGACCATGTACACTTTGTTGATTTGTTTTAGAACACAAAAAGTATACAAGAGCTGTAAGATTAAGCTAGTTGGGGTCTGACCATCTGAAAAAGCGAAACGGCGGTATCCTGGAGCTATTGCCAAGCGTGATACTTCGCATTTGCCGGGTCCACGTAGTGAGCAACCCGTCGGCACGGTGTCAGAAAAAACACTATCGATCATCCAAGGTGCCCAATAAGGATGCACTCGTAAGTAAGCTGCTAGCTGACCCTGAGCCAGAACTCCGAGATGCCAAGCGCTGCCATCGAAAGCATCGACTTCTTTCAACTGACCTCGGCGGCCTACCCATCCAAGCTCACTGCAAAAGACCTGGGCTCTTAGCTCGAATGCTTGGGCTAACCGACAGTCGCACAATGGATATTCAAGGCAGTATTCATGGCGGTCAAGAGTAAGTGAATTTACACCACTTGAGAAAGATGGTTCCGCTATTTTATCACGCATTAGTATACCAGAGCCTTCATCGTCATCTCTAGCATTAGCGTTACCTTTAGCGATAGCATTGGCTACTAACCGAATGGATAGGGTGGAACCCGCTGGAGTTAGCCATGGATCTTCCAGGAAAGGGTGGATCAGTGGTCAAGAAGCCCACCACTCGCCTAATCTCCTTGTAAGGTCATTTTCGTCTGCTTTACTTAGTCATGTCCCCTATGTGGAAATTGTACTTTCCGGCCTTCTTGTACAATATTTGAACAGCTTCCAGGGATGCTATACTCGATCATGCTCTATTGAGTGCTAGAATATCAGAGGGAGTTGATATAAGGGTGTCCAATAGCATAGATCAAGCGACTCTTGTCGACCTCATTGGCCATATGAAAAGCTGTCTATCACAGCCAGAGCGAGGCGTCTCAGATACGCTGGAGTGGCTTCGTGATCTCAGCTGTTGCGATGGCATCATTCTTTGCCAGGCTAGACATCCATCCGCTTCCCCAATCAGACACCTTGTTAGTCACGACTATCCTCAGGAATGGATACAGATGTACCTAGCGCAAGGTTTTTCTAGGATCGATCCGGTCATACGTTATGCATATGTAGCCTTAGACATTTATTCTTGGAAGGAAGCTTATGAGCACTTTGGAGATTGCGGCCAAACTAAATTCTTAGACATGGCGGCTGGTTATGGCTTGCATGCGGGGTTTGCGTGTAGCTATGCGCAAGAGCATTCTGGCGTAATCACTGTCTGTTCTATAAATGTCGATAGCAACGTACTGCAATCAGTAGCCCAATGGGCACTTAGTAACGTCATGCCAGCGTTGCATACGGCAACGAGTTGTATAAGGCAGCATAAATCTATTAGGCCGCTGACTGCGCGTGAATTGGAAGTGCTAAAATGGTCAAGTGAAGGGAAAACGGTATGGGAAATTGGGGTGATACTTAACCTCTCTGAAGGAACGGTTAAGTTTCATCTAAATAATATTTATAGGAAGTTAAATGTATCCAACCGGGCGCAGGCTATAGCAGCTGCAGCTTATCAAGGTTTGATTTGTTTTTAACCCATTGGTCGTAGATTTTCATCTAAAAAATACTCCCTATTAGCTGAGGGAGGATAATCGATCACTGGGAGTCTGATGGCTCGCCAGCGCTCCAACATCGAACGGTTCAACAGACTTGAACACTCCCGCCTTGGTCATTTTTCTTCGCAGCTCGAAGCGCTCCAGGGCGGCAGGTAGCTCGATGTCGACCAAGGCCTTGAAATTGATTTCTCGCCACTGAGACTTAGTGACCAGAACACTGTAGAGGTAGCTTTCGGTGGGCTGCCCAGTACCGGCATCGAGGATCGGCATGTAGGCCGATACCAGCGCCACCTGAACGGTCGGTAGACGGTGGAATATCTCACCTAGCACCCGCATCGCAACGCCATGAGCGTAGTCGCGATACAGCATACGACGCCGCGTGGCGGCGACTTTTTTAATGGAAACCTTCGCCTGCTTGGCATCCAGGTGGTACTCCACGTCGGGGAAGGCATCCTCTTCGGGTAGCTCGATGTCGATAGCGATGGTGCTGGCATCATCACCGAGATCGAAGCTCACGTTCGTCTCCCTCGGCCACGGGATTTCCCCCAGGTGTTCCTCAAGGACATTGGCCATAGCATCGAGGCTCGTCAGCACTAACTCGGTCTCTTGTACGCGCCGTTGCCGTTCCTGATCGTTGAAGGCCCGCGCCGCATCCTCCCATTCGCTCAAGTCGCGCGCGTATTGTTCAGCCCATCGCTCGTTCTGCTCTTCTAGTCGGCGCCTCGCCGGTGGCCAGATACGGCTCCAGAGCGTCGGCTTGAGGCGAGGCCGGCGCTGAGGCTCAGGCTCGGAAAATGCACGAGCCTGAAACACTGGCGTGTCTCGTGGCGGCAGCGTATCAAGGTGTACCGTCGCTAGCGCAGCCAGATCGGCGTTAAGGCGATCGCACGCTTGCTGGAGCATATCGCGCATGCCCTCCCCAGCGTACTTACGAAGTACGCGGAGCTCCGTCTCATCATATGGCTGCCCATCGTCGTCGGTGATCACCACCTCGCCGTCCTCATTGACCCGGACGCGCGCAACTGCAGAGCCTCCTGCCTTGAGCTGCTGCTCAAGTACCTTGCCCCGAGAGAGCGCTCCTGCCCGGGCGCTGGTTGCTCCCGGGCTACCACGCTTGTTGAGCTTCTCACGGAAGGCGAGGCCGGTACCCGGCAGCCCCACGTTGGCATAAACGCCGCGACTCCCCACGCTGATTTTGGCGCCACGAGGGCCGATGGAGGCCCCGATCCCGCTTTTGCTGAGGTTCAGGCTTATGCCTGGCGCAATACGGATGCGCCGACGAAATCGAAGTGCCATTCTCCACCCCTTGTCTTGTCACTCGTTGTTGCCGTTTTCAGCCTGTTCACGGCGTTTCTGCATGGCATCGCTGAAGGCTGCGGCCAGGATGCCGGTCGGCATGGCGATCATGCCGATGCCGACGATAGCGGTCAGGCCTGCAAACAGCTGCCCAGCCGCGGTTACCGGTGTTACGTCCCCATAGCCCACGGTGGTGAGGGTGGCCACGCTCCACCAGAGCGCTCTGGGAATGCTCCCGAAGGCCTCAGGTTGATGGCTGGCTTCCAGGACATAGATCACGCTGCTGGTGACGATCAGCAGTGCCACCGCCACCATCAAACTTACCGTGAGTTCGTAGCGTCGCCCGCGCACTGCCGAATAGAGATCGCCGATTGCGTTGGAGAAGCGCCCCAGGCGCGCGAGCCTGAGTAGCCGGATCAGCTTGAGCAGACGCAAGGCGAAGGCGTTGACAGCCCCCATGGTCAGGAAGAATGGCAGAATCGCCAGCAGGTCGATGATTGCCCATGGGCTGACCATGAAGCGCAAACGTCCAGCCAGCCCTCGATAGCGAGGATCTTCGCCAGCCGCAATCACGCGCGCGACGTACTCGACCAGAAAAGCCAAGGCCAGCACAACCTCGGCGGTAACGAAGAAGGGTGGAGCAAGCGCTCGAACTACCGGCTCCGTCTCCAGAATGGTCAGTGCCGTGGCGAGAACTATCAGAACGGCTATGACGCGGTTGGTGATCGACAGCCCGGGGGATTGGCGAGCGGTGGGCTCGAGCATCTGGTACAAGCGACGGCGCCCAGCCTCATAGGGGCTGGCCTTCTGGCTATCCGATTGCTGCATGCATCCCCCTATCCCGTCGCCAGCTGATCAGTACAAGACTCTCAGACCCACCGCTAAAGCGAATGGGGAACGCAGCATTATTAACATACTGCTCAGGCCCACGGATGGCGTTATTGCCAACGCTTCCACCGAGCCCTGTGCGGATTGGACCGTATGGCGGAAGGCCGCTCCTGGACGCGCTTTTGGCTCGACGGCACGCTACCCCTCGCCAGAGTCGGGGGCGACGACAACCACCTGCGCGCCTCGTTCGGCCGGGCCGTGGCGGAAGCCGTCTTCTGGGCCCCGGCAGCGCTGCTGCCCCAGCACGGAGTGCGCTGGCAAGAGACCGGCGAGCCCAACCTGGCACGAGCGATCATCACCCACGGCAACCTGGAACAAGCCATAGAAATTGCCGTGGCCGAGAACGGCCAACCGCGCTGGGTGCAGTTCCAACGCTGGAGCAACGCCAACCCCGAGAAGGAGTGGCGGCTCCAGCCCTTCGGCGGCTACCTGGACGACTTCCAGAACTTCGAAGGCTTCACCCTGCCCACCCAGGTCGAGGCGGGCAATCACTTCGGCACCGAGGCGTACTTTCCGTTCTTCCGGCTGAGGGTGGGGGAGGTGCGGTTTTCTGCTTTTTAGACAATACAGAGCCGCGCCTATTACCCCATCTCATAATGTTGCGCTAGGATAATGTTTGTGTTGAGATATTTATGAACATTTAGCTTGTGAGTTTTCGTTCAAGATTATCTATGATATTTTTTAATTTATCGCTGGGCGGTCTCAAGTCCCAAGCGCAACACTATTGAAGGGTGTCCGGTCCAGCGACTGATTTCTTGAGCACCTCGGAAT
>NZ_JACEFT010000023.1 GCF_013697085.1 Billgrantia kenyensis
AAGGGCTGGCCCGCCTCGAGGGTCACGGCGCCGTCGCGAAAGCGGGCGATGCGGATCTTGGGCCCCTGCAGGTCGCCGAGGGCGGCGACGCTGCGCCCCAGGCGGTCGGCGATCTGGCGCACGGCGATCAGGCGGCGGCGATGGTCGGCGGCGCTGCCGTGGGAGAAGTTGAGGCGTACCACGTCGACGCCGGTGCGGATCATGGCCTCCAGCACGCCCTCGCGGTCGCTGGCCGGGCCCAGGGTGGCGACGATCTTGGTGCGGCGGATGGGGGCGTGGGGCGACATGGCGGTCCTCCGAGGTGGCTTGTTGTAAGGTGACGGTCATGCCATCAAGGTAATATTACTACAGGCTGGCCAGAACCGTAAGCATGTGATCATGCCGCGCTGTTTCGTTGATTCAAGCTATTTTGTGGTGCTTTTGGTTGGTGGTAAGGCGAAAAAGGGGCGATCGATATAACTCCTTCCGGGAGAGGTGAGATTAGAATATGTTGTAAAGTTACTAAAAAAATCTTGTGCCTGTCACTGTACTGCGCCACATTAAAGCTATCTTCAAGAGTCGTGGGCCTGCGCCAAGCATGACCTCCGCCACTCGGCTCGATTTTCCTATACCGATAAAATAACGCTACGGAGGAGATCAGACATGACGCTCAAGATCGCCATCAACGGCTTTGGCCGCATCGGTCGCAACGTGCTGCGTGCCCTCTACGAGAACGGCTACCGCAACCAGGTACAGGTCGTCGCGATCAACGATCTGGGCGATCCCGCCCTCAATGCCCATCTGCTGCGTCACGATACCGTGCACGGCCACTTTCCGTTTACTGTCGAGCACGACGAGGAGAGCCTGAGCGTGGACGGTGACCGTATCGCCATTCTCTCCCAGCGCGACCCGACCGCGCTGCCGTGGAAGGCGCTGAGCGTCGATCTGGTGATGGAGTGCACAGGGCTATTCACCAAGCGGGACGCCGCCGCCAAGCACCTCGAGGCGGGTGCCAAACGCGTGCTGATCTCCGCGCCCAGCCCTGACGCCGACGCCACCGTGGTGTATGGGGTCAACGAACATGTGCTGGGTGCCGAGCACAAGGTGGTGTCGAACGCCTCCTGCACCACCAACTGCCTGGCGCCGGTGGCCAAGGCGCTGAGCGATGCTGTGGGTATCGAGAGTGGCCTGATGACCACGGTGCATGCCTACACCAATGACCAGAATCTCTCCGACGTCTATCACAGCGATCCCTACCGGGCGCGCAGCGCCACGCACTCGATGATCCCGACCAAGACCGGCGCCGCTGCTGCGGTAGGCCTGGTGCTGCCGGAGCTGGCCGGCAAGTTCGATGGGCTGGCGGTTCGGGTGCCGGTGATCAACGTCTCGCTGGTGGACCTGGTGTTCACTGCCGGGCGCGATACCACCAAGGAGGAGATCAACGCTATCCTGGCCAAGGCTGCCGAGGCGTCCCCGGTGCTGGCGGTCAATGCCCAGCCGCTGGTCTCCATCGACTTCAACCATGATGCCAACTCTTCCACCTTCGATAGCAATCACACCCGGGTAAACGGTCGCCTGGTCAAGGTGATGGCCTGGTACGACAACGAGTGGGGCTTCTCCAACCGCATGCTCGACACGGCGCTGGCCATGCATGCAGCGGGCGATGCCAAGCGCAAGGCAGCGTGAGGCAAGCCGCTTCGCTTGGCTTCCTGCCGGATCCATTGACTACGTTGAAGGTGTACATCCATGGATCAGGAGGTAAGTCATGAAGCGCTTTGGAGTGGGAATGCGTAGTGCCGCTGTGATCTTTGCCGCTGCCCTGATGCTGGGCCTGGCAGGCTGCGGCACAGGCACCGGTGAGCGTGCCGCCAGCGGTGCCGGTGTAGGCGCCGCAACCGGGGCGGCGGCTGGTGCTGCCACGGGCGGAAGCCCCGTGACCGGGGCGGCGATCGGCGCCGGCGCGGGTGCCGCGACCGGGGCCGCGACCGACGAGGACGATATCGACCTGAGCAACTGATTTGCTCGGCCGCAGGCAGGATCCGAGCACAGGCAAGTAGAGCATCGAGCCGCGCATGTCCTTCGGCATGCGCGGTTTGAGTTATCTACAGCCTGTGCTGCCGGCTAGTCGGGGATATGCCAGGTTTCCGGGCATTCCTGGCTGTAGAACAGGCGCTGTGCGGTGGTCGCATTGCGCCGCTCGGCCAGCGTCTCGCGCCCTTCGCTCAGTGCATCCATCATGCCCGGCCCGGGATGGCGTACGGTGAGCAGCGTCAGGTCGTTCTCCCGGGCCACCTCATAGTCGCCCTGCAGTGACTCGATCAGCGGCTCGAGGCGCTCGGGCTTGTCGTCGAGGCACAGCACGAAGCGCATGGCGCTGCTGTCGACCAGGTTGGCATGCAGCCCGGCCTCCACCAGCCGGCCGAGGATGTCGTGCTGGCGCGGCTCGTCCATGAAGGAGAAATCCCGCGGCTGCACTTCGAGCCAGACCTGATCCTCGCGCAGGATGCAGCTCGCCACATCGCTGTCGAAGCGGCGCTCGGCGTCGATGGTAGTCGGGGCGGCTTCCGGCGTCTCGAAGGAGCGTACCGTGAGTGGAATCGATTTCTCCTGCAGCGGCCCCAGGGTCTTGGGGTGGATCACCTTGGCACCATGCCAGGCCAGCTCGGTGGCCTCGGCGTAGGAAATGTGCTCAAGCTGCACGGCGTTGTCGAAGCGCCGGGGGTCGGCATTGAAAAGTCCGGTGACGTCTTTCCAGATCACCACTTCCCGAGCGTCGAGGCAGTGGGCGAAGATTGCCGCACTGAAGTCGGAGCCTTCGCGTCCCAGTGTGGTGGCCTCGCCCTCCGTGGTGCCACCGATGAAGCCCTGGGTGAGAGTCACCCGCTCGCTGTTTGCCAGGCGTTTCCGCACGGTCTCGGCCGTTGCCTCCCAGTCCAGGTTGGCGGCTTGATAGTGATTGTCGGTGCGCACCAGTTCGCGGGCGTCCTGCCAGTCGGTGGCGATGTCGCAATGGTTGAGCCAGGCGGCGACGATGGTGGTGGAGAGCAGCTCGCCATAGCAGACGGTCTGGTCATAGTGTCTGGCATAGGCGCTGCCACGGTGCTTGCGATGCTGCGCGTCGAGCTCGTCGAAGAGAGCGTCGATGCGTTCGAGCGGTGAATCCGCTGAGTCGCCGAAAAGTGATTCGATCGCCTCGTGATGCTCGGTCTTGAGCGCTTCGAAGCGTTCGCGATAGCTGTCGCGCCGGCTCTCGTCGCGGGCGGCGGCGAGCAGCGCCTCCAGCTTGTTGGTGGTCTTGCCCATGGCCGAGACCACCACCACCAGCGGGCGGTCTCGATGGGACTCGATCAGCGGGGTCAGCTGGCGAATGGCATCGGCATCCTTGATCGAGGCGCCGCCGAACTTGAACACGGTGGTCATTCCTGACTCTCCCTGGCAGGTACATTCATGCTCTATACCTTGGTGCAAATTGGCGTGCAGGGAAAGGGCAGCTCGGCACGCCGTGCAAGCGACGGTGCAGATACGAAAAAAGCCCCCGCAGGGGCTTTATCCGTAAAGCGGCCATCTCAACTGAGGCGCTCCATGTAGGCCTCGTAACCGAAGCGTTTTACCGTGCGTACCTCGCGGCTGCGCTCGTCGACCCGACAGATCGACGGCAGGCGTATGCCGTTGAAGGTGGTGGTCTTGACCATGGTGTAGTGGGCCATGTCGGTGAACACCAGGCGGTCGCCGATGGCGAGCGGAGAGTCGAACGAGTAGCTGCCGATCACGTCCCCGGCGAGGCAGGTGGTGCCACCCAGGCGGTAGGTGAAGGGTTTGTCGCCCGGTTCGCCGCTACCGATGATGTGCGGCCGGTAGGGCATCTCCAGCACGTCGGGCATGTGCGCGGTGGCCGAGGTGTCGAGGATGGCGTTGGGGCCGTCATTGTCGACGATATCCAGCACCGTGCAGACCAGGAAGCCGGTATTCAGCGCGATCGCCTCGCCGGGCTCGAGGTAGACGGTGAGATGCGGATGACGCTCGCGGAAGCCGCGAATCACCCGCACCAGCCGCTCGATGTCGTAGTCGGCGCGGGTGATATGGTGCCCGCCGCCGAAATTGACCCACTGCTTGTCGGCCAGGTAGCCGCCGAACTTGGCCTCGAAGGCCTCCAGTGTGTGCTCCAGGGCGTCGCTGTTCTGCTCGCACAGGGTATGGAAGTGCAGCCCCTCGAGCCCGGCCAGGTCGGCGCCTTCGAAGTCTACCGCGCGCGTGCCCAGCCGGGAGCCGGGTGCGCAGGGGTCGTAGATGGCCACCTTGCCCTCGGAGTACTCCGGGTTCACCCGCAGCCCGCAGGAGACCTGGCGCGGCGCTTCCGCGACGGCGGCGCGGAAGCGCTGCCACTGCCCCGGGGAGTTGAAGCTGATGTGGTCCGCGTACTGCAGGACCACCTGCATCTCCGCCTCGGTGAAGGCCGGCGAGTAGACGTGCACCTCGCCGCCGAACTTCTCGGCACCCAGGCGCGCCTCGTCCTGCCCGCTGGCGGTGGTGCCTACCAGGTACTGGCTCACCAACGGGAAGGTGTCCCACATGGCGAAACCCTTCAACGCCAGCAGGATACGAGCGCCGCTGTCTTCCTGGACCTGCCTGAGCAGCTCCAGGTTCTTGCGCAGCAGGGCGTCGTCGACCACGTAGGCCGGCGACGGACAGGCGTGAATGTCGAACGGATAGGCGATCCGGCTCATCTCGCCCTCAGGCCAGCGGGTCGTGGTCGGGATCGAGCTCTACCACCTGCCAGGGCAGGCCCATGTCACCGATGCGTGCCATGAAGGGATCGGGATCGAGCTGCTCGACGTTGAATACGCCCGCGCCCTTCCAGGTGCCCTCCAGCATCAGCATGGCACCGGTCACCGCCGGCACCCCGGTGGTGTAGGAGATCGCCTGGGACTGAACCTCGCGGTAGCATGCCTCGTGGTCGCAGATGTTGTAGATGTACACCTTGCGCCGTTTGCCGTCCTTGATGCCGTCGGCAATGATGCCGATGTTGGTCTTGCCCTTGGTGCGCGGGCCCAGCGAGGCCGGGTCGGGAAGCACCGCCTTGAGGAACTCCAGTGGGGCGATCCTGGCTCCGCCCACCTCGATCGGCTCGATGGAGGTCATGCCGACGTTCTCGAGCACCTTGAGATGGGTGATGTACTTCTCGGAGAAAGTCATCCAGAAGCGAATGCGCTCCAGGCCCTTGATGTTCTGGCTGAGCGACTCCAGCTCTTCGTGGTAGAGCAGGTAGATGTCCTTCTCACCGATGCCGTCGAAATCGAACTTGCGCTTCACCGCCAGCGGATCGGTCTCCTTCCACTCGCCCTTCTCCCAGTAGCGACCTTTCGCGGTGATCTCGCGAATGTTGATCTCCGGGTTGAAGTTGGTGGCGAAGGGGTAGCCGTGGTCGCCGCCATTGGCATCGAGGATGTCGATGCGGTGGATCTCGTCGAACAGGTTCTTCTGGGCGTAGGCGCAGTAGATGTTGGTCATGCCCGGGTCGAAGCCGCAGCCCAGGGTGGCCATGTTGCCGGCCTCGACGTAACGGTCTTGGAAGGCCCACTGCTCCTTGTACTCGAACTTGGCCTCGTCCGGGTGCTCGTAGTTGGCAGTATCGAGATAGGGCACGCCGGTCTGCAGGCATGCCTCCATGATGGTCAGGTCCTGATAGGGCAGGGCCACGTGGATCAGCACGTCCGGCTTGAACGACTCGATCAGCGCCACCAGCGCTTCAACGCTATCGGCGTCTACCTGGGCCGTCTGGATAGGGCGGTCCAGCTGAGCGGCGATGGCCTTGCACTTGTCTTCGTTGCGACTGGCCAGGCAGATCTCGCTGAACACTTCGGGATGCTGTGCACACTTGTGGGTGACGACGCCTCCGACGCCGCCGGCGCCGATAATCAGGACTTTGCTCATGGGCCTCTCTAATCCAGATCGGGAATGTCTATGAAAGGGTAGGGTCTTATCGGATTTTCGGCCATCTCGTCATGCCCGTCCCGATGCCACCCCGGTCTTGCATCGCTTGCGCGCTGATAATGGCCCCCCATCAAGCCGGGGGCAAGTGATTTTCGTGTGTTCAGTTAGACCAAAGCAGGGGGGCGGCAGCCGCGTGTGCAAGAGCGAGCAGGCGAGCCTGGCTGCACTGAAGGGCACGCTGGGCATTCCCGGCCTCCTGTCGTCGTTGCGAAAGCCAAGGGAGGCTAAATTGGGTGTCTATAACATAAGTTATGAATAACTATATAAGCATGTGTTTATTATGGCGTTAATCAAAATTTGGCCTGAGAGGCAGCAGAGTGACCCTACTCGATACGGTAGTGATGCGAGGTCTTGGCCTGCATGGAGCCCTCTCGCCTGAAGACAAGGCGCTATTGCTGGGCCTGGAGCTCAATCCCAAGCGCGTGTCGGCCGGTGAGGTATTGTGGCAGGAGGCTGCGGACGTGGACCTGTTCTGCGTGGTCAAGGAGGGATGGGCCTACTCATATCGTAATCTCGGCAACGGCTCGATGCAGATCCTCAAGGTCTACCTGCCAGGTGACATCATCGGCATGCGGGACTTCGGCTTCTCGCGACGACTAGCCGGCGTGGCGATGATCAATGACGGTGTGGTGAGCCCCTTCACATACCAGCAACTCTTCGATCTCTTTGGCCATTCACCGGCCCTGGCATCCTGCCTCATTGCCACGACGGTTCGCCAGCAGGCCATGCTGACCGAGCGACTTGTCTACCTTGGCCGGTATGCCGCCCACGAGCGGCTGGCGCACTTTCTCTACGAGCTCTATCTCCGTTTGCAGCGAATCGGTGCCATAGAAGACAACGGCTTTGCGATGCCTCTGTCACAGGAGCAGATCGGTGATGCTCTGGGGCTGAGTGCGGTGCACGTGAGCCGCACCTTTTCCATGCTGCGCGACGAGGGCCTGGTGCAACGTGACCGCCAGCACGTGGCGCTGCCCGACCCCGACGCCCTGGCGCGGCTGGTCGAGTTCAACGACACGTATATCGATGAATCGTTACCCCCTGCATTCCAGGCTTTTCAAAAGCTGGAGCGATAGCCACGTGTGAAACGCGTGGTTGGCCCTGCCTGAGCCTTCCGGCATATCCGGTGGAAATAGAGAGAATGAAGAGGGCTGACCCAGTGCGGGTGAGCCTTTACGCCTGCTTGACGGCTGGTGAGTGGCCATCCATGGCCATGCTGTGGAGCAGTGCTCCATCAGGCACTTCAGCGGCCGAGCTGACGACTGGAGTGCCCTTTCATCTAAACAAAAAATTACATTCATGGGGAGAATGGTTTCGCTAGGGCGTGGGCGTGTGGTATCCGTCATTCGCCCTGGCGAGATTCTTGATTCCGGCTTCTGGCTTGCACGAAATGCGCCACTCGACGGGATAAAACGAAAAAAGCACCCGTAGGTGCTTGATTCGCTTGCTTGATTGGTGGAGGCGGCGGGGATCGAACCCGCGTCCGCCGGCACTCACTCTTCGGCTCTACATGCTTAGGTCCGTTTTTTGGTTTAACGCATCTGGCTCCAACGGGCAGGATCCAGCTACGCGATTCCTCGAAGGTTTAGCGATTGACGAGAGGACGTCGCCAACCGCGATCCCATCATCTTTAGCTCGTATCCCCTCCGCGATGAATGGGCACATCGCTTTGGGGCCGGACTAGAAGCTAACAGCTATTAAGCTGCCAGCGCGCCCTGAGCGTAGTTGTCGTCGTTTGCGACTATTTAGTCGTGATGTTGGATTTACGAGATACATCACGCTCTCGGCATGCACCTAGGAGGTTGTCACCGGCGTCGAAGCCATGTCGCCCCCGTAGCAGACCCATCTTAACAGCCTGGGTACGTCTATGACACCTGTCGGACGAGTTGGTTGCACGCTTTTCCGTTTCTTGTTCCCGTTTCTGGCCGATTCCGGGGAGCGGCGCGAAGTGTCGGCCCTTCTGGCGGTTCAGGCCTTGGTGTGTTCCCGCATGATCCGCCCTTTCTGGCGCTGCCAGTCGCGATCCTTCTCGGTGGCGCGCTTGTCGTGCAGCTTCTTGCCCGTGACCAGGGCCAGCTCGCACTTCACCTTGTTGCCCTTCCAATAGAGCTTGAGCGGCACGCAGGTGTGCCCCTTCTCCTGGGAGCGGGAGAAGATCTTGGCGATCTCCTTGCGATGCAGCAGCAGCTTGCGTGTACGCGAGGGATCGGCAATTTCGTGCGTGCTGGCGGTGTTGAGCGGAGTGATATGGCTGCCCAGCAGCCAGGCCTCGCCATCCTTTACCAGGATGTAGGTATCGGTGAGCTGGGCCTTCCCGGCGCGCAGGCTCTTCACTTCCCAGCCGGCCAGCACCAGGCCGGCCTCGAAGGTCTCGTCGACGTGGTATTCGAAGCGAGCCTTCTTGTTCTGGGCGATGACGTTGCTGCCAGGGCCCTTGCCCTTGCCTTTCTTGTTGGCCATGGAACCTCTTGTCATGTTCTGCCTGAGGCTACGTTCCCTTCGATATGGGGGGAAGCGTGTTACCATTCAAGGCGTGAAATAACCGCTCATGATACGCCCTGGGCACTGTGAAGTCAGCGGAGAGCTCAATGCCAATGGTCAATCGGTCCGCCCTGGTGCGGCACACCCCTCGGGACATGTTCGAACTGGTCAACGACTTCGAGCGCTACCCGGAGTTTCTGCCAGGCTGTCGGCGGGCGCGGCTGCTCGAGCGCGACGATTCGCACTTGATCGGCGAGATGACCCTGGGGCGCGCGGGAATCGAGCAGAGCTTCACCACGCGTAACGACCTCATCGAACCGGAGCGTATCGAGATGTCGCTGGTCAGTGGGCCGTTCAAGCGTCTGCGTGGACGCTGGCTGTTCCTGCCGATGGGCGAGGGCACCTGCAAGGTGTGCCTGGAGCTGGAGTTCGAGTTTGCCAACCGGCTGCTGGGCATGGCCTTCGGCAAGCTGTTCCAGCAGGTGGCCAGTCAGCTGGTCGATGCCTTTACCCGCCGCGCCGATGAACTCTACGGGCGCTGAATCGATGATCAGGGTGGAGGTGGCCTTCGCCTTGCCCGAGCGACAGCGTATCGTGGCGCTCGAAGTGCCGCGCGGTACCACTGCTCGCCAGGCCGTTGTCCTGGCCGGGCTCGAACAGCGGTTTCCGGAGGTTCCGCCGGCCACCTTTGCCGAGGCGGACCTGGGCATCTTCGGCCAACCGCTGCGCGATCCTGGCGAGTACCGCCTGCGGGATGGGGATCGGGTCGAAGTCTATCGCCCGCTCGAGATCGACCCCAAGCAGGCACGAGCCCGGCGCGCCGAGCGCGCCAGGAAGTAGGCCTAGCGCTGCTTTCGGCGTGTAGCCTAGAGCTCAAGCGGTTCGGTGGAAGCCGGCTCACCGCCCTGGGGCAGGGTGCCGCCGGCATCCGGGGCGGTTTCAGGGGCTGCCTCCGGCTGGCTGGCCGGCAGCTCCCCCATCGGGCTTGCACCCTCTACCGCCGGGCCGATGTCGTCCTGCGGCCGGAGTTCGATGTCCTCGGAGAAGTCGCCTTCACGCTGCACGTTGACCAGCTGCTCGCCGTCGAAAGTCAGCGTGACCCGACGCTGCTGCACATCGCCGTACGCCTCGTCGAGACGGAACACATAGTCCCACTGGTTGGCATTGAACGGGGCCTCCAGCAGCGGGCGCCCCATGACATTGACCACCTGGGAGCGGTTCATGCCTGGCTGGAGCTGCTGGACCATGCCCTCGGTAATGTAGTTGCCCTGGGGCAGATCCCGCTTGTAAACGCAGCCGCTGACCACGGTCAGGGCGATGACGAGGGGGATGGTTTTGATCAGCTTTTGCATTTGTGTCCGTTCTTCACTATCGTGGATTCGGTCGATCATACCCGACCCTACCCGATACTGCGAAGAGCGAACATGGCCGACCAGAACCATGAATTGCGCAAGGCAGGCCTGAAGGTCACCTTGCCGCGTGTAAAGATCCTGCAGATCCTCGAGAATGCCACGGGGCAGCACCATCTGAGTGCCGAGGACGTCTACAAGACCCTGCTCGAAGCCGGGGAGGACGTCGGCTTGGCGACCGTCTACCGTGTGCTGACCCAATTCGAGTCGGCGGGACTGGTGATACGCCACAATTTCGATGGCGGCCATGCCGTCTTCGAGATCTCCCAGGAGGAGCACCACGACCACATGGTGTGCCTCGATAGTGGCGAGATCATCGAGTTCTTCGACGAAACCATCGAGCGCCGCCAGCAGGAAATCGCCGAAGAGCACGGCTTCGAGCTGGTCGATCATGCGCTGGTGCTCTACGTGCGCCCGCGCGGCTCCAATACCACGCGCCAGGAAGGGCAGCCGCGCAAGTAATCCCGGCTACTTATCCCGCTGTAGCGACTGAGAAAGCGGCACCGGTCCAGGATCGGTGCCGCTTTCTTGTTGCCGCGTGGCAAGCTGGGGCTCGCTCAGTGGGGAGCCCCCTGCTGGCTGGCATCGAGCATTTCCCGGGCGTGGGCCAGGGTGCGGTCGGAAAGGCTGACACCGCCCAGCATGCGTGCCAGTTCGCTGACCCGGCCGGCTTCGTCGAGTAGCGCCATGCGGGTCAGGGTAGTGTTGCGCTTGGCCTGCTTTTCGATATGCAGGTGATGGTGGGCCTGTGCCGCCACCTGAGGCAGGTGGGTCACGGTCATCACCTGGCCGCTTTCGCCCAGCCGTCGCAGCAGTTGGCCGACGATCTCCGCCGTGGCCCCGGAGATGCCGACGTCCACCTCGTCGAATACCAGGCTGGGAATGGTCGAGTGCCGTGCCGCTACCACCTGGATTGCCAGGCTGATGCGGGACAGTTCGCCGCCGGAAGCGACCTTGGTCAGCGGGCGCGGCGGCTGGCCGGGGTTGGCGCTGATCAGAAAGCGCACGTCTTCCATGCCGTCGGGCTGCGGCGACTCGCGGCCGGCCACCTCCACTTCGAAGCGCGCCTTGCCCATGGCCAGGAAGGCGAGTTGCTCCTGCACTGCCTTGCCGAACCTTGCCGCCGCCTGGCGGCGGGCCTCGCCAATGCGGCGTGCCTGCTCGCGCCAGTCGTCGCGCAGCGCCTCGACCTCGGCGCGCAGCGTCTCGAGGTCGTGGTCGCTGCCCTCGAGCCCTTCCAGCTCGGCCTGCAGCCGGCGGTGAAGGCCAGGCAGCTCTTCGGGCATTACGTGATGCTTGCGCGCAATCCGGTGTACTTCGCCCAGTCGGGCTTCCACCCAGGCCAGGCGCTCCGGATCCAGCTCGGTGGTATCGGCAAAGCGGCGCAGCTCGCGTATCGCCTCCTCCACCTGAATACGCGCCTCGCCGAGCATGGCCAGCACCTCCGCCAGAGCGCCCCGGTCGCTGCCGGGCAGCGGTTCGAGCCGCTGCCCGGCCTGGCTCAGCAGGGCCAGCACGCCGCCTTCATCGCTGTCGCAGCACTCGGCGGCCACCTGCGCCTCGCGCAGCGTCTCCTCGGCGTGAGCCAACTGTTCCTGTTCGTGCTCCAGGGTGGCAAGCTCCTCGTCACCCAGGGCCAGGGCATCGAGCTCCTCGACCTGATAGCGCAGCAGCTGGCGACGCGCCTGCACCTCGTCACCGCTCTCGGTCAATTTCTTCAGACGGCGCCGGCTCGATTGCCAGCGGCGGAATGTTTCCGTGAGTTCGCTCACCGCGCAGCGGTTGCCGGCGAAGTCATCGAGCAGGCGCAGGTGGGTTTCTTCGCGCAGCAGTAGCTGGTGGGCATGCTGGCCATGGATCTCGACCAGATGCTCACCTAGCGCCTTGAGGTCGGCCACGGTGGCCGGTTGGCCATTGATCCATGCCCTGGAGCGGCCGTTGGCCGTCACCGCGCGGCGCAGCAGGCAGTCGTCGGTGGGTAGCTCGCGCTCCTGGAGCCAGCGCCGGGCTGCGGGGAGGGAGGTGATATCGAAGCGTGCCGAGAGGTCGGCGCGCTCGCAGCCGTGGCGGACGCTGCCGGCATCGGCGCGTTCGCCCAGGCACAGCCCCAGGGCACCGAGCAGGATCGACTTGCCGGCCCCGGTTTCTCCGGTAATGGCGGTCATGCCGCCGGCAAGCTCCAGGTCGAGGGTGTCGACGATGGCGTAATCGCGAATGGCAAGCTGCGTCAGCATGAGGCCTCCCGGCAACCGAACAGGGCTGGATATCCATACACGGTATTGCATTTTTATACAGTAGTCGAAGCCGGCGCTCAACACACACCGGACCGATAAGCGCCGGATCACTTGAGTTTGCTGCCGATGCACCCCATATAGGCGGCAGACCTAGAGGCTTTATTGCCCGAATGAAATCGTTCCGGCCCGCTGGGCCGGCGTTGCTTCAGGAGATGCGCATGGCTAAAGAACCCCAGACCCCGCTAGACGATGAGCTGGCTCGGCGCGAGGAAGAGGCCCGCCCGGAGCCGATGGAAGGCGAGCTGGACGAGGCGGTCGGCGCCGGGAGTGACGAGGCCGTGCCAGCCGAGGAGCCCACGGCCGTGAGCGACAATCCCGAAGCCGACATGCTGGCTGCCCAGGTCGAGGAGCTGGAACAGAGCCTGGTCGAGGCCAAGGATCAGGCGCTGCGCGCCGCCGCCGAAGCGCAGAACGTGCGCCGTCGCGCCGAGCAGGAGGCCGAGAAGGCACGCAAGTTCGCCCTGGAGCGCTTCGTCAAGGAGCTGCTGCCGGTGGTCGACAGCCTGGAAAAGGCCCTCGAGGCGATGGCCGAAGGCGCCAGCGACGCCCACCGCGAGGGCGTCTCCATGACGCTGAAGATGCAGCAGGACGTGCTGGCCAAGTTCGGCGTCGAGATGCTCGATCCGGCCGGCGAACCGTTCGATCCGCAGTATCACGAGGCCATGGCCATGGTGCCCAACCCTGAGCTGGACCCCAACAGCGTGATGGAAGTGATCCAGAAGGGTTACACCCTGAATGGCCGCCTGGTGCGCCCAGCGATGGTGGTGGTCAGCCAGGCCGCGGGCTGAGGTCGCAGGGCGATCGAGTCGCGAAAGCGGGGGCAGGGCTTGAAAACGCAGCAGGCGCCCCCCAGATAGACGTCAACCGCGGTAGATGCCGCAGAGATGAATTCAAGGCAAACGAATTTTCGAGGATTTCCTATGGGACGCATCATCGGTATTGACCTGGGGACCACCAACTCCTGTGTGGCCGTGCTCGACGGCGACAGCGCCAAGGTGATCGAGAACGCCGAAGGCGCCCGCACCACGCCTTCCATCATCGCCTATACCGATGATGGCGAGATCCTGGTGGGGCAGTCGGCCAAGCGCCAGGCGGTCACCAACCCGAAGAACACCCTGTACGCCATCAAGCGCCTGATCGGTCGTCGCTTCAAGGACGACGTCGTCCAGAAGGACATCAAGATGGTGCCCTATGGCATCACCGAGGCCGACAACGGCGATGCCTGGGTCGAGGTGAAGGACAAGAAGCTGGCACCGCCGCAGGTCAGCGCCGAAGTGCTGAAGAAGATGAAGAAGACCGCCGAGGACTACCTGGGCGAGACCGTGACCGAGGCGGTGATCACCGTGCCGGCCTACTTCAACGACTCCCAGCGCCAGGCCACCAAGGATGCTGGCCGCATCGCCGGCCTCGAGGTCAAGCGGATCATCAACGAGCCCACCGCGGCGGCGCTGGCCTATGGCATGGACAAGTCCCGCGGCGACAAGACCATCGCCGTCTATGACCTGGGTGGCGGTACCTTCGACATCTCCATCATCGAGGTGGCCGATGTCGACGGCGAGACCCAGTTCGAGGTGCTGGCCACCAACGGCGACACCTTCCTGGGTGGTGAAGACTTCGACATGGCGCTGATCAACTACCTGGTCGATCAGTTCAAGGCCGACAGCGGCATCGACCTGTCCGGCGACAACCTGGCCATGCAGCGCCTCAAGGAAGCCGCCGAAAAGGCCAAGATCGAGCTCTCCAGCGCCCAGCAGACCGACGTCAATCTGCCCTACATCACTGCCGACAACACCGGGCCGAAGCACCTCAACGTCAAGGTGACCCGGGCCAAGCTTGAGTCGCTGGTGGAGGAGCTGGTGCAGCGCTCGCTGGGGCCGTGCAAGACCGCGCTGGCCGACGCCGGCCTGTCCGCCTCCGAGATCGACGACGTCATCCTGGTCGGCGGCCAGACCCGCATGCCCATGGTGCAGAAGAAGGTGGCCGATTTCTTCGGCAAGGAAGCGCGCAAGGACGTCAACCCGGACGAGGCCGTGGCCGTGGGCGCGGCGATCCAGGGCGGCGTGCTGGGCGGTGACGTCAAGGACGTGCTGCTGCTCGACGTCACACCGCTGACGCTGGGCATCGAGACCCTGGGCGGCGTGATGACCCCGCTGATCGAGAAGAACACCACCATCCCGACCAAGAAGACCCAGACCTTCTCGACCGCGGATGACAACCAGACCGCCGTGACCATTCACGTGCTGCAGGGCGAGCGCAAGCAGGCGGGCGGCAACAAGTCGCTGGGTCGCTTCGACCTGGCCGACATTCCGCCGGCGCCGCGTGGCGTGCCGCAGATCGAGGTCGCCTTCGACCTGGACGCCAACGGCATCCTCAACGTGTCCGCCAAGGACAAGGCCACCGGCAAGGAGCAGTCCATCGTCATCAAGGCCTCCAGCGGCCTCTCCGACGACGAGATCGAGCAGATGGTCCGCGACGCCGAGGCCCATGCCGACGAGGACAAGAAGTTCGAGGAGCTGGTGGCCCTGCGCAACCAGGCCGACGGCATGGTCCACGCCGCGCGCAAGACGGTGCAGGAAGCCGGCGAGCATGCCACCGACGAGGAGAAGCAGGCCATCGAGACGGCCGCCTCCGAGCTCGAGGAAGCGCTCAAGGGTGACGACAAGGATGACATCCAGGCCAAGCTGGACAAGCTGACCGAGGCCTCCGGCAACCTGGCGCAGAAGATGTACGCTGCCCAGGCCGAGGCCGCCCAGCAGGGCGGTGGCGAAGCAGGCCAGGAGCCCGGCGCCAAGCCCGAAGACGACGTGGTCGACGCGGAGTACGAAGAAGTCAACGACGACCAGAAGAAGCAGTAATCGCCAAGGCGATACCACGGACGACGGTAGCGCGGGGGGACGACTCCCGCGTTGCCGTTTCCGCGGATCGGGCAGATCTGCCTAGACCAGGAGGCGCATGGACCCATGTCCAAACGCGATTATTACGAGGTGCTCGGCGTCGAGCGCGGGGCCGACACCAAAGACATAAAGAAGGCCTACCGACGGCTGGCGCAGAAGTACCATCCGGACCGCAACCCGGATGACGACACTGCCGCGGAGAAGTTTCGCGAGGTGTCCGAGGCCTACGAAATCCTCTCCGACGGCGAGAAGCGTGCCGCCTATGATCAGTTCGGCCATGCCGGCGTCGACGGCCAGGCCGGCGGCTTTGGCGGCGGTGGTTTCGGCGGTGCTGGCGCCGGCGGCTTCAGCGATATCTTCGGCGATGTCTTCGGCGACATCTTCGGCGGAGGCGGCGGTCGGCGCAGCCCGCACGCGCCCCAGCGCGGCAGCGACCTGCGCTACAACCTCGAGCTCGACCTGGAGAGCGCCGTTGCCGGCACCACCGTGGACATCCGCGTGCCGCGCCACGTGGAGTGCGATCGCTGCGACGGCCAGGGTGCCGAGCCGGGATCCACCAAGGAGACCTGTCCCACCTGTAACGGCCACGGCCAGGTACGCATGCAGCAGGGCTTCTTTGCCGTGCAGCAGACCTGCCCCACCTGTCACGGCAGCGGCGTGCACATCAAGGTGCCGTGCCACAAGTGCCACGGCGAGGGCCGTGTGCGCGAGACCCGCACCCTGTCGGTGAAGATTCCCGCCGGGGTCGATACCGGCGATCGCATTCGCCTCAACGGCGAGGGCGAGTCCGGTATCAACGGTGGCCCGCCCGGCGATCTCTACGTACAGGTGGCGATCAAGCCGCACCGGATCTTCCAGCGCGACGGCAAGCACCTGCAGTGCGAGGTGCCGATCAACTTCGTCGATGCCGCGCTGGGCGGCGAGCTGGAGGTGCCGACGCTCGACGGCCGGGTCAAGCTCAAGATCCCGCCCGAGACCCAGACCGGCAAGCTCTTCCGCCTGCGCGGCAAGGGCGTCAAGCCGGTGCGCGGCGGTCCGCCGGGCGACCTGCTGTGCAAGGTGGTGGTGGAGACCCCGGTCAACCTCAGCGAAGACCAGAAGGCGCTGCTGCGCCAGCTCCAGGAGAGCCTGGGAGGCAGCAACAGCGCCCACCACTCGCCCAAGAAGAGCGGCTTCTTTGACGGCGTGAAGAAGTTCTTCGAGGACATGAAGCCTTAGCGCCTGTCGCGGCGGCACGCTACATGGCCCCAGTCTCTCCGAGCCTGGGGCCTCTTTGCATCCGCATTTGATGAAGCCCGCCGGTTGGCGGGTTTCTGCTATGGTAGGCAACCGATTTCACTCAGCGACATTCCCTACAGGAGCCAACCGATGAAGCCGAGCTACAAGGCCTGGATCCAGGATCATCTTGAAGAGGTTTTTACCGCGATCCTCACCGCCTTCTTCACCGCACTGATGTTTCGCTTGGGACAGGGCATGCTCTTCTCTATCATCATCGGCCTGGTGCTCGCCTACCTGGTTCGCCTGGTGGCGGTGCCCAGGGCGGTGCGTGCACTGAAGCGCCGCCTGCCCTGGTTCGATGAGCCCGGGGATGCCATGCCGCCGCGCTGATCTCATCTTCCCCGCTTCCAATTTCTTTTTCTGCAGCCAAGCTCCCACGACGCATAGGCTGCGAGTAGGTTGCAGGGCGAACCTATCGTTCCGTGTTGCGCTGCGCTCCGGGACTGGCGCCAACCCGCTGCGGCGTTTTAGTCTGATAGCTCACCACGAAGGGAGATCGTTACGATGCCGATGTCGCGTGCCGAGATCGCCACGGAGTCCGGGGCGAGGCTGATGAACCGGCTGTGCAAGCACTGGGCGCACAAGCTGGAAGTGGAGCAGGGTGAGGAGGAGAGCCGGGTGGCGTTTGAGGATGGCTCCTGCGTGATGCGCGTCGAGCCGGGCAAGCTGCTGGTCGCCGTCGAGGCGCTGGACGAAGAGGTGCTCGACCGCCTCGAGGGGGTGGTCGATGCCCACCTGGAGCGCATGGCGGGCGACGAGGAGCTGACCATCGTCTGGGAAAATTGAGCGCGCCGATTTCGCCGCACCTGGCCCACCTGGGCATGCTGCTGTGGGCGCTGCTGGTGGGGCTGTCGTTTCCCGCGGTGGGGCTGATGAGCGAGCTGCCGCCGCTGTCGCTCACTGCGCTGCGCTTTGCCATTGCCTGTGCCGGGCTGTGGTGGTTGGCGCGACGCTCGTCCGACTTTCTTCCCCCTTGGCAAGTGTTGCCGCTCTATGCCTTGATGGGGCTGTGCCTGGCCGGCTTCTTCGGTGCCATGTTCTGGGCCGCCCACCACGCCACCGCGCTCTCCATGGCCACGCTTTACGTCACCGTGCCGCTGCTGGCCTATCTGATGGGGCTGGGGCTGCGCGTCGAGCGGCTTAACTGGCAGCTGCCAGCCATCCTCGCGCTGGGGGCCGGCGGGGCGCTGGCGCTCGCCTTTGCCGAGGCGCAGAGCCATGGTGAAGGCATGCGGTTGGGTCTCGGCGAGGCAGTGTTCTTCCTCGGCTGCGTGTCGTCGGCGCTCTACCCGGTGCTGAGCAAGTGGGGGCTGGCGCGGGAGTGGCTGCCGGAGTCGGCGGCGGTGCGCACCTTCTGGAGCCTGGGGCTGGGCTGGATCGCCATCGGCCTGCTGGGGCTCGCCATCGAGCCGGCTACCCAGCTCCTTTCCATGCGCTGGCAGGATGTTGCCCTGGTGGCCTACCTGGGGCTTTTCTCCAGCGCGCTCACCTTCTGGCTGATGCAGCGGGCCACCTCGGTGCTCACCCCAGGGGCCGTCACTGCCTACGGCTACATGGTGCCCTTCGTCTCCATGCTGCTGCTGTTTGCCACTGCGCCCGAACAGATCGGCTGGCAGTGGTTGCCGGGCAGCGCGTTGGTGCTGGTCGCCATCGGCCTGCTGCTGCGCCAGAACGGCAGATGCGAGACAGGCTAGTCCGCGTCGTGCGGCTCGTCGGCGGGTTCGCTGCCCGGCGTGGCGGCCAGGCGCGGAAAGCGACGGCGTATCTCGGCGTAGAGCTCGCCCACGTCCTCCACGTGGCGGCGCGAGAAGTGGAACGGCACCAGCTGGCCGACCCCGGCCGCGGCGGCGATCTCGCCGCAGGCGCGGGCGGTCAGGTGGCCGGTGCGCCGGGCCTGCTCGGTCTGGTCTTCACGAAACGAGGCCTCGCAGAACAGCACCTCGGCGCCGTGGGCTAGTGACAGCAGGCGCTCGCGGTTCTCCGGGGTGTCGCCAAAGTCGGTGGCGTAGACCAGACGCCGGCCGGGCTGCGAGAACAGCAGTTCGCCTGCCAGCTCCGCGGCAGTTTGCCGGCTGCCGCCGGGTAGCGTGATCTCGGCGGCATCGTCGCCTTCCAGTACGCGCTGCTTGAGCTCGCCTAGCCAGGGGCCGGGCGTCCAGCGGTGAGCCTCCAGCTGCTCCTTGCGCACCTTGAGCTGGGTGTCAGGCTCGAAGGAGAAGGCCAGCACCGGGGTGCCGTGGTCCAGGGTGACCGCTCGCACACGAAAGTCTGTCTCGGCGTGGATCTCGCCAGCGTCGATCTCCCGCGGCGACAGGGCTTTCATCGGCTGGCCTGCCACCAGGCGATAGTGGGCTAGCCTCTCTCCATGCAGCTCGAAGACCTCGAAGCGCGGTGCATTGGCCTCGACCCGATCCCACAAAATGCCGCGCAGGAAGCCGTCAAGGTGAGCGGCAAGCCCGGGCGGGCCGTAGACCCGGCAGGGGTCGTAGTCGCCGATGCGCGAGCGCAGCAGCCACAGGAAGCCGCCGATGTGGTCGGCGTGGGCGTGACTGATGAACACATCGCTGACCTGATGGGCCAGCCGCGCCGGCAGCCGGCCGGGGTCGCCCAGGTCGAACAGCAGGCTGCGCTTGCGGTGGCGCAGGCGCAGATGCAGCAGCGGGTCGCCGAACACGCCGTTGACCAAGGTGGCACGCACGCCGTTGAGGCGCACCGACGGGCGCGGGCCGCTGGCGCTCTCCTGCGTTGGCAGGGCGAGCAGGGTCGCCTCCTCCGTCGTCGCGGCAGGCGCCGGCCGGTACGGGCGAGCCGTGCCCAGGCCCGTGTCCGGGTGGCGCAAGGCCTCACGCACCAGCAGGGTATGGGGCGCAGCGGCGAGTGAGGGCAGCCGCAGCGTTAGCCGCTCCCCCTCCAGAGCAAGCACTTCACCCAGGGCCAGGGTCGTCCCGCTGGCATCGAGCAGGCCGACCTGACGTCCGGGCCAGGCATGGGGAGCGTCGGAGGGCGGCGGAGTGCCGATGAGGAACAGCGTCGACAGGTCGAGCTCCCGTGTCTCGGCGAGGTCGAGATAGGCGTCCCAGGCGGCGGTGCGCCACTGGCGGCGCTGCTGCTTGCCGGGGTGGCGTGCGCGGGGATGGGCAGGCAGATTCAGCGTCTCCAGGCCCAGGGCGGCGCGCTCATGCGCGTACGGGTCGCGCTCCAGCGCCGGCACCAGGCGCACCACGGCGCTCGCTCGGCCGACGCTGGCCAGCGCCGACAGTAGCTCGGCGCCGCCGATACCGCGCTCCACGCCGGGGCTGTCGATGAGCAGTGCCCCGGTCTCGGCACGCTCGGCCAGACGGCGTACCGCCTCGACCAGCGGCAGGCGAAAGCGGGCGCTGTCGAGGGTGGCCAGTGCCTCGATGGCCTCCAGCTGCCAGTCGCCCTGCTGTGCATCCCAACGGCCCAGGCACACGGCGCCGGGCGGGCCGAAGCCGGGCAGGCCGGGGTCGGCGGCCACGCAGCGGCACGCCTGACCCCGTTCGGCCAGCCATGCCGCCACCCGTCGCGCCAGGGTGCTCTTGCCACTGCCGGGCGGGCCGCTGAGCAGCACGCGCGGGTGGCGTTGCAGTAGCTCGAGCAGGGGGGCTGCGATGGCATCCGTCGCGTCGTGGGGCGGCATGGCGTTCCTTCATTGCGGTAGCGTCATCAGCAGTGTGGGCGATTCTGCCACCGCTGCCCAAGCGCTCGGGTATTCTGTTTGACGTATTACGCGGCGCGTAATAGCATGAGGCATGATTGAATCCTTTGCCTGTAAGCGTACTCAGCAACTCTATGAAGGGACTGGGTGCACCAAAGCATTTCGTGCTTTCCGGCGACAGGCCGAGCGTAAGCTGCAATTGCTGGATTCCGCCACCACGTTGGACTTCCTGCGCTCACCACCCGGCAATCGTCTTGAGGCACTACGCGGGGACAGGCAGGGTTAATACAGCATCCGCATCAATAGCCAATGGCGCCTGTGCTTTCGCTTCGAAAACGGTGCCGCTTTCGATGTGGAGATCGTGGATTACCACTGAATGACGTTCTAAAAGGAGCCCTCAGCATGATCAAGAATGGCATGCGGCCCGTCCATCCAGGGGAGGTGCTGCGGGAGGAATATCTCGAGCCGCTGGGAATGAGTGCCAATGCACTGGCGCGAGAGCTTCGCGTGCCCGCGACCCGGGTGCATGAGATCCTCAAGGAGCGCCGCGCGATTTCGGCGGATACGGCCTTGCGCCTGACGCGCTACTTCGGCGGCGATGCCCAATCGTGGCTGAACCTTCAGGCTGCCTATGATCTCAAGCGGGTCGAGCTCGACCATGGCGAGGAGATCGAGCGCAGCGTATCGCCGCGAGATGCCGCCTGAGGCTCTGATATACTCCCTCGACCCCCACTCGCCAGATTTCGCAGGAGTCCGCATGACCCGTATCGCCATCGTCGGTGTCGCCGGCCGCATGGGCCGCACCCTGGTCAACGCCGTGCAGGAGGATGCCGGCGCCACCCTGGCCGGCGGTATCGTCGAGCCGGGCAGCTCACTGGCTGGCGCCGATATTGGCGAGCTGGCCGGCCTCGGCAAGCTGGGAGTCGCTGCGGTGGACTCCCTCGATGCCATTGCCGACGACTTCGATGTGCTGATCGACTTCACCGCGCCCCAGGTAACGCTGGCCAACCTGGCCTTCTGCGCCGCGCATGGAAAGCGCATGGTGATCGGCACCACCGGGCTCTCCGGCGACGAGCTGGCCGAGCTCGATGGCTATCACGGCCAGTTGCCCTTCGTCTTCGCGCCCAACATGAGCGTGGGCGTCAACCTGACCCTCAAGCTGCTCGAGACGGCGGCCAGGGCGCTGGGTGACGAGGGCTACGATATCGAGGTGATCGAGGCGCACCACCGCCACAAGGTCGACTCGCCCTCCGGCACCGCGCTGAAGATGGGTGAGGTGGTGGCCGCGGCCCTGGATCGCACGCTCAAGGAGCACGGCGTGTTCGAGCGGGTCGGCCAGTGCGGGCCGCGGGATCCCAAGGAGATCGGCTTTGCCACGGTGCGCGCCGGCGACATCGTCGGCGAGCATACGGTGATGTTCGCCACCGAGGGCGAGCGCATCGAGATCACCCACAAGGCCTCGAGCCGCATGACCTTCGCCAAGGGCGCGGTGCGGGCGGCGCGCTGGGTGGCCGACCAGAGTAACGGCCGGTATGGCATGCAGGATGTGCTGGGCTTGGGCTAAAGGGGTGGTCGAGAAGGAGAGAATCCTGTAACATCTCCAAAATTTTGGCCGGGCGCCTGAAAACAGCAGACCTACTGCGCGCTTGTTGCGTGGCCAGCCCCGAGCAAACAGAGACAACAAGCGGGATGAAACCGGTTTCTTATCGGCTTCGTCCCGCTTTTTTACGAGCCGAATCTGTCGCCGCGACGATAGCCGACGAGCCTGCGCCCCTCAGGCTCGCACCAGCATGGGAGGACCTTGTCTTGAACAGCCCCGCATTGAACAGACCCGCGATACTGGCCCTGGAAGACGGCAGCGTGTTTCACGGCACCGCCATCGGCGCCGATGGGCAAACCAGCGGCGAGGTGGTGTTCAATACGGCCATGACCGGCTATCAGGAGATTCTTACCGACCTCTCCTATACCCGGCAGATCGTGACCCTGACCTACCCGCATATCGGCAACACCGGCATCAATGCCGAGGACGTCGAGTCCGGCAGCATCGCTGCTGCCGGCCTGGTGATCCGCGACCTGCCGCTGATCGCCAGCAACTTCCGCTCCGAACAGTCGCTCTCCGACTACCTCAAGAGCCAGAACGTGCTCGGCATCGCCGATATCGACACCCGCCGCCTGACCCGCATCCTGCGCGACAAGGGCGCCCAGAACGGTGCCATCCTGGCGGGGCGGGAGGCCGAGGGCGACGATGCCGTCGAGCGCGCCCTGGCGGCAGCCCGCGACTTTCCCGGGCTCAAGGGTATGGACCTGGCCAAGGAAGTCACCTGCCAGCAGGCCTACGAGTGGAGCGAGGGCGAGTGGGCGCTGGGCCAGGGTAACGTCGATGCCGGCGGCCCTGATGGAAAAGCCGAGCGGCCCTTCCACGTGGTGGTCTACGACTTCGGGGTGAAGTACAACATCTTGCGCATGCTCGCCTCCCGCGGCTGCCGGCTCACCGTGGTGCCGGCCCAGACCCCGGCCAGTGAAGCGCTGGCACACAGCCCCGACGGCATCCTGCTGGCCAACGGCCCCGGCGACCCGGCGCCCTGCGACTATGCCATTGCGGCCATTCGCGAGATCCTCGAGACGCAGGTGCCGGTGTTCGGTATCTGCCTCGGCCACCAGCTGCTGGCCCTGGCCGCCGGCGCCAGGACGGTGAAGATGAACCACGGCCACCACGGCGCCAACCACCCGGTGCAGGACCTCGACAGTGGCCACGTGATGATCACCAGTCAGAACCACGGCTTCGCCGTCGACGAGGCGAGCCTGCCAGGCAACGTGCGCGCCACGCACCGCTCGCTGTTCGACCGCACCCTGCAGGGCATCGAGCTGACCGACCGACCGGCCTTCAGCTTTCAGGGGCACCCGGAGGCGAGTCCCGGGCCGCGCGACGTGTCGCCGCTGTTCGACCGCTTCGTGACGATGATGCGTGAGCGCCGCTGAGCGGCGCCGCCTTCGTCTCATCACCTGATTTCAACGAATCCAGCCGCGGGAACCGACATGCCCAAGCGTACCGACATAAATAGCATCCTGATCATTGGCGCCGGCCCCATCGTCATCGGGCAGGCGTGCGAATTCGACTACTCCGGCGCCCAGGCCTGCAAGGCGCTGCGCGAGGAGGGCTTCCGGGTCATCCTGGTCAACTCCAACCCGGCCACCATCATGACCGACCCGGCCATGGCTGATGCCACCTACATCGAGCCGATCACCTGGCAGGCGGTGGAGAAGATCATCGAGGCCGAGCGCCCCGATGCCATCCTGCCCACCATGGGCGGCCAGACCGCACTCAACTGCGCGCTCGACCTGGACAAGCACGGCGTGCTCGAGAAGTTCGGCGTGGAGATGATCGGTGCCAACGCCGACGCCATCAACAAGGCCGAGGATCGCGACCTGTTCGACCAGGCCATGAAGCGCATCGGCCTGGAGTGCCCCAAGGCCGAGGTGGCTCACAGCATGGAGGAGGCCTGGCGCATCCAGGAGTCGCTGGGCTTCCCGGTGATCATTCGCCCCTCCTACACCATGGGCGGCTCCGGTGGCGGCGTGGCCTACAACAAGGAGGAGTTCGAGGAGATCTGCACCCGCGGCTTCGAGCTCTCCAACAACCACGAGCTGCTGATCGACGAGTCGCTGCTGGGCTGGAAGGAGTACGAGATGGAGGTCGTTCGTGACAAGAACGACAACTGCATCATTGTCTGCTCGATCGAGAACTTCGATCCCATGGGCGTGCATACCGGCGACTCCATCACCGTGGCCCCGGCGCAGACGCTGACCGACAAGGAGTACCAGATCATGCGCGATGCATCGCTGGCGGTGCTGCGCGAGATCGGCGTCGAGACCGGCGGCTCCAACGTGCAGTTCGGCGTCGACCCGGATACCGGGCGCATGGTGGTGATCGAGATGAACCCGCGGGTGTCGCGCTCCTCGGCACTGGCCTCCAAGGCCACCGGCTTTCCGATCGCCAAGATCGCCGCCAAGCTGGCGGTGGGCTACACCCTGGACGAGCTTTCGAACGACATCACCGGCGGGCGCACCCCGGCCTCGTTCGAGCCCTCCATCGATTACGTGGTCACCAAGATCCCGCGCTTCACCTTCGAGAAGTTTCCTCAGGCCAACGACCGACTGACCACCCAAATGAAGTCGGTGGGCGAGGTGATGGCCATCGGGCGCACCTTCCAGGAGTCGCTGCAGAAGGCGTTGCGCGGGCTCGAGACCGGCAACGACGGCCTCGATCCCAAGGTCGCCGACTTCAGCAGCGACGCCATGGCCCATATCAAGGGTGAGCTGCAGGCCGCCGGCGCCGAGCGTATCTTCTACGTGGCCGACGCCATGCGCTCCGGCATGAGCGTAGAAGAGGTGTTCGCCCTGACCAGGATCGATCCCTGGTTCCTGGTCCAGCTTGAAGAGCTGATCCGCATCGAACAGGACGTGGCCAAGCGCTCGCTTTCCGAGCTCGACCCGCGGGAGCTCTTCCAGCTCAAGCGCAAGGGCTTCTCCGACGCGCGCCTGGCCGGCCTGCTCGGCGTTTCCGAGAAAGAGTTCCGCAAGACCCGCCAGAAGGCCGGTATCCGCCCGGTCTACAAGCGGGTCGACACCTGTGCCGCCGAGTTCGCCTCCGACACCGCCTACATGTACTCCACCTACGAGGAGGAGTGCGAGGCCGAGGTCAGCGACCGTCAGAAGATCATGGTGCTGGGTGGCGGGCCCAACCGCATCGGCCAGGGTATCGAGTTCGACTACTGCTGCGTCCACGCCGCCTTCGCCATGCGCGACGACGGCTACGAGACCATCATGGTCAACTGCAACCCGGAGACCGTCTCCACCGACTACGACACCTCCGACCGCCTCTACTTCGAGCCGGTGACCCTGGAGGACGTGCTGGAGATCGCCGACAAGGAGCAGCCGGTCGGGGTGATCGTGCAGTTCGGCGGCCAGACCCCGCTGAAGCTGGCCCGGGAGCTCGAAGCCGCCGGCGTGCCGATCATCGGCACCACCCCTGACGCCATCGACCGCGCCGAGGACCGCGAGCGCTTCCAGCAGATGATCGACAAGCTGGGGCTCAAGCAGCCGCCCAACGCCACCGCACGCAGCTTCGACGAGGCCTTCGCCAAGGCCGAGGCGATCGGCTACCCGCTGGTGGTGCGTCCGAGCTACGTACTCGGCGGTCGCGCCATGGAGATCGTCTACTCCGCCGACGAGCTGGAGAACTACATGACCCACGCGGTCAAGGTTTCCAACGACTCGCCGGTGCTGCTCGACCACTTCCTCAACGCCGCCATTGAGATCGACATCGACGCCGTCTCCGACGGCCACGAGGTGGTGATCGGCGGCATCATGCAGCACATCGAGCAGGCCGGCGTGCACTCCGGCGATTCCGCCTGTGCGCTGCCGCCCTACTCGCTGCCCGCCGAGGTGCAGGATGAGATGCGCGATCAGGTCAAGCGCATGGCCGTCGAGCTCGGCGTGGTGGGTCTGATGAACGTGCAGCTGGCGTGGCAGGACGGCGAGATCTACGTCATCGAGGTCAACCCGCGTGCCTCGCGCACCGCGCCCTTCGTTTCCAAGTGCATCGGCACCTCGCTGGCGCAAATCGCCGCCCGCTGCATGGCCGGCAAGAGCCTGGCCGAGCAGGGTTTCCAGCGCGAGATCGTGCCGCACTTCTTCAGCGTCAAGGAAGCGGTGTTCCCGTTCAACAAGTTCCCCGGGGTCGACCCGATCCTGTCGCCGGAAATGAAGTCTACCGGCGAGGTGATGGGCTCCGGCGAAACCTTTGCCGAGGCCTTCTACAAGGCGCAGCTGGGTGCCGGTGAGGCGATTCCCAAACTCGAAGGCGAGCGCAAGGCGTTCCTTTCGGTGCGTGAGCCGGACAAGGCGGGCGTTATCGAGATCGCCCGTTCTCTGCTAGGATTGGGGTTCACCCTGTGCGCGACCCGCGGCACTGCCGCCGCCCTCGAAGCCGCCGGCCTCGAGGTCGAGGTCGTCAACAAGGTCTACGAAGGCCGTCCGCATATCGTCGATCTGCTCAAGAACGACGACATCGCCTATATCGTCAATACCACCGAGGGTCGCCAGGCGATCAATGACTCTTCGGTGATCCGCCGTACCGCACTGGCTCGCAAGGTGCCTTATGCCACCACCCTGGCAGGGGCGAGCGCCGTTTGCATGGCGCTGGAATATGGCAACGAGATCACGGTGCGGCGTCTACAGGAACTGCATGCAGGAGCAACGCAATGAACAAGGTCCCGATGACCGTCGCCGGCGAGGCACGTCTGCGCAAGGAGCTCGAGGAGCTCAAGAGCGAGGCGCGCCCCAAGGTGATCGCGGCGATCGCCGAGGCCCGTGAGCACGGCGACCTCAAGGAGAACGCCGAGTACCATGCGGCGCGTGAGCAGCAAGGCTTCATCGAGGGGCGCATCCAGGAGATCGAGAGCAAGCTCTCCAATGCCCAGGTGATCGACGTGCAGAAGCTGCCGCAGACCGGCAAGGTGATCTTCGGCGTCACCGTCGAGCTGATCAACCTCGGTAACGACGAGGAGGTCAGCTACCAGATCGTCGGCGAGGACGAGGCCGACATCAAGGGCGGCAAGATCTCGGTGACCTCACCCATTGCCCGGGCCTTGATCGGCAAGGAAGAGGGAGATGTGGTGGTGGTGGCCACGCCGGGCGGCGAGGTCGAGTACGAGATTTCCAGCGTCGAGCACCGCTGAGCCCGGCCGAGCTCAGCCCAGCCCGGGCCGGTACGAAAAAGCCCGCGACATCATGTCGCGGGCTTGTTTTTTAGGCCTTGGCTCTTTTTGGGCCTTTCCTCTGCGGCTTGCTTCAGTGCCGGCCGTGGTGGTTCTCGAAGCGCTTGACGTTGGAGAGCTTCGGGTTGGCCTGGGGGCTCTTGCGGTAGAGCAGCGCCATCTTGCCGATGGTCTGCACGCACTCGGCGCCGCTGGCCGCGAGCAGCTCCTCGAGCATGGCGGCGCGGTCGTCGCGCTCCGGCAGGGCCAGCTTGACCTTGATCAGCTCGTGATCGGACAGCGCCCGGTCGAGTTCCGCCAGCACGCCCTCGGAGACACCGTTCTCCGACACCGTCACCACCGGGTTGAGATGGTGGCCGATGCTGCGAAATGCTTTCTTTTGTGCCTGTGACAAGCTCATGGTATCTTGCGTCTTCCCGGTTGCGCGTAACCTGTCATGGTACGGTGAAATGCGCGCCGGCGAAAGCATGGCAAGGCCCGCCGGGCCCTCGTCCAGCTCTGCATCACACCGAACCGGGCCGGCATGTCTGCGCTCCGCTCGGCGTCTTCAGTCAAGGTGATCGTGTGGCTCGATCCTCCTCCTCGTCCCGCAATGGCGCGCCCGACAGCCCGCGTCGCCAGCCTGGTGCCGGCAAGAGCAGTGCCAGCAAGAGCAGCGCTGGCTGGCTCAAGGAGCACTTCGACGACCGCTTCGTCCAGCAGAGCTGGCAGGACGGCTATCGCTCCCGCGCCAGCTACAAGCTGCTGGCGCTCGACGACAAGGACCGGCTGTTCAAGCCCGGCATGAGCGTGATCGACCTGGGCGCCGCTCCGGGCGGCTGGAGTCAGGTGGCGGCCGATCGCGTGGGCCACGAGGGCTTGGTGATCGCCTCGGACATTCTCGAGATGGATGCCCTGGCCGGCGTCGAGTTCATCCAGGGCGACTTTACCGAGGAGGCCGTGCTCGAGGCCATTCTCGCGGCCCTGAATGGGCGCCCGGTGGACCTTGTAATGTCCGACATGGCCCCCAATATGAGTGGGATGAGTGCCATCGACCAGCCCCAGGCCATGTACCTGGTGGAGCTGGCGCTCGATCTGGCACGCCAGACCCTGCGGCCCGGTGGCCGCTTCCTGGCCAAGGTGTTCCAGGGCGAAGGGTTCGATGCCTACCTGAAGGAGTTGCGCGAGAGCTTCGCCAAGGTAGTGACGCGCAAGCCCGAGGCGTCTCGTGCACGTTCACGCGAGGTCTACCTGCTGGCGGAAGGATTTCGAGGCTGAGCCAAGGCTCGGCCCGGTGACATGAGCCAGGCGCGGCCGCACCCGCCCTGGGCGATCGATGATAGTTTTAGACTAATAGCGCGATGGCCAGACATGGCCGCTCAACTGTGCCACAGTGGGGGATGGCGTGGTTCGCTCCGCGGGGCGGAACATGGCTTCTTCATGCGTGGTCTTATGGGTCAGGCATCGTTGCCCGAGAGTAGCTTGCAATGAGGGTAGTCCCTTGAATGATATGGCGAAGAATTTGATCCTCTGGTTGGTCATTGCGGCGGTACTGCTGACGGTGTTCAACAATTTCACCGTCGATACGACGCCGCAGACGATGAACTATTCCCAGTTCGTCCAGCAGGTGCAGAACCAGCAGGTCCGCAGCGTGACCATCGATGGCTATCGCATCACCGGCGAGCGTGCCGATGGCTCTGAGTTCCAGACCATCCGGCCGGCGGCGGAGGATCCCAAGCTGATCGACGATCTGCTCTCCCACAACGTCACCGTGATCGGTCGCGAGCCGCAGGAGCAGAGCCTGTGGACCCGGCTGCTGATTGCCAGCTTCCCGATCCTGCTGATCCTCGCCATCTTCATGTTCTTCATGCGCCAGATGCAGGGGGGCGCCGGCGGCAAGGGCGGGCCGATGAGCTTCGGCAAGTCCAAGGCCAAGCTGCTTTCACAGGATCAGATCAAGACTACCTTCTCCGACGTCGCCGGCTGCGACGAGGCCAAGGAGGAGGTCGAGGAGCTGGTCGACTTCCTGCGCGATCCTTCCAAGTTCCAGCGCCTGGGCGGCACCATTCCCCGCGGCGTGCTGATGGTGGGCCCGCCGGGTACCGGTAAGACGCTGCTGGCCAAGTCCATCGCCGGCGAGGCCAAGGTGCCGTTCTTCTCGATCTCCGGCTCCGACTTCGTCGAGATGTTCGTCGGCGTGGGCGCGTCCCGCGTGCGCGACATGTTCGAGCAGGCCAAGAAGCAGGCGCCTTGCATCATCTTCATCGACGAGATCGACGCCGTGGGCCGCTCGCGCGGTGCCGGCATGGGCGGCGGCAACGACGAGCGTGAGCAGACCCTCAACCAGCTGCTGGTGGAGATGGACGGCTTCGAGGCCAACGAAGGCATCATCGTGATCGCCGCCACCAACCGCCCCGACGTGCTCGACCCGGCACTGCTGCGCCCGGGCCGCTTCGACCGTCAGGTGGTGGTGCCGCTGCCCGACATCCGCGGCCGCGAGCACATCCTCAACGTGCACCTGCGCAAGGTGCCGCTGGCCGACGACGTCAAGCCGTCGCTGATCGCTCGCGGCACCCCCGGCTTCTCCGGCGCCGACCTGGCCAACCTGGTCAACGAGGCGGCGCTGTTCGCCGCGCGGCGCAACAAGCGCCTGGTGGGTATGGAAGAGCTGGAGCTGGCCAAGGACAAGATCATGATGGGCGCCGAGCGCCGCTCCATGGTCATGACCGACAAGGAGAAGCTCAACACCGCTTACCACGAGTCGGGCCACGCCATCATCGGTCTGGTGATGCCGGAGCACGACCCGGTCTACAAGGTCACCATCATCCCGCGCGGTCGCGCCCTGGGCGTGACCATGTTCCTGCCCGAGCAGGACCGCTACAGCCTGTCGCGGCAGCAGATCATCAGCCAGATCTGCTCGCTGTTCGGCGGCCGCATCGCCGAGGAGATGACCCTGGGGCCGAATGGCGTCACCACCGGGGCCTCGAACGACATCAAGCGCGCCACCGAGCTGGCTCATAACATGGTGGCCAAGTGGGGGCTCTCCGAAGAGATGGGGCCGATCATGTACGACGAGGACGAGTCGCACCAGTTTCTCGGCGGCCCCGGCCAGGGCGGCGGCAAGCTGAAGTCCGGCGAGACCACTACCCGGCTCGACAAGGAAGTGCGCAAGATCATCGACGACTGTTACAACGAGGCCAAGCGGATTCTCGAGGAGAATCGCGACAAGCTCGACGCCATGGCCGAGGCGCTGATGCAGTACGAGACCATCGACGCCGATCAGCTCAAGGACATCATGGAAGGTCGTACGCCGCGTCCGCCGAAGGACTGGGAAGACGGCGACTCCGGCGGCGGTGCTCCGGTTTCCGGCGACGCCGAGGCCAAGCCCGAGGAGGAGCCGGCGCCGCAGCCGTCCGACAGTGGCAGTGGCGGCGATGCGGGTGACCAGGGCGACGAGGATGAGGATGACGAGCCCCGCCGTCGCCCCTCCGATCCGCTGGGCGGCCCTGCCGGCTCGTGAGCAGCAATGTCGATACAGGCGCCCTGCGGGGCGCCTTTGCCGTGGGCGCCCACCCCGCTCCATGACACAGCCGCCCACGTCCCAGGATGCATGACATGACGGACTCTTCTTCAGCGACCTGGCTGCCATGTGGGCGGCATCGCCTCGATATCTCCTATCCCCGGGTCATGGGGATCCTCAACGTCACCCCCGACTCCTTTTCCGACGGTGGCCGTCATGTGGCCCTCGACGATGCCCTGCGCCATGCCGAGCGCATGCTGGCGGAAGGTGCGGCGATCATCGACGTGGGAGGAGAGTCGACCCGTCCGGGAGCGCCGCCGGTCTCCACCCAGCAGGAGCTGGACCGGGTGGCGCCGGTCATCGAGCGGCTGGTGTGTGAGCTCGATGCGCTGGTTTCGGTGGATACCAGCAACCCGCGAGTGATCGAGCAGGCCGCCCAGCTGGGTGCCGGCATGATCAATGACGTGCGCGCCCTGCAGCGGGACGGAGCGCTGGAGGCAGCGATCGGAGCAGGGCTGCCGGTGTGCCTGATGCACATGCAGGGCGAGCCGCAGGACATGCAGCAGGCGCCTCGCTATGATGAACCCATCGAAGATGCCGTGGCCGGTTTCCTGGCGGCGCGGGTGGCTGCCTGCGAGGCGGCGGGGCTGCGCCGCGAGCGGCTGCTGCTCGACCCGGGGTTCGGCTTCGGCAAGACCGTCGAGCATAATCTGCGCCTGCTCAATCGTATGGATCGCCTGACTGCCCTCGGCTTGCCGCTGCTGGTGGGCATGTCGCGCAAGAGCATGATCGGCAAGGTGCTGGGGCGGCCGGTTGAGGAGCGCCTGGCCGGAGGTCTGGCGCTGGCGGCGCACGCCGTCGGGCGTGGGGCCCGTATCCTGCGTGTCCATGACGTTGGCCCAGTCATGGATGCGGTGAACATGAGTTGGGCCGTGCTAAGGGAAGGCTGCGAGCATGACTAGAAAATACTTCGGTACGGATGGCATTCGTGGGACGGTAGGTGAGTATCCCATTACCCCTGACTTCATGTTGAAGCTGGGCTGGGCCATGGGGCGGGTGCTGACTCGCGAGTCGGGCCGTGCACGGGTGCTGATCGGCAAGGATACGCGTATCTCGGGCTACATGTTCGAGTCGGCGCTCGAGGCAGGGCTCTCCGCCGCCGGCGTTGACGTGGCTCTGCTCGGCCCGATGCCGACGCCGGGCATTGCCTACCTCACGCGCACGTTCCGCGCCGATGCCGGTATCGTCATTTCCGCGTCGCACAATCCCTTTGCCGACAACGGCATCAAGTTTTTCTCCACCGCGGGCACCAAGCTTGCCGATGAGCTCGAGGAGCGCATCGAGGCGGCGCTCGAAGAACCGCTGACCACGGTGGCGGCGGACAGGCTCGGCAAGGCCATGCGCATCGACGATGCCGCCGGCCGCTACATCGAATTCTGCAAGTCGACCATCCCCAATCGCGTCAGTCTGCATGGATTGAGCGTGGTGCTCGACTGTGCTCACGGCGCCACCTACCACATCGCTCCCAGCGTATTCCGCGAGCTGGGCGCGGAGGTCAGTCTGGTCGGGGCCAGCCCCGACGGCCTCAACATCAATCGCGACGTCGGCTCCACCTCGCCGGCCACGCTGCGTGCCGCGGTGATTCAACAGGGCGCCGACCTGGGTATCGCCTTCGATGGTGACGGCGACCGGGTGCTCATGGTCGATGCCGACGGGCGCGAGATCGATGGCGACGACATCCTCTACCTGATCGCCCGCGACCGGCATCAGCGCGGTCAACTGGTCGGCGGCGTGGTCGGCACCCTGATGACCAACCTGGGGTTGGCGATGGCGCTTGAGCGCATGGGCATTCCCTTCGAGCGTGTCAAGGTGGGGGACCGCTACGTGGTCGAACGGCTGGCGGCCAAAGGCTGGCAACTCGGAGGGGAATCCTCCGGTCATATCGTATGTGCCGACGTGCAGAGTACCGGAGACGGGATCGTCTCGGCGCTGCAGGTGCTGGCGATCATGGTCAGTGAGGGCAAGCCGCTCCACACGCTGCTGTCCGGGTTGGAGAAGGTGCCCCAGGCGCTGGTCAACGTCCGCCTCAAGCCGGGCAGCGATGCCAAGGCCCTGCTGGACAGCCCGGGGGTCAAGGATGCCGTGGCGGCAATGGAGGCGGAACTCGGCGAAGAGGGGCGCGTGCTGCTGCGCCCCTCGGGGACCGAACCGCTGATCCGCGTGATGATCGAGGGGCGAGCGCACCTCGATGTCGAGGCGCTGACCAGTCAGCTCGCCGCCCAGGTAGAGAGAGAGTTGGGTTGACAAGCGCCGTGGAGGTTGTCTTGGCCTGGCGCCTCCTATACCATTTCGCTCCACTTTGAAAGAGGAGGCTGCATGCGAACGCCGCTGATCGCCGGGAACTGGAAGATGAACGGTTCGGCCTCGCTGGTCGAAGAGTTCGGGCGTCGCTTTGCCGACGAGCCGCTCCCGACGTCAATGGACGTGGTCATACTGCCACCCTTCCCCTATCTGGACGCGGCGCGGCGTGCCTTCGAAGGGGCTCCGCTGCGCCTGGGGGCGCAGACGCTGAACCCGCTGCACTCCGGTGCACGCACTGGCGAGGTCAGCGGGCGCATGCTCAAGGAGTTCGGCGTCGAGTATGCCCTGGCGGGCCACTCGGAGCGTCGACAGCTCTACCGTGAGGACGACGAGGCCGTGCTCGATCGGCTGCTGGCGGCGCTGAACGTCGACATCACGCCGATCCTGTGCGTGGGCGAGACGCTGGAAGAGCGCGATGCCGGCCGCACCATGGAGGTGGTGCTGCGCCAGGTGGGCTACGTGATGGCGCGCCTGGAGCCGGATCAGCGCGAGCGAGTCGTCATCGCCTACGAGCCGGTGTGGGCGATCGGTACCGGACGCACGGCCACTCCGGAGCAGGCACAGGAGGTCATGGCCGGGATTCGCCAGTATCAGGCCGGTTATGATCGCGAGCTCGCGGCGAGCCTGCGTCTCCTCTACGGCGGCAGCATGAATGCCGACAACGCGGCTGAGCTGCTGGCTCAGCCCGACATCGACGGCGGCCTGGTGGGCGGAGCATCGCTCAAGGTCGACGATTTCCTAGCCATTTGTCAGTCAGCAGGTTGAACTCATGCAAGTTGCCATTCTCATGATCCACGTGGCGATCGCTATCGCCCTGGTCGTTCTTATCCTGCTTCAGCAGGGCAAGGGCGCCGAAGCTGGTGCCGCCTTCGGTGGTGGTGCCTCGCAGACCGTGTTCGGCTCGCGCGGTACCGGCGGCTTCATGTCGCGTACCACCGCTGTGTTGGCGGCGGCCTTCTTCGCCACTTCGCTGACCCTGGCCTATTTCGCTACCCAGGCCGGGCAGGCGCCGGAAGCGGGCATTCCCGATTCGCGACTGATCGAGCAGCAGCGAGGCCTGCCGACGCTTGACGACGAGGCCGGGGATGTGGATAATACCGCGCCAGTGCTGGAGGAAACCGACGACTGAGTCGCGGCTCCAGCAGTCAAGCTAGCCGAAGTGGTGGAATTGGTAGACACGCTATCTTGAGGGGGTAGTGACCGTAAGGTCGTGCGGGTTCAAGTCCCGCCTTCGGCACCATCTGAAACGCTGCGATCCCGTCGGGATCGTGAGTCGTCAGAAGCAGGATTGGCACCAGGATGATTGCAGGCACAGGCTTGGCCCAAGTCTCCTTGACGCAGGGCGCGGTTCACGCCTACAATCGCCGACCTGGAATGTTGCGGGGTGGAGCAGTCTGGTAGCTCGTCGGGCTCATAACCCGAAGGTCATCGGTTCAAATCCGGTCCCCGCTACCATCTTCCGGCAGGCATCCGAACGGGATGCAGGATGCCGAAGTGGTACTACAGGTTTCTTGTGAAAGGCCCCTTCCTGCGAAGGGGCTTTTTGTTAGCAGATTACTGTCGGGTTGGCCGGCAGTGCTTATCCGGGCAACGCCAATCAGCCACCTAGCTTTCCTGTTCTCTCCCGGCCAGGTGCCTGATGCAACGGCTGTAGGAGCTACTCTGTGGCAATCAAGGACGCTGCGCTGCATGCGCTGATCGAGCCGGTGGTCACCGCCATGGGATTCGAGCTCTGGGGCATCGATTATCGTCCCCAGGGCAAGCACTCCCGGCTGGTGATCTACATTGATCATGCCGATGGCGTGAGCGTGGATCACTGCGCCGACGTAAGCCGTCAGGTCAGCGCCGTGCTCGACGTCGAGGACCCCATTCCGGGCGAGTATCGCCTGGAGGTGTCGTCGCCGGGCATGGACCGTCCGCTGTTCACCCTCGACCAGTTCGCCCGCTACGCGGGTCATGATGTGGCGCTGAAGCTGCGCGTTCCCTTCGATGGGCGGCGCAAGTTCCAGGGGCTGCTGGCTGGCATCGAGGCGGACGAAGTGCTGTTGCGGCTCGACGGCGAGGAATACTGCTTTCCCATCGAAAGCATCGATCAGGCGCGGGTAGTCCCGCGGTTCGAGGACTGAGCGCAGAACCAGGTTCGGTGCACAAGAACAGGTTTTCTGGCGAGGCAAAGGCATGAGTAAAGAAATTCTGACGGTCGTCGACGCGATCTCCAACGAGAAGGGCGTGCCCCGCGAAGTGATCTTCGAGGCCGTCGAGGCAGCGCTGGCCAGTGCGTCGCGCAAGCGTTTCGAGGGTCGCGAGGTCAGCGTGCGGGTACACATCGATCGTCAAACGGGCGACTACGAGACCTTCCGCCGCTGGGAAGTGGTTGAGGATGACGAGTTCGAGAACCCCGACGCCGAGATCAAGGAGTCCTTCGCCGCTCGACGCGAAACGCCGCTCAAGCTGGGCGACGTCGTCGAGGAGCAGATCGAGAACGCTACCTTTGGCCGCATCGCTGCCCAGACCGCCAAGCAGGTGATCGTGCAGAAGGTGCGTGAGGCCGAGCGCGCCGAAGTGGTGCGTCAGTATGCCGAGCGCGAAGGCGATCTGGTCGCCGGCATCGTCAAGAAAACCACCCGTGACGGCCTGATCATCGACCTGGGCGACAACGCCGAGGCATTCCTGCCGCGCAGCGAAATGATTCCCGGCGAGCGCTACCGCATGAACGACCGGGTTCGCGCGCTGCTGGTCAAGGTCGATCCGGAGGCGCGCGGTGCTCAGCTGATCCTGTCGCGCACCTGCCCGGAGCTGATCATCGAGCTGTTCAAGATCGAGGTGCCGGAGATCGCCGAGCAGCTCATCGAGATCAAGGGTGCGGCGCGTGACCCGGGCTCCCGGGCCAAGATCGCGGTCAAGACCAACGACCGCCGCATCGATCCGGTCGGCGCCTGCGTCGGCATGCGCGGTTCCCGTGTCCAGGCCGTCTCGGGCGAACTGCAGAATGAGCGTGTCGATATCATCCTGTGGGACGACAATCCCGCCCAGCTCGTGATCAACGCCATGGCACCGGCGGACGTCGCCTCGATTCTGGTCGACGAGGATGCCCACGCAATGGACGTAGCCGTCGCCGAGGACAACCTGGCTCAGGCCATCGGCCGCAGCGGCCAGAACGTACGCCTGGCGTCCGAGCTAACCGGCTGGCGCATCAACGTCATGACCGAGGGCGAGGCCGAAGACAAGCGCGAGCAGGAGATCGACAGCCTGGTCGAGAATTTCATCCAGCATCTGGAGATCGAGGATGACCTCGCCCGGCTGCTGGTGGAGGAAGGTTTCACCACGCTGGAGGAAATCGCCTACGTGCCCCTCGAGGAGATGCTCGAGATCGAGGAGCTTGATGAAGAGCTCGTGGAAGAGCTGCGAGCCAGGGCCAAGGATGAGCTGTTGACGTTGGCCATTGCTTCCGAAGAGGAGCTGGATGGCGCTCAGCCGGCCGACGACTTGCTGGAAATGGACGGCATGGAGCGTCATCTGGCCTTCATCCTGGCCAGCCGGGGCATCGTCACCATGGAGGACCTCGCCGAGCAGTCCGTCGACGATCTGATGGACATCGAGGACATGGACGAGGAGCGCGCTGCAGCACTGATCATGACTGCCCGTGCGCCCTGGTTCGAGAACGAACAGTAAACGGGTCACGGGCTGAGGAGGGTCGAGATGTCGGAAATGACCGTTAAAGATTTTGCAGCGAAGGTGGGCCGCGACGTGCCCCGCCTGCTGGAACAGATGAAAGAAGCCGGGCTCGAGCACAAGTCGGAGAGCGACGCCGTGTCCGAGGAGGACAAGCGCAAGCTGCTCGACTACCTGACCAAGAGCCATGGCGGCACCGGGGCCGGTGCGCGCAACCGCATCACGCTGACGCGCAAGACCCGCAGCAAGATCAAGACCGGCGAGCGTGGCAAGACCATCGAGGTGCAGGTACGCAAGAAGCGTACCTACGTCAAGCGCGCCGAGGAGGAAGAGGCGCCCAAGCCGGAGCCGGCGGAAGAGGCCGGCCCGCGTCAGCTGGTTGGCGACATGGCCGATTCCCAGGCCAAGCGTGAGGCCGAGCAGGCAGAGCAAGCCGAGCGCCGCGCCGCCGAGCAGGCAGCCAGCGAAGAGGCAGCCAAGGCGGAAGCGGCCAAGGCCGCAGAGCCGGAAGTTCCGGTGCCCGAGCTGGAGGTGCCGGTGGAAGAACCGGTCGCCCAGCCCGAGCCACCCGCGCCGCCCAAGGAAGGCCGCACCGACCGCCGTACCGCGCCGCCCAAGAAGGCCTCGGCCAAGAAGGGCCGGCACGATCGCGACGACGATCGCGGCGACCGTGAAGAGCGCCGCCGTGGCAGCGGCAAGAAGGTCAAGCGCGCCGAGCGTCGCGGCGGACGTCGCAGTACCGGCCAGAGCGGTGGCGGCAAGCACGGCTTCCAGAAACCGACCCAGCCGATCGTGCGCGAGGTGTCGATTCCCGAATCGATCAGCGTCGCCGAACTGGCCGACAAGATGTCGATCAAGGCGAACGAGGTCATCAAGACCATGTTCACCATGGGCGCGGCGGTGACCATCAACCAGACCATCGATCAGGACACCGCGGCCATCGTGGTCGAGGAGATGGGCCACAAGCCCAAGCTGATCAAGGATGATGCGCTCGAGACCGAAATGCTCGAGGGTATCTCCTACGAGGGCGACGAGATCACCCGTTCGCCGGTGGTCACCGTGATGGGCCACGTCGACCACGGCAAGACCTCGCTGCTCGACTACATCCGCAAGGCCAAGGTGGCCACCGGGGAAGCCGGCGGTATCACCCAGCACATCGGCGCCTACCACGTCGAGGATGAGCACGGCGGCGTGACCTTCCTCGATACCCCGGGTCACGCGGCGTTTACCGCCATGCGTGCCCGCGGTGCCAAGGCCACCGACGTGGTGATCCTGGTCGTGGCGGCCGACGACGGCGTGATGCCCCAGACCATCGAGGCGATCGAGCATTCCAAGGCGGCTGAAGTGCCCATCGTGGTTGCGGTCAACAAGATCGACAAGCCGGCGGCCGATCCGGACCGGGTCAAGAACGAGCTGTCCCAGCACGGCGTCATCTCCGAGGAGTGGGGCGGCGACACTCAGTTCGTTCACGTCTCGGCCAAGAGCGGCGAAGGCATCGAGGATCTGCTGGAAGCGATCCAGCTGGTCTCCGAGGTGCTCGAGCTCAAGGCGGTGCCGGAAGCGCCCGGCAAGGGCGTGGTGGTCGAGTCGCGTCTCGACAAGGGTCGCGGCCCGGTGGCTACCGTACTGGTGCAGAACGGCACGCTGAAGCGTGGTGACATCGTGCTTGCCGGCCTGCACTACGGCCGTGTGCGCGCGCTGACCAATGAGCTCGGCCAGCAGGTCGAATCGGTTGGTCCCGCCATGCCGGTGGAGATCCAGGGCCTCGACGGCACTCCGGATGCCGGTGACGACTTCATGGTCGTGGCTGACGAGAAGAAGGCCCGCGAGGTCGCCAACTTCCGTCAGGGCAAGTACCGCGAGGTACGCCTGGCCCGCCAGCAGAAGGCCAAGTTGGAGAACATGTTCAGCCAGATGGGCCAGGACGAGGTGGCCAAGGTCAACATCGTGCTCAAGGCCGACGTGCAGGGTTCTCTGGAAGCGATCAAGGGCGCCCTCGAGGAACTCTCCACCGACGAAGTGCAGGTGGCCGTGGTTTCCTCCGGCGTGGGCGGCATCACCGGGACCGATGCCAACCTGGCGCTGGCCTCCGAGGCCATCGTGGTCGGCTTCAACGTGCGTGCCGACGCCGCCGCCCGTGAGATCATCGAGCGTGAAGGGCTGGACCTGCGCTACTACAGCGTCATCTACCAGCTGATCGACGAGGTCAAGCAGGCCATGAGCGGCATGCTGGCACCGGAGTGGAAGGAAGAGATCGTCGGCGTGGCCGAGGTCCGTGACGTCTTCCGCGCGCCCAAGATCGGCGCCGTGGCCGGCTGTATGGTGGTCGAGGGTACCGTCTTCCGTAACAAGAAGATCCGCGTGCTGCGCGACAACGTGGTCATCTACGAGGGCGAGCTCGAATCGCTGCGCCGCTTCAAGGACGACGTTCAGGAAGTACGCAGCGGCATGGAGTGCGGCATCGGCGTGAAGAACTACAACGACGTCCAGGTCGGCGACAAGATCGAGGTCTTCGACCAGGTCAAGGTCGAGCGGACGCTGTAATCGCAGCGGGAGTGGTACATGCGCGAGTTCAAGCGAACCGACCGGGTCGGCGACCAGCTGCAGAAGGAGCTGGCCGTGTTGATCCAGCGCGAGGTCAAGGACCCGCGCCTGGGCATGGTCACCGTCAGCGGGGTCACGGTCAGCCGTGACCTCGGCTATGCCGACGTCTACGTGACCCTGCTCGGCGAGGACAGCCCCGAGCGCATCAAGGAGAACCTCAAGGTCCTCAAGCAGGCGGCGGGCTTCTTGCGCAGCCAGATCGCCCGACGCATCAAGCTGCGCCACGTGCCGGAACTGCGCTTCCACTACGATGAAAGCGTGGTGCGCGGCCAGCGCCTCTCTTCGCTGATCGACGAGGCCGTGTCCAGCGACCGTGCACGTCACGGCGAGGAAGGGGCGGATGACGACGGCGAGGGAGAGCGCGGCTGATGGCGCGTCGCCGCCGGGGGTTGCCGGTCGATGGCGTGCTGCTGCTCGACAAGCCCAAGGGTGCCTCGAGCAATCACGCCCTGCAGCGGGCTCGTCGCCTGCTGCAGGCGCAGAAGGCGGGCCATACCGGCACCCTGGATCCCATGGCAACCGGGCTGCTGCCGGTGTGCCTGGGCGAGGCGACCAAGTTCTCGGCGCACCTGCTCGAGGCCGACAAGGTCTATCGCACCCGAGTGCAGCTCGGCGCGGTGACTGCCACCGGCGACGCCGAAGGCGAGGTGATCGAGCGCTGCGAAGTGCCGTCGCTTTCGGCCGAGGATGTCGAGCGGGTGCTGGAAGGCTTCCGTGGCGAGATCGAGCAGACGCCACCGATGTATTCGGCGCTCAAGCATCAGGGGCGCAAGCTCTACGAACTGGCCCGCGAGGGCAAGAGCGTCGAGCGTGCAGTGCGCCGCGTGACGGTGTATGATGCGCGGCTGCTCGCCTTCGAAGGCGACGCCTTCGAGCTCGAGGTACGCGTCAGCAAGGGCACCTACATCCGCACCCTGGCCGAGGATATCGGCAAAGCACTGGGCTGCGGGGCACATATCACCGCCCTGAGGCGGCTCGCCACCGGCCCCTTCGACAGCGAGGGCATGCTGCCCATCGAGGCGCTGGAAGCGTTGTCGGGCCAGGATGAGCGAGAGGCGGCGCTGCTGCCGGTCGACGTGCTGGTGGCGCATCTGCCGCGACTCGACGTCAGCGAGGCGGCAAGGCAGCGCCTGGTGCATGGCCAGGCGGCTAGCGTCGAGCGGCTCGAGGCGAACCTCGGCGAGCTGACAAGACTCTACTGTAAAGAGATCTTCATCGGTCTCGGCACGGTGACGGGGCCACAGGAAGTGGCTCCCAAGCGGCTGCTCAATACGGCAGCCGATTGAGGAAGCGCGATGCATCGCGGCTTCCGCAAGGAGAGACGCCCGAGACTGCAAATATGCGTGGTCTCACACATTCACGTTTCAGGCATATTGCTTACTGGAGAAACAGATGGCACTTACCGCTGAACAGAAGGCCGAGATCGTCAAGGAATTCGGCCGTGGCGACAACGACACCGGTTCCCCCGAAGTTCAGGTGGCCCTGCTGAGCGCCAACATCGATGGCCTGCAGGATCACTTCAAGAGCAACAAGCAGGATCACCACTCCCGCCGTGGCCTGATCCGCATGGTCAACCAGCGCCGCAAGCTGCTGGACTACCTGAAGCGCAAGGATCTGTCGCGCTATCAGGCATTGATCCAGCGCCTCGGCCTGCGTCGCTAAGAAAAGGGTAATTCGTAACGCGAATTCCTCCTTTCCTTATGCTCACGGCGTGACAACGGGCAGTCCCCTCAGGGGCTGCCCGTTTTGCGTTTTCAGAACGAAAGCGGTGGTATAGGTGGCTCTCGCGCGCGTCAACCCCTAAAATGGTCGCCGAGTCAAAACGACCCATACATGTAGAGAAAAGTTGAAGGAAGTCGCCGTGAATCCGGTAAAGAAAACGTTTCAGTACGGTCGCAGCACCGTCACCCTGGAAACCGGGCGCATTGCCCGCCAGGCCACCGGTGCCGTCTTGGTCACCATGGACGACACCGTGGTGCTGTGCACCGTGGTGGCGCGGAAGGAGGCCAACCCCAACCAGCCGTTCTTCCCGCTTTCCGTGCATTATCAGGAGAAGACCTACGCGGTCGGTAAGATTCCCGGTGGCTTCTTCAAGCGTGAGGGGCGTCCTACCGAGAAGGAGACCCTCACCTCGCGTCTGATCGATCGCCCCATCCGCCCGCTGTTCCCCAAGGGCTTCATGAACGAGGTGCAGGTCATCTGTACGGTGCTCTCCACCGATCGCAACCATGACCCGGACATTGCCGCCATGCTCGGCACCTCCGCGGCGCTGGCGATCTCCGGCGTGCCGTTCAACGGGCCGATCGGCGCTGCCCGCGTTGGCTTCAACGAGGAGAAGGGCTACTTCCTCAACCCCACCGTGGAAGAGCTCAACGGCTCCGAGCTGGACATGGTCGTCGCCGGCACCGAGAAAGCCGTGCTGATGGTGGAGTCCGAGGCCCAGGAGCTGCTCGAGGACGAGATGCTGGGTGCCGTGCTCTACGGTCACCAGGAGATGCAGACCGCTATCGGCGCGATCAACGAGCTGGTCGCCGAAGCCGGCAAGCCTCGCTGGGACTGGCAGCCTCCGGCCGAGAATACCGCGCTCAAGCAGGCGATTGCCGCCGCCTTCGAGGCCAAGGTGGGCGAGGCCTACCGCATCACCGACAAGATGGCCCGCCAGGATGCGCTGGCTGACCTCAAGGCTCAGGCCGTTGAGCAGCTGGCCGGCGAGGAGGAAGGCCAGTTCGACGCCGACGAGGTCAAGGGCGCCTTCGCCAGCCTCGAGAAGCGAGTGGTGCGTGGCCGCGTGGTCAAGGGCGAGCCGCGTATCGACGGCCGTGACCAGAAGACCGTGCGCCCGCTGGCCATCGAGGTTGGCGGTCTGCCCAAGACCCACGGCTCGGCGATCTTCACCCGCGGCGAGACCCAGTCCATCGTCATCGCCACCCTGGGTACCCTGCGCGACGCTCAGCTGATCGAGTCGCTGGAAGGCGAGCGCAAGGACCGCTTCCTGCTGCACTACAACTTTCCCCCCTACAGCGTGGGCGAGGCTGGCTTCATGGGCGGCCCCAAGCGCCGCGAAATCGGCCACGGTCGCCTGGCGCGCCGCGGTGTGGAGGCGATGCTGCCCGACGAGGCGGACTTCCCCTACACCATTCGCGTGGTCTCCGAGATCACCGAGTCCAACGGTTCGAGCTCCATGGCTTCCGTCTGCGGTGCCTCGCTGGCACTGATGGACGCCGGTGTGCCGATGAAGGCGCCGGTGGCCGGTATCGCCATGGGCCTGGTCAAGGATGAAAACGGCTTCGCCGTGCTCACCGATATCCTGGGCGACGAGGACCACCTGGGCGACATGGACTTCAAGGTGGCGGGCAGCGCTGCCGGCGTTACCGCCCTGCAGATGGACATCAAGATCGAGGGCATCAACGAGGAGATCATGGAGATCGCCCTGCAGCAGGCCAACGAGGCCCGCCTGCACATCCTCGAGCAGATGAATGCGGTCATCAGCCAGAGCCGCGCGGAAATCTCCGAGAATGCCCCCTCCATGGCTACCATCAAGATCGATCCGGAGAAGATCCGCGACGTCATCGGCAAGGGTGGCGCCACCATTCGCAAGATCTGCGAAGACACTGGCGCCTCCATCGACCTCGACGACGACGGCACCGTGCGCATCTATGCCGAGGACAAGGTGGCGGCCAAGAAGGCCATCGATACCGTGCTGGCGATCACCGCCGAAGCCGAGATCGGCAAGCTCTATCGTGGCAAGGTGGTGCGCATCGCCGACTTCGGCGCCTTCGTCAACATCATGCCCGGCACCGACGGTCTGGTGCACATCTCGCAGATCGTGCCCGAGCGCGTCAACGACGTGCGTGACTTCCTCAACGAGGGTGACGAGGTGGTGGTCAAGGTGCTCGACATCGACAACCGCAACCGCGTGAAGCTCACCATCAAGGAGATCACGCCGGAGGAGAAGGCCGCCTTCGAGGCCGCCGAGGCCGAGACCGCGCTGTAAGCCTCACTCGACGCCGCAACGCGAACCGCCCCCATGGCCTGCTGGCCATGGGGGCGGTTTTGTTGGCGCCGCGGCTTTACCTTTCGATTGCCAGGGCAACGCCTTGGCCACCGCCAATACACAGCGTGGCCAGGCCTTTCTTGGCGTCGCGGGCGATCATCTCGTGCAGCAGGGTGATCAGTACGCGACAGCCGGAGGCACCGATGGGGTGTCCAAGCGCGATGGCGCCGCCATTGACGTTGACCTTGGAAACGTCCCAGCCGAGCTCCTTGTTGACCGACAGCGCCTGGGCGGCGAAGGCCTCGTTGGCCTCGATCAGGTCGAGGTCGTCCAGGCTCCAGCCGGCCTTTTCCAGGCAGCGGCGGGTAGCCGGAGCCGGGCCGATGCCCATGATCGCCGGATCGACGCCAGCGTTGCTGTAGGCGGCGATACGCGCCAGCGGCTCGAGGCCGAGCTGCTTGGCCTTGTCGGCGGAGCAGATCATCACCACGGCGGCGCCGTCGTTGATCGAGGAGGCGTTGCCGGCGGTGATGGTGCCGTCCTTCTTGAAGGCAGGACGCATGCCGGCGAGCTTGTCGGCGCTCACTTCGCGGGGGTTCTCGTCGGTGTCGAAGACTACCGGGTCGCCCTTGCGCTGGGGAATTTCGACCGGAACGATCTGTCCCTTGAACTTGCCGTCGCGGATGGCGGCAGCCGCTTTCTGCTGGGAGGCAGCGGCGAACTCGTCCATGGCCTCACGAGTAATGCTGTACTTCTCGGCCAGATTCTCGGCGGTGATGCCCATGTGATAGTTGTTGAAGGCGTCCCACAGGCCGTCGTGGACCATGGTGTCGACGGCCTTCCAGTCACCCATGCGCTGGCCGTTGCGTGAGTTGGGCAGCACGTGAGGCGAGGCCGACATGTTTTCCTGGCCGCCGGCCAGGATCAGCTCGGCGTCGCCGCAGCGAATCGCCTGGGTAGCCAGGTGCAGGGCCTTGAGGCCCGAGCCGCACACCTTGTTGATGGTCATGGCAGGCACGACGGCGGGCAGGCCGGCCTTGATAGAGGCCTGACGCGCGGGGTTCTGGCCTACGCCGGCCGTCAGTACCTGGCCGAGCAGCACTTCATCGACCTGATCGGCGGAGACGCCGGTAGAGGCCAGAATGTCCTTGATCACCAGCGCACCGAGGTCGCTGGCGGGAATGCCGGCCAGCGATCCACCAAAGGCGCCGATGGCGGTTCTGCGAGCGGCAACGATCACCACGTCTTGCATAGGAACTCTCCTGATTCGTTCACTGACGGTAACTGGGTCAGCATAGGCGACGATTGTGCGCTGCGGCAATGCTCCCATGAGGTAACAGCAGGCCGGCGTTTCGTCGCCATGTGGCCGATCAGGCGAGCTGGACGGGAATGGCGTTGCTGGTATGGCTGACGACGTTGCCTTCCTGCAGATAGACGAGGCTTGGCTGATGACTCTCCAGTTCGGCCTCGCTGTAATGAGCATAGCTGCAAATGATCACCCGGTCGCCGGGACCGGCCAGGTGAGCGGCAGCGCCGTTGATCGAGATCACGCGCGATCCTTCTTCGGCACGAATGGCATAGGTGGTGAAGCGCTGGCCGTTCTCGACGTTGTAGATCTGGATCTGTTCATTCTCTCGAATGCCGGACATATCCAGCAGTTCTCCGTCGATGGCACAAGAGCCTTCGTAATTGAGCACGGCATGAGTGACACGGGCCATGTGCAGCTTGGCCTTGAGCATGACGGTGAACATGCGGGTGTTTCCTCCGGGTTACGATGAGCGCCGCCTCAGCGCGGCAGGGTCAGGGTCAGGTTGTCGATGAGTCGCGTATTGCCCAGCCGAGCGGCGGCGAGCAATACGGCCTCTCGGGTAAGGTCGGTCACCGCCCCCAGGTCCGCTGCACGCAATTCCAGATAGTCGGGTTCGAAACCGGCCTGACGCAGTCGGGTCAGGCCCGACTCGAGGGTCGCCTCCACCGGGTCGCCGGCCTCGAGGGAGTATCGCAGTGAGGCGAGTGTGCGCTGCAGTTCCGGTGCTGCCGAGCGCTCCTCCGGGGTGAGGTAGCCATTGCGTGACGACAGGGCCAGGCCATCCTCGGCGCGCACGATCGGCACGCCGACGATCTCGATGGGGAGGTGAAGATCTATCACCATCTTGCGGATCACGGCCAGCTGCTGGTAATCCTTCTCGCCGAAGCAGGCGATGTCGGGCTGTACCAGATTGAACAGAATGCTCACCACGGTGGAGACACCATCGAAGTGTCCGGGGCGGGAGCCGCCGCACAGCCCCTCGCTGACAGCGGGAACGCATACCCGGGTCTGCTCGCCAAGCCCACGCGGGTAGAGGGTGGCCACGGTTGGCGCGAACAGCAGGTCGCAGCCGGCGGCCTCGAGCTTGGCCTGGTCCTCTTCCAGGGTGCGGGGGTAGGCATCGAGGTCTTCGCTGGGCCCGAACTGCAGCGGGTTGACGAAGACGGTCGCCACGACCACGTCGGCGTGTCGGCGGGCGGTCTCCACCAGCGCTAGGTGGCCATCGTGGAGGTTGCCCATGGTCGGCACCAGCCCGATGCGCAGCCCCTGGCGACGGTGTTCGCCCAGGGTCTCACGCAGCGCGGGGATATCTCGCAGAGTACGCATCAGCGGACCTCCTGGCGGAACTAGAAACTATGCTCCTCGGTCGGGAAGCGGCGCGCCTTGACGTCCTCATGGTAGCGGCGGAATGCACCGGCTATATCGTCGGCCTCGGCCATGTAGTTCTTGACGAAGCGCGGCGTACGCCCATGGGTGACGCCCAGCACATCGTGCATGACCAGAATCTGGCCGTCGGTGTCGGGACCGGCGCCGATTCCTATCACCGGCACGTCCAGGGCCTCGGTGATGGCCCGGCCGAGGCTTGCCGGCACGCACTCCAGCAGGATCACCGAGGCGCCGGCCTCGACCAGAGTGCGCGCGTCCTCGAGGATCTGCGCGGCGCGTTCGGCATCGCGTCCTTGCACCTTGTAGCCGCCGAGCTGATAGACGGTCTGCGGTGTCAATCCCAGGTGCGCGCAGACCGGCACGCCGCGACGGGTCAGCTCACGAATGCCGTCGGCCATCCAGGCTTCGCCTTCCACCTTGACCAGCTCGGCGCCGGCGCGCATCAGCTCGGCGGCGTCATCGAGCATGCGCTCGGTAGTGGCATTGCTCATGAACGGCAGGTCGACCATCAGTAGGCTTCGGCCCTTGGCGCGTGCCACGCAGCGGGTGTGGTAGCAGATGTCCTCGAGGGTCACCGGCAACGTGCTGTCGTGCCCCTGCAACACCATGCCGAGGGAATCGCCGACGAGCAGCACCTCGATACCCGCATCGGCGGCGGTGCGAGCGAAGGAGGCGTCATAGGCGGTCAGGCAACTGAAGGTTTCGCCCGCGCGCTTGTAGGCTTGCAGTGTGCTTAGCGTGACGGTTTTCATGGCGTGCTCTCATCTTGTCTCGGGCGAGCGGCTTGAGGCCGCTGTCACCGGTGCTGGGCGTGATTGTTACCAGAATACGACAGTCGTGTCGACTGGTAACACCTGGCGCCTCAGTCAGGGGTGTCGGGTAACACTTTGACGTCACCAGCGGCCGCAAGGGTTTCCGCCAGAGCGGTGGCGGAGCGTCCATCGGGAAGCCATGCTGCCGGCGACAGCTCGGCCAGCGGTATCATGACGAAGGCGCGGTTTGTCATCTCGGGGTGCGGCACCTTGAGTCGCGGCAGGCTCAGGACGTCATTCCCGTACAGTAGCAGGTCGAGATCAAGGGTGCGGGGCCCCCAGTGGCGCTGGCGGACGCGGCGGTGTCGCTGTTCCAGCGCCTGCAGCTGGTCGAGCAGGGCAAGAGGAGACAGGCGGGTACGCAGCAGGGCAACGGCATTGACGAAGCTTGGTTGGTCCTGGGGGCCCACCGGTCGGCTGGCGTACAGCCTCGAGGCGGCGATGCGCTGCGTCAGCGGCAGCTTGCCCAGTTCTTCGAGTGCCCGACGTACCTGGGCGACAGGGTTGTCGAGGTTGCTGCCCAGCCCGACAAAAGCGTCGACAAGAGGCGTCATGAAGGGCCGGAAGAGCTGCGGCGGCGTCGCTTGCGTGGGCGCCGACGGCGGGAATTGCCAGGGCCGGTATCGGCGCCTGCCTTATCCAGGAGACGGCGCTGCTCATGCTCGTCGCCCTCCTGGTAGGCGGTCCACCAGTCGCCCAGGCCGGGCTCGATCTCGCCAGCCGCTTCGCGCAGCAGCAGGAAGTCATAGGCGGCACGGAAGCGAGGGTGATCACGGGTCTGAAGGGCGCGCTTGCCTCGGCGTTGTGGCAGGCGCTGCTGCAGATCCCAGATGTCGCGCATCGGCATGCTGAAGCGCTTGGGAATCGAGATATGCTGCAGCTGGCGCGACAGCACCTGCTGCGAGGCGAGCTGCAGTGCCGGGATGGGCGGCATGCCTTCGTCCTCCAGCGCGGCCTGGCGGCGCTGGACGGGCCCCCACAGCAGGGCGGCGAACAGGAACGCCGGCGTGACCGGACGCTCCTCATGGATTCGCTTGTCGGTACTGGCCAGGGCATGCTCGATGAGCGGCTCGGCCCAGGTCAGCTCTGCCATGGCCTCGTCGGTTTCGGGGAAGAGCATGGCGAACAGGCCGTAGTGGCGCAGCAGGCGGAATGTCTCGACACCGTGGCCTGCCATGAACAGCTTGAGGACTTCGTCGAACAGCCGCGCCGGAGGAATCTGCAGCAGCAGCGATGCCAGCTCCGCGATCGGCTCCTCGGATTCGGGGGCAATATGAAAGTCGAGCTTCACCGCGAAGCGCACCGCCCGCAGCATGCGTACGGGATCTTCGCGGTAGCGCACGGCCGGGTCGCCGATCAGGCGAAGGGTGCGTGTCTCGATGTCGTGCATGCCGTCGGCGAAATCATGGATCGAGAAGTCGGCGATGCTGTAGTAGATGGCATTGATGGTGAAATCGCGCCGAATCGCGTCTTCCTGAATGTTGCCCCAGACATTGTCGCGCAGCAGCAGGCCGTGTTCCGACTGCTGCGCAATGTGATCGCCATGGTCGTCGCCGTGGGTGCCGCGGAAGGTGGTGACTTCGATCACCTCGCGACCGAAGCGCACATGCACGATGCGAAAGCGCCGGCCGATGATGCGTGAGTTGCGAAACAGCTCCCGTACCTGCTCCGGAGTGGCATCGGTGGCGACGTCGAAATCCTTGGGCATCTTGCCGAGCAGGGAGTCGCGAATGCAGCCGCCGACCAGATAGGCTTCAAAGCCGGCATTATGCAGGCGATAGAGCACCTTCAGCGCTGCTTCGCTGAAATGCTGGCGCGAAACGGGATGCTGGTCACGGGGGATGATACGGGGGCCTATCCGGCCACCGGAAGCCTCTTGAGGGCCGAAGAGTGTCCTGAAGTGCGTGCCTGGGCTTTGCAGAAAGCGGGTAAATCCTTTGAACATGCGGCGATTTCGACTCGCAGTGTGCGAAAGTACAGAGTGTAGCGGACCGCCGACACCTTGCAAAGCGGCGTGCGATTTCACTGCAAGGAGATCACGGCGCCGCGATAGCAAAAGAGGAGGCCACCAGGCCTCCTCTGACAAGCTAAATGGTGCTGCGTCCTTGCGGCTGTTTCTTCTTCGTGATGGCGCATCGCCTTGAATACGCACCACAGTCACCAAGAGTCACAGGCAACAGTATTGTTGTGATTGTTGACGTTCCTGGTTGCGACCGCCTCGTATTCAAAACAATAATCCAACCACGACGGCATCATGAGATATGCCTGCCTTCGGCTTGTTGATGTTGTTGCCGAAGGTGCGCGCTTGCGGCCGTTGTATTTGTTGTTGGCCGGGGTTGGCGCATCGCGTCCTGATGGATCCGGTGCTTCGCTCTGTCTTGTTGTTGTTGACTCGAAGCGAAGGGCGGCTCTTTCCGGGGCATCTTGTTTTTGTTGCCCCTGGCCGCATCCTCTTCACAGCCTGCCTTGTTGTTGTTGGCGCAGGCCCTGCCATTACCGTCACCTTGTTCTTGTTGTTGGCTCGGTGGCAGCCGGATGTTGTTTTTCTTGCACTGGATGTTGCACGGCACGTGCCAGGCTGGCTTTTCTGCTTTTTAAATCAAATACTTGTGATTTGTCGTTGCGTGCGGGTCCGAGTGGCGCCTTTGATGTGTTACCCCAGATGCGCCATGACGGGGCAGGTTCTGGGTGGGAAGGTAACACCTGGTGCAGACGAGCCGGGTCGGGCACAAAAAAAGCGCCTATGACGAGTTGGTCGAGGCGCTTGGACATTAGTCTAATCGGGCGTCAGGCGCTGCTGCGGCGGGCCTGCTTCTTGCGCGGGATGCCCAGGCGCTGGCGCCTCTCCCACAGGCACTTACGGCTGATACCAAGCTTCTGGGCCAGCTCGGTTTCACTCATATGGTCTTGGTGCTCCAGTACGAAGTGCTGGAAATAGTCCTCCAGCGAGAGATCCTCCTCGCTGCTCTCTGCCTCCTCGTCGACCTGGCTTGGCACGGCGACCTTTGGTTCGGCCACGGCACGTGATGCAGGCGGAAGTGTAGGGCGCAGGCCAAGGTCGTCGGGGTGGATCAAGTGGCCCTCGGCGAGGATCACACCGCGCTCGAGTGCGTTTTCCAGCTCGCGCACGTTGCCGGGCCAGGGATAGTCGCGGATCTCGCGGCGTGCCGCGCGTGACAGGCGCAGCCCCTCGCGATGATGACGTCGGCAGGCTTTGTCCAGCAGAACGTCGGCAATCAACAGGATGTCATCTTCCCGTTCGCGCAGCGGCGGCAGGTCGATCTGCATCACGTTGAGCCGGTAGTAGAGGTCGAGACGGAATTCGCCGGTCTTAGACAGGGCGCGCAGGTCGCGGTGGGTCGCAGCGATCAAGCGCACGTCGACATGGCGCGTCTCAACCGAGCCGATGCGGCGAATCTCGCCCTCTTGCAGCACCCGCAGCAGGCGAGCCTGGGCATCCAGGGGCAGTTCGCCGATTTCGTCGAGGAACAGGGTGCCACCATCGGCAGCTTCCACCAGGCCGGTGCGGGCAGCGCTGGCACCGGTGAAGGCGCCCTTTTCGTGGCCGAACAGCTCCGACTCGATCAGGGTTTCGGGGATGGCGGCGCAGTTGACGCAGATGAGTGGCGCATGGCGCCGTTGGCTCTGCTGATGAATGGCACGTGCCACCAACTCCTTTCCGGTGCCCGATTCCCCCTGGATCAGCACGGTGACATCGGCCGGGGCTGTCTTGCGGATGCGGGTATAGACAACCTGCATCGCAGAGCACTCGCCGATCATTGGCTGTCGGGAGCCGCCGGCGTCGGTGATATCGGGCGGCGGGGAGCGATGCGAGGTGTGCTGGTGAAGAACGCGAGCCACGGTTTCCAGCAGCTCATCATGATCGAAGGGCTTGGCCACGTAGTCGACGGCACCCTGCTTCAGCGATTCCACGGCCGATCGCATGCTGGCGTAGCTGGTCATGATCAGTACGGGAGCCGGGGCGGCCTGTTCGATCAGGTCGGTGCCCGGCTCGCCGGGCAGTCGCAGGTCGCTGATCACCAGGTCGAAGCTGCGAGGCTCCAGGCTCAGCGCTTCGTCTACCGAGCCGGCCTCGCTGACCTGGTAGTCGTGGCGCTCCAGCAGTCGCCGCAGCGCAGTGCGGATGATGGCTTCGTCTTCAACGATCAGAATCCGGCTCATCGGTATGTTCACCATCCTCTCGTTCGGTGGGCAGCCACAGGCAGATGCGAGTGCCCCGCTCCAGCCCCTGGGGCGGTGATTCGATCTCTATCCTGCCATGATGCTCGGCTATGATGCTGTAGACCAGTGGTAGGCCGAGCCCGGTCCCTTCGCCTGGCGGCTTGGTGGTGGTGAAGGGTTCAAAAAGGTGTTCGCGAACCCGGTCGTCGAGTCCGTGCCCTTCGTCGGTAACGGTAACCTTGAGCATGTCGCCGTCCGCTACGGCGTCGATCACCACCTCGCCGCCGGGGGCGCTTGCGTCGCGTGCATTGCTCAGCAGGTTGATCATGACCTGTTGCAGTCGCTGGGCGTCGCCGCGCACCCTGAGTTCGGCGAGACACTGGTTACGGTAGCGGACATCCTCGCCCGAGCGCGCCAGCTGGATCAAGTGCAGCGCCTCATCGACCAGGGCGGCGATGGGAACCGGTGCCATATGATTGCCGTTGAGGTGACGGCCACCGTGGGCAAAGCCCACCAGCGAGCTGACGATACGCGAAATGCGGTCCGTGAGCTGCTGGATCTGCTGAGCGGTCTCCAGCACCTCGGGGTCATCGGTGTCGTAGCGCAGGTTCTGCGCCAGCGACGAGATGCCGGTCACCGGATTGCCGATCTCGTGAGCCACGCCGGCGGCCAACTGGCCGATGGAGGCCAGTCGAGCCGCATGCACCAGTTCGTCCTCGAGCCACTTCATCTCGCTGTGATCCTCGATCAGGATCACGGTTCCGCCGCGCACGTCGTCGTCGGCCTGCAGCTCGGCGCGATGGAAGGTCAGGAAGCGTACACCGCCCTTGAGTTCGACCGGCTGCTTGTAGAGATGGTCCTGGGGCTCGACCAGGGCCCGGCCCAGGAGCTCGGCCCAAGGGGCTGGCAGGCCGTCGCGGCGAGCCCCCACCACGCTCCCCCCGTCGATGCCCGATAGCTCGGCCAGGGCGTCGTTCCACATCAGCAGCTCGTCGTCGACGCCGAAGGCGCACAGGCCCACCGGCAGTCGAGTCAGAATGCGCCGATGGTAGCGACGCAGGCCGTCGAGCTCTCGTGCCAGTCCCGTCAGCCTTGACCGGTAGGCCTCGAGCCGGCTCTCGACGAAGTGGATGTCGTCGGTAGGCTCCTGTCCCCCGCGGCGGTAGGGCAGGTAGCGGTCGACGATGTCCTGGGCCACCGAGGGGCCCATGAGGCCGGAGAGATTGGCCTGGATACGGTCGCGCAGCCGGCGCAGGGCGTAGGGGCGGCCATCAAGGGGTGACATGCCGAGGTCGGTCAGCGCTCGCTCGACTTCACGCTGGGCCACGGTTTCGCCCAGCGCCTGGGCCAGCGGCTGCTTGAACTCTTCCCCCGTGGCGGCGAGCAGTGGTAGCCGCTTGGGACGGATCACGGCATCTACCGAGCAGGCCTCGGCAGCGGCGCGCTCGCCCTCGGAGGTGGGTGTGGCCAGCGAGACGATGATGAAAACAAGCGCATTGCACGCCAGAGATACCAGGGTAACCACGTACCAGTCGGGCTCGCCGGCAAGCAGTTCCATGCCGGGCGGAATCAGGATCAGGTTGGGCAGGCCGGTGAGCAGCGGCAGCCATAGGCCGACAAACCAGATGAGGACGCCGACGACCAGGCCCGAGACCATGCCCTTGCGGTTTGCGCCCGGCCAGTAAAGCAGCGCCAGCAGCCCCGGCAGGCACTGGGTCATGCCGACGAAGGCTGCCAGTCCCAGCGTGGTCAGGTCATGGTGCACTCCCACGGTACGGTAGAACAGCCAGCCGCTGAGGATCACGGCGGCCATCAACCCCCGGCGCAGCCAGCGCAGCCAGCGGTAGAGGTTGGGCTGGGCTTCGGGTGGGTGGGCCACCAGCAGCACGTGATTGAGGATCATTCCAGAGAGTGCCATGGCAATGATCACCATGGTGCCGCTGGCGGCAGCCAGCCCGGCGATGAAAGCGAGTCCCTGGATCCACAACGAGTCGGACAGGCCGAACGCCAGGTAGGCGGCTCCGATGGCTTCATGGCTCTCCAGGCGCTGTCCCGCCCAGAGAATCAGCGGCACCGGTATCGCCATCAACAGCAGGAACAGCGGCAGCGACCAGCTCGCCTGCAGCAGGGTATGGCGTGACAGGGTCTCGGCAAAGGTGATGTGGAAAATGTGCGGCATCAGCAGGGCGGCGGCGAAGAAGAGCAGCAGCAGGGTGCGCCAGTGGGCGGCGTCCGGCTGCACCACGCTGGCCTGGTAAGCCTGTCCGGGGCCGTCCAGCCAGGCCTGGAGGTCGGCGGGGCCGTCGAAGATGACGAACAGGGCGAAGGCGCCCAGTGCCAGCATGGCGAAGAGCTTGACCACCGAGCTCAGGGCAATTACTGCCAGCAGGGTGTCGTGCCGGGTGGCGCTCTGGTCGTGTCGGGTGCCGAAGATCATGGCGAACAGCGCGATCAGCGCACACAGGGACAGGGCGAGCAGGGACGGCGAGGTGGTGCCCGACATGAGATAGATGGCGTCACCCATCGTCTGTACCTGCAGGGCGAGCAGAGGCATCACCGCCAACAGGCTGATCACGGTAACCAGTGTGCCGACCCAGCGTGAACGGAAGCGGAAGGCGAACAGGTCGGCCAGTGAGGCAAGTTGATGGGTGCGGGTCATGCGCTGGATCGGTACCAGCAGCACAGGCGCCAGCAGGAAGGCACCCGCCACGCCAAGATAGTAGGCTAGGTAGCCATAGCCGGACGTGGCAGCCAGCTCAAGGCTGCCATAAATGGCCCAGGCGCTGGCATAGACGCCAAGTGCCAGGGTGTAGACAGCTGGGTGGCGCGTCACCTTGCGACTGAGCCAGCCTCGCTCGACCGCCACGGCGCAGAGAAACATCAGTAGCAGGAAGCTGCTGCCCAGCGCAAACACGCTGGTGAGGCTAGCGTTCATCGAGCTTCCTCTTCTGCTCGAGCCACAGCGTCAGGGCGATCAGGATGCCCCAGATGGCGAAGGGGCGATACCAGGCGACGCCGGGGCTCGACCAGCCGCTCATCAGTAGAGGCGACAGCAGATAGCCGCCGAAGACCAGGAACAGCATGATGCGATAGACGTACATGGACGCTCCTCACTCCTGGCGGTGGACATCACGGCGAATGTGGCCCGGCTCCCAGTGGCATTTGGCCCAGGCCAGCTGCTCTTGCACGGGTGCCATGCTCAGCTCCCTGGGTGGGTGCTGGTCGAGGAACATCAGGGCACGATGCAGCAGCGGGCGAGCCGCGCCCTCCTCCAGTGGCAGTGCCGGCGCCAGGTTCTGCTTGGATAGCTTCTGGCCTTCGCGGTTGACGATCAAGGGCAGGTGGAGGTAGCGCGGCTCGGGCAGCCCCAGCGCAGACTGCAGCTGACGTTGCCAGGGGGTATTGTCGAGCAGGTCGAAGCCCCTGACTACGTCGCTGATATCCTGTTCGGCGTCATCCACGACCACTGCGAGCTGATAGGCCCACAGGCCATCCTTGCGCTTGAGCACCACGTCGCCGAGCTCGGTCGGGTCGAAGCGCTGTTCGCCGAACAGCCGGTCTTGCCAAATCACCGGGCGCAGGCCCAGGTCGCTGCGCAGCCGCCAGGCTAGCGGCTTGTCGGGTTCGCGAACCCCTTCGCGACACCAGCCAGGATAGACGGTGTGGGTGCGCCACTGCTTGCGCGAGCAGCTGCAGGGATAGGCCAGGCCCAGCGCCGTCAGTCGCTCCAGCGCTGCAGCGTAGGCAGAGTCGCGATCATGTTGCCAGTATACCGGCCCGTCCCAGTGCAGGCCGAAGGCCTCGAGCTGGCGCAGGATGGTGTCGGCTGCGCCTGGAGGGCAGCGCGGTGGATCGATGTCCTCGATGCGCAGCAGCCATACGCCCTCGGCCCGGCGCGCATCGAGATAGCTGGCCAGGGCGGCGATCAGCGAGCCGAAGTGCAGGGGGCCCGAAGGGGTGGGGGCGAAGCGGCCTCGGTAGCCGGTCATGAGTGGCTCCTGGCAGCGGGTTCCGACATGCAAACGGGCACCCCAGGGTGCCCGTTGCGAAGGTGCGTGAGGCTCACCGCAGTGGGCATCAGCCGCCGAGCTGCTTTTCCTTCAGTTCGGCCAGGGTCTTGCAGTCGACGCACAGGGTCGCGGTGGGGCGAGCCTCCAGGCGGCGAATGCCGATCTCGACGCCACAGGCCTCGCAGAAGCCATAGTCCTCTTCGTCGATCTTCTCCAGCGTCTCGTTGATCTTCTTGAGCAGCTTCCGCTCCCGGTCGCGGGTGCGCAGCTCCAGGCTGAACCCTTCTTCCTGGGTGGCACGGTCCGCAGGGTCGGCATAGTTGTTCGCCTCTTCCTGCAGGTGACGCACCGTGCGATCGACTTCTTCCATGAGCTCCTGTTTCCAGCCCAGCAGGATCTGTCGGAAGTGCTCAAGCTGCTGCTCGTTCATGTACTCTTCACCCGCTGCCGACTCATACGGGGTGAATTTTTTGGGCGCTTCCGCTTTCTTGTCTGCTACTGGCATGGGACTGCCTCATTACTTGAGTGACTGCTGATCAATACCCGATGCAACCTGTGCAAGGTATCTCACGCCAAAGGCATGCTTGTTTATCGGAATTCCGAGACTTTTGCAATACCCCGCGACTAAGGCCGAAACCTGCCATGGACCAAAATCGGTGGTATGGTTTTTTGACCGCTGGAGTGGAAAAAGTGCTCACCATCGGTCATATCACTGCTTTTCAGGAGTCCGGCATGTCGTGGAATTCGCGCGTTGATCGCGTCGCTCCCTTTCGGGTGATGAGTCTGCTCGAGGCCGCTCAGGCGCGCGAGGCGGCCGGCCACGATGTCATTCACCTCGAGGTCGGCGAGCCCGATTTTGCGACCCCCGAGCCGGTGGTGACGGCCGGGCAGGCGGCACTGGCAGCAGGGCTCACGCGCTACAGCCCGGCGGCGGGGTTGCCGGCGCTGCGCGAGGCGATCGCCGGGCACTACGCCGAGCACTTCGGTGCCGAGGTGGACCCCCGGCGCATTCTGGTCACCCCCGGCGCCTCCGGGGCACTGCTGCTGGCAAGCCAGCTGCTGGTCGGGTCCGGTGACCGGGTATTGATGGCCGATCCCAATTACCCGTGCAATCGCCACTTCATGGCGTTGGCCGGCGCCGAGGTGGATAACGTTGCCGTCGGCCCGGAGAGCGGCTGGCAGCTCGATGCCGAGCTGGTCGAACGGCACTGGGGCGATGCCACCCGCCTGGCCATGCTGGCCACGCCTTCGAACCCGACCGGCCATATGCTGGATGCGTCACAGCTCGAGGCGGTGGCCGAAGCCGTGGCTGACCGGAGTGGGCACCTGCTGGTCGACGAGATCTACCAGGGGCTCAGCTACGATCTCGAACCGCTGTCGGTGGCATCGCTCTCCCCGGATGTCTTCGTGGTCAACAGCTTCTCCAAGTATTTCGGCATGACCGGCTGGCGCCTGGGCTGGCTGCTGGCGCCGGAGGCCGCCGTGGAGCCGCTGACGCGACTGGCCCAGAACGTCTTCCTGGCCGCGCCGACTCCGGCACAGCATGCGGCCCTGGCCGCTTTTACTCCCCAATGCCGCGAAATTCTCGAGGGGCGCCGCGCCGAGCTGGGGCGCCGCCGCGATGCGCTGTTGAGCGGACTCGCTCGCCTGGGGCTGGCCCCATCGCTGCCCCCTCAGGGGGCCTTCTACCTGTGGCTGGATATCTCACGCTACAGCCACGATAGTCAGGCCTTCTGCCAACGCCTGCTCGAAGAAGAGAATGTAGCCATCACGCCAGGAGTGGACTTTGCCGTGACCGGCGGCGAGCGCCATGTTCGCATCGCCTTCACCACCGGTATCGCCCGTCTGGAAGAGGCGGTGAGCCGGCTCGAGCGTTTCCTGGCGCGGCAGTAGGCAACCTGGCCATGGATTACCCCGATCTCGTTCCCGGCGTGCTGCTGCGGCGCTACAAGCGCTTCCTGGCCGATATCCGCCTCGACGACGGCCGCGAGGTGGTAGCCCACTGCCCCAACACCGGCTCGATGCGGGCGGTCAACGTTCCTGGCTGTCGGGTATGGCTGGCGGCGAGCGACAATCCCGCGCGCAAGCTGGCCTGGACCTGGGAGTTGATCGAGCTGCCCCAGCCCGACGGCAGCGTGGCGCTGGCCTCGGTGCATACCGGGCGCACCAATCGCATCGTAGAGGAGGCACTGCGGGAGGGGCGCATTGCGGCGCTGGCTGGCTATGCCTCGCTCCGGCGCGAGGCGCGGGTCGAAGGGGCGCGGCTTGATTTTCGCCTCGATGATCCGGTACGCGGCACCGCCTACGTCGAGGTCAAGCAGGTCACGCTCAAGGAGATCGACGGTCACGGCTATTTTCCCGATACGGTGAGCGAGCGCGGGCGCAATCACCTGTTGGCGCTGGCGTCACTTGCCGAGCAAGGAGAGCGCGCGGCGCTGCTGTTCTGTGTGGCCCACACCGGAATCCCTGACGTAGCTCCGGCCGTGCACCTCGACCCGGCCTACGCCGCCACGCTGAGAGAGGTTGCCGGGCGCGGGGTGGAGGTGCTGGCTCACGGCTGCGAGATCGGCTGGCGCGACGGCCGTCCTGCGGCCATCACGCTGGCGGGACCGCTGTCGGTGTCACTCACTCGCCAAGTAAATTTTGCCCTCGGCATCGACTGAGATCGCCAGTGGCTGCAGGAAGCGGCCCTGACAGGGGCCGAAAACGCACTCTCCGGTTTCCGGCAGGAACAGCGCGCCGTGCATGCCGCACTGGATCAATTCGCCCCCCGCTTCGAGAAAGTCGCCCTCCGGCAGGTTGAGCGGCATCCCCTGGTGTGGGCAGAGGTTGAGCCAGGCCGTGACGCGTCCATGCACGCGGACGAGGAAGGCGTTTCTGCCGTCGGGCAGCGTTAGGCCGCGCGAGGGCGAGGCCTCAAGCTGGGCCAGGTGGCCAATCAGGGCGGGCATGCGTTCAGCGCTCGATATGGAAGCGCTGGACGAAGTTCACCTCGGCCGGCTCGCGGTTGCGGTCGTAGCGCACTTCCAGTGCGAAGTGCATGGGTTCGTCGTCCAGCATACGAAACAGCGCGATCTGCGACTGGGCGTCTCCCTCACGCAGGGTGCGGAACTCCAGCGGCGTACGGTCTTGGCCCTGGAGCTCGCCGAACGTGCCGCTGACAGGGGCGTTGACCGGGCGCAGTTGGCCGTCGACTTCTTCCAGCACGCTGACATTGAGCAGTGCCATGGCCGGGCTGCGCTGGATACCGTGGGCCTCGGCGACCTCCTGAGGCAGGAAGCTGGTGCTCACTGCGCTGTAGTGGATCTGGTAGTCGCCGACCTGTTCGAACTGCTGTGCGTGGCCGTGCAGCGGCAGCAGGGCAAGCATCAGGGCGGCGACCAGGGGGTAGCGGCTAAGGATGCGTTTCAACAGCATGGCGCTCTCCTCGACTTTTCAGGTCAGGCTCAGGGCTGGGTGGTTCGGCGTCGATCCTGGCGCTCAACGCGAAAGATGGCGATCTCACCGAACAGGTTGGGCCGCAGGCGGGTGGCCCAATGGCCTTCGTGGTCGCCGATGCCCACGGCCCGGTCGGTGATTCGCAGGCCCTTCTCGCGGCACAGGTGCTCGAAGTCATTGAAGGTCGACAGGTGGATGTTGGGCGTATCGTACCAAGCATAGGGTAGCGACTTGGAGACCGGCATGTAGCCGCGAATGCCCAGGTGCACCCGGTGTCGCCAGTAGGCGAAGTTGGGAAAGGTGATGATGCACTCGTCCGCCACCCGCAGCATCTCGTCGAGCATGCGATCCGGCCGGCGCAGGGCCTGCAGGGCCTGGGTCATGATCACCAGGTCATAGGTATCATCCTCGAAATGGACCAGCCCTTCGTCCAGGTTCTGCTCGATGACGCTGACCCCCTTGGCGATACAGGCGGTGATGCCTTCCGGGTCGATCTCCAGCCCATAGCCGGTGACTTGCTTGTCGCGCGCCAGGGCTTCCAGCAAGGTGCCGTCGCCGCAGGCCAGGTCGAGGATATGGGCGCCTTCAGGCACCCAGCGGTGAATCAATGCGAGGTCGGCACGCATCATGCGGTCTCCTCCAGGCCCAGTGCCTGGGCGGCGCGAGACATGAACGCAGCGAACACGGCCTGGTAGCGCGGCTCGGGCAGCAGGAAGGCGTCGTGGCCGTGAGGCGAGTCGATGTTGACGTAGCTGACCTGCTTGCCGGCGCGGATGAGGGCATTGGCCAACTCGCGGGAGCGCGACGGCGGAAAGCGCCAGTCACTGGTGAAGCTGACCACCAGGAAGGGGCACTGGCCGGGTGCGACTGCCTCGGCCAGTACGCCGTCGTGCTCTGCCGCCGGATCGAAGTAGTCGAGCGCCTTGGTCATCAGCAGGTAGGTGTTGGCATCGAAGGCAGTGGAGAAGGTATCACCCTGATAGCGCAGGTAGGACTCGACCTGGAACTCCACGTCGTAGCCGAAATTGAGATCCTCGCTACGCAGGTCGCGGCCGAACTTGCTGCCCATGGCGTCTTCCGAGAGATAGGTGATGTGCCCCACCATGCGCGCCAGCTTTAGGCCGCGGCGTGGTGCCGTGCCATGCTCGGCATACCAGCCGTCGTGAAAGTCCGGATCGGAACGGATTGCCTGGCGAGCGACCTCGTTGAAGGCAATGTTCTGGGCCGAAAGCTTGGGGGTGGCAGCGATGATCACGGCGTTGGCGATTCGCTCGGGATAGATCCGCGTCCATTGCAGCACCTGCATGCCGCCAAGGCTGCCGCCGATAATCGCGGCGAAGCGTTCGATGCCGAGGCGGTCGGCCAGGCGTGCCTGGCTGTGCACCCAGTCGGTCACCGTGACCATGGGAAAGTCGGGTCCCCACAGGCGGCCGGTGGCGGGATTCTGGCTGGTCGGCCCGGTGCTGCCATGGCAGCCGCCCAGATTGTTGAGCGAGACCACGAAGAAGCGGTTGGTATCGATCGACTTGCCCGGACCGATATGGGCATCCCACCAGCCCGGCTTGCGCTCGTCGAGAGAGTGGAAGCCGGCAGCGTGGTGGTGTCCCGACAGCGCATGGCAAATGAGCACCGCATTGGAGCGCTCGGCATTGAGCGTGCCATAGGTCTCGTAGACCAGGTCGTAGGCGGGCAGGGTCCTGCCGCAGGCCAGGGCCAGGGGGTCGTCGAAGTGCGCCGTCTGCGGCGACACCAGGCCGACCGAGTCATCGGGAAGCTCGGGCATCTTGTCGTTTCATGTCCAGTCGTTGAGGTACGCCGCTTGCAGGGCCGGGCTCACAGGCCCACCAGGGCACCGGCGATCCCGGCAGCTCTCGTCAGCGCGCCCACCACGATACCATCGATGATGCTGATGGCGATGAAGACCACGATGGGCGACAGGTCGATCATGCCCAGTGGCGGGATGACCTTGCGCACCGGCGCCATGATCGGTTCCACCAGCTGCATTACCAGCAGCGCACCCGGGTGGCTTGCATTGGGCGCGACCCAGCTCAGAATGATCATCACGATCAAGGCGAAGAAGTAGATCTTGAGGATGGCGTTGGCGATGGCGGCCACGGCACCGATCGCCACCTGGGTGATGGGCGGCATGCCGATGCCGGCGATCTGCAGGATCACCACGATGCTGACTGCCTTGATCACGAAGGCCGAGGCCAGCGTCGCCAGGTCGAAGCGGCCCGCCACCGGGCCGAGGAAACCCTGGAAGGGCCGCACCACCGGCTGGGTGATCTTCACCACCGACTGGCTGATGGGGTTGTAGTAGTCGGCCTGGGACGCCTGCAGCAGGAAGCGCAGCATCATCAGGAACAGGTAGATGTTGATCAGGGTGTTGACCAGCAGCAGGCCGGCATTTCCCATTTGGCCCATGTGGGCTCCTCCGTATCATCAGGATGGCGCCCGATCCGGTTCGGGCGACCAGAAGACTAACGTTGACCGAGCTCTTCGGCCATCTCGCGAGCGCGGGCGGCACAGGCCTCCATGGCTTCGGTCAACGACGTGCGCAGCCCGGCCTGCTCAAGGTACTCCACGGCGCGTTCGGTAGTGCCGCCCGGCGACATCACGTTACGCTTGAGGCGCTCCGGGGGGAATTCGCTCTCCTGCGCCATGCGAGCTGCACCCAAGGCGGTCTGGATCGCCAGGCGGCGCGCCGTCTCGGCAGGCAGGCCGAGCTTGACGCCGGCTTCCTCCATGGCCTCGAACATCAGGAAGAAGTAGGCTGGGCCGCTGCCCGATACGGCGGTGACCGCATCCAGCAGGGCTTCTTCCTCCACCCACTCGACCAGTCCGACGGCCTCGAGCAGCTCGGTGGCCTGGGCGCGCTGCTCGGCGCTGACCTCGGGGGTGGCAAACAGGCCCGCGGCCCCGGCACCAACCAGCGAGGGCGTGTTGGGCATGCAGCGCACCAGCGGCATGCCGCCGCCGAGCCAGGCCTGCAGCGACTCGGCGGTGAGGCCGGCTGCCACAGAAATGATCAGCGGGCGTTGACGCTGCAGAGTGTCGCTCAGTCCTTCGCAGACTTCACGCATCACCTGGGGCTTCACGGCCAGCACCACGATGTCGGCGTCCCGTACTGCCGCGGCGTTGTCGGTATTGGTGCGAATGCCGTAGCGCTCGTGGATCGGCGCCAGAAAGGCATCGCTGGGCGACGTGGCGGTAATGGCGGTGGCCGGATGGCCGTTGTCGATCATACCGCCGATGATGGCGCTGGCCATGTTCCCGGCGCCAATGAAGGTGACTCTGCTGGCCATTGCGTTGTGTCCTTCTGCTGTTATGTTGCGACCGGCTCAAGGCCGGTGCGAATGCGCCATCTAGTGGCGTGAGTTCTCCCGGGTGCCAAAAATGGCCGTCCCCAGCCTGACCAGGGTGGCTCCCTCCAGAACTGCTGCCTCCAGGTCGTCGCTCATGCCCATCGACAAGGTATCCAGCGGCGCCTGGGGGAAGCGCTGGCGCAGGGTCTCGAGGGCATGGCGAAGCTTACCCAGCGGCTCGCGCTGGCTGGCCATGTCTTCAGCAGGTGCCGGAATGGCCATGAGTCCGCGCAGCCTCAGGCGTGGCAGTGACAGTACCGCTTCCGCCAGGCTTTCCAGCTCGTCGAGGCTCACGCCCGACTTGCTGGCCTCCCCGCTGACATTGACCTGCAGGCAGACCTGCAGTGGCTCCAGCGTGTCCGGGCGCTGGTCGTTCAGGCGCCGGGCGATCTTTTCGCGCTCGATACTGTGGACCCAGCCGAAGTGCTCGGCCACGGCGCGGGTCTTGTTGGCCTGCAGCGGGCCGATGAAGTGCCAGATGATCCCGTCCAGGTCAGCCAGCTCGGCCTGTTTCTCCAGCGCTTCCTGCACGTAGTTCTCGCCGAATTCGCGCTGGCCCAGCTCCCAGGCCTGGCGGATCAGGCTGGCAGGCTTGGTCTTGCTCACGGCGAGCAGGCGCGCGGCGTCAGCAGGGCGCCCAGCCGCTGCCAGGGCATCGGCCAAACGGCGTCGGGCACTGGCCAGCGACTCCGAAAGCATGGTATCCGTCATTTCAGCCACATGAAGTCCGTCATGTCCGCTAGGTCTGTCATACTCGCTGGAAACTACACCGGGGAGCAGGGGAATCGCATGGATATTACCGAACTGCTGGCGTTCTCGGCAAAGCAGAACGCCTCCGATCTGCATCTGTCGGCCGGCTTGCCGCCGATGATACGGGTCGACGGCGACATTCGGCGCCTCAACGTGCCGGCGATGGAGGATCGCGAAGTCCGCAAGCTGATCTACGACATCATGGGGGATCGCCAGCGCCGTGACTACGAAGAGTTTTTCGAAACCGACTTCTCCTTCGAGGTCCCCGGAGTGGCGCGCTTCCGTGTCAACGCCTTCAACCAGGCCCGCGGTGCCGGCGCGGTGTTCCGCACCATCCCCAGTGAAGTGCTGACCATGGAAGAGCTGGGATTGGGCGATGTCTTCCGTCGCCTGTCTCTGCTTCCCCGCGGCCTGGTGCTGGTCACCGGGCCCACCGGCTCGGGCAAGAGCACCACCCTGGCAGCCATGATCGACTATATCAACGATCACCGTTACGACCACATCCTCACCATCGAGGACCCGGTGGAGTTCGTCCACCGCAGCAAGCGCTGCCTGATCAACCAACGTGAGGTGCACCGTGACACCCATGGTTTCGCTCAGGCATTGCGCAGTGCGCTGCGTGAAGACCCCGACGTGATCCTGGTGGGCGAGATGCGCGACCTCGAAACCATCCGGCTGGCGTTGACCGCCGCCGAAACCGGCCACCTGGTGTTCGGTACCCTGCACACCACTTCGGCGGCCAAGACCATCGACCGTATCATTGATGTCTTTCCCGGCGAAGAGAAAGCCATGGTGCGCTCGATGCTTTCGGAGTCGCTGCAGGCGGTGATTTCGCAGACCCTGCTCAAGCGCCGCTCCGGTGGCCGGGTTGCGGCCCACGAGATCCTCATCGCCAATGCGGCGGTGCGCAACCTGATCCGTGAGGACAAGGTGGCGCAGATCTATTCCGCGATCCAGACGGGCGGCAACCTGGGCATGCAGACCCTGGATGCCAGCTTGGCCAAGCTGGTCGCGGAAAACGTGGTCAATCGCGATGAAGCCCAGGCCAGAGCCAAGAGCGCGCTGGGCAGCTGATCGAGCGAGGAACTGAAAGGGGGCGGAGATGAAAGCACAAGAGTGGCTCGAGCAGTTGCTGGGAATCATGGCCCAGAAGGAGGCATCGGACCTGTTGATCTCGGTGCAGGCACCACCCACGATCAAGATTGCCGGTAAGCTGACGGCGCTGGGCGACCAGCGCCTCTCCGTGGAGCAAGTACGAGAGCTGGTCAATGTGGCCGTGCCGGAAGGTTTGAAAGCGCGTTTTAACCAGGAGCGCGAGGCCAACTTCGCCCTGAGCCTCAGCGGTAGGGGGCGCTTTCGCGTCAGTGCCTTCCAGCAGCGCAACCAGCTTGCCATGGTCATCCGCCGCATTGCCTATGAGATTCCCCACCTCGAGGAACTCTCGTTGCCGCCGCAGCTTGGCGAACTGGCCAACCTCAAGCGAGGCCTGGTGTTCGTGGTGGGTGGTACCGGTACCGGTAAATCGACCACCCTGGCGTCGATGATCCAGCAGCGCAACGAAACCGTGGGCGGCCACATCATCAGCGTCGAAGATCCCATCGAGTTCGTCCACCCGCACAAGAAGGCGATCATCAACCAGCGCGAAGTGGGCATCGATACCGAGTCCTTCGAGGTGGCGCTGAAGAACACCCTGCGCCAGGCGCCGGACGTGATCCTGATTGGCGAGGTGCGCACCCGCGAGACCATGGAGCATGCCCTGACGTTTGCCGAAACGGGTCACCTCTGCCTGGCCACGCTGCATGCCAACAATGCCAACCAGGCGCTGGACCGGATCATCCACTTCTTTCCCCACGAGCGACACGAACAGATCTGGCTCGACCTGTCGCTCAACCTGCACGCCATCGTGGCCCAGCAGCTGATGCCGACCCGCGACGGGGGACGTTGCCCGGCCATCGAGATCCTGCTGCGCACTCCCTTGATTGCCGACTTGATCCGCAAGGGCGATGTCGGCGAAATCAAGAACGTCATGGCACGCTCTCGCGACCTGGGCATGCAGACCTTCGACCAGGCGCTGTTCGAGCTCTACAAGGCGGGCACGATCAGTGAGGAAGTGGCCATGGTGCATGCCGACTCGGCCAACGAGCTGCGCATGATGATCAAGTACGGCGACGAGAAGAGTGACGTACTGAGCAAGGCGCAGGACTCGGCGCAGAGGCTATCGCTGCGCGATGACGACGACTTTTAGCCTCGAATAGCTTAGGGCGCGTAGACGCCACCGAGGATGCGCGGGCCGGCAGCGCCGGTGACGCTGGGCAGGTTGCCGGGCAGACCTTCGAGGCGGCGCCAGGCGAGCCAGGCGAAGGCGCCCGCCTCCAGCCAGTCTGCCGGCCAGCCCCAGTCGCTGCTGGGCATCAGGGCGGTTTCCGGCAGGTGTTGTGCCAGGCGGCCTAGCAGGTCGCTGTTGTGCGCACCACCGCCGCAGGGGACCAGCGCCTCGGCGGGAGGCGCGCCGGCCAGTTCGCGCGCCATGTCGATGCCCAGTGTCACGCTGGTGGCGGTCAGCTCCGCCAGAGTGGCTTGCACGTCAGCCGGACTCTCCTTGCCTGTAAGGTGGCCTTCGAGCCAGTCGAGGTGAAAGACCTCACGGCCGGTGCTGCGTGGCGGTGGGCGATGAAAGAAGGGCTCAGCGAGCAGGCGCTTCAGCAGTGCGTCGTCCACCTGTCCCGATGCTGCCCAGGCGCCGTCGGCATCGAAGCGGCCGCCGCGATGGCGGGCGTGCCAGGCATCCAGCAGTGCGTTGGCCGGGCCGGTATCGAAGCCGATGATCTCCGTCTCGTCGTCGCGAGGAGGGAGCAGGGTCAGGTTGGCGAAACCGCCGAGGTTGAGCACCACTTGCCACTGCTTGGCCTGGCGAAACAGCGCCTCGTGGAACGCCGGGGCCAGCGGCGCCGCCTGGCCGCCGGCGGCCAGATCGCGGCGGCGGAAGTCGGCAACCACGGAACACCCCGTCAGCTCGGCCAGCAGGCTCGGGTTGTCGAGCTGCAGGGTATAGGCGGGTCCACCTGCGTGGCCCCAGGGTGCGTGCTCGATGGTCTGGCCGTGGCTGCCGATGGCCCGGATTTGCTGCGCGGAGGTGGCGCTCTTCTGCAGCAGGGTCCTCACCGCCTTCGCCTGGAGTCGGGTGAAGGCATCTTCGGCCGCGGCCAGCTCGGCAAAGGCGACCTGCTGGGCCTGACAGAGCCGTAACAGCTGGTCGCGCAGCGCCTCTGGCGTGGGCTCGGACTGAGTGGCGTGCAGCTGCGGCTGACCCATGGCGTCGATTTCGACCAGGGCGGCATCGATACCGTCCAGGCTGGTCCCCGACATCAAGCCCACGAACAGCGTCATCTCACTCTCCTTATGCTCTGTAGCCCCCGCGGGCTTCAAGTCATGCTACCATCCTGCCCCATTCGATGGACCCTGCCCGCAAGGGCGCACAACGTATTTGGAGTGGGAGACGATGAGCGATGTCGCAAGCGCACTGGCGCTGCTGAAACGAGGCACCCAGGAGATCCTGCTGGAGGAGGAGCTGATCAAGAAGCTCGAATCCGGCCGCAAGCTGCGCATCAAGGCTGGCTTCGACCCCACCGCCCCCGACCTGCACCTCGGCCACAGCGTACTGCTGACCAAGATGCGCCAGTTCCAGGACCTGGGGCACCAGATCATCTTCCTGATCGGCGACTTTACCGGGCGCATTGGCGACCCGACTGGCAAGAACGTCACCCGCAAGCCGCTCACCGAGGAGGAGGTCCAGGCCAACGCCCAGACCTACAAGGAGCAGGTGTTCAAGATCCTCGACCCCGGCAAGACCGAGGTGCGTTTCAACTCCGAGTGGTTCGGCGAACTCACCGCAGCCAGAATGATCGAGCTGGCCGCCCAGAGTACCGTGGCGCGCATGCTCGAGCGCGACGACTTCGACAAGCGCTACAAGTCCGGCCAGCCGATCTCCATTCACGAATTTCTCTACCCTCTGGTGCAGGGCTATGACTCGGTAGCTCTGGAAGCGGATGTCGAGCTGGGCGGTACCGATCAGAAATTCAACCTGTTGATGGGACGCGAGATCCAGAAGCACTTCGGCATGGAGCCGCAGGTGGTCATCACCATGCCGCTCCTCGAAGGGCTCGACGGCGTGCAGAAAATGTCCAAGTCGCTGGGCAACTATGTTGGCGTGGACGAGGCGCCGGGCTCGATGTTCAACAAGCTCGTTTCCATGCCCGACAGCCTCATGTGGCGCTACTTCACACTGCTTTCGCTCAAGCCTAACGAAGAGATCGAGGCGCTCAAGCAAGACGTCGAGGCCGGGGCCAACCCCCGCGACATCAAGATGACCCTTGCCCGTGAGCTGATCGCCCGCTACCACGGTGAGGAGGCTGCGGCCAACGCACACAAGTCTGCCGGCAACCTCCTGGCCGAGGGCGAGCTGCCCGATGACCTGCCGGAAGTGGAGGTCGACTTCGAAGGTGGGGCCCAGGCGCCGATTGCCGCGATCCTCAACCGCTCGGGCCTGGCCAACAATAGCGCGCAGGCCAAGGACATGCTCGGCAACGGCCGGGTCAAGGTGGATGGCGAGGTCGTGGCCAAGGATGCCATGCTCGAAACCGGGAAGAGCTACATCATCCAGGCCGGCAAGAAGCGCTATGCTCGAGTGACGCTGCGCTGAGTCATTCCACCGTCCTCCAGAGCAGCTGATGACAAGTCAGTTTGCACTACCGACGCCCGCCCCGTGCGGGCGTCGTCGTCTTTGGCGGACAGCAAGACCATCCACAGGCGCTTGCTGCGAACGCCTGTGGACAGTCTCGGCGTCATCGTCCCGTCATGGCCTTGCCTCGCGACTGAAATATTTTTACAACCGCCCCTTGCAGGGGGCGGGGGAAAGCCGTAAAGTACGCATCCGCTGCCGGTGACGGGCAACGTCATCAGCGGTGGAAAGAGTGGTAAGTGGTTGTCGTTGTTTGAATTTTTCGATTCGCTTCGCAAAATTCACGCTTGACGCCAGCGGCGGATTCGGTAGAATGCGCCCCACTCGACAGCAGGTCCGATAACGGGCTTGCGGTCGCCGGCTTCGGCTGGCCTTCGATGCAAGAGACGCTTCGGCGGGCATCGAAGAGCGCTTGACAGCGCGGGCCGATTGAGTAGAATACGCCTTCCTCGCAGGGCGCT